>JBHYDY010000016.1:0-123581 GCA_051860465.1 Mesorhizobium sp.
GTAAAAACAATATCCCGTTCGCCATCCGTGTGAAAGAAAACATGCGGATCACAACGGAGGATGGCCACGACCTCACCCTGCGGGCCAGGCTGCACCAGACAAGGCGCGGCCGGAGCTTTCGCGCCCGACTTGGCACGTGCGAAGACGCAGCAGCGAACAACGCCACGCTGCTGAATGTCGCCGTCAAACCGCTCAAGGGCGAATGGTTGATCGTCGTGACCAACATCGAGCCTTGGACCGCTATCCGGATCTACCGCAAGCGCTGGGCGATCGAGTGCCTGTTTGGCGATGCCAAGACCCGTGGTCTCAATCTCGAGGACACGCGCCTCACCGAGCCGCGCCAATCGCCGACGTGTTCATGGTGGCAGTGGTGCCGTGCTTGGTGGTGTAGGTTCGTTCCTCACTGTCAACGTTGACAGTGACCGGGCGAAGGCTGGCCACCTCGCTCGCGGTGGGGCGCATCAGATGTATTTGTGCGGTATAAAAAGGGGCAAGGCGAAGCGGACGGGGTGCCGGTGCCGCGCGCCCGCGGTGAGGGGCTGGAAGGTATGCAGGGTGCACGGCGCACGCGGTGGGGCTCCCGAAGACAAGGCGAACGGCAACTATCGACATGGCGGCCGGACGAAGCAGACGATGGCATCCCGCGCCGCACTCGCCGCTCTTGGTCGCCTAGGCGTGTTTTTTGCAGAGTTGATAAAGCGCAATTAACTCAGACATACGTTCGTCAGTTGGCTCTGCAATCCATTTTGCAATATTTTGGCCGATAGCTTCTATCACTTTGCCTTGCTGGGACATGGCATTGAAAGAACCTGCCAAGGATGAGACGTGTTTAGCATAATCATCACCGAATAAATCTATCGGAACAATAATTGCTACCGCCTCAAAAGGTACACCGATGATTCGAGTTAAGTGATCGCTGACTACAAATGAAAAAATACCTGCAACGAATTTATCCTCCGAATTCTTCATTTTTTCAATCGGATCGTTGGCGCGGCTTGATATAATTTTAACAATCGCAGACGATGCCTCGATGCAGTACAGGGCGTTGTCAGGTTCATGGGCGAGTTGAATCCCAACACTTCCTATGGCGCGATTTACCTTCGCGCGGCTATTCCCTTCAGCCGCCGCTCGGATCATAGTCTCTCAAATTTCTTGTTCTTTTTGTTTCTTCCCTTTTAGCCATCCGAACATTTTAGCATCCTTTTTCACAGGCTCCCGACTTTGCTGAGCAATACGCGCACGCGCGCGAAGCCCAGGGGACAAAGCGGCAAATTTGCCAGTTTATCCTACAGCACTATGCGCGCGCGCAGCACGGGAAGCCCAGCGCCTTGCACGAGAATGGAAGCCTTCGCCGTAGAGGCGCGAACCATGGCGCGGTGGTCGTCGCCGGCTACATGGAGGGTCAGGCAACGCGTCAGCTGCGACGCAAAATATGGGCATACGGCGGGAGCGAACCCGGGACTTTTACGACAAACACGCCCGCTACATCGGCTTGGCCTACTGCCGCTGGCAGGGCAGGTGTGTTTTTCTTTAACACGCCGATCGGCGGGATTATGCGATTGCATTACATTTCCGTTGCTTACGCCGGTGGCACAGCACCTTCGCCATAGAAACGCTCATTGCGCTGCATCGCCAGGCAAGCCGCGCGTCGCAGAGTTTCGCGACCACCTCGGTCGGATCGGCCTTCCAGACAGCCGCCAGCGTTGCCGGACCGATGCGACCGTCCTCAGTTGCACCGACCACGCGCTGCAGGAACCGTGCAGCACGCGATGGCCCGGAGTTCACCGCAAGATCGAAGACGGCGTAGTCCACGCCGGCTGGAAGCTCGGCGCCATGAACCGCGGCCCAATAGTGCTTGTAGTAGACGGTTGCGACCTGGTAGGCGGTGATGGCGCGCAGGTCCGCCTTCGTGCCGTTCGGCTTCACGTAGCGGCGGAAGGTAGCGATCGTCACGCCCTTGTTGGTCGCGCCACCGGGATCCTTTGGATGGTCTACATAGCCATCCCCCAGCACTGATACAAAGGAAGACCGATGTCCGATCTTGTCTTGACGCACAACGGCGCAGACATCCGCCGTGTTCGCTCTGGCAGTTGGCTCGACCTGCCCGACGGCCGCCGGGTGTCGCCGGCCTACGCCGGCTGGCAGAGCGGCGACGGTTACGCGCTGGCGGCGTATGTGGTGCCAATCCCGCCAGCACCGACCGCAGAGCAAATGCGTGCCGAGCAAGTGGAGGCGGTCAAGGCCGAGGCGATGCGCCGCATCCTGGCCATCTGTCCGGAATGGAAGCAGCGCAACCTGACGGCACAGGCGGCGATCCTGGCCGAGAAAGGCCGCGCCAGCTGGACAGCGGACGAGTTGGCGGCCTGGGATGCCGGCAAGGCGATCTGGGACCGGATTGCCGCGATGCGAATGCGCTCCGATGCCATCGAAGCGATGGACCCTAGCGCACCAGCACATTGTTCAAACGTCTCGACGCCAGCGACCAGCGCATGAACGGCATTTCCACGCGTGTTCGCGCAGGCCTTCGCGACGCCGGGGCGCTATGGCGATGTCGAGGTCGAGACGCTGCTCGACGATCCGGACCTCGCGACCACGCTGTCGGCGCGGCTGGAGGCGATCGCCGCGCGCATGCGGCCGCAGGACACGCTGTTCCTGCATGTCGCGGGCCATGGCCTGACCGATGAAACCGGGCGGCTGCACCTTGCCCACCGCAACACGCGGCTGGCCGACCTTGCTGCCACCGCGCTGTCCTTCGATGTGCTGGCCGGACGGCTGGCGGCGCTGCCGGGCCGCGTCATGGTGTTCCTCGATGCCTGCCATTCGGGCGCGGCCGGGGCGCCGAGCAATGACGACGCCGTCGACGTCTTGTTAGGGCAGGATCGGCCGATCGCCGTGCTCGCGGCCTCCAAGGGCCGGCAGTTCAGCTATGAGAGCGCGCTGTTGCGCGGCGGCGCCTTCACGGGCGCGGTGGTGGCGGCGCTTGCCCGTCCCGAGACCGACCTCGACGGCAACGGCGTCGTCGAGCTCGACGAGCTCTATGCGCAGGTCAAGGCCGAGGTCGTCAGGGCGACGGAGGCCAAGCAGACGCCGTGGATCGCGCAATCGGGCTTCGTCGGGCCGGTGCCGCTCTACTGACGCGGCCGGCTCGGCGCGCTGCGGCGCAGGGCAGGGAGTCCCTCGCTATTTCTTTTCCTTTGCCGTATGGACAACCATGGAAAAAGATCAGTTCGACACGCCCGTCACCGTCAAGGCCGACGACACGGGTTCACTCCTCACGCTCCGCAACGCCCGCGACACCTCGGATTTTCTTCTGAACCGCTGGCCGGGCAAGCGCACCGAAAAGCACCGCGCCGCCATCCAGGCCTGCTCGGACGTCCGGAACGGCGACAAGCCGCCGATCGGGGCGCGGCGCGCCTTCGTGGCGGCGGCCCGCGAGGCCGGCGTCTTCGCCGACCCGAAAACCGCCAACGCCTGAGCCGCGACGTTCGGGGACTGATCCGCCCGATCCACCCGGTGTTTCATCGGGTGGACAGGGTAGAATCGTGCCCAGCGCGGCCTATTCCTCGGCTTCCGTCTTCGCGGCGCTGTCGGCCTCGGCCTTGTCGGCGCCACGCTCCTTGGCGGCCGCCTTCGCGGCAAGCTTCTCGGCCTTCTTGGCGGCCTTGGCGCGGTCGCGCTCCATGCGCTCGTGATTGTAGTTGGGTGGTCTGGGCATCTCTCGGTCTCCTTGAATGGTCCCTGCCTATTGCCATAGCGCCCGCAAAGCAACCTGCGAGGGGCGAGGAGGGGGCCGATGGAGCGATGAGGGGAGGTGCCGCGCGGTCCGCGATAGGCGCCGATCTCGACATGTCGCGCCTGCGCGAGGAAGGGCGCAAGGTCGGTCTTCGACGCGCTATCTGCGGGACACCAACAGCATCCGCAACGTCGTCAGGCCGCGGACGTCGCCGCTTCTGCTGGATTGGATGGCGGAAAGGCGGACGACGACCTTTTCATCGCATCGCTGACGGTGGCCGATCCCGCGCGGCATCCTCGAACGATACCTTCCCCCGATCCGCCGCGCCCGTTACAACGCGCGCATCCGCCACGCGAGACCGAGCCGCCTTGCCGCCACGCCTGACCTCCGAGTTCTTCGTTTCCGCCCTGACGCGGCGGGTGTTCAGTTCCGGCGGGTTCGCGGCCGTCATGCGCAAGGGATCGGCGGAGGCGGGCGCGATCTTTCTCGTCTTTCGCGGGCGCGACGGGCTGTGCCGGCTGGTCGGCCCGGCGCCGCAGACGGGCTATGGGTCGGAGCCAGGCGACAGCGGGACGGCGGGCCAGGACGACGGGGTCGGCCGACGCTTCTCCGTGGTGGCCCAGGGGCTCGACGACGAAGCGCTGGAAAAGCGCATCGAGCGCGAGGCGCGGTTTGATTCCGACGTCTGGTTCGTGGAGCTGGACACGGCGACGCCCGCCGAGGACCTGGTCGAGCTTACGACGCCTTGACGTTGCCGCGTGGCGGGAGCGGATGCACCGAGGCCGGTCCGCCGCTGCGCGAGGGGGTCGAGCGTGGCGACAGCCGGTCCGCCCGCCAGGCAAGCACGATGCCGGTGGCGGCGTCGCAGGAGAAGGCGCGGTAGCGCTCAAGGAACAGGCGGATGGCGCTGGTGCGCGAAAACCGCTCCGGGCAGGCCGCGCAGACCAGAAGGAAGGCTTCCTCCTCCGACAGGTCGATGTGGCGGAACGCGGCGATGAGATCGTCATAGCTGCGCGACGCGGCGATCGAGCGCGCGGTCTCGACGCCGATGCCCAGCGCCTGCGAAAGCGCGTCGCGGAAGGTGGTTGCGTTGCCGGAAAGCAGCGTCGCCTTCAGCCGCTGGTAATCGTCCTCGTGCGCCAGCCGCTCGGCCGAACGCGGGGTGACGTGGCGCTGCGGCCGCTGGCCGGCCATGATGGCGCGCAGGTCGCGCCGCACCGCCTCGGCGGCATCGCGCACGGCGTCCGGCACCAGGGCTTCGGTGGTCGCGGCCGCGGCGGCGGTTTGGGATGGCGCGGGCGGCGGGGTCGACTGGGCAGGCGAGGCGGCCTTCGCTTCGTCGGCCAGCGCCTCGCCCTGCGCGGCGGCGCGCACCAGCGCGTTGGCGAGCGCGGCGATCGCCGGATGAAGGTCGCCGCGGCGGGCGATGACGCGCGCATGCGGCGCGCCCCTGGCTCCGATGATGCGCACGAGATCGGCGTTGGACAGGAGCGGCGAACGGATCAGGAGCGGCGCGCAGGTCTCGACCGGCTCCTCGCACAGGCGCTGGACGAGCTCGGCCGGCGCATGGCGCGAATCCGACAGGACGGCGCAGACATAGCGGCGGGCCTCGGTTGAGGTGCGATCGAACAGCGGCAGGGTGAGCTGGGCGAGCTGGGCGATCTCGCGGCGCGTCGGTCGCGTCAGCGACACGAAGGCCGAAACGGCGGCGCGGAACAGCCGGTCCGACTTGCCGCCTTCGTTGCGATTCGCGATCTCCCGGAACACCGATGACACAGCTACGCCTGACGCCTGACACACGCTGCGCCGGCGGGCGGGCGGGACGGGCATGCCGTCCGGTCCTCTCCGGCGCTTCCAACGACAGCATTAGCGGCAATGTGTTAGCGAGCTGTTAACCCTGTGGCGGCAGTGTGGCGAAAGCGTCGTTCGTAAGCGTGCCCGAGTGCCTCGACAGGGATCGCCGCAGCCATGACCAACATCCTGACCTTCACGCCTCAAAACGCGCAAGCGCGCGGCCTGAGGCCGTTGCCGGACAGGCCGGCCGCCATCGTCATCTTTCCGGGCGTGCGCTACGAGCGCTTCACGTCGCCGGAGCCGGCCGGCGGTTCCCACCACGACAGGCGCGCGGCGGGGCGCAAGGGCAAGGCCAAGAAGGCCTGATCTTCAACAGTCTGCGAGGACGATCAGTCCTCGTCGTCCTCGTCGGTGCGGGTGCGCTTCAGCGAGGTGAGCTTGGCGAAGACGGCGCTGGCGTCGAGCTCCTTCTCCTCCTCCGGTTCGTTGGTGCGAACCTCCAGCGTCTCGGTCATCGAGGCGGGCAGCAGCGTGTCGCCCGACGGCGCCTGCGGGGCGATGCCGCGCGAGGCGCGCTGCACTTCCAGGTCGAGGTCGATCTGCGAGCACAGACCGAGCGTCACCGGGTCCATCGGCGCCAGGTTGGCCGAATTCCAGTGCTTGCGCTCGCGGATCTGCTCGATCGTCGACTTGGTGGTGCCGACGAGACGCGAGATCTGCGCGTCCTTCAGCTCGGGATGGTTGCGCACCAGCCACAGGATGGCGTTCGGCCGGTCCTGGCGCTTGGACAGCGGCGTGTAGCGCGGGCCCTTGCGCTTTGATTCGGGAATGCGGACCTTCGGCTCCGACAGGCGCGGCCGATAGTTCGGGTCGGCTTCGGCCTTGGAGATTTCATCGCGCGACAGCTGGCCGGTCATGATCGGGTCCTGGCCCTTGATGCCCTGGGCGGCTTCGCCGTCGGCGATGGCGCGCACCTCCAGCGGGTGCAGGTGGCAGAAGAAGGCGATCTGCTCGAAGGACATGGCGGTGTTGTCGACGAGCCAAACGGCGGTTGCCTTGGGCATCAAGAGCTGGTTGGCCATGATGGAAGATACTCCTCTCGTTCGCCCGCATCCCTGCGCGGGCGGTGGGACTAAGCCACCGGAAAATGGGAAATCGCGCCGTCTATACAGGTTCCCGTGCCGTTTCGCAACGCAAGAGCGAGGGCGTCAGGGCAATCGGGCCTGGCAGGCGAACGAGGCCAGGAAGGCCTCCACCACCGGCTCCCATGTCGGGTCCGGCCGGAAGGCGCGCAGGACGACGATGCCCTGCGGATCGTCCACTTCGACGTAGATCGACCGGGACAGCGCGTCGGGCAGTTCGCGGCGCAGGTCGGCTAGTTGCGCGGTGGTGGCGACGGCGAGGTCGAGACGCCCGCCGGCCGCCGTGCGGTCGTTGAAGGAGGCAAGATTGTAGCCGCGCCGGTCGTGGATCGACACCGACCAGAACGGCGGGCCGGAGCCGGCCGTGACGTGCAGAACGCCATGATGGTGCAAATCGAAACGGCAGGCCGCCCCGACAAGGAACGGATCGTCGAGCCGCACCGGCGAATCCGCCTCGGTGGGACCGAGGCGGACGGACCGCAAGAGATCGCTACGGGCGGCCATGCGCGCCCAGGCATCGCGCTCCGACAGGACCGGGAGCAGGACCAGGATGGCGAGATGGACGATCGCCGCGCCGAGGACGCTCAAAAGGATGATGTGGAAGGCGCGCGTCATTCGCAGACGGTCCGGTAGATCAGCGGCAATTCCACCCTGGCGTCGAGATTTCGGATCGTCGGCGCATCATAGAGGGTGAAAACAAGGCTGAGCGGGCCTTCGCCGCTGGTCATCAGCCAGTTGCCGGGATGCGGGCGGGGGCTGGCGATGACCTCGAAGGTTTCGTCGTCCCGGCGAAGGATCTGCATCGAATGAAGGCCCGGCCAACGCAGCTTCTGCGGCTGCGGCGATGCGCTGCCATCGACCGACGGATGCAGGGTCCAGAAGCGCGCGGCCGGCGCCTTGCCTTCGATCCGATAGCTGCACGCACGCCGCAACGGCGCTCCGGCCGAATCGACGCCCGCCACGAAGGCAAGGCCTTCGGACAGGCCGAGCGGCAATTCGGCATTGCGCGAGAAGCGGGCCTTCGAATAGGGATCGGCGCGCGGCGAACCGCGGTCGGGAAAGGCGGTCCAGGGACCGATCCTCAGCCCTTCAAGCCCGGCCATATGGTCGAGCGCATAGCGCACCGACACGGCTCCGCCTCCGATCGCCAGGATGAAGACGAGGGCCACCGACAGCACCAGGCGCATCATCGTCGCATCCGCCTGGAGACCTGGGTCCGGACCGGTCGCATGCGCTCAGAGCGACGAAAGGGTTTCGCTCGCGGCCGAGGCCGACAGCCGGGGCGATCCGCGGAAGAGATCCGACATGGCGCGCAACAGCGACGCTGTCCGCGCCGACAGGAACGGGGAGCTTTCCGCCACGCCGGGTTCGTCACCCACGTCGGGGCCCTGGGCGACAGCGGGGCTCCCGGACGTCTTGCCGTTCTCGTCTAGGAATGGCTTTTCGATGAACGGGATCGGCTTCAGCTCGACATTCTGGTGCGCGACCGTCATCAGCCGCTGCCAGGTCATCGCCGGCAGCGAACCGCCGGTCATGTTGCGCGTGGGCGTGAACTCGTCGTTTCCGAACCAAACGGCGGCGGTGTAGTTGCCGGTGTAGCCGACATACCAGGCATCCTTGTAGGCCTGGGTGGTGCCCGTCTTGCCGGCACTGCGGATGCCTTGCAGCGCGGCGCGGCGGGCGGTGCCGGTCTCGGGAATCTGCACCATGATGGCGTTCATCGACGCCACCGCCTGCTCCGACAACACGCGCCTGGGCGCCGACGCGTCGCGCCGCCAGTCCCACACGACCTCGCCGGCATGCGTGGCCAGTTGCGTGATGCCGTGCCGCGTCCCGACATAGCCGCCATTGGCGAACACGTTGTAGCCCGTCGCCTGGTCCATGACCGTCATGCCGGACGTGCCCAGCACCATCGTCTTGTCGGAAAAGACCGGCGATTCAACGCCCATCTCCTCGGTCAGCTTCTTGATCGGCGCGATCGTCAGGTGCTCCTTGGCCAGCCGCACCGGCACCGTGTTGATCGACTTGATCAGCGCCGTCGACAGGGTCATGCGCCCCGAATAGCCGCGCGTGTAGTTCTTCGGCGACCAGTTGCCCCACGAAATCGGGCCGTCGGAGATGACGCTGTCGGGGGTGAAGCCCTTTTCCATCGCGGCGGCGTAGACATAGGCCTTGAACGACGAGCCGGTCTGCCGCTGCGCCCGCGTGGCGCGGTTGAACTGCGACAGTCCGTAGTCGCGCCCGCCCACGATCGCCCGCACCGAACCGTCATTGCCGAGCACCACGATCGCGCCTTGCTTGACGCCGTAATCCTTGCCGTGCTGGCGCAGGTGAAACTCCAGCGCCTCCTCGGCCGCCGCCTGGAGGCCCATGTCGAGCGTGGTGCGCGCCACCAGCGCGTGGCCGCGCCGCCGCGGCGCCAGCCGCTTGACCTCCTCGAAGGCCCAGTCGAGGAAATAGTCGGGGTTCTTGGCGCCGTCGCGGTCGATCACGTCGGCCGGCTGGCGCCGCGCCGCCAGCACCTGGCCCTCGGTGAGGAAGCCGCCATCCACCATGTTGGTGAGCACCTGGTTGGCGCGCGCGCGCGCCGAAGGCAGGTCGATATGCGGCGCGAAGCGGGACGGCGCCTTGAACAGGCCGGCCAGCATCGCCGCCTCCGCCAGCGTCACGTCCTTGATGCCCTTGCCGAAATAGAAGTCGGTGGCCGCGGTGATGCCGAAGGTGCCGCCGCCCATGTAGGCGCGATCGAGATAGAGCTGCAGGATCTCGGTCTTGGTCAGGTTCATCTCCAGCCACACCGCCAGGAACGCCTCCTTGACCTTGCGCTCGATGGTGCGCTCGTTGGTCAGGAACAGGTTCTTGGCGAGCTGCTGGGTGATGGTGGAGCCGCCCTGGACGACCGAATTGGCGCGCACGTTCTCGGTCATGGCGCGCGCCAGCCCCACGAAGTCGATGCCCCAGTGGTCGAAGAAGCGCCGGTCTTCGGTGGCCAGCACCGCCTTGACGACGACGTCGGGCATCTCGTCCACCGGCACGGAATCGCGCTGGATCAGCCCGCGCTGGCCGATCTCGGCGCCGTTGCGGTCGAGGAAGGTGACGGCGAAATCGGCCTGGGCGCGCCAGTCGCCCGCCGTCTCTTCGAAGGCGGGCATGGCCAGCGCGAAAAGCACGACCGAGCCGGCGGCGCCGATGGTCAGGCCCTCGGAGGCGGTCTCCACCACCGCGCGGCGCCATCCGGTGACGCGAAAGCGGCGAAAGAAGATGGTGAGCCGCTCCCAGCGGTCGCGCAGGAAGAAGCCGGCGTCGTAGAGGGTGGAATCGAGCCAGGCATCGATTTCGAGAAGCTTCGCGGCCCGCGGCGTGCGCGTGTCTTTCGGTTCGAACGGGTTTTCCATGGCCTGTGGCGGTTGAACGTCCCTGGAAAAAGGTTCTGACCCGCGATGCCGGCGAATTTCGGGCGGGGTTCATTCATGCACCGGACAAGCCGCGCGGGCAAGGGGGACTACGGAAGGTTGGTGGTCCGCCGTTCGCGGCTGGGCCTCGCGAGCGCTGCGCCCGAAGCCCCGGCGCGAGCGGGCTTCGACGGGGCTGTGGACGAGGCATCGACAAGCGCATGGATCTTGGTGGTCAGGCCGCCGCGCGAACGACCCATGCAACGGGATCGCTCGTCCTTGTCTGGCCGTTGGCAGCGTGCTGGTGGACCCGGATCGACGATTGGTCGATCATCGGCACGTCGCCGTCGTAAGCGACTGATACCGCTTCGAGAATGCGCGCCCGGTGATCGGCCCTGCGCCATCGGTCGAAACGGTTGACGCAGGTCGTGCAAGGCCGGTAGCGCGTCGGAATGTCGGCCCATGCCGCTCCCGTGCGCAGCCGCCTGAAGGTGCCGTTCAGCCCCTTCGCCGGAAGCAGAGGCTGGTTAGCCGACCATTCGAAATCCGTCAGATCGAAACGCGGCATGATCGTCTCCACCCGTTTGAAGGAAGGGAGCCACAACCGATGCCAAACGGGAATCCCGATTAGGGGTATGTGACCTGGCTAGAGGGCGTTCCTCAGGAAGCCATCCGTCAGCCCCTGATGCGTCCTGGCCGCCTTCATGATGTTCTCGGGGACGTCATCTGGCTTCCTGAACGCCGTCCGGTGGACGGAATCGCTCGTGAAGCTGCCCGACATGGGATGATTGGCGACGGACGAGATGATCGAATCAATGACGGTCTCCGTCTTCTTGGCGAGGATTTCCGTCTCGCTTTCGTAAGCGTAGAAAAACTGGCCATGTGCGTCTTGCGGGAATCCCTCGATGATCCCCCGCAGCAAGCCCCGCAGGTCGCCGACCTCCTGCGATTTCAGCGCGTTCGAGAGCTTGGTCACCTCATGATCGTCGAGGCGCAGGATGCCGGTCGCGATGGCGGTTTTGAAGTAGATCTCGGTCTCGTCGGGGTCCAGCTTTTTCTTCTTCAATGTCGTGCTGTTCAAATTCGAGGCTTCTTCCATTTCACGGCCGACCTCGTGCATCAGTTTCTTGATGCCGGCGCAGAGGCTGGTGGCGTCGCCGAAATCGACCGTGCGCAGGAATTCCATGACGTGAACGGATGACCCCACGGCGCGGGTGAAGATTTCGGGCAAGGTCTCCTCGTCCTTGCCGATGGGGTTGGATGCGATTTCCTGGATAACGCGGGAGAATTCGCCTCCCGACAGGGTCGTCTGCTGCGCGAAGCCGATGACGCGTTCGAGAAGCGGCCGGTCCTTGAACCGCAGCGATCCGTCGGCGTTCTGCTCGAGCTTGCGCAATCCGTCGATCAGCCCGCCGATCAGTTCGGCCTGAAGCCGTTGCGCGCCCTCGCGCGTGATCGGCGGAAGGTTGGCTGGGCGCCTGGCGATGGTCTGCTCGACCACGACCCTGGTCGCCTCGAGAAACCTGGGATGGATCGGCGCCGTGAACTTCATGTCCTGCGCGACATGCTTCACGGCGGCGTCGAATCCACGCACCGTCGCCTTGGCCGTGTTCTCGTTCTGCTTGTGGACCTTGGCGGTGTAGGTCTCGGCCCGCTTGATCCACACGGCGACGTCGCCCACGGTGAGCGCGCGGTTGCCGGCGATCTTGAGGCGCTTCACGTCGAAACCCTGGCCGTAGGTTTCCGTCAGCGTCTTGGCGAATTCGCTGCGCGCCTTCTGGTTCTGGGCGACGTATTCCTTGCGGTTCTTGACCCATTCGACGATACGGCCGCCGGTGGTCAGGCCGGCCTTGGCCTCCTCGTTCTGATACTTGTTCACGCCGGTCGTGACGCGGGCGTCGCGGGGCGCCTCCTGCAGCAGGCGCGCAAACCTATCGATCTTCATGGTGTATCCCTTTCATCCGCGCTCGGCGCCAATCCTCAGATCCTGATCCAGTCGCCGCCTGGCGCCTCTTGCATCCCGGCGTCGTGCTCCGGCGCCGCGTCGAAACCCGCGCGAAAGCGTTCGAGGACGGTGACGAAGCGGTCGAAATCGGAATGCAGGCGACCGCCGCGCAACGCTTCCGCGTCGAGGCGGTGCGAGAGCACGACGACGTCGCCGCCCGGCTCCAGGCCGAGGCAGAACCCGTCGGTCGCCTGCCCGAGATGGTTCAGTTCGAGCACCCGTCGCAGCGACGCCGCGGACGGCCCGACCTCGCCGGCGGCCGCCAGCAGCACCACGCTGCCTCTGACCCGGTCGAGCGCCAGCGTGACCAGGTGGTCCTCGACGACGAGATGCAGTTCGTCATCCGCGATCTCGGCCTCCGCCAGACCGATGGTCTTGCAGAAGTCCAGCACGCCCATATCCAGGGGGTCCATCTCGCCGCCTTTCGCTTCATTCCGGTTTCCCGGAAGCTAACAGAGAGCGGCGTCGGCTCCCTGTGTCGAGCAGTACGGACAGGCGAAGAAGCACAGAAATAGGAAAATAGTCCTTGACACCGTGACGGTGATCCTGTAGGGTTTCGCTATCGTCGGAAAATTGCGTCTCGAGAGCGCCGCCCCGAATGGACAGGCCGGGTGCGGGCGCTTGCGCATGCGGTGGACCAGATCAACGAAACAGCGGGGTGAGGCCATGGCGCGCGCGACGGTGCTGCAATGGATGGTGGGTCGCGCCGTCAGCGAGGGCGCGACCACGACCAGGGGGCGGGTGGCCGCCATGCTGGGCGTGGACGTCAGCGCGGTGCATGCCCGCGCGGCGGCCGAGAACTGGAAGTGCATCGACTGGCGCTCCGGGCGCCTGCAGGCGCTGCAGCGCGAGATCATCGCCGTCAACGCGGCCTTGCGGGATCTGGACGAGGCCCCCTGGCCGCCCGGCGCGGCCGAAGGAAGCGGCACGGCCGCGGGGATCGACCGCGTCGACGGAACCGACCCGATGGATCGCGGGCTGGACGGCGCCGCCTTCGTGGCCTCGGCGATGCCCGCGCGGGACGCGGCCGTGGCCGCCCTGCCGGTGGTGGACGGTTCCGACCCGGTGGCGGTGCTGGCCGGCGCCAGCGCCTTCGTGGCGCGCCAGGTGGCGGCGCTGATCGCGCGCGCCGAACGCACCGGCGGCCGGCTGGACAAGAAGCAGATCGACGGCCTGTCGGCCTTCGCCCGCATGATGGAACGCTGGGAAACGCTCGCGAAAGAACGGGCGAAGGACGATGATGAAACCGAAGCCGCCGACCTTGCCGACCTCACGCGACGCGTCAATGACCGCATCGTTGAACTGGCTGCGCTGGAGGCACGGCGACTGGTCGCTGCCGGATACCGTCCGGGCGAGGACGATTGAGCGCCATGTCGACGGCTGGCCCGGCCTGGCACGCCATCCGCAATATCCGCTCTGGCGGCTGCAACCGCGCGCGCGGGACGGCTGGCTGGTGGTGGGCGGCCGCGGCGCCGGCAAGACCCGGCTCGGCGCCGAATGGGTGCATGGCGTGGCGCGCGGCCTGTCGCCCTATGCGCGGGACCGCCATTCGCCGATCGCGCTGGTGGGCGAGACGCTGGCCGACGTGCGCGAGGTGATGATCGAGGGGCCGTCCGGCATCCGCGCCATCGCCGCGCAGGACCGCCCGCGGCTCGAGCCGTCGCGCCGGCGGCTGGTGTGGGAGGGCTCCGGCGCGGTGGCGCAGATGTTTTCGGCCGAGGATCCCGACAGCCTGCGCGGCCCGCAATTCGCCGCCGCCTGGTGTGACGAACTGGCCAAGTGGAAGCACATGGAGGCGACCTTCGACATGCTGCAGTTCGGCCTGCGGCTGGGCGCGGGGCCGCTGCAGCTCGTCACCACGACGCCCAGGCCCGCCGCGCTGGTGAGGCGCCTGATGGCCGATCCGGCCTTCGAGCTGACGCGCATGACCACCCGCGACAACGCGTCGAACCTCGCCGCCGGCTTCATCGCCGCGATCGAGGCGCGCTACCGCGACACCCGCCTGGGGCGCCAGGAGCTCGAGGGCGAACTGATCGAGGACCGCGAGGGCGCGCTGTGGTCGCGCGAAAAGCTGGAGGCGGCGCTGGCGCCGCGGCTTCTGGCCCGGCCGCTGGCGCGCGTCGTCGTGGCGGTGGACCCGCCGGCCGGCTCGCGCCGAAGCTCGGATGCCTGCGGCATCGTCGCGGCAGGGCTGGTGGAGGCGGACCTGGCGCTGGTGCTGGCCGACGAGACGGCGCAGGGGCTGACGCCGCAGGGCTGGGCCGCGCGCGCCGTGGCGCTGTACCACGAGCTGGAGGCCGACTGCATCGTCGCCGAGGTCAACCAGGGCGGCGACATGGTGGCCGCCGTGATCCGCAATGTCGACGCAGCCGTGCCGGTGCGCAGCGTGCGCGCCAGCCGCGGCAAGTGGCTGCGCGCCGAACCGGTGGCGGCGCTCTACGAGCAGGGCCGCGTGCTCCACGCCAGCCGCTTTCCGGCGCTGGAGGACGAGATGTGCGACTTCGGCCCCGACGGACTGTCGTCGGGCCGCTCGCCCGACCGGCTGGACGCGCTGGTGTGGGCCATCACCGAGCTGATGCTGCGCGGGGCCCCGGAGCCGCGCGTGCGGGCGATGTGACTTCGACGAAACCAACGACAAGCGGAGACCACCATGCGATGGACCTGGCCGTGGGCGAGCCCGCGGACGACCCCGCGCGCGACGACGCCGCGCGCAGCCACGCCGCCGGAGCGCAAGCACACGACCGGCTTCGTGGCGCTGCACTTGGCCGGCGAGGCGCGCTGGACGCGCCGAGACTATGCGGGCCTGGCCCGCGAGGGCTATATGGCCAACCCCGTCGCCCACCGGGCGGTGAAGCTGGTGGCGGAGGCGATCGCCGGCCTGCCGCTGGTGGCCTACGAGGAGGGGCGGGAGCGCGCCGACCATCCGGCGCTGGCGCTGATGGCGCGGCCGAACGCGCACCAGACCGGCGCGGACTTCCTCGAGGCGCTGCACGGCCATCTGCTGATCGCCGGCAACGCCTATGTCGAGACCGTGCCGGCGACCGGCGACACGGTGGAACTGCATCTGCTGCGCCCCGACCAGGTGACGGTGACCGGCGACGGCGAGGGCTGGCCGCAGGCGCTGGAGTATCGCGCCGGCAGCACCCGCCGCCGCATCGCGCTCGGACCCGAGGGCACGGGGATGCATCTGTCGCTGTTCCACCCGCTCGAGGACCATTGCGGCTTCGCGCCGCTGGAGGCGGCGATGGCCGCGCTCGATACCCACAACGCCGCCAGTCGCTGGAACAAGGCGCTGCTGGACAATTCGGCCCGTCCCTCCGGCGCGCTGATCTACGCGCCCAAGGATGGCGGCGGCCTGACCGACGACCAGTTCGACCGGCTGAAGGCCGAATTGGCGCAGGACTACACGGGTGCCGCCCGCGCCGGCCGGCCGCTGCTCCTCGACGGCGGGCTGGACTGGAAGGCGATGGGGCTGACGCCGCGCGACATGGACTTCATGGAGGCCCGCAACGGGGCGGCGCGCGACATCGCGCTGGCGCTCGGCGTGCCGCCGATGCTGCTCGGCATCCCCGGCGACGCCACCTACGCCAACTATGCGGAGGCCAACCGCTCCTTCTTCCGGCTGACCGTGCTGCCGATGGCCGCCCGCACGCTGGCCGCCCTGTCCAGCCTGCTCGACCGTTCCGGCCGGCTGAAGCTCTGGTACGACGCCGACGGCATCGGCGCGCTGGCCCCCGAGCGCGAGGCCTTATGGCGGCGCGTCAACGCGGCGGGCTTCCTCAGCGACGACGAGAAGCGCGAGGCGGTGGGATATGGGGGGAGTAGGGAATAGGGAGTAGGGAGTAGGGAGTAGGGAGTAGGGAGTAGGGAGTAGGGAGTGGGGGAGCGCTCTGCTCTGCCGCCCTTGCCGCGTGGCGGAACCGGGGACGATGGACCGACGGCGGCGTAATGGTGTCATCCGTTCAGGCCCGTCCGTCGCGGTCGCGCGGCGGTGGCGGGATGAGGGAGATTGCCGGGACGCGGCGTCGGGCGAGCCCGCGGGAGAGGACCGGATGGCGCACGACGAAAGGCTCCCCCTTCCACGACAATCATCAACGGGAGCATCCTCATGTCGGAATTTGCCGAGACCGCCTGGATCTGGGCGGCGAAGGGCGTCGGCGCGGTAGCAGGGTCGGCGATCTCGCTGGCCTACATCCTGCCGCGCGGCCGGCGCGAGGCGGCGATCCGCTTCTGCGTCGGTACCGCCTGCGGCCTGGTGTTCGGCGGCGCGGCGGGGCTGAAGCTGGTGGCCGAACTCGGCATTGCCGAGGCGATCGGCCCGGCCGAGACCATGCTGCTCGGCGCCGCTGCCGCGAGCCTGACCGCCTGGTGGGCACTGGGCTTCGTGATGCGGGCGTTCAGGCGCGGCGACAAGGTGCCCGGCGGCGGCTGAGGGCTGGCAAACCACGCGCTGCTCCCGTCTTCTCGTGCAGGGGAAGACGGGAGCAGCGCGCCGATGCGAACCACGGGAAGAAAGGATGACGAGAGCGAGTATCCGCCGGGCAAGGGCATGCACGCGGCCCACGAAGCGCTATCCGGCGCGATTGCGGACGATCGATCGCCGGCGTGGGAAAGGCTTGCGCGATAGGTCGTCGCGCGGAGACGACCTGTCGAGGCAAAGTGAGCAAGAGGGTTCTGTTTCATCGGGCATTCGGGCGTTTTGCCGGCGGACACCTGAAGGTGCTCGACTATTTCAGGCACACCGCCGCGACCGAGGGATTCGAGGCGGCCATCCACCTCACGCCCGACAGCCTGCCGGCGAACCCCTGGGCGGGCGAGGCCGGCATCGTCGACCGCTACGCCCCCGAGACGGCCGACATCCTGTTCGTCGCGGGAATGGACTGGCAGGCGCTCGACGGCTTTCCAGCCATCGAGGAACGCATCCCGGTGATCAACCTGATCCAGGGACTGCGCCACGCGACGCCCGGCACGCCGCTGTTCCAGGCGCTGGGCCGGCGCGCCATGCGGATCTGCGTCAGCGCCGAGGTGGCCGAGGCGATCCTGGCCACCGGCCGATGCAATGGTCCGGTCCACACGATCCAGAACGGTCTCGACCGCGCAGATCTGCCGGCCGCCGTCGCGGACAAGCAGGTCGATGTCTTCATCGCCGGACTGAAGCAGCCGCAGCTGGCGGCGGAACTGGCGTCCCGGCTGGAGCGCCACGGGCTTTCGGTCGACTGCCAGACGACGCAGGTCGAGCGGCAGGCGTTCCTCTCGCGCATGGCCGGCGCGCGGATCGTGGTGCTGCTTCCGCTGGAACAGGAGGGATTCTTCCTTCCCGCGCTCGAGGCCATGGCCATGGGCAGCGTGGTGATCTGTCCCGACTGTGTCGGCAATCGCTCGTTCTGCATCGACGGCGTGAGTGCGATGATGCCGAAAGCCGAGGCCGCAGCGATCGAGGCGGCGGTCCGGCAGGCGTGCCGGTCGCCGGAACTTGCGGCCTCGCTGCGCCGCGGCGCGCTGGCGGCCAGCGCGCGGCACGACTTCGCGGCCGAACGCGCCGCCTACCAGACCATCCTGCGCGGGCTTGGATCATGACGGACCGCAACCTGCCGGGGAACGTTCTCCTGACGGGCCTGCCGCGCTCCGGCACGACGCTGACCTGCCATCTGCTGAACAAGCTGCCCGACAGCGTCGCGCTGCACGAGCCCCTGCAGGTCTCCGAACTCGCGGCGCTGGCGGCCGTCGACCCGAAGGAGATGACCAACCGGATCGAGGCCTTCTTCGCTCAGCAACGCGCGATGATAGAGCGCGAGGGCAAGGCGACCAGCAAGGCCAGCAACGGGTCGGTTCCCTCCAACTCATGGGGTGATTCTGAAGAGACGGGCGCGCGCAGGTCGCTCATGAATGGACGGGAAATCGCCATCGGCAACGTCACCGGACCGGATTTCCGCCTATACATGAAGCATCCGGCGTTCTTCACCGCAGCGTTGCCGATCCTGGCCGCGCATTTCGAGTGCTTCGCCATCGTGCGCAATCCGCTGGCGGTTCTGCTGTCGTGGCGACACGCGCCGATGGTGGTCGGCGAGGGCTGGATGCCGGCCGCCCAGCGGCACGACCGCGCGCTCGACGCGGCGCTGCAGGCGCAGCCATCCGTGCTCGAACGGCAGTTCATCCTGCTGGACTATTGCTTCGGGCGCTACGCCGAGCATCTTCCGGGGCGGACGCTGGCCTACGAGGCCATCATCGCCTCGCGGGGGCGGAGCCTGACGCTGATCGACCCGCGAGCCGAAAGGCTGGACGAACCCCTCGGCTCCCGCAACGGGCTGAGGCTGACGATCGACCCGGACGCGGCCGAGATTGCCCGCCGTCTGATCGACAGGGACTCCCCATGCTGGGGCTTCTACGACCGGTCGGAGGTCGAGGCTGCCGCGTCGGCGTCGTCGGACCTGAGCCGTCGTCCGACCGGCTGACGCGCCCGGGACGGCCGCCTCGCCGGTGGAGCGAGGACGCCAACACCACAACGGAGCACGATGATGACGAACGGGACCTTGTCCTGGGCGCGAAAGCGCGCGTACGCGGGCAGCAGCGGCATGCGTGGCACGACCATGCCCGGCGCTGGGCCGCCGCGCGCGGCGCAGCGGGGATTTGCGCGGACGGCCGATGGCGAGGGCCTGCGAATCGTCGGCCATGCGAGCCTGTTTGGCGTGGCCGACCTGTCGCGGGACGTGGTGGAAGCGGGAGCCTTCGCCGCCGCGCTGGCCAAACGCGGCGCCAGCGGCACCCGCATGCTGTTCCAGCACGACCCGGCGCGGCCGGTGGGGGTGTGGACCTCGCTGCGCGAGGATGCGCGCGGCCTGGCCGTGCAGGGCCGGCTGACGGCCGGCGCGTCGGCCGAGCTGGCCGCGCTGATTGCCGACGGGGCGATCGACGGGCTGTCGATCGGCTTTCGAACGCTGAAGGCGCGGAGCGATCCGCGCACGCGGCTGAGGCACATCCTCGAGGCGGACCTCTGGGAGATCTCGATCGTCACCTTTCCGATGCTGCCGGGGGCGAGGCTTTCGGCGCTGCCGCGGGACGAGCCGAAAGCGCTGGCGACGGACGACATGGCGCGCGCCGCCAGACAAATGGCGGCGCTGATCAACGTCGAAACTTCAATCATCAACGAGAAGGACTTCGCATGAGCGACTTCATCACCGGACTGGAAAACAAGGCGGCCCCGGGTGGCGGCGAGGTGAATGCCGCCTTCGCCGAGGTGTGGATGGCCTTCGAGGCCTACAAGGAGGCGAACGAGCAGCGGCTGGCCGAGATGGAGCGCAAGGCCGGCCCCGACGTGTTGACGACCGAGAAGGTCGACCGCATCGCCAGGACGCTCGACGAGCAAAAGCGCGCGGTGGACGCGATGATCCTGCGCCAGAACCGGCCGGCGCTCGGGCGGCCGGACGGGATGACGGTGAAGTCGGAGCACCATTCGGCCTTCGAGGCCTATGTGCGCTCCGGCGACGACCGCCACCTGCGCGGCATGGAGGCGAAGGCGATGTCCTACGGCTCCGGCCAGGACGGCGGCTATCTGGTGCCCGACGAGCTGGAAGCCGCGATCGGCAAGCGGCTGGCGCAGATCTCGCCCATTCGCGGCATCGCCTCGGTGCGGCAGGTGTCGGGCGCGGTGCTGAAGAAGCCCTACCAGCTGTCCGGTCCGGCGGTGGGCTGGGTGGCCGAGACGGCGGCGAGGCCGCAGACGGCGAGCCCGGCGCTGGCCGAGCTGCAGTTCCCGACGGCCGAGCTCTACGCCATGCCGTCGGCGACCGCCTCGCTGCTGGAGGACGCGGCCGTCGACCTCGACCAGTGGATCTCGTCCGAGATCGAGATCGCGTTCGCCGAACAGGAGGGCGTGGCCTTCGTGTCCGGCAACGGCACAAACAAGCCCAGGGGCTTCCTCGACTACCCCCAGGTGGCCGAGGCGAGCTGGGAGTGGGAAAAGATCGGCACGCTGGCGACCGGGGTGTCGGGCGCGCTGCCGGCGGCCGCCCCGTCCGACATCCTGATCGACCTCATCTACGCGCTGAAGGCGGGCTACCGGCAGAACGCCAACTGGGTGATGAACCGGCGCACGCAGAGTGCCATCCGCAAGCTGAAGGACGCGGACGGCAACTATCTGTGGCAGCCGCCGGCCCAGCCGGGCGGCAAGGCCATGCTGATGGGCTTTCCGGTGGTGGAAGCCGAGGACATGCCCGACATTGCCGCCGACGCCACGCCGATCGCCTTCGGCGACTTCGCGCGCGGCTATCTGGTGGTCGACCGCACCGGCGTGCGGGTGCTGCGCGACCCCTACACCGCCAAGCCCTACGTGCTGTTCTACACGACCAAGCGCGTCGGCGGCGGGGTGCAGGACTTCGACGCCATCAAGCTGTTGAAGTTCTCCGCGTCGTAAGGGGGCGGGCGCCCTGGGCGCCCTGGGCGTCATGAAGACGCCCTGACGAACCGCCGGCGGTTTCTCCTTTCGCCGCCGGCGGCTCTTTCTTCCGTTCCCGAAAAACCAGTCACGAGGTGGCCGAAATGGCGCTGTTTCGAACCGTTCCGCCTGGCGCGGAGCCGCTGACGCTCGCCGACTGCAAGGCACATCTCCGGATCTCGCATGACGGCGACGACGCGCTGCTTTCCGGGCTGGTCCGCGCGGCGCGCGAGGAGGTGGAGCAACAGACCGGCGTCGCCCTGATCGACCAGGACTGGCGGCTGGCGCTCGACCGGTGGCCGGCCGGCGGCATCGTGCCGATCCCGCGCCATCCGGTGAAGCAGGTGCTGTCGGTGACGCTCTACGGCGCCGACGGCGAGGCGGCGCTGATGGACCCGGCAGGCTACCGGCTCGACGGGCTGTCGCGGCCGGCGCGGCTGTGGGTCGAGGACCGGCCGGCGCCCGGCGCGGCGATCAACGGCATCGAGATCGATTTTCGCGCCGGCTTCGGCGAGGCGGGCACCGACGTGCCGGACCTCCTGAAACGGGCGATGCTGCTGCTGGTGGCGCACTGGTACGAGTTCCGCGCCGCCTACGGCGCCGACGACCAGCCGGTGTCGATCCCCGCCGGGTTCCGCCGGCTGACCGACGCCTGGCGGACGAGGCGGCTGTGATGCGGGCGCGGCGGATCGACCCCGGCCGGCTGCGCCTGCCGATGACGCTGGAGGCGCTGACGGCCGTGCCTGACGGCGCTGGCGGCTACACCGAAAGCTGGACGCCGCTCGCCACGCTCTACACAGCGCTGCGGCCGGTGGCGGCGGCGCGCCGCCTGGGCGCCGACCAGGCGCTGGCGACCGTGACGCACAGCGTGATGCTGCGCACGCGGCCCGACGTGGCGAGCGGCATGCGGCTGACCGCCGCCGGCCGCGTGTTTTCGATCGAGACGGTGCATGACCCCGACGAGACCGGACGGTTCCTCGTCTGCGGGGTCAAGGAGGAGGGACGATGAGGCTTTCGACACGCTTGACGATGCTGGCCCTGGCGCAGACCCTGAAGGCCTTGGTGCATGAGCGCATCGATGCGCTGGAGGCGCAGCGCCACCGGACGCCACGCGACCGCGCCGCGGCGATCCGGCGGCTGAACGAGCGGCTGGCGCCGCGGGAAACGGGGGAAGACGATGGCCGGCCCGGCGCTTGAACTGCAGAAGGCGATCTTTGCCGCGCTGTCGCAGGACGGCGCGCTGACCGGGCTTCTCGGCGGTCTGCGCGTCTTCGACCGCGTGCCGGCGTCGACACCGTTTCCCTATGTCACCTTCGGCCGCACCAGCCTCTACGACTGGAGCACCGGCACCGAGCGCGGCGCGGAACAGCTTTTCACGCTGCATGTCTGGTCGAAGGCGCAAGGAAAGAGCGAGACGCTGGCGATCCTGGAGCGCATCGCCGCCTTGCTCGACGACCGGCCGCTGACGCTCGACGGCCACGCGCTGGTGTCGATGCGGCTCGAGTTCTCCGAGGTGCGCCACGACGAGGACCTGGCGGTGCATCATGGCCTGGCGCGGTTCAGGGCGCTGATGGAGGCGACGGGGTAGGGAGATCCGACCGCCGACGCAACCGGTTCGTGGCAGCGGGGCGTCCGCTGTGTGATGGACGGGCGTTGACCGCTCCCGCGTGCCGCGATATCCCTTTGCCAGGAACAAGCAGAGCGCCAGTTCGAGACGTTTGCCCGGATTTCGGAAGGCATTCCGCATGGTGCTTCTCAAGCTTCGCAGACCCAGCCTGATGGAATGCGTCTTCGGCCTGTGGATGGGCGCGGTCGTCGTGTTCATGCCCGTGGCCTACCGCCGCCTGCTGCAAGGGGTCTCCGATCCCGCCATCAACTGGTGGCTTCTTGTCGTCATCTGGCTCGCGGGCTCGGCCGCCTTCGCGGTCGCCGCCGGGTTCCTGTTCCAACGACCACGCGCATGGGCGGCAAAGCCCGGGCCGGACGGAGCGGCCGCCGGCGAAGCGGTCCGGCGAGACGGCGGCGCCGGCCGTGGCGGCTCGTCGGCCAGGTCACGCTGACGCCTGGACGGTCGCCAGTGCCGCCGGCCGGCACGTTGAGCATGGCGCCAACATGTGGCAAGTCTCGATGCGGGCGCGGCGGGGCGCCCGGTCACCGAAAGCAGCCCATGCCGGAGCTTCTTCCAAACGCCGTGTTCATCGGCATCGTGGCGGCCCTTTCGGCCATCGTGCTACGCTTCCAGGCCGGCAAGCCGCGCCTGTCGGTGCTCAGGCTGGTGCTGATCGGCGTCGCGGGGGCCTATCTCGTCACGCCGGCGCTGGCTTTTCTCGCGCAGGCCTGGCGGGGCGCGCCCTGGCTGCCGGCGCTGCCGGAGGTCACCTCGGGGCAGTTTTTCCTCGGCGCATGGGCCGGTTTGGCTTTGCTCTTCATTGCGAACAACGCAAGCAGGCCGAAGCGCGTGCCGCTCTGGGCCGGGCTGCTGTTCGGCGTGGCGGTGGCGGCGCTGTTTCCGCCGCTGATCGACCGGCTGACGGGCAGCTACCAGCGCGCCTCGCTGCGCGACGACGTCAATCATTGCACGAAGGGCATGATGGGGCAGGTGCAGCCGCGCGAGGTGGCAAACATCTGCGACGAGCCGATCACCGTGGGCCTTTGCATGCCGGGCGAGGTGAACCCCGCGCCCTGCGCGCAAAGCGTCACCCTCGCGCCCGGTGAGACCGCGATGCTCGATCCCGGCGGCGCGTCGCTGTCGTCGCTGCCGGGCAATCCCGGCGGGCTGACGGTGGTGGCCTGCCTGCCGCCCGCCCGTCCGTCTCGGATGGGCACGGCCATCGGACGGGGGTACGAGGGGGTTTGTCTGCCGGGGGCGTGAGGGGCCGTCCCGGCCTGCGCCACCGCCCCCACCACCACGCTTCGCGTGGTCCCCCTCCCCCGTGAACGGGGGAGGATTCTCGTGCTCGACCGTCGCAACGAAGGCGCAGGGTTGCGCTTGGGCTCCCCTTCTCAAAGGGAGGAAGGGGACGCGCGGCGCGTTCGGTTGCCGCCGTCCCATCACCACCCATCCCTCCACCACACGAAAGGAGTGCGCCCATGGTTGCGCAGAAGGGCAAGGACCTGTTGCTGAAGCTCGATACGACGGGTTCGGGCGGGTTCGTCACCGTGGCGGGGCTGCGGTCGAAGCGGCTGGCGTTCAACGCCGAGACTGTGGACGTGACCGATGCGGACTCGGCCGGGCGGTGGCGCGAGCTGCTGGCCGGGTCGGGCGTGCAGCGGGCCTCGGTGTCGGGGGCCGGCATCTTCAAGGACGCGGCGTCGGACGCGGCGATCCGGACGCGGTTCTTCGGCTCGGAGATCGCGGCCTGGCAGTTCGTGATCCCGGATTTCGGCACCGTCGAGGGGCCGTTCCAGATCACCGCGCTCGAATATTCCGGCGCCCATGACGGCGAGGTGACCTTCGAGATCGCGCTGGAATCGGCCGGCAGCCTGGGGTTCGCCGCATGACCCACGCAAACGCGAGACGCGGCGAGATCGTTGCCGAACTGGACGGGACGCGGCGGAGGCTGTGCCTGACGCTGGGCGCGCTGGCGGAACTGGAAAGCGCCTTCGCCGCCGAGGATTTGTCGGCGCTGGTGGCGCGGTTTTCGACGGGCCGGCTGTCGGCGCGCGACATGGCCCGCGTGATCGGGGCCGGCCTGCGCGGGGCGGGCACAGACGTGGCCGACGAGGACGTGCTCGCCATGACGACGCCGGGCGGGGCGGCGGGGTTTGCCGCGATCGTCGCCGACCTGCTGGCGGCGACCTTCGGCGCGGTGAGGCCGGCCGGGGGCGAGGGCGGCGCGACCTGCATGGAAGCGCCAGGTGGCGCCGGTTCCGGCGTTCCGGGCGGAGACGCGGGCGCAAACCCTCTCTAGCCGCATCGCGCGCGGGCAACGCGCCGGAACCCTTCCCCTGGGAGGCGGCGATGGCGGCGGGGCTTGGCGCGATGCGGCTTTCGCCGAAGGACTTCTGGGCGATGACGCCGCGCGAACTGGCGGCGGCGCTGGGCGTCGGGCTGGCGGCGCGGCGAGCGCCCGGACGCGCCGATCTCGCTGCGCTGATGCGGCGCTTTCCTGACGGGCCGGGCCCTGCCTGACGAACAGCTGGGCGCGCAGTTTCTGTTGGCCCTTCTTCCTGATCATTGCGAGGAGCGACCATGACCGAGGGACCGGAGGTCTCGTTTACGATCGATACGAGCGCGCTGGACCGGGCGCTGGGGAACCTGTCGTCGCTGTCCGACAGCTTCGGGCGGCAGCTGACGCAGGGGCTGGCGAGCGCGGTGGTGCAGGGCAAGGCGCTGGAGGACGTGCTGCGCCGGATCGGGCTGAACCTCGCGGGCATGGCGCTGAGCCAGGGGCTGCAGCCGCTGAGCCACCTTGCCGGCTCTGCCTTCTCGTCGATTTTCGGCGGGCTGGCGGGGCTGCTGCCCTTCGAGAAGGGTGGCGTGCCCGGCCGCGTGACGCCGTTCGCCGATGGCGGGATCGTGTCGACGCCGACCTTCTTTCCCGCCGGCCGCAACATCGGCCTGATGGGCGAGGCGGGGGCGGAGGCGATCATGCCGCTGTCGCGCGGACCGGACGGCCGGCTGGGGGTCGCGGCGGGCGGCACCGCCGCGCCGGTGAACGTGGTCTTCAACGTGACGACGCCGGACGCGCCCTCCTTCCGCAAGTCGGAGGCGCAGATCACCGGCATGATCGCGCGGGCCGTGGCGCGCGGCGCGCGGACGCTGTGATCGGGGTGGACGGGCGATGATCGGGAGGCAAGGGCGATGAGCGGGTTCGAGGCGTTTCACGAGATGCGGTTCCCGGTCGCGGTGTCCTTCGGGGCGACCGGCGGGCCGGCGCGGCGCAACGAGATCGTGCTCCTGACCTCCGGGCACGAGCGCCGCAACGCGCGCTTTGCTGACTCGCGCCGCAGCTATGATGCCGGCACCGGGCTGCGCTCGCTGGAGGATGTGCATGACGTCGTTGCCTTCTTCGAGGCGCGACGCGGTTCGCTGCACGGCTTCCGCTTTCGCGATCCGTTCGACATGAAATCGTGCCGGCCGCACGAGGCGCCGGCCGCGACCGACCAGCGGCTCGGCACCGGCGACGGCACGGCGGCGGTGTTTGCGCTGGCCAAGACCTATGGCCAGGGCGCGGACGCCTATCGGCGGCCGATCGCCAAGCCGGTGGCGGGCAGCGTGCGGGTGGCGGTCGGCGGGGTCGAGCAGGCGCCGGGCACTGACTTTTCGGTCGACCACGCGACGGGCCGAGTCACTTTCCTGCCGGGTCATCTGCCGGCCGACGGCGCGACGGTGACGGCGGGCTTCGAGTTCGACGTGCCCGTGCGCTTCGACACCGAGCAATTGTCGGTGAGCCTGGCGGGTTTTCGCGCCGGCCAGATCCCCACCATCCCGCTGATCGAGATCCTGCCATGAGCGAGATTCCCGAGACGCTGGCCGCGCATCTGGCGCGGGAGACGACGAGCCTGTGCCATTGCTGGCGGGTGACGCGGCGCGACGGCACGGCGTCGGGCTTCACCGACCATGACCGGCCGCTGACGGTGGACGGCACGACGTTCGAGCCGCGGAGCGGCTTTACCGCCAGCGAGGCGCGTGAGACGCTGGGACTGGCCGCCGATACGGTCGAGATCGAGGGCGCGATCAGCGCGGCGACGATCACCGTGGAGGACATCGCGGCCGGCCGATGGGACGGGGCCAGGGTGGAGACGCTGCTGGTCAACTGGCGCGCACCGGACGAGGCGGCGATCATCCGTACCCAGACGGTGGGGCGGATCACGCGGGCCGACAACCGCTTCGTGGCCGAACTGGAGGGGCCGGAGGCCGCGCTCGACCGGATCGGCGGGCGCTGGTTTCGCCGGACCTGCGACGCGGAGCTGGGCGATGCGCGCTGCGGCGTCGACCTCGACGATCCGGCGCTGATGGGCGCGGGCAGCGTGACGGCCGTGGTGACGGCCGACACGATCCGGGTGACCGGCATCGAGGCCTTTGCCGCCGGATGGTTCGCCGAGGGGCGGCTGACGGTGACGAGCGGCGCGGCCACGGGGATGACGGTCCGCGTGCTGTCGCATCGCATTTCGGGCGAGGGGATCGACCTCGTCTTGTGGCGTGACGGGGGTGTTCCGCCGGCGGCCGGCGATGGTTTCGAGATCGTCGCGGGCTGCGACAAGCGCTTTGCCACCTGCAAGGCGAAGTTTTCCAACCACCTGAACTTTCGCGGCTTTCCGCACCTGCCCGGCAACGACGCCGCCTATGGCTACGCGACCGGGGGACAGGTCTTCGACGGCGCGCCGCTGGTGCGGTGAGTGTCTGATCCAAGACTCGCCATGCCGGGCTGCAAATGGCGATTTCCGCGCTTCCGGTGCTCACGTACCCGAATGTACGCTGCGCTCCGGTTCTCGAAATCGCCATCTTCGCGTCGGCCTGGCGCTTTTTGATTCAGACACCGAGGCCAGCCATGAACCGAATGATCAACGACGCGATCGTCGCCGAGGCGCTCGCCTGGACGGGCACGCCCTATCGCCACCAGGGCACGCGCAAGGGGGTGGGCTGCGACTGCCTGGGCCTCGTGCGCGGGGTGTGGCGCGCGGTCTATGCCGCCGAGCCTGAAGACCCCGGCGCCTATGCACGCGACTGGAGCGAGGCGGGCAAGGGCGACCCGCTGATCGCGGCGGCGAGGCGACACTGCGCGGAAAAGCCGGTGGCCGACATGGTGCCGGGCGATCTCGTCGTCTTCCGCTGGAAGCCGCACTACGCGGCCAAGCATGCCGGCATCCTGGTCGCGCCCGAAAGGTTCGTCCACGCTTACGAAGGCCATGCGGTGACGGTGTCGCCGCTGGCGCCGCAATGGCGCCGCCGCATCGCCGGCGTCTTCGCCTTTCCCGACAGACCGGAGGAGTGAACCGTGGCGACCATCATTCTGCAGGCGGCGGGCGCGGCTCTCGGCGGCGTTCTCGGACCCGTCGGCGCGGCGATCGGCACGGCGGCCGGCGCGATCGGCGGCTACCTGATCGACCGGGCGCTGATCGATTCGACCCGCCGCATCGAGGGGCCGAGGCTTGCCTCCGCGCAGATGCTGACGGCCGAGGACGGCGCGCCGATGCCCAGGCTCTATGGTACGGCGCGGCTGGGCGCGACGCTGATCTGGGCGACGCGTTTCGAGGAGGGCAAGGAGACCAGCCGGCAGGGCGCCAAGGGCGGGCCGAAGGTGACGACCTATTCCTATTTCGCCAACGCAGCGTTCGGCCTGTGCGAGGGACCGGTGGCGGGCATTCGCCGCGTCTGGGCCGACGGGCGCGAGCTCGACCTCGAGGAGGTGACGTTTCGGCTGCATCGCGGCACGGAGGACCAGGCGGCGGACCCGCTGATCGAGGCGAAGCAGGGCGAAGGCAACGCGCCGGCCTATCGCGGCACGGCCTATGTGGTGTTCGAGCGGCTGCCGCTCGACGAGTATGGCAACCGGCTGCCGCAGATGCAGTTCGAGGTGATCCGTCCCGTCGGCGCGATGGGGGAGACGGTTCGCGCGATGGCGCTGATCCCGGGCTCGACCGAATTCGGCTACGCGCCGGAACGGGTGCGGCACGAGCGGCGCAAGGGCGAGGGCGGCATCGTCAACCGCCATGTGCTGCACGCGCCGACGGACCTCGTCGCCTCCCTGGACGAGTTGCAGGCGCTGTGTCCGAACCTGACGCATGTGGCGCTGGTGGTGGCCTGGTTCGGCGACGATTTGCGGGCGGGGGAGTGCCGCATCCGCCCGGCGGTGACCGATCGCCAGGCGCCCGCAGTCGCGACCAGCTGGCGGGTCGGCAACGTGACGGCATCGGCGGCGATGGTGGTGTCGAAGGTGGGAGGAAGGGCGGCCTATGGCGGTTCGCCGTCCGACGACTCGATCGTGGCGGTGATCGGCGAGTTGAAGGCGCGCGGGCTCTCGGTCACGCTCTATCCCTTCGTGATGATGGACGTGCCGGCCGGCAACGGCCTGCCCGACCCGTATGGCGGCGACGAGCAGGCGGCCTATCCCTGGCGCGGACGCATCAGCTGCCATCCGGCGGCCGGACAGGCGGGAAGCGTCGATGCGACGGCGGCCGCGCGCACGCAGGTCGAGGCCTTCTTCGGCCATGCCTCGCCGGGGCAGTTCTCGATCACGGGCGGACGGGTGCATTTCTCCGGCGGCGGTTCGGACTGGGGTTATCGCCGCTTCGTGCTGCACCAGGCAAAGCTTGCCGCGCAGGCCGGCGGCGTCGACGCCTTCCTGATCGGCTCGGAACTGCGCGGGCTGACGACGGTGCGCGGCGAGGCGGACAGCTTTCCGGCGGTCGAGGCGCTGTGCGGACTTGCCGCCGAGGTGCGTGCGATGCTGGGCACCGGAACGAAGCTGACCTATGGCGCGGACTGGAGCGAATGGTTCGGCCATCATCCGCGCGACGGGTCGGGCGGCGTCTTCTTCCACCTCGATCCGTTGTGGGCCCATCCGGCGATCGACGCGGTGGGCATCGACGCCTACATGCCGCTGTCGGACTGGCGCGACGGCGACCATGACGGCTCAAACCCCGACGGGGCGGCGGGGCCAAGCGACCCGGCGGCACTCAGGGCGGCGATCAGCGCGGGCGAGGGCTATGACTGGTCCTATGCCAGCGACGAGGACCGGCGCGCCCGCCTCCGCGCGCCGATCACCGACGGGGCCTACGGCAAGCCCTGGGTGTTCCGGTTCAAGGATATGTGGAACTGGTGGGCGAACAGCCATGTCGACCGCCCGGGCGGCGTCGAGGCGGCAGGCCCGACCGCCTGGACGCCGCGCGGCAAGCCGATCTGGCTCACGGAACTGGGCTGCCCCGCCGTCGACAAGGGGCCGAACCAGCCGAACGTCTTTCCCGACGCCAAGTCGAGTGAAAGCGCGCTGCCGCACTTTTCCCACGGCGGGCGCGACGATCTCGCGCAGCGCCGGTTCATCGAGGCGCATCTGGGGTTCTGGGATCCCGACGCGGACGGGTTCGAGGAGGCCGCGAACCCGCTCTCGCCGGTCTATGGCGGCCGCATGCTCGATCCGGACCGGATCTATCTGTGGGCCTGGGACGCACGGCCATTCCCGAGTTTTCCACTGGCCGGCGACGTGTGGGGCGATGGCGGCAACTGGCTTACCGGGCACTGGCTGAATGGGCGGCTGGGCAATCCGTCGGCCGGCGACCTGGTGTCGGCGATCCTGGCCGACCATGGACTGGCGGCCGGCGACACCGATGGCGCGGCCGGATGGGCGAGCGGCTACGTGATTTCCGATCCGGTTTCGCCGCGCGCGGCGATCGAGCCCGTCGCCGACCTGTTCGGGCTGTCGCTCGGGATCGAGGATGGTCGCGTGACGGCACGGCGGCGCGGGGCCGCGTCCGGGCCGGCGCTGGCGCTCGATGCGCTTGTGCAGCCGTATCAGGGCGCGACCGTGACCGCCACGCGGGCGCCCGACCACGCGCTGCCCGGCGAGGCGATCGTCGCCTTCCGCGATCCGTTCAACGATTACGAGGCCGGCTCGGCCCGTCGCCTGCGCGATGGCGCGGCCAGTCCGGGGCAGGAGCGGCTGGGCTTTGCCGGCTGCCTGGAGCCGCCCGTGGCCGAGGCGCTTGCGGCGGACTGGCTGAAGCGGCGCTGGCGCGAACGCGACGAAGTTTCGTTCGCGCTGCCGGCGGGCGAGAGGCGGGTGCGGCCGGGTACGCTGGTGCGGTTGCCGCCCGGCTTCGGCGCGGCCGATCTCGTGGTCATCGAGATCGACGAGGGGCTCGTGCGGCAGGTGAGGGCCGTGCGGGTCGACCGGCTGGCGCCGGCCCGTATCGCGCCGACCCTGGGCGACGCCACCCACGAGACCGTGCAGGCGCTCGCCGCGCCCGCGCTGCACCTGATCGACCTGCCGCTGACGTCGGACGTGGACGAACCCTGGCGGGGCCTGCGCATCGCCGCCTGGGCACGACCCTGGCGCAGCCAGGTCGTCCAGGTTTCGCCCGAGGATACCGGCTTCGAACAGCGCATCGTGCTGCCGGACGCGGCCAGGCTCGGCGAGCTGACCGAGGCGCTGGGCCCCGGCGTGCCGGGGCGGCTCGACCGGCGCGGGACGATCCGTGTTTCGCTGTCGGGCGGATCGCTGCAGAGCATCTCGGCGCTGCAACAGCTCAATGGCGGCAACGCGGCGGCGATCCTGTCGCGGGACGGGGCCTGGGAGGTGGTGCAATTCCGGACCGCCGAGGAGTTGGCGCCGGACGTCTGGCGGCTCGGCGACCTGCTGCGCGGGCAGCTCGGCACGGAGGACGCGATGCTGGCGGGCGCCGAGGACGGCGCGCCCTTCGTGCTGCTGGACGGCGCGGCGCCGTCGGCGGGGCTGAAGCCGGCGGAGGCGGGACTGGTCCTGAACTGGCGCGTCGGGCCGGCGGGCGCGGACCTCGAAAGCGACGTCTTCACGCTGGAGACGGCGGCCGGCGGTCTGCGCGCGGCGTTGCCGCTGTCGCCAGTGCATCTGCGGGCGGCGTTCGAGGAGGGCGGAGACCTGTCCCTGAGCTGGATCCGCCGCAGCCGGATCGGCGCCGATGGCTGGGATGCCGACGAGATTCCGCTCGGCGAGGAGGCCGAGGCCTACCTGGTGGAGGTGAGGACGGCCGGTGGCGTGCTGAAGCGCTCGGCCGAGACCAACGCGCCGGAGTGGACCTATGCGGCGGACGCCATCGCCGCGGATTTCGGCGAAGGCGGAGCGGCGGTCGTCATCGTGCGCCAGAGGAAGCGGCCGGGCGGCACGGCCGGCCTGCCGGCGACGCTGTCGGTCGAAATGCCATGAGACGCCTTGCCGGCGCGATCCGGGGGCTCGCGCGACTTCGCCGCCCCTTCTCTCCATTCCCCAGACGCAACAGGAGACGTGCAATGTTGACCGAACAGAAGCCCTGGTATCTCTCGCGCACCGTCTGGGCCTCGATCGTCACGATCGCGACCACGATGGGCGGCGTTTTCGGCCTGCCGCTGACCGGTCTCGACAATTCGGCCCTGACGGATACGATATTGCAGGTCGTCGTCGCCATTTCGGGGGTGGTTGCACTGTGGGGTCGGCTCGTCGCGACGAGCCGGATCGGGTAGAAGCGGGCAGGCGGGAGCGGGAGGGCCGAGTGGTGACGAAAAATCGGAATCAGCCGGACCATTCATGCCCCGTTCAGAGGCGACGGACTATCAAGGCGGCATGAAAACCTTTCTCGCTCCCCTGCGGTGCCTCGTGCCCGCTCTGATGGTCCTGGCCATGGCGGCTCCCAGCAATGCGCAGTTGCCGCTGGCCGCGCTCGCCGTTCCGGATCTGGTTCAGCCGGTGTCGGCTGATTGTGGCGCCGTCGGCCGCTCCGTGGCCGCCGGCGAAGGCGGCACCGTGCGCAGCGCGGTGGCGGAAAGCCGCGGCGGACGCACGGTCTGCGTCATCGTCTACACCGTGCCGGGCCGGGACGGGCAGCCGCCCCGCGTCGTGCGCAAGCAGGTTCCTGCGAATTAATTCACTGTGGAAAAGGCGGCGGTCGTGCACAGGAGGATGTGAACGCACCGTTGAGAGGGACCATGCGCATACTGGTTGTCGAGGACGACAAGAACCTGAACCGCCAGATCGTCGAGGCGCTGACGGAGGCGGGCTATGTGGTCGACCGCGCCCATGATGGCGAGGAAGGCCATTTCCTCGGCGATACCGAGCCCTACGACGCGGTGGTGCTGGACATCGGCCTGCCGGAGATGGACGGGATCACCGTGGTGGAGAAGTGGCGTCAGGCCGGACGCAAGATGCCGGTCCTGATGCTGACGGCGCGCGACCGCTGGAGCGACAAGGTGGCCGGCATCGATGCCGGCGCCGACGATTACGTCGCCAAGCCCTTTCACATCGAGGAAGTACTGGCCCGCCTGCGCGCGCTGATCCGCCGCGCCGCCGGTCACGCCTCGTCGGAACTGGTGTGCGGGCCGCTCCGGCTCGACACCAAGGCCTCGAAGGCCGAGGTGGACGGACAGACGCTGAAGCTGACCTCGCACGAGTTCCGGCTGCTCGCCTACCTGATGCACCACATGGGCGAAGTGGTGTCGCGCACCGAGCTGGTGGAACATCTCTACGATCAGGATTTCGACCGCGATTCCAACACCGTCGAGGTTTTCGTCGGGCGGCTGCGCAAGAAGATGGGCGTCGACCTGATCGAGACCGTGCGCGGCATGGGCTACCGCATCCGCGAGCAGAACGGTTGAAGCGGACCCGCGCGCGGGCCGTGGGAGACGTCGCGTGATATTCGGCTTGAGATCGCTGTCGTTCCGCGTCGTGACTTTTTCGACGCTATGGGCGGTCGCGGCCCTCGTCGTGATCGCGACGCTGATCTCCTCGCTCTACCGCGATGCCGCCGAGCGCGGCTTCCGCGACCTGTTGACCGCGCATCTCTACAGCCTCGTGACGACGGTCGGCCTGTCGGAAGACGGGGCGCTGCAGGGCGCGCCCGACCTTTACGACGCGAAGTTCTCGCAGCCCGGCTCCGGCTGGTACTGGGCGGTGGAGCCTGTGTCGGCCGAGGTGACCGGCGGCATCCGCTCGCCGTCGATGACCGCCGTGATCCCGGCGCCGGACATCGCCGTGGTCCCCTTCGACAGCCAGTTCCAGCGGCTCTACCAGGCGCAGGGCCTGACCGGCGAACGCGTCGACGTGCTGGAGAACGACTTCATCCTCGATGCGCAGAACCGCATCGCGCGCTTTCGCGTGATGGGCAACCGCAGCGAACTGGAGACGCAGATCTCGGACTTCGAGACGCAACTCTATTCCTATCTGTCGGTGTTCGGCGTCTCGATGATCGCCGTCAACGCGCTGGTGATCCTGTTCGGACTGAAGCCGCTGGACAAGGTCCGCACCGCGCTGTCGCAGGTGCGCGAGGGGACGGCCAGCCGGCTCGACGGCAAGTTCCCAGCCGAGATCGAACCGCTGGCCAACGAGACCAACGCCCTGATCGAGAACAACCGCCGCATCGTCGAACGATCGCGCACGCAGGTGGGCAACCTCGCGCATTCTCTGAAAACGCCGGTGGCGGTGCTGCTGAACGAAGGCCGCGCCATGGGCGGGGCCAGGGGCGCGCTGATCGTCGAGCAGGCCTCGGCCATGCAGCAGCAGGTGGAGCATTATCTTCAGCGCGCCCGCATCGCCGCGCAGCGCGACAGCGTCGTCTATCGCACGCCGACCCGCGAGGCCCTGCAAAGGCTGGTGCGGGTGTTCCGCAAGGTGGATGCTTCGATCGAGCTCGATTTCGCCGAGCCGGGCCGCGAGATGATCTTCGCCGGGGAGCGCGAGGATTTCGAGGAGATTGCCGGCAACCTGCTCGAGAACGCCATGAAGTGGGCGAAAACCCGCGCCCGCGTCGGGGTGGCGGAAGAGGCGGGCGCGGTGGTCCTGACCATCGAGGACGACGGACCGGGCATTCCCGAGGACAAGGCGCGCGAGGCGCTGGCCCGCGGCAAGCGGCTCGACGAGAGCAAGCCCGGCACCGGGCTGGGGCTGTCGATCGTCAACGACCTGGTGCGGGAATATGGCGGTGAACTGAAGCTCCTGCGCTCTGACCTCGGCGGCCTGAAGGCCGTGGCGAGGCTTCCGGGGCCGGGGTGAGGGGGTCAGCGTGGCTCTGTGTCGGGCGGGTCGATTCGCTTGCGGAACGCCGCAATACCGGGTTTCAGAGCCGCCGCGAGCCGGCGAGCCGCCTCCATGGAAGAGGTCGCGAGAACCGGATCGAAATTGTCGTAGTCGTGGGTGGCGCGGTGCCGAAAGCGTCGCGATTCGTCGGCGTCCCGAGCAATATCCGGTGGTAGCACCGCTGGACGAAGACGACCGGGAATCTCCAGAGGTCGGGACACCCGCCGGATGATATCCGCATGGGAGTTCTCGCCTGTCGGCGCCTCCTCGCCAAGGATTTCAAGAATGCGTTTCAAGGCGGCCTCAAGCGACGTGTGCGCCGACTGCATGGCGTGCAGCAACGCCATCCTCGCGCGATAGCCGGCGAGACCGGCTACATCGAAGCCGCCTTCCTCGTGGAGCTTCACCGCATTGGCGAAATGATCACACGCCGACTGGACATCGTCATCGACCTCGGTCCAGCGCGCGTCGGTCATGACAGCACGAGCCCACCGGCCAGGACCCGCTCGACGAAGGCGGGTTTGGTGGTGATGGCGTCATGGAGATCGACTGGCAGCGCGAGGCGCGCGCAGACGTCCTCCGCGAACCGCCAGGCATCGCCGCTACGCTCCCTCGGAAAATCGATCAGCAGGTCCAGGTCGCTGTCGAAACGCATGGTGCCGGTGACATAGGACCCGAACACGATGAAGCGACCGCCATTATCCCGCGCATGGCGGGCAAGTTCACCGATCGCCTCATGAGCTGCCTGAACGCGGCGCGCAGCTTCCGCGGCCTTTCGGGCAGGCACGGTCGTTAGCGTGGTCGAATCCATAGCGCCACCCGACATGTCCTGGTTCTCCGAGCGGGCGGACGTGCCCGAATCCTTGCGAGCGCGTTCCGCCAAGGCCAAGCCCCATAACAATGACATACAAGAGCAGGCTCCTCGGGACAACGCGCAAGGTGCGTCGCATCGTCGGGGAACCGAACCGGGAGACCGCCGTTCATGTGCGGTCGGAGCAATCCGCCAATCGCGACCGCGGCCTTTCACCCGGGCCAAAATTCCGACATACATGACCCCTAACGGGCCGGTTCGGCCGAAGCGCGTCGACAGGAGAACGAATGAGCAGGACGACTGGACACCTCGTGGTGGCGATCGCCTGCCTTGTTCTCGGCGGCTGCACGACGTCCTCGCTGACCGGGTCGGCGGCGACGCGCCCGGCGACGGCCGATTCGATCATCGCCGCGATGTCGGGCGGGCTGGTCGGAGGCGAGCTAGGGTCGAACCTGGGTTCGCGCGACCGTCGCAGGGCCCTTGAAGCCGAGTATCGGGCGCTTGAATACACCGCCGCCGGGGCGCCGGTGGCATGGCGCAGCGAGGACGGGCGCATCACCGGACGCGTGGTCGCGGCGCAGCCCTACCGCGTCGGCTCGCAGGATTGCCGCCAATACAGCCATGCGATCGTGCGCGGCGCCGAGGAGCGTGACGCGCGCGGCACCGCCTGTCGCAACCCCAACGGCAGCTGGACGCCGCTGACGTGAGATCCCGCGAACGATGGTTGCCCACACAAAAATTCGAGACGTAACGTCGCGGTGATCGCCCCTGCCGCCAAATAGCCGCATGGCTTCGCGATTGGAATGCGCACCAACCACCGCTATGTGAGATCGCATGGTGTTCTGGATCGTCCTCGGGCTGCTCACGGTCATCGCGAGTCTTGCCATCATCCTGCCGCTCTCGGGCTTGCGCCGCGAGGTCGCTGGCGCGCGCGAACACGACCTGGAAGTCTACCGCGACCAGCTCGCCGAGATCGAGCGCGATGCCGCGCGCGGGCTGATCGGTGATGAGGAGGCGGCCCAGGCCCGCGCCGAGATCGGGCGACGCATCCTGAAGCTCGACACGACCGGCCAAGGCGGAGGACACACCGCCCGCGACAACGCGCTGGTGCGCGGGCTCGCGATGGCGGCCGTCGTGGCGGTGCCGGTGATGAGCTGGGGTCTCTATTCGGTATTCGGCTCGCCCGACATGGCCGGCCAGCCGCTGGCCCAGCGGCTTGCCAAGGATCCCGGGTCGTCCAGCATCGACGAACTCGTCGCCCGCGCCGAGGCGCACCTGCACGCCAATCCCGAGGACGGGCGCGGCTGGGACGTGGTGGCGCCGATCTATCTGAGACTCGAGCGCGTCGGCGAATCGGCGACGGCCTTCCGCAACGCGATACGGCTTCTGGGCGACAGCGCGCCGCGCTGGACCGGTCTTGGCGAATCCCTGATGGCGGGTGCCGGAGGCGTGGTGACCACACAGGCGGCGGAAGCCTTCGAGCGGGCGGCTGCGCTCGATCCCGCCGATCCGCGACCGAAGTTCTTCCTCGCGACAGCCAAGGCCCAGGAAGGCGACCTTGCCGCGGCGGCCGCCGACCTACGCGTCATGCTCGAAACGCTGCCGGCGGAATCCCCGTGGCGGCCGGTGGTGGAACAGACGTTGGCCCAGGCCTCGGCCGAGGCGCAGCGCCGAACAGGCGCGGTCGCGCCCGGCCCGACGAGCGACGACATGAAGGCGGCCGCCGAATTGTCCGACGAAGAGCGCGCCGACATGATCCAGGTCATGGTTTCGCGGCTCGACGAGCGGCTAAGGGAGAACCCGCAGGACGCCGATGGCTGGCAGCGGCTCGTCCGCTCCTACCTCGTGCTCGAACGCAGGCAGGACGCTCAGGACGCGCTGGCCCGCGGGGTGGCTGCGCTCGGCACGGACACGGAACAGGCCCGCGGACTGACCGCTTTCGCCGCGGAACTCGGGCTCGGAGACGAACAGCCATGATGAAAAGAAAGCGCAAGCGACTGACGATCATCGCAGGGGGGCTGACCTTCCTCGGCACGGCCGCCGGACTGACATTCTATGCGCTGGGCGAGAAGTCTTCCTATTTCTACATGCCGACGGACCTGGCGACGGCAAGCATCGCGCCTGGTCAACGGATCCGCCTTGGCGGGCTGGTCGGGGAGGGCTCGGTCGAGCGCAGCTCCGGTACCCGCGTCGCCTTCGGCGTCGAGGATGGCGGCGGACACATAAAAGTGGTCTATGACGGCATCCTGCCCGACCTGTTCCGCGAGGGGCAGGGCGTGGTAACGGAGGGAACGCTGGGCGGCGACGGGGTCTTCGTGGCCGACAGCGTGCTCGCCAAGCACGACGAGACCTATATGCCGAGGGAAGTGGCCGAGAGCCTCAAGGCGCAGGGCGTCTGGCAGGAATAGACACGAACGGGAAGGACTGCCGACCATGGTCGAGACCGGACATTTCGCGCTCGTGCTGGCTTTCGCGTTGTCGCTGGTGCAGTTCGTGCTGCCGCTTGTCGGCGCCAGGACCGGCGATGCCCGGCTGATGGCGACTGCGGCGCCGGTCGCGGTGACCGGCTTTGCGATGACCGCGATCTCGTTCGCGGCGCTGACGGTGGCCTACGTGCTGTCTGATTTCTCGGTGCTCAACGTCGTCGAGAATTCGCATTCGCAAAAGCCGATGCTCTACAAGATCACCGGCACATGGGGCAACCATGAGGGCTCGATGCTCCTGTGGGTGCTGACCCTGACCTTCTTCGGCGCGCTGGTGGCCGCCTTCAGCCGCAACCTGCCCGCCACGTTGCGCGCAAACGTTCTGGCGATCCAGGGGCTGATCGGCGCGGCCTTCTTCCTGTTCATCATCGCCACCTCGAACCCCTTCGTGCGGGTCAGCCCTGCCCCGATCGAGGGCCAGGACCTCAACCCGATCCTCCAGGACATCGGACTGGCGATCCACCCGCCGCTGCTGTACCTCGGCTATGTCGGCTTCTCGGTCTGCTTTTCATTCGCCATCGCGGCACTGATCGAGGGCCGCATCGACGCGGCCTGGGCGCGCTGGGTGCGTCCGTGGACGCTGGCGGCCTGGATCTTCCTGACCGGCGGCATCGCGATGGGCTCCTACTGGGCCTATTACGAACTCGGCTGGGGCGGCTTCTGGTTCTGGGACCCGGTCGAGAACGCCTCCTTCATGCCCTGGCTCGCCGGCACCGCGCTGCTGCACTCGGCCATCGTCATGGAGCGCCGCTCGGCGCTGAAGATCTGGACGCTTCTGCTCGCCATCATGGCCTTCTCGCTGTCGCTGCTCGGCGCCTTCCTGGTGCGTTCGGGCGTCTTGACCTCGGTGCATGCCTTCGCGACCGATCCGTCGCGAGGCCTCTTCATCCTGATGATTCTGGTCTTCTTCATCGGCGGGGCGCTGATGCTGTTTGCATGGCGGGCGCAGACGCTGACGCAAGGCGGAATCTTCGCGCCAATCTCGCGCGAAGGATCCCTGGTGCTCAACAACCTGTTCCTGTCGACCGCGCTGACGACCGTGCTCGTCGGCACGCTCTATCCGCTGGTGCTGGAATCGATCACCGGCGAGAAGATTTCCGTCGGCGAGCCCTTCTTCAACCTGACCTTCGGCCCGTTGATGGTGCCGCTGCTGATGGCCGTCCCCTTCGGGCCGCTGCTTGCCTGGAAGCGCGCCGACCTCTGGGCAGCCTCGCAACGGCTGTACTTTGCCTTCGGCGGCGCCGTGCTGGTGATGCTGGTCACCTATGTCTTCATCGACCGCGCCTCGGTGCTAGCCGCCTTCGGCATCGGTCTCGGCACATGGCTTGTGCTCGGCGCCTTCACCGACATCGCCACGAAGTCCGGGATCGGCAACGTCTCGCCTGGCGTGGCACTGCGCCGCTTCATGGGCTTGCCGCGCTCGGCCTACGGGACGGCGCTTGCCCATCTCGGCGTCGGCATGACCACGCTTGGCGTGGTGGCCGTGATGTCGCTGCAGACCGAACACATCCTGACCATGAAGCCCGGCGACAGCGTGGCCGTGGCGGGCTACGAGGTGCGCTTCGAGGGGCTGCAACCCTATCGTGGGCCCAACTACACCGAGGACCAGGGACGCTTCCTGCTGCTGGATTCGAACGAGCGAACCCTGTCGGAGATTGTGTCGTCGAAGCGCTTCTATCCGGCTCGCCAGATGCCGACGACCGAAGCCGGCATCGCCACGCGCGGCGTCAACCAGGTCTACATCGCGCTTGGAGACGCCGTCGACGACGGCAGCGTCGTCGTGCGCATCTGGTGGAAACCGCTGGTGACCCTGATCTGGCTTGGCTGCGTGGTGATGATGATCGGCGGCACCCTGTCGCTGCTCGACCGGCGGCTGCGCGTCGGCGCGCCGGCGAAACGACGCAAGCGGCTGGCCGAAGAGGCCACCGCATGACCGCCGCGCTCCGCCCGTTGCTGGCGATGCTGGTCGTCGTGCTGGCGACGGGCCTGTCCGGCGGCGGCGCGCGCGCGGTGCTGCCCGACGAGGTGCTCGCGGACCCGGCGCTGGAGGCGCGGGCGCGCGAACTGTCCACGCATCTGCGCTGCCTGGTCTGCCAGAACCAGTCGATCGACGATTCCAATGCCGAACTGGCGCGCGACCTGCGCGTCCTGGTGCGCGAACGGCTGGTGGCGGGCGACACGAATTCCGAGGTGATCGACTTCGTCGTCTCGCGCTATGGCGAGTTCGTGCTGCTGAAGCCGCGGATGAACCTGCAGAACCTTGCGCTCTGGGCGACGCCGGTGGTGGTGATCGCGTTGGGCGGCGTGTTCCTGGTGACGCGCAAGCGCCGCAAGATCGGCCCTGGAGATCGGCTGTCGGCCGAGGAAGAGGCGCGGCTTGGCAAAATTCTGGAACAGACCGACCGCCCAGGCTGATAGGGTGCGCCCTCCGACGACGAACGGAGAGGACCAACCATGCAGCCCACGACCAGCCGCGCGAGTTTTCCCGGCCATTCCGGCGCGAGCCTCGCCGCCCGGCTCGACATGCCGAACGGCAAGGTGCGCGCCTTCGCCCTGTTTGCCCACTGCTTCACCTGCTCGAAGGATCTGGTCGCGGCGCGGCGCATCGCGGCCGACCTTTCCCGCGCCGGCATCGCCGTGCTGCGCTTCGACTTCACCGGGCTCGGCTCCAGCGAGGGCGAGTTCGCCTCGACCAACTTTTCCTCGAATGTCGGCGACCTCCTGGCGGCGGCCGACTGGCTGCGGGACAATCATGCCGCGCCCGCGCTGCTGATCGGCCATTCGCTGGGCGGCGCGGCGATGCTGGCGGTGGCGGCCGACATCCCGGAAGCCCGGGCCGTCGTGACCATTGGCGCGCCCGCTGACACCGACCACGTGCTGGCGAATTTCGGCTCGGATCTCGGCACGATCGAGCGTGACGGGGAGGCTGACGTGACGCTCGCCGGCCGCAGCTTCCGCATCGCGCGCCAGTTCGTCGAGGACGTGCGCGGCGTGCGGCTGGCCGAGCGCATCAGGGCGATGCGCAAGCCGCTTCTCATCCTGCATTCGCCGCTCGACGAGATCGTGGGCATCGACAACGCGACATCGATCTTCATCGCCGCGCGCCATCCCAAGAGCTTCGTGTCGCTGGACAAGGCCGACCACCTCTTGACGCGCGCCGAGGATGCGGCCTTCGCAGCGGCCGTCATCGCCGGCTGGGCTTCGCGCTATCTCGAAGCGGACAAACCGCAGGGCGAGACCGCGGTCGAGCATGTGCGCGTCAGCGAGACCGGGGAGGGCAAGTTCCAGAACGCCGTGCAGGCCGGCGCCCATCGTCTCTTCGCCGACGAACCGGTTTCGGCGGGCGGGCTGGATACCGGTCCGTCGCCCTATGACTTCCTGTCGATCGCGCTCGGCGCCTGCACGTCGATGACCCTGCGCATGTATGCCGACTTCAAGAAGATCGAGCTCGGCCGCGTCAGCGTCGACGTCAGCCACGCCAAGGTCCATGCGAAGGACTGCGCAGACTGCACCGACGAGGAACGCGGCTCGGGCAGGCGCATCGATCGCTTCGAACGCGTGATCTCGATCGAGGGCGATCTGCCGCCCGAACTCGCCGGCAAGATCGAGGAGATCGCTGGCAAGTGCCCGGTACACCGCACGCTGGAGGGGAGTTCGAAGGTGAAGACGGTGGTGAAGGGACGGTAGAGGGCGCGGGGGCCGTATCCATCTCCAACCAACCTTACCAACTTTTCATGCGCCGGAAATGGCCGTGTAATGTGGGCTTCCCTAAATGCCTGTCCGAGGATGTTCACCAAGCATCCGAACCCGAAAGGACAGGACACGATGAAGTCTCCATTCTCTTCCAAGTCGACCACCGGCAAGCGCTTCGCAGCCGCCGCCGCATCGGTCGCGATCGCGTCGGCGATCGGCCTCGGCGCCGTGACGTCCGGCACCGTTCCGGTTTTCGCGGAAGCGGTCCGCGTCGAGACGCAACAGCAGCAGCCCGGTTTTGCCGACGTCGTCGAAAAGGTTTCGCCGGCCGTCGTCTCCGTTCGCGTCAAGGCTGCGTTGCAGCCGGCCGCCGCAGGCCCCGACGGCATGTTCGGCCGTGGTTTCGAGGATCTGCCCGACGATCACCCGATGAAGCGCTTCTTCCGCGATTTCCGCGGATTCGAGAACAGCCCGCGCGCCGAGCGCAACCGTCCGGGCCGGTCAGAGCGGGCGCGTCCGATCTCGCAGGGGTCCGGCTTCTTCATCTCGCAAGACGGTTATCTCGTCACCAACAACCACGTCGTCCGCGACGGCTCGGAGCTGACCGTGGTGATGGACGACGGTACCGAGATCGGAGCGACGCTGGTCGGGGCCGATCCGCGCACCGACCTTGCGCTCTTGAAGGTCGACGAGGAGCGCACCTTCACCTACGTGTCCTTCGCCGATGATTCCAAGGTGCGCGTCGGCGACTGGGTGGTGGCCGTGGGCAACCCGTTCGGCCTCGGCGGAACCGTGACGGCGGGCATCGTCTCGGCGCGCGGCCGCGACATCGGCGCCGGGCCCTATGACGACTTCATCCAGATCGACGCGGCGGTGAACCGGGGCAACTCTGGCGGCCCGGCCTTCAACCTCAATGGCGAGGTCGTTGGCATCAACACCGCCATCTTCTCGCCGTCGGGCGGCAATGTCGGCATCGCCTTTGCGATTCCGGCCTCCACCGCCAAGGATGTCATCGCCTCGCTTCGCGCCAGCGGAACGGTCGATCGCGCCTGGCTTGGCGTCCAGATCCAGCCGGTGACCGACGAGATCGCCGAATCGCTCGGTATCGAAAGCACCGACGGCGCGCTGGTTTCCCAGCCCCAGCCCGACAGTCCGGCGACCAAGGCGGGCGTTGAGCCCGGCGACATCATCGTCAAGGTAGACGGCAGGCTGATCAAGTCGCCGCGCGACCTTGCCCGCATGATCGGCAACATGGATCCCGGCGTTTCGGCCGAGTTGACGGTGCTGCGCAACGGCGATGAGCAGACCATCACGGTCGAGCTTGGCGAGATGCCGGGCATGGAGCAGCAGGCTTTGCTCGACCCCTCGGTCGAGGAGGAGGGCAGCGTGCTCGAGGGCTTCGGCCTGACCGTCACCCCGGCCGAGGATGGTGAAGGCGTGGTCGTGACCGACGTGCTGTCAGGCAGCGACGCGGCCGATCGCGGCATCCAGTCGGGTGACGTGATCACCTCGGTCAACGCGCAGGCGGTGACGAGCGCGGCAGCGGTCGAGAAGGCGGTCAGCGATGCGTCCAAGGCCGGCCGCAAGGCGGTGCTGTTCCAGATCAAGCGCGACGACACGAACCGCTTCGTGGCGTTGCCGGTGCAGCAGGGCTGATCCCGCGCCGCGCCGCCTTGCGCGGCGCGGTCCCTGTGCGGTCCCGGAAAGGGGCTCGCGACGGCGGCAGCGGTCCCTATCCGCTGCCGTTTCTCCATCGGAGCCGAAATATGGACATGACGGCGGTTCAAGCGCCCGAGATCGCGTATAAGGCGGGGATGAAGATTCTTGTCATCGAGGACGACCGCGAGGCGGCCGACTACCTCCAGAAGGCGCTCACCGAGGCTGGCCATACGGCGCATGTCGCTGCCGACGGCGATACGGGCTTCACGCTGGCCGACGAAGGCGACTACGACGTTCTGGTGGTCGACCGCATGCTGCCGCGCCGCGACGGACTGTCGGTGATCGCCGGCCTTCGGGCGCGGGGCTCGGAAACCCCGGTGCTGATCCTGTCGGCGCTGGGCGAGGTCGACGACCGCGTCACGGGGCTGCGGGCCGGCGGCGACGATTACCTGACAAAGCCCTATGCCTTCAGCGAACTGCTTGCCCGCGTGGAGGTCCTGAAGCGGCGTTCCGGCGGCAAGGACGTCGAGACGATGTACCGCGCCGGCGACCTCGAGCTCGACCGGCTGTCGCACACGGTGCGACGGGCCGGGCGCGACATCCTGCTTCAGCCTCGCGAATTCAAGCTGCTGGAGTATCTGATGCGGCATGCCGGACGGGTCGTCACGCGCACGATGCTGCTCGAGAACGTCTGGGACTACCATTTCGACCCGCAGACCAACGTGATCGACGTGCACGTGTCGCGCCTGCGCGGCAAGATCGAGAGGGGCTTCGACAAGCCGCTTCTGCACACGATCCGGGGTGCGGGATACATGCTGAAGGCCGACTGACATTGGCCGTCGGGGCGATCCTGCGCGGAACCGGCGCGCGCCTCGCGGCGCTGATGAAAACGACGGCGGCGCGGCTGTCGGCGCTCTACCTCCTGCTGTTCGGCGTCTGTGCGATCGGGCTCGTCGTCTACATGACCTCGGTGTCGGTGCGCATTCTCGCCGCCCAGACACAGGAGACGATCAACGAGGAATCGATGAGCCTCGTGCGCGCCTATGAGCGCGGCGGCCTCCCCTTCCTGGTGCGCGTGGTGGAACAACGCGCCCGCCAGCCGGGCGCTTACCTTTACCTGATCGCCGATCCGAACGGCCGCATCCTGTCGGGCAACGTCGAAAGCCTGGAGCCCGGCGTTCTGGAGAACCTTGGCTGGACGGCGCGGCCCTTTCTCTACAAGCGCTATGGCGAACGCGGACCGCTGCAGGCGCCAGCCGAGGACGGCAGCACCGCCTCCGCCGACACGACGCCGCCGCATGCGGCCATGGCGCTGGTGCTGCGCCTGCCCAACCAGTTGATCCTGCTGGTCGGCCGTGACCTGGGCGAACCGGAGCGGTTTCGCCGGGTGGTGCAGCGCGCCCTGATCCTGGCGCTCGGTACGATGGGGCTCGGCGCCTTTCTCATCTGGTTCTTCGTCGGCCGCACGGCGCTGCGCCGCATCGACAGCGTTTCGGAGGCGAGCCGGCGCATCATGGGCGGCGACCTGACCGGGCGGCTGCCCGTGACCGGCGCCAGAGACGAATTCGATCGCCTGTCGGAAAACCTGAACGCCATGCTGGCGCGCATCGCGGTGTTGAACGAAGGCCTGAAGCAGGTGTCCGACAACATCGCCCACGACCTCAAGACGCCGCTGACGCGCCTGCGCAGCCGCGCCGAGACGACCCTGTCGAGCGCCCGCGGCGAAGGCGATTACCGTGCCGCGCTGGAAGCGACGATCGCCGAATCCGACCAGTTGATCCGCACCTTCAACGCCATCCTGATGATCTCGCGGCTGGAGGCCGGCTATTCGGCCGAGCAGACCGAGACGCTGGATCTTGCCGCCGTCGTGGCCGACGTGGTCGAGCTCTACGAGCCGCTGGCGGAAGAGCGGGGCGTGGCGCTGGAAGCGCGCATCGACGGCAATCTGGCTGTGAACGGCAATCGCGAACTCCTGGCGCAGGCCTTGTCAAACGTGATCGACAACGCCATCAAGTATTGCGCGGGCCATGCCGAGAACCCACTCGTGCGCGTGACGGCGACCCGCACGGGAGGAAACGTGCTGATCGAGATTTCCGACAATGGTCCCGGCATCGAGCCCGCGGATCGCGCCAGGGCCACGGAGCGGTTCGTGCGGCTGGAGAAGAGCCGGTCGCAGCCGGGCTCGGGCCTTGGTCTCAGTCTTGCCAAGGCGGTTCTGGGCTTTCACCGGGGCAGCCTCGCGCTCGACGACGCGCAGCCTGGCCTGAAGGTCACCATGACGGTTCCCGCGCGGCTGGGCGCTTCGTGAGCGGTCGCCTGGGCGCCGACTGGTTTGGTGCATCGCCCCGCCAGCTGGAACCGGTCGATCCGGAGAGAGCGGCGGCACAGTTACAGGACGTGCTGTCGTCCGCGGGAGAGGCCGGCTGTGCCCAGCTTGCCGGACTGGCGCAGGCACGCCCGGAGATTGCCGCTTTCCTGGGCGGCGCCATGTCGCTGTCGTCCTATGTGCGCGACACGCTGCGCCGCCGGCCACAAATGCTCGAGCCGCTGTTCGACACGGGTTGGGAAAAGCGCATCGATGCGATCACCGACGAGGTCCGCGCCGCGTGGTCGGTCGACGGAGTGACCGAGAAGTCGCTGATGGCCGACCTGCGCCGGCTGAAGACGGAAGCGCATGTGCTGATCGCGCTCGCCGACCTCGCCGGCGTGTCGGGCGCCGCAACGAGCGTGCGCCACTTGAGCGCGCTTGCTGACGCCGCCGTCGGCGCGGCGATCGACTTCCTGCTGCGCGAGGCGCACGATCAGGGCAAGCTTTCGCTGCCCGACCGCGACCGGCCCGGCGAGGGCTCCGGCTTCATCGTGCTCGGCATGGGCAAGCTCGGCGCGGGCGAGTTGAACTTCTCCTCCGACATCGACCTGATCCTGTTCTTCGAGGCCGACGCCCCGGCGATCAGGGATCCGCTTGACGCGACCGATCTGTTTTCGCGGCTGGCGCGGCGGCTGATCCGCATCCTGTCGGACCGCACCGAGCATGGCTACGTCTTTCGCACCGATCTGCGGCTGCGGCCCGACCCCGGCTCGACGCCGCTCGCGATTCCTGTCGAGGCGGCGCTGACCTACTACGAGGGCCGGGGCCAGAACTGGGAACGCGCCGCCATGATCAAGGCGCGGCCGGTGGCCGGCGACTTCGAGGCCGGCATGGGGGTGCTGAAGGAATTGCAGCCCTTTGTCTGGCGAAAATACATGGACTATGCCGCCATCGCCGACGTGCACTCGATCAAGCGGCAGATCCATGCCCACAAGGGTCATGGCGAGATTGCCGTGCGCGGCCACAACGTCAAGCTCGGCCGCGGCGGCATCCGCGAGATCGAGTTCTTCGTCCAGACGCAGCAGCTGATTGCCGGTGGCCGGTTCCCCGAACTGCGCGGCCGCGAGACCGTGGCGATGCTGGAGCGGCTGACCGAGCGCGGCTGGATCGACGCGACCGCCTGCGGCTCCCTGACCCGGCAATACTGGTTCCTGCGCGATGTCGAGCACGCCATCCAGATGGTGGCAGACGAACAGGCGCACGACCTGCCCGAAGACGACGAGGGGCTGGAGCGGATCGCCCGCATGCGCGGCTTTGCCTCGGCCGACGCCTTCGCCGTGGCTTTCCGGGCCTCGCTGAAGGAGGTGGAGGGCCACTACGCGGCGCTGTTCGAGACCGCGCCGCAACTGTCGGCCGGTGTCGGAAATCTCGTCTTCACCGGCGATGTCGACGATCCCGACACGCTGCAGACGCTGTCCAGCCTCGGCTTCGAACGCCCGAGCGACATATGCCGCGTCATCCGCACCTGGCATTTCGGACGCTACCGCGCGACGCGCTCGGCCGAAGCGCGCGAGCGGCTGACGGAGCTGACGCCGGCCTTGCTGGCGGCTTTCGGCCGTACGCGCCGGGCCGACGAGGCGATCATCCGCTTCGATGAATTCCTGGCGGGACTGCCGGCGGGGATCCAGCTCTTCTCTCTGCTGCAATCCAACCCCGGCCTGTTGCAACTGCTGGCCAACATCATGGGCGCGGCGCCCCGCCTGGCCGCCATCATCACCCGCCGGCCCCATGTCTTCGACGGCCTGCTCGACCCCCTGCTGATGTCGGAACTGCCCAACAAGGCCTATCTGGCGGCGCGCCTCGAGAGCTTTCTCGCCGCCGCGACCATCTATGAGGAACGGCTCGACCGGCTGCGCATCTTCGCCGCCGAGCAGAAGTTCCTGATCGGCATTCGCCTGCTCACCGGGGCGATCGACGCCGCGCGCGCCGGCAAGGCCTTTTCCGACCTCGCCGACCTGACGATCGGCGCCGCCTTTGACGCCGTCGTCGTCGAATTCGCCCGCCGCCACGGTCACGTGCCGGGCGGGCGGGCGGTGATTCTCGGCATGGGCAAGCTCGGCAGCCGGGAGCTGACGGCGGGCTCCGACGTCGACGTCATCCTGCTCTACGACCATGATGAGAATGCCGAGGAGAGCGACGGCGACAAGCCGCTCGCGCCCTCGCAATACTATGCTCGCCTGACGCAGCGCATGATTGCCGCCGTCTCGGCGCCGACGGCCGAGGGCGTGCTCTACGAAATCGACCTGAGGCTACGGCCGTCCGGCAACAAGGGGCCGGTGGCAACTTATGTCGTGGCGTTCCGCAAGTACCAGCAGACGGAAGCCTGGAGCTGGGAACACATGGCACTGACCCGCGCCCGGGTGGTGGCTGGCGACGAAGGGCTTGCCACCACGGTGGCCGACGACGTCGCCGCGATCCTCGCCGCCCCGCGCGACCGCGCCAAGCTCCTGAAGGACGCCTGCGAGATGCGCGGCATCATCGGGACCGAGAAGCCGCCGCGCGACGGCTGGGACCTCAAGCTGATGCCGGGCGGGCTGATCGACCTCGAATTCATCGCCCAGACGGCGGGCCTGCTGGGCGAACTGGAAGGCGACACCCGCACGACCTCCACCGCCGAAGCGTTGGGCAGGCTTTCGCCCGGCTTCTGCGAGCCGCAGGCGCGCGACGATCTCGTGGCGGCCTACAGGCTGTTCATGGGGTTGACGCAGGTTTCGCGCCTGTGCCTCACCGGCGCCATCGACCGCAAGGACATGCCGCCCGGGCTTGCCGACCTTTTGCTGGTCAATACCGACCTGCCCGAGATGTCCGTGCTCGAGGCCCACATCCGCGAAACGGCGAAGCGGGTGAGGACGGTTTTCGACGCGGTGGTGTGCGGCACATAAGCACCGCATCGGCGCGACGGTCGCGGCGAACCGCCGGCGGCCCTGGAGCCGCCGGGATCGTCGTGGGATGCGTCGTCAGGCGCCGATCTTGAACACCTTGCGGGCATTGTCCTCGAAGAACTGCTTCAGCCCGGCTTCGCCGATCGGCATCTGCTCGAGGATGCCGATCTCCGACTGGACGAACTGCCAGGGGTAGTCCATCGCGTACATGATGCGGTCGGCCCCGATCACCTCGCGCACGAACATCACCGGCGGCGCCCAGCTGACGCCGCTGCTGGTGTAGTAGAAATTCTCCTTGAGGTAGTCGCTCGCCTTGCGCTTCAGCGGGTGGACGTGCGGATAGCGCTTCGACACCGAGATGTGGCCGTGCATGAAGTCGATGCGCGACAGCCAGTAGGGCAACGCCTCGCCGCAATGGCCGAGCACGATCTGGAGCTTGGGAAAGCGGTCGAACAGGCCCGAAACCACCAGCCGCAGCGCATGAAGCCCGGTCTCGCAGGCGAAACCGTAGACCGCCGCGTCGAGGCCGCGCTTCAGGAAGGGCTCGATCATCTCGGCCGGCGGGGTCTGCGGGTGGAGATAGATCGGCACGCCGAGCGCTTCGGCCGCCTCGAAGATCTCCCAATACTGCTCGTCGTCGAGATAGGTGCCGAGCGTGTGGGAGTTGAGGATGCCGCCGCGCAGCCCGAGCTTGGTGACGGAGCGCTCGAGTTCCTTGGCGGCATTCGTCGGATCGAGCGGGCTGAAGGCGGCCAGGCCGACATAGCGATCCGGATGCCGCGCGATGCCCTCGGCGAGCTCGTCGTTGAAACGCGTGGCAAGCACGGAGGCTTCCGTCGGTCCGAAGATCTGCACGCCCGGCGAGGTCAGCGACAGGACGGCGATGTCGATGCCGGAATCGTCCATGTCCCTGAGGCGTTCCTCGTCGATATCCTGGATCCGGCGGCTGTGGTCTTTCGCCTTCGGCGAATCGCCGGAAAAGAAGCCCCAGAGGCTGTGGAACCCCGGATCGCCGATCGTCTTTTCCTCGATCTCCTTGCGGTAGAGCCGGATCAGCTCCGGCGAGGCCCAGGCCTCTTCCGCGGCAATGCGCTTGTAGGGCGGATTGGGATTGCGCTCGTTCATGGGTCTTCCTCCAGCTGGTTGGGTTGGATCAGGGGGTGGCGGAGCGCAGGTCGGGACCGGCTCCGGCCGCAAGGCGCCGCAGCGCGAACAGGAGAGCGACGGCCGCCACCGCGATGGCGATGGCAGCGGGGCTGTCGGCGCCGAAGATCGCCGTGCTGGCGCCGATGAAGGCGGCCACGGCGGCGGCCGCAAGCCGGCGCCATCCCCCACCATAAGCGCCGCGCCAGGCGAGCACCTCCGCCAGGATGACGCCCGACGCGACGACGCTCAGGCAGGAGACTGCGATCGCGAGCCAGCTGCCATCAAGTAGAAGCGCGGTGTTGAAGGCGAAGACGAAGGGGATCAGATAGGCCACGATCGCCAGCCGCATGCCGGCGAGGCCGGTCTGCCACATGTCGGATCCGGCCAGCGAGGCGGCGGCATAGGAGGCGATGGCGACGGGCGGGGTGAGCATCGACAGAAGACCGAAGTAGAAGATGAAGAGATGCGCGGCCATCGGGTTGATGCCGGCCTTCACCAGCGCCGGGGCCAGCAGCACGGATACCACGACATAGACGCCGGTGGTGGGCATGCCGACGCCGAGCACGATCGCGATCAGCGCGGTGACGGCCAGCAGGGGCAGGACGCCGCCCAGTTCGGCCACCTTGCCGAGCGCCAGCGTCAGCCCGAAACCGAGCCCCGAGATGTTGATGGTGCCGATGACGACGCCGGCGACCGCGCAGACGAGCAGCACCGGGATCAGGGTAGAGCTGGAATCGCGCATCACGCCGACGAGGATGCCGAAGCGCGGTGCGCCGCGCGGCGCAGTGACGAGATAGAGCGCGTAGGAGGCGAAGGCGGAGTAGAGCGCGGCTTTGCCCGGCGCGTAGCCGAGCCCGAACAGGAAGTACATGAGAACGCCGAGCGGCAGGAGCAGCGGCCAGGACTTCATCAGCACCGGCCCGATGGGCGGCAGTTCGGAACGGTCGACGCCGACCAGTCCGTGCACGGCGGCGTAGCGGTCGACCTGAAGGTAGAGCATGACGTAGTAGGCGACGGCCGGCAGCAGCGCGGCCAGCACAACCGTTGCGTAGGACACCTGCAGGAACTCCGCGATGACGAAGGCCGTCGCGCCCATGACCGGCGGCGCGATCTGGCCGCCGTTCGACGCGACCGCCTCGATGGCCGCGGCATAGCGCGGCGGAAAGCCCGAGCGCTTCATCATCGGAATGGTGACGACACCGGTGCTCATGACGTTGGCGACCGTCGAGCCCGACAGCGTGCCGAACAGGCTGGATGCGATGATGGCGACCTTGGCCGGCCCGCCGCGCCGGTGGCCCATCGCCGCCATGGCGAGATCGGTCAGGATACGGCTGCCGCCGACCGCGTTGAGCACCGAGCCGAAGACGATGAAGCCGAGGATCTGAGTGGCCCCGACGCCGAGCACGAGCCCGGGAATGCCGTTCGTGTCCGAGTAGAGATAGAGCATGAAGCGGCGCCAGGCGATGTCGGACGCCGACAGGATGCCGGGCAGGTGGGTTCCGAAGATGCCGTAGACGATGAAGGCGGCGGCGAGCGACGCAAGCACCATGCCGCAATGGCGGCGCGTCGCCTCGATCGTGGCGGCGATCGCCACCACGGCCGGAATCCACTTCTCGGGGCCGCGGTTGACCGCGTCGAGCAACCAGGCTTCGTAGTTGACCGCCAGCCACAGCCAGGACGCGAAGGCCGCCGCGCCGCCGATCCAGTCGAGCACCTGGAGCCGGCCGCGCAGCGGCGCGGCCAGCAGGCCCGCGAGTGTGGCGAGGCCGATCATCAGCGCCAGGTACTGCTCCGCGATGATCACGAAGCCGAGCCGGCGCGGGACGTCCAGAAGCCAAAGGATACCGATGGCGGTGATGGGCACCGCCAAGTCCTTCCTGTTCATGCTCGTAGCCTTGTGATCGCCGGCCTTGCGGCCGTCAGTCCGCCATGCCGGCGTCGCGCGCGACGTTGGCCTCGGTCCACATGTCCTTGCCCTTGAAGAAGGCGACCGCCGCGGGGTGGTAGGGGACGGTGTTCGAGGGGGTGGAGAACCGCTCCTGGGCGGCGCCGCCAAGCGCGGGATAATCCGTCTTCAGTTGCGGCAGGCTCTCGTAAAGAGCCTCCAGGATCGCGGTGGCGTCCTCGTCGGTCATCTCCGCCGCGACGGTCAGGAAGACGTCGAAGGAGGCGACCGTGACCGGCTCCGTCACTTCCGGCAGGCGCGGGTTGGGGTTGATGGTGGTGAGGTAGGTGCCCTGGAACGCGGCGTCGGCCTTCTCGGTCGTGGCGTTTTCGCCCTCGATGCTGACATAGCGGATGCCGCCGGAGATCGAGGCGTGCGCCTGCTGGGTGAGCGGGATGCCGACCGCGATCAAGGTCGCGTCGAGGCTGTTTTCGGTGAGGCGCTCCATGCCGGGTCCAAGACCGGCGACGGTCTCGGCCTGGACGTCCGATACGGCAAGGCCGCCGAGTTCGAGGATCGTCCGGGACAGCTGGCTCATCGCCTTCAGCGCGCTGAGATCGGTGACGACGCGCTTGCCCTTCAGATCCGCGACCGTCTTGATGCCGGAATCATTGCGGGCGACGAGCGCCACGTTGAGCGGCCACAGCCGTGCGAGCACGCGCAGGTCCTTCGCCTGCTCGCCGAACGCACCGGCCCGCGCCTCGCCGAGGTCGAGACTGGAGTTCAGGCCCATCGACACCTCTCCCGCCGCGATCAGCGGCAGGTAGACCGAGGAGCCCGTGTAGGGCTGCAGCGTGACCTGCTTTCCAAGCTTGTCCTGCAGGGCGGCGGCGATACCGCCGCCGATCGTGTAGTAGATCGTGCCCTGCGGGTTGGTGCCGAGCGTGTAGCGGTCGGCGGCACCGGCCGCGGTGGTGGCGCCAAGGCCGATTATCGCGGCCACGGCAAGTCCAGCGTACTGACGCCAGTTCATCGCATTCCTCCCATCTGTGCTCCGCGCGACGATTCTCGGCGCGCGGATCTCCCTAGGAGTCCATTGAACCGGACTTTGATTGTGAATAAAATCGAAAAATTCGAAATCATTCATGCGGCGACTTCAAGTGAGTATCGAAAGCCAGCTGACCCTCAAACAGCTTCGCGCCTTTGCGGCGGTCTATCGGCGCGGCAAGCTCGCGGCCGCCGCCGAAGAGCTGGGCGTGACCCAGTCTGCCGTCAGCGTGCTGATCCGCCAGGCGGAGGAGACACTGGGCACGAGGCTTTTCGACCGGACCACACGCTCGCTGGCGCCCACCCCGGCCGCCGAGGACGCATTCGGCGTCGCCGAGCGTATCCTGCAGGATGTCCAGACGCTGTCGAGCAACTTTCGCGACCTGAGCGCGGGGGGGCGCGGCCGGGTCCGCATCGCCGCCACGCCGGCGACGGCGGCGGCCTTCCTGCCGAAGACGGCGCGGCGTTTCGCGCGGCGTTACGCCAATGTCGGCCTGCTGATCATCGACTGTGCGCCCAACCAGTTCCTCCAGCACATCGAGGCGGAGCGGGTGGATTTCGGCCTTGGTACGCCGCCGCCGGAAGGCGGCGAGTTCACCAGCCGTGTCGTGCGCGAGGATCGGATCGAGCTGGTCTGCGCCCGCGATCATCCCTTTGCGAAACGCGCCAGCGTGCGCTGGGCCGAGCTGGCCGGCGAAACCCTGATCGTCTTCCGGCCCGGCTACGGCGTGCGCCAGCTGATCGACCAGACACTGCTGAAGAACGGCGTCGAACCGGCAATCCGTCACGAGGTGGGTTTTCTCGCGACGGCCGCCTGGATGGCGGCGAGCGGGCTCGGCGTCACCATCCTTCCCGCCGCCATCGCCGAAATGGAGAAGCGATCCGAGCTCGCCATCGTGCCGCTGGTGGAGCCGGCCGTGTCGCGGTCGATCGCGCTGGTGGTGAAGAAGGGGCGCTCGCTGTCGCCGCCCTGCCGGCTGTTCGCCGACTTGCTGCTGGAGGACATGGGGCAGTCCTGAGGCGCCACCGTCCACGGCGCCGCAGCCCTTCTCCTACGCCGCCGCCTGCATCTGGCTGACGGGGATGCGCACGGAGACGATCGTGCCCTTGCCTTCCTCCGACTTGATCTTCAGGACGCCGCCATGCATCTCGGTCAGCGAGCGCGAGATGGCGAGGCCGAGGCCCGAACCGGTGTGGTTCTTGGAGAACTGGTTCTGCACCTGTTCGAAGGGTCGACCAAGCTTCTTCAGGGCGTCCCTCGGGATGCCGCAGCCATTGTCCTCGATCGACAGCACCAGGGCGCCGGCGACCTTGCGGGCATGGACGACGATGTGGCCGTTCTGGCCGGTGAACTTCACCGCATTGGAGAGCAGGTTGATGACGATCTGCTTGATGGCCCGCCGGTCGGCATAAAGCACCGTACTGGCCGCGATGCGGGTCTCGACCGAAATCGACTTGGCGTCGGCCTGGACGGTGACGACGCGGATCGCCTCGGTCATCAAGGCATCGAGGTCGATCTCCTCGCGTTGCAACGCAAACTGCCCCGCCTCGATCTTCGACATGTCGAGGATGTCGTTGATGACGCCGAGGAGATAGGTGCCGGCCGAATGGATGTCGCGGGCGTATTCCTCGTAGCGGTCGGAGCCGAGCTTGCCGAACAGGTTCGACTGCATCAGCTCCGAAAAGCCTATGATCGCGTTGAGCGGGGTGCGCAGCTCGTGCGACATGTTGGCGAGGAATTCCGACTTGGCGCGGCTGGCGGCCTCGGCGCGTTCCGTCTCGCGCATGTACTTGCGGTTCAGCTCCGACATCTCCAGCGCACGTTCTTCCTCGGCGCGACGCGCGAGGCTGAGATCGTGGATCGTCGCCATCAGGCGGCGTTCGCTGTCGACCAGCTTCTCCTGGTTCTGCTTGAGAAGGGTGATGTCTGCGCCGACCAGGACGGTGCCGCCGTCGCGTGTCCTCGACTGGTTGACCTGCAGCCAGCGGCCGTCGGCCAGCTGCCGCTCGAAGGTGGCGCCGCCGTCGCGGCCATTGGGGTTGGCGAGCTTGCGCTCCAGCGCGAAGGGTTTCATGCGCCTTCGCAGGTCGCCGCGCTCGAGGCCGGGGGCGACATCGCCATCGGCAAGGCCCATCTGCTCCTGGAACTTGGTGTTGCACATGACCAGCCGGTCGTCCGCGTCCCAGAGCACGAAGGACTCGGAGATGTTTTCGATCGCGGTCCGCAGCCGCATGTCGGCCATCTCCGATTCCCGCGCCAGCTTGCGCTGCTCGGTGATGTCGACCGCGATGCCGATCAGGTGGATCTCGGACGCCTCCGGGTCGATGACCTGGGCGCGAGCGCGCATCCACACCCAGTGGCCCAGCGCATGGCGCATCCGGAAGACCTTGTCGATGTGGTCGATCTTGCGCGCGACGATCTGGTTGGCCAGTTCGAAGAGGTCGTCATCCTCGGGATGGATGATCGCGGCCACGTCGCCGAAGGACAGCATCTCCTCCACCGGCTCGTAGCCCAGAAGGTCGTACATCGAGCGCGACCAGTACATCTTGCCGCGGCCCATGTCCCAGTCCCACAGCCCGCAACGTCCGCGCACCAGAGCGAGGTCGATTCGCTGGTGGGCCTGCTCGTAGATCCGGTCCGCTGTCTGGGCGCGCGAGGCCTGGCTGAAATAGGCGTAGAGAATGATGATCAGTACCCCCGACGTGATGACGAAGAGGGTCACGTTGAGCGAGACCATGCGCCGCCACTCGGCGAAGACCGCATCCTTCGAGGCAAGCGCGGCCGTCATTCCGGTTCCAGACGCCAAAGCGCTCGTGACGGCGTACCATTCCTCGCCGTCGATGGTCACGTCCAGGACACCCGCGCGCGCGCCGAAGAGGAAGAGCGGCTGACCGCCGACGATGATGTGGTCGAGGTCGCGGCCGTTCCAGCCGGAGGACGACGACGAGATGGCGACGACCTTCATGTCGGCATCGGTCACCGCCAGCACGTAGCGCGGTCCGAACGGCCCCAGCGCGCCGGCATTGTCGACATGGCGCTGAAGCGCGGCGGGATCGCCCTCGGACGCGACCGAGTGCAGTGAGGCGGCGAGCTGGGCTGCGCCCAGCGCGAGAATCGTGCGGCCGGTACGGTCGATGTCGTCGCGCCAGGCGATCATCGAGACCGTGCGCGCGGCCGCGATGACGATGAGAAAGACGATGATGAGCGTGGGGATCGACCGGCGCAGGAACGGTTCGGCGGCGATCAGCCGCTGATAGGCGGGGTGCGCGAGGACGCGCGCGTTGCCTGACAGCCCGGGAGGTTTGCGCCGGCCGTTTCGCCGCGCAAAACTACCCGTTTCGGGCGCGCCGCGCGCGTCCGCCTCAGCCATCTGGTGGCTCCGATCCTGTCTGGTATCCCCGTGCGATTCGAAACGCCGCACATCCGAATCGTTACTAAAGAATCAAAGCTGATTCGCCTTGTCCAGTGGTGATGAGTCGGGAGGGGAAAAAAGATCGAAATGGAGAGGCGAAGCGAGATCTCGCCGCCACCCCCCGCGCCTCAGGCCAGCGTGCGCTCGACGATGTCGCGCAGGTCGGGCGACAGGTTTTCGGCGGAGGCGATCCGCAGCAGCGCCTCGCGCGCCCGCGCCTTGCGGTTCGGCTCCAGCGAGCGCCAGGAGCGCAGGCCGGTGGCGAGGCGCGCGGCGACCTGCGGGTTGCGCCGCTCCACCTCCAGCACGATGTCGGCGAAGAAGCGGTAGCCCTCGCCATCGGCCCGGTGGAAACCGGTCTGGTTGGCGCTGGAAAAGGTGCCGATCAGCGAGCGGACGCGGTTGGGATTGGCGATCGAGAAGCCCGGATGCTTCGTCAGCGCCTTGACGGTGTCGAGTGCGCCGGCGCCCGGCGCGGCCGCCTGGATCTGGAACCACTTGTCCATGACCAGCGCGTCGGCGCCGAATCGCGCCTCGAAATCGGCCAGCGCCGCTTTCGTGTCGGCCGCATCCGGGTGGCGCATGACGAGCACGGCGAGCGCCGCCGAGCGGTCCGTCATGTTGCCGGCGCCGCGGTATTGAGCAGCGGCAAGAGCGGTCGAACGAGGACCAGACGACAGATAGTCCAGAAGCATGTTGCGCAGCGACCTTCGGCCGGCGCCCGCCGCGTCCGGCGTGAACGGCTCTGTGTCGGCAAGCTGATCGTAGAGCGCCGCGAAAGCGTCGCCGTTCGCCTCGGCGATCACCTCGATCAGCCCGTTGCGGGCGGACAGGATCGCATCGGGATCGATGTTGGCACCGATCTCGCGCGCCACGTCGGCTTCCGACGGCAAAGCCAGCGCCAGCGCCCGGTAGGCCTCCTCGAACCGGTCGTCGGTGGCGATGACGCCGCAGAGGTCTGGTATGTCCGTGCCGAATTCGACCTTGCGGCCGTCGCGCAGATGCTTCGACGCCTCGATGACGGCATCGGTCATCAGCCCGTTCAGCGCTTGCCAGCGCGAAAACAGATCGCCGTCGTGCCGGGCAAGGAAGGCGCGGTCCTCCGGCTTTTCCTCGACAGACAGCGTGACCGGGGCGGAAAAGCCGCGGTTGAGCGAAAGGCGCGGGCGTTCGGAAATACCGGCGAAGCGGACGTGGTGCTTGCGCTTGCGCACGTGCAGAACGCCATGCTCGACGGTCGCCCCCTCGACGGACTCCCACACCATGTCGCGTCCGTCCGGCCCCACGAGGCCGAAGGCGAGAGGGATGTGCATCAGCCGCTTGCGGCTTTCGCCGGGCGTCGGCGGCGAGGATTGCTCGATGTCGAGCACGAGCTCGCCCGTCGCGGCATTGTGGTTCGCCTTGACCGAGACGTTGGGCGTACCCGCCTGATGATACCAGAGCGCGAACTGGGAGAGATCGCGGTCCGACACGTCCGCGAAGACCGTCAGGAAGTCCTCGATCGTGGCGGCGTCGCCGTCGTGGCGTTTGAAATAGAGGTCCATTCCGGCGCGAAAGGCGTCGGCGCCGAGGATGGTGCGGATCATGCGCACCACCTCGGAACCCTTCTCGTAGACGGTGGCGGTGTAGAAGTTGTTGATTTCGCGATACCGGCGCGGCCGCACCGGATGGGCGAGCGGCCCCTGATCCTCGGGAAACTGGTGCGCCTTCAGCGTACGCACCTCGGCGATGCGCTTGACCGCCCGAGAGCGCTGGTCGGCGGAAAACTCGTGGTCGCGAAAGACCGTCAGGCCTTCCTTGAGGCAGAGCTGGAACCAGTCGCGGCAGGTGATGCGGTTGCCGGTCCAGTTGTGGAAGTATTCGTGCGCGATGATCGCCTCGATGTTGGCGAAGTCCGCGTCGGTCGCGGCCTCCTCGTCGGCCAGCACGTATTTGTCGTTAAAGATGTTGAGGCCCTTGTTCTCCATCGCGCCCATGTTGAAATCGGACACGGCGACGATGTTGAACACGTCGAGATCGTATTCCAGCCCGAACACCTCCTCGTCCCACTTCATGGAGCGCTTGAGCGCGTCCATGGCGTAGGCCGCGCGCGGCTCCTTGCCCTTCTCGACATAGATGCCGAGCGCGATCCGGCGGCCAGACATCGTGACGAATTCGTCCGTGACCACGCCGAGATCGCCAGCCACCAGCGCGAAGAGATAGGACGGCTTGGGGTGCGGATCATCCCATACCGCGAAGTGCCGTCCGCCGGGCAGGTCCCCGGCCTCGACCGGATTGCCGTTGGACAACAGCAGCGGCGCGGCAGCTTTGTCCGCTTCCAGCCGCACGCGATAGACCGAGAGGATGTCGGGTCGATCGAGATAGTAGGTGATGCGGCGGAAGCCTTCCGCCTCACATTGGGTGGTGTAGACGCCGCTTGAGCGATAGAGCCCCATCAGCGCCTGGTTGGCGGACGGATTGATGCGTGTCGTGATCTTCAGCCTGAACGATTTCTCCCCTGGAAGCGCGTGGATCGTCAGGCGATCCGGTGTCGCTTCGAAGGCGTTCTGCCCCAGCGCTTCCCCGTTGAGCTCCAGGGCGACGAGATCGAGCCCGTCGCCGTCGAGCACCAGTGGCGCGCCGGCAGGCGTTTCGTCCGCCCGCTCGATGACGAGTTCGGACACGACGGTTGTGTGTTCCGGATCGAGATCGAAGGCCAGCCGCGTTTCGGGGATCCGATAGTCCGAGGGACGATAGTCCTCCAGCTTGAAGACCTGGCCCGTATCCGTGCGCATGGGCGTCCTTTCGCATGCGCCTCGAGGGACGCACTGGCACAACAATTCGCCGAAGTTGCCCTTTACACAAATCCGACACTCGACAAAACTAGACAGACCTTTATCTCCCCCATTCGTTTCCAGCTAGCACCGATCGGACGGTAACATGACGGTATTGACGCCGAAATTCGGAATGGGCGCTTCGGTCCTGCGGGTCGAAGACGCCGCCTTCATCACCGGAAAGGGCCGCTATACCGACGACATCGCGCCTGAGGCGGTGCTGCATGGCTACGTGCTGCGCTCGCCGGTGGCGAACGCCACCTTCACCATCGCCTCCGTCGAGGCGGCGAAGGCAGCACCTGGCGTTCACCTGGTGCTGACCGGCGAAGACGTCGCCCACCTGACCGACCTGAAGTCCGGCGCCATGCAGAAGCAGCCGGACGGCAGCCGCGCGCCGACCAAGGACATTCCGATCCTGTGCCGCGACCGGGTCCACTACGTCGGCGACGCGGTCGCCTTCGTCGTGGCAGACACCCGCGCGCTGGCGCAGGACGCCGCCGACCTGATCGAGATCGATTACAAGAGCGAGGACGCGATCGCCGAGACGGCGCGCGCGCTCGATCCGGACGCGCCGCTGGTCTGGCCGGACACCGGGTCCAACAAGGCTTTCCTCTATGAACTGGGCGAGAAGGCCAAGGCCGACGCGGCGTTCGCGAAGGCGACGAAGATCGCCACGGTCGAGTTCCTCAACAACCGCCTCGTCTGCAACTACATGGAGCCGCGCGCCGCGATCGGCGAATGGCGCGCCGAGGAGGACCGTTTCCGGCTGACCACCGGCTCGCAGGGCGTTCACTCCATGCAGCGCATCGTCGCGGCCGTTATGGGCGTCGAACCCGGCAAGCTGCACGTCGTGACGCCCGACGTCGGCGGCGGCTTCGGCCCCAAGACCTTCGTCTATCGCGAGTATCCGCTGGTGCTGGAGGCCGCCAAGCGGCTCGGCCGACCGGTCAAGTGGACCGGCGACCGTACCGAGCATTTCCTGACCGATGCCCAGGGGCGCGACAACGCCGTCGCGGCCGAGATGGCAATGGACGACGAGGGCCGCTTCCTGGCGCTGCGGGTGAAGCTGGTCGCCAATCTCGGCGCCTATATCTCGCAATACGGCCCGTTCATCCCCTTCGTGGGAGCGACCATGTCGACCGGTGTCTACGACATCGAGGCGCTCGACGTGTCGATCACCGGGGTCTACACCAACACCTGCCCGGTCGATGCCTATCGCGGCGCCGGGCGCCCGGAAGCGGCGCTTCTGCTTGAGAAACTCGTCGATGAGGCGGCCCGCGTCATTGGCATCGGCCCCGATGAGATCCGCCGCCGCAACTTCATCCGTCCCGAGCAGTTCCCCTACACCACCCAGACCGGCCGCATGTACGACGTCGGCGAATTCGCCGGCCACATGGACCTCGCGCTCGAACGCGCTGGTTGGGCCGGTTTCGAGACACGCCGCGCCGACGCGGCGGCCCGGGGCCGGCTGCGCGGCATCGGGCTCGCCACCTATATCGAGGCCTGCGCCTTCGCCGGTTCCGAGCCGGCGCATGTGCGGCTGGAGGGCGACGGCACCGTGACGGTGTTCATCGGCACGCAGTCGAACGGCCAGGGCCATGCCACGGCCTATGCGCAGTTCGTGTCCGAAAAGCTGAACCTGCCGATCAGCCAGATTCGCGTCCGCCAGGGTGACACCGACGAACTGGCCAAGGGCGGCGGCACGGGCGGCTCGCGCTCGATTCCGCTCGGCGGCGTCTCGGCCGCCCGCGCCGGCGAGGACCTCGCCGGCAAGATCCGCAAGCTCGCCGCCGATGAGCTGGAAGCCTCGGCTGCCGACATCGAGCTGATCGACGGAACGGCGCGCATCGTCGGCACCGACCGCTCGCTCGACTTCGCCTCCATCGCCAAGGCGGCGAGGAACCCGGAGGACCTGAAGGGTTTTGGCGAATTCGTCCAGGCAGAGGCGACCTATCCGAACGGCACCCATGTCTGCGAGGTCGAGATCGACCCCGAGACCGGCCAGACCGAGGTCGTCGCCTACACGATCGTCGACGATTTCGGCGCCACCGTGAACCCGATCCTGCTGGCAGGCCAGGTGCATGGCGGCATCGCGCAGGGCATCGGCCAGGCGCTGACCGAGAATACGGTCTACGGCGCCGACGGGCAGCTCATCTCGGCGAGCTTCATGGACTATGCCATGCCGCGCGCCGAGGATTTTCCCGAGTTCCGCTTCGAGACCCGCAATGTGCCGTCGACCACCAACGCTCTCGGCATCAAGGGCGCGGGCGAGGCCGGCACCATCGGCGGCACGCCCGCCGCGCTCAACGCGGTGACGGACGCGCTGTGGCGCGCTTACGGCATCCGCCACATCGAGATGCCGGCGACGCCGATGCGTATCTGGCAGGCGATACGGGACGCCGCCGCGCAGTGACCTTGGCCGACGCGCCTGAACGCAGGCCCCTCGTCGGCATCGCCCTGAAGATCTGCTCCGTCGTCGCCTTCGTGGTGATGTCGGCGCTGATCAAGGCGGCGGGCGAGGTCTTCACCGGGCAGGTCGTGTTCTTCCGGTCGCTTTTCGCCATCATTCCCGTCGTGCTGGTGATGACATGGCGGCGCGAACTGAGGACGGCTTTCTACACGAAGCGGCCGGTGAGCCACATCCTGCGCGGCCTCGTCGGCGTCTCGTCGATGGGGCTCGGTTTCTTCGCGCTGACGCGGTTGCCGCTGCCTGAATGGGTCGCCATCAACTACGCCCAGCCGCTGATCGTGGTCGTCTTCTCGGCGATCTTCCTCGGCGAAACGGTGCGCATCTTCCGGTGGACCGCGGTCGCGGTCGGATTCGTTGGCGTCGTCATCGTCTCCTGGCCGAAACTGACGCTCCTCACGTCCGGCGCCGACCTGGGCCAGGGCGAGGCGATCGGCGTCGTCGCTGTGCTGGCGAGCGCCGCGATCTCGGCTGTCGCCATGCTGCTCGTACGCCGGCTGGTACTGACCGAGCAGTCGGCCACGATCGTCTTCTGGTTCTCGGCGACCTCCACCGTCGCAGGTCTTGCCACGCTGCCCTTCGGCTGGTCGCCGATCGATGCCACGCAGGCCGTGATCCTGATCGGGGCCGGACTGTGCGGCGGCGTCGGCCAGATCCTGATGACGGAAAGCTATCGCCACGCGGACATGTCGACCATCGCGCCGTTCGAATACACGTCGATGATCCTGGCCATTGTCATCGGCTGTGTCGTCTTCGCCGAAGTTCCGACGATCTACACGCTGGTCGGCGGCACGGTCGTGGTCGGCGCCGGGCTGTTCATCATCTGGCGCGAACAGCGGCTCGGCCTCCAGCGCGCCCAGGCCCGCAAGGTCAGCCCGCCGCAGGGCTAGCCGGTTCGGCACGCCGCCGCAGGAACGCCGCCGTCTCGGCGTCGGCGGCGAAGAAGGTCTCGACCGCCAGTTCCGACAGCGTCACGTCGAGCGGCGTACCGAAGACGGTGATGGTGGTGATGAAGGACAAGACCTCGTCGCCCAGTCTGACCCGAAGCGGGATGGCGATGGCCGACAGGTCGGGTACCGCGGCCGGGCGCCATCGCGGCGGCACCGGATAGGCGCTCAACTCGTCGACCAGAGCCGCCAGGGCCGGATCGGAGACGTTCCGGGTGATGCGGCCGAGCCGTTCCATGAGATGGTCGCGCCAGTCGGCGAGATCGAGGATGTGCGGCGCAAGCCCGCCCGGATGCAGCGACAGCCGCAGCACGTTGACCGGCGCTACGAGCAGGGTCGGGTCAGTCACCGCCTCCAGGAACGGCGCCATCGCCGTGTTGGCCAGCACGAGATTCCAGGCCCGGTCGACGGCCATGGCCGGGTTGGGCTCGTGCCCCTTCAGCACGAGTTCGACCGCCTTCAGCGCGGGCGCCAGCGAGGCGTCGGCGAGCGACCGCTCGGCATAGCCCGGCGCGAAGCCGGCCGCGAGCAGGAGCCGGTTGCGTTCGCGCAGCGGCACGTCGAGCCGCTCGGCCAGGTGCAGCACCATCTCGCGCGAGGGCCGCGCCCGGCCGCTTTCGACGAAGCTCAGATGGCGCTGCGAAACCTCGGCCTCGAGCGCCAGGTCGAGTTGGCTCATGCGGCGACGCAGGCGCCATTCGCGTAGCAGCGATCCGGCGGAGGGCGGGGCGGACGGGGATGGGACGGACGTGGCGGGCCTGCTCATGACCGGAGGATAGCCGAGAAACGGGCATGTTCCTATTACCCGGCGGGTAATCGCGCGCCGGCCGAAGGCGCGACATGGTCCGGCATGCCGGGGCAGGGAAGAGTCCCGCTGGCATCGCCTGCCAACAAGGAGACCCGCCATGACCGTGACCGTGACCCCTTTCCTGCGCAATGCGCTGCTTCTCGACGCCATCGGCAGCGCGCCAATCGGCCTCGCCCTCGCCGTCGCATCGGGCACCTTCGCAAGCCTCTTTGCGCTGCCGCAGCCGCTGCTGGTGGCGGCGACGGTGCTCATCTCGGTCTGGGTGGCGCTGCTCGTGATGGCCGCTCGGCGGCCCGCGATCCCGGCCTCGCTCGCCTGGACCTTCGTGTACGGCAACGCCTTCTGGGTGGCGGCGAGCCTCGCCATCCTGCTCCTCGGGCTCGTCCAGCCGAACATGCTCGGCACGCTGTTCGTCGCGGCGCAGGCCTTGGCGGTGGCGCTGTTCACGCTGCTTCAATGGCTGGCGATCCGCGCGCAACCCACCATCGCATCGCACTGAAAATTGACTCTCGCCGGCCAGAAACAGCAGGTATCCTCCACGGATACCTATTTCACGTTCCGGGGATGCAGCAGGCGGAAATGACGTCGAAACAGTTCATGCCGGCGCAGACCAACACGGCGCTTTATGTGCAGCTTCATGCCCTTGGCCATCCGATTGCGGATATCCTGCGGGTCCAGGCGGCCTACCGGCTCGCGATCCGGCTGTTCAATGGCCGGTATCGCAAGACGGAGCGCGCCTTCATCTGCCACGCGGTGGGGGCCGCTTCCTCGGTGGCCCACTTCGAGCGCGACGTCGACTTCATCATCGCCGCCATGTTGCACGCGGCCTATGATGTCGGCCAGTTTCCCGACGGTCGCTTCGGCAAGGCGAGCGAGCCGCATCGCGCGCTGATCCGTTCGGCCGCAGGCGAAAGAGCGGAGGACCTCGTTTACCGGATTCCCTCGCTCGACTTCGACACCGGCGGGCCCGAGCGCCTTGCCTCCGGACCGCTTCCCGAAGGCATGGAAGACATCCTGTTCCTCGCGCTCGCGCACGAGATCGACGATCTCGCGGATATCGGTCTCGCCATCGCACCGAAATACGGCACGTCGATCGCGTCGCGCCTGGAAGCCTGCGTGCTGCTTGCGCGCCGCATCAGCCGCGAGCCGCTCGCCGAGGCGCTCGAAGCGCAGGCGGAAGCCTATGCGGACACCGCCTGGCTGGCGGACCTGAAGTCGAAGGGGAACCACGGCTTCCACATCGTCCCGAATGTCCGGGCCTATGTCCGCCTGCGCCGCGCGCAACGCAGAGGCCGGTCCACCGAGGTGTTCTGATCGGGGTTGAGGCTGCGCCCGACATGGGCGTCTTGAACGCAACGGTTGATGGGTCGGGACAGTCGGTTCGTCTGTGACATTTCTTATTGTGATGGCCATGTCAGTGGGCGAAGAGGTGAACTGGAAGCCGGTGACAACCACCGGCTGCGTCAGATGGGGGTTTGGCTTGAGCGGCAATCCAGGGGAAATCGGGCACGCAACCATGTCCGTTCCGGCGGACGAGAAAGCTCAAGTCGCGCAGGTGCCGACCGGCTTCACCATTGTCATGGAGATGGAGAACGCGACGCTGATCACCAGGGAAGAGTTCGATCAGACGGTGTCCGCTCTCCAGCGCGAGATCGCCGCCTGGTGTGAAGGCCAGGCCGGGATACGAACAGCGCAAGTGATCTTCGTTCATGCGGGAGGTGCTGAAGAGACCGCAATTCTGGACGGGCTTTTACGGGATGGCGCGCCCGAACTGGCCGCGCTGGCCGATCTCGACATCGTTTCGGTGCCTGGCGGCCGCTACTACGAGATCAAGAACGCCGCGATTCCCACCGCGAGGGGCGAGATCGTCGTGTTCATGGATGCGGATGTTGTGCCGCAGGCAGGTTGGTTGACCAGGATTTTGGAGCCCTATCGGGACCCGGCAGTTACGATCGTCAATGGTCTGACCATCCTCGATCATGATGACTTCCTATCCCGGTGCTATGCGTTGTTCTGGATGTTTCCGCTGGAGCACGGCGACGAGCGGTCCCAAACCAAACGCCCCCTCAACGCCAACAATTGTGCTTTCCGAGGCAATTGGATCACAGCTCATCCCTTTCCCGACCATCATGGGTTCAAGGTATCTTGCAGCTTGCTGACGGAAGAGGCGCGGCGCCAGGGTATCCAGACACACCGGGTCGACGCGGTCGCCCTGCACAAGCCGCCGCGCGGGGTCCGCTTCCTGGTCTGGCGCGCGCTGGTGACGGGCCGCGACAATGATCGCCGCTACACGGTCCTGAAGTCGCCGAGCCGCCTGCGGCGGCTGCGGCACTCGCTCGGGCGCCTCTGGACGGCCGAATGGCGCTCGCTGCGCCGCATCTTCTTCAAGGGCGGCCATGTCGGCATGCCGGTCTGGGAGCGGCCGCCTGCCTTTCTCGTCGCGTCGGCGTTCCACCTCCTCTCGTTCACCAGCCAGGTCGCCATGGCCGCGGGGCTCGTCAGCGACCGGGTCGAGCGGATTCCAGACCACGTCGAGCGCAGCTGAACACGATGCCGGACAACCCCCTCATCGCCGTGGTCACGCCGACCCACAATCGTCGCGCGGCCTTGCTGCGCGCGGTGGAAAGCGTCCGTGTACAGTCGTTGACCGACTGGGAGCACATCGTGGTCGACGACGGCTCGACGGACGACACGACCGACGCGCTGGTCGCCATACCCGACGATCGGCTGACGGTTCTGCGGCTACCCGGCTGGCACGGCGCAAACGCGGCCCGTAACGCCGGCATCGAGGCTTCGCGGGCGCCGCTCGTCACCTTTCTCGATTCCGACGATGTCTTTCTTCCGGACCGGCTGGAGAAGACCGTCGCGCTGTTCGACCAGGATCCCGATCTCGTCTTGACGATCAGTTCGTTCGACCATGAAAAGAACGGCGTCATTCGCCGCGCCTCCAATCCTCGGGCGCGCCTCGACGCCGCTGGACTGGAAAGCGCGATCGTGGGCGACACGATCTCGGTCGCTGGCTCGGCGATCACCGTGCGCCGGCAGGTGCTGGACGAGGCGGGACGCTTCGACGAGACGCTGATGCGCCTGCAGGACCGCGACCTGTTCCTGCGCCTCGCCCGCCGGCATGGCGCGGCGGTTCTGCCTCGGGTCGACTGGATCAAGTACACGAGCCCGGATTCGATCTCACGGCCGCATGACGGCTATGTCGAGGCCTTCTCCGAGCTGGTCAAGCGACATCCGTGCTATGGCCAGCGCTACGCGTCGTTGGCCGCCTACATGGTCGCGCGCCGCCTGCTGGGGCGGCTGCTGCAAGGAGAAATCGGCGGCGCGTGGCGCGACTATCGCGTCAACCGGGCGAGCCCGTCGCTGGGCTTTTCGGTGCCGGCGCTGGCGGCGGCCTACCTGCCGGGCCGACGGCAGCGGCGCAGGCTGCGGGACGCCCTGCGAGCCGGCTGAGCCTGCGTCTCAGCCGAGTTCCCTGAGCTTTGCCTTGATCTCCAGGAAGTCGCGCCAGGCAAGCCGCTTGTGCGACGGGTTGCGCAACAGATATGCCGGATGCAGCGTCGGCATGGCCGGAATGACAACGCCGGAGGCCGTGGTGTGGGATTTCCACGCGCCGCGCATCCGCAGCACCCCTTCGCTGGCGTGAAGCAGCACCTTGGCCGAAGGTCCGCCGAGGGTGACCAGCACTTTCGGATTGGCAAGCTCCACCTGCCGCTCGATGAACGGCCGGCAGATCTCCGTCTCGATCGGCGTCGGCGTCCGGTTTCCAGGCGGCCGCCAGGGGATGACATTGGCGATGTAGGCTTGCGACCGGTCGAGGCCGATGGCAGCCAGCATCAGGTCGAGAAGGCGGCCCGAGCGGCCGACGAAGGGCAGGCCCTCCAGATCCTCGTCGCGGCCCGGCGCCTCGCCGACGAACATGATGTCGGCCTGTGGATTGCCGTCGGAAAAGACGAGGGATTTGGCCGTCGATTTCAGGTTGCAGCCCTCGAACGCGGCCAGCAGTTCGCGCAGCTCCTCCATCGAGGTCGCGGAGCGGGCCAGTTCGCGGGCCCGCGCGACCTGCGCTTCGTCGGGGATGGCCGCCAGTGGTTCTGGCCGCGCGGGCGGCGCAAGCGCACGCGCGCCCCGGCCTTGCCCGCCGGGGGAAGGCGTTCCGTCTCGCGTCGCGTCCGGGCGCTCGGCTGGCCCCTCCTGCCGGAGCGCCGCGCCGGAGGCGCCGGCAGCGCGCCGCAGCGGCACGCTCTCGGCGAAGCGGTCGACGGGCGAATCCTCAAGCGCTTCGTCGGCGCCGGCATCGGCGTAGAAGAGCAAGAGTTCCCTGAGATCGGGCAGGCCGGAGTCCATGGGCGGATTCTAGACGGTTTTGGCGAGCGAGGGAAATGGGCATTGCCGCCATGCGACGAGGCATTCGTCACGACGCAGGAATGCGCGGGTCCTGCACCAGATAGAACTCCGCGACCGGGGTGAAGTCGGAAATCAGGAACTCGAAGCGGGCCTGCATCCCCGGGTCGATGAAGCCGTCTTCGAAGCGCAGCCGGTCATAGGGTTCGTAGGTCCGGTCGAAGCGGGCGAAGGCATCCGATGCTATGCCCTCGCCATCGCGGCGGCGCTGGTCGAACGACAGCCCGTCATTGTAGCCGCTGGGCGTGCCGAGCACTTCCTGCAGCTCGAACTCGAACTGCGTCCAGGCGAGCCCGCTGCGATTGACGGCGACCACCACCATGCGGATGAAGCCGTTGGCCACGCCCTCTTCATGGGCAAAGGCCTGGACGGGGCCGATGGCGCGGATCGTCAGCGTCACCGGGCTGGCGGAATGAAACGCCTGAACCAGCACGATCGGATCGACCTTGGTGCCGCGCCCGGACGCCGAAAGTATGCGAAAGCCGCCGAGTTCGTCGGAAAAGGCGTAGGCTCCGGCCCGCCACTGGCCGTCGTCGGTGCGACCCGGGGCCGCGGCGTCGGCGCCACCCTCCGCGCTCCCGGCATGACCAGCCGTCGCGGCGACCAGCGCGAGAAGGATCAAAGCCGGAATCGTCGGGCGCTGGAACCTCATCGCGGTCTTCCTCCTTTCGGGGAAACATGGAGCAGCTACGAAAAGTCGCAACAGGTCAATGGAGAAAGCTTCGCTCGCGACGCATGGTGCCATTGACGCTTACGTCAAGGTCAATAGATTGGGGGACGGACGTGGACGGATTGCGTATATGTGTGCCTTCCAGATGCCTGAATTTGACGAGCCCGGTCCCTGTGCTATCGCATTCGCGAACGCATCGGGTAAGAGCATGACAGCGATGCCATCCGGCGACGGCCGGAAAGCTGGAGGATGACGATGAGCGAAGTTGAACGCGAAAGCATGGAATTCGACGTGGTGATCGTCGGCGCGGGCCCGGCGGGACTTGCCGCCGCGATCCGCCTGAAGCAGGTGAATCCCGAGCTCTCCGTCGTCGTGCTGGAAAAGGGCTCGGAAGTGGGCGCGCATATCCTTTCGGGCGCCGTGGTCGATCCGGTCGGTGTCGACAAGCTCTTGCCTGACTGGCGCTCGGAAGGCGACCACCCGTTCAAGACGCCCGTCACCGACGATCATTTCCTCGTGCTCGGGCCGGCGGGTTCGGTACGGCTTCCCAACATGCTGATGCCGCCGCTGATGAACAATCACGGCAACTACATCGTCTCGCTCGGCAATGTCTGCCGCTGGCTGGCCGGCCATGCCGAGGCGCTGGGTGTCGAGATCTATCCGGGCTTTGCGGCCGCCGAACTGCTCTATGACGACAACGGCGCGGTGACGGGTGTCGTCACCGGCGACATGGGCGTCGAGCGCGACGGCAGCCGCGGCCCAAGCTACGCGCCCGGCATGGCGCTGATGGGGAAGTACACGCTGATCGGCGAGGGGGTGCGCGGCTCGCTCGCCAAGCAGCTGATCGCGAAATACAAGCTTTCCGACGGCCGCGAGCCGCAGAAATTCGGCATCGGCCTCAAGGAACTGTGGCAGGTGGCGCCGGACAAGCACAAGCCCGGCCTCGTGCAGCATTCCTTCGGCTGGCCGCTCGACAACGCCACTGGCGGCGGCTCCTTCCTCTACCATCTGGAGGACAACCAGGTTGCGGTCGGCTTCGTCGTCCACCTGAATTACAAGAACCCCTACGTCTCGCCCTTCGAGGAGTTCCAGCGCTTCAAGACGCACCCGACGATCAAGGACACCTTCGAGGGCGGCAAGCGGCTCTCCTACGGCGCGCGCGCCATCACCGAGGGCGGCTACCAGTCGGTGCCGAAGGTCACCTTCCGGGGCGGCGCGCTGATCGGCTGCTCGGCCGGCTTCGTCAACGTGCCGCGCATCAAGGGTTCGCACAACGCCGTGCTGTCGGGCATGATGGCGGCCGAACACGTCGCCGAGGCGATCGCGGCCGGCCGCTCGGCCGACGAGATCTCCGGCTACGAGGCCGCCTGGCGCGATTCCGAGATCGGCAAGGACCTGAAGAGGGTCCGCAACGTCAAGCCGCTGTGGTCCAGGCTTGGGCTGTGGCTGGGCGTGGGGCTAGGCGGGTTCGACATGTGGATGAACACGCTCCTCGGCGTCTCCCTCTTCGGCACGATGAAGCATGGCAAGACCGACGCCGCATCGCTCGAGCCGGCCGCGCACCACAAACGCATCGACTACCCCAAGCCGGACGGCGTCCTGACCTTCGACCGCCTGTCGTCGGTGTTCCTGTCGAACACCAACCACGAGGAGGACCAGCCGGTTCACCTGCAGGTCAAGGATCCGGAGTTGCAGAAGGCCTCGGAATACGGCGTCTATTCCGGACCCTCGACGCGCTACTGCCCCGCCGGCGTCTACGAATGGGTGGATGCCGACGGCAATGCGCTGGCGGGCGGCCCGGGCGCTTCCGCCAAGGGCGGCGAGGTCTCGCACAGCAATTCCGAGGCCCGCTTCGTCATCAACGCGCAGAACTGCGTCCACTGCAAGACCTGCGACATCAAGGATCCGAACCAGAACATCAACTGGGTGCCGCCGCAAGGCGGCGAAGGACCGGTCTACCCGAACATGTGAGGGGACCGGCTCCGTCTCGGGCCGCCGCCAGGAAGAATGCCGGCGAAGGACCGGTCTACCCGAACATGTGAGGGGACCGGCTCCGTCTCGGGCCGCCGCCAGGAAGAATGCCGGCGAAGGACCGGTCTACCCGAACATGTGAGGGGACCGGCTCCGTCTCGGGCCGCCGCCAGGAAGAATGCCGGCGAAGGACCGGTCTACCCGAACATGTGAGGTCGGCGGCCGGTGCGGCCGGGCACCCACGTCAATCTCCGCGCGCCAGCCGGGCTTCCGCGCCGTCGAGCAGGAGCGCCAGCTTCTGGCGCCACCAGCCTTCGGGATCTCCCGTCAGGACGCGGACGATCGCCTCGATCTGCGCGCCTGCCGCGGGGCCAGCCTCTGCAAGCGCCGACCAGTCCGTCCCAACCCGCTCGGCTAGACTTCGCTGCCCCGACGCCGACCGCCTGAGACGCCGCCAACCCACCGCGCTGTCGAGTGTCATGTCCATGACGCTGTCGAGCACGAGGATCGCGGCTTCGCGCGGAAAACCGCGGGCTTCCATCCAGGCGACCGCCTCGGCGAAGAGGCGCAGACCCGAAGGCGGCAGAGCCTCGAGCTGGCGCAGGGCCTCCGCCAGACCCGGGTGCTTCTGGTAGAGGCGCCAGACGGCGAGCGCCAGCGTTTCCAAGGCTGTACGCCAGTCCGCGTCGGGGCTGCACTGCCAGTCGAGATCCTCGACCGCCTCCTCCACGGCTGCAAGCACGAGAGCGTCCCGGCTGCGTACGTGGCGGTAGAGCGAGGAGTGATCGACCCCGAGATGCTGGGCGACGTTCTTCATGGTGACGGTGTCGAGGCCGATCGCCAGCGCCGCGCGCGCGATCGTCGCGCGCGAGATGCGGGGCGGGCGGCCGGGTCTGACCTTGGGCTTGGCGATGCCGGTGCTCCCTGGGTGTCTGGCGCGGTCAGCCCGTGTGTGCTCAGGGCCATCGCGCGGGATGACGGGCAAAGAAGACGCACAGAAGCGCCATCAAGCAGAGAATGCACCACAAGGGCAGCCCCTTGTCGAGTTCATACAGCGCGGTGCTGGTGATCGGCGCCACGATCGCGCCGACCCCTTGCACCGCGGAGGCGAATCCGGCCACTGCCCCCTGGCGCTCCGCGCTCACGGCCAGCGAAGCCCCTGCCATGTAGCCTGGATAGAGAAATCCCGACCCGATGCCGAGGATCACGTAGCCGATGAGATAGGCTGTCGAATTCTCCATGAGAATGAACAGCAGCAATCCCGCGATCCAGAACAATGCGCCGACCGCGATCATTCGAGCGGGCTGCCATTTGAGCACCTTCATTTGAAGAAACTGAGTCACGAGGAGGAACAGCCCGACCAGCGTCAGCCCGACGGCGAGCAGCGAGCCGGTTTCCGCTGTCGTCAGTTCCAGTCGATCCTGAACGTAGAAGCCGGTGGTGATCTGCATCGTGACGATGCCGCACATGGTCAGAACCCCGGCGGCTAGCCAAGGACGCAGCGCACGCCCCAGCGGATCGACGCGTTGCGGGTTGGTCGCGGAAACCGGCCCCGGTGTCGCCGGCACGGCCATCAACACGATCATCGTGGCCACGAGGCAGAGCGCGGTGGTGAAGAGAAGCGGCCATATCAGCCCGCCGAGCGCCAGCATGCCGCCGAGGGCGGGTCCGACGACCAGCCCGAGGGCCGTTGCCGCCCCCACGATCGCCATTCCCGAGGCGCGTTCCTCCGCCGAGGTCTGATCCGCGATGATGGCGGTCGCGGCGACCTGAACCGAGGGCAGTACGAGCCCGACCAAAGCCCGCGTTGCCACCAGAAACCCGAAGAGAACGGCGCCGGCGATAACGCCGGCGAGTCCGCTCCAGATTGCCGCGGTGTAGAGCGCATAAGCCGCGGCAAGCCCGGCGAAACCCGCGACCAGCACAGGCTTGCGACCGCGCCGGTCACTGAGACGTCCCCATAGCGGGGCCGAAATCACCATGGCGACGGAGCCGAGGGTGATCATCCAGCCGCCCTGGATCTCAGACAGTTCGAGTTCCCGCACCAGAGGCGCGAGGATCGGCAGAATGACGGTGACTGCCAGGCTGGAGGCGAACATGCCGAGGAAACTGACGAGCTTGAGCGGAACCACAGGCCTGCCTGCATTAACATGATTATTATAGTCATGTTAATGCAGATGGCGGATTTATGCAACGGCGTGTTGCAAAACCAGTCCCGTTGGTTCGACGTCACCAAACAGACAACGCTTGCCCCTACCGCGCGGCGACCGCGAAGGTCTGCCGCGCTGGGGTACGTTCCGGCCGCAGCATGAAGTCCACCAGCACCGGCAGGTGGTCGGAGCCGACCCCGCTGAGCCGGCGGGCCTCCACGAGCACCACGTCCGGCTTGGCCATGACATGGTCGATCGGCAGTCCGATCCAGCGCCGTAGCGCGTCCGGCGCCGCGCGGACGAGCCAGGTTGGTCCAAGGCGCGGTATCGCCGTGAAGCCGCCTGCTTCGGCGATCTTGCGGACCGTTGCGCTCCAGTCGGCTGCGTTGAAGTCGCCCGCCAGCAGCGTCGTATCGCCAAGTTCGGCTAGGGTCGGCAACAGCGCCCGAACCTGTTTTGGCTGTGAATAGGGCCAGGGCCACAGAAGGTGAAGGCTTGCAACCTCGACCGGATGGCCGCCGAAATCCACCGTGACGAGGCCAAAGCGGCCATCCAGCCCGCAGGACCCGTGATCAAGGAACGGCCGCCGCGACAGGATCAGAACGCTGCCCATCGAACGCGGATCGGGACAGGCGAGCCGATGAGGATAGGCCGCCGAGACCTCTGCCAGGCTTTGGCGCCAGGCGGGGGAGGTCTCGTTCAGCGTCACCACGTCGGGTCGCGTGCGCCCGATCAGAGACAGGACGTGGCCGGGTTGGGAGCCGCCCAGGTTGAGATGGAGCAACCGGTAGCGCGGCGCGTCGGCAGCAGAGGCCTCGGCATGAGCGAAGGCCTGCCAGGGCATGGCGGAAAGCGTGGTGGAGAAGGCGCCGGCGGCGAGCAGCAGCCCGGCCGCGCCATGGAGCCATTGCCGCGTCGCCACCAGCAGCAGCGCGGCCAGCCAGAGCAGGACCGCCAGATGGGCGCGGAAGTGAGAGAAGGAGTCCAGCGCCGGATGCATCCAGCCCAGGAAGCCGGCGACCAGCGGCAGCGAGATCGCAAGCGTGACGAGCAACGCGAAGGTCTTGGCAAGGCTGGCCATGGCGCGATCAGGAGACGGAGACATCGCGAAGCGGTGCCTCCAAATCATGTCCGTTTCAAGAACCCGTCACTGGAAGGCCGTCTCCGAGAAACTGCGCAGCTTGCGCGAATGCAGCCGCTCGACCGGCATCGCGGCCAGCCGTTCCAGCGCCTTCATGCCGATGATGAGATGCTGGGCAACCTGGCGCTTGTAGAAATCGGTCGCCATGCCCGGTAGCTTCAGTTCGCCGTGCAGCGGCTTGTCGGAAACGCACAGAAGCGTGCCGTAGGGCACGCGGAAGCGGAAGCCGTTGGCCGCGATGGTCGCTGATTCCATGTCGAGCGCGATGGCGCGCGACTGCGAAAGCCGCTGCACCGGCCCGCGCTGGTCGCGCAGTTCCCAGTTGCGGTTGTCGATGGTGGCCACCGTTCCGGTGCGCATGATGCGCTTCAGGTCGTAGCCGGACAGGCCGGTCACCTCGGCCACGGCCTCCTGCAGCGCCACCTGCACCTCCGCCAGCGCCGGGATCGGCACCCAGACTGGAAGGTCGTCGTCGAGCACGTGGTCCTCGCGCACATAGGCATGCGCCAGCACGTAGTCGCCGAGCGCCTGGGTGTTGCGCAGGCCCGCGCAATGGCCGAGCATCAGCCAGGCATGGGGCCGCAGCACGGCGATATGATCGGTGATGGTCTTGGCGTTGGACGGGCCGACGCCGATGTTGACCATGGTGATGCCGCCATGGTCGGGGCGGGTGAGGTGATAGGCCGGCATCTGCGGCATGCGGGCGATGGCGACCGGATTTTCCTCCGGCTCGCCGGGCAGCGTGACGATGTTGCCGGGCTCCACGAAACTCGCATAGCCCTCGCCGCCGCGCGCCATCATCCCGCGCGCCAGCGCCGCGAACTCGTCGATGTAGAACTGGTAGTTGGTGAACAGGACGAAGTTCTGGAAATGCGACGGGCTCGTCGCAGTGTAGTGGGACAACCGGTGCAGCGAGTAGTCGATCCGCTGGGCGGTGAAGGGCGCCAGCGGCGTCGGTTCGCCGGGCGCCGGCTCGTACGTGCCATTGGCGATGTGATCGTCGGTGCCATTGAGGTCGGGAACGTCGAAGACGTCGCGCAGTGGTCGCTTGATGCGGTCGGCGACAGATGCCTCGACATGGGTGCCTTCCAGGAAGGCGAAGTGAACCGGGATCGGCGTCTCCGACTCGCCGACCGTGATCGGAACGCCGTGATTGCGGATGATGTGCCGGAACTGCTCGAGGAGGTAGCTTTCGAACAGATCCGGCCGGGTGATGGTCGTGGCGTACTGGCCGGGCGCGGGCATGTGGCCATAGGCCAGCCGGGTGTCGACTGAGTCGTAGCTCGCCACCGTGACGCCGACCTCGGGATAACAGGCGCGGAAACGCCGGTCCGGCGCCCCGGAGTTCGACAGACCGTTGAAGGCCTCGCGCAGGAAGGTCGTGTTGCGCTGGTAGAGCGCCTGCAGCGCGGCGACCGCCTCTTCCGCCGTGGTGAAGCTCTGCCGGTCATAAGGTTCCGGCCGGTCGATCGTTGCAATGGGTCGAGGATAGATTCGCTTTTCCATGTCCCTTTATAGGGATCGGATCATGACAGTGCGAGGGGGACCGCGCCGCGCAGGGATGGATTATCGGGCGCGTTGCAGGCCGAACACGATGACAAGCCCGGCGCCGCTCGAGCGCTGGAGTTCCGTGCCGACGAACCGGCCGCTATCCGAACTGCCGCTGGCCAGCGCCAGCATGGGGGCCGACAGGAGCATCAGGACGAGCGTGATGCGGGCGAACGCGGCGCCGAGGGCATGGGCGGGAATGGGGAACCGAAAGGTCATCAGGATCTTCTTTGTTGTCTTGCCGTTCCGTTGGCCGGTCTCGTTCATGGGCATCAGCGCCTCGGCGGGCGGCAGACCAGCCCCTCTTCGAAAACACAGGGTATGAAGAGACCGATCTCCCAGGATTCGGCGCGACGACTGGTTTCGGCGACCAGAACGGTCACCGCCGCACCGGCGGCGAGAACGGTCAGGCTGGCGATCGCGAGGCGTCGTGCTGGCATGGTCTGTCCCTCCATGGCGTGGTTCTCGCATGGCCGGGCTGAACCGCCTCTGAGGAGGCCGTTCATGTGGCGTTCAAACACGTTAAGATGACCGCTGGACCAGTCGAGCGGCCTTGCCTTCGCGAGCGCGAACGCTTTTCTTGGCGCCGATGCGAACAACGGAGGGATGCATGAGCACCCAGACCACGCCGATCGAACTCTACTACTGGCCGACGCCGAACGGCTGGAAGATCACCATCATGCTCGAGGAACTCGGTGTTCCTTACGAGGTGAAATACGTCAACATCGGCAAGGGCGAGCAGTTCGAGCCGTCGTTCCTGGCGATCGCGCCCAACAATCGCATGCCGGCGATCGTCGATCCGGAGGGTCCGGACGGGCAGCCGATCTCGGTCTTCGAGTCCGGTGCGATCCTGCAATATCTCGGCCGCAAGTTCGGCAGTTTCTATCCGGCGGACGAGCGCGCGCGCGTGGCGGTCGACGAATGGCTGTTCTGGCAGATGGGCGGCCTGGGGCCGATGTGCGGCCAGGCGCATCATTTCCGCCAGTACGCGCCGGAAAAGGTGCCTTACGCGATCGACCGCTACACCAACGAGGTGAACCGCCTCTACGGCGTCATGAACCGGCGTCTTGCCGATCGCGATTTTCTGGGCGGCGACTATTCGATCGCCGACATGGCATGCGTCGGCTGGGTGAAGCCCTACAAGAACCAGGGCCAGGAGATCGACGACTTCCCGAACCTGAAGCGCTGGTTCGAGACGCTGATGGCGCGGCCCGCAGTCGAGCGCGGCATGGCGGTCGGCCTGGAGCATCGCCGCAACCTCGCCGACGACAAGGAGGCGCAAAAGATCCTGTTCGGCCAGAAGGCGCGCGCCTGATCGAGGCCACGTCCTGCGCCTGAGAAAGCCCGGGCGATCCCTCCGCGTCGCCCGGGCTTTTCCGTTCGGCGCGGATCGGCCGGGGCGGGCTTTACAGTCGCGACCAGGTCTCGGAACGGCAGAAGATGGCCGCGACACAACCCTTCATCGTCAACGCATCGCCTGCGACCCTGCCGGATCCGCTGTAGGTCTTGTCCTCGGTCGGATCGGTGATGGTGCCCTTGTAACTGTTGGCGCCGTTCAGCCCGAACTTCCCGATCTGCTTGCCGGCATGCTGGCCGGTCTTCAGCTTGATGCAGAAATCGCCGCCGCAAGGCGCGATCACGGCGGTTTCGCCGGACGCCGTCTTCCAGTTCCCCTCGATCGGGTCCGCGAACGCCGAACCGGCTGACAAGACCACCGCCGCGATGCCCGCTCCAACAATACGCTTCATGATGTCCTCTCCCTCATCTGGCCGGGCGCGTGGCCGGCGAAAACTTACGCAAACGTCAACGTAAACCAACGCGGAGAGGCCCGAAAGTGGTGTGGCGGCGGATGTCCGGGGATTGTTTCGGGTCTCGATCATGGATTTGCCCGCCCCGACGATCGCCGACGCCATCGCCCGACTGTTTCGCGTGGTTAGCGAAGGGTTTTTACGTCCAGCGTGCATTTGAGGCGAAATTTCGGCCAATCCGCGGAGTTCCGCCATTCCCATCCTTAACGAAATCTCGCCTTTACTTCTTGTTTTAGTTTTGTTTTCTCCAGGTTAAGTAAGCCATTTAACGACGGATTCAAGGCTTCCCGGCATCCTGTGAATCATCGGAAGAACAGCGGAAGACGAGAAAAACCGCACCTTCCACGAGACCAACGGGGACTGGAACAATGGCACGCTTCGAAATGCTCGACGCCGGTTTCGGCGACATCGGAAACAACGCCCAGGCCGACATTCTCTTCGAACTCGGCATGATGTACGCCACCGGCCGCGATTGCGAGGTCGACATGGTCGCCGCGCACAAGTGGTTCAACATCGCCGCCATCAAGGGCTCGGATCGAGCCGCCCGCCTGCGCGGCGAGGTGGCCTCCACGATGACCAAGCTGGAAATCGCCCGCGCCCTGCGCGAGGCCCGCGAATGGATGACGATGCATTGATTGCATCGGCCGATCGCGCCGACCGGAACGACGTTCCAGGACGAGGCGCGACGCCACGAAATTTATCGTCCGCGCCGCTGCGATCTTAAGGATTGCGATACGGACGACGTCGGAGAAGAGGGGCAGGGAGAGCGGGAGAAGACGGATCGTCGCGGTTGAAGGACAGCGCGACGGACGGCCGCCACCAAAACCGCGCCGGCTTGGGGAGGCCGGCGCGGTTTCGCTTTTCAATGTTCGTCAGCGTCGGGCTGACCGACCCGGGGGTGCGGAGCCGTTGCCCTCGTCAGGCCGCGTTCAGCGGCCGGATGCGTTTCTCTATCTCGCCCCAGTCGCGGGCACGCAGCACGCGCAGGTCGTGCGAGGCCTGCAGGTTGAGCCAGAGTTCGGGCGTGGTCCCGAAATAGCGTGCCAGCCGCAGGGCCGTATCGGGCGAGATACCGCGCTCGCCCTTGACGATCGCCGAGACGCGGCTCACGGGCACGTCGATGTCGCGCGACAGCCGGTTCTGCGACACGCCGAGCGGCTTCATGAACTCCTCGATCAGGATCTCGCCGGGGGAGATGGGCGCCAGTTTCTCGGTCATGGTTTGGTCCTCAATGATAGTCGACGATCTCGACCTCTTCCGCTCCGCCTTCACGCCATCGGAAGCAAATGCGCCATTGGTCGTTGATACGAATGCTGAACCTCCCGACCCGATCGCCTTTCAAGCCTTCCAGCCGATTTCCAGGCGGAGAGCGCAAGTCGTCCAGGCTTTGGGCGCCTTCCAGGAGCATGAGCTTTCTGCGCGCGACCCGCTCGATCGCTCGGAACCGACGAACGGATTCGTCGTCGAACAGTTGTTTCGTATCGCGATCGGCGAATGAGCGGATCATGGGACAGGCTATTCCGTCCCAAGTGTACCGTCAAGCGGAATGACTGCTTCACCCCTCCTTGAACCGTACCAGCACCGTTCCCTCGCTGACCTGCGCGCCCTCGGTGGCGATGTCCTCGATCGTGCCGTCATGCGGGGCGGCGATGGTGTGCTCCATCTTCATGGCTTCGAGCACCAGCAGCGCCTGGCCGCGGCGCACCGTGTCGCCCGCTGAAGCGCGCACCACCTTGACCAGCCCCGGCATCGGCGCGCGCAGGGCGTCGCCGCCGGCTGCCGCTTCTTCCGCCGCCTCGAACGGATCGGCGATGACGAATCCGTGGCCGACCGGGCCTTCGAAGACGGTGACATGGCCCGGCCAGCGCGCGGTGCGAGCCGCCTGTGCATGCGCCTCGTCCACCACCAGCGTTTCGCCGTCGTCGAAGGCCACCGCGTGGCGCCCGTCGCGCCGCGCCGTGATGCGGGCCGAGACATCGTGTTCGCCGCGCTTCAGGGCGATTCGCTTGCCGACCGGATGGAAATGCGCGTAGCCGGCCAAAGCGTCCCAGGGGTCGGCGGCATCGGCGGCGCGGCGAGCGCCGGAGGCGGCGAGCGCGGCGAGCGCCGCCACCTGGCGCGATGGTCCCGGCAGCGCCGTCAGCGCCTCCTGCTTGCGGCCGATCAGGCCGGTGTCGACGTCCCCGGCGGAAAAGTCGTGGTCGCGGGCCAGCGCCACGAGGAAGGGGATGTTGACGACGGAGCCCGCGACTTCCGTTTCCTCCAGCGCCTGCGTCAGCGCCGTCAGCGCCGCTGGGCGGGAGCGGGCCTTCACCACCAGCTTGGCGATCATCGGGTCGTAGAAGGGCGAGATGGCGTCGCCCTCGCGCACGCCGGTCTCGATGCGCATGTCGGCGCCCTCGGGCGCGCGCGACGGGAACACGAGGTGGTGCAGCGTGCCCGTGGCCGGAAGGAAGCCGCGCGACGCATCCTCGGCATAGATGCGCGCCTCGAAGGCGTGGCCGTCGAGGCGGATTTCCTCCTGCGACAGCGGCAGTGCTTCGCCCGCCGCCACCCTGAGCTGCCATTCGACCAGGTCGACGCCCGTCACCATCTCGGTCACCGGATGCTCGACCTGCAGCCGCGTGTTCATCTCCATGAACCAGAAACGGTCGGGCCGGAGCCCCTCGGACGCGTCGACGATGAACTCGATCGTGCCGGCACCGGAATAGCCGATTGCGAGCGCGGCCTTGACCGCCGCATTCGTCATCGCCGCGCGCATGGCGTCGGTCATGCCGGGGGCGGGGGCCTCCTCGATCACCTTCTGGTGGCGGCGCTGGGCGGAACAGTCGCGCTCGTAGAGATGCACGGCGTTGCCGAAATTGTCGCCGAACACCTGCACTTCGATGTGGCGCGGCTTGTCGACGTATTTCTCGATCAGAACGGCCTCGTCACCGAAAGCGGCCTTGGCCTCGCGCCGCGCCCCGCTCAGCGCATCGGGAAAATCCTCCGGCCGGTCGACCCGGCGCATGCCCTTGCCGCCGCCGCCCGCGCGCGCCTTGATCAGCACCGGATAGCCGATCTCGTTGGCCTTGCCGGCCAGCAGCACCAGCGCCTGGCCTTCGCCGTGATAGCCCGGCACCACCGGCACGCCGGCCTTTTCCATCAGCCGCTTGGCGGAGTCCTTCAAGCCCATGGCACGGATCGAATCCGCCGAAGGGCCGATGAAGACGAGCCCGGCCGCCGTCACTCCGTCGACGAAGCCGGGGTTTTCCGAGAGGAAGCCGTAGCCCGGATGGATCGCCTCGGCGCCCGTCGCCAGCGCCGCCTCGATGATCCGGTCGGCCTTCAGATAGCTTTCGCTCACCGGCGAGGGGCCGATGTGCACGGCCTCGTCGGCCATCGCCACATGCAGCGACGCGGCATCGGCGTCGGAATGGACCGCCACCGTCCTCACGCCCAAGCGCCGGGCGGTGCGGATGACGCGGCAGGCGATCTCGCCGCGATTGGCGATCAGGATCTTGGAAAACATGGTTTCTCCCCGACTGGCGATGCGGCAGTGTTAGCCGAGTTCGCCGCGCCGTCCAAGCGCGGGTCGCGCTCACGCGATGCCCTTCGAGGCAATGTGCCATTGTCCGGACGGGCTGCTCGGGCCGGGTCGATCCTGGTCAGCCTATCTGATCCAGCAGGGCAGCCTTCACTACCTTGCCGGAGGAATTGCGGGGCAGCGCCTCGCAAAACTCGATGCGGGAGGGTACCTTGTAGGGTGCCATTTCGCGTCGGCAGTGCTGCACGAGTTCCCGCGCGTCCAGCGGCTCGCTTGCCACCACGAATGCGACCACCTCCTGGCCGAGCGTCGCTGACGGCGCGCCGACCACTGCGGCATCCTGTACCGAGGGATGGCGCCGCAGCGCCTGCTCCACCTCCTGGGCATGGACCATCAGGCCGCCGCGCTTGATCAGGTCGGCGGCCCGGCCATGCAGATGCAGGATCCCGTCGCTACCCAGGCTACCGAGATCACCGGGATAGTACCAGCCATCGCGAAAGCCCTCCCGCTCGTCGGCCGCGCCGATCGCGCGCGTGCTGACCGCGGGACCGCGGACACGGATGTTGCCCGTCTCCCCTATCGGCACCGGCGCATCGTCGTCATCGACGATCTCCACGTCCATGCCGAACACCGGATAACCGACCGCTGATGGCGCGGTGACCTCCGCCGGCTCGGTGATCGCCGCGATCGGCCCCGTTCCGGTGCTTCCGTAGTAATCGATCAGCCTCGGTGTGATGTGCGCGAGCAGGGTTGCGCGTTCCTCGGGCTGCAGCTTCGAGGTCGCCGAGATCATCGTGCGCAACCCGGGCATGAGTAAGCCCCTGGCTGGCCGCATGCGAAGCAGCGCCCGCGTCGAATTGGGAGACATGATGAGGGCCGTGATGTCGTTTGCGTTCACATGATTGACGAGTTCCCCCGGCTCGAAAAGAGAGGGGAAGGTCACGAGCGTGGCGCCAAGAAGGATGACGCAGATGGCATGTTCCCGACCGGCCGGATAGGCGAGCGGCAGGGTCGACAGGTAGCGGTCATCCTGGCGGAAAACGCCGGTGATCGTCCTTGCCGCGCAACGCGCCTGCAACTGCTCGTGCGTGACGATCATCGCCTTGGGCGTGCCGGTGGTGCCAGACGTCAGGCTGAGGCCCATGGGCGCGTTCTCGACCGGCGCGACCGGGCCGTCATCCGGCTCTGCCAGCATCAGTTCGGCAAGATCTGTCATCGCGCCGGCCAGCCCCGCAGGCGCACCGCCATCCGTGAGGATGATTGCCGGGCCGAACTGCCCCTTCACGCGCTGGAACTCGGCTTCCGTGCCGCGCCAGTCGAATGGCAGGATGGCGGCTCCCAGGCGCATGACCGCGAAGAACGCGGCGACGTGCGCCGACGTGTCCTTGAGGCGAAGGCCGACGAAATCCCCGGCGACCACGCCGCGCCTTCTCAGGCCGGCGGCTACGCGGCGGGCAGCGAGGTCGAGTTCGCGATAGGTCAGGCTGTGCGAAGTGGCTTCGACGGCAGCCTTGTCAGGCTGGGATCGCGCCAATTGCGCCAGACGGGTGTAGAGGTTCACGCGTGGCGTTCTCCTTCAGCAATGGGGCGTCCCGGACATCCTCGATGAATCCGGCTATCGCGGCGACGACATCGCCGATCGTGTCGACGAACATTTTTTCGTGCGCCACATCGAGTGTCACGAAGCGGGCGTTGGTGAGCAGGGCAGGAAAGCCTCGCTCGGGGTGCATCAGCGGTCGCTTCCGCGCCTCGGTGCAGATAAACAGCGTCGGGCAGGCAATCGGCTGGGGTCGGTAGCGCATAACCGCCACGCTGATGGCTCTGTGCACCAGTCGCCGCCGCCGCTTGCCCGTGGCGTTTTGGCTCACCGTCAGCCGCACGGCAAGTCGCACGGCGCGCTCCATGCCTTTCAGGTGGCGCCATGCCAGCGCGGCGCCCGTTGCGTGCAGGTAGGGCGCGCGACGGTCGGTCTCGGGATCGATTAGGATGAGTCCGGCCACCGTCTCTCCGCGCTCCATGAGCCTGCGGGCCATCTCGTAAGCCACGATCGAACCGCCGCAATGCCCGAGCAGCAGATAAGGTCCTCCGGGTTGCACGCCGGCCCGGATGGTCGACAGGTAGAGTTCGGCCATGTCTCCCACATCCGCCAACGGAACCTCTCCATCGTGCAGGCCCAACGCCCGCAAGCCGTAGATCGGGTTGTCCGTCATGAGCATTTCGGCAAGCTTGGCCGGAAATGTCGAGGTGCCGTCGCCGCCGTGAACGCAGTACAGCGGAACACCTGCTCCCCGCGAACGCGCGGTGAGCAGTACCGAACCGGCATTGCGGGCGAGCATGCGCGCCACGACGTCCGCGAGATCGGAGGGCGTGGCCGCTTCCACCAACGCCGACACCGAGATGGTAATCCGGAAGGTGCGTTCGATGTCGATCATCAGGTTTTCGGCGGCGAGCGAATCTCCACCGAGCGAAAAGAAGTCATCGGAGGGGGCGACCGTATCGATTTCGAGCACCGAGGCGAAGAATCGACAGATGGCCGATTCGATCGCATTCTTCTCAACGCCGCTTGCGCGTTCATGCTTCATGGGACCCCCGCCATCCACGAAAATCATCACGCCGCGCAACTGCAGTCCCTGGCAATCTCGCGCACGCGGTAAATTGATCCTGCTGTTCGTCAACCTCTTCGTCAAGCTTTACGGTATGATACTATGGTGGCGGCCAAAAGAATGTAAGGAAATACGGTTGTGTAATGTATTTATGCACAAACCGTCTGGTTGCAAAGGAGCGCCTGCTGACCGCCATGCTCAAGGGGCGCGGCTCAACTCCGGGGTGTCTTCAAGCGTCGTTCAGATGAACTGTAAGGCTTGGGCGAGTCGCATCATCCTTTCCTGAATATCCGTCAGGGAAACAAATCGCCGGTCTTCGGGTTGACCTTGCGTTTCGCGGTTCTCGACGGCCTGACCGGACCGTCCACCTTGCGACCGGCGGGTCTCGTGGCGGCAAGCCGGAAGATGGCAATGGCGCCGCCGACGATCGCCAAAATCGCGAATAGCACCACAAGATTGATCCAGCCCGCGCTCATCGATCGCTCCTCTGCTTGTCACCCGGAAAAGTTACCGGGACACGGCCGGCCGCGCCAGACCCCACGCTCAACCGCGCTCGTCATTGTGGCTCGCCCGTTCCATTGCCTGCTCGGTTTCCGAGGGCTCGGAACCCTCATCATCGACTGGGTTGGCCGCGAATACGCCACGCTGGCCGGCGACGATCTTGCTCCTGCGGCCGGACGGCCGCTCCCCGCCTGGACGGCTGATCTGTTCGTTCGCCTTGCGGATCTCTTCCGGCGTCTGCTTCGTCATCGTCTCGGCTCCTTCCTTCCAAACAAAGTCAATGACGCAGGAACCGGGGCGTTCCGCGAAAAGCGACGCGGCGCGAACGCCCGACGGCTCGCGCGCAAAATCCGCCTTCGAGCGAAATGCGGTGCGAATTCCTAAGGCAATGACAAGCAAATGGGGCTTAGGAGGGGCTGCAATCTTGACGGGAAACGCCCATGCGCAATCGCATTCTGCTCGCCATTCTGATCATGTTTGCCCTTCTCCGTGGCGTGGGCGCGGAGATGATGCCCCGCGACGTGTTCACGGGCCATTGGCAGCAGGTTTCGTCGAGCGCCGGAGAATGCGCGACCTGCTCGCTGATGGTCAGCGCGGAGGCGAGCCACTACGTCGTCATCGCGAGCAATGGCTGGGAAGCACAAGTCCGCCGGGTGCCCGCAGCCGGTCTCGCGGCCTTCGCCGGCGACGGCCGCTGGGAGCGTTCGCCGCCGCGTATCGACACCACGCGGCGCATCGCCGCGCAATTCATCGTCAGCGACGGACAACTCCACCTCCTGTTGATCCTTTCCCGCCCCGATGGTTCGCCGTGGCGGGTGCTCGCCGTCTTCGAACGCGAGGTCCCGGTGGGGTGAGGAGGCCGACCGACTGCTACATCCTGAACAGTCCGAACTTGGTCTCCTCCACCTCCCGGTTCAACGCAGCCGAGAGCGACAGCGCCAGCACCTCGCGGGTGCGGGCGGGATCGATGATGCCGTCGTCCCAGAGCCGGGCGGAAGAGTAGAGCGGGTGGCCCTCGCGTTCGAACTGGTCGAGGATCGGCTGGCGGAACGCCGCCTCCTCGTCGGCCGACCAGGCGCCGCCCTTGCGCTCGATGCCCTCGCGCCTGACGATGGCGAGCACGGTGGCGGCCTGCTCGCCGCCCATCACCGAGATGCGGGCGTTCGGCCACATCCACAGGAAGCGTGGCGAATAGGCCCGCCCGCACATGCCGTAGTTGCCGGCGCCGAACGAGCCGCCGATGATGACGGTGAGCTTCGGCACGCGCGCGGTCGCCACCGCCGTCACCAGCTTGGCGCCGTCCTTGGCGATGCCGCCGGCCTCGTACTTGCGGCCGACCATGAAGCCGGTGATGTTTTGCAGGAAGATCAGCGGGATCTTTCGCTGGCAGCACAGCTCGATGAAATGCGCCCCCTTCTGCGCGCTTTCGGAAAACAGAACGCCATTGTTGGCGATGATGCCGACCGGCATGCCGTGCAGATGGGCAAAGCCGGTCACCAGCGTGGTGCCGTAGTTCGCCTTGAACTCGTCGAACTCCGAGCCGTCGACCACGCGCGCGATCACTTCGCGCACGTCATAGGGCTGGCGCGTGTCGGCGGGGATGAGGCCATGGAGTTCGGCCGGGTCGTGCAGCGGCGGGCGCGGTTCGCGCATTTGCAGCGACGCCGGCTTCACCCGGTTGAGCGAAGCGACGATGCGCCTGGTGATCGCCAGCGCATGCTCGTCGTTCTGGGCGTAGTGGTCGGCGACGCCCGACAGCCGCGTGTGGACGTCGGCGCCGCCGAGATCCTCGGCAGACACCTCCTCGCCGGTGGCCGCCTTCACCAGAGGCGGCCCGCCGAGGAAGATCGTCGCCTGGTTCCTGACCATGATCGATTCGTCGGCCATCGCCGGCACATAGGCGCCGCCCGCCGTGCACGAGCCCATCACGCAGGCGATCTGGGCGATGCCGGCGGCCGACATGTTGGCCTGGTTGTAGAAGATGCGGCCGAAATGCTCGCGATCGGGAAACACCTGGTCCTGGTTGGGCAGGTTGGCGCCGCCGGAATCGACGAGGTAGACGCAGGGCAGGTTGTTCTCGGCGGCGATCTCCTGTGCCCGCAGGTGCTTCTTCACCGTCATCGGATAGTAGGTGCCGCCCTTCACCGTGGCGTCGTTGACCACCACCATCACCTCGCGGCCTTCCACCCGGCCGACGCCGGCGATCATGCCGGCCGACGATATGTCGCCGCCATACATGTCCCACGCCGCGAACTGGCCGATCTCGAGGAAGGGCGAACCGGTGTCGAGCAGCTGCGCCAGCCGCTCCCGCGGCAACAGCTTGCCGCGCGCCGCATGGCGCTGGCGCGCTTCCTCCGGCCCACCGCGCTCGACGATGGCGGCTTTGCCGGCCAGATCGGACACGAGCCCGCGCATGCGCTCGGCATTGGCGCGGAAGGCATCTGAGGCGGCGGAGAGGGACGTGCGGAGAACGGGCATGGTCTGATCCTAGCGGATGAGTTCGATGGGGCAGGGCAGGTCGAGGTCGGCCCAGATCCGGTCAGCGGTAACGACAGTGGCGTTCAGGCGGATGGCGGTGGCGATGCAGGCGCGGTCTCCGAGCGAAAGAACGCCATTTTGAGCGACGGCGAACAGGTCCGCGGCCAATAGGGCTTGTTCCGCGTCGAAGGAAACGACCTCGATGTTCCCGTCCCTGATGTATCCTCGTGCCAGCGTGGCGGGCACCGATCTTTCGATGCACTTGGCAAGCGTTTCGGAGAGATTGACGCTGCTCAAAACACCGCCGGGGCAAAGCCGCGCCGCCCGGTCCCGCCCCGGCTCGTCAAGGAAGATTGCCATCAGGGCCGACGTATCGATGACGTAGCGCATCACTCAGAGTTCCGGCATCCCGCGAGCCTTGCGCCACGCATTGGCCTCCTCCAACTCCCGCCGCGCTTCTTCCCGCCGCTCGGCAATCAACTCGTCGACGATGCTCGGCGCGTCGGGATTTTCGGCCTTCCACTTGCGCGCGAAGGCCTGTACGCGCTTCAGCGCCACGTCCGGGGAGACGATCCTGAACTCGCCGTCCTCGACGCGGGCCGTCACGGTGTCGCCCGGCTTGACCAGCATGGCCGCGCGCATTTCCGCCGGGATCACGATGCGCCCGGCGCTGTCGATCTTCAGCCGGACGTGATCCACCGACCGTAGGCCGGTGTCCTCCGGTTCGAACGTCCGTGGCTCCTCGGCAAATCCACGCCCTGCCATTTCCCGTCTCCAGTGCCATTCTTCTCTCTATGTGCCAGAGTCAGGCTAAGCTGGCAAACCGGACCAGCGACTGGAAGGCGGCGCGACGAAGATCCAGGTGAGCCCGCACTGATCACCCTTCCGCCATCATCTCCCGCCCGATCAGCCAGCGGCGGATCTCGCTGGTGCCTGCTCCGATCTCGTAGAGCTTGGCATCGCGCAGCAGGCGGCCAACGGGATAGTCGTTGATGTAGCCGTTGCCGCCGAGAAGCTGGATGGCGTCCAGCGCGGCCAGCGTCGCCTTCTCCGAGGCGAAGAGGATGCAGCCGGCGGCGTCCTTGCGGGTGGTCTCGCCGCGATCACAGGCCGACGCCACCGCGTAGACATAGGCCCGGCAGGCATTCATCGTCGTGTAGAGGTCGGCGAGCTTGCCCTGCACCAGCTGGAACTCGCCGATCGCCTGGCCGAACTGCTTGCGCTCGTGGACGTAGGGCATGACGATATCGAGGCAGGCGGCGAGGATGCCGAGAGGCCCGCCGGCCAGCACCACGCGTTCGTAGTCGAGCCCCGACATCAGGATCTCGACGCCGCGCCCTTCCTCCCCCAGCACGTTTTCGAACGGCACTTCCACGTCCTGGAAGACAAGCTCGCCGGTGTTGGAGCCGCGCATGCCGAGCTTGTCGAGTTTCTGCGCCACGGAAAAGCCAGCAAAGCCCTTCTCGACGAGGAAGGCGGTAATGCCGCGCGAGCCGCGGTCGGGGTCGGTCTTGGCATAGACAACCAGCGTGTCGGCGTCGGGGCCGTTGGTGATCCACATCTTCGAGCCGTTGAGCACGAAGCGGTCGTTCTTCTTTTCCGCCTTCAGCCGCATCGACACCACGTCCGAGCCCGAGCCCGGCTCCGACATGGCGAGCGCGCCGACCGCCTCGCCGGAACAGAGCGCCGGCAGGTACTTCGCCTTCTGCTCGGGCGTGCCCCAGCGGTTGATCTGGTTGACGCAGAGATTGGAATGCGCGCCGTAGGATAGCCCGACCGAGGCCGAGGCGCGGCTGATCTCCTCCACCGCCACGACATGGGCGAGATAGCCCATGCCCGAGCCGCCATAGTCGGGATCGGCGGTGACGCCGAGCAGCCCGAGCGCGCCGAGTTCGGCCCACAGCCCGGCGGGAAACTCGTTGGAGCGGTCGATGTCGGCGGCAATCGGCGCGATCCGTTCCTGGGCAAAGCGGCGCACCGTCTCGCGCAGCGCGGAAACGTCCTCGCCGAGGCCGAAATCCATCACATGATCATACATCGAGCCTCTCCCTGGGCTGGTTCGGAGCGCCTTGCCGGCGCATTGGTTGCGCGCCGACGAGGCGCATGGTCATGGCGTGGTAGGTGGCTGCGACCTCCTCGACCGACAGCCGCTCGTCCGGCCGGAACCAGACAATGACGCCGGTGATCATCTGGATGATCGCCATGGCCGTCAGTGTGGCGTCCTCGACCGCGAAGTCACCGGCCGCCGCGCCGTCGCGCAGGATCTGGCGCAGGTCCTTCTCGTAAGCGGCGCGCAGCCTGAGAATCGCGGTGAGCCGCTGCGGCGACAGGCTCCGCAACTCCATGTTCGACACATGCGTCGCGTGCCGCCGCTCGACATGGAAGACGATGTGGTTGTCGACGAAGGCGGCCAGCCGCTCGCGCGGCGCTCCGCCGGGGTCGGCCATGGTCCAGGCGGCGATCAGCCCCTCCATGTGCTCGCGCATCAGCGTGAACAGGAGGTCTTCCTTGGTCGGGAAGTAGTTGTAGAGCGCCGCGGCCTGCAGCCCGATTGCCGCCGACAGCCGGCGCATCGACACGGCCTCGTAGCCATGGCGCGCGATTAACTCCACCGCCGCCTCGCGCAGCGCCGCTTCCGTCTTCTCGCCAAACGATCCCGTCGTGCGCGCCAAGTCAGGCTCCTCCCGAGGGAGAGGAATAAAACGAACGGTTGTTTAATTCAAGGGTGTGGGCGGGCACGTCGCACGCCAATGCGAAGCCAGGTGCATATCCGAGATGTGGACTGGCGGCGGGCGTCGAACCGGCTAGGGTAGGGCATGGGCTATGGCGTCTTCATCCACCGTACGGATTCGATTTACGATGACAGTCCGGCAGAGCGGTACCAGTTTCCGCGGCAGTATCTAGGCCGCGTCCAGGCCTGCGTGGGAGACTGGATCGTCTACTACGAGCCGCGCAAGGTTCGCGAGACACGCGGCTACTATGCCATGGCCCGGGTTCAGCAGGTTGTGAACGATCCGACCGCGCCGGGCATGTACTTCGCCATCATCGAGCCCGGCACGTTCCTGCCCTTCTCCAGTCCCGTTGCTTTTGCGCCCGACGGCAGCGTCGTTGAACGCGGCGTCCTCAACGAGCAAGGCGCGATCTCAGGACGCGCCCAATCCGCGGTTCGTCCGCTGTCGGCGGTCGATTTCGTGCGCATCCTCGCCCTCGCCTTTGACGACGGTCAGCCGGTCCTGCCGCGGATCGGCAACGCACAGCCGTCCAGCCAGTTCGACGACCAGCCGCAGCAGCCCTTCATCTTCGACGAAGTCCGGGAGCGGGTCAGCACGTTGACGTCGCGCCCCGCGCGCGACCGAATCTTCCGCAAGGTCGTCCTGCACGCCTATGACCGACGCTGCGCCATTACCGGGCTGCGGCTGATCAATGGCGGAGGCCGAGCGGAAGTCGACGCCGCCCACATCAAGCCTGTCGAGCACAACGGTCCCGACGACCTACGAAACGGGATCGCGCTGTCAGGCACAGCCCACTGGATGTTCGATCGCGGGCTGATCTCTCTCGCCGACGACCTGACGATCCTCGTCTCGCGGCAGGTAAACGACGCCGAAAGCGTGCGGGCCATCATCAACCGCACCGGCCGGGCGCAGGGGCCGGAACGGCCGCTGGACCGTCCGCATCCGGCCTTTCTACAGTGGCACCGGGATCACTGCTTCAAGCAGTAGATCATCTCTGCCGAGGCACGAGACCGCTGCCCGCCCAAGACTCCCGCTCTCCGAGGGGCCGCCCTACCCAGCTTGACGTCGCGCCTACGCCGGCACGTAGCCGGCGGCCCCTTTCCCACGCCCTAACTACCCCGCCCTTGCCGCCGCCAGCGCCTTGGGCAGCACCTCGGCGAACATGTCCAACTCGCGGTCGAGCCCGACTGAAACCCGGATGCAGCGGTCGAGGCCGGGCGCCATAGGCTTGCGGATGAAGACGTCGCGCGCGAGCATCTCATGCAGCACCTTCATCGCGAAGGCGCCGTCGCTGCCGCAGTCGATCGTCACGAAATTCGTGGCGGACGTGATCGGCGCCAGCCCGTTGTCGCGCGCGATGCCCGCAATGCGCTCGCGGCCGGCCGCAACGCGAGCAGTCACGTCTCGCAGATAGTCCTGGTCGGCCAGCGCGGCCTCTCCCGCCACCTGCGCCATCTTGTTGATGCCGTAGTGATTGCGAACCTTCTCGAAGCCCCGGATCAGTTCGGCGTCGCCGAAAGCATAGCCGCAACGCAGTCCGGCCAGCCCATAGGCCTTGGAGAAGGTGCGCAGACGCACGAGGTTCGGCCGCGACAGGTCGTTGCGCGGCTGCGCGGAGGCGGGTCCTGTCTCACCATAGGCTTCGTCGAGAAGGACCAGCGTGGTTTCCGGGATCGCGGCGATGAAGGCCTCGATCTCCGATGCCTCCCACCACGTGCCCATCGGATTGTCGGGGTTCGACAGGTAGACCACCTGCGCGGCGCCGCGCTTCACGGCGTCGAGAAGGCCCTCGAGGTCCTCCCTGTCGTTGCGATAGGGGACGGTGACGAGGCGCGCGCCGAAGCCCGCCACATGAAAGTTGAAGGTGGGATAGGCGCCAAGCGAGGTGACGACCGTGTCGCCCGGTCCCGCATGGAGGCGAATGGCGAGCCCGAGCAGACCGTCGATGCCTTCGCCGATGACGACGTTGTGCGACCCGATGCCGAGGTGGCGGGCGAGCGCGGCCTTCAGCTCGAAATTGTCGGGGTCGCAGTATTTCCACATCTCGCCGGCTGCCTTCCCCATCGCGTCGATCACCGACGGAGCCGGACCGAAGCCGCTTTCATTGGCGCCGATGCGGGCGCGGAACGCCGCGCCTCGCGTCCGCTCCTGCGCCTCGGGTCCGACGAAGGGCACGGTCGAGGGCAGGGCGGCGGCAAGCGGCGTCAGGCGGGGAAAGACTGGCATGTTCGGCGATCCGGGGGGAGGGACAGTGCCGCGGACACTAAGCCCATAAGGACACAGAAGAAAAGGGGGATACGCCACGAGGGTCACACGGTACGCAATTCAGGATAGCAAGAATAGACGGCGTCCTTTCAATCAGGAAGCGCGGACATCGCACGACGTCCGGATCATTGAAATGGCGGCCGGAACTTCGGCGAGTTTGCGGCATTGTTCCGGCGGGCTGGTGACCGAAGCACCCGCCGACAATCACAACCCATGGATCATGCCTGCCGCGCGAATGCGGCAGGAAGGGAGACTTTGCACCATGACACCGCACTGGATGAAGCCTCGGACATCCTTCACGCGGAAAAGCCTGCATGCTTTTGCCGTCGTACTCCCCGCTGCGCTTGCGACCGTTCCGGCCACGACCGCGGTCTCGGCGGCCGCGGGCGTCTGCCAGCAGATCCAAGCCCGGCTGGCCGCTGTCACGCAGGCGCCACGGCAGGATACGAGCCGGCTCGATCGTGCGGTTCGTCAGTCGCGCGCAGCCGGTTGCGGTTCGACGGGGGTGGCGTCTCCGCATGACACGCATTGCCGCGTCCATGCCCAGCGCATCGACGATCTGCGGCGGTTCTCGTCCCGGCCGGCCGGCCTTTCAGGCAACGATCTTCGACGCGAGCGCGCAAGACTGGCCTCGGCGCTGCGCGTCAATAGTTGCGTCGGCCGGCCGGCGAGCCGCACGGCCGAGCGGCAGGTGATGACACCCGATCGTCTCGCCCCGGCCATTCTAAGCGTTGATGGATCGATCCCTGTTCCCTCGCCGCGCCCGGCCTCCGCGGCCGAAATCCACCAGGCCCGATACATCGAGTTCGGAGCAAGCCGACTGGCGGCGCTCGACCATGCCCGCATCGAGGAACTCGCCCGCCCGCGGGCGATCCCGCTCTCCCGTCTGGAGGTCCGTGTCGTCGGAGGCAGGTTCCTCGCCGAACCCGATTTCGAAATGGACTTCGTCGCGATCGCCACGAAAAGCGGGAGCCGGGCCAACGGTATCATCGTGACCCTGCTGGATGTCATCAGGGGCACCATCGTTTCCACCGCCATCGCCGCCGAGCGTTGACCGGCCGTGGACCAGGGCGCGCACGGCAGCATCGACGTCCTCGTTGTACACAAGGGCTGTTGCCCGGCTCATGGGTATCCTAGAATGAACGGTGGGAATGGCGGACGGAGGTCGGGTTGTCTGATGTGAACGGGGCTCGCGCCCCGACGGGCTCGCGGACTTTGCGGGCCGCAACCACGTTGATCGTGCTGATGTTCGCCCTGTTCGGGCTCGTACTCACCGTTTCGCTGCTGCGCGAACGTGATGCCGCGCAACTGTCGGCAGAGGCGCGTGCCGCCGCTGGATCGCAGGTCGTCGCCACCAATGTCGGCTGGATCACCGAATTGTCGCGCCAGGCGCTGGGGCGGATAGACGATGCCCTGGCTCAGGACATCTCCGAGGGTTCCGCGAGCGTGGCCGAGCGGATCCGCGGCGCGGTCGACCGTCTTCCCGGAAACGTCAAGGCCTATGTCGTCGCCGCTGACGGTTCGACGATTTTCACCACCGACCCCGGTGTCCAGCCGATCGACATTCGCGACCGCGAGTATTTCGCCGTCCCGGCGGCTGGCGCGAGCTTTCATGTCTCCGCGCTGATGGTCAGCAGGCTGGACGGCAAGCAGATCTTCGTGTTCAGCCGCCGGCTTGAGCGGGGAGGAGCTTTCCAGGGTGTCGCGATCCTGTCCTTCGAAGTCGAGCTGTTTCGCGAAATCTGGCAGTCGCTCGCGTTGGGCTCCCGTTCCACCGTGGGCGTGCTGCGCGAGGACGGCCAGCTCGTCGCGCGCTATCCTCTGGCTGATGGCCCGCTCGACCTGTCCAACTACGAGCTTTTTACGCAGCACCTCGAGGAAAGCGACGAGGGCACATACCCCGCGATCTCCCCGGCGGACGGCGTTGCGCGCGTCGTCGGGTATCGCAGGATCACGGGTACGCCGCTTGTGGCGTTGGCGAGCGTCTCGACCGAGACGGCCTTTGCTCAGTTCCGGCGCAACACGATCATCACCCTTGCCTTTGCTGTTCCCACCTCTGTCGCGCTGCTGCTTGCGGCGTTTTTCATTCTGCGCCTGCTACGCCGTGATCGCGATCGGCAGCGCCGGCTTGTCGAGACGCTCGATCTCAACCGCATGCTGGTGCGCGACACGCACCACCGCGTGAAGAACAACCTCCAGTCGATCATGTCGCTCGTCAGGCTGCATGGACTTCCGCAGCAGCTGAAGGCGGATCTGCAAGGCCGCATCACCGCGATGACCGCCGTGCACGAGCACCTCTACCGGCTCGACCAGTTCGCGGAGGTGAACGCCGACACCTTGATTCCCGCGATCGTGGGACCGCTGAGCGATGCCTTCGCCCGGCCTGTCACGATCGACTTCGACATCGACCCGCTGGTGCTGCATCACGATCAGGCCACGCCTCTCGCGCTCGTCGTCAACGAAGTCGTCACCAATGCGCTGAAATACGCCTTCCCGGACGGCCGTGCGGGCAAGTTGCGGATCGCCTTCAAGGCGCTGGGGACCGAAAAGGCCGACCTGACGATCGGCGACGATGGTGTCGGTTTCGATCCCGCGCTCGCCACGAGCGGTCTCGGCGGCCGCCTTGTCAGGGCTCTGCTGATACAGCTGGACGGCAGCGAGCCCGACTATTCCTTCGACGGCGGCACGCGGTTCCACACGGTGATCACGCTGCTGCGGCAACCCATGCAACACGCGAAGGCGGCAGAATAGCGGTCTGGCTTTTCAGGCTTGTCAGATCAGCCGCGCGATCTGTCGCAGCATCGATTTTTCCCGAAGGGTCGAGGGATCGTGGCTGGGTTCCGGCCGCGACGACAGCTTGACCAGCACCACGCGCCGCACCGGATCGATCCATATCCACTGCTCGTGGATGCCGATCGCCGCCAGGCTGCCATGGTCGTCGCCCGTGTCGTACCAGCAGGATCGGTAGCGGCCCTTGCCGAACAGTCCGGCGAAGTCCCCCGCAACCCAGGCCTGGCGGTTGCCATTCGTCCGGATGTCCTCGATCCAGCCGGCGGGCACCACCCGCCGGCCTCCGGGGGCGCCGCCATCGAGCATCATCTGGCCGAAGCGCGCCAGGTCGCGCGCGGTCACCGATATCCCACCGGCCGCGCGCGCCGTGCCGACCCTGTCGACGGTCACGTGGGCTGCGCCGCGCCCGCCGAGATGCCGCCAAAGGCGGTCCCGCAGGTAGGCGTGGAAGCGCGTGCCGGTCGCCCTTTCGATCACCAGACCGAGCATGTCCGTGTTCGGCGAGGCGTAGTGGAAGCGCATTCCATGCGGGTCCCTGGCCTTCGGCAGCGATACCAGCACCTCTTCCAGCGTCTCTTCTTTTCCGGCCCCGTGCTCGGGGTTCCACAGCATGGCGCGGCGGTAGCGGTCGAAGTTGCTCTGCCGATCGAGGTAGTTCTCCTCGAAGGCGAGGCTGACGGTCATGTCGAGGAGATGCCGCACCGTGGCGTCGTGGTAGGCGCCGCCCGGCGGAACGGGCACATAGGTCGTTATCGGCGCCTCCGGATCGAGCGCTCCATCCGCTGCGGCAATTCCGGCCAGAAGCCCGGTCACCGACTTGGAGATCGAGAAGATGATGTGCGGCGCGTCCGGATCGCAATGCGGCGCATGCCATTCCGCAACCAGTCTGCCGTCCTTCATGGCCACGAAGGCGTCGCCATGCGACTGCCCCAGATGGTCGAGCGCGGCGATGCGGCTGCCGTCGGGCAGGGCGAGGTCCATGCCCGACAGCGCACCGGCGCCGGGCGAGGCCTCCGTTTCGCCGCGGGCGACGGCGATCTCTGCCGTCGGCACGATCTCGCGGACGTTCTGGAACGACCAGCGATTGTAGGGATGGGTTCGCCAGTTGGCGAGGCGAACGTCGCTGCGGGAAAAGGCGTCGGACATGCGCAGGCGGCTCCGGATGGCATCCGCCCATCCTTAGGGGTGCCAGAGCCTCTCGCGCAACGAAAAACCCGGCGGTTGCCCGCCGGGTTTCGAAGGCCCCCGCCTCAGGTAGAGCGGATCAGAAGAAGCGCGTCAGGCGCAGGAAGCCCGAAGCCGTGCCGTCCAAGGTATCGACCTTGTCGTAGTATATCTCGGAGCGGATCTCGAGGTTCTCGACCGGAGTATAGACCAGGTTCAGCTCTGCGCCGTAGCCATCGAGACCCGTGGAGAGGGACGAATTGGCCGCGTAAAAGTCATTGAAGTACTGGAAGCCGACCGAGGCTCCGAACTTCTCGGTGAACTGGTGATAGTAGGAAGCCAGGACAGACCATTCAGCCGCGCCGTTGCCGCCATCGGGTCCGCTGATAGCGGAGAAAGGTGCGCCGACGCCGAACACGTTGTCGCTGTCGGAATAGTAGCCGATCAGGCGGAAGGACGAGCCTTCGAAGCCGGGGATGTTGTAGTGCAGGCCGAGCGTGGCGCCGAAGCCGTCCATGCTCTCGTCATAGCCGGCCTTGCCCCACACCGCGCCCCAGCCCTGGTTGTAGCTGGCCGCGATCACGATGTCCGGAATGTAGCCGTCGCCCTCGTTCACGTCGTCTTCGAGCGAGATCGTCGCTGCGAAACCCTGGTCGGAGCCGTAGCTGTAGGAGATGCCCTGAACCTTTCGGTAGCCGTAGCTCATCGAGCCCCAGGAGTGCGAGCCATAGGAGGCGACGCCCGCGCCGATCGAGTCGTTGAACACCGTCTCTGTGTAGCCGACGCGGAAGCCGCCGAGCTGGACGATGGCGTTGTCCATCACATAGCCGGCATCCGCATTTTCGCTGGCGTCGGCCTGGATGCGCATCATGGCGCGCAGCGTGCCCCACTCGGTGCTCGAACGCGCATCGACCTGAAGGCGAGCCCGCGTCTGCACCAGCCAGCCGCCATCGCCCTCATTGCCGCCGTAGGTCAGATAGTCCGGCGAGTCGCCTTCGTTTTCGTAGCCTTCGGTGCCAACCTGGAAGAAGACCTGGCCGGAAAACTGCAGGCAGGTCTCGGTGCCGGGGATGTAGAAGAAGCCCGCGCCGTACATATCGCAGACGCGCACGTACTCGACCGGCTCCGGCTCGGCGATCACGATCGCATCGGCCGCATAGGCGCTGCTGCTCACCAGGGCGGCAGCCGTTCCGAGGAGGAAATTCTTGATCTTCATGTAGCGTGTCCCAAACCGCTGAATCATCCGAAAGCCGGTCTTCCGTCCCCGATTGCGCGTATTATCCGCTGCCCCGTGAATCCGTCTCGATCGTCGCCTTCAGGTTGAGGATCGCTTAGTCGGTTTCCGAGAGCAATCCCAATCTGCAACCTCGGTGCGGTGCAGCATCGAATGTGGCGGAATGTTGCAAGAATGTGACGAAACACCGGCGGCATAACAGAGCATGCCTACGAGAGCGACGGGATGCTGCACTGCGAAAAAGCACTCGCCCAATCGTTGGGCGCGGCCCGTCCTGGGTCGAATCGCCGGGGCCGGGCGAAAAGTGCATTTCGGCCGAATCGGGTCCGTTCGGCTACGACAATGGGCATCCAGGTTCGGATGGCCTCCGGAAAGCCGGGTGACAAGCGATATCGGGTTGGCGAACTGCCGGGTATCAGTTTCGGGGTTCTGCGCTGCCGCCATCGGTGAGCGTATCGCCGGGATGCAGGACGACGATGTCGCCCGGCGAGAGTCCGTCCAGCACCTGTGCGGTCTCGTCGTTCATGCGTCCGATCCCGATCGCTGACTGCCGCAGACGGCCGTTGTCGAGCACGAAGACGTTCCACTCGCTGCCGCTGCGAAAGAGCGCGGGAATCGGCACGGTGAGGCAGAGATCGCAGTTCCACACCGTCATCTCGGCGAAGACACGGTATCCGTGGCCGAGCCGCGGATCGCCGGCTTCCAGATCCAGCACCGCGTTGACGCGCTGCTCCTCGATGCCGAGCGCGGACACCTTGGTGAAGGCGGCCGGATCGACCCGTCGAACCGCCGCCGGCAACGCCTCGTCGCCGCCCCAGCCGGTGATTTCCGCTTCGGTTCCGGCGGCGATGCGCACCGCGTCGGAGGAGAGAAGGTCGACCACCACTTCGAGCCGCGACGTGTCGCCGATGTCGGCGATCGGGGTTCCTATGCTCACGGCCTGCTCGCTCTGGGCATGGACCGCCAGAACCGAGCCGTCGATCGGTGCGAGCAGGTTGACGCAGCAGCTGTCCTCTCCCTCGCCCCGGGGCGAAGGCAACATCAACCGTGCCTCCGCGCTTGCCAGTTCGGCGCGGCGGAAGGCGACGGTGGCGCGCGCGGCCTCCACGGCCGCCTTGTTCAGGTCCACCTGGTTTTGCGCCTTCTGCAGCGCGCTTTCGGAGATGATGCCGGGCCCGAAAAGCCTGATCGCGCGCCCCAGTTCGTCCTCGGCGAGTTGCAGTCCCGTCTCGACGCGCTGCAACTCGCTTTCGGCGATGCCCACGCCAGACCGTGCCGCATCGCGTGCGGCCAGCAGTTCCGCCTCCGTCCGCCGGTCGATCAGCGGCGGATCGAGCGGGTGGATCGCCGCGACGATCGTTTCGCCCGCCGCCACCGGGTCGCCCTCCTCGAGGACCGTCCGCGACAGATGCCCGGCGATTGGCGCCGAGACGGTGTAGACGTCGCGAACGCGGGTGCGGCCTTCCTCGCGAATGGTCACGCGCATTGCCCCCTCGGCGACGATTGCCACGTCGACCAGGGCTGGCGGCTCGCGCAGCGCCCAGGCGAAGGCGGCGGCGACGACGGCGGCCGCCAGCGCGAAGCCGAGCCTCTTCATCCAGACGGCATTCATGTCCTACTCCCTTGTCTTCAGAACCCGGACGAGGTCCAGCCGGTCGATGCGTCGCCGCACGATCAGCGCCGAGATGACCGCCACGGCAAGCACCACGAGGCTCGACGTTGCGAAGGTCGCGCGGTCGACGACCAACGGAATGCGAAACAGGTCGCTTTCGAAGCCGCGCACGACGGCCCATGAGAAACCGTAGCCAAGCGCCCAGCCCAGCGGCTGCGCCAGAAGCACGATGACGCCAAGTTCGGTCAGGAGCACGCTCGACACCTCGCCCCGCGTGAAGCCCATGACCCGCAGGCTGGCGAGCTCCCGCGCCCGCTCCGAAAGCTGGATGCGGGCCGAGTTGTAGACCACGCCGAAGGTGATGATGACGGCAAGCAGCGTGTAGACGGTCGTCATGATGGTGATGTTCTCGCCGATCGTCTCGCGGAAGCGGGCGCGCGAGACGCCTTGCAGCGCGATCGAGGCGACGGCGGGCGTCTCCTTGACTGCGGCATAGAGATCGTCGAGCTTCGCCCGGTCGATCGAGACCCGCACGCCCGATAGCCGGGGTCCGCCGCCCACCAGCCGGTCCAGCGCGTCGAGGCGCATGTAGACGGCGAGCCCGACATAGCTCTGCACGATGCTGGTCACCGGCGCCTCGACGATCCGGTGACCCTTTTCCAGAAGTTCGATCTCCACCCGGTCGCCGATCGACAGGTGAAGCAGCCGCGCCACCCGCTCCGACACCATCAGCCCGGTCGCGGGCGGCTCGACGGGCAACAAATCCTCGTCGAGCACGCGGGCGAGGTCGGGAGATGGCATCACCCCCTGGATCACCAGGCGACGCTCGCGGTGCCCGTTGCGGAGCACGACCGGCGCGGCGCGAAATCCCTCTGCCCTGAGCACGCCGGGCATCGCCGCCACCGCTTGCAACGCCCGCGGCGAGCGCTCCAGCCCGAAGCTGATCGTCGCGTCCTGCCGCTCGGTGCGGAAGAACACGGTGTCGATCATGAAGTCGATGGAATCGAAGGAAAACAGCGCCGTCACCAGCAACGCCACCGCCATCGACGTGCCGAGCGTCGTCATCAGCATGCGCGCCGGCCAGCGGATCAGGTGGCGCAGCGCCATGATCGTCAACTGCGAGAAGACCTTCGCCAGCGCGGCCGATCCGCCGAACAGCGAACGATACTGCGTCGGCGCGGGTGGACGCATTGCCACCGCGGGCGGCAGGCGCACGACGCTCCAGATCGCCCGGCCGGCGCCCGCCAGCGCTGCCGCCGCGCTCACGCCCGCCGCGATGACATAGAGGTCGAGACTCTGGCGGAAGATCAGGAACGGAAAGGAGAAGAACTCGGCATAGAGCCGCGTCATCCCGCGTCCGAGCCAGTTGCCGGCGAGCGAGCCGATGACGATGCCGATGATGGCGATCAGCAGCGTGAGCTTGGCATAGTGCCAGGCGACATCGATCGAGGAATAGCCGACCGCCTTCATCAGCCCCACCTGCTCGCGTTCCAGCGCGATCAGCCGCGTCAGGATCATGTTCACCAGGAAGGCCGACACGAACAGGAAGATCGGCGGGATGATGACCGCCATGGCCCGCAACTGCTGCAGTTCGCTGTCGAGGAAGGCATGCGAGATCTGGTCCTCCCTGTCGTGCGTGCCTGTACCGCCATACGACTTCAGGATCGTGTCGATACGGTCGGAGATGACGTTGAGGTCCGCGCCCCGTTGCGTGCGTGCGACGAGGTCGTTGAAGGCGCCGTTCATGTCGAAAATGCCGGCCAGCGTCGTGCGCGGCATGTAGAAAACGCAGAAGCGGCGCTGGTCGGGCACCATGTCGCCCGGGCCGATGGCGTAGATGTACTCCGGCGACAGGACGATGCCCGTCACCGTCAGCATGCGCTTGCGGCCGTTGAGGATCGCCGAGAAGGTCGAACCCGGCGCCATCCGGTGGGCCTTGGCGAAGGGCTCGGTCACCGCCACCTCGCCGGTGCGGTCGGCCTCGGGCAGGCGCCCCGAACGAAGGTACAGCCGGTTGACCGCCGGTTCGCCGCGGTCGGGAATGGAAATGGCGATGCCGGTGGCCGGCTCCGACATGCCAGGCAGGTCGAGCAGCGCCGCCTTGACGATGCGCAGGTCCACGCCGCTGACGCCGGGAATCGCGGCAAGGTCCTCGCGCAGGTGCAAGGGTGCGCGCGTCAGCCCTGAAAAGACGGTGGCGAAACGATAGCGCTCGTAGAAGGCGGCCCGCGTTTCGTCGAGCGAGCGGTAGGCCCCGACGGCGATGACGATGGTCATCACGCCGCAGGCCATCACCAGCGAGATTGCCAGCACCTGCGCCCACAACCGTGCCAGATCGCGCGCCAGCTTGCGGTCGAGCACCGACAGCGCGTTCACCACGTCACCTCCGACGGCTTGGCGCGGGTCTCGTTGACCGTCGCCTCGGCGATCCGTCCATCCCGGAAGGAGAAGACGCGATGGGCAATCTGCCTGATGCCGGCATTGTGGGTGATGATCGCCATCGTCGTGTTCAGTTCTTCGTTGATGCGCGAAAGCGCCTCCAGAACGAGGATGCCGGTCTTGGAATCGAGCGCGCCGGTCGGCTCGTCGCAGAGCATCACCTCGGGGCGCTTGGCGATGGCGCGCGCGATCGCCACGCGCTGCTGCTCGCCGCCCGAGAGCTGGGCCGGAAAATGGTGGATGCGGTCTTTCAGCCCGACCATTTCCAGCGCCTCCTCCGGTTTCATCGGGCGTGCGGAGATCTCGGTCACCAGGGCGACGTTCTCCCAGGCCGTCAGGCTCGGGATCAGGTTGTAGAACTGGAAGACGAAACCGACATGGTCGCGCCGGTAGGCTGTCAACTCCTTCTCGGAGAAGCCGGTCAGTTCCTCGTCGCGGAAATGCATCGTGCCGGAACTCGGCGTGTCGAGCCCGCCCATGATGTTCAGCAGCGTCGACTTGCCGCTTCCCGACGGCCCGAGCAACACGGCGATCTCGCCCTCCGCGAGGTCGAGGTCGACACCGCGGAGCGCATAGACCTCGACCTCTCCGGTGCGATAGACCTTGGTCAGGCCGCGCGCCGAAAAGATCGGCAGATCAATCTGGGGTCGAGCGCTCGACATGTCACCCCTCTAGGGTGATCGCGGGGGCCGTGCCTTGACGCGTATCAAACCGGCCGGCGGCGCCACGCGGCGGCAAAGGTGGACGCGCCCGGCGCGCAGCCTCAATCGGGCTTCGGTTGCCCTTTCTTCCAGCCCTTGAGCACCGACTTGCGCCGCCGCGCCGCCGCGTGCAGGGACTGCGTCACCTCCTCGTCGGTCAACTGGTGGAAATCGCGATAGTGCAGGCTGAGCGCCCGGAACTGCGCCGGCTCCGTCAGGCAGATCACCAGGTCCGCCTCCATCCGCAACTCCTTGACCGTCTCGGATGGCGCCACCGGAAGCGCCACGACCACCGCGCGCGGCGAACGCCGTCGCATGGCCCGCACGGCCACCCGCATCGTCGTGCCGGTGGCCGCGCCATCGTCGACCAGTATCGCGGTCTTGTCGGTCACCGACAGCGCCTTGCGCCGGCCGCGATACGCGGAAGCGCGGCGTTCGAGCTCCGGCCGCTCCCGCTTGACCAGTTCGTCCAGCTCTTCTTCCGACAGGTCGTAGGCCTCCACCATCTCGCGATTGAGCACGACGTCGGGCGGGTTTCCGTCGACGATCGCCGCCACCGCCAGCTCGGGATTGCCCGGTGCTCCCACCTTGCGCACGATCACCAGGTCGAGCGGCGCGTCGAGCGCCTCTGCGATCGGGCCCGCCACGGGCACGCCGCCCCTCGGCAGCGCAAGCACGACGGGATCATGCAGCGCCAGCTTGGCGATCTGGGCCGCGAGCAGGCGGCCGGCTTCGGCTCGGTCCTTGTACATCTTGCTTTCCGCCTCGCTCCGCGCGGGTTCATGGCCTTGAGGCCGGCGACAGGCCTCGACCTTGCAACCATGGGCCGCGCGCTCGCGTTCCGCCTTGACCCCGGTCAAGGCCGATCGGAATCCGGTTCCCGATGGCTCGATTGAGCGGGATCAAGGACGGAAGCACCCGTATTGCCGAGGATGTCGGTGAGAAGACGCATTCGCGTTCCTGCAACCTGAAGGAGATCGACCATGGGCATCCTGTCCGGAAAGACCGCGCTGATCACCGGCGCCAGCGCCGGCATCGGCCGAGCCACGGCCTTGACGATGACGCGGGAGGGCGCGAAGGTCGTCGTGTCCGACATCGTCGTGGAGGCTGGCGAAGAGACCGCGGCAATGATCCGCGCGGCTGGCGGCGAGGCGATCTTCGTCAAGGCCGACGTGGCATTGGCCGACGATGTCGAGGCTCTGGTGGCGAAGGCGATCGAGACCTACGGCCGCATCGACTGCGCCTGCAACAATGCCGGCATCGAGGGTCGGATCGCGCCGCTTGCCGACCAGCCGATCGACAATTTCGACCGCATCATGGCCGTCAATGCGCGCGGCACCTTCCTGTGCATGAAGGCCGAGATCTCGGCCATGCTGAAGTCCGGCGGCGGTTCGATCGTCAACATCGCCTCCGTGGCGGGCCTGATCGGCTTCCCCGGCCTGTCGCCCTATGTCGCGTCCAAGCACGCCATCAACGGCATGACCAAGAACGCGGCGCTGGAATATGGCAAGGCCGGCATCCGGATCAATTCGATCTGCCCGGGCGGTGTCGACACGCGGATGCTCGATTCGCTTGCCGACCAGGCGACCGGCGGCGCCCAGTCGTCGGCGCAGATGATGGACCCGATGCATCCGATCGGCCGCATCGGCAAGCCTGAAGAAATCGCCGACGCGATCGTCTGGCTGTGCTCGCCCGCCGCCTCGTTCGTGACCGGCATCAACATGCCCGTCGATGGCGGCTTCGTGGCCCAGTAACCGACGGATCGAAGGACGGCGCCGGGACGATCGGCCCCGCAACGAAAGACGCCGACCCTCCGGGGGGAGAGGGTCGGCGCTTAGGTCAACGTCGGCGACGGATCGAAGCGGGGGGCTTTGTCGATGCCGTCGCCATCGACAAAACTGCCGGCGCCGGAAAAGGTTCCAGCGTTCAGTCGGAAACCAGCACCCCGGCCTGTCGGGCAGCATCGACGAAGCGGTCGCGGGCGTCCGATGACGGGGCGTTGCCGTCAAGGGCGGCCTGAACACCGTTCAGCGCGACTTCCTGGCTGGCGCCGCTCGGCCAGTTCACGTTCTGCAGATAGTCGCGTGCGTCACGCACCGACACGATTTCGATCTTGCCGACGGAGTCCGAGACCGTGACCGCCCTTTCGAAGGGCTTGTCCTCGGCCGGGACCTTGGTGACGTCCTTCTTCATGTCGATGATCTCCGGCATTAACATGCCTTCCGCGAGGATGTCCGCTTCGCGTGCCGCTTCCGCGAAGGCAAGGCGGGCCAGCACCGGCGGTTTGAAACCCTTGAGAACCGCCAGGCATGCCAGTCGGGCAGCGCGGTGGCTCCCGCTCCACTCGTTCGGCCAGCGATGAAGCAGGATCTCCGCCGCCTGGCGCGTGTTGGTGACGTCGTACGCGCGCGCCTCGCCGGCATCCATGACCGTCACCGGTGCATCGAACCAACCGCTTTCCAAACCGTTTTGCATGCAGGATACTCCTGGGGACGCTATCGAACGCATGGCCGTTTCCATCGTTCCGACCATTCTATCCTCCGCTCGTTATCGAAGGATTAGGGCGCGCGGACGGCGATGGAATGTCCAGACCGAGGGTGCGCCGCGCGCGCGACTGACCTATATGGCGATTATGACGAATCCACAGCACAGCCACGGCGAGACACCGCTCGCGGACGCCTCGCAGCCGATCCGAGCCTTGGAGCTCCCACCTTTCGAGTTGAGCTATGCGGACCTGCCCGCCCGCTTCCATGCCAGGCCGGGCCTGTCGCCGGTGCTTGAGCCGCGTCTCGTGAAGCTCAACGACGCGCTCGCGCGCGACCTCGGCCTCGATCCGGATGCGCTGAAGACGCCCGAGGCGGTGGAAATGCTCGCCGGCAGCCGCCCGCCCAATGGTGCGCCGCCGATCGCCCAGGCCTATGCTGGCCACCAGTTCGGAAATTTCGTGCCGCAGCTCGGCGACGGTCGCGCGATGCTGCTCGGCGAGGTCGTGGACCAGCATGGCCGCCGCCGCGACATCCAGTTGAAGGGCTCGGGGCCGACGCCCTTCTCGCGCGGCGGCGATGGCCGGGCGGCGCTCGGGCCGGTGCTGCGCGAATACATCCTCGGCGAGGCGATGGCCGCGCTCGGCATTCCCACCACCCGCAGCCTGGCCGTCGTGACGACGGGCGAGAAGGTCTATCGCGACTGGCCTCTGCCCGGCGCCATCCTCACCCGCGTCGCCGCGAGCCACATCCGCGTCGGCACCTTCCAGTATTTCGCCGCCCGCGGCGATACCGACGGCGTCCGCGCGCTGGCCGACCATGTGATCGCCCGTCACTATCCCGAGATCGGGCCGGGCGCGGGGCGTTACCTGGCGCTGCTCGAAGCGGTCATCGCCGCGCAGGCCAGGCTCGTGGCGTCCTGGATGCTGGTCGGCTTCATCCACGGGGTGATGAACACCGACAACATGACCGTGTCGGGCGAGACGATCGACTACGGCCCCTGCGCCTTCATGGACGAGTTCGAGGCCGACAAGGTGTTTTCCTCGATCGACCGCGCGGGTCGCTATGCCTATTCCAACCAGCCGCATGTCGCGGTCTGGAACCTCGCCCGGCTGGCCGAGACGCTGCTGCCGCTCATCGCCGACGACCAGACCGAGGCGATCGCCCTGGCCGAAGCGGCGCTGCGCGGCTTTCAGGCGTGCTACGAGCCCGCCTTCCACGGCGGACTGCGCGCCAAGCTCGGCCTTTTGACGTCCGAAGACCACGACGTGCAACTGGCCAGCGACCTGTTTGCCCTGATGGCCGAGCATTCGCCCGATTTCACGCTCACCTTCCGGGGGCTGATCGCCGAACTGGAAGCGCCATTGGGCGAGGGGCCGGTGCGGTCGCTGTTTGCCGAACCGGCGGCCTTCGACGCCTGGTCGGTGAAATGGCGCGACCGGCTGACGCGCGAACCGGGACGGGACGCGGAGCGGCGCGAGACCATGCGCCTGGCCAACCCGGCCTACATCCCGCGCAACCACCGCGTCGAGGAGGCGATCCGCGCCGCCGAGGACCGTGCCGACTTCGCGCCCTTCGAAGCCCTGGTCGAGGTGCTGCAAAGACCGTTCGACGAGCAGCCCGGAAGGGCCGCCCATGCCTTGCCGCCACAGCCGCACGAGCGGGTGACGAAGACCTTCTGCGGCACCTGACGGAAACCTGTCCGCGCGAAGCTCGGGGAGCCGTCGCCATGGCGCGACCGCGCCCGATGGCGCGACCGCGCCCGATGGCGCGACCGCGCCCGATGGCGCGGCGACGCAGGCTCGAACTCGATCAGGACTGCTTTTCGAGCGCGGCGAGGGCCTGGTCGAGGCCGCGCCACGACACCGGGACCGAGATGATCCGGCCGCCGGCGTCGGCGAAGCGGATCTGCCCGGCTTCGCCCGTGCGCAGCGGCCGCAGGCTGCCTTCGTCGGGGCGGGTGTCGGCGAAGCAGGAGCCGCCCGCGCAACGCTTCCATTCGAGAATGATGGCTCCGTCCGCCGGAGCCTTGGGGTCGACGATCACGCCGACCTGGCCCGGCAGCGAGATGTTGACGGGCAGCACGGCGGTCATGATGAGCTGCTCGCTGTCTGGCAGGCGGCCGATCGCCAGCTGCGCGATCGGCTGCGTCTGCCCCTGCACCTTGATGGTCTGCACGACCTCGCAGATCTGGGCCGTGAGACGGTCGGTCTTCTGGCCGGCCTCCCCGGCAGGCGCGGGCTGGCGCACGCAGCGCAGCAGCCAGTCGCCGAAGGTGGCGGTCGTGACGGCCGGGTCGGCTGGAACCTCCGGCCGGGGCGCGGGCACTGGCGCGGTTTGGGCCAGGGCAACATTGACGGAAAGCAGGGCGGCAAGGCCGACGAGGGCGCTGCGGAAAAGGGGTGGGCGGTGCATCATGCGTGTCCTGGGTGGCGCCGGAAGGATGGGATGGTTTCCTCGCGGTCGATTGCAAGGCGGCGTTCCCGCCATCTGCGGATCACGCCCACGGACTGCATTACCAGAAATGAAGCCATCGCTGCAGGCAAAATTCGTCTGGCCAGGGCTGAGCGATCCTCGCCGCGCGGCCGGGTTGCGTCCACATCGCGCGGCAGACCAGTCGAAGCGAGGCCGGTCGCAGCCCGGTTTGCGTGCGGAGCGTTGCGACGATGCGCCTGCAACCACGCGACGCGGGTCCAGAACCTCAGCGCCGCTCGAGGATCGGCACGCAGACGTCGAGATCGTTGGTGCGATCGCTTCGCCCTGCCATGCGACGGTGTCGACGAGGAAGACCGATAGCCTGCATTCGTCGGCGGAAGCGACGGGGGTGGCGGCGAAAAGCGCGCCGGCGCGCCACGCGAGGTCTTTCATCCTGGGATGAAGCCCAACGGCTTATGCGCCGTATGCGGCCCATGGATGTCCGGGAGCGGCCGCTGCGCTCACCAGTTGCAAAAAAGTTCGGGCCCGCAATATAAAAATATTGCGGGCCCGAATTCTATTCGTTCAGGCGCTTAGAAGTAGCGACGGAAGCGGATAAAGCCGGAGCTGAAATCACCCTCGAAGTCTTCATCAGCATACCTTGCTTCAAACCACACTTCGAAGTTGGTGACAGGGGTCCAGACCACAGCGCCCTCAACAAGGTAACCATTGTGGCCAGTGGACATTTGTTCGAAATACTGCCCGCCGATCGCAGCAACAAGTTGCGGGTTGAAACGGTGGGAATAGCTAGCCGCGGCAGACCACTCTACTGTAGCCCCGCTAACAGGCATATCGATCGCGTAATTGTTAAAGCCCGATGCATAGAATACGCCTGCACGGATCGCGCTGCCGGACATGTTCGGAATGTTATACTGCATTCCGAGGACCACACCGAAATCTTCTGCGGACTCGTCGTAGCCAACCTTGGCCCAGACGCCGCCCCAGCCCTGGCTGATGCCGAGGACACCGACCACGTCAGGCATGTAGCCATCACCACTGCCTTCGTCGTCTTCGAGCACGATCGAGCCGAACACGCCATTGCCGCCCGAGAACGTGTAGCCGATCTGCTGGCGAGAAACCGCATCGGGCGTCGCGTTGCCGCCCGCGTCAGTCCCGATGATGCCAAAGCGGGAAATCCCGGGGAGGCCCCACGGAGCAAACCAAGCCGACTCGGCAAGGCCAGCATAGAAGCCACCGAGCTGGACAACAGCTACCGTTACCTCGGCATCTGACGCCGAGTTCGAAGTATTCGAACCCTGAAGACGCATGTAGCCGCGCAGCGTGCCCCACTCGGTGTCGGACCGTGAATCGACGTTCAGACGACCACGGGTGCTCACATTCCATTCATCATCGTCGCTATCAGTAGCGATCTGCATCTGCACGTAGCCGTCGAACTTCAGGCAGGTCTCGGTGCCGGGGATGTAGAAGAAACCAGCGCCGTAAGCGTCGCAGATGCGAACGTATTCGACCGGCTCCGGCTCTGCGATGACGATGGCGTCTGCGGCGCGAGCGCCGGTGACCGCGACGAGAGCCGCAGCCGAGCCGAGAAGAAGGCTCTTGATGTTCATTTTCTGACCTCCAGTCAAAGTTTCAAAGTGGGTCTGGGTATTCTGGCTGAAGGACAGCATGGACTGCCCCATCCCCTATTCCGAAAAAGATGCGTCTCTGCGCCCCTTCTCCGAGGCCAACCATACCCGCCGCGCAGCAAGCACCTTTTGCTTCCAGAAAGCTTCAATCGAACAGAAAGATTCCCTCGAAAACCGGGTTTTCCCCACCACGACGAATGCAATCCGTTTGGCATGGGAGAAGCTGACGACCAGAGCCGGTATCGATGATCTGCACTTCCATGACCTCAGGCACGAGGCAATCAGTCGTCTATTCGAGAAGGGATTGACGGTTCCGGAGGTAGCTTCGATCAGCGGTCATCGTGATATCAGGATGATGATGCGCTATGCTCATGCACAGACCAGCGCAGTCCTAGGCAAGCTCGACGGGGATGCTGACCACCATGGGATACAGGGAACCCTACAGAGATAATTTCGATCATGCCGTGTGGCTGAGACCGGATCTGTCCCTGAAAGAGGAGCACATCCCGGCTATTCAGGAACTAGCAGCAGGTGCCATTCGTCTATCCGGTCGGGAGATGATGCGGAAAGATTTTCTTTCTTCTGTCACAAGATCTATGAGTGTCATTATTGCGAATATTTACAGAAATCATATCAACGATTGTAATCTTTACACGATTATTTCATCACAGAATGGATTCTATCCGGCTACTGAATTCAATCCATTCAAGATTAATGATATTTCTGTACGTACGTGTCTTTCATTTCTTCAAAAGAATGGCTTCTTTGATGATATAAAGGGCGGTAATTATAATCCAATCAGAAATATTGGCTATACAACAAGGTATCGTCCATCTAATTTATTGATTGATTATGTAGAGGAGATAATCCTCAGCAAATACGATCAGAACGATACATTACCCATTATCAGGAGTACTTTAGAGGATAACCCATTCTCCCCTCTCCTGAGTGATCTCTACCGAACAATAAAACTTCCGTCGATCCGATTAAAGGACCGAAAGGAGAACGGACGAAAACTCATCAACTTTGATCCCACGGAACAGACGGAGACGATGGCCGACAACGTGGCGACGTACAACTCCTTTGCCCAAGAGCATTGGGTGGACCTTCTTGTCCCGGATGACGTCCTCGCCACGCTCCAAGGGGCTGCAAATGACGATGACGAGCACGAAGAGGAGGACAGATACACCGCTCTGGACCTCCTTCTGCAACGTGACCTGTACCGCGTCTTCAACAATGGAACCTTCGACGAAGGAGGGCGCTTTTACGGGGGCTGGTGGCAGAACGTTCCTCGACAACACAGGCAGTGGCTGACGATCGACTGGTGGCCAACCGCTGAGGTCGACTTTTCGAACATGCAGATCGTGATGCTCTACGCCATGGAGGGTATGAAACTCGAAGGCGATGCATACCAAATCGACGGAATCGATCAGCGCTATCGACCCCTGATCAAGAAAACCCTGCTGAAGGTTATCAATGCGCCCGGAAGGATGGAGGCACCGAGGAAAGACGCCTTGCCGAAGGGCTGGAACTGGAAGCAGTTGGTTGAAGCCGTCGAAGCTCATCATGCGCCCATAGCCAAACACTTCAGGACCGGTGTCGGCGTACGGTTGCAACGGACAGATTCCGATATCGCCGAAGCCGTGATGCTGACCATGATGGAGAGGAAGAAGCTGGCCCTACCGATCCATGACAGCTTTGTGGTGAAGCTGGGTCAGGAGAACGAGCTTAAGGACGTTATGATCCGGGAGTTCACCGAGCGGATGGGGCAGGAAATCGACGTCAAAGCCGACAACACCTGGTTTGATCACTTGCGGGCGACAATCCCGGAAGCGTTCGAACTGGACGATTGCAACGTGAAGAGCCACGAGGAATTCTGGTCGGACCACGAAAGTCAGCGTCAGTTCGCCCGGTACCGCGAGAGGCGTAGCCATTTCCTCAAAATGAAGGGAGAGGGCTGGATCCGGCAGCACTCCCCCTTCCTCGGCTAATCGTCAGTTTAAGCCGATTTTGCGATATCGTCTGGCAAGCGGTCAATGATGTCCTGAGCTATCAGAGTTGGCGCAACGCCCTCGTCACGGAGGGAACGTATCAGCCCCACCTTGCTATGGCACCACTTCTTCGCGCGCCATCGGGGTTTGCCATCAGTCTTTCCGCCACGCTTCTGAAGAATCCACTGGATGCCGTCGCGACAAACAATCAGGCGCCACTGGTCAGTTAGGATAGCGACGACAGATGGATAATCGTCCGCTTCCTCTGCAAGTGGCTTCCTGCGGCCATTTGGCTTGGCGACGACCGGTTCGGTATCATCTCCGGTATCAGATACCGGATGGGTTTCAATCGGCTCCTCGCCACGCTCGAAATCTGAAAAGTCTACAATGTAGATGTTGCCCGCAATTCTCTTAAATTGAAATATGTTAAATTCCTCCTTCTAATGGTTCTATACACGGGTAATTATAACATAAATACAGTCTATGTCAATCGTTATTGGAATTATTTTTGGTTTTATTACAGTGTAAAAAGTCATTCTATTTACATATTACATTTGATTATTTTCTTTCTACTTTACAGTCTTTCAGCCCGAAAATAGGTGGGGCGAGTACACCGATCTACCCTACCCCGGCCTGGCACTCGCCCGGCTCCCCTTTGTTGCCGGTATGGCATCGATCGTGATCTGGCCCTGTCCCGTCTGGCATTGACGGCGCTTTCGGCTGAGAGGTTGCCCTTTATTGAGGCAGCGCAAGCCGTTCAAAAATCCCCCTCGAATTGCCACCCTCGAATCGCTTGAAAACTGGCGCTTTGCAACGTCGAGAAATGGTGTTCATAATAGGGATGTTTTTTGAACATGGAGGCACCGATGAAGCGGGCAGCATTGTACCTCAGAGTGAGCACCAAGGAGCAGACGACCGAGAACCAGCGGATCGAGTTGGAGAGGGTAGCCCAGGCTAAGGGTTGGGAGATCGTCGCAACCTACGAAGATGCCGGTGTCAGCGGAGCCAAGGGTAGAGACAAGCGCCCGGCATTCGACATGGCTTTGAAGGATGCTGTCAGAGCCAAATTCGAAGTGCTGATGAGCTGGGATGTCTCCCGGTTGGGGAGGAGCCTTTCGGGACTTGTTGAAACGTTGGACCAGCTTCAGGCGAACCGGATTGACCTCTATCTTCATCAACAGGCGCTGGACACCACCACTCCCTCTGGGAAAGCCATGTTCCAGATGACGGGAGTATTTGCCGAATTCGAGCGGGCGATGATCCGGGAGAGGGTAAAGGCGGGCTTGAACAGAGCTAAATTGAATGGCGTAATGCTCGGGAGACCTAAAGTCATCATAGATTCGGAGAAATTCCACCGGGATGTCGCCGACAATGCCAGCGTTCGCCTACTCGCAGAGAGACACGTTATCTCCGTTGGAAAAGCCCACGCTCTTCGTAAGGATAATCTTGTTGCCTTCCGCAGTCAGAAGAAAACGTAGTAAAATCATTTATTGATTTCTATATTTCCCTAATTCTACTATAAACGAGGAATAATTCATAATTTCTGTGAAAATTAGAATAAAATATTTAACGTTCCAGTATGGGGATGCACATATCGAGATCATGCGTCGCCAGGTGGGCGTATCGCATCGTCATCGTCAAAGTCTGGTGCCCAAGCCAGGTCTGTACCCTTCGTAGATCGATGCCACCACGAACCAAGCGGGACGCGCACGTGTGTCGTAATACGTGTGGAACAACGTCCCGATCGTCACCGAGCCCTATCTCTGCCTTCGCCTCGTTCCACGCTGCCCGATAGAGATGCGGCTTGATCGACGTGAATGGCCCGATCGGGATTGACTTCTGAACGTCGACTGCCTGCTGAGCACGGGATGTCAGCGGTATCGACCGGCTCTTTCCTGATTTCGTGATCCAGAAAGTGACGCGCCCATCCTGGATATCGCCCCAACGGAGCTTCAGAGCTTCTCCGAGTCGGCAGCCGGTATCTACGAGAAACACCGATAGATTGAAGTATTCCCCCGATCTCTGAGCGATGGCGGAAAAAAGCAGTATTTCCTCATTCTTTTCGAGGAATCGAATCCGACCAGCACGTTCTTTCTGCCGTCGAAATTCAGGAAGGCTGTGTATGTCGCCCATCTTGTGAGCTTTCCGCAGCAGTTTACTTAAAGCAGCCAACTTACGATTGATGGTCGCATTGCTATTGCCACGGTTGCGGAGTGCGCCGATCACTTGATCAAGCAAGTCTTGCGAGAAAACACTGAAGGCAACGCCTTCAACTACTTCGTGAATTTCTCGAATGAAAGCCGACACATTGTATTTGTGAAAGCCCTCTTCCCACAGAATGCCGTTGTAACGAGCATACAGCGCAAGCAGTGTGCAGCTGGATACTACTCGTGGAGTGGGAAACGGAGAGCTTTGGCCATACGATAGCGAGTATGAGTGAACACTGCCCTCGCCCCATGCGTTCGGTTTCTCCTGATCCTTCATAGTTCCCCCGCCGTTCGGCCGCATAGGCGAACCCGGGAAGCAGAGATGTATCAGGCGGGATTATCAAGACTCTCGTCCAGAGGTCAGCTCTTTCTGGTAACCGCGTTGCACAAATACAACTACCCGCGACCCTGAGGACCGCGGGTAGAAGCCTAAGTGTTCAGGCGCTTAGAAGTAGCGCGTGAAGCGGAGGAAGCCGCTGGTCGTATCGTCCCAGTCGTCCTCGACTGCATGGCTACCCTCGAGGCGAACCTCGAAGTTGGTGACCGGAGCCCAGACCACGGCGCCCTGGACGAGCCAGGCGTCGTCGCCGCCAAACTGGTCGAAATACTGGGCGCCAATCGTCGCGGCCCACTGGGCGTTGAACCTGTGGTTGTACGAAGCAGCAACCGACCACTCGGCGTCGGCGCCGCTCACCGGCATGTTGACCGCGTAGGCGTTGCCGGCCTCTTCAGCCCAGAACGCGCCGAGGCGGATGTTTGAACCGGCCATGTTCGGGATGTTGTACTGCATGCCGATCATGGCGTTGAACGCCTCTTCGGACTCGTTGTAGGCAACCTTGGCCCAGACGCCACCCCAGCCCTGGCTGATGCCGAGGACGCCGACCACGTCGGGCATGTAGCCTTCGCCGTCCTGCTCGTCGTCCTCAAGGACGATCGAGCCGAACACGCCGTTGCCGCCCGAGAAGGTGTAGCCGATCTGCTGGCGCTGCTGGTAGGCGTAGGAACCGCCGGCGTCGGTGTGCAGGATGCCGAAGCGGGCGATGCCCGGCAGGCCCCACGGGGCAGCCCAAGCGGACTCGGTGTAGCCGACGTAGAAACCGCCGAGCGAAACGATCGCCTGGTCCATGCGATAGTCGCCGTCTGCGTTCTCGGTCGTGTCAGCCTGTACGCGCATGAAGCCGCGCAGCGTGCCCCACTCGGTGTCCGAACGTGCATCGACGTTCAGGCGGGCGCGGGTAGTGAACGTCCAAGCTTCGTCTTCGTCGTTGGTGCCGATCTGCATGCGGACGTAGCCGTCGAAGCGAAGGCAGGTCTCGGTGCCGGGGATGTAGAAGAAACCAGCGCCGTAAGCGTCGCAGATGCGAACGTATTCGACCGGCTCCGGCTCTGCGATGACGATGGCGTCTGCGGCGCGAGCGCCGGTGACCGCGACGAGAGCCGCAGCCGAGCCGAGAAGAAGGCTCTTGATGTTCATTTTCTGACCTCCAGTCAAAGTTTCAAAGTGGGTCTGGGTATTCTGGCTGAAGGACAGCATGGACTGCCCCATCCCCTATTCCGAAAAAGATGCGTCTCTGCGCCCCTTCTCCGAGGCCAACCATACTCGCCGCGCCGGCCGGTTCAACAGCCGAACGACCTCTCGAGGGCTTGCCGGTGCTCGATGTCGAAGCGATGTTGCACAAATGCCACGATTTTGACGCCCTCGGGCCGGGAATGAGGCGAACGTTCATAAACGAGTAACCTTCTCGACCCGCGTGGCGCCGCGGATTTGCGCTTTCGTGGGCAGAATCGGCAAGCGATTCCCTCCCTGCCTCACACTGGTCGCTCCGGAGCGTCGAATCGACAAAACCCTTCACGCAAAGGAATGGAGAAGGCGCGGCGCCGTCGCCACCGCAGTTCCGCCTCGTATGGTCCCGCCCCGCCGTCCGCACGGCGCGACCGGCGAGCTCGTCCGTTGCCGCCTTCTGTTTCGAGCGACGGGAAAACACCTTGTGCGAGCCGACATTCCGGTTTATCCGGGCGGCAACGGAGAGGTGGCCGAGTGGTCGAAGGCGCTCCCCTGCTAAGGGAGTAGAGGTCAAAAGCTTCTCGTGGGTTCGAATCCCATCCTCTCCGCCACTTGCCCCCGCGAATGCGTCCTTCACGATTTCAATAGACGCCGCAGAAAGCCGCCCGGTCGCGTTGCGCGGGGACGGCGAATTTTTTCGCACTCGTCGATCAGACTCCGGTTCGCCGACTGAAGGGAGGCGAGTTCGTCGAGGAGCCGGTCGCGTTCGGACAAGGCGACGGCAAGGGCCGGGCTGGCGAGCGACGCGGGTTCGATCCACCGTTCCAGGTGTCCCTCCTTGGCCAGTCGCTCGAGACAGGATCTGATCGTCAGCCCGCTGTCGTGGGGGGTTTCCGGCAGGTGATGGTAGCTCTGTTCGGGTCGCCAGACGGCGATCCGGTCGAGAATGAAATGCTGGAAGAAGAGCCGTTCCTCGATGGTGCCGCAGGCGGGTTGAACCGCCTCGATCAGGCCCGTGAAGAGCGTGGACCAGGACTCGCGTTTCCGCTCGACCGGCCAGTCGAACCATTGCTTGTGATAATTGTCCTTGTGGTCCAGCCGATGGTACAGCGGCTCCGGCAACCGGACGAAACTGCCCCATCGTAAAACCTTGGCGAGCCAGACGAAGACCTCCGAAAGCGCGCGGAATTCGTCCGAACGAACCGGCCCCGCCTGGTCGACCGCCGCCGCGCGGATGATGCCGCGCACGGGTTCGGGTCTTTTCTGTTCTATGAACTGGCGCAGGCGTGACAGCGTTTCACCCTCGATCGAAGGTGCGGCATCGAGGTCGTTGCGTCCGCCGTGCCACTGGCAGTCCGTGTAGAGGATGGCGGCCTCGGGATGCCGGTCGGCGAGCTGCAGAAGACGCTCGAAGAACTCGGGCGTCGTCCAGTCGTCGTGTTGACGGTAGCAGAAGAAGTCCCCCATCGGCTGACGGAGCAACCAGTTGAAGTTGCCGTACCAGTCCAGTCGCTCGGGCTGCACGACCATGCGAAAGCGGCTGTCGGAGAGGAAGGGCCGGCACGCCTGCGCGCTCTCTTCGTCGCCGCCGTCGATCGAGATGATCGCCTCGAACTCCCCGAAGGTCTGTTCCCGCAATGACTGCAGGGCTTTCCCGACCTGCTCCTGCCCCTTGTAGACGGGGATGCCGACCGTGATGTGTCTCGACATGTCGGCGCGCCTCCGTCTAGGGCATTTCCGGTGGACAATGGTTCGCTCTGTTTGCCCGATTGCGAGGCGATCCGCCAGAAGCGCCGTGAAGGTCGTGGTGGCGCCACGGCCGAGCGGCTCGACGAAGCGGGCGCCGGGAAGCGGCAAACCCTTCGGGCCGGGTGCATCTGGTCCAGATCCTTCGGGTTCCGGCTCGGCCGATGAACCACATCGACCTTCGACGAAACCCTCGACCTTGGGCCGGATGCCCTCCGGCAGAGCGATTCAATGTTCACCGGAAATGCTCCAGTGGACCGATTCCGACATCTGCATCCCGCTGGGATGAGCGCCCGCGCAGATGTCGGCAGGATCACTAGCAGATTCAGGTTCTCAGTGGAGCTTTGAATTTGACATTTGACCTGTCGCTCGCCGTGAACCGAACTCGAATGACAGATTCGCTCCACTATCCAATCCGCGCGATCCGATCGGCGCAGATCTCCGCAAAGAACGGCGCCATTGTCAGTTTGCCCGGATCGACCGAGTGATAGCGTCCCCAGCTGTTTACGCCGATCTCGTAGCGCTTGTGCAACTCGCTTTCAGGATCGTCGATGTCGGTCTCGCCCCAGGCCACGATCGTCCCACCCTTGACCCGCAGGTCCTGCAGGCCGTCCGGTTCGATCCGGCGGAGAGCCCTCACGATCGCGCCAAGGCTCGAAATCGTATCGTCGACCACCTTTGAACGGAGCGGTTCGTCGGGATGGGTTGCCCAGATCGGAGGCACGATCGCGCTCGAATAGTCCAGCACGCAGGACGGATACCACGTCAGATAGGTGGTCATGTCGGGATAGCTCACGACCTCGCCGAACGGACCCGATATGAAGGTGACACTGGGCGGACGCGGCCGATTCACGGGCCAGGTAAAACTCACCCCGTACTTCAGGCGGTGTATCCACGCTCTTCCGGGATCGCGCCCCATTGTTCGATCGAGGGCGATCCGGCCGTCCCACAGGGCATTGACGACGTGATCGAACCGCTCTTTTCCGTGCGCTTCGCCCATCCGCGTCGCCACGGTCACCCCGTCCCTGTTCTCGCTGGCGCTCTCGACCTCGTGTTCGAGCCGCATCTCGATGCGGGGATGGGCCACGACCGCAGCGCGCAGTCGGCTCGCCAACTCGATCGGATCGATCGCGACCTCCGGCGTGTCGAAGACGGCCAGCACGTCGGACGGATCGAACGCAGCGAGGCTTTCGACGTCGGACCATTGGCGCGGCGCCAGCGAAAGGTCGCGGCCGAAATAGTCATCGCGCCGTCCCGCTGACGCTTCCGCGATCAACGCATGCAGTGCGGCGAAGTAGGCTTTCACCTCGCAGACACCATGCTGGCTTTCGCGATGAACGGCATAGGCGGCTGGCTCGGACGTGGTGAAGCTCCCTGGCGAAGCGCCGAGATGTCGTTCCAGGAACGGCGCGAAGGCGAGCGCGCCTTGGACCATGACGCGCGCCGTGGACATGGAAGGATCCGCCGCGTACATCCAGCCGAGATGGACCTTGCCTTCGTTGGCGACCGCGGTTCGGGTGAGGATGTCGGGCTGGCGATCGAACAGGACGACATCTTGTCCGCGGTTGGCGAGCGCGAGGGCGATGCAACATCCCTGCAAACCACCACCAAGCACAGCGACCGTCAAATTCAGGCTCCTCTAGCTGGGATCCAACTACCCACTAGCCGCTTCATTGGCAAGCGACCCCGACGGGCAATGCTGCGCTGGGGCCGAGTTCTCAATGCATGGGAACAACGATCGCAGCTTGAGCCTGAAGGAAATGATCAAAGATCTGGTGCGCGCGCTACTTCTAACCGATCCCAGGACAGGTTCGGAAACCCGGCGGGCAACCGCCGGGTTTTCTTTTTTTTGAGATTTCGGCCAGTAGCTTCGCGTCGGCCGTTCGCGACCGCCGCGCCTCTAGCGCCCCGCGACCAGGTCGCGCGCGATCTCGGTCGTGCCGGTCAGCCGCATCTTGTAGACCTGATAGTTCTCCATCACCCGCTGGACGTAGTTGCGCGTCTCGGTGAAGGGAATGCGCTCGATCCAGTCCACGACGGCCTCGATGTCGGCGCCGCGCGGATCGCCATAGCGGCTGATCCAGTCGCGCGCGCGGCTGGGCCCCGCATTGTATCCGGCAAACGTCAGCACGTAGGAGCCGTCGAAGCGGCCGAGCTGGTCGGCGAGGAAGGCCGCGCCCAGCGTGGCGTTGTAGGCCGCGTCGGTGGTCAGCCGCGCCGGCGAATAGGCGAGACCCGCTCCGCGCGCCATGTCGCGCGCCGTGCCGGGCAGGAGTTGCAGCAGCCCGCGCGCGCCGGCGCCCGACACCGCGCTGGCGTTGAACTCGCTCTCCTGCCTGGCGATGGCGTAGGCCAGCGCCTCGCCAGCGCCCGAAATCTGCGCGTCGGCCGGTATGGCGCCGACGGGATGGGCCAGCGCGCCGATGTCGATGCCGCGCGCCGCGGCGATCTTGCCCACTCTCAGGGCCAGCGTGTGGTCGCCGCGCCGTTCGGCCATGCCGGCCAGAAGCGCGATCTCGCGCGGGTTCGTCAGCTCCGCCGCCAGCCCCCGGTAGAGCTGCTCGGCGCGCCCGGCATGGCCGGCCGCCTCCAGCCGACGGATCGCCGCCACGACCGGCCGGCGGGCGAAAACCAGGCGCTCGTAGGGCGCGGGCAGCGGCACGGAAACCGGGATGGCCGGGCGACCGAGCTTGGCGGCGGCAAGCTGCCCGTAGAACGCCGTGCCGTAGACCGCCGCTTTCTCATAGGCGAGGCCCGCGTCGCCCGGAGCGCCGGCTTCCATGGCGCGGCCCATCCAGTAGAAGGCCCGCGACTGCGAGATCGCGCCCGACGTCAGCTCGGCGATGCGCTCGAAATGGGTGAGCGCCGTTTCGGGCTGGTCGAGGAAGGACAGCGCGTACCATCCGGCATGGAACTCGGCGTCGGCCGCCATCGCCGGGCTTTCGGCCGTATGGGCGGCGGCGATGGCGTAGGCGAGGTCGGGCCTGTCGATGTCGAGCATCTCGCGCGACAGCACCCGCCGTTCCACCCACCACGCATCGGGATCGGCAACGTCCTGGGCATCACGGGGCACCGACAGCATCGTTTCCGCCGCCTCGATGAACTGTCCGTCGCGGCGCAGCCATCGCGCCTTGGCGAACACGTGAGCCGAGCCGCGCTCTTCCTCCGGCACTGCGTCCAGCAGCGCCGCGGCATTCCGCTCGCCGCCGTTCACCGCGCTCCAGGCCCTGGCCAGCGCCTCGGCGCCCGCCAGCGGTGCGATCCGCAAGGCCGACTGGGTGCGGTTGGCGTGCAGCATCCGTTCCATCCGGAAGCGGTGTTCGTGGACTGGCAGCATCGTCCCGAATTCCGCGATCAGCCGCGCCTCGGTCGCGTTGTCGAGCCTGGCCGTCCGCCAGACCGGAGCCAGCACCGCCACCGCGCTCGCCTCGTCGCCCAGGAGGCGGTGCGCGCGCGCAAGAAGGAGCGTTCCCTCCAGCGTGTTCGGCGGCCGGTCGGCGAAAGCCTCCACGATCGCCTGCGGCTCGGTCAGCGCTCGCAGCCTGGCGCGCTCGCGGTTGCGCTCGATCGCCTCCATGCCGGGCCAGCCCTGAAGCTCCAGCGCCGCGGCCTCGATCTCGTCGGCGTCGATAGTGGAAAAGCCGCCGCTCGCCAGCGCCCAGGTCAGGATGGCGCGGTCGAGCGACCCCTCCGGCAGGCTGTCGCGGATCGCCTGCGCGGCGGGAATGCGCGTGCCGGCGAGCGCATCGAGCCCGATCGCAAGCGGGTCCGCGATCATGCCGACGGCCGGCGGCTCGATGGCGATCGCCCCTGTCACCGCCGTCGGGTCCGGACGCGGCGAGGGCAGGGGCACTTCGGCGGCCGGCAGCCGCAGCGCCAGCGCGGGCAAGGGCGCGGCCGCCACGGTCGCCATCAACGTCGCGAGCAGAACGATTCCACGCATCGGCGCAGCTCTCCGGAATCCGCTTGTCTCTTTGTTCACTATGCGCTTCATCCTTGCCGAAATGGTTACCGGGCGGTGTCTTGCCGCTGACTCTACGCGAGATGGGTCAAAAATGCCGCAAATGCGCCGTCTTGTGCCAGTGCTGCGCCGGCTGCCTATGGTGCGCGGGGCCACGATCGGCTAAAGAGCCCGCGCGCGGTCCCGTCGGAACGCGACCAATGCCAAGGGAGTTCGTCGGAAAAATGTTCAGAGGCTCTTTCACCGCTCTCGTGACCCCCTTCCAGCGGGATGGCGGGTTCGACGAGAAAGCCTTCAAGGCCTTCGTCGAGTGGCAGATCGCCGAGGGCTCCAACGGCGTCGTGCCGGTGGGCACCACCGGCGAATCGCCCACGCTCTCGCATGACGAGCACCGCCAGGTGGTGAAGGCCTGCATCGACGTGGCAAAGGGAAAGGTGCCGGTCATCGCCGGCGCGGGCTCCAACAACACGGTCGAGGCCGTCGAGCTGGCGCGGTTCGCGCAAGAGGCTGGCGCCGATGCGGTGCTGGTCGTGACGCCCTACTACAACAAGCCGACCCAGCGCGGGCTCTACGAGCATTTCGCCGCCGTGGCGCGCGCCACGACGCTGCCGATCATCATCTACAACATCCCGCCGCGCTCGGTCATCGACATGACGCCCGAGACGATGGGCCGGCTGGCGCATGATTTCTCCAACATCGTCGGCGTCAAGGACGCCACCGGCAAGATCGAGCGCGTGTCGGAGCAGCGCATCACCTGCGGGCCGGATTTCATCCAGCTCTCGGGCGAGGACGCCTCCGCGCTCGGCTTCAACGCCCATGGCGGCGTCGGCGCCATCTCGGTCACCTCCAATGTCGCGCCGCGCCTCTGCGCCGAGTTCCAGGCCGCCACCATGGCCAACGACCGCGACCGCGCGCTGGCGCTGCAGGATCGGCTGATGCCGCTGCACAAGGCCATTTTCATCGAACCCGGCGTCTCCGGCACCAAATACGCGCTGTCCAGGCTCGGTCGGGTCGAAAACGTCGTGCGCTCGCCGCTCGTCACCATCGAGGCGGCCACCGCCGAGAAGATCGACGCAGCCATGCAGCATGCCGGCCTCTTGAACTGACGCGCAAAGAGCGCATCTTTCAGCCATGGTCCAGGTCAGAAAAGCCGATCCGAACAACCGCACCGTTGCCGAGAACCGCAAGGCCCGCTTCAACTACGAGATTCTCGACACGCTGGAGACGGGCCTGGTTCTGACCGGCACGGAGGTGAAGTCGCTGCGCGGCGGCCACGCCAACATCCAGGACAGCTACGCCTCCAACGAGGGCGGCGAGATCTGGCTGATCAATTCCTATCTGCCGGAATACCTTCAGGCCAACCGCTTCAACCACGAGCCGCGCCGCCGCCGCAAGCTCCTGGTCAACAAGCGCGAGATGGCCAAGCTCTCCCAGGCGGTCGACCGCGAGGGCATGACCATGGTGCCGCTGAAGATCTACTTCAACGATCAGGGCCGCGCCAAGCTCCTCCTCGGCGTCGCTCGCGGCAAGAAACTGCACGACAAGCGCCAGACCGAGAAGGAACGCGACTGGTCGCGCGAGAAGGGCCGGCTCCTGAAGGAGCGGGGCTGACACGTCCCGCCGCCGCTCCCGCATCTTGCGCCCGTCCGGTCCGCCCTGCCCGGGCGCGGCTGCTTGGGAAGCGGCGCCCGGGCTGGCGCGATGGCGATCAGGCCCGCTGGCCGACCTGGAACGGCGAGCGACGCCGGACGACCATCACCGGCGCCTTGTTCCTGTCCGAGCGATGGATGAATTCGATCTGGTCCCTGAAATGCAGCTTCAGCTTCTTCAGCGACAACAGCTTCAAGGCATCGGGGCGCGGCCTCGCCAACTCCGCGTCGATCTTGGCCTGAACCTCTTCGCGCCGCCGTTCCAGTGCCTTCACGAATGTATCCATGTCCGGTCCTCCTCTAGGTGGTGACGACAGGGAGATGAGGATGCCGAATCGATAGTTCCAATTGATAGTTGAACTTCAATCGATAGAGCGACTATATCGAAACATGCCTTTTCGCCCGTCTCACCGCCAGCTCGAATATCTCGTCGCTCTGGATGACGAGCGCCATTTCGGACGCGCGGCCCGCCGCTGCCATGTCTCGCAGCCGACGCTCTCCATCCAGGTGGCCCTCCTGAAAAGCAGCTTGGCGCCGCGCTCTTTGACCGCATGCCCGGCGCGGTCCAACCCACGCCGGTCGGCCGCCGCGTCGTTGCTACCGCGCGTTCGGTGCTGGCCTCCCTCGACGATATCGTCACCGAGGCGCGAGCCGGTGCCGTGAACCTTGGCGGTCTGATCCGTCTGGGCGTTGCGCCCACCTTCGGCCCCTATTTCCTGCCCCGGCTGCTACCCACGATCCACCGCGCCTATCCCGACCTCCAGCTCTACATTCGCGAGGATCGGCCGACCTCCATCGAACGCGATGTCCTCGACGGTGTGGTCGATTGCGGGCTCGGCCCGATCCCGCGCGCCGACAGGCTCGTCTTTCGCATCCTCTGCGAAGAGGGAATTTTCCTTGGCGTTCCGGCCGGGCACCGGCTGGAGGGGAAAGGCGTGGCCAGTGTGGAGGACTTGCGCGACGAACGCTTGCTCACGCTCGGCCGCGGCCACCGGCTGTTCGACAGCGTGCGCGAGCTCGCCGCCGCCTCGGGCGCGATCTTCGTGGAGGATTACGAGGGTACGAGCCTCGACGCGATCCGCCAGATGGTATCCATCGGCATGGGCTGCTCGCTCTTTCCCGAACTCTATGCCCGTTCCGAGTTCGGTCGCGACAACGACGTCGTCCTGCTGCGCATCGATGGCTGGTCGGCGCGCCGCACGGTCGGCTATTTCTGGCGCGAGAACAACGGCCGCCGCCGTCACTTCGAAACGCTGGCCGCCGAAAGCGAAACCGTCGCCCGCGCGCTTGGCCTCGGCATGGCACAGCGGTGAGTTGGGAGAGCAATGGTGGCCGATGGGCTGCCATTGCGACAGTGGCCCCCGCCGCCAGTATCACGCCTCTCCCGAAGGTTCGACGATACAGTCCGCCCGAGATCCGTACGCCTCGAAATAGGGTCCCTCGAAACGGTCGCGCCGCGCCTTCGCCAGGTCGGCCTTGTCCCCGGAGCGGCGAAGTCGGCGTTCGTCGACCGCTGCTGCGCTTGCCTGAACGAGCAGCATCAGGTCGAACCACTGCCGCACGGGATCGTGGAGGAGGTAGATGCAGTCGCAAAGGACCACGGCGGGTCCGAAAGGCGGAAGCGAGAGACCGTACCGGGCGTCAAGCAAGCCGTTCTCGTTGTTCCACGCCCGATCCCATTCGAAGGCCCGTTTTTCCCGAAGCGATTGCAACGCCATCGAAAAGGCAGCCCAGTCATACCAGTTTCGCGGGTTTTCTTCGGCTTCCGCACGAACCGGGTCACCGGAGGCGACCGCAAGATCGATGCGCCGTCTGCGCTCCGGGCGGCTGAATGTCGAGAAGCGGTCGCAATTCAGATGGAAGACGAAATGCGGCAATGCGGCCGTCATCTGCCGGCAAAGCGTGGTCTTTCCCACCCCTGCATGTCCGCACACACCGACGAGCGTGACACCGTCCGTCGCCGCTGCATTGGCCAGCAGGGCGATCATGCCATGCTGATCGGCGATGTGTCTTGATGACGTCATGCCGGCTGAGGACCGCCTGATGATCGGGTTGGAAAGTCGGTTCGCCGCCACACCGGCCTACCCCAGCCTCTCCCGCACCGCCGCAAACACGTCCACGAACATCGCCTCCGTCAGCCGCCCCGTGTTGGTGTTGTAGCGCGAGCAGTGGTAGCTCGGGAACAGCGTCACCGCGCCGACGTTCTGTCGCGCGCCGTGCTTGAAGGGGAGGACGGCGATGCGCTGGCCGAGCGCGCGTACGGTCGACTGGTGGGCGATGGCGCCGAGCGTCACGATCGCTTCCAATCGGTGGAAGCGCCCGATGGTGGGCAGGAGGAATTGCCGGCAGGTGGCGATCTCGGCGCCCACCGGCTTGTTTTCCGGCGGCACGCAGCGCACCGCGTTGGTGATGGCCGTCTCGACCAGCTCCAGCCCGTCATCCGGCCGCGCCTGGAACGTGCCCCGCGCGAACCCGAACCGCTTCAGCGTCGAATAGAGCAGGTCGCCGGCATAGTCGCCGGTAAAGGGTCGGCCGGTGCGGTTGGCCCCCCGCAGGCCGGGCGCGAGCCCGACGACGAGCAGCCGCACCGTCGCCTCGCCCTCCGGCGGCAGGAAACTCGGCACCGGCGCGTTGTGCCATCCCGGCTCGCGTTGCCGCCATTGCGCGATGAAGCCGTGCAGGCGTGGGCAGAGCGGGCAGTCGCGGAGCGGCTCGACCGGTGCTGCCGATGGCGCCCGCATCAATAGTCGTCTTCGTCCTGCTCTGAGGGTTCGACGGGGTCGGCGCGCCGGACGGGCCGCTCGGCGGGATCGCGGCCCACCTCGGCGCGCAGGCTGACGAGATCGATGAAATGGTCGGCCTGGCGGCGCAGGTCGTCGGCGATCATCGGCGGCTGCGAACTCATGGTCGACACGACGCTGACCTTGCGGCCGCGCCGCTGCAGGGCCTCAACCAGCGTGCGGAAGTCGCCGTCGCCCGAGAAGATGACGTAGTGGTCGACCACGTCGGCGAGTTCCAGCGCGCCGATGGTCAGCTCGATGTCCATGTTGCCCTTGATCTTGCGCCGACCGGCCGAGTCGGTGAACTCCTTGGCTGGCTTGGTCACGACCTTGTAGCCATTGTAGTCCAGCCAGTCGATCAGCGGCCGGATCGAGGAGTATTCCTGGTCCTCGATCAGCGCGGTGTAATAGTAGGCCCGCAGCAGGTAGCCCTTCTTCTGGAACGCGGCGAGCAGCTTGCGGTAGTCGATGTCGAAGCCGAGCGCGCGAGACGTGGCATAGAGGTTCGCGCCGTCGATGAAGAGCGCGATCTTTTCGCGGGAATCGAACATGGGAAAATGTCCTCGTCGTGAAAAATGTGATTGGCAATGAACTGGGAGCCGAGGCTCCGATCGTCGAATCGCAGCAAATCTGCCATAAATCGCGGTTCCACGAAATGGGCGATCGGACGTTCGACCTTTGGCGTGCCGGCTGGCGGTCTGGTCGCAGCTTTGCACGGACCGTAGGGGAATCGCATTTGAGAAATAGGACTGGCGTGGAGGTTTGATCTGGATTCTTTGATGGCTCCGATTTTGGAGTTTTCGGATGCCTTCCCTGATCACGATCTTCCGCGACATTCCCGACCCGCGCAGTGGC
>JBHYDY010000017.1:0-117860 GCA_051860465.1 Mesorhizobium sp.
GGGGCCGCGTGTCGCCTGCGTCGCCGCCTCCGTGGCGCGGAGCCTGGCCTTCCTCGACGCCGAGATCGCCGATCTCGACGCCCGGATCCAGGCCTGCGTGACCGCCTCCTCCCGGCTCGAGGCCCGCGGCCGCGTGCTGCGCGGCCTGCCGGGCGTCGGCGACACCATCGCCGCCGGGCTCCTCGCGTTGATGCCGGAACTCGGCACGCTGGACCGGCGCCGCGCCGCGAGCCTCGCCGCCGTCGCTCCCCATCCGCGCGACAGCGGCACGATCCGCAAGCACCGCGCCACAAGCGGCGGACGACGCGAGCTCAAGCCCCTGCTCTTCATCGCCTCACTCACCGCCGTGCGCGGCCAGAACCTCCTCGCCGACTTCTACAGACGCCTCGTCCAGGCCGGAAAGCCGAAGCGCCTCGCCCTCACAGCCGTCATGAGAAAGATCATCGTCATCGCAAACGCCAGACTCGCCCAGCTCGAAGCGCAACTGACTTGATGAGGACCGTCGGAGGAGTTGGCGGCGTGCGTCCTTCGAGGCTCGCCCTCCGCCGGTCTGGCTCCCACTTGCAGACACCGTGCGGGCTCGCGCCTCAGGATGAGGACCGTCGGTGGCTTGGCTTGGCTCGGGAGATCGCGAGCCATTCGGGGTTCGTCGGTGGAAAACGCCGGCAACTCTTGTCCGGAGCCCGACGTTCCTCTTCCCGACGTAGAGGCCCCCACGGTCCTCCTGAGGCGCGAGCGAAACGAGCCTCGAAGGACGCATGACGGCAGGTCTGCCGCGCGACCGTGCGGCACGGGGGCCGGCGGCCTTTACCCGCACCAGCTCTCGCGGCGGCCGGTCCAGCGGTGGGCGAGCCCTTCCGCCACGAGGATGTCGCCGAGCGACTGTCCGCCGCGATGCAGGGTCCGCAGCTTGCGACCGTAGCGGTCTTCGTCGCGGCCCGGCGCGCGCAGATCGAAAGGACCGGCGTTGAGGAGGGCCTGGAGCCGCAGCGTGGCGCGCTCGCCGAGCCGCCGCTCGGCCGAGCATTGTGGGCTCGACACCTCCGGCGTGTCGATGTCGGCAAGCCGGATCTTGGTTCCGCCGAGCCAGATCGTATCGCCGTCGACGACGCAGTCGATGCGCGCGCCAGACCCGCAGATCGGGAAGCGCCGGGCGGCGATGGAGACGACGGGTGCGGGGATCGCCGCCGTGCCGCGCACGGTTTCCGACGGCACGTAGAGGCCGACGAGCCCGTCGCCCGTGGGCGATGCGGGCCAGATCGAGCGCCAGTTGGCGGCCAGCGCAAGCGCGCCGACCACCGCGACGGCGATCAGGACGCGGATCAGGATGCGTCGCGCCTTGCCGGATCGCGGCAGGGGCTGCTCGCGGCGGGCGCGGTCGCGCCTTGCCTTGTTCAGATCGATGATGGGATCCAAGAAATGTCTGCCTTCGGTTTCCACCGACAGGATGGAGGCCGGGTGCCTGCGATGGGGTTAACGGGGGACGGAACGCGGGCGAGGGGGACCGTTCACGCAACGGTGACGAATGGATGTCGTCGGGAGACACGATTCGTGCATCCGAATCATTCGGATTCAGACTTTGTTGGTAATTGTCTGTTCACTAGTGGGGAAGTCGGGCCGTGTTGGCCGCAGCTTGTTCAGTCAGCCGTGTGTGTCCTGCGTATCATGCGTTATTCCTCACCCGCGTTCATTCTCCTGTCGCTGTCTTTGCTGGTCGGATGCACGGCCAGGACCGGGCTCGAAGACCTTGTTCCGAGGCCATCAAACGAGGTGACGAGTTCGATCTCGAAACCCAACGCCCCGGTCTCGCAGGCGCAGCCTTCGCCGGTCGCCGAAGTCCTCAGCATCGAGGAGACGGTGGAGCCTCCGGTGCAGACCGCGATGCTCGCCGCGCCGGTTCCGTCGCCCGCGCTGAATGCCTTCAAGGACAAGGTGGTCAAGCCGCAGCGTTTTCGCGATGCGCATCCGATCAATTTCGGGCCGAAATCACCGCGCGACCATGCCGTGCACGGCGTCGACGTCTCGCGCTGGCAGGCCGACATCGACTGGAAGACCCTGCGGGCCCAGGGCGCGAACTTCGTCTGGATCAAGGCGACCGACGGCGGCGACCACCTCGATCCGATGTTCAAGACCAACTGGAACGCCGCCGCCAAGGCCGGCGTGCCGCGCGGCGCCTATCATTTTTTCTACTGGTGCCGCGATGGAGCGACCCAGGCCGAATGGTTCATCCGCAATGTGCCGAAAGTGAAGGGCGCGCTGCCGCCGGTGCTCGACGTCGAATGGAACCATCTCTCGCAGTGCAAGAAGCGGCCGGACCGCAAGACCGTCGTAGCCAAGATGAAGACCTTCCTGGAGAAGGTCGAGAAGCACTATGGCCAGAAGCCGGTGATCTACGCGACGCCGGACTTCTACAGGGAGAACCTGCAGGGCGAGTTCACGGATTACCCCTTCTGGGTGCGGGCCGTGGCCGAGCATCCGTCGAAGGTCTATCCGCAGCGCAACTGGGTGTTCTGGCAGTATTCCGGCACTGGCCTGTCGCAGGGCGTCGGCGGCAAGATCGACCTCAACGTGTTCCGCGGCGACGAGAAGCAGTGGCTCGAATGGCTGGCGAGGAACACCGGATGACCGGGTCGCATCGCCAGCCGAACCTGTGTGGCCTCAGTTCGCGGCCGTCAGCGTTACCGAGGTCCCCGTCGCGGCGAGGTTCAGGCCGACCTGGCCGGTCACGCTGATCGTCTGGAGATGGATCGAGCCTGAGGTTCCGCCCACGAGCGCGTTGGCGCCGACGCCGACGCCCGCGGTCGCCTCGACCGTCGCGCCGCGATAAAGCCCGCCCAGCGAACCGGAATGGTATCCCGCCGTCGGCGCGAACACCGCCCAGACCAGACGCCCGCGCGTGGTGAAGCCGAGATCGACGCCGAGCTTGCGGATCGTGCCGGAATAGTTGTCGGTGGTGCCCCGGCCGCTCGGCTTGAAGACGCAGTCGAGTTCCTTGGCCGAGCCGAGCACGTAGCCGACGCCGCCGCCGATCTGGCAGTCGAGAACGCCGATCCTGACACCGCCGGCCGGCCCCGCGTCACGGAAGGCCGGCGCGTCGGCTGCATTGGCCATGCTGGTGGCGGCGGCGATGATGGCCGCGGCGGCGGCGAGAGACAATTTCATGGGTGGCTCCGTTTGAATGAATGGAAGATCGCGGCTGGGATCGAGGAAAGGCCTGCGGTGACTGCTCCCGGATTGCGGCCAAATCTCGACGGGTTCAAGGCGATCCCCTGGCGGGTCGCGGCTGGCGACCGCTCCGGCCATCAGGCGCCTTCCCGGCCGGAAAACAGCGTCGCCGTCCTTCCGCCCACCCAGACGGTGCCGTCGCGATCCCGTGCCACATGGACACGGCCGGTTCGGCCCAGACGTGTCCCCTGCGCTGCGACATAGCCCTCCGACGCGCGACCGCTCTCGAAAAGCCACTGGCCCACCGAGGCGTTGAGGCTGCCGGTGACAGGGTCCTCGATGATGGTGCCGGACGGGCTGGTGAAAAGGGCGCGCAACTCGAAGGCGGCTTCGGAACCGTCGGGATGCGGGCCGACGATGCCGACGTCGATGGGACCGGCGTGGTGGCCCGCGGGTTCGACGGACAGCACGGCTTCGGCCGATCGCAGCATGAGCCCCATCCAGCCCGGGCCGTTGTCGATCCAGCGCGCCTCGACGATGTGGGACGGGTCGATCCGCAGCATCGCGACCGCTTCGGCCAGATCCTCCGGCGCGACCGGACCGGAGCGGATGAGCGGCGGCGCGGCGAAGGCCAGCCTGCCCTCGGTCTGCTTCACCTCGATAAGGCCGGCGCCGCATTCCTGCACGATCAGGCCCGGTCGCTTCGGCCGGCCACCCCCGGCAAGCCAGGCGTGGCAGGCGCCGAGCGTCGGGTGCCCCGCGAAGGGAAGTTCGCGCGCCAGGGTGAAGATGCGAACCCGGTAGTCGGCGCCGGGGTGGCCTGGCTTCAGCAGGAAGGCGGTCTCCGAGAGGTTCATCCAGCGCGTGATCGCCTGCATCTCGTCGGTCGAGAGGCCCTCGGCATCGGCCACGACGGCGAGCGGATTTCCGGAGAAGGGTGAGAGGCCGAAGACGTCGACCAGATGGAAGGGACGGGGCATGGCGGTCTCCGCTGGCTGAAGCTCCGGAGGCCAAGCACTAACGGTTCGTGGAGATGAGGAAAAGCCTGCCAACGGACGCAGCGGGAGCATCCGACGCTGCCGTAAAACCGTCGCGGGCGAGGCCGGATATTGCACCGCACGGCTCCTAGCAGACTGAAATAATTAGTGTCGAAACTCTCGATATTGCGCTGCAACAAACTGCGCTAAGGATACGTTCGCATCGGTCCAAACGTGCCTGGAGCCGATGCCATTCATACGGAATCCACATCCATGACCATTCGGACCGACACGGTTCGTCTTCCAGACTCGCGCGCCGACGACGCGGCCGCGGGTCATTCACCCCATGGCCAGCCCTCCCGCGAGGACCTCGAGCTGGGACGGATCGGCGCCGAGACGGCGCGCGGCCAGACCGCCAGCTTCCCGCCTCCGAGGATCATCGACGTGGGGGCCGAAACCCTGGCGGCGGCCAAGCGGATCCATGCCGTGGTGACGGTGATGAACAAGGCGCGGCTGGACGACGAGCAGTTGCCGCCCGCCGCGCAATGGCTGCTCGACAACGCCTACATCGTCGAGGATGCCGTCCGTCAGGTCAGGCGCGACCTTCCCAGGCGCTTCTACCGCGAGCTTCCGCGACTTTCGCTGCCGGATGGACGATCCGCGCCGCGTGCGCTGGCGATCGCCTGGGCGTTCGCCAACCAGGGCGACGGCATGATTGGCGCGACGCGGTTCGAGGCCTTCGTGCGCGGCTACCAGACCGTGCAGCCGCTGATGATCGGCGAGCTCTGGGCGCTTCCGTCCCTGCTTCGCTACGTGCTTCTGGTGAACCTCGACCGTATCGCCACCGATACGTATCTGAGCTACCGCGAGCGCAAGGTCGCCAACAGGCTCGCCGACCGGCAGGCGAGCGATCCCGACGCCGATCCGATCGCGCAGCTGTCCCCGCGCCGCGACAATCTGCGCGACACCGCCTTCGCCAGCCAGATCGTGTTTCGCCTGCGCGACGGCGCGCGCAATGCCGGCCGCGCGCTGGAATGGCTTCGCGTCGAGCTCGAACGCCTGGGAACCGACCCCGAGCAGGCCGCGGCTCTGGAGCAGCAGCGCCTGTCTGCCGGCAACGCCATGGCCGGGATCACGATCCGCGGCCTGCGCCGCGTCAACGACATCGACTGGACGCTGTGGTTCGAGGGACTGAGCGCGGTCGATGCGATCCTGCGGACGGGAACGGACTTCGCCGAACTCGATTTCGCCTCGCGCGACCAGTACCGCAAGGCGGTCGAAGGACTGTCCAAGCGCGCCCGCGTCTCCGAGGCCGACGTGGCCGCCAGGGCGGTGGCGCTGGCGGCCGAGCGGGCCCAGGCCGGCGGGAACGCCGATGTCGGCCAGCTCCTCGTCGGCGACGACAGGCCGGTGCTCGAGCAGGCGTTCGGCGTCGGTTCGCCGATCGGGCAACGGTTTCGACGCTTCTACCGAAAGACGGGATGGGCCGGGGTCGCCGTTCCGGTCCTGCTCGTGATGGCGATTCTGATGGCGGCGGCGGGGACAGGTCTCGACCGGCTCGGCCTTGGCAATGGCGCCATCGTCCTGCTTCTGCTGTTCTTCGCCTTTCCCGCGAGCGAGGCGGCGCTTGGCCTGTTCAATGCGCTGGCGGCTCTGCTGGCGCCACCCCGCGGCCTCGTCGGCTACGAGTACAAGACCGGCGTTCCCGCCGATGCGCGCACGCTCGTGGTCGTGCCGACCCTGATCGGGACGCGCGACGAGATCGACGAGGCGGTGCGCAACCTCGAGGTCCACTACCTGTCCAACATGGACGGCGAGATCCATTTCGCCATCCTGTCGGACTGGCCCGACGCACCCGTCGAGCAGGCCGAGGGCGATGCCGAGCTGCTCGAACTGGCGCGCGCGCGGGTGGACGATCTCAACCGCAAGCATCCGCGCGAAGGGGCGCCTCGCTTCTTCCTGCTGCATCGGCGGCGCGTCTGGAGCGCGGGCGAGGGGTGCTGGATGGGCTGGGAGCGCAAGCGCGGCAAGCTCGAGGAACTGAACGCGCTTTTGCGCGGCGATGCCCATACGACCTTCCTTTCGCATGATCCGCGCCTGCCGATGGACGTGCGCTTCGTCATGACGCTCGATTCCGATACGCGGATGACGCGCGACGCGGTCCGGCGCCTCGTCGGCAAGATGCAGCATCCGCTGAACCGCCCGGTGGTCGACGCCGCCCGCCGCCGCGTCGTGTCCGGTCACGCCATCCTGCAGCCGCGCGTGACGCCGTCGCTGACGACCGGCGACGAGGCCTCGCTCTTCCAGCGCGTGTTCTCGGCCAATCGGGGAATGGACCCCTATGTCTTCGCGGTTTCGAACGTCTACCAGGATGTCTTCGAGAGCGGCAGCTTCACCGGCAAGGGCCTCTACCAGGTCGACGCCATGCGCACCGTGCTGGAAGGCCGCATCGAGGAGGGGACGGTGCTGAGCCACGACCTGCTCGAGGGCGCGTGGGCCAATGCCGGGTTTGCCAGCGACGTCGAGCTGGTGGAGGATTATCCGACCCGCTACACGGTCGACGTGGCGCGACATCACCGCTGGACCCGCGGCGACTGGCAGTTGCTGCCGCTCCTGCTGGCCCCTTCGTCGGGCGTGCCGGGGCTTTCGCGTTTCAAGATGATCGACAATCTGCGCCGCTCGCTGATGCCGATCGCCTGGATCGCCGCGTCATCGGCCGCCTGGGCCCTGCTGCCGCTGCGCGAGGCCCTGTTGTGGCAGGCGGTGCTGATGGTGTGCCTGTTCTTCGCTCCGACGGTCGAGGTGATCCGCGCGCTGATCGTGCGGCCGCGCCAGACGTCGTATCGCGGGCATGTCCGCGCCGCTGGCGGCGACTTCATCGCGGCGACCGGGCAGGTCGTGCTGTCGGTGGCGTTTTCGGCTCACGTCGCCAGTTCGATGGCCGACGCCATCCTGCGCACACTCTATCGCATGGCGGTCAGCCGCCGCCGGCTGCTGGAATGGCGCACGGCCTCGCAGACGGCCCGCGCGGCGCGCGGCGGTCTCCTCTCGCACCTCTTCGCCATGTGGGGCGTGGCGCCCGTCGTTTCGCTTGCCGTTCTGCCGGCGCTGGCGGCCTGGGGCGCGCCCACCGACTGGCTCGCCGTGGCCTTCGGCCTGATGTGGCTCTCGTCGCCCGTGATCGCCTGGGCCGTCAGCCGACCGCTCGCGAGCGAAGAACGCCTTGCCATGAAGCAGGAGGTCAAGACCGAACTGCGGATCGCGGCTCGGCGGACCTGGCGGTACTTCGAGACCTTCGTGACGGCCGAGCACAACATGCTGCCGCCCGACAATTTCCAGGAGTCGCCGAGCCCCGTCGTCGCCGCGCGCACCTCGCCGACCAATGTCGGCATGTATTTCCTGTCGGTGATCGCCGCCCGCGACTTCGGCTGGATCAGCCTGGCGGAAGCGGTCGAGCGCGGCGAGCGGACGCTTGCCGTCCTCGAACGCCTGCCGCGCCATCGCGGGCATCTCTACAACTGGTACGACACGCGCAGCCTGGCGCCGCTTGCGCCGCGCTACGTCTCGAGCGTCGACAGCGGCAATCTCGCCGGGCACCTGCTGACGCTGGCCGCCGCCTACCGCGCCTGGGCCGAGGCGCCGGCGATCCATCTGCACGGCGATTTCGGCGGCATCTCCGACGTCACCGGGGTGCTGGAGGAAGCGCTGGCCGACATGCCGGACGACCGCCGTTCGCTGCGCGCCCTGCGCCAGCGGCTGAACGACCGGCTCGACGGCATGCGCCGGTCGGTCGAGGCGATCCTGGCGGAACCGGCAACCGCCTCCATGGCCGTCGTCACCTTGCCGGTCGTGGCCGCCGAGATCCGCAAGCTGGCATCGGCCCTGCATGCGGAAACGGGGACGTCGAAGAGCCGTCACCTCCTCGACTGGGCGATGGCGCTGGAAACCACCTGCGCGGCGCACGTCGCCGATGTCGAACTCGACGATATCGGCATCGCCGAACTGCGCGAGGCGATGCTGGAGACGGCGGAGCGGGCGCGCCGCTTCGCGCTGGAGATGGATTTCTTCTTCCTGCTGCGCAAGGACAGGAAGCTCCTGTCGATCGGCTATCGGGTCGAGGAGGATGAACTCGACGAGGCGTGCTACGATCTGCTCGCCTCCGAGGCCCGGCTGACCAGCCTTCTGGGCATCGCCAAGGGCGACCTGCCGACCGAACACTGGTTCAGGCTCGGCCGCCCGCTGACGGAGATCGCCTTCTGCGGCGCTCTGGTCTCCTGGTCCGGCTCGATGTTCGAATACCTGATGCCGCCGCTGGTCATGAAGGAACCGCTTGGCGGGCTGCTCAACCAGTCGAGCAACCTCGCCATCCGCAGGCACATCGCCTATGGCCGCGGCCATGATGTGCCCTGGGGTGTTTCGGAGGCTGCCTACAGCGCCCGCGACCAGGACATGAACTACCAGTACCAGGCCTTCGGCGTGCCGGGGCTCGGCCTGAAGCGCGGTCTGGCCGAGAACATGGTCGTGGCGCCCTATGCGAGCTTTCTCGCCGCCCAGTTCGAGCCGTCCAAGGCGGCGGAGAACCTTCGCGAGCTTCGCCGGCTCGGCGCGCTCGGGGCCTACGGCTACATCGATGCCGTCGATTTCACGCCCGAACGGCTGCCGGCAGGCAAGACCCACGTCCTGGTTCGCAACTACATGGCCCACCACCAGGGCATGTCGATCGTCGCCATCGGCAATGCCATCCTGAACGGTCGCATGCGCGACCGGTTTCACGCCGACCCGCTGATCGAGGCGGCCGAGCTACTGCTGCAGGAGAAGGCGCCGCGCCAGATCGTCAATGTCGTCGGTCGCGAGGAAGAAGGGCCGACCCGCATCAAGGCGGCAACCGCCGGGCGCAGCGCCGACATACGCCGTTTCGAGGATCCGGCGAATGCGCGGCACTCCGGCGCCATCCTGTCGAACGGCCGCTACGGCGTCTTCGTCACAGCGCAAGGGACCGGGTACAGCCGCGCCGGCGACGTGACGGTGACGCGCTGGGCAGGCGATCCATCGGAAGACCGGTCGGGCAGCTTCATCCTCCTGACCGATGTCGCCTCCGGCGACTGGTGGTCGGCGACCGGTGCGCCGAAAACCCATCCGGCCGAACGCGCCGAGACGCTTCTCGCCGACGATCGCGCGACGTTCCGCAAGTGGGTCGGCGCGTTGCGTTCGGAGGTCGACGTGATCGTCCTCAACGAAGGCGATGGCGAGGCTCGCCGGGTAACGCTCGTCAATGACGGTGTCGAGGACAGCGTCATCGACCTGACGTCCTTCTTCGAAATCGTGCTGGGCGACGCCGCGGGCGACACGGCCCATCCGGCTTTCGCGAAAATGTTCGTCCAGACCGAGATCGCGGCGGACCGCAGCCGACTGTATGCGATGCGCAATCCGCGCTCGCCGGGAGAGCCCGCGCCGGTGCTGGCGCACCTCGTCACCGCCGAGCCCGGGATCGTTCTCGACCATCAGGCCGAGACGGACCGACGCGCCTTCATCGGTCGCGGCCGCGACATCGCCGACCCTGCCGCCATGCAGCCGGATGCGACCCTGGCAGGTGGAGAGGGTTTCGTTCTCGATCCCGTGGCGGCGTTGCGCTGCCGCGTCAGGGTGCCGGCGGGCAAGAAGACGGTCATCACGTTCTGGACGGTCGTCGCGCCGACGCGCGCCGAAGCGGACGACGTGGTCAGTCGGCTGCTCGATCTGGAGGCGTTCGATCGGGAAGCGGCGCATGCCTGGACCCGGTCACAGATCCAGACACGCCATCACGGCCTGACCCTCGTGGAGGCGGCGGGCGCGCACAGGCTTGCCGGCTTCCTGCATTTCGCCAACCCCGCGCTTCGCGCCGCACCGGATGTCGTTTCGGAGGGTCTGGGATCGCAGGCGCTGCTCTGGCCCGCGTCCATTTCCGGCGACCATCCGATCGTGGTGCTGCGCGTGACTGGTCCGGACGATTTCGAGGCGGTTGCCACCGCGTTGCGCCTGCACGGCGCTCTGCGCGCACGCGCGATGGTGTTCGATCTGGTCGTCCTCAACGACGAGATGCCGAGCTACGTCCAGGATTTCCAGCAGGAACTCGAGCGCCTGTGCTCCGCGGAACGCCTTCGCCAGGACATGCAGGGCACGGACCATCACATCTTTGCCCTGCGCGCCGACCGGCTGGAGCCGGAGACGTTCCGCACCATCGTCGCGGCGGCGCGCGTGCTGCTCAACGCCCGCAACGGCACGATCTTCCAGCAGCTCGAGCGTGCCGAGACGCTCGCCATCGAACATGCGCGGCTGCGACCCGCGTCGGCATCGCGCCGTCCCGGATTTGCGGCGGCGCCGGCCGTGGTGGACAAGCGTGCGGCCGCCTTGTCCGACACGCTCGATTTCTGGAACGGCTTCGGCGGCTTCGACGAGGACGGCCGCGACTACGTGGTGCATCTGGACGGCGACCGCTGGACGCCGCAGCCCTGGATCAACGTGGTTGCGAACGAGGCGTTCGGGTTCCAGGTCTCGGCCGAAGGCGCGTCCTCGACCTGGAGCCGCAACAGCCGCGACTTCCAGCTGACGCCGTGGTCGAACGATCCCGTCACGGACCGGCCGGGCGAGGGGTTCTACATCGTCGATCGCGATACGGGGCATGCTTTCGCGCCGACCGCGAGTGTCTTGCGCGATCCGCAAGCGACCTATGTCGCGCGCCACACCCGGGGTCTGTCGCAATTCTCGCGCCGGCACGGACACCTCGATGTCGAACTGACGCAACTCGTCGACCCCGCCGATCCGGTCAAGGTGACGACCCTGTCGGTCGCCAATGGCGGGTCGGAGCCGGTCCGGCTGCGCATCTATGCCTATGCCGAATGGGTGCTCGGCAGCAGTCGATCCCGTACGTCGGCGACGATCCTGCCCGCCTGCGAGCGCGACGAGGGCATTCTCACCGCGCACAACCCCTTCAGCATCGATCATGCTGGCCGGGTGGCCTTCCTGTGCGCCGACGTCTCCGACGTCGCGATGGGCAGCGACCGAGCCGAATTCCTCGGCCATGGCGACGTCCGCTTTCCGGGCTTGGTGCTGGCCGGCGCGACACCATCGGGCCGCATCGAGGCCGGCCAGGATCCCTGTGCGCTGATCGCAAGGGACATCGAGGTCGCGCCGGGCGAGACACGGCAGGTGTCCTTCCTGCTCGGCGATGCGGGCTCGCGCGAGGAAGTTCTCGATCTCGTGCGCCGTCACCGCCAGATCACGCAGCAGGATCGCGTGCGCCGGGTACGGGCCGAGTGGGACGACTTTGGCCGCACCCTGTCGGTGGCGACTCCCGATCCGTCCTTCGACCATATCGTCAACCACTGGCTGGCCTATCAAGTTCTTGCCTGCCGGGTGCGGGCTCGCGCCGCCTTCTATCAGGCCAGCGGCGCCCATGGCTTCAGCGACCAGTTGCAGGACACGCTCGCGCTGCTGCTCCACGATCCTTCGATCGCGAGAAGACAGATCCTGAACGCCGCCTCGCGACAGTTTCCCGAGGGCGACGTGCAGCATTGGTGGCTGCCGAACGGCCAGGGCGTGCGCACGCGCATCGCCGACGACGTGGTGTGGCTCGCGCATTCGGTCGCGCGCTACGTCGAGGTGACGGGCGACGCATCCATCCTGGACGAGACGACGTCCTTCATCGAAGGCGCCGCGCTGAAGCCGGGCGAACATGACGCCTTCTTCCAGCCGGGGATCGCGCCGGGACGGGCGACGGTGCGCGAGCATTGCATCCGCGCGCTCGACCTGGCGATCACGCGGACCGGCCAGTCGGGCCTGCCGCTGATGCTGGGCGGCGACTGGAACGACGGCATGAACCGCGTCGGCCAAGCGGAACGCGGCGAAAGCATCTGGCTCGGCTGGTTCCTCTTCAAGACGCTGCGCGACTTCGCCCCGCTCGTCGCCTCGGCGGATCCCGCGCGCGCGCAGGACTGGCTTGCCCATGCCGACCGCCTGCAATCGGCGCTGGAAACGCATGGCTGGGACGGGGAGTGGTATCGCCGGGCGACCTACGACGATGGCACGCCGCTGGGATCGCGCCTGTCGGACGAATGCCGGATCGACAGCATCGCGCAGTCCTGGGCGGTGCTGTCGGGTGGCGCGAGCGAGGAGCGCGGCCGCATGGCGGTTGCCTCTGCGCTGCGCGAGCTCGTCGACCCGGAGGCAGGGGTGGCCAGGCTGTTTGCTCCGCCTTTCGCGGAGACGACGCGCGACCCCGGTTACATCCGCGCCTATCCGCCGGGGGTGCGCGAGAACGGCGGCCAGTACACCCACGCCGCCGCCTGGATGGTACTGGCGCTGACCGAGCTCGGACAACCGGAGGAGGCCTACCGGCTGTTCTCGATGCTCAACCCGGTCAACCACGCGCTCGATGCGCAAGCCGCGGAGCGTTACCGCGTCGAGCCCTATGTGGTGGCGGCCGACGTCCATGCCGGACCGGGTCAGGACGGGCGCGGCGGCTGGACCTGGTACACCGGCTCGGCCGGCTGGCTCTATCGCGCCGCCGTCGAAGGCATCCTGGGGATCCGGCGGATCGGCGACCGCATCACCGTTGCGCCATGCCTGCCGCCGGCCTGGAACGGCTTCGAGGCGGTGCTGCGGCTCGGGGCCGCGAGCTGGCGAATCGAGGCGCGGCGCGGCGCTGTTGCGTCGACCTCGGTCGACGGCGTCGAGACGGACGGCAGCTTCCCCGTTGTGGCGGAGGGCGACCATGTCGTCACCGTGATCGTGGCCGCGACGAGCGACCGGTCGCTGCTGGCTGACCAGGACGCGACGTTCGCCGGCTCCTACCCTTCCGCTTCCCACAAGGCAGCCTGAGACCTCCACGATGTCGTTGATCCAGATCTACTGGCGTACGCTGTGCATGCTGGCCGAAGAACGCGGCAAGGTCGTGCTCATCTGCGCGGCCAATGTCGTCCTGGCCGCCGTGTCCATCATCGAGCCGATCGCCTTCGGACGCATCGTCGACGCGGTCACCAGCAAGGAGGGCGTCGGTCAGTCCGTCGCGTTCTGGGCCGGGCTCGGCGTCTTCAACATCGTCGCCTTCGTGCTGGTTGCGCGCAGCGCCGACCGGCTCGCGCACAGGCGCCGCGCCGCGGTGATGACGGATGCCTATGAGCGGCTGATGTCGATGCCGCTCGCCTGGCACCAGGCGCGCGGAACGTCGGTGTCGCAGCACACGCTGCTGCGGGCGCTGGAGGCCATGTTCACGCTCTGGCTCGAGTTCATGCGCCAGCACATGGCCACGGCCGTTTCGCTCGTCCTTCTGGTGCCGACGGCGTTCACCATGGACCGGCGCATGTTCACCGTGCTGCTCGTGCTGGCCGTGCTGTATGTCGCCATCAACCGGACGGTCATGGCGCGGACGCGCAAGGGCCAGACGAGCGTCGAGCGCCACTATCACCGCGTGTTCTCGCACGTGTCCGACTCGGTCGGAAACGTCTCCGTGGTGCAGGGCTATGGCCGCGTGGCGGAGGAGGCGCGGCTCTTGCGCGACTACACCTCCGCGCTGATCGCGGCGCAGAACCCGGTGCTCGACTGGTGGGCGCTGGCGAGCGCGCTCAACCGCTTCGCCGCGACCCTGTCGATGATCGCCGTGATCCTGATCGGCGCGGTTCTGGTCGAGCGCGGCGAACTGCGCGTCGGCGACCTGATCGCCTTCACCGGCTTCGCCACGCTCCTGATCGGCAGGCTCGACCAGGTGACGGCCTTCTTCAGCCAGATATTCGAGGCGCGCGCCAAGCTCGAGGACTTCTTCGCGATGGAGGATGCGGTCGACCTGCGCGAGGAGCCGGCCGGCGCCGTCGACCTGCCGAAGGTGCGCGGGGACGTGTCCTTCCGTGACGTGGAGTACCGCTTTCCGGGCACCGGCGTGGGGGTCGTAGGCGTCTCCTTCGACGTCAAGGCGGGACAGACGGTGGCGATCGTCGGCCCGACAGGGTCTGGCAAGTCGACGCTGATCGGCCTGTTGCAGCGCGTGCGCGAGCCGCAGGCCGGCGCCATCCTGATCGACGGCATCGACATCGCGACCGTGACGCGGGCGTCTCTGCGCGGCCAGATTGCGACCGTCTACCAGGATGCCGGCCTGTTCGACCGCTCGATCGAGGACAACATCCGCTTCGGCCGCGACGGCGCCGATCCCGAGGAGGTGCATGCCGCCGCCGCCGCCGCCGCCGCGCACGACTTCATCCTGCAGAAGGCGGACGGCTATGGAACCTCGGCCGGCGAGCGCGGCAACCGCCTGTCGGGCGGCGAGCGCCAGCGCATCGCGATCGCCCGCGCGGTGCTGAAGGACGCGCCGATCCTCGTGCTCGACGAGGCGACCAGCGCGCTCGACGTGGAGACCGAGGAGAAGGTGCGCCAGGCGATCGACCGGCTGAGGCTGGGCCGCACCACCTTCATCATCGCCCACCGGCTGTCGACGATCCGCACCGCCGACCTGATCGTCTTTCTGGAGAACGGCCGGGTCGCCGAAACCGGCACCTATACCGAACTCGCCGCCCGCGGCGGGCGCTTCGCGGCGCTGCTGTCGGCCGGCGGCATGACCGCCGAGGCACAAGCCGGGGCATATGACGGCGGCCAGATCGCCGCCGAGTGAGGCGCGGCTCGTCCGGCGGCGCGCTCGCTCTTGCTTTCGCCGCCTGTCGCCGTGCTCAGCCGTCCTTGTAGAAATAGCTGTAGCCGTTGAGCGCCGGCGCGCCGCCGAGATGGGCGTAGAGCACGCGTGAGCCGTCCGGGAAGAAGCCCTTGCGCGCCAGGTCGATCATGCCCTGCATCGACTTGCCCTCATAGACCGGGTCGGTGATCATCGCCTCGGTGCGCGCGGCGAGCCGGATCGCCTCGTTGGTCTCCTCCGACGGGACGCCATAGGCGGGGTAGGCATAGTCGGGGTTGATGACGATCTCGTCTTCGCGCACGGCGCGGCCGAGCCCGACCAGTTCTGCAGTGTCGTCGACGATCGAGCGCACCTGCGCCCGCGTCTGGTCGAGCGTGCCCGAGGCGTCGATGCCGATGACGCGGTCGGCGCGGTCCTGCGCGGCGAAGCCGACGATCATGCCGCCTTGCGTGGAACCGGTGACGACGCAGACGATGATGTAGTCGAAGGTGAAGCCGAGCGCTTTCTCCTGCTCGGCCACCTCCTCGGCGAAGCCGACATAGCCGAGCGCGCCGTACTTGTGGACCGAGGCGCCGGCCGGGATCGGATAGGGCTTGCCGCCGGCATCCTTCACCGACTGGATGGCGTCTTCCCAGCTCTTGCGGATGCCGATGTCGAAGCCGTCGTCGACGAGACGCGAATCGGCGCCCATCAGCCGGGTCATCAGGATGTTGCCGACCCGGTCGTAGACGGCGTCGTAATGCGGCACCCATTTTTCCTGGATGACGACGCATTTCATGCCGATCTTGGCGGCGGTCGCCGCAACCATGCGGGTGTGGTTGGACTGCACGCCGCCGATCGATACCAGCGTGTCGGCGCCCGACGCGATGGCGTCCGGCACGATGTATTCGAGCTTGCGCAGCTTGTTGCCGCCCATGGCGAGGCCCGAATTGCAGTCGTCGCGCTTGGCCCAGATCTCGACCTTGCCGCCGAGCGCGGCCGACAGGCGGGGCAGATGCTCGACCGGCGTCGGGCCGTAGGTGAGGGGGTATCGTTCGAACTTTTCCAGAAGGGACATCAGGCGGGCTCCATGGCGATGTTTGGCGCGGATCGTAGGGCAAGAGACGCGAAATGTGCTCTCGAAATGCGCTGTCCCGCTTCCTCGAAACGACGATCGAAGGTATCGATTCCGACGAATGTTCCAGATTGCACACGAGAAGAGGAAGATCCTTCCATGGCCGCACTCGACCGCGTCGACCTGCGCATCCTGCGCGCCCTGCAGGGCGAGGGCCGGCTGAGCAATGCGGAGCTGGCGGCGCGCGTCAACGTCAGCCCGGCGACCTGCCACCGGCGCACGCAGCGCCTGTTCGACGAGGGCTTCATCGCCGGTGTGCGCGCCGAGGTGGCGCCCGCCACCGTCGGTCTCGGCGCGCTGGTGATGGTGGGCGTCGTGCTCGACCGCTCGACGCCCGAGAGCTTCGCCGCTTTCGAAGGCGCGGTGCTGGAGATGAAGGAGGTGCTCGACTGCAACCTGGTGGCCGGCGACTTCGACTACCTCCTGAAGATCCGCGTCCGCGACATGGCCGATTTCAACAAGCTGCACGGCCACAAGCTGATCGCGCTGCCCGGCGTGCGCCAGACGCGCACCTTCTTCGTCATGAAGGAGGTGAAGGAAAACGCCCGGCTGCCGTTCTGAGGGGGGTGGTGATGTCGTGCGTCCACATCGTGGTTTGACGAGTTCGCCGGCCTTGAGACGTCGAGTTCCGTCGCGCCCCCCTCTGGCCTGCCGGCCATCTCCCCCACGGGTGGGGAGATCGGCAGTTCCGGCCTCGGCGCGCATCCTGCACTGCTAGCGATTGGCGAAGGCGGCAACGCGCGTGATCTCCCCACCCGTGGGGGAGATGGCCGGCAGGCCAGAGGGGGGCGCCGTCGAGCGTAAGCGTGTTCCCTATGGCCGCGTCAGACGCCCTTGGCGAGATGCGCGGCGATCAGCGCCTTCAGCTCCAGGCCCTCGACCTTTTCGAAGGGGAGGTCGGTGGTGCCGAGATAGGCCTGCTGGTTCTGCGCCGTCCAGTTGTTGACGGCGAGGCGGTAGGTCCTGGCCGGATCGACGTCGAGGGCGGCGACGTGGACGTAGTCGCCGGTCATGCCGTCGAGCGTTTCGGCCATGAACTGGTTGGCGCGCGCCAGCATGGCGGCGAGCTGCTCGCCGCTGATGGATACGACGCTGACGCCGCCGCCGAAGCGCACGAAGGCGTCGAAATCATAGCGGGTGAGCGGGCCGGCGGCGAGCGGCGCGCCGAAGGTGGTGTGGCCGAGCAGGGCGACGTCGGCCTCGGTGGCCTGGCGCAGGGCCTCGGTGGCGATCAGGATGGATGCGTGCAGGTCGAAGGCGCGCGGCAGCTCGGCGATGACGGCGCGGTCCTCGTCGGTCAGGTGCTCGGCCTTCATGGCCTCGATCAGCGCCGCCAGCGCCTCGTCGCCGCCAGACGGCGCGACGTCTTCCGTGCGGTAGGTCGCGGCCACGGCGTCGGTGCCCTTCGTGAGCTCGACGATGCCGATCTTGCGGCCCCAGCTCGCGCCGTGGAAATAGGTCTTGCCGTCGAGCACCATGTCGAGGTCGAGATGATCGTGCGCGCCCTGGACGATGGTGCCGGCCGGCAGCGTGTCGAGGAAGCTCTTGTCGGGGGAGACACCGGCATGGCTCATGACCAGGCTGACATCGGCATCGGCGCGCGAGCCGGGCAGGGCATCCGTGACGAAGCGGGCGGTGTCGAGGAAGGTCAGCGTGTCGCGCACCGGCTGGCGGTAGACGAAGGGATTGGTCGCGGCGAGGCCGAACAGCGAGATGTCCACGCCGCCGAGGCCGAGCCGGGCATCGAAGGGCGCGAAGAAGCGGCCGGTGCGCTTGTCGACGAGGTTGGAGATCACCTGCACGCCGGCGCGGTTCGCCCGGGCGACGAAGCTCGCCATGTCGTCGAGGATGGCCGTCTCGTGGTTGCCGAGGTTGAGCACCACCGGCATCTCGGCCGCCACCGCCTCGAGAAAGGCCCAGTCTGCCGCTGCGTTCGACTTGAGGCAGACGGCATTGCCGCGCTCGAAGACGTCGCCGTTGATCAGGAGTGCGGCCGGCCGGCCGACCTCGACGCGCAGCGCGCGGAGCCGGGAAAGCAGCGCGGGCAGGCGGGCATAGGGCGCGTGCAGGTCGGCGATGGTGAACAGCACGGCATCGCCGCCGGACTGAGCCCGCGCGGCGGCGGGAACCATGGCGGCTGCCGCGGAGGCGGCGAGGCCCTGGAGGACGAGGCGGCGGCTGACGACGAAGGACGGACGGTTCATGGGGCGCTCCGGACGGTGGTTTCGACTGCCCGCCTCTGTGGGGCGGGTCCACGACGGGAGTATGACACGGGTGGTCGCGGAAAAAAGGCAGCGCTTCGTGCCGGAATCCGCGCCGCCGCCGCCGACCGTATCGCGGGAAGTGATACGCGCGCCAGAAGCCGGCCCTGGCGTTCTTGCTCCCGCTCAGGCGGCGGTTCTGGCGCCGGGTTCGGCTTCTTCGGCCTGGACGACACGGTTCCGGCCGGCACCCTTCGCGCGATAGAGGGCCTTGTCGGCGGCCTTCAGCAGCCAATCCTGGTCCGGTCGTTCCGAAGCCTGGGCGACACCGATGCTGGCCGTTGCCGAGATCGCGCCCTGCGGGGTCTCGACCCTCGTGGCCTCGATCGCGCGCCGAAGCCGTTCGGCGACCTCCACTGCCTTGCTTGAATCGGTGCGCGGCAGCAGGATCGCGAACTCCTCGCCGCCCATCCGGAAGGCCATGTCCGTCGGGCGCAGGCTTTCCCGGATCGCCCTGGCGACGGCCCGCAGCACATCGTCGCCCACCGCGTGGCCCCAGCTGTCGTTGATGCGCTTGAAATGGTCGATGTCGACGGCCAGCATCGACAGCGCCTGCCCATGGCGCAGCACCTCGATCCTCTGTTCGTTGAAGGCCTGGTCGAAGGCCCGGCGGTTCCCGATGGCGGTCAGCGTGTCCAGGTGCGCCATGTCGGCCAGAATCTTCTCGGATGCGTGGATCTGCCGGATCATGTGGTTGAACTCGTCGGCGACCCGGCGCAGTTCGGGCGGCACCTGCACCTCGATCCGGTGTCCGCGCTCGCCCGCCGCAAAGCGCGCGGCGCCGTCCACCAGCCGATCCACGCTGGCGGCGAGAATCCTGCCGATCACCAGCACGCCGCAGACGAGCATGAGCAGGGACAGGGACGTCGCCAGGCCCGCGATCCAGATCGAGCGCTCATAGGAGCGCACCGCCATGCCGTGATCGTCGGCGATGATCTGCGCGATGCGGTCATGGATGGCCGCCAGCTTGTCGTTTGCGGCGGCAACGCTGCCATGAAAGCGCTGCAGCGTTTCCGTCCGCTCGCCCATTGCGGCCGCGCCGGTCACGGAAACGAGGTCGGTGGCGAACCGGTCCGCATCGGCCCAGTCCTCGCGCGCGCGGACCAGGACCGCCTGCTTCTCTGGTTCGTCGCGCAGCGCCTCGTGCAGGCTGGCAAAGCCCGTCTCGATAGCCTGCCGCAGATGGCGGTAGGCCGGAATGTGTAGGGGATCGCCGTCTTCCACATATTCGTCGACGGGCGCCAGCGTCTCCCAGATCGTCAGCCGCTGCTGCTGGAGCGGCGCCATCTGGCTGCCATGGCGGGAGGCAACGTCGTGGAAGGGGGCAATGACGCCGTGGCTCAAAAGCAGGTACCCCGCCACCAGCGAAACGCCGAGCGGCGCCATCGCGACCAGCATTCCGATGGCCAGCCAGACGCGCAGCGATCTCGTTAGGAGCAGTCTCTTCAACGGTTCGTTCCCCGGAATAGCCGCCCTTGACCGGCCCTGTACGGCGAGGGGAACCTATCCTGGATTCGTTGAAGGGCGGTTACCGGGCCGCCGGAGAGGATGGCCGCGCGGCCTTGGTGTCGATAGACGCGGCGCGGCTTACCGGGAATGGGACGGGCAGGCCAAGCGGCCTGCCCTGTTTTCGAGAGAGGAGCAGACCGCCCTAGAAGCGGAAGTTCAGCCCGAGCTTGAACGTGTGCATGTCCTGGTCGATCGCGAAGGCGGACTCGTCGCCGCCGTTGGACAGAACGACGTCGGCCGCGTTGAACTGAATGTAGTTGTACTCGCCCTTGATGCTCCAGCGATCGTTGAAGGCGTGCTCCACGCCCGCGCCGAGAAGCCAGCCGCCGCGCGTCTCGCTGCCGTTCAGTTCCACCGGAGCGCCCGTCGTGTGGGAGTGGGATTCGTTGATGATGGCCACGCCGGTCTCGCCGTAGAAGAGCGTCCGGTTCATCGCCACGCCGAAACGACCGGTGAACGTGCCGAGGAAGTTCACATCGGTCGAGAAGGGACGGTCGTCGGAGTTCACGCCGCCCAGGCCATTGCCGTCGATGCCGGCCCAGGACGCCTCGCCCTCGATGCCCATGACGATGCGGCCGCGCTGGATGTTGTAGCCGGCCTGAACCCCGCCGAGAAAACCGTCGACGCCGTAGTTCGCCGCGTTCAGCGAATCCTGCGGGAAGCTGCCGCCCTGTCCGCCGCTCACACCGAAGATGGCATGCCAGGCCTTGTCGCCGGAGCCGTAGCCGGCGTGGACACCGGCATAGGCGCCGGACCAGTCGAACCCGCCCTCGTCGGCCAGCAACGCGCCGCCGTCCGAGAAGCGGTAGTTCAAGCCGGCCTTGAACGTGTGCAGATGCTGATCGATCGCAAAGGCGGCCTGGGTGCCACCGTTTGAAAGCACCACGTCCGAGGCGTTGAACTGGATGTAGTTGTACTCGCCCTTGATGCTCCAACGTTCGTTGAAGGCATGTTCCACGCCCGCGCCGAGAAGCCAGCCGCCTCGCGTTTCGCTGCCACTCAGTTCCAGTGGTGCGCCCGTCGTATGGGTGTGGGTCTGGTTGATGATCGCGACGCCGGTCTTGCCGTAGAACAGCGTGCGGTTCATGGCCAGGCCGAAGCGGGCCGCGAAGGTGCCCAGGAAATCCACATCGGTCGAGAAGGGGCGGTCGTTCGAGTTCACGCCGCCAAGGCCGTTGCCGTCGATGCCTGCCCAGGACGCTTCGCCCTCGATGCCCATGACGATGTTGCCGCGCTGGATGTTATAGCCGGCCTGGATGCCGCCCAGGAAACCGTCGATGCCGTAGTTCGCGGCGTTCAGCGAATCCCGCGGATTGCCTCCGCCTTGTCCGCCGCTTGAGCCGAAGATGGCATGCCACGCCGCGTCTCCGGTGCCGTAGCCCGCGTGTACGCCGATGTATGCGCCCGACCATGACCAGGCCGGGGGCGCGCTTTCGATCGCGTCGGCCGCGAACGCCTGTCCGGATACGAAAATTGCCGATACCGACAGTACCAGCAGTGAAGTCCTGTACACCATGTCCGCCCCTTCCTACACCACAATCCATTAGTCTGACATATTCGAATAAATGCATATTATCCGGACCTGGTGGCCTGTAAACAATAGGGATCGTGGAAAATGGAGGATGGTGGGAAGGTGTTGCTGGAATGGCACAAACGCTGGCTTGATCTCGGGGCCTTAGGGGCCCGCGGTGGTCCGGTCCATCGCGATGCGGTCGCCCCGCTTGGCGGCGACGGCTGACGATCAAATGGCCGGCCGGATTCATGATTCCGGCCCGATCCAGGGATCGGGCCGGAAGACATGTCGTCGGTTGGATGTGGGAGAAAGGTCCCCTCAGCTGCACCCGCTCGTCGCGCCGCAGGTGTCGCACTTCTCGCAGGTGCCGTTGCGCACCATGGTGAAGTTCTGGCATTCCGAGCACATGTTTCCGGTGTAGCCCTGCATGACGGCGCGGGCGCGGCGTTCGGCGGCGAGCGCCTTGGCGTCGGCGGCTTCCTTCGCGGCGGTGTCGGTGAACAGCGAGGCGCCGATCTCGGCCGCCGCATTGGCGGCTTCCTCGAAGGCGGCGGCCTCTTCCAGCTCGCGGGCGCGCTCCTCGTAGTCGCGGCGGAAGGCGGTGGCCTCCTCGCGCAGCTCCGAGACGGAGGGCTTGAGCGCCGTCACCGTGGCGGCCGCCGTCGAGATCGCCCGCACGTTGGAGCCGGCGAATGCCGTCGGCGCCGCGCGCGCAGGCTGGCCGCGATCGCCTCCCGCCTGGCCCTTCGGCTCGCCGCCGCCCGCCACCACCTTGAGCGGCGAGGCGCCGCGCGTCAGGCCCTTGGAGAAGGGGCTCGACTTGCCTTCCGAAATGCCCTTGCCGAGCGCGGTGTTGGAGAAATCCGACATGTCGACATGGGCGAGGTCGTGGCGCGACAGGTAGGAGACGGCCAGTTCGCGGAACACGTAGTCGAGGATCGACGTCGCGTTCTTGATGGCGTCGTTGCCCATGACCATGCCGGCCGGCTCGAACTTGGTGAAGGTGAAGGCCTCGACATATTCGTCGAGCGGCACGCCGTATTGCAGCCCGAGCGAGATCGCGATGGCGAAGTTGTTCATCATCGCCCGGAAGGCCGCGCCCTCCTTGTGCATGTCGATGAAGATTTCGCCGAGCCGCCCGTCGTCGAACTCGCCGGTGCGAAGATAGACCTTGTGGCCGCCGACGACCGCCTTCTGGGTGTAGCCCTTGCGGCGGTTGGGCAGCTTCTCGCGCTCGCGCACGACGCGCTCGACGATGCGCTCGACGATCTTTTCGGTGACGGTGACCGCGCGCGCGGCGGCCGGCTGGGCCGCCAGTTCCTCCATCGCCTCGTCCTCGTCGCCCTCGTCGGAAATCAGCGAGGAGTTGAGCGGCTGCGACAGCTTGGAGCCGTCGCGGTAGAGCGCGTTGGCCTTCAGCGCCAGCTTCCAGGAGAGCAGGTAGGCCGCCTTGCAGTCCTCGACGGTCGCCTCGTTGGGCATGTTGATCGTCTTGGAGATGGCGCCCGAGATGAAGGGCTGCGCCGCCGCCATCATGCGGATGTGGCTGTCGACCGACAGATAGCGCTTGCCGATCTTGCCGCAGGGATTGGCGCAGTCGAACACCGGCAGATGCGCGGCCTTGAGGAAGGGCGCGCCCTCCAGCGTCATGGCGCCGCAGATATGGACGTTGGCCGCCTCGATCTCCTTCCTGGAGAAGCCGAGATGCTGCAAGAGGTCGAAGGCCGGGTCGGAGAGATGCTCCTCGGGAACCATCAGCGCCGACATCTGCTCGTCGCCGATGGTCCAGCGGTTGAACACGAACTTGATGTCGAAGGCCGACTTCAGCGCCGCGTTGATGGTGGCGATCGTCTCGTCCTTGAAGCCCTTGGCGCGCAGCGTCGAGGGATTGATGCCCGGCGCCTGGTTCAGATTGCCGTGGCCGACGGCATAGGCCTCGATCTCGGCAATCTGGCTTTCGGAGTAGCCGAGCGTGCGCAGCGCCTCGGGCACGGCGCCATTGATGATCTTGAAGTAGCCGCCGCCGGCCAGCTTCTTGAACTTCACCAGCGCGAAATCGGGCTCGATGCCGGTGGTGTCGCAGTCCATGACGAGGCCGATCGTGCCGGTGGGCGCGATGACGGTGGCCTGCGCGTTGCGGAAGCCGTGCTCCTCGCCGAGCTCCAGCACGCGGTCCCAGGCGGCGCGGGCGCGCTCGACGAGTTCGGTCTGCGGCACGTGGTCGGCGACGAGCGGCACCGGGCTGACCGCCAGCTGCTCGTAGCCGTCCTTCTCGCCATAGGCGGCGCGGCGGTGATTGCGCATGACGCGCAGCATGTTGGCCGCGTTGCGGTCATAATCGCGGAAGGCGCCGAGCTGGCCGGCCATCTCGGCCGACGTCGCATAGGCCACGCCCGTCATCAGCGCGGTCAGCGCCGCGCAGATGCCGCGACCCTCGTCGGAATCATAGGGGATGCCGGAGGTCATCAAGAGGCCGCCGATGTTGGCGTAGCCGAGGCCGAGCGTGCGGTACTCGTAGGACAGCCGCGCGATCTCCCTGGACGGGAACTGCGCCATCATGACCGATATCTCGAGCACGACGGTCCACAGCCGCACGGTGTGCTCGTAGGCAGCGACGTCGATGGTGCCGGCGATGTCCTGCGGCCGTGCGCCTGGTTCGCGGCCGGTGTTGCGGTAGGTCAGCAGGTTGATCGAGGCGAGGTTGCAGGCGGTGTCGTCGAGGAACATGTATTCCGAGCACGGGTTCGACGCCCGGATCGGGCCGGCCGCCGCGCAGGTGTGCCAGTCGTTCATCGTGGTGTTGAAGTGCAGGCCCGGATCGGCCGACGCCCAGGCGGCGTAGCCGATCTTTTCCCACAGATCCCGCGCCTTCAGCGTCTTCATCACCCGGCCGTCCTTGCGGGCGGTCAGGTTCCAGGTGCCGTCGGTCTCCACCGCGCGCAGGAAGTCGTCCTTGAGCGAGACGGAGTTGTTGGAGTTCTGGCCCGAGACGGTGAGATAGGCTTCCGAATCCCAGTCGGTGTCGTAGGTCTTGAACTCGATGGCCGTGTAGCCCTGGCGCGCGAACTGGATGACGCGCTGGATGTAGTTTTCCGGGACGGAATTCTTCTTGGCGGCCTTGATCTCGCGCTTCAGCGCCGGGTTCTTGGCCGGGTCGAAGCAATCCTCGTTGTCGGCCTCGCAGTTGACGCAGGCCTTCATGACGGCGGCCATGTGCTGCTTGACGATCTTGGAGCCGGTGACGAGCGAGGCGACCTTCTGCTCCTCCTTCACCTTCCAGTCGATGTATTCCTCGATGTCGGGATGGTCGATGTCGACCACGACCATCTTGGCCGCGCGCCGCGTCGTGCCGCCGGACTTGATGGCGCCCGCCGCGCGGTCGCCGATCTTGAGGAAGGACATCAGGCCCGACGACTTGCCGCCGCCCGACAGCTTCTCGCCTTCACCGCGCAGGAAGGAGAAGTTGGAGCCGGTGCCGGAGCCGTACTTGAACAGGCGCGCCTCGCGCACCCAAAGGTCCATGATGCCGCCGTCGTTGACGAGGTCGTCCTGAACGCCCTGGATGAAGCAGGCATGCGGCTGCGGATGCTCGTAGGCCGACTTCGACTTGGTCATCTTGCCGGTGAACGGGTCGACGTAATGGTGGCCCTGGCCGGGGCCGTCGATGCCGTAGGCCCAGTGCAGGCCGGTGTTGAACCATTGCGGCGAGTTCGGCGCCACGCGCTGGGTGGCCAGCATGTAGGCAAGCTCGTCGCGGAAGGCGCGGGCGTCGTCCTCGCCGTCGAAATAGCCGCCCTTCCAGCCCCAGTAGGCCCAGGTGCCGGCCAGCCGGTCGAAGACCTGACGCGCGTCGGTCTCGGAGCCGTAGCGCTCGGCCTCGGGCAGTTCGGCAAGCGCCGCCTCGTCGGGCACGGAACGCCACAGGAACGAGGGAACGTCGTTCTCCTCGACCTTCTTCAGGCGCGCGGGAACGCCGGCCTTGCGGAAATACTTCTGCGCCAGAACGTCCGTCGCCACCTGGGAAAACTGCGTCGGAACGTCGATGTCGGCCAGCCGGAAGACGACCGAGCCGTCCGGATTCCTGATCTCGCTCAGAGCCTTGCGGAATTCGATCTCCGCATAGGGGCTGGTGTTTTCGCTCTTGGTGAACCGACGTTCGATCCGCATGGTCTGTCCCTTTGATATCTATATATAGCGCCTTTCGACCGGGGATCCCATATCCCGGAAAAGGCGCAAGGTCCGCCGCTCCGGCAATCCTGACGGACCGCCGGTTCTCCTTTCCGCACGCTGTCGCCTGAATGCCGTGGACGACGCCTTCCATCAGGCGGCATCCGGCTTCCGACGAACCCTCGCGGGTTCCGCTTCCACTTGTTCGATACGAGTCAGTGGGTGTGAGCCATCAACTGTATCTAGCGTCAGAGTAGGGCGCAAACACTAAATATAGTGTTAACAAAAGATTTCGCCCACCCCGAGATTTGTCTGCATGTCCCTCGCAAGCCAACACCAAAACCGCTTCGCAACGGTCCTCGCAAACCGTTGGCGCAACGCTGAACGCAACAAAAGCTGGAATTGTTGACCGGTCCCGAAACACCCCGGCCAAACCCTCAACACGGGCTCGACGACCATAAAATGCGACTCGTCCCGGAGCGTCAAGGCCTCGTTTCGTGACAGAGCGATGACGCTAGATATTGTGTGCAGACATGTGGATAGCGGGGACGGAGGCCAGCCAAGGGGAAGACGCGGCGTGACGCTGCGGCAGCGTGCGGCACGGCGGGCCGGGAGGCGTCAGAGGCCGCGGAAATGCGGCGTTCGCCGCTCGGCAAACGCTGCTCGGCCCTCGCGGTAATCATCGCTGTCGAAGGTCGCGTCACCGAGTTCCCGCGCACGGACGGCATCGTCGGCACCGCGGCTTTCCACCGCGGCAATGGACGCCTTGGAGGCGCGGATCGACAAGGGGGCGTTGGCCGCGATCCCGGCGGCGATCTCCGCGACCCTGGCGTCGAGGGCGGGGCGGTCGGCGACGGTCTCGAGCAGGATGCCGGCATTCCGGGCCTGCTCGGCGGTCAGCCGCGCGGCCGAAAAGGCGAGATACTTCGCCGTCTGCGCCCCGCAGGCGCGCACGATGTCCTGCATGGCGTCCCGCGGGTAGGCAAGGCCGAGCCGGGCGGCCGGTACCGAGAACCTGGCGTCCCGGGTGGCGATGCGCAGGTCGCAGGCGGCGGCGATGCCGAAGCCGCCTCCAAAGCAGATCCCCGCGATCGAGGCGATCGTCGGCACGCCCGATTCGCGAATCGCCCGGAACGCAGCCGAGTTCGCGGCCTCGTAGTCGCGCGCGGAATCGGCCGCGCCGCGCAGGTCGCCGAACTCGCCGATGTCGGCTCCCGCGCAGAAGTCGGCGCCCGCGCCGGACAGCACGATCAGCCTGGTCGAAGGCGCCTGCGATTCATGCGAAAAGACCGCCGCCAGCGTCCGCCACATCGACAGAGTGAGGGCATTCTTCTTCTCGGCACGGTCGATCGTCACGCTCACAACCCCGTCATCGACGCGGGATACGAGGATGCGCGGATCGGTCACGACTTGATTCACGCTCGCATCAATCCAATTGAAGGGTGTGTTGAGGAATTCGCGGTTCTAAGAGAAGCGGTTTTGGCCTAAGTTGCGCGACCCGGCAAGGGCGCGAAACCAGGGAGCGCCAAGGGAGCGACGGCATGAGCACACGCAGCAACGCGCGGTCGAGCGAGATTCGCCCGGTCGATCCGATCTGGCAATCGGTCCGGCAGGAGGCCGAGGAAACGGTCGCCCGGGATCCCCTGATGGCCGCCTTCATCTATTCGACGATCCTCAATCAGGAGACGCTCGAAGAAGCGGTCATCCATCGCGTGTCCGAGCGCCTCGGACACAGCGACATCACCGCCGATCTCATCGTCCAGACCTTCAAGGCCATGCTGAGGGCGGATCCCTCTTTCAGCGCCACGGTTCGGGTCGACATCCAGGCCTATTACGATCGCGATCCGGCCTGTGATCGCTTCATCATGTCCGTGCTCTATTTCAAGGGCTTTCACGCCATCCAGACGCATCGCCTCGCGCATTGGCTCTGGAACGAGGGCCGCCGGGACTTCGCGCTCTGGCTCCAGAGCCGGTCGTCGGCGGTGTTCCAGACCGACATCAATCCGGCCTCCCATATCGGCAAGGGCATCTTCCTCGACCATGCGACGGGCCTGGTGGTCGGCGCGACGGCCGTCATCGGCGACAACGTCTCGATCCTTCAGGGCGTGACGCTGGGCGGCACCGGCAAGGAGACGGGCGATCGCCATCCCAAGATCCGCGATGGCGTGCTGATCGGCGCGGGGGCCAAGATACTCGGCAACATCGAGATCGGCCATTGCAGCAAGATCGCGGCCGGATCGGTCGTACTTGCGGCCGTGCCGCACAACAAGACGGTGGCGGGGGTTCCAGCCCGGATCGTCGGCGAAGCGGGCTGCGCGGAGCCCTCGCGCGCCATGGACCAACTGATCGGCGGGGCCGACTGACGGCCGCCGCCGCTCAGGCCTTCGGATCGGATGCGACGAGATCGGTCGCGGGGTTTACACGTCGGCGGCGAGCGTGCCAGAAGCCTGCGCGGGCAGGCGCGCCAAAGGCGACCTGACGCGTGACGAACGGGCGCGCCACGGCGCACCGAAGCCTTCAAAACCGGCGCGCCGCAGGCGCGCGGGGCAGTCAGATGCCGCAAACGCACACCGACCGGGAGAAGTCGATTTGAAAGCCGAAGAAATCAGGAAGCTGGACGCCTATTTCAAGCGCACCTTCCAGAACCCCTCGCTCGCCGTGAAGGCGCGTCCGCGCAAGGATGATTCGTGCGAACTCTATGTCGGCGACGAGTTTCTGGGCATCATCTTCAAGGACGACGAGGACGGCGAGCTGTCGTATAATTTCTCGATGGCGATCCTCGACGTCGACCTCTGACGATCAACGCCGCGCCGTTCCTTGCGCGCGGCGCCTTCGGCGGCGCGCTCAACTGTCTTCGAAACGCGCATACTCCGCCCGTTCGGCTTCGACGAACGCCTGCAGGCGAGACTGATAATGCCGTTTCCAGCCGGGCTGCGGCGTCCTCATGAACCAGCTGCGGCGCAGATCCCACCGACGCGACATGTCGGCCATGATCGACTTGTCGGAATTCACCATGTGTCCCGCCGTGGGATACGGCGTGACCTCGCCGCCGTAGAGTCTGCCCTCCGACACGAGAAAGTCGACGCGCATGTAGTCCGTGCCGACGGCGATCTCCTCGGCCGCGCGGATGGCCCGGCGATAGCAGTCGGGCACCCGATGCCCGGGCGGCAGGCGTCTCGACGGATCCTTCGACGCTGCCGAAGTCTGGACTTCCAGCCGGCGCCCTTCGACATCGTAGATCGCGGACTTGCTGACCGGCGTCTTCTCGTCGCGGTAGATCACCGTGTAGTAGGTCTCGCCCCCGAACAGGTGTATTTTCAGTTCGTCGATACAGGGACTATCGCCTGCGATCTCCTCCTCGGCGAAAAGCAATCGATCGATTCCCAGGTAGGCCCATTCTGCGTGCCTCGTTCCGAACGGCTTCGCCAGCCAATCGCCGCATTCCTTCTCGAAGGCCGACCGACTTTCCCTGCGGGTGGAGAAGAACCAGGTCTGCCGGCTGCCGGCATTCATCTTGGCGATGACGCCCCGCCGCATCAGATCCGTGGGAAACTGCTTGGGGTTCTTGCCGACCCACAACACCTTCGGCGTTTCGATCGGGTCGGCCAGTCCCGCGAACACCTGTTTCGTGGCGAGCTTGTCGCAATAGACGTGAAAGGCGGGGTCATGGTCGAACACCCGCCGCCAGAACATCTTTTCGCTGTATGTGACGGGAAGAGCGGCGTTGGGCCAGTACTTCAACCGCGCGCGAAACAGGCGCGCCGCCGTCGCCGCCCTCGCATAGGCGTACGCATTGAGGGCAGGGGCTTCGGCGAGGGGTCGACGCTGCATGAGGTCGATAAAGGGGGTCGGCTGCATGGGCGGCCCGTAGCACCCATGACGTGCAATGACCACCGGTCTCGGGACACCGAAATGCCGCGGCCGAAAGCCGCTCAGCCGCCGCGCGGCGTCTTCAAGGCGCTGTGCGCATAGGCGAGCACGGCAGCATCGATCTCCCGCCACTCGCCCAGCAGGGACGACGGAAAGCGGTAGAGCAGAACCAGATTGTCGCCGACGATGAGATCGCGCTCGCAATCGGCCAGCGATTCGATCGCGATCGCGCCGGTCAGGCAGCGCGCGACGAAGCGGCCTCCCTGTTCCCGCGGCCCGACCACCAGCCTCTCGTCGAGATAGCCGGATTGCGGCTTGAAGCCGTGGAGCGTCAGGCCGGCCGGGCCGGGCGTTCCCGGCGTCTCGATGAGCGAAGCGTAGATCGGGTCGAAGCGTCCGCTCATGTCGCGCGACATGATCCGCGGTTCGAAGGACACGAAGAGAATGTTGCGGGATCCGCCCAAATGGTTGAAGTCGTCCCGCGTCGACGCCGTGTAGCCCTGCATGTCGGGCCATCTCAGATAGAGGCGCAACGATCCCGCGACGCCGTCGCGGCGATCGGCTTCGAACCGTATGGCGTTGCCCGCCACGACGATGACGTTGTTGCCGATGACGATTTCGCGCGGCGTGGCGTCCTCGGTGTGGCCCGCGAGCGCGATGGAGCGTCCGATCCACTTCCCACCGACGCTGATGAGCGCGGACACGAGCGCAAGCAGGAGGAACGCGGCGAAGACCCGGACCATCAGCTGGTCGTCGATCCGCCGCACCGTGCCGCCTTCGCTGGACGATGCCCGCATTCCCGTTCACTCCGTCGGCAGCCATCGTCCCGCATTGGCACGGGAAAAAAAACGGCACGCGTCTTGCGGCAACCGGTGACGACCTTCGCCTGTCGTGGTAAACGAACGGTAAATGATGACCGTTGTCTGGATCGTGTCCTTTGTGTTCTTGAGCGGGCTTGTCGTCGGCGGCATGGCCGGCGTCGTGCTCGAGATGTGGAGCGGTCGGCGCCTTGCCTTCGCCGAGCCCTTCGTAACGCTCAAGCGACCCGTGCGCTCCCTGGCGCTGACGGCGCTCGCAGGGCCCTTCATGCTGTTCAACGAGGCGCTGGACGCCTTTCGGGGCCGCCGAATCGGCTGGACGACGGTCGGAAGCAGCGCCGCGCTGTCGCTGACATGGGCGTTTCTGACCGGCATCGTCGTCGTCGACGTCGCCTTCTTCGTCAGCGGCCTGCTTTCCTGATCAGACGACGAGGCGAGGAAAACAATCATGCCCATCTATGCGCTCGACGGCGTGGCCCCGGCATTCGAGGACGAGGCGTCGAACTGGATCGCGCCGGATGCCATGCTGATCGGACGGCTGAAGATCGGCCGCGACGTCGGCATCTGGTTCGGGGCGGTCCTGCGCGGCGACAACGAGCAAATCGAGATCGGCGAGGGTTCCAACGTCCAGGAGCACACCGTGATGCACACCGACATCGGCTTTCCGCTGACGATCGGGAAGGGGTGCACCATCGGCCACCGGGCGATGCTGCACGGCTGCACCATCGCCGACAACAGCCTGATCGGCATGGGCGCGATCGTGCTGAACGGCGCCCGCATCGGCGCGAACTCGCTGGTAGGAGCGGGCGCGCTGGTGACCGAAGGGAAGGAATTTCCACCGAATTCGCTGATCGTCGGCTCGCCCGCCAAGGCCATCCGGCAACTCGACGACAAGGCCATCGAACGGCTGCGCTGGTCGGCCAGCCACTATGTCGAGAATGGCCGCCGGTTCAGGAAGGGGCTGAAGCCCGTCTGAGCCCCCGATCCACAGCCTGGCTGCCGCCCAGGAAAGGTGGAGCCGGCCCGGGGACAGGGGCCGGCTCCGTGTGCCCGGTCGTTGGGGACGGGGTGGTGGGGACTCGACCGGGAACCTCTTTGAGACCCTGGAACGTGCCGCGATACGTCAAATTCGCGCCGCGCGCTTCAGGTCTTCGTTGTTCTATCTTACGCTGCCGACCGCCACGTTGCGGTCGTCGCCAATGGAAACCCAGACGCCCGAATCCGTGTTCGACTGCCGCTTCAGATAGCGATATTCGGTGTCGGTCCAGGCAAGGACACGGCTTTCCAGATTGTCGAGGATGAAGTCGCCGAGGCTCGTTTCCACCGTCAGCACGGCATGGCCTTCGCCATTGCGCTGGCGAACCACCGTGATCAGCAGGTTGGAAGCCGGAACGCCGATCTTCATCAGAAGGCGGCGCTTCTCGAGAACGTAGTCCTCGCAATCACCGACATCTGTCGGGTAGGACCAGTATTCTTCGACGCCCCACATTTCATAGTCGGTTCGTGGAGAAACCGTCGTGTTGACCTCGTGGTTGATCGCAACGATGCTGTCCCAAAGCTTGCGCGTCAACTCGACCGGTTGGCTGCGCCTCGTGCGAACGGCGCATTCCGAAGGCATGCGCTTGCAGAAATCATAATGGCCGACCGGCTGCGTCGTCCGTCCTCCGGTCGGCATCGCCATGCTTGCGCCAACAGCGGTTGCCGGCGCGATGGCGAGCATCATGCCCGCCGACAACATTGCGATTACCCTGTCGCGAAATCCCATCGCCCTGTCTCCCCGTTCGGAGACACAATGGCAGACACGAATTTATTCCACGCAAAGCTGCGAGCGGAAATTTAAGTAAAACGAAAAAGCGATGTAATATAAAATAGAATAAAAAGAATATCTAATTTTTCGAAATTCGAATTGAAACCGCCGCCCGGCGTGACCCGCGGCCCGGGCGGCCGATGCAAAGCGGAAACGCCCCGGGGTTGGCGCGCAGGGGACCGGATCGTCAGGCGACCGCGGACGCGACAGAGACAAGGGAAGGAAAGGCGCGGCGAATGGAGAGGACGCCCTGTCAGCGATCGTCGTCGGTGAACTCGGCTTCCAGTGCATCGACCCGCTGGACGGTGGCGAACTCGACGGCAACGCCGTCCTCGAAATGGCGCACCACGCGACCGCGCATGGTGCCGAGCGTCACCGGCGTCCCCAGCGCGGGGCGAACGTCGATCTCGACGGCGGCGCCCGACAGCGACAGGTCGACGATGCGGCACTGGTATTGGCGCCCGTCGCCGAGTTGCAGGACGCTGATCGGGTTGCGCGGCGACACGCGATCGTGGCGGCGGTCCTCGGGAAGGTCGAGCTCGTGCTTGTTGGCAAGCCAGGTGAGCTGGGCGGCCAGCTTGTCCTTCTTGCGCTCCGATGCGACGATCGTCATCGCGAAGCCGTTGTCGGCGATGCGCGTGACGACCCCTTCGATGCGGCCGATATGATCGATGTAGGCGATGACCTTCTCGCCCAGTTCGCCGACCCTATCGGCGCGCAACAGCGTGTCGCCAGGAGACATGTCGACGACCTGACAGGGATGCTCTGTGCGGTCTTCCAGCATGAAGCGGCCATAGATCTTGACCCGCACGCGCTGGAAGTAACGCCTTTCAGCCCTGGACGGCATGGCATCTGTCGCCGCTGACGTCATGTCTGTCCCTGTCTACCCATGATCCGATCGAGATGGCCACGATGGGCTCACCCGAATATGGCGGAGATGCGTTAACAGTTTGTAATGGGAAGGCACATGCGTCCGGACTTCGAAAGAAACACTTAAGCAAGCGCTAAGATTGCATGCCGTCGACGATCGTCCGATTCCGCGAGTGGCGGATCAGCGAATCGCCGTCAGCCGCGGCGACCACCGTCTATGACGACGAGATGCCGGAAGCGGCGTGTCGGCGTGTCCTCCAACGATGTCTGACCGGGCGCAAGGGGAGGGGCCGCGACCTGAATCATGCCGTCACCGAGCCGTGACTCGCGATCGGGATCGATCATGCGCACGCCGTCGATCTGGCACTGGACGATGGGGTCGGCACCGAGCCAGTAGGGTTTCTCGACCGGGCAGAGCGAACCCATCGCCCGCGCGCTCTCCGCACCGCCTTCCAGTGGCAGGAGCAGAAGTTCGAAGTCCAGCGACCGGCCGCTTTCGGTCGTGCCGAGCAACGTCGTCACCGATACGGACTTGTCGAGCAGGGTCGCCAGCGCCAGGCGCGAGGCCCTAGCCTGATCGGGGTGGCTCCACAGCGACGTGAAGGCGAAGCCCTTCAACTCGCGCCCGAAGGTGGCGCACAGACGCGTGCCGGCCAGCCGGAACACCCCGTCCCCGCGCAGATCCCGTTCCAGGATGAATGTGTCCGCCAGCATCGACTTGATGTCGGCCGGCTCGATGTCCGTCCGCCGCGGCGCCGGGCGACCGTCGCGAAGCCTGTTCCAATACTGGAACAGTCCCGCGGTTCCCCTTTGTCTCATCTGTCCCCACTCATGCATTTTTACGTGGACCTGTCTCAACCACGCACAACGGGGTGACTTCCGTCATGCTTCATGGAGGACGGAGCAGGTTGCATGCCAGCGCTATTAACCATTATGCACGGCGCCGCGCCATTAAGGTTAACGAAACGTTTAGTTTGCGCCGGCGAGGCCCGTGTGGGAGTGTGCGGCCATGCCACGAAGCCATTGGCTTCACAGCGGATTCAGGTGCGAGAACAATCGTTTTCCAATCGAGTGGGGACTCGACCGGCCGTTCGGGACAACGTCTCGAACGGCCATTTTTTTTAACCTTTTCGGTTCGGGACGGTTCCTGAAACCATTGCCCGGAGCCATATAGGGCGTCCGATCGACCGGAGTTCCCGACCTTGTCAGCAGATCCCGTGCACGATGCCCACCGCGAATCAGGCGGCGGCCCGATCATGCCGCCGCGACGGCGCGAACCGGCCTTCAACATCCCTGGCGTCGTGCTTGTCTTCATTGCGCTTTGCGTCGGCATTCACCTGGTGCGCGCCTATCTGCTCTCGCCGCACCAGGATTTCGGCGTCATCCTGGCGGGGGCCTTCATTCCTGCGCGCTACTCGGGCGGCTACCTTCTCGACTGGCCAGCCATCACGAGCCCGCTGACCTACTCGCTGCTTCATGGCGGGATGGCGCACCTAGCCGTCAACATGATCTGGCTCGCCGCCTTCGGCTCGCCGCTGGCCTCGCGGATCGGGGCGGTGCGGTTCGTCCTGTTCTGGTGCGCGACGACGCTGGCGGCCGTCGCCCTCCACTACGTCCTGCACATGAACAGCGCCGTTCCGTTGGTTGGCGCATCGGGCGCGATATCGGGGATGATGGGCGCGGCCGCCCGATTCGGGTTCCGCAGCAGTCGCGGCGCCGGCCGTTCGGCCTTCCAGGGACGCATGCTGACGATTCCCGAAGCCCTGTCGTCGCGCACCGTCGTCACCTTCCTGGCCGTGTGGTTCGTGATCAACCTGGCCATGGGCCTTGCCAGCGGCGTTCCGGGCGTCGACGGCGCCATTGCCTGGGAAGCGCATATCGGCGGCTTCCTGGCCGGCTTCCTCGCGGTCCGTCTCTTCGACCGGGGCGGTGGCTGAAGCGCGTGAGCCTTGCAATGGCAGGGAACTCCGCGCACCATGCTCGTCCGACGGCGGCGGTCGTCGAACGGGGCGGATTTCGTGTCATGAGGAGGACGCTATGCTGGTCAAGAACATCCTGGCGGAAAAGGGAGCCGACGTCGAAACCATGACGCCGGGCCAGACGCTGGCCGAGGCGGTGCAACTGCTTGCGAGGCGCAGGATCGGCGCCATCGTGGTGACGCAGGACAAGGGCCGCATCGCTGGGATCCTGTCGGAGCGCGACATCGTCCGCATCCTGGCGAGCGATGGGCCGGGCGTGCTGGAGAAGCCCATCTCGGCCGCCATGACATCGAAAGTGAAGGTTTGCCACGAAGGCAATTCCGTCAACGACGTGATGGAAATCATGACGGCGGGGCGCTTCCGGCATCTCCCCGTCGAGCGCGACGGCATGCTCGTCGGCATCATCTCGATCGGCGACGTGGTGAAGAAGCGCATCGAGCAGGTCGAGCACGAGGCGCAGGAAATCCGCAACTACATCGCCACGGCCTGAAAAAAGGGCCGGCCGCCAGGGAGGGTAGGGAGGCGAGCCGGCCTTAGCTACAGGGGCACTGTAGTTGCATGAAGCGTCGCATCGGGCGCTGTTGCCCGACGAGCGCTAATTCTCGGCGGCGAACTCGAACAGATCCTTGTTCCGGCAGTAGTCGGGCGCATGCGCCGGAGCCTGGTTCTCTTCCAGCCATGACTTGCACTCCCCCGCGTGGCCGCAGGTCATGCAGCGGAACGCTGCGTTGCGCAGGACCGACGGGGCCGCGGGCATGTCCGTGATGGCGTCGCGGACGTCGAGCCGGCGCATCATCCCTTCCATCAAGTCTGCCTTGTTGGACATACGGTCCAGGAAACCCAAGTAGCCCACGTCGATTCTCCCCGTTCGCTTTCGGAGGCAGGATCGCCGTGCCGCGCCTTCGCCGCCTTGATCTGGATCAAGCGAAGGGAAAGCCTTGCCACCGCAAGGTTCTTGTTCTAGCCAAACCGACATGTCCGACCATGAGGTTTCCGGCCTGATATGACCATCATCGACACCCGCACGCCCGATCCGAAGCGGCTGATACCCGGCGCCACCGGCGATTGGGAGGTGATCGTCGGCCTCGAGGTCCACGCCCAGGTCAGCTCCCACTCGAAGCTGTTCTCCGGCGCCTCGACCGATTTCGGCTCGGCGCCCAACGACAATGTCAGCGTTGTCGACGCGGCCATGCCCGGCATGCTGCCGGTCATCAACGAGGAATGCGTCAAGCAGGCAGTCCGCACGGGCCTCGGCCTCAAGGCGCAGATCAACCTGAAGTCCGTCTTCGACCGCAAGAACTACTTCTACCCGGACCTGCCGCAGGGCTACCAGATCTCCCAGTTCAAGCAGCCGATCGTCGGCGAGGGGACGGTGACGGTCTCGGTCGGGCCCGACCGGCAGGGGAACTTCGAGGACATCGAGGTCGGCATCGAACGGCTGCATCTGGAACAGGATGCCGGCAAGTCGATGCACGACCAGCACCCGACCATGTCCTATGTCGACCTGAACCGCTCCGGCGTGGCGCTGATGGAGATCGTCTCGAAGCCGGACATCCGCTCGGCCGACGAGGCGAAGGCCTATGTCACCAAGCTGCGCACCATCATGCGCTATCTCGGCACCTGCGACGGCAACATGGACGAAGGCTCGCTGCGCGCCGACGTCAACGTCTCCGTGCGCAAGCCGGGCGGCGAATTCGGCACGCGCTGCGAGATCAAGAACGTCAACTCGATCCGCTTCATCGGCCAGGCGATCGAGGCGGAGGCGCAACGCCAGATCGCCATCCTGGAGGACGGCGGCAAGATCGACCAGGAGACGCGGCTCTTCGACCCGGTCAAGGGCGAGACCCGCTCGATGCGCTCGAAGGAGGAGGCGCACGATTATCGCTACTTCCCCGATCCGGACCTTTTGCCGCTCGAATTCGACCAGGCCTATGTCGACGCGCTGGCCAAGCATCTGCCGGAACTGCCCGACCAGAAGAAGGAGCGTTTCGTTTCCGGCATGGGCCTGTCGGTCTATGACGCCTCGGTGCTCGTGGCCGAGAAGGCCGTCGCCGACTTCTTCGAGAAGGTTGCCGACGGCCGCGATGGAAAAATGGCCGCCAACTGGGTCATCAACGACCTGCTGGGCGCCTTGAACAAGTCCGGCAAGACCCTTGAAGAGACTCCGGTTTCGGCTGCCCAGCTCGGCGCCATCATCGACCTGATCAAGGACGGCACCATCTCCGGCAAGATCGCCAAGGATCTGTTCGAGATCGTCTGGACCGAAGGCGGCGACCCGCGCGACCTGGTCGAAAGCCGCGGCCTGAAGCAGGTCACCGACACCGGCGCCATCGAGAAGGCGGTCGACGACGTCATCGCCGCCAATCCCGACAAGGTGGAGCAGGCCCGCGCAAAGCCGACGCTTGCCGGCTGGTTCGTCGGTCAGGTGATGAAGGCAACCGGCGGCAAGGCCAACCCGCAGGCGGTCAACGATCTGGTGAAGGCGAAGCTCGGGATCGAATGATGTTCATCCGCACGGCCGGGCCAAACGACCTGCCGGCGATCCGGGCACTTCTGGTCGAGACCTGGCACGCGACCTATGACGACATCCACGGCGCCGCCAAGGTGACCGAGATCACGAACGACTGGCACTCGATCGGCGCGCTGAAGGCGCGGCTGGACAAGCCGGATGCCGAGTTCGTGGTTGCCGATGACGGCGTGGAGATCGCCGGCATGGCCGTCGCCAGCGCGGCCGACGACGGCAAGAGGGTGGACCTGTCGCAGCTTTACGTGCGGCCCGGCCGCCAGGGCCAGGGGATCGGCGGAATGCTGCTCGACGAGATCATCGAGAGTTTTCCTGATGCCGAGCGCGTCCGCCTGGAGGTCGACCCGGCCAATGCGAAGGCGATTGCCTTCTACCGCACCCAGGGATTCGTCGAGATCGGCCGCACTGAAAACTGCGGGAAGGACCAGTCGGGCATCCCGGCGCTGATCCTGGAGCGCGTGTTGATCTGAACGCGACGACCGCCTGGCGTGTCGCGCACCATACTTTATTCGACGGCGATTTCGGCGCCGGTCGGGTCCCACAACTGCACGGCCGCGCATTCGATCAGGTCGGGATTGAGCGCTCTGTCGCATTTGACGTCGGCGGCCTTCAGCGCCGTTTCCCGGCTGGCCCAGCCGCAGGAATAGTCGTGCCAGTGCAGCCCCTCGCGATGCTGCATGAACACGTCGACGCTCCAGCCGGCGGGATAGCACCACGCGACGCGCAGGCAATCGCGCGTTTCGGCTCCGCCCTCGACGCATTTCTGCCGGGCGCAGGCGAAGGCGCGGTCGAGATTGCCGGCGACGCAGACGCCCTGCGACTGTTCCGGTGCCTGCACGAAAGCGATGCCCACCGGTCCGTCCTGGGCCGCCGACGGCCCGGCGAAGCCCATGCAGACAAGCATTGCCGCCCCCAGGAATCCCCGTCCAAGCATCTCGAAATCCTCCGATCGTCGCGCTACACGGGCGCGGAAGAGTACCATAGCCGGAGCCGTTCGACTTGGAACCCAGCCCTGATCGTCTCGTCATCCGGCACGCTCGCCGCGACGACGTTGCCGCCATCGTTGCCCTGTTCGCGGCAGACAGCGTCGGCGGCCATGGCGACACCACGGAACCCGCGGCGCTGCCGGACTACCTGGAAGCCTTCGACCGCATCGCGGCGAGCGCGGCCGACCGGCTTTTCGTGGCCGTGCTCGACGGGGTGGTGGTGGGCACCTTCCAGACCACGCTGACGCCGACGATGTCGGGGCGAGGCCGCGTCATCCTCACCATCGAAGGTGTCCAGACGCGCGCCGACAGACGCGGCCGGGGCATCGGCGCGGCGATGATGCGCGATGCTGTCGAGATGGCCCGCGCGGCCGGCGCCGGGACGGTCCAGCTCTCTTCCAACGCGGCGCGGGCCGAGGCCCACCGGTTCTACGAGCGGCTGGGCTTCATCAAGAGCCACGTGGCGTTCAAGATGAAGCTCTGAGGGTCGTTCCGGCCGGTCCGGTGCGCGGCGGGCGCGACGCCACGCCCCTTGCTTTCGGCCGTTTCGAACGCCATAAGGCGGGGATATCCGCGAGGTCCTGCGATGTTGAAATTTCTCACCCAGTTCTTCACCTGGTGGAACGGCCAGACGCTGAACACGCGCTTCCACACCTGGCGTAACGGCACCTTCGTCGGCAAGGACGAGCAGGGCAACCTGTATTACACCGGCGGCGTCGATTCCGAGGGGCGGGAGCGCCGCTGGGTGATCTACAATGGCGTTTCGGAGGCAACTCGCGTGCCCCCCGGCTGGCATGGTTGGCTCCATCACCGCGTCGATACAGCGCCGGTTCAGGAGACCTACCAGGCCCGCGACTGGGAGCGGCCGCACGAGGCGAATCACACCGGCTCCGCCAAGGCGTACCGGCCGAAGGGCTCGGTTCTGCGACCGGGCGACCGCCCGGTCGTCACCGGCGACTATGACGCCTGGACGCCGGGCAACTGATCACTTCGCGGCGCGCTTGTGTCGCCACATTCCTTGGTTATCCCTCTGAAGGTCGGCGTCAATCGTCACGGCGGACGAATGACCGAGGATCAGGCAGAGGGTTGGGGCTAGGACAGATGAAACGGACGGCTTTCTCACGCCTGGCGCGCTCGCTCTGCTGCGCCGCCGCTCTCGCCGCGATCCCGGCGGCCGGTTTCGCGCAGTCGTCCGGCGCCAATCGGATCAAGAACCCGGTGGCCGAGTTCACCGGGATCGACAAGGTGACTGGCCGCATCATCACCTTCGACGTCTACATCGACGAGACCGTGCAGTTCGGCGCGCTGCAGGTGACGCCGCGCGTCTGCCTGTCCAGTCCCGACACCGAGGAAGCCAAGACCGATTCCTTCGTGGAAGTCGAAGAGATCACGCTCGACCGCAAGATCAGGCGCATCTTCACCGGCTGGATGTTCGCCGAGAGCCCAGGCCTCAACGCCGTCGAGCATTCCGTCTATGACGTCTGGCTGAAATCCTGCAAGCAGAAGTCCGACGTTCCTCCGCCGGAAACCGCCAAGGCGGGCTGACGCAAATGGCGCGCGTCTTCCGCGGGCGGTCGTGAGGGGCTAAGGATGGTCATGGTCCGGTGTCGGACCGGGAGCCACCATGCCCAGCATCGAAATACTGATCGCCTTTTTCGCTACCACGGCCCTGTTCGCCTTCATCCCCGGCCCCGCGATGATGTATGCGGCAGCGCGCACGCTGGCCGGCGGTCGAGTGGGTGGCCTGATGGCCAGCCTGGGCATCCATCTAGGCTGCTATGTCCATGTCATCGCGGCGGCGGCGGGCCTGTCGATGCTGTTCCACGCCGTTCCGACGCTCTATCTGGTGGTCAAGTTTGCTGGTGCGCTTTACCTGATCTGGCTCGGCATCGCGGCGTTTCGCGCGGCAGGGGCGAACGCAACAGACGTGCCACGGGACCTGCCGCGCAAGTCGGGCCGTCGCGCCTTTGCGGAGAGCATCGCCGTGGAGGTGCTGAACCCGAAGACGGCGATCTTCTTTCTCGCCTTCCTGCCACAATTCGTTGATCCGGCGGCATCCCTGCCTGTCTGGAGCCAGTTGCTGATCCTGGGGACCGTCGTCAACCTGGTGTTTTCGCTGGCCGACCTCGTCTGCGTGCTGATCGCGGGCAGGCTCATCGAGACGCTTCGCCACTCGTCGCGCGCGCAGCGGGTGGCGCAGCGGCTCGGCGGGACCGTTCTGGTCGGTCTCGGTCTGAACGTCGCCCTGCAGCGGAACTGACCGCGTCAGGGATGAAAGACGGCCTCGCCCGCGATGGCGTTGGCGAGCAGCTTCTCGTACTTGCGCCGCGGCACGTCGATGGCGCCGAAGCGCTTCAGGTGCTCGGTGGTGAACTGCGTGTCGAGGAGGACGAAGCCGCGCTCCCGGAGCCGTTCGACCAGCGCCACGAGGCAGATCTTCGAGGCGTCTGTCGCGCGCGAGAACATGCTTTCACCGAAGAAGGTACGCCCGAGCGTCACCCCGTAGAGACCGCCGACCAGCAGGCCGTCGCGCCGCGCCTCCACCGTGTGGCAGTGGCCGCGCTCGAACAGCTTGCCGTAGGCCTCGCGGATCGGTCCGTTGATCCAGGTCGAGGGCCGGGCCTCGCGCGATTGCGCGCAGCCGTCGATCACGCCGGCGAAATCCCGGTCGAAGCCGATCTCGAAGGCCTGGCGCCTGATCGCCTTGGCGAGACTTTTCGGCACGTGGAAGGAATCGAGCGGGATGACGCCGCGCGTTTCCGGTCGCACCCAGAACACCTCCGGGTCGTCGGCGTTCTCGGCCATCGGAAACACGCCCGAGGCATAGGCCTTGAGCAGCAGTTCCGGCGGAATGCGATGGCCGGGCGCGAAGGGACGTTCCATCGCGGCCCGGTTCAGTCCTTGGCCGCGAGATACTTTTCCAGCCAGTGGATGTCGTAGTCGCCGTTGGCGATGTCGCCATTGCCGACCAGGTCGCGGAACAGCGGCAGGGTCGTCTTGATGCCGTCGACCACGAATTCGTCGAGCGCGCGGCGCAGCCGCATCATGCATTCGACGCGGTTGCGGCCATGCACGATCAGCTTGCCGATCAGGCTGTCGTAGTAGGGCGGGATGCGGTAGCCGGAATAGACGCCGGAATCGACGCGAATGCCGAGGCCGCCGGGTGTGTGGAAGTGGGTGATGGTGCCGGGCGAGGGCGTAAAGGTGCGCGGATCTTCCGCGTTGATGCGGCACTCGATGGCGTGGCCCTGGAAGCGCACCTCGTCCTGCCGGACCGACAGGCCGCCACCCGAGGCGACGCGGATCTGCTCGTGAACGAGATCGATGCCGGTGATGGCTTCGGTCACCGGGTGTTCGACCTGGAGGCGGGTGTTCATCTCGATGAAGTAGAACTCGCCATCCTCGTAGAGGAACTCGATCGTGCCGGCCCCGGAATAGCCGAGATCGGCGATCGCCTTGGCGCAGGTCGCGCCGATGCGGGCGCGCTCCTCGGCGTTTAGGGCAGGCGAGTTTGCCTCTTCCCAGACTTTCTGGTGGCGGCGCTGCAAGGAGCAGTCGCGCTCGCCCAGATGAATGGCGCCGCCGCGACCATCGCCCACGACCTGGACCTCGATGTGGCGCGGCTTTTCCAGGTACTTCTCGATGTAGACGGCGTCGTCGCCGAAGGCCGCGCCCGCTTCCGAACGCGCGGTGGCCAGCGCGATCTCCAGATCGGCCTCGCTGCGCGCGACTTTCATGCCGCGCCCGCCGCCGCCGGCCGATGCCTTGATGATGACGGGATAGCCGATTTCACCGGCGATCCGCTTGGCTTCCGTCTCCTCGGTCACCGCGCCGTCGGAACCGGGCACGACCGGGATGCCGAGGCGCTTTGCCGTGCGCTTGGCCTCGATCTTGTCGCCCATGATGCGGATGTGGTCGCCGGACGGTCCGATGAAGGTGATGTTGTGGGCGGCCAGAATGTCTGCGAAGCGAGCGTTCTCCGACAGGAAGCCATAGCCGGGATGGATGGCGTCGGCGCCGGTGATCTCGCAGGCCGCCACGATCTGGTGGATGTTGAGATAGCTGTCGCGCGACGGCGGCGGGCCGATGCAGACGCTCTCGTCGGCGAGGCGTACATGCATGGCGTCGGCGTCGGCCGTGGAGTGAACCGCCACCGTCTGGATGCCGAGTTCCTTGGCCGCGCGCAGAACCCGCAGGGCGATTTCGCCTCGGTTGGCGATGAGGATCTTCTGGAACATGCCGCGACTACTCGATCACGACGAGCGGCTCGCCGAACTCGACGGGCTGCGAATCCTCGAACAAAATCTGCGTGACCGTGCCGGCGCGCGGCGAAGGGATCTGGTTCATCGTCTTCATGGCTTCGATGATCAGCAGCGTCTGTCCTTCGCGCACCTTCTGGCCGACCTCGATGAAGGCTGGCGAACCGGGCGAGGGGCAGGCATAGGCCGTGCCGACCATGGGCGACGGAACAATCTTGTCGGACGGCGGAGCCGACGGCTTGGGGGCATCCACGGGGATCGCGGTGCGCTCGAAAACGGGCGCGGGCGCCGGAGCCGCCATTGCCTGCACCACGGTCGACTGCCGCGACACCTTGATGCGCAGGTCGCCCTGCTCGACTTCGATCTCCGACAGGTTGGTCTCGTTGAGGATCCCCGCCAGATCGCGAATGAGCTTCTGGTCTATGCCGGTGTTCTTTGTCGCCATTGGGCTTTCGTTCCTTCGCATTTCCGCTCACGCGCCCGGGCGGCTGGCTGCTGCCAGTGACCCGCCGGCCTGCGGGATCATGGCGCAATGCATCCGCCGGGCGCCGCATCTCTATAGTCGGGTTGATGCGCGGGTGAAAGAGAGCAAGCGCGTTCTTTCCCCCTGCAAGGCATCGAAAAGCGAAGCTTTCTGGGGGAAATGCGCCCGGTCAGCAGGTGGCCTTGCCGCATTGCTCGAGGTTGGCAACCTTCTGTTCGAGCACGTCGCGGCCGAGCGCCCCGAACACCACCTCTTCGCCGACGACATAGGACGGCGTTCCGGTGATGCCGAGCTGGTTGGCGATTTCGTAGGTGCGATTGAACACGTCGGCGATCTTGGGGTCCTTCATTTCCTTGCGCAGTTGCGCCTCGTCAGCCCCCAATGACAACGCCACCTTGATCGCGCTTTCCTCGGTTGCGCGGCCGGCCGCGCCCATCAGCTGGACGTGGAACTCGCCATACTTTTCCGGCATCAGGTGCTGGAAGGCCTGGCCGACGATATGGGCGCGTTGCGAATCCGGGCCGAGAATGGGGAACTCCTTGAGCACGAAGCGCACGTCCGGGTTTGCCTTCGTCATCTCCAGCATGTCGGCCATGGCGCGCTTGCAGTAGCCGCAATTGTAGTCGAAGAACTCGACCAGCGTGTACTTGCCGTCGGGATTTCCGTAGACGCCGTCATGCGCCGAATTGAAGATGTCGTCGCTCGCGGCGCGGATGGTCTCGATCTGGGCAAGCTGCTGCCGGTCGCGCTGCTTTGCTTCAAGCGCATCCTGGACTTCCAGCATGATCTCCGGATTGGCGATCAGATATTCGCGGAAGATCGTCTCGATCTCGGCGCGGCTGAAGCCGGCTGTCTTGTCGGCTGGCTCGGCGGCGGTGCCGCTGGCCGGTCCGAAGACCGCGCCGGAGACGAACAAGGCCGCCAGAAGCGACGCACGAGCGGCTTTCAGGCCGAATATCTTCTTCATGACCCAGACTTTCCGAGTTGAACGAGGCCCGTCATTGCTTCTTTCGGGGCTTGCTCGTGTTGATGATGTCCTGCGCGCGAACCCAGCTCGGCGAACCGGGCTTGAATTTCTGCTGCGCGCGCATGGCAAAGATGCTCGCGTCCTGGAAGGCGCCCGAATAGTAGGACGCCTCGGCTGTCGCCAGTTCCGCTTCGGCGATCTCGCCCAGCATGCCGTAGGCCTGCGCCAGGTGCCGGTATGCGGTCGCGTTCTCCCGGTCGCGGTCGAGCGCGCCGCGAATGTCCTTCACCGCCTGCCGCGCCGAATCCTTGTCGCCCACTGCCAGCAGCGCCTGGCCGCGCTGGATCTGGATGATGGCCGATTTTGACTTGTCGAGCGCGAGCGCCTGGCCATAGGCCCTGGCGGCTTCCGCCGGCTTGTTGGCGCGCACCAGCGCCTCGCCGCGCATCTCGTGGAAGTAGGGGTTCTTGGGGTGCTCGCGGATCAGAGCGTCGAACTTCGCCAGCGCATTGGCAGGGCTGCCGCGCAGATGCGTGTTGATCGCGTCCGCGTAGCGGGCGGGAAGGCCAAGGGGATCGTTGCGGAACAGCCGCGTCGTGGCCGCCGGACCCTCCGTGTAGGCGGCGATCTTGGCGCGCGCGAGGTCGTGGCGAAGCTGGAGGGCGGCGGGGTCGCGTCTCTCGAAGTACCTGCTCTGGCGCGCCAGCGTCTCCAGGTTGGCGATGCGCTCGCGCGGCATGGGATGGCTGATCTGGTAGGGATCGACCCGGGCGCCCGACAGCGCCAACGCGCTCTGAAATCGCTGGAACGTCTTCAGCATGCCGGCGGCGGACTGTTCCGTGCGCTCCAGATAGGTGAGCGCGGAGCGGTCGGCCGCAATCTCCTCCGCCCTCTGGTAGCCGAGCAGCGTGCGCCGCGCCACCTCGCTGCCGCCGGCCGCGATGCCGGTGCCGCCCTGGGCCAGGCCGCTGTTGCCCGAGAGCGCCCCGCCGACGGCGGCGCCGACGCCGAGCAGTGTCGCGACGAGCGCCATGGTTTGCGCCCGCTCCAGTTGCTGGCGCAGCTTTTCCTGGTGCCGTCCGGCGATGTGCCCGGCTTCGTGCGCGATCACGCCGATGATCTCGCCCGGCGTTTCGGCCGTCACCAGCGCGCCGGTGTTGATGAACATGCGCCGCCCGACGACGAAGGCGTTGAAGCTGCGATCGTTGACCAGGATGATGTCGACGCCCGCCTTCTGCAGGCCGGCGGCGCCCAGGATCGGCCGCGCGTAGTCGCGCACCAGAGCCTCGATCTCGGCATCGCGGACGATCGGCAGGCGCTGCTGCTGGGAGAGCGCCGGGCTGGCGGCGGCGATGACGAGTTGAACAGCTGCCAGCGGAGCGGCAATCCGGCGCAGCGCGCCTCGAAAAGTCGCCGAGCGGGGGACAAGGGAATGGATCATGGTGGGGATCACAGGTAGACGAGCCTCACGCGGATGGAAAGCCAGGCGGCTTCATCCTTTCGTGATCCCGGACCAATCCGGCGTTTGTGCGGCGGATCACCTCTTTCCGACGAGAGCGACACAATGAAGACATCGACATCGAGGCGCAGCGCCATCGAGCCCTTCCACGCCATGGACGTACTCGCGCAAGCAAACCGGCTGCGCGCGCAGGGCGCGCCCGTCATCTCCATGGCGGTCGGTCAGCCCTCCGACCCCGCTCCAGCCGCCGTCCGCGAAGCCGCCGCCCGCGCCGCAAGCGATGGCCGAATCGGCTACACCGATGCCCTCGGGCTTCGCACGCTGCGCGAGGCGATCGCCGCACATTATGGCGAACACTACGGGGTCACCGTCTCGCCCGACCGCATCGTGGCGACGACCGGTTCGTCGGCCGCGTTCAACCTCGCCTTTCTAGCGATGTTCGATCCGGGCGAGCGCGTCGCCATCACCGCACCGGGCTATCCGGCCTATCGCAACATCCTGAAGGTGCTCGGGCTCGAGGCGGTCGAGATCGATCTCGCGGGCGGGGGCTGGCTGACGGCCGAGCGGCTGATCGCCGCCCATGCACGCTGGCCGTTCCAGGGCCTGCTCTTTGCCAGCCCCGCCAACCCGACAGGGTCGATCACCCCCGATGACGAGATCGGACGCATCCTCGCCGCTTGCGAGCGGCTCGGCGTCCAGGTGATCTCCGACGAGATCTACCACCGGCTGGCCTACGACCGGCCTGACAAGACCGCGCTGTCGATCGATCCCGACGTCGTGGTGATCAACTCGTTCTCGAAATACTACTGCATGACCGGCTGGCGCATCGGCTGGATGGTGCTTCCCGAGGCTTTGCTGCGGCCCGTCGAGCGCATCCAGCAGAGCCTCTACATCTCGGCGCCGGAGATCTCGCAGATCGCCGCGATCCCCGCCTTCGCCTCGACGGTGGAACTGGAAGCGGTGAAGGCCCGCTACGCGCAAAGCCGCGCCATGCTGCTCGAGCGGCTGCCGCGCCTTGGTCTCACCATCGCCTCGCCGATGGATGGCGGCTTCTACGCCTATTGCGACGTGTCGCGATTCACCAATGACAGCATGGATTTTGCCCGCCGGATGATCGCCGAAGCCCATGTCGCGGCGACGCCTGGCATCGATTTCGACACCGTCAACGGACACCGCACCATGCGCTTCTCCTATGCCGGCGCCCCCGCCGACATGGCGACCGCGATGGATCGGCTGGAAGCCTGGCTTGCCGGGCAGGGCGGCTGAGGGGGGCGAGTTACGCTGGTCCGCCAACGAAAAAGGGGTCGCCAATGGCGGCCCCCTTTCGATGCGCGGCGGCAGGACCGCCGCGCACGGATTTCATAGGCTTATCAGAAGAAGCTCTTGCGCTGCCACCAGCCGGCCTTGCGCGGCTTGGCCTCGCCTTCGCCCTCGGCGGCGGGCGCTGCGGCCGACGTCACCACGGGTTCGGACGCCACCGGCGTCGACGGCTTGCGACGCGATGCCCTCACGGGCTCGCCGGCGACTTCGGCGGGCGCTGTCTCGGCGACCGCGACGGGGGCTTCCGCAACCGGCGCGACCGGCGCCGCCACGGGTTCGTCCGGCGCTTCGGCGACCGGAGCCGACTCGACCTCTGGTGCCGCCGCGATGGGCGCTTCCGCTGCCGCCTCGGCCGACTTGGCCGCGGCCTCCGCCTCGGCAAGCGCCTTCTTGGACGGGCGCCGGGCGCGCTTCTTCGGCGCCGGCTTTTCGTCGGGCTCGGCCACGGTCTCGGCGACCGTCTCCGCCGCAACCTGTGCCTCGACGGCTTCGGTCAAGGGAGCGTCGGCCGTCACGAGCTGAGGCGCCTCGATGGCGGTCTCGCCACCCTGTGCCTCGTCGCCCTCGTCGCCGGCTTCGATCTCGACGCCGTCCGCGTCGCGGCGGTTCTTGCGGCCGCCGCGCTTGCCGCGACGCCGCTTCTTGCCACTGTCGGCATCGGCACCCGATTCGTCGGACGTTTCGCCGGCCTGGGCCTCGACATGGGCCTGCTCCGGCTCGTTCTCGCCATGGTCGGTCTCGCCGGCTTCTGTGACGCCGCCTGCCTGCGTGCCAGTCTCCTGAGCGTCACGATCGCGTCCACCGCGCCGCCGCCGGCGCTTGCGCTTGCGGCGACCCTGGCCGTCTTCCGACGCACTCTCGCGCGGCTCGCGGGGCTCCCGTTGTTCGCGCTGCTGCGGCTGCGGCGCCGCAACGATGTCTTCTTCCTCGTCGTCCTCGACGTCGGGCTCGATCGCCGCGTCGAGTAGCTCATCCTCGGCCGTGTCCGCATAGGAGGGCATCTGCGGAATGGCGACCGGGTTTTCCACGACCGCTCCGCGCGTGATCGCGTAGTGCTGTATGCCGACGCTCTCGTCCGCCTCGATCGTGATCGACAGCCCGAAACGCGTCTCGAGGTCGACGATGTTGGCGCGCTTGTAGTTGAGGACGTAGAGCGCCGTCGCCACCGGCGTGCGAACCGTGATGTGGTGGCGATTGTCCTTGAGCAGGTGCTCCTCGATGGCCCGCACGACGTGCAGGGCAACCGACGAGTCCGAGCGGATGTAACCCGTTCCGCTGCAATGCGGGCACGGTTTCATCGTCGATTCGAGCACGCTGGCGCGGATGCGCTGGCGCGACATCTCCAGCAGGCCGAAATGCGAGATCCGGCCGACCTGGATACGCGCGCGATCGTTCTTCAGGCAGTCCTTCATCTTCTTTTCGACGGCGCGGTTGTTCCGCTTCTCGTCCATGTCGATGAAGTCGATGACGATCAGGCCTGCGAGGTCGCGAAGCCGCAACTGGCGCGCCACTTCCTCGGCGGCTTCCAGGTTGGTCTGCAGCGCGGTGTCCTCGATCGAATGCTCCTTGGTCGAGCGACCGGAGTTGACGTCGATCGAGACCAGCGCCTCGGTCTGGTTGATGATGATGTAGCCGCCGGACTTCAGCGTCACCTGCGGCTGCAGCATGCGGTCGAGCTGCGCTTCGATGCCATTGCGCGCGAAGATCGGCACGACGTCGCGATAGGGCTGGACCACCTTCGCATGGCTGGGCATCAGCATGCGCATGAAGTCCTTGGCCTCGCGGTAGCCGGTGTCGCCGGCGACCAGGATTTCGTCGATGTCCTTGTTGTAGAGATCGCGAACCGAGCGCTTGATCAGGCTTCCCTCCTCGTAGACGAGGGCAGGGGCGGTGGACTGGAGCGTCAGGGTGCGGACGTTCTCCCACAGCCGCATCAGGTATTCGTAGTCGCGCTTGATCTCGGGCTTGGTGCGGTTGGCGCCGGCCGTGCGCAGGATCACGCCCATGCCCTGCGGCACCTCGAGTTCCTTGACGACGTCCTTGAGCCGCTTGCGATCCGGCAGGCTGGTGATCTTGCGCGAAATGCCGCCGCCGCGCGCCGTGTTGGGCATCAGCACCGAATAGCGGCCGGCGAGCGACAGATACGTGGTCAGCGCCGCGCCCTTGTTGCCGCGCTCTTCCTTGACGACCTGGACGAGCAGGATCTGGCGGCGCTTGATGACCTCCTGGATCTTGTACTGCTTGCGAAATACCTTGCGGCGGTTGGGCAGTTCCTCGAGCGCATCCTCGGCGCCGACCGATTCGACTTCCTCGTCGCCTTCGTCGATGGACCGCGGTCCGCCCTCGTCCGAATCGTCGCGGCCGAAATCGTGTGACTTTTCCGAGCGGTCGCCGACGTCCTCCGACACGACGTCGGCCGAGATCGCCGCCGCCATCGCCGGGCCGCCGGGCTTGCCGTCGTTGTCTTCCGCGCCGTCCTGGTCGGCTTCGGCGACCATGTCATCCGGCTCGTGCGCCAAGCGGACATCGTCTCCGGCCGATTCGGGATCGCCATTTTCGAAGCTGCCGACCGACTCGACGCCGTTGTCGTCTGAATCCTGCTCGGATTCGGTTCCACCCGACGCGCTCGCCTCGTCGTCGCGGCGGCTGCGACCACGGCCTCGGCCGTTGCGGCGGCGCTTCTGCTTGCCGCGTTCGGCGCGTTCCTCGGGATCGTCGTCCTCGTCCTCGTCCTCGGCCGCTTCGGCCTCCGCCCTCAGCAGGGCCTGACGGTCGGCCACCGGGATCTGGTAGTAGTCGGGATGGATTTCGCTGAAGGCGAGGAAACCGTGGCGATTGCCGCCATATTCCACGAAGGCCGCCTGAAGCGACGGCTCCACCCGCGTTACACGGGCCAGGTAGATGTTGCCTTTGAGCTGCTTCTTGTCCTGGGACTCGAAGTCGAATTCCTCGATACGGTTACCGCGTGTGACGACGACCCGTGTTTCCTCCGGGTGGGAGGCATCGATGAGCATTTTGTTGGGCATAAGAATTTGTCTCCCCGGCAGCCGCCATCACGGACGGGGGCGACATTGCGCACCGCCTGGTGATTCTCGGAGGGATCGTGCCGGATAATCTGTGGTCCGCCGACTGCCGTGGCCAAGACGCCGGAAGATGCCCGCCCGCAGCCACGAAGGCGCGGTTCTGTTCGGGGATTCTCTTCGGGGCGCCCAATGCCATCGCTTTTCCAGGCGAAACGTTTTCAACCAAGGCCCGGAACACGCCGGACCAGCTCTTTGCTCATACAGAGCCGGCGCGGAAGACAACTTCCGGCCGTTTTCATCACTCAAGGTGTCCCGGACAACCGTGAACGCCTTGACGAAAACTTGTTGGTTCACTACGCGCCGACAACCAGCCGTCGCCATCGAGATGAAACTTCCGGTCGGTTGACGGAAGATCGGTCGGGAGGAGGCGCCGAGCATTGAAGTAACCCAGCGACGCTTTTATGATTTGGGCGCGACGATGGCAACCCCCGTTTCAGATGCCGGCAAAGGTGGGCATAGAGGGCGCCGCGCGACAAGCTTTGGTTAACCACGCAGGAATACGATCCGTTAACGAGACGCATGTCCGGCAGGCTGGACACCAGCAAACAGGGTGGTGGGACTGGAATTGATGCAACGACCACAGGATCATGGCTGGCGAGTGCTGCATCGCGCACTGGCCGGGTTTGCCGTGCTCGTGGCGCTGATGCTCGTCCAGGCCGGCGCCCTCGCGGCGCCGGATGCCGAATCGGCCCCGCTTCGCGCCCATGCCTATCGAATGGCAGGCGATGCTGTGCGCATGCGCGTGGTGGTGGAGTTCAACCGCGAGCCCGACGTCAAGTGGTTCCTGCTGCGCGGCCCGCATCGTCTCGTCGTCGACCTGCCGGAGACAAGCTTTGGCTTCGAGCCCGATACGCTCGATCCACGCGGTCTCGTCACCGGCGTTCGCTACGGCAACCTCGGCACCGGCTCGTCGCGCCTCATCATTTCCGGAAAAGGCCCCTTCACCGTCGAGAACCTGTCACTCCTTCAGAACGAGAATTCGCCCGGTCATCGCTTGGTGATCGACATCATCGCCGATTCGGAGGCCGCCTTCGAACGCGCGCTGGCCGATCAGGCGGCGACGACCGCGTCCACGGTGACGACCGCCAAGAGCGACCGCGTAGGCACGCGCGAGAGGACGACGAAGCCGTTCACGATCGTCATCGACCCGGGCCACGGCGGCATCGATGGCGGCGCCAAGGGCATTGACGGGATCGCCGAGAAGGACCTGACGCTGTCCTTCTCGCGCGACCTGCTGGATCGGCTGAAGGCGACCGGGCGCTTCAACGTCTTCATGACGCGCGACGACGACGTCTTCCTGCGGCTGGACGAGCGGGTGCGGATCGCGCGCCAGCACGATGCCGATCTGTTCGTTTCGATCCATGCCGACACGATCAACCTGCCGAGCATCCGGGGCGCGAGCGTCTACACGATCTCGGAGAAGGCGTCTGACGAGGTCGCGCGGGCCGCCGCCGAGCGCGAAAATCGCTCCGACTCGGTCGCCGGCATCGAGATCGCCGACGAGAACCCGCAGGTCGCCGACATCCTCTTCGACCTCATCCGGCGCGAAACCCACGGGTTTTCCGTCAAGTTCGCGCGATCGCTGGTCGATCAACTCGGCAAGAGCATCGAACTGATCAACAATCCACAGCGCGCGGCGGGCTTCCGCGTGCTGCGCGCACCGGACGTCCCGTCCGTGCTGGTGGAACTCGGCTATCTGTCGAACGCGTCGGACGCCGCCAGGCTTCAGGACCCTGTCTGGCGCGACAAGGCCGTCGGCAGCATGCTCGAGGCTATCGAGGATTTCGCCACGATCCGGGTCGGTGCGCGCGGGTAAGTCGAAGCGGAGGGATTGACGGCCGTGGCCTTTTGGCAACATGCCTCGAAAGGCTTGCCGCAATGGCGGGCGGTGGAATGTTCCTGCCGCATTTTGCCCACATGATGTGGGCAATGAGCGGTCGGTGAGACGGAGTGCGGTTTCCCGCCGAGGAAGCACCTTCGCAAGGCTACCGGACTTCGGGTTGTCCGGATTGGAGCGGGTATGATTCGACTCATTGGATATTTCTTCGGTGTTGCCATCATGCTGGGCCTTGTGGTGGCCGGCGGTGTTGCCCTGTATCTGAGCCAACTGTCCAGCGACCTGCCCGACTACGAGGTCCTCGCCCGCTACGAGCCGGCGGTGACGAGCCGCGTTCACGCATCCGACGGGGAGTTGATGGCCGAGTTCGCCAAGGAGCGGCGTCTCTTCCTCCCGATCCAGGCCATTCCCGACCGTGTGAAGGCGGCCTTCCTGTCCGCCGAGGACAAGAACTTCTACACCCATCCGGGTATCGATCTGACCGGTCTTGCCCGCGCCGTGATCACCAACGTGCAGAATGTCGGCAGCGGCCGTCGTCCGGTTGGCGCGTCCACCATCACCCAGCAGGTTGCCAAGAATTTCCTGCTGACGTCCGACCAGACCTATGATCGCAAGATCCGCGAGATGATTCTCGCCTTCCGCATCGAGCAGGCCTATTCGAAGGACCGCATTCTCGAGCTTTATCTCAACGAGATCTTTTTCGGATTGAACTCCTACGGGATCGCGGGCGCCGCGCTCGCCTATTTCGACAAATCCGTCAATGAACTGACCATCGGCGAGGCCGCCTATCTTGCCGCGCTGCCCAAGGGGCCGGCCAACTACCATCCGTTCCGCCACACCGAGCGCGCGATCGAGCGGCGCAACTGGGTCATCGACCAGATGGTGTCCAACGGCTATGTCGACGCTGCCGAAGGCGAGAAGGTCAAGGCGACCGGGCTCAACGTCAATCCGCGCCGCCGCGGCAGCAACCTGTTCGCCGGCGAGTACTTCACCGAGGAGGTGCGTCGCGAGATCATCCAGCGATACGGCGAGGACGCGCTCTATGCGGGCGGTCTCTCGATCCGCACGACGCTCGATCCGAAGCTGCAGACGATCGCCCGCACCGCGCTGCAGAACGGCCTGATCCGCTTCGACACGCTGCGCGGTTTCCGCGGACCCGTGACGAGCATCTCGACCTCCGGCGACTGGGGAGCACCGTTGGCGGAAGTGCCGGTGCTGTCCGACGTCCCGGAATGGCAACTGGCCGTGGTTCTTGAGGTCGGTGCCAACGGCCTGGAACTGGGGCTACGGCCGCGGCGCGAAGTGTCCGGCGAACTTGTCGCGGAACGCGAGATCATTTCGATCAGCACCAAGGAAATGGGCTGGGCGATGCGTCATGTCGTCGACGGCAAGCTTCTGAAGGCCAAGTCGCCTTCCGACGTGCTGAGCGTGGGCGACGTCGTCTATGTCGAGAACGAGGACGCCGGCTGGATCCTGCGGCAGGTTCCCAAGGTCGGCGGCGCATTGGTCGCGATGAACCCCCATACGGGGCGTGTGCTGGCCATGGTCGGCGGCTTCTCCTTCTCCGCCTCGGAGTTCAACCGGGCCACCCAGGCGATGCGCCAGCCGGGATCGTCGTTCAAGCCGGTTCTCTATGCCGCCGCGCTCGACAACGGCTACACGCCGGCATCGGTGGTGCTCGACGGGCCGATCACCATCACGATCGGAAACGAGGTCTGGTCGCCGAAGAACTACGGTGGCCAGGCGGCTGGCCCGTCGACCCTGCGGGCGGGCATCGAGCGGTCGCGCAACCTGATGACGGTGCGGCTCGCCAACGACATGGGCATGCCTCTGGTGGCCGAGTACGCCGAACGGTTCGGTGTCTATGACCGCATGCCGCCGCACATTTCCATGTCGCTCGGCTCCGGCGAGACGACGGTCATGCGCATGGTCACGGCCTATTCGGTGTTCGCCAATGGCGGCAAGTCGATCAAGCCGTCGCTCATCGACCGGATTCAGGATCGCTACGGCAAGACCGTCTACAAGCATGACGAGCGCGGTTGCGAGGGCTGCAACGCGCCTGAATGGCGCGGACAGTCGGAACCGGAGCTGATCGACAATTACGAGCAGGTGCTCGATCCGATGACGGCCTACCAGATCACGTCGATGATGCAGGGCGTGGTGCAGCGCGGCACCGCCACCACCATTGCCGAACTTGGACGCCCGATCGCCGGCAAGACCGGCACGACCAACGACGAGAAGGACGCCTGGTTCGTCGGTTTCACGCCCGACGTCGTGGTCGGCGTCTATCTCGGCTACGACCAGCCCTCGCCGATGGGCAAGGGGTCGACCGGTGGCGGCCTCGCCGCACCGATCTTCAAGGAGTTCATGGCGGAAGCGCTGAAGGACATGCGTCCGGTCGACTTCCAGATCCCGCAAGGCATGAAGCTGATACCGATCAACCGCCAGACGGGAATGCAGGCCTACGAAGGCGAGGCCGGGGTCATCATGGAAGCATTCAAGCCGGGCACCGGTCCGGCCGACTCCTATTCCATCATCGGCGGCGAATTCGGCACGTCGGTGGAAGGCGTGGCGATCTCGCCCTCGGCGAGCCGCGCGATCTCCACGGGCGGCGGCGGCCTCTACTGACGGGCGGACCGAGCCGCGCGCGAACGGCGCGGCAAGCGCTTCGATCGCCTTTACAGCGGCGGACCATGGAAATATGGTCCGCCGCGATTCATCACCCATCCCATCCATTCAGAAGAAAGAGCAGACAACCTGCCATGCGCGCGGAAACCCAAAATCTTGTCGACGAGATCCAGCAGGGCATCGGCCTGCTGAGGAGGCATCTTTGACTGGGATCAGGCCCTCAAGCGTCTAGACTATCTCAACTCGCTCGCCGAGGACGGCGATCTCTGGAACGATCCCCAGAAGGCACAGGACCTGATGCGCGAGCGTCAGTCGCTGGAGGACCAGATCGCGGCGATCAGGCGCCTGTCGGCCCAGCTCGATGACGGCATCGGCCTCATCGAGCTTGGCGAAGAGGAAGGCGACCAGTCGGTCGTCGGCGAGGCCGAGGCCTCGATCCGCGAACTGCGGGCCGAGATTGCCGCCCGCCAGATCGAAACGCTGCTGTCCGGGGAAGCCGACAAGAACGACACCTATCTCGAGGTACACGCCGGCGCCGGCGGCACCGAGAGCCAGGACTGGGCCAACATGCTCCTGCGCATGTACACGCGCTGGGCCGAGCGGCGGAAGTTCAAGGTCGAAGTCCTCGAGATGCATGATGGCGAGGAGGCCGGCATCAAGTCGGCGACCCTGCTCATCAGGGGCCACAACGCCTATGGCTGGCTGAAGACGGAATCCGGCGTGCACCGGCTCGTCCGTATCTCCCCCTATGACAGCAATGCGCGACGGCACACGTCGTTCGCCAGCGTCTGGGTCTATCCGGTCATCGACGACACCATCGAGATCGAGGTGTCCGAGTCGGATGTGCGCATCGACACCTATCGCGCATCGGGGTCGGGCGGCCAGCACATCAACACGACCGATTCGGCCGTGCGCATCACGCACCTCGCGACCGGTATCGCGGTAGCCTGCCAGCAGGAACGCTCGCAGCACAAGAACAAGGCGAAGGCCTGGGAAATGCTGCGGTCGCGCCTTTACGAGGCCGAGTTGCAGAAGCGCGAGGAGGCGGCGAACGCTACCGAAGCCTCAAAGTCCGACATCGGCTGGGGCCACCAGATCCGCTCCTACGTGCTGCAGCCCTATCAGCTCGTGAAGGACCTGCGCACCGGCTTCGAAAGCACCAACCCGCAGGGCGTTCTCGACGGCGACGTCGATGACTTCATGGAGGCCTCGCTGTCGCATCGCATCGATGGCGGTGCAACCGCCGTCGCCGACATCGACTGATCGCGGCGCCGCCGGTCGTTGCCGGCGGCGCTCCTGCCGCTTTCAGAGCAGATCCTTGATGGCCTTGCCGGCGCTGATATAGCGAACCGGGTTCGTCGCCTTGCCGTTGCGGCGCACCTCATAGTGCAGATGCGGGCCCGTGGAGCGGCCGGAGCTACCCGCCAGCCCGATGACCGCGCCAGCCGCCACGGTGGCGCCTTCCGCGACCTTGATCCGGCTGAGATGCGCGTATCGGGTGGTCAGGCCCTTGCCGTGGTCGATCTCGACCATCCGGCCGTAGCCGCCGTTCCAGCCGGCCTTGACGACGGTGCCGGCGCCGCTGGCGCGCACCTGGACGCCGACCGCGGCACGGAAGTCGATACCGGCATGGAAGGCCGGGCGACCGATGAGCGGGTCGCGGCGAACGCCAAAGCCACTGGTCACGCTCTGGCCCGGCGCGGGATTGGCGATCGGCAGTTGCACCGCGGCACGACGGATGCCGTCGAGCTTGGTCAGCGCATCGTCCAGTTCCTCGACCTCGGCCTCGAAAGGATCGTCGGCGCCGACCGGGACAAGGGGGCCGCCGACATCGCTCGAGCCGTAGTCCGGGTCGATGGGCAGGCCAGCCTCCTTCAGTGCCGAGACGATGGCGTCCGCGGTCTTGTAGGCATTTTCCTTGACCGAGCGGATCTTTCGAAGCTGCTGATCCTCGATGTCGCGCAGCGAACGGTTGATCTTCACGAACAGGAGGTCGGCACGGTCGGCCGTCGACAGGCGCTGCTCGTCCGCGAGCGGATTTTTCTGCGCCAGGCCCGACAGCGCCAATGCGGCCGCGCTGGCGGTTGCGGTCGGCGCGAAGGCATTTTCAAGCGGCATCCCGGCGCGAATGTCCGGCTTGGTCAGCGGGACTGGTCCCCGGACCGGCAGCGCGTCTTCACCGGCGGCCTTTTCCAACAGCGGCAGGATCATGCCGTTGCGGGCCGTGAGTTCCTCCTGCCGGTCGATGAGTTCGGCGACCTTGCTTTCGACGAGCTGCTGGTCGAGCATCTGGCGGCTGGTGATGCGGTCGACCTGGGCGCGCAGGGCCGAGATGCGGTCTTCGTAGGCATGCTGCAGGCGGGCTTGCCGAGCAACGGTCGCACCGATCAGGTCATCCCGCAAGACCAGATAGCTGGTGGCGAGCAGGTAGCCGACCGCGCAGGCGGCAAGCGCCGATCCCGCCACGGCCGACATCCAGGGCCGCACCGTGAAATGGCGGATGTCCTCGCCGCGGGCAATGATGAAGGTGTGCGGTTCCTTGCGCTTGCCGAAAACGGCTGACGAACGGCTCTTTGACACAGGACGCTGCTTTCCATTGCACCCAGAGCGCGTCGCGATCTTCCAGATTCGCTCCGGACGCCTTGGATCTTTGTTTTGTGGCTTGTCTTGGTCTCGAAACCGCTGCGCGCTTTCGAGAGACATGCTCCAGGATTACACCGACCGATTACACTCCATTAGGGTTAACAAACGTTTTCATACCCACCTTCGAAACTCCACCGGGACGGTTTCAGCCGTGCCGCGAGGAGGCGCTCAACGCGCGGTAGAAAAGGGGCGTGAGGCCGGCCGCCGCGCGGGCGCGGTCGTTGAAGGGTGGCTTCAGGTCGCCCCGGAAGTTGGCCCGCACGAGTTCCTGGAAACGCTGCGCCGGATTGACCCGGTCGCGCGCGCAATAGAACCGGAACCATTTGGCGCCGATCGCCACGTGCTTCTTCTCGTCCTCGTAGATGACGCGCAAGATCGCGGCGGTCTCGGTGTCGCCTGTCGCTTCCATCTTCTCCAGCAGCGACGGCGTGACGTCGAGGCCGCGCGCCTCGAGGATCAGCGGCACCACCGCCAGACGTGCGTGCAGGTCGTTTCTGGTCTGGTGGGCGGCCTCCCAGAGCCCGCCATGCGCGGGCAGGTCTCCATAGTCGGCGCCGAGCGAACGGAGCCTGTTGCGGAGCAGCGTGAAGTGCTTCGCTTCCTCGAAGGCGACCTGCATCCAGCCGTCGAAGAAGCTGGCCGGCGGTCGCTCGGCCGCGAACCGGGCGACGATGTCGAGGGCGAGGTCGATCGCGTTGAGCTCGATGTGGGCCAGCGCATGGGCAAGCGCCACGCGACCCTTGTCGGTGTGCAGCGAGCGCCGCGGAACGCGCCTGGGCTCCACAAGCTCCGGCCGTGCCGGGCGGCCGGGGCTGTCCGGCGGCGGACCGTCCATCGGGCTCATCACCGAGATCGTGCGGTCGAACCAGCGGCGCGCGACGGTCCGCACGATCGCGGTCTTGCGGTCGAGGTCGCTGGCCTCGATCGCATCGATGCAGCCTCCCCGCAGGCTGAGCGGCCGATAGTCGCCGGCATCGGCGGGGGAGGCTGCATCAACCGGCGTCACAGGCTCTTCACCGCTTCCAGCACGTCCTTCGCGTGTCCCGGAACCTTGACCTTGGGCCAGACCTTGCGGACCCTGCCGTCCGGACCGACGAGAACGGTCGTGCGCTCCACGCCCATATAGGTCTTTCCATACATGCTCTTCTCGACCCATACGCCATAGGCCTCCAGCGTGGTTTTGTCCTCGTCGGACGCAAGCGCGACGCTCAGACCATGCTTCGCCTTGAATTTGTCATGACTTTTTGCGCTATCGGGAGAAAGGCCGATGATGATCGCACCGGCCTTGTCGAAGTCCGGCTTGAGCGCGGAAAAGTCGATCGCTTCGGTGGTGCAGCCGCTCGTATCGTCCTTCGGGTAGAAGTAGAGGACAACCGCCTTGCCCTTGAGGGACGACAGCGCGACGGTGCCGCCTCCGTCGCTGGGGAGTTCGAAGTCCGGTGCATCCTGTCCGATTTCTGGTCGTGCCATGTGTGATCCCTTCTGTGTCGGCGACACCCGCCGGCCGAAGAACGTCTCGCAACGGAATTTCGTTAGCGGCATCGGCGGTTCGCCTTATAGTTAACGTGCGGGATTCGTCCATGGATCACCGTTGAGTCGGACCACCGAGTGGAAGAGAGGAACGTGCAGCACGAGAGAGTGCGATTCCGGAAGGCCGATATAACGGCCTTGGAAACCTTGCCATCGGCCTGTACCCCGCCGCCTCTCGCCAAGCGGCGGAGGCGGGGCGGCCGTGCAGTGGCCAGGGTCGCCTTTCTGTCGGGCATGGCCGTGATGGCGCTCGTGCTTGTCGCCGCCGGCACCCTCTACCTGGCCGGGGCGGCCGGCTTCGGCAACGACCGTATCAAGCGGGAAGCCGAAATAGCCCTGTCTGCCTATGCAGGCGTGCCCGTGCGGGTCGAGGCCGGCGCCGCGCGCCTTTCCTGGGGCGAGATCGGCCTGGTTTCGATCGAGATTCCCAACGTCCGCTTGTCTGTTGCCGAGAATGGCGATGAGTTCGCCCGTGCCGGGGCGATGCGGTTCGGCTTTTCGCTCTGGCCGCTGCTGACGGGACGGCTCGAGATCAAGGAAGCCGCGTTGATGGAAGCCGTCGTCGATGGCGCGGCGCTGCCCGCTTCGAGCGAACCGGGCTGGCTTGACGGCGTTGCCGATGATCGCGGACTGATCGATCCCGACAAGGTGGTGGCGTCGATCTTCGGCGGCATGACCCAGCTCTTCGACGCGCTCGAAGGACGGGAAGCGCCGCGCATGGTGATGCGGGACGTGGAGTTGATCCTGGCGGGAGATGCGCGCCACAGCCTGCACGCGGTACAGTTCTCCGTCTGGCGCCAGCCGGGAGAGGGCCTCAAGCTCGAAGGAGAGTTCGACCTCCTGGGGAGACCGGTCCTGTTGACCGGCGTGGCGTCGCGTCGCAAGGCCACGGGCATCCGGTTCGACCTCCAGATTGACGCGACCCGTCCAGCCGAGACGGCAAGCGCCGGCTCGTCCTGGATCGAAGGAAGTGGCCGTCTTCGGCTTACCGGCACGCGGCCCGCGCCGGGGCAGGGGCGTATCCGGATCGTGGCCTCGGGCGCCGATCTTGTCGCGACCCTCCCGGAATTCGGCCCGCTGCGCGCGAACCTCGACATGGCTGCCGTTCTGGCGGCCGGATCCGGCAAGCTGGAATTCGAACGCCTGTTGCTCAAGACCGCGCGATCGACCTACGCCTTCCACGGCGCCGTAGGCCCGGTCCCAGCCAAGGATGAGCGCGATGCCGCGCCAGCCTATCGCTGGGAGTTCAACTCGGACGGATCGACCGTCGCCGCCAGCGACGTGTCCGAGCCCGCCTTGCCTTTCCTCGCCCGGTTGGCCGGCACCTATGATCCGGTGGCGCGACTGCTCAACGCGCAGGAACTGGGCGTCCGCACACGGCCGGGCGCGATCGTCGGACGAGCGAGCATGCAGTTCTTCGAGGGCGTTTCCCCTTCGATCGCCCTGGCGCTCGACATTCCGTCTATGCCGGTTTCACATGCCAAGCAGCTCTGGCCGACGCCGACCGCGCCCGGCGCGCGGGCCTGGGTCCTGTCCAACGTCTTCGGCGGCACGATCGAGAATTCGCGCGTCCGACTGCGCGTGAAACCCGGACGGCTCGGCAATGGCGTGTCGCTGGATCGCGATGAAGTCAACGGTCACTTCTCCATCGTCGACACGCGCTTCGACATCACCGGAGAGTTGCCCGCCGTCCGCGACGCCTACGGGACCGTCGATATCCGCGGATCGGACGTCGATATCACGCTGTCGCGCGGAACCGTCTACATGCCGACCGGCCGCACGCTCGCGGCCTCGAACGGAAGTGTACTGATCCGGCAGGTGGAATCGCAACCCGCGACCGGTTTCGTCGATATCGACGTCGAAGGCGACGCGCCAGCGGCGGCGGAATTCGCGTCCTATCGCCCGATCGACGCCATGCGCAGGCTTGGTCTTTCGGCGGAGGATTTTTCCGGCACGGTCAAGGGCAACGTCAAGGTCGAGATTCCGCTGCGCAAGGACTTCCCCGTCGAACAGCTCGATTGGGAAGTCGACCTCGCCTACGAGAACCTGGACATCGCCAAGCCCTTCGACGGGCAGACGGTGACGCAGGCCAACGGCACGATCGACGTCGATCCGCTGCGCGCCATCATCCGCGCCAAGGTCCTCCTGAACGGGGTTCCCTCCGAAGTGGCGATGACCGAGCCGCTGTCGGAGTCCGGCCCTGCGCGAACGCGCGACGTTGCGCTCGTGCTCGACGATGCAGCGCGCAAGCGCCTGGCGCCCGGCCTCAACGAGATGCTCTCCGGGCCAGTGACGGCGAAGGTGACGATCGTCGGCCCGGGCGAACAGCGCTTCGACGTCGACCTCGCCAAGGCCCAGCTTTCGTTTCCGTGGGTGGGTTGGACGAAGGGCGCCGGCATTCCGGGCACCGCGCGTTTCGTCATGAAGCAGGACGGCGACCGCATCGCGCTTTCCGATTTCGAGCTCGCGGGCGAGAGCTTCTCGGTCAGGGGCGACATCGTCCTGGCTGGCGGCGACCTGTCCGAAGCTCGGTTCCCGAACGTGTCGCTCAACCGGGGAGACGACGTGGCCGTGAAGCTCGTTCGCAACGGCAAGGGCTACGACGTCGGGATCGAAGGCGCTTCATTCGATGCGCGCTCCGTCATCAAGCTCTACCTTGCTGAGACGGAAAAGGCCGAAAAGGCGGTCGAATCCGTGCCGATCACGCTCGGCGTCGCCGTGACACGCACGGTCGGCTTCAACAACGAGGTGCTGACGGGCCTGAATGTCAGCCTGCGCGGCACCGGCACCGATCTCGGCGCGCTTCGCATCGCGGCGATCTCCGCGCGCGGCGCGCCGGTTTCGATCGTCAACGAGGCCGACGCGAACGGGCGCAACGTCAGCATCCGCTCCACCGATGCCGGCGCGGTGCTGCGGTTTCTCAACATTTACGAGTACATGCATGGCGGGACGATCGACCTGGCACTTTCGGCCAAGCCCACGGACCCGTTGCGCGGCCAGATCGAGGCGCGCGACTTCCAGGTGATCAACGACCCGAAGCTGCGCTCGCTCATCTCGGCGCCGCCGCCCGACGGCGACGGGCGGTCGCTCAGCCAGGTCGCCAGGCGGGAGCTCGATGACCGCAAGGCGAGATTCCAGCGCGGGTTCGCGCTCGTCGAGAAGGGCGACGGCTACCTGTCGATCGACCGTGGCGTGCTGCGCGGCGCCGAAATCGGCGCGACCTTCCAGGGCGCGCTGTACGACCAGCGCGGCAACATCGACATCACCGGCACCTTCATGCCGGCCTACGGCCTCAACCGGCTGTTCGGCGAAATCCCGCTGTTCGGCCAGATATTAGGCAATGGTCGCGACCGAGGCCTGATCGGCATCACCTTCCGGCTCGCGGGCGATTCCAAGTCGCCGCAACTCCAGATCAATCCCATCTCGGCCATCGCGCCGGGCATCTTCCGGTCGATCTTCGAGTTCGACTGAACGGGGTCGGTGGTGCGTCCTTCGAGGCTCGCCCGCCGCCGACAGTTCGCGAGTGGCGCAGGCCGTGCGGGCTCGCACCTCAGGATGAGGACCGTCGCTACCATGGCTCAGGTTGCGACGTTCTAAAGTCCGTTCGAGCTAAACTCGGCGTCCCTCATCCTGAGGTACGAGCCCGCGCGTCGTCCGCACTCTGAATTCAGACCTTGATCGGCGAGCCTCGAAGGACTCACCACAGACGCGCGCTGGTTCCCTCAGGTCGGGCGCACCAGGATATGTTTCTTCTTGCCGAGCGACAGCTTGACGACACCGTCGGCCGTGGCCTCGCCGGCGCCGACCATGAGGCGCTCGTCGGAGACGCCTTTGTCGTTGATCTTCACGGCACCACCCTGCACATGGCGACGCGCCTCGCCGTTGGAGCCGGCGAGGCCGGCGCGCACGAGCAGCGACAGCAGGCCGATGCCGGCGTCGAGTTCCGCTTTCGGAACCTCGATCGACGGCAGGTTTTCTGCGAGCGCGCCTTCCTCGAAGGTCTTGCGCGCCGTCTCTGCCGCCTGTTCGGCATTCACACGACCGTGCAGCATGGCGGTAACCTCGGTCGCGAGGATCTTCTTCACCTCGTTGATCTCGGTGCCGCCGAGCACCGCAAGCCGGGCGATCTCGTCCATTGGCAGCGTCGTGTAGAGCTTGAGAAAGCGCGACACGTCGGCATCCTCGGTGTTGCGCCAGTACTGCCAGAAGTCGTAGGCCGACAGCATCTCCGGGTTCAGCCAGACCGCGCCCGACATCGACTTGCCCATCTTGGCGCCCGACGACGTGGTCAGCAGCGGCGATGTCAGCGCGTAGAGCTGCGGCGTGCCCATGCGGTGGCCGAGGTCGATGCCGTTGATGATGTTGCCCCACTGGTCGGAGCCGCCCATCTGCAGTCGCACGTCGTAGCGCCGGTTCAACTCGACGAAATCGTAGGCCTGAAGGATCATATAGTTGAATTCGAGGAAGGACAGCGACTGCTCGCGGTCAAGCCGTGTCTTGACGCTGTCGAAGGACAGCATGCGGTTGACCGAGAAATGCCGGCCGACGTCGCGCAGGAACTCCAGGTAGTTGATGCCCAGCAGCCAGTCGGCATTGTTGATCATCAGCGCGTCCTTCGCGCCCTCGCCATAGGTCAGGTAGTTCGAGAACACCGTCTTGATGCCGGCGATGTTGGCGTCGATGGTTTCCGGCGTCATCAACTGGCGCGCCTCGTCCTTGAACGAGGGATCGCCGACCATGCCGGTGCCGCCGCCCATCAGCGAGACCGGGCGGTGGCCGGTCTGCTGGAACCAGTGCAGCATCATGATCTGGATCAGGCCGCCGGCATGCAGGCTCGGCGCGGTCGGGTCGAAGCCGATATAGGCGGTCACGGTTTCCTTGCGGAGCAGGTCGTCGAGGCCGGTCTCATCGGAAACCTGATGGATGAAGCCGCGCTCGGACAGCGTGCGCAGGAAATCGGACTTGAAGGCGGACATGGTCGGCTCTTTCGGTGGCTGCACGCGTCGCGGCCGCTGGCCGTGGCGCTCGGGAATGCGCGCCTTTAGCATCGCCGGGACGAGAATCACAAGCTGGACGGGTTTCCATGGCGGTCAGATACGCGCTCGGGCTGATGAGCGGGACGTCGATGGACGGCATCGACCTGGCCGCGGTCGAGACCGATGGGATGGATGTGGTCACGCGCGGGCCTTCGTCCTTCGTGCCCTACGAGGCCGCTTTCCGCCGCCGCATCGAGGCGGCGCTCGACGATGCCAAGGCGATCGAGCGGCGCGACGAGCGTCCGGGCGACCTTGCCGACCTCGAACACGAGATCACGCTGCGACACGCCCGCGCCGTCGAGCGGTTCCGTGCGGATTTTCCCGCGGTGGCTGGCCGTGCGGACCTCGTCGGCTTCCACGGCCAGACCGTGCTGCACCGTCCGGACAAGTCGCTGACGGTGCAACTCGGCGACGGCGCGCTGCTGGCCCGCGAGACCGGGTTGCCCGTCGTCTTCGACATGCGTGCCAACGACATGGCGCATGGCGGGCAGGGCGCGCCGCTGGTGCCGGTCTATCACGCAGCGCTCGCCCGCTCGCTGCCGGCCGGCATGGCGCGGTTTCCCGTCTGCCTGGTCAACATCGGCGGCATTTCCAACGTCACCTTCGTGCCGGCGCAAGGCGATCCCTTTGCCTTCGATTCAGGCCCCGGCAACGCGCTGATCGACCAGTGGGTGAGCGCCGAAGGCGGCGTGCCCTATGACGCCGACGGCATGATCGCCAGCGAGGGCGGCATCGTGCGGACTGTGGTGGATGGCTATCTCGGCAAGCCGTTCTTTGCCCGCGCGGCGCCGAAGTCGCTCGATCGCAACGACTTCACGCTCGACCTTGCCATGGGGATGGAGCTCGCCGACGGCGCCCGGACGCTGGCGGCGGTCTCGGCCGAGGCGATCCTGCAGGCGACCGAGCAGATGCCCGAGCCGCCGAAACTGTGGATCGTTTGCGGCGGCGGGCGCAAGAACCCGCATATCGTGGCGGACCTCCGCGCCGGTGCTGAACGGCAGGGCGGCGAGGTGCTCCTGGCCGAGGATGTCGGCCTAGACGGCGACGCGATGGAAGCGGAGGCCTGGGCATATCTCGCCGTGCGCTCGACGATGGCCCTGCCGCTGACCTTTCCGACCACTACGGGGTGCCGGCAGGCGGTGACGGGCGGGGTTCTGGTGGGAAGGCGTGACGGCAGGGCGTGAATGGCGGCACTCCGTCGCGCCTCGTCAGTTCGACGCCTTACTTCCGCTATGCCGACGCGCCTTATCGAAGTCGCTTCGGCCGCGCGTCTGACAGTTCGCCGTTGAGACGGCGGTCGAGATAATCCGAGCATTCGTTGATCAGCAACTCGGTGTCGTTCGAGAAGAAGTGGTTCGCGCCCGGCAACGTCTTCTGCGTGATCGTGATGCCCTTCTGCGTGTGCAGCTTGTCGACCAGACCCTGAACGTCTTTCGGCGGCGCGACCTTGTCGGAATCGCCATGGATGATCAGGCCCGACGACGGGCAGGGGGCGAGGAAGGAGAAATCATAGGTGTTGGGCTGCGGCGCGACCGAGATGAAGCCCTCGATCTCCGGACGGCGCATCAGAAGCTGCATGCCGATCCAGGCGCCGAAGGAATAGCCGGCGACCCAGCAGCTCTTGGAATCGGGATGCAGCGACTGCACCCAGTCGAGGGCGGCGGCGGCGTCCGACAATTCGCCCGCGCCGTGGTCGAATTCGCCCTGGCTGCGGCCGATGCCGCGGAAGTTGAAGCGCAGGGTCGTGAAATTGCGCTTCTGGAACATGTAGAACAGATCGTAGACGATCTTGTTGTTCATCGTCCCGCCGAACTGCGGATGCGGGTGCAGCACGATGGCAATCGGCGCGTTCTTCTCCGACGAGGGCTGGTAGCGGCCTTCGAGGCGGCCATCGGGACCGGCGAAAATGACTTCGGGCATGGGTACTCCAGTTCACGACTACCGGACGAAGCGCCCGACAAATGGGGTCCGCCCTTGACGAGGGGCCGACGCCTCCATAGAAACCAGTTTAGAATTGTTCAAAACTCGGCGGATGGCCGCCAGTGTGAACAGAGCGGCTAAATAGGACGTGTGGCCTCGCGATTTCAAGGAAATTGCGACATCACCTGTGCCACGACCGATCTGGAGATGAAAACTCGCGAATGACTGCCGACCGCGCCTATCTCGACCACAATGCCAGCGCGCCGCTCGTCGAAGCGGCTCGCGGGGCCATGATGGCCGCGCTGAAGGCCGACGGCAACGCGTCCTCTGTGCACGCGGAAGGACGGGCGGTCCGTCGCATGGTCGAGGCCGCGCGCCGCCAGGTGGCGGATCTCGTGGGCGGCGAGGCGGACCATGTCGTGTTCACCTCGGGCGCGACGGAGGCAGCAGCGATGCTCTTGACGCCCGACTGGCGGATGGGGCGCGGGCCGTTGCGCGTCTCGCGGCTTTTCGTCACCGGCGCCGACCATCCATGCATCCTGTGCGGCGGGCGTTTTCCGGCCGATGCGGTGACCATCCTGCCGGTCGATCGAGACGGCCTGATCGATCTTGCCGCGCTGGAATCCAGCCTTGCCGCGCATGACCGCGACGCGGGCCTGGCGATGGTCGCCACCCACGCCGCCAACAACGAGACCGGCGTGATTCAACCGACGGCCGAGATCGGCAGCATCGCCCGCGCTGCCGGCGCACTCGTCGTCATCGACGCCGTCCAGGCAGCCGGCCGCATTCCGCTCGACATATCCGACGGTTCGGCGGACTTCCTGATTGTCTCCTCGCACAAGACCGGCGGCCCCAAGGGCGCAGGCGCGATCATCGGCGCGTCCGACCTCTTGATGCCCTTGCCGCTGGTTCCCGGCGGCGGGCAGGAAAAGGGACATCGCTCCGGCACCGAGAATGTCGCCGCCATCGCGGGGTTCGGCGCGGCGGCGCAGGAGGCGCGGGCTGGACTGGTCGACATGATGTCGGTCGAGGGCATGCGTGATGCGTTCGAGGCGACGGTTCGAGCCATAATGCCCGGCGCGACCATCTTCGGCGCGAGCGCGCCGCGCCTGCCCAACACGACCTTCTTCGAGTTGCCCGGCATGAAGGCCGAGACGGCGCAGATCGCCTTCGATCTCGCTGGCGTGGCGCTGTCGGCGGGATCCGCCTGTTCGTCGGGCCGGGTCGGGCCGAGCCACGTTCTCCAGGCGATGGGTCATGGCGACCAGGCCTGTGCGCTGCGCATCTCGATCGGCCGGTCGACCGGCGAGCGCGAACTATGGATGTTCAGGGAGGCGCTTCTGGCGCTTGCAACGCGCCAGGCGCGGTCGCAGACACGTGCGGCGTGACGACTGGAGGGAGAAAAGCCGCGTTTTCGCTCGATTTCATCTCTTTCGAGGGTGAATTCTTGGCGCTTACGCACTAGATCAGGCATACGCCGCAAGCGGTGCCATAGTTTGAAAACTGCCGGGCCTTGAACCCGGCAAGGATGGAGAACACTGATGCCTGCCGTGCAGGAGACCATCGAACAGGTCCGCAAGATCGATGTGGACCAGTACAAGTACGGATTCGAGACTGTCATCGAGATGGACAAGGCCCCGAAGGGCCTCTCGGAAGACACGATCCGTTTCATTTCCGCCAAGAAGGACGAGCCCGAGTGGATGCTCGAGTGGCGCCTTCAGGCCTATCGGCGGTGGCTGACGCTCGAGGAGCCGACCTGGGCGCGCGTCGACTATCCGAAGATCGACTTCCAGGAGATCTATTTCTACGCCGCGCCGAAGAGCACGCCGGGGCCGACCTCGCTCGACGAGGTCGATCCGGAACTCCTGAAGGTCTATGCCAAGCTCGGCATTCCGCTGAAGGAGCAGGAAATCCTGGCGGGCGTGCAGAAGCCGGCGGCGGCGAGCGAGGATCTCGACGAGGCGAGCGACAACGGCGCGGCGCCGCGCCGGGTGGCCGTCGACGCCGTGTTCGATTCGGTTTCGGTCGTGACCACCTTCAAGAAGGAACTCGCCAAGGCCGGCGTCATCTTCTGCTCGATTTCGGAGGCCATCCGCGAGCACCCGGACCTGTTGAAGAAGTATCTCGGCTCGGTCGTTCCGGTCTCGGACAACTACTATGCGACGCTGAACTCGGCGGTCTTCACCGACGGCTCCTTCGTCTTCGTGCCGAAGGGCGTCCGCTGCCCGATGGAACTGTCGACCTATTTCCGCATCAACGAGAAGAACACCGGCCAGTTCGAGCGCACGCTGATCATCGCCGAGAAGGGCGCCTATGTGTCTTATCTCGAAGGCTGCACCGCACCGCAGCGGGACGAAAACCAGCTGCATGCCGCCGTGGTCGAGTTGATCGCCCTCGATGACGCCGAGATCAAGTATTCCACCGTCCAGAACTGGTTCCCCGGCGACAAGGACGGCAAGGGCGGCATCTACAACTTCGTCACCAAGCGTGGCGACTGCCGTGGCAAGAACTCCAAGATCTCCTGGACCCAGGTGGAAACCGGCTCGGCCATCACCTGGAAGTACCCGTCCTGCATCCTGCGCGGCGACAATTCGCGCGGCGAGTTCTACTCGATCGCCGTTTCCAACGGTCACCAGCAGGTCGACAGCGGCACCAAGATGATCCATCTCGGCAAGAACACGTCGAGCCGCATCATCTCCAAGGGCATCTCGGCCGGAAAGTCGAACAACACCTATCGCGGCCAGGTCTCGGCCCACCGCAAGGCCACCAACGCGCGCAACTTCACCCAGTGCGACTCGTTGCTCATCGGCAATGATTGCGGCGCACACACCGTGCCCTACATCGAAGCCAAGAACGCGACGGCGCAGTTCGAGCACGAGGCGACCACGTCGAAGATCTCCGAGGACCAGCTGTTCTACGTCATGCAGCGCGGCATCCCGGAAGAGGAGGCCGTGGCGCTGATCGTCGGCGGCTTCGTGCGCGAGGTCATCCAGGAACTGCCGATGGAATTCGCGGTGGAGGCCCAGAAGCTGATCGGCATCAGCCTCGAGGGGAGCGTCGGGTGATGGGCCAGCTCCGTCATTCAGGGGCCGCGAAACGGAACCCAGAATGACGAAGGACCTGAAACGACGCAATACCATTCGCCGCAAGACGAAAATGAACTTCACGGAAAGCGACGCATATGCTTGAAATCAGAAACCTCCACGCCCGCATCGCCGAGACCGGCACGGAGATCATCCGCGGGCTCGACCTGACCGTGAAGAACGGCGAGGTTGCCGCCATCATGGGGCCGAACGGCTCAGGCAAGTCGACGCTGTCCTACATCCTCGCCGGCCGCGAGGATTACGAGGTCACCGAAGGCGAGATCCTGTTCGATGGCCAGTCGATCCTGGAGATGGACCCGGCCGAGCGCGCTGCCTCCGGCATATTCCTCGCTTTCCAGTATCCGCTGGAAATCCCCGGCGTCGCGACCATGGAGTTCCTCAAGGTCGCACTGAACGCGCAGCGGCGCGCGCGCGGCGAGCCGGAGCTGAAGATCCCTGACTTGTTGAAGAAGGTGCGTGAGGCGGCCGGCCGGCTGAACATGGACATGGCCATGCTGAAGCGTCCGCTCAATGTCGGCTTTTCCGGCGGCGAGAAGAAGCGCGCCGAGATCCTGCAGATGTCGCTGCTCGAGCCGAAGCTCTGCGTGCTCGACGAGACCGATTCCGGCCTCGACATCGATGCGCTGAAGGTCGTCGCCGACGGCGTCAACGCGCTGCGCTCGCCCGACCGCTCGATGGTCGTCATCACCCACTACCAGCGCCTACTCGACTACATCGTGCCGGACACGGTGCACGTGCTCTACCAGGGCCGGGTCATCAAGTCGGGTGACAAGTCGCTGGCGCTCGATCTCGAGCAGAACGGCTACGCCGAGATCATCGGCGAGGCGGCATAGGTGGTTTCCATGAACATGCATGCACAGCCCCAGAGAACGCACGCCGAGACGGCGCTGATCGATGCCTTCGAGGAGCGTTTCTCCTACCTGCCCGGCAACGAGGCGGTGATCCGCCGCCGCGACGACGCGGTCGAGCGGCTGAAAGCCGGCCTGCCGACCCGCCGCGTCGAGGCCTGGCACTACACCGACCTGCGCCGGCTCCTCTCGACCGTGCCGATGCATGATCCGGCCGTGGGCGCAAAGCCCCTGCCGGCGCTTCTGCAGGGCTCGACGGTGCTGCCGGTGCTCAACGGCGTCGCGTCCCACGCGCCGCGCATCGACGGCGTGACGGTTGCCCGCCTGGAGCAGAAGCTCATGGACGGCTCGGTGGCTCCAGCGATGGCCTTTGAGGACAAGGCCGACGTCATCGCGCCGCTCAACACCGCCTTCGTGACCGACGGATGGTTCCTCGACATTGGCGATGGTGTCGCGGTCGGTGGCCCGATCGAGCTGCAGAATGTCCAGGCCGGCGGCCAGGCGCATGTCCGCTTTCCGGTCCGGGTCGGGGCGGGCGCGAAGGCCACGATCGTCGAGCGCCAGAGCGGCAGCGGCGACGCGCTGGTCTCTTCGGTCAGTCACCTGACGGTGGGCGAGGGCGCAGAGATCGTCTGGATCCTTCTTCAGGAACAGCCCGTCGGCGCCACGCAGCTTGGCCAGTTCAACGCGGTACTGGGCAAGGATGCGAAACTGACGCTCTTCGTGATGAACACCGGCGGCAAGCTGGTGCGCCAGGAGATCAAGGTCGACGCGGCCGGCGAGGGCGCCGTCTTCAACCTGCGCGGCATCAACCTGCTTACCGGCGACAGCCACACCGACGTGACCATGGTGCTCGATCATTCTGCGCCGAACACGACCTCGTCGGAAATCATCCGCAACGTCGTGACGGGCCGGGCGCGCGGCGTCTTCCAGGGCCAGATCCGGGTCGACCGCCTGGCGCAGAAGACCGACGCCAAGATGGCCTGCAACACACTGCTCCTGTCCGACGATGGCGAGTTCTCGGCCAAGCCCGAACTCGAGATCTTCGCCGACGACGTGGCCTGCGGCCATGGCGCGACGGTGACCGAGATCGACCGCAGCCATCTTTTCTACCTGATGGCGCGTGGCGTGCCGGAAAAGGAAGCGCGCGGCCTGCTCGTCAAGGCCTTTGTCGCCGAAGTCATCGAGGGTCTGGAGGACGAGGCGCTGGTTGCCGCTCTGGAGACCAAGCTGGAGTCCTGGTTCGCGAAGAACGGGTAAGGTTTCGTCCTTCGAGGTTGCCGCTCCGACCCTCATCCTGAGGTGCGAGCGGAGCGAGCCTCGATGGACGCACGGACAGACAGACTGGACAGGATCGTGGATCACAGAGTCGAAACCGTACCCTACGACGTCGAGGCGATCCGCCGCGACTTCCCGATCCTGTCGCGCGAGGTCTATGGCAAACCGCTTGTCTATCTCGACAACGGCGCTTCGGCCCAGAAGCCGCAAGCGGTCATCGACGCGGTCTCTCACGCCTATTCGAGCGAATACGCCAACGTCCACCGCGGCCTTCACTTCCTGTCCAACGCCGCGACCGACGCCTACGAGAAGGCGCGCGAGAGCGTACGCCGTTTCCTCAATGCGCCGAACGTCGACGAGATCGTCTTCACCAAGAATGCGACCGAGGCCATCAACACGGTCGCCTATGGCTGGGGCATGCCCAACATCGGCGAGGGCGACGAGATCGTGCTCTCGATCATGGAGCATCACTCCAACATCGTGCCCTGGCATTTCATTCGCGAGCGGCAGGGCGCCAGGCTAGTCTGGCTGCCGGTGGATGATGACGGCGCCTTTCACATCGAGGATTTCTTGGCTGCGCTGACCGAGCGCACGAAACTCGTCGCCATCACCCAGATGTCCAACGCTCTCGGCACGGTGACGCCGATCAAGGAGATCTGCCGGATCGCGCATGAACGCGGCATCAAGGTGCTGGTCGATGGCAGCCAGGGCGCGGTCCACATGCCGGTCGACGTCCAGGACCTCGGCTGCGACTTCTACGTCTTCACCGGCCACAAGGTCTACGGGCCGTCGGGGATCGGCGTTCTGTGGGGCCGGATGGACCTGCTTGAGACGATGCGGCCGTTCCAGGGTGGCGGCGAGATGATCGAGGACGTCTCGGAGGACCGGGTCACCTACAATCATCCGCCGCACCGGTTCGAGGCAGGCACGCCGCCAATCGTCCAGGCGATCGGGCTTGGCGCGGCGCTCGACTACATGGACCGGATCGGCCGCGACGCCATCGCCGCCCACGAGGCCACGTTGCGCGACTACGCGCATCAAAGACTGGGCGCCATCAACTCGCTGCGCATCTTCGGCAACGCGCCGGGCAAGGGCGCGATCGTCTCGTTCGAATTGCAGGGCATCCATGCCCACGACGTCTCGATGCTGATCGATCGTTCCGGCGTCGCGGTGCGGGCGGGTACCCATTGCGCCCAACCGCTGCTCAAGCGTTTTGGCGTAACCTCGACATGCCGCGCGTCTTTCGGCATGTACAACACGACGGCGGAGATCGACGTGCTCGCCGAAGCGCTGGAAAAGGCGCGGAAATTCTTCGGATGAAGGCCATGACAGACCAGACCGACCAGACCCAGCACACCGGCCCGGCCGACGCCATCGAAGCGTCCTCCGCGATTCCAGCCGACGAACTCGCGCGTCTGACCGACGACATCGTCAGCGCGCTGAAGACCGTCTACGATCCGGAAATCCCGTCCGACATCTACGAACTCGGCCTGATCTACAAGATCGACATCGAGGACGACCGGCAGGTCAAGATCGACATGACGCTGACGGCGCCCGGATGCCCGGTCGCGGGTGAAATGCCGGGCTGGGTCGAGAATGCCGTCGGCGCCGTCGAAGGCGTCTCGGGCGTCGAGGTCTCGATGGTGTTCGATCCGCCCTGGACGCCGGACCGCATGTCGGAAGAAGCCCAGGTCGCGGTCGGCTGGTACTGACCGGGTCGGCACACAAGCGGCGCGTCAGCCGATGCGCGGTGCCTGATCGCGCAGGGCGATGATGGACTTGTTCAGCCCGAACGCCTTTTCGTGAAAGACTGCTGCGTCGGGAAACAGCCCGCGCATCTCGCGGGTCGATAGCAGCCGGTGATGCCGGATGATGTCGTCGGCTTCCGCGCGGGTCCCGATCTTGCGGAAGAAGCCGAGCGAAAAGCGCATGATCAGCCGCGCCCGCAGCGCCGCCGACAGGTACTGGAAGCCCGGGAAGCGGAAGTGCGGCTCGAAGGGAAACCAGAAGTTCGGCGTCTGGATGTAGTAGCGCGGCGCAAGCCGGCGCGCATTGGCCGCGAAATCCCGCATCGCCTGCCAGCTGCCGACATGCTCGATCACGGAATTCGAATGGACGAGGTCGAAGGCGCGGTCGGCGAACAGGGCGCGGTCGGTCGCGCTGCCCTCGACGAACGAGAAGACCTCGCGGTCCTGGATCGCCTGCGGCTCCGGATTGATCATGGTGATGGTCAGCCGGTGACGGTTCGCGCGAATGAAGTCCGCGCCGATGCGCCAGTAGGTTTCGGTGCCGCCGAAATCGAGAATGTCGGCCCGGCCGCGCTCTGCGAAAATCGCCTCGATCAGCCGCTGCACATGCGCAAACCGCCTGGCGCGGAACCTGAACTCCAGGCTCTGCGCGTTCGCGTATGGATCGGCCTTGACCGGCGCGCCCAACGCGGCGCCGGTTATCGATGCATTGGTCATGATCGTCCCCAGATGTCCCGGGACGGAGATAGGGGAAATGAACAATGAATGCAGCATTAACATCTTGTAAAGGTTAATGAATGTCTCGCAAATGATTCAAATGCAAGATGATTTGCGGTCCGGATCGAGCGGCCGGAAAGACCGGTCACATCAGCTGGAGGCCTTTCAGGCTGGCATGGCCGGACTTGCCGATGATGATGTGGTCGTGGACGGAAATCCCCAGCGGCCTGGCCGATTCCACGATCAGCTTCGTCATCTCGATGTCGGCGCGCGATGGCGTCGGGTCGCCCGAAGGATGGTTGTGAACGAGGATGATCGCTGTGGCCGAGAGTTCGAGCGCCCGTCGCACGATCTCGCGCGGATAGACGGGCGTATGATCGACGGTGCCGGTCTGCTGCACCTCGTCGGCGATCAGCGCATTCTTCTTGTCGAGGAAAAGGATGCGGAACTGCTCGCGCGCCTCGAAGGCCATGGCCATCCGGCAATAGTCGATCACCGCGCTCCATGAGGTGAGCACCTGGCGGCCGCGGATCGAGCTTTTCAGCATGCGCTCGGCGGCGGCGGCGGCGAGCTTGATCTCCAGCGCCACGGCCGGGCCGACGCCCTTGACCTCGCCGAGCAGGCGAGGGGGCGCCCCGAGCACTTCGGCGAAGGATCCGAAGCGGGCGAGCAGCGCCTTGGCGACAGGCTTGGTGTCGGCGCGGGGAATGGCGCGAAACAGGAGCAACTCCAGCAACTCGTAGTCCGCCAGCGCGTCTGCGCCGGCCTGGACGAAGCGTTCGCGCAGCCGCTCGCGGTGGCCGGCATAGTGCGGCTTCGACTTCTCGACGACGGACGATGCACGGCTGGGCGCGACGCCGCGTTCGGAGAAGAACCCGCGCTCGTCTTCGTCCTCGGTCGTCATCGATACCCTCGCCGCCGTCAGCCCCACCCGCTGGCCGAAGGCAAGCTTAGTGCAAGAAGCGGCAAGAGAGAACAGGTCGTTGCGGCCGGACCGCTCAGGCGGCCTCGGGCAACCCCGGCCGGTCGAGCCCGCCGGGTGACAGCGTGAAGATCTCGCAGCCCGTGGAGGTCACGCCGACGGTGTGCTCGTACTGCGCCGACAGCGAGCGGTCGCGCGTCACCGCCGTCCAGCCGTCCGACAGCACCTTCACGTGCGGCCGGCCGAGATTGATCATCGGCTCGATGGTGAAGATCATTCCGGGGCGCATCTCCACGCCCTCGTTGCGGCTGCCATAGTGCAGGATGTTCGGCGCGTCGTGGAACAGGCGCCCGACCCCGTGACCGCAGAAGTCGCGCACCACCGAACAGCGCTCGGCCTCGGCGAAGGACTGGATCGCCGCGCCGATCGCGCCGGTGCGGGCGCCGGGCACCACCGCCGCGATGCCGCGCATCATCGAATCATGCGTGACCTCGAGCAGTCGCTCGGCGGCGCGCTTGATGCGCCCCACCGGATACATGCGCGAGGAATCGCCGTGCCAGCCGTCGAGAATGTAGGTCACGTCGATGTTGACGATGTCGCCCTCGCGCAGCGGCTTGGCATCGGGAATGCCGTGACAGACCACGTGGTTGATCGAGGTACAGGAGGATTTCGTGTAGCCGCGATAGTTGAGCGTGGCCGGCAGCGCGCCGTGATCCATGCCGAATTCGAAGACGAAGCGGTCGATCTCCTCGGTGGTCACGCCCGGCTCCACCCGCGATGCCAGTTCGTCGAGCGCGCGCGCGGTCAACTGGCAGGCCTTGCGCATGCCCGCGAAGGCCGCATCGTCGTAGAGACGAATCTGGCCGGTGTTCTTCAGCGGCGCGAGCGCTGCATCCTGGTAGGTGACCATGACCTGGCTTCCGTGGCGATCCGTGGCGGGTGAGGCGAAACTCGACCCTGATTTGGCATCGATCCGTTCGGGCATCAAGGCCGCAGATCGCACGCCGGCTGAATCGGATCAGTGCGGCAGGGCAGCTGGCGCGCCCCCAAGCGGCCTGGATCGCGCTGAAGAATCCCCGCGCAACCACGCAGAAGCCCTGATGGTCCGCGTCGGGTTTTGCATTCCGCAGGAAAAAGCGCCCGGGCGATGCCGGGATCAATGGACAGGAGACATGACCGCCGCCCGGCTCAAACCTCGGGAATGTTCTCCTTGAGGATCAGGTGCAGCCGCGGAGGATGGCTTTCGTAGGCCAGGCCCCTGATCGCCGACGTCAGGAGGTTCAGCGCTTCGCGGGCCTCGACCCTGGGGTTCTGGTCGATGACGGCATCCATCGTCCCGTCCAGGAGCAGCCCCTTGGTGTCCTCGGTCAGTTCGTGGCCGATCAGGATCACCGACCTGGCGCGCCCGCTCTCCCGCAAGGCGCGCGCGATGCCCTGGTTGCCCGCCCCGATGTTGTAGATGCCGGCCAGGTCGTCGTGCCTTTCGAGCAGTGCCGACGCTTCGCGATAGGCGCGCTCGCGATCATCCAGCATCTCACGCAGTTCCACGATGGTGAGGTTGGGAAACTCCTCCACCAGGATGTGACGGAACCCCATCTCGCGCTCCTGGTGCCCCCGGTAGGACAGTGAGCCGGCGAACATGGCGACCTTGCGCGGTGCGTCGCGCCCCAGAAGCCGGCCGATCAGGTGTCCGGCAAGCCGACCCGCCTGCCGGTTGTCGATGCCGACATAGGCGATGCGCGGCACATGCAGCACGTCCGTGGCGAGCGTCACGACCTTTGTGCCGCCGTCCGACAAGGCGCGGATGGCCTCCCGGACGGTGGGATGATCCAGCGCGATCAGCCCCACGCCCTGGGTGATCCCGGCGAGATCGTGCAGGGTTGCAGCCAGCGTATCGGGGTTGAAACCCTCGATCCCGTGGATGTGGACGTCCAGATCCGGCCGGGTGGCGGCTTGCAGCCGAAGCTGCTCGTGCAGAATGCGGATGAAGGAGTTCGTCCCGACAGGAAGGATGAAATCGAGGCGTAAGGTTCCCGCACGCAGGCTGGGCGAAGAGCCATCGTCGGGTGCGATGTAGCCGAGACGCCGGGCGACCTCCAGCACGACCTCGCGCGTTCGGTCGCGGACGCCGGGGCGATGGTTGAGCACCCGATCGACCGTGGCGGCCGACACGCCGGCCTCACGCGCAATATCCGTCAAAGTAGAACGCATGGTCGATGTCTCGCGTCAGGACGCACATGCCGAGACCTGGCGGACGGTCGCTCGGCCCGCCTGAGTCTGATGGGAAATGATGTACACACCACACCAGTCGCGGCAACCCTCGAGACGGAATATCCCCCGAGCCCCAGAGAAACGCCTCTCCGCAGAAGTACGTCAAATTCCATCATGTGCGGCGCAAACGTGGTTTGTTGCGACGCGGGAGGTATTTGGAATCGCAATTGTTTCCCTCTCCCATCGGCGTATGAGGTTTGATGAGTGGAAATGATGTTGACATCATCATCATGAAACGTCAATCTTCCTCATATGGGCGCTCTCAACCGCCCACAGGGAGGAATTTCGATGACAGATCTGATGCGCATGTCGCGTCGCAGGCTGCTTGCGACCGGAGGAAAGGCAGCACTCTATGCAGGCGCGATCGGGATCGCGCCCAGGTTCATCCGACCGGGGCGCGCCTATGCGGCAGACGCGCTCGCTCCGGGCATGATCGGCGGTCCGACCGGGTTCGAGGGTGCCGAACGCTACCAGTACGGCGCCGAAACGCCCGAGGGACGCGCCATCGAGGCGGCGAAACAGCTGAAGGCATCCGGCGTGGACCGGATCGTGCTCGGCCTGTCGGATGGATCGATCGGCCAGCTGACGCAACCCTTCCCGGCGGGGGCTCCGTCGATCAAGGAGCTGTGGGAGCGGGAAACCGGCATCACGCTCGATATCGTCGGCGTGCCGAACGGCCAGGAATTCACCAAGACGATGCAGGACATCTCCACCAGGGGTGGAGCCTACGACATCTACGCCGTCGAGTGGAATCGCCTCGGCGATCTTGCCGAGACCGGCGGCATCATCAAGCTCGACGATTTCGTCGAGAAGCACAGGCCGGAATGGGACGATCCCGAGAATGGCTATGTCGGCGGCGCCAAGGGCGTCTCGCTGCTCAACCAGTACCGCGGCTCGACCTATGGCGTCTCGCTGGACGGCGATTTCCAGACCTGGGTCTATCGCACCGACCTGTTCAACGACCCGGCCGAGCAGAAAGCCTTCAAGGACAAGCACGGCTACGATCTCGCGCCGCCGCGCACGTGGAAGCAGCTCGACGAGATCGGCATGTTCTTCCACCGTCCCGACAAGGGCCTTCTCGGCTCCACCGACATCCGCAACCAGGGCTGGGGCTACACCAACTGGTACCAGCGCTACGTTTCGATGGGCTCTCCCAACCAGTTCCTGTTCGACGATGACGGCAAGGCGCTGATCAACTCCGAAGCCGGTATCAACGCGACGCAGGAATACATCGACTCGCTGGCCTACAAGTCGCCGGACGCCATCTCCTGGGGTTGGCCCGAGCAGTACGGCAACTTCGCCAACGGCGGCGCTGCGATGACCTGCGCCTTCTCCAACCTGCCGAAGTTCCTCGACAACCCGGCCAACACGGATTCGAAGGTGACCGGCAAGATCGGCTCCATGCTGCCGCCTGGCCGCGAGGTCGACGGCGGGCTGGTACGGCGGTCGGTGTTGTGGCTGAACCTATCGGCTTCCATATCGTCGCAGGCGAAGAACCCGGAAGCCTGCTACGCCCTGCTGCAATGGCTCGGCTCGGCGCGCATCTATGCCTGGATGACAGCCAACCCCGGCGGTTACTTCGACCCGTTCCGCCTGTCGGACTTCGCCGATCCGCTGGTGCGCCAGACCTACCACGCCTACCACATGGACGTGGTGCGCGAGACGGTGGAACGCACGGTTCCGACCATCAACTATCCGGGTGCGACAGCCTTCCACAACGCCCTCGACGAGAATCTCGTCGCGGCCCTGACCAAGTCGAAGACGGCCGAGCAGGCCATGGCCGACACGGAACGCGAATGGCAGCGCATCGCCCGTCGAACCGGCGAGGACAAGCTGCTCGAGGCGATCCGGACCAACAAGGAAGCCTGGCCCACCATCATCGATCCGATCGGCTGATTCTCCCGGACCGGCCGAACGGGGGAGGGGCGGTACGACGCCCCTCCCGCCTTCTTGAAAACCAGACGAGCGTCCCTCCTTGCCATGAAGCGTTCCGTTTCCTTCGAGCTGTTTCGATACACGGCGATCCTGCTCGCCCTGGCGGTGACGCTGATCCCGATCCTGTGGATGGTGTCGATGGCCTTCAAGCCGGTCGGCGAATGGTCCGCCACGGGCGCCGACCTGACGTGGTGGCCGCAAAACCCGACCCTTTCGAACTTCCGCTTCATCTTCGGCGAGTCCGATTCCAGCCTGATCGTCGCGCTCGACCGTACCGCCATGAAGCCGATCCTGTCGTCCCTGCTGTCGGCGAGCTTCGGCACGTTGATCGCCATGACGGCCGGCACCGCCGCCGCCTATGGCCTGTCGCGGTTCGGTTCCGGGCAGAACCTGCCGCTGGCACTGACGCAACTGCGCCTGTTCCCGCCGATGGCGGTGATGATCCCGGTGATGATCATGTGGGCCTTCCTCAACCTCACCGACACCTGGTGGGGCCTGGCGCTGGTCTATGGCATCGTCACGCTGCCCTTCGCCTTCTGGCTGATGAAGACCTTCTTCGACGACATGCCGCGAGAGATCGAAGAGGCGGGCCTGGTCGAGGGATGCTCGCGGTGGCGCGTGTTCACCCGGATCACGCTGCCGATGATGCGCGCGCCACTGGCGTCGGCGGCTCTGTTCGTCTTCATTCTCAACTGGTCGGACTATCTGATCGCACTCCTGCTGACCACGCGCGAATGGGTGACGGTGCCGGTCTACATGGCCTCGCTGTCGTCCTCGATGACCGGCCAGCTCTACGGCGCCAAGGCCGCGCTCGGCCTCATCGCAGCCGTCCCGCCCGTGATCATGGGCATCGCCATCCAGCGCCATCTCGTGCGCGGGCTTACCTTCGGAGCCCTGAAGCAATGAGCGTGGCCGCAGTCTCGGAGACCGCCATGGCCGAGCGGAAATCGACCAGCAGGCCTGCCCGCGACGAGTCGGCGCGGCTCGGCTTCCGGCTGACGCTGCCGGCCCAGATCCTCGTCCTGTTCATTGCCGTCTTTCCGCTTCTGATGCAGCTCTACATCAGCCTGACCGACTGGTCGCCGCTGAGCGGTCGGAACTGGTGGATGGCATGGCAGAGCTGGAACAACTTCTACAATTATGCCGACCTGATGCAGGACAACCGCTTCTGGGGCGCGCTCTGGCGCACCTTCGTGGTGATGATCGTCTGCGTTCCGGTCGAGTTCCTGCTGGGGCTCGGGCTGGCCACGTTGTTCGCCGATGATTTCCGCGGCAAGCGGGTGTTCTATTCGATCCTGCTGATGCCGATGATGGTGGTTCCAGCGGTGGCGGGCTACATGTTCTTCATGTTGTTCCAGTCGGGGGGGCCTGTGAACGATGTGCTGTCGACCCTGCTCGGCACCCGCGTCGCCATCGCGTGGCTGTCGGATCCGGCGCTTGCGCTGGTGGCGGTCATGATCGCCGACATCTGGCAATGGACGCCGCTGATGTTCCTGATCCTGCTTGCGGGCCTCGTCGGCGTGCCGCAGGACCAGATCAAGGCGGCGACCCTGCTCGGCGCCGGCCCCTGGCAGCGATTCGTCACGATCGTCATTCCGAAGATGAAGACCATCATCATCATCGCGCTGGCGATCCGGATGATCGAGAACTTCAAGATCTTCGACACGCTCTACATCATGACCGGCGGCGGTCCCGGCGTCGCGACGGAGACGATCTCCGTCTACATCTACAAGCTCACAACGCAGGACCTGATCTGGGGCTACGTCGCGGCCATCGCGCTGGCGATCCTGCTGGTTCTGTCTGTCGTCACCATCTGGGCCATGAAACGCATGGCGGCCGCGCGAGAGGTGCGGGCATGAGCGCGATCCGGCTGCAGAACCTGGTCAAGCGGTTCGGATCCTTCACAGCGCTGAAGACGATGGACCTCGACATCGGCGACGGCGAGTTCATGGCGCTGCTTGGACCATCGGGTTGCGGCAAGTCGACGACGATGAACATGATCGCCGGCATGGAGGAGCCGTCGGAAGGCCGTATCCTGTTTGGCGACCGTGACATGGCGGGCGTCGCGATGGGACAGCGCGGCGTCGGGTTCGTGTTCCAGAACTACGCGATCTTCACCCACATGACCGTCCGCCAGAATCTCGCCTACGGACCCAGGATGCACGGGAAAGGGAAGGGCGAGATCGACCGGCGGGTGGCGTCGATCGCCGAGCTACTGCAATTGACTCCGTTGCTCGACCGGCCTGCCAAGGGCCTGTCGGTGAACATCCTCCAGCGGGTGGCGATCGGCCGGTCGGCCATCCTCGAGCCGGCGATCTTCCTGCTGGACGAGCCGTTGTCGAATGTCGACGCGGCGTTTCGCGCCGTCATGCGCACGGAACTGAAGCAGCTCCAGCGCGAGTTCCGGCAGACGATGGTCTACGTCACCCACGACCAGCTCGAAGCCATGACCATGGCCGACCGCATCGCGGTCATGGACCATGGCGTGCTGCAACAGGTCGGCACGCCGCTCGAGGTCTACAACAACCCGGCAAACGTGTTCGTGGCGCGCTTCATCGGCTCGCCCGGCATGAACCTGTTGCCGGGAAAGCCGAGCGAAAGCGACCGCGGTCTGGTCGTCGACCTCGGCGCTCTCGGAGTGACGGCACCCTTGCCGGCGTCGCTCGCGCAGGCGCTGCGCCGACATCCCGGCGACGTGCTCTTCGGCTTCCGTCCCGAACAGGCCACCCTCGAACCGTCGGGGCCGGGCATCTCCGCGGCCATCACGATCGTCGAGCGCATCGGCGCGCGCACCATCGTCCATCTCGGCGACGACGAAACGGCGATGAAGGTGGTGGTCGACAACGACGTCGCCGCCGATGCCGGGACGTCGGTCGTCGTGGCGCCGAGGTTGGACACGGTGCGCATCTTCGACCGCGCCACCGGCACCGCCATCGGAGGTCATCGTGGCTGAGATCGCATTCCGCAACGTGACCAAGCGGTATGGCGACACGATCGCCGTCGCGGACGCCAGCTTCACGGTGGAAGACAACGAGTTCTTCTGCTTCTTCGGTCCGCCGCTGTCCGGCAAGTCGACCGTCCTGCGGCTGATCCTCGGCCTTGAAGCGCCCGATTCCGGCGAGATCCTGATCGATGGCCGCCCGGTGAACGGCGTCGGGCCAGCCGAGCGGAATGTGGCCATGGTGTTCCAGAACCTGGCGCTTTTTCCGCACATGACCGCAAGGGAAAACATCCGCTTCCCGCTGGTCGAGCGCAAGGTGCCCGCGCCGGAGATCGAACGCAGGCTGGACGAGGTGGCGGGCAAGCTGCACATCCGCCACATCCTGCACAAGCCGCCGGCGCAATTGTCGGGCGGCGAGCGCCAGCGCGTCGCCATCGCCCGGGCGCTGGTGCGCGATCCCGTCGCCTACCTGATGGATGATCCCATCTCGGCGCTCGACGCACGGCTGCGAGAGGAGACCCGCGTCGAGCTGAAACGCATCCAGCGCGAACTCGGCAAGACGCTGATATACGTCACCCATGACCAGGAAGAGGCGATGTCGGTCGCCGACCGCATGGCGATCATGGAACGCGGGTCGATCCGCCAGATCGGCACGCCGCGCGAGATCTACGACCATCCCGCCAGCACCTATGTCGCGCGCCTTCTGGGCTCGCCGATGATGAACATCCTGTCGTCGGGTCCGGCCGGCGACAAGGCCGGACTCGCCAGCGGCGCCATCGCGATACCGGGACTGGTCGTCGGCCAGACCGCCGAAATCGGCCTGCGCCCGGAAGACATCAAGGTTGCGCCCTGGGCCGAAGGCGACGCCGGCCGCCCCGCTCGCGTGTTCCAGGTCGAGCCGCTCGGCGGATTCACGGTGGTGACCGTCGACACCGGGGCCTCACAGGTTCGCGCGCTTGTGCGCGGCCAGCCCGACATCAGGCCGGAGGCGCTGGTGGCGCTGACCTGCGACGCCGCGCGCGTGCACCGGTTCGGTCCGGACGGAGCAGCGATGCCGCGATGAATCAATCCGTCAGAACAAGCGAGAGGGAGAACTCAATGGCCAAGGCCCCTGAATTCCAGCCGGACGTGAAGGTCCGCAACCGGGACTTCGCGATCGGGTGCATCGGTGCCGGCATGATCATGGCCGAGTGCCACCTGGCGGCCTACAAGGAGGCCGGGTTTCCGGTCGTCGCGATCGCCTCGCGCACGAAGGCGAATGCGGCCAAGGTCGCCGAACGGTGGAGCATCCCGACCGTCCACGACACACCCGAAACGCTGATCGAGGATCCCCAGGTCCAGATCATCGACCTTGCATATCCGCCGGACCTGCAGCCGGCGCTCATCCGCCATGCGCTGAAGCAGCCGCACGTGAAGGCGATCCTCGCGCAGAAGCCGCTGGCGCTTTCGCTCGATGAGGCGAGGGCGCTGCGCGACGAGGCGAAGGCGGCCGGCAAGGTCCTCTCGGTGAACCAGAACATGCGCTACGACCAGTCGATGCGCGTATTGAAGCAGATCATGGATTCCGGCGCGCTCGGCGACATCGTCTTCGCCCAGATCGACATGCACGCGATTCCGCACTGGCAGGGCTTCCTCGAGGAGTACGACCGACTGACGCTCGCCAACATGAGCGTGCATCATCTCGATGCCTTGCGCTTCCTGTTCGGCGATCCCGACGAGATCACGACGCTGACCCGCAAGGATCCGCGCACGACTTTCGACCATTCGGATGGCATCACCGTTTCGACGCTACGCTTTCCCTCCGGCGTTCTTGCCGTCTCGCTCGAAGACGTGTGGTCGGGTCCGCGCCAGGACGGCTACAAGGACGACCAGCACATCAACTGGCGCGTCGAAGGCATGCTTGGTGCCGCCAAGGGCACGATCGGCTGGCCGACTGGCGCTCCGTCGACCCTGACCTATGCGTCGGCGAAGACCACCGGCGGCGAGTGGGTTAGCCCGGGCTGGGAGACGATGTGGTTCCCCCACGCGTTCATCGGCGTCATGGAGCAACTCCAGCACGCGGTCGCCACCGGCACCGAGCCAGCGCTCTCCGTCGCCGACAACGTCAAGACGATGGCGCTGGTCGAGGCCGGATACAGATCGATCGCCGAGGGCCGGACAGTCCGACTCGCCGAAATTCCGCTTCACTGAAACCGACATCCACAGCAACTCGGGAGGAGTTTTAAGGTCATGATGCAAGCCGGCATATTCACGGGTTATTTCCCCTATTCGCTCGAGGAGACCGCGAAGAAGATTCGTGCCCTCGACTTCAACACCGTCCAGCTCGACCTGCACTTCAAGGACGTCGACCTGTCGGCCGGGCAGATCACCAAGGACAAGGCGAAAAAGGTGCGCGACACGTTCCGCGACCACAATCTCCCGATCTGCTGCGTCTCGGGCTACACGAACATCATCCACCCGGACAAGGGCGAGCGGGACAGGCGCGTCGGCTACCTCAAGGAGATCATCCGCAACGCGCGCCATTTCGGCACGCCCTACGTCATCTCCGAGACCGGCACCTACAACACCGAATCCGACTGGGTGCATCATCCCAAGAACAAGACCGAGGAAGGCTTCGAGGAGTGCCGCAAGGTCATCGCCGATCTCGCGCAGACCGCCTACGACCACGGCGCGGTGTTCCTGCTGGAAACCTACGTCAACAACGTCGTCGGCTCGGTCGAGGAGACGGTGAAGATGTTCGCCCAGGTCGACCATCCCGGCCTCGGCCTGCTGATGGATCCGACCAACTATTTCGAGACCCACAACATCGACCGCATGGACCAGATCCTGAACCAGGTGTTCGACACGCTGACCCAGCACATCAGGATCGCCCATGCCAAGGACGTGAAGCGCTCCGGCGACGACAAGTCCGAGAAGCACGCCGACATCGGTGACGAGGACGCGCTGGAGAGCCACACCTTCCGTGGCGTGGGCGAGATCGAGCTGCCGGCGCCCGGCCTCGGTTCGCTCAACTACGACCTCTATCTGCGCAGGCTGGCCGAAAAGCACCCGAACATCGAGGTGATCATCGAGCACCTGTCGGAAGACGACGTGCCGCGGGCGAAGACGTTTCTCGACGGCAAGTTCCGCGACAACGGGCTTTGATCCAGGCAACCGGGGAGGCGCGAAGCCGCGCCTCCCGCATTCATGCGACGAAGGCGAACATGGTCGAACTTTACGGACAGACGCTGACCCGCCGGCAAGTTGCCGAGCGCTCCGGCATGCTGTCGCAGTTCGCCGGCGTTCGTCTAATGACGCTTGGCGACGGCGTCGAACGCGGCATCCGGATGCTTGAATTCCGTACCGGCAGCGGCCTGCGCTTCACGGCGCTCGTCGATCGGGCGCTCGACATCGCCGATTGCGACTACCGCGGCCAGGCGATCGGCTGGCATTCCCCGTCTGGCTTCCGCCATCCCGGCCTGCATGAATACGAGGGTGAGGCGGGGCTTGCCTGGGCTCGCTCGTTCTCGGGCCTTCTGGTGACATGTGGTCTGGACCACATTCTCGGCCCCGAAGAGGTGTCGGCGGACAGCTACTGTTATCCCGGACGGAAGACCGTGCGCCATTCGCTCCATGGGCGTGTGGCCAACATCCCCGCGCGTCTGACCGGCTACGGCGAAAGCTGGGATGGCGATCGCTGCGTGCTCTGGGCGGAGGGCGTGGTCCAGCAGTCCACCGTCTTCGGCGAAGACCTCCACCTCCGGCGCCGCATCGAGGCGGACGTCGGGGGCAGCGAGATCCGGGTGCGTGATCGGGTGGTCAACCACGGTTTCCTGCGCACCCCGCACATGTATTTCTATCACGTCAATGTCAGTCATCCGCTGGTCGACGAGGGCTCGCGCTACGTTGCGCCGGTTCGCGACGTGGTCTGGGCGGCGCATGCGGGCGAGGCCTATCGGGCGCAGGATGTCGGGTACCGCCGCTTGCCCGGCCCCATGCGCAACTTCCGCGAACAGGTCTGGCAGCACGACCTCGCCGCCGATGCGTCGGGCGAGGTGCCTGTCGCGGTCGTCAACGAGCGTATCGGGCTTGGCCTCGAATTCGTGACCCGCAAGCAGCAGCTGCCGTGCATGTACCAGTGGCAGAACTTCCAGGCCGGCCAGTACGCCATGGGCATCGAGCCCTCGACCCACCATGTGCTCGGCAACAATGCGGCGCGCGAGCGCGGCGAGATGATCTGGCTCGAACATGGCGACGAGCGCGCCTACGAGGCGACGTTCCGGGTGCTGGACGGCCTGGCCATGATCGCCGCGGCCGAGAAGCGCATCGCGGGCATCGCCCGCCAGCCGGAAGATGATTTTCCAGCGCCGTCGGGTCGCTTCCCGGCGCTGTCGGGAGGATCGCGAACATGAAGCGACGAGTGGAGCGGTCGATGGGCTGCCGGGCCGGCGGAGGGAGGAGCCCGCAGTCGATCAGCCGGCCGTGGAGAACATCATGAGCAGCATGGAAAAGACGAAGCGTGACTACAGCCTTGTCGGGGAAAGCACCAGGCGTGCGATCGAGACCGGCCTCGCATCGGCCGAGTGGTACCACACGGAGGTGCCGCGCAAGGTGATGAAGGAGCTGATGCAGCGAACCGACGGGCCGGCGATCCGCGACACATTCCTGTGGCTCGCGCTTTTGGTCGGTTCCGCCGCTGGCGCCATCTGGTTCTGGGGCACCTGGTGGTGCGTTCCCTTCTTCTTCGTCTATGGCCTGATCTACGCTTCGTCCAGCGATTCCCGCTGGCACGAATGCGGTCACGGCACTGCTTTCCGCACCCGCTGGATGAATGACGCGGTCTACCAGATCGCGTCCTTCATGCTGATGCGCAATCCCGTCCAATGGCGCTGGAGCCACGCGCGCCACCACACCGACACGATCATCGTGGGACGCGATGCCGAGATCGCCGTGATGCGGCCGCCGGACCTGCTCAAGGCCGCGCTGATGTTCACCGGGCTGCTCGACTTACGTTACTCGCTGCCGGGCCTCTTCCGGCAGGCTTTCCGGGGCCTGAACGTGGAAGAGGAGAGCTATATTCCGGAGATGGAGCGGCACAGGGCGGTCGTTGCCGCGCGCTGGCACGTCGCAATCTACCTCGCCACCATCGCGGTCGCGCTCTACACTTGGTCGTTCCTGCCGCTGATGCTGGTCGGCCTGCCGCGTCTTTATGGCAGCTGGCACATGGTGCTGACCGGTCTGCTCCAGCATATCGGGCTCGCCGACAACGTCACGGACCACCGGCTGAACAGCCGCACGGTCTACATGAACCCGGTCAGCCGCTGGATCTACTGGAACATGAACTATCACGTGGAGCACCACATGTTTCCGATGGTGCCCTACCACGCGCTGCCCAGGCTGCATGAACTGATCAAGCATGATCTGCCGGAGCCCAATCCGTCCATATGGCACGCCTACAGGGAGGCCTGGCCAGCGCTGCTGCGCCAGCTGAAATACGAGGATCATTTCCTCAAGAGAGACCTGCCGCCGACGGCCAGGCCCTATCGCGAGGAGTTCCACAACCTCGCGACGCCGACCGCCGCAGAATAGCAGCGCAGCGACGACCGACACCAATTGCCCGCCGCGTCCATGCGCGGCGGCAAGGGATCACGCATGCCGAAAGGAACGCAAATGGCAGACTGGATCGAAGCCTGTTTGGTCGACGACGTGGACGAGGAGGATGTGATCCGGTTCGATCACGACGGGCGCACCTTCGCGATCTACCGCTCGCCGGATGGGCAGTTCTTCGCCACCGACGGGCTGTGCACGCACGAGAAGGTTCATCTGTCGGATGGTCTGGTGATGGACGACATCATCGAGTGCCCCAAGCACAATGGCCGCTTCAACTACAAGACAGGCGCCGCCAAGGGGGCGCCGGTCTGCGTCAACCTGGCGACCTATCCGGTGAAGGTGGAGGCCGGCACCGTCTTCATCGGCCTGGACTGAGCCGATGACCGAGCCGGGCATGGTCATCGTCGGCGCGGGAGAATGCGGCGCGCGCGCGGCTTTGGCCCTGCGCGAGCAAGGCCATGCCGGTCCTGTCACGCTCATCGGCGCCGAACCGCACCTGCCCTACGAGCGGCCGCCCCTGTCGAAGCAGGGCATGGCCGCCGACCGGCCCGAAATGAAGCTGATCGCCGAACGCGAACGCTTCGCGCAGCAGTGCATTCGGCTGGTGTTCGGGAACGAAGCACGTGCCATCGATCGGCACGGAAGGATGGTCGAGCTCGCCGATGGCGAACGGGTCTCCTATCACCGGCTGCTCCTGGCGACCGGCGCCGTGCCCCGGCTCCTGCCGGCGGCCGCCGCCTCGCGCCATGCAGTGACCCTGCGCACCCATGAGGATGCCGAACGCATCGCCGGACACTTGTCAGCGCGCGCGCGCATCACCATCGTCGGGGGCGGCTTCATCGGCCTCGAGCTTGCCGCCGCGGCGCGTCTGCGCGGCGCGGCGGTCACAGTGATCGAGGCCCTGCCTCGACTTCTCGCGCGGGCGGTTCCGGCCGAGATCGCCGAGCGGATCGCGGATGCCCACCGGACTCATGGTGTGGAGATCCTCACGGCGGCTTCGATCATTGCGGTGCGGGACGTCGGCGAGGCCGTGAGCGTGACGCTGGCCGACGGCCGCGACGTGACCGCCGATCTGCTCGTCGTCGGCATCGGAGCGCTTCCCGTCACCGACATCGCCGCGCGGGCGGGGCTTGTCGTCGACAACGGCATTCGCGTCGACGCGACGCTTGCCACCAGCGACCCGGACATCTTCGCGGCGGGCGACTGTTGCTCCTTCCCGCACGCGCTTTATGGCGGTCGCCGGGTGCGGCTCGAGGCCTGGCGCAATGCGCAGGAACAAGGCGCGCTGGCGGCGAAGAACATGCTGGGGCGGGCAGAGACACACGCGGCCGTGCCGTGGTTCTGGTCGGATCAGTACGATCTCACCTTGCAGATCGCCGGCCTCTGCGACGAGGGCAAGACGATGGTTCGCCGCGACCTGGGCGACGACGCCCTCATGCTGTTTCATCTCGCCGCCGACGGGCGGCTGGTTGCGGCCAGCGGCATCGGCCGCGGCAATGCGGTCGCCCGCGACATCCGGCTGGCCGAAATGCTGATCGCCAGACGCGCGGCACCCGATCCGCAAAAGCTTGCGAACTCGGACATCAAGCTCAAGTCGCTGCTCGCCGCCTGATCGCGGCCAAACAACCAAGGGGGATCCCGTGAGCCGTACCAGACCGACCATCCACGACCTGCGCGCCATCAAGGGCAAGCGCCAGCTGACGATGCTGCGCGTCATGACGCTGGAGGAAGCCGAAGCCGCGGAACGCGCGGGCATCGAGATCGTCTCGATCCCGCCCGATCTGCTGCTTGACCCGCGCTACCGCGATGCCGCCCCGTCGCTCTTCTCGATGCCCGGCGAGAACTTCTTCGAGATCGGCAATGGCGACGACTTCGTGCGCTGGGCCTTCCGCATGGTCAAGGCGAGCGCCGACGCGGTCTACTGCAGCGCCAGCTACGCAACCGTGAAGCGGATGGCCGACGAGGCGATCCCGGTCATCGGCCATGTCGGGCTGATTCCCTCGCGCCGAACCTGGACGGGCGGCTGGAAGGCGGTCGGCAAGACCGCCGAGAGCGCGCTCGACATCATGCGCGCGGTCCGTCAACTCGAGGCAGCAGGCGCTTTCGGAGCCGAGATCGAGGTCGTGCCGGTGGAGGTCGCCGAGGCGGTATCGAGGAACACCTCGCTGTTCATGCTGTCGATGGGGGCGGGCCCCGGTTGCGACGCGCAATACCTGTTCGCGGAGGACGTGCTCGGATCGAACCGGGGGCACATGCCCAGACACTCGAAGGTCTATCGCAATTTCGCCGCCGAGTTCGACCGCCTGCAAGGCGAGCGTGTTGCCGCCTTCAGGGAGTTCGTCGCCGACGTCGAAAGCCGCGCCTTCCCGGAAGAACGGCACATCGTTCGCATGCATCCCGAGGAACTTGCCAAGTTCCTGAGAGAGATGAACCGACTGTAGGAAAGGGCGGAATGCCGCCTGCGTCTTATGTCACGGCGGTGAAGCACCGAGGGTATGTCTCCGTCACGGTTCTGAAGGCCACGCGCGGTTCGTGAAAGCTTGATGGGTTGCTCTTCGGCGGCCGTCGCGCCATGCGTGTATGCGGCCTGGAACGTCAACCGGTATCCCGCCGACCCCTGCCAGAAGCGCGAGCCGGCCGGAGTTTCTCCGGCCCAACGCCGCCAGATCTCGGGCCAGACATCACCGGCACGCTCAGAGATACCCGAGCCCGGAGGCGACGCGGTTAGACCACGCGGCATGCACGGGAGACGTTGCTTCTTGGACAACGGCAGCGAAATGCACTGCTTGTGTCACCACGACTGGAATGGCACGCCCAACGGGAATCGAACCCGTGTTTCCGCCGTGAAAGGGCGGCGTCCTAGACCGCTAGACGATGGGCGCTTAGCAGAACGTGCGGCCTTATAATCAGCTTCGGACGGGCGGGCAACCCCGCTGCTCGCCCGTCGGCCAAGATTTTTTCTCATCCGCGCGAAGGCCGGCAGCGCCAGTTCCAGTCGCGCTCGGGACCGACATCGACATGGATCGCCGCGGTGTGGCAATAGGTGCCGACCCCGCCGCGGCCGGGCAGGGCACGCACATAGGCGGCGAGTTTGTGCTTGTCGACGCCGGGCATCACCACGTCGGCGGCCGCGCAATACATGTGCATGGAATTGCGCGCGCCGCGCACGGCCCGGTTCCGCTCGGGGCTGCGATAGCCGGAGGTGACGATCATCTTCTTGCCGAAATGCTGCTCTGCGGATTTGAGCATCCGCACCAGCGACGGCTTCAGGCAGGCGACATCGACGCTCGTGCTCTGCTTCAGCAACCCGTTCGGAGCGAGCCGCGCCAGACCGGCAGCCGATGCGACCTGGTAGGAGGGCTCGGTCTCGTGCAGGTCGATGTCGGAATCGTCGTCGAGGCCGGACTTGCGCGTGATCTCGAAAAGCGAGCCCTGTCGCACGCCCGGCAGCGCCTCGCCCGAGAAGACGGGACGCGACTCCCCGCCCTTTCCGCCGGTGGAGGCGAGTTTCAGCAATGGCTTGCCGGGTTTGTCGGCCGCGGCTGCGGCCGAGGGCTTGTCGGCAAGGTCGAGCACGGGGCGCGGCGTAGCTGCGGTGGCAGGCCTTGACCCGAAGAGCGAGGACAGGAAACCGGACTTCTCGGCCGCGGGGTCGCTCGATGGCGCCGCACCGTTCTCGACCATTGCAGTCGACTGCGGCCAGCGCGTGTCGGCCGGTTCCTCAGGCGTGGCAATCGCGGTTGGCGCGGTCGCAGCCGGCGCCGCCCTGGCCGCCGCCGTAGTCGCGGCGGGATTGTCGGCTGGCAGGAAACCGGCGGCGGCCGGCAGGCCGACGCCTTTCCGACTGTCGGCGGAACCCGGCATGGTGCCGCTCTCCTGTCCCGCAAAACCGGGTGAAACGGGCAGTGGGGCCGCTTCGGCTGTCAGTTCAGCTTCCGCCTGGCTCAGCACCGACGCCAGGCCCGCCGCGAAGCCGGACGGTCCGATCTTCAAGGAAGAATCGCTCGTCGCCGAGCAGGAAGCGACGATAATGCCCGCCAGAATGGCGCCGCTCATACGCAGCCTGGACGTCGCAAGACGCGTTCCGAATGTCTTCAACCGTCCTGCCCCTTGCGTGTCCCGTCGGGGACTGTCTGGGTGTCGTTGTCACTCGCCCGGATGACGATCCGAAGCTTGCTCGCCCGATCCGTAAAGCCATCGCGCGGATTAGGCAAACCGATCTGCAGGGCTGCCGCCGAACCATCGCGCAGCCGGACTCAAGATTAACTGGAGGCGCCGGTGGATGCGTCTCATGAGAGCACAGCTTTTCCACAGTTCATGCGGAGAGATCATCAAATAGAATGGACCGGGATCGCAGGCGAGTTCAGCCTTGGTAATCGTTCGTTCACAATGAATGACACGCTGTAACGGTTCAGATGCGAACCGTCACATAGGTGCCCGGGGCATCGCCCAGGATCGGCATGCCGCGGGCGCCCGGCCTGCGCGCGGTGACGAGCCGGTCGTCGCGGCCGGCGATCCATTCGTGCCAGTGCGGCCACCACGACCCTGGCGTCTCCTTCGCGGCCGCCAACCATGCGTCGAAATCGCCGACGGGCTTGCCGCCCGTCCAGTACTGGTACTTGTTCAGGGCGGGAGGGTTGACCACGCCGGCAATGTGGCCCGAACCGGACATGACGAACTGAACCTCCTCGCCCCCGAAGAAGGAGCATCCGGTGAAGACGGAGCGGGCAGGGGCGATATGGTCTTCCTTGGCGGCGAGGTTGTAGATCGGGATGGTGACGTCCTTCAACGACACGCTCTTCCCCGCCAGCATCATCTCGCCACGCGCCAGCGCATTCTTCATGTAGCAGTTGCGCAGATAGTAGGAGTGGTTCGCCGCCGCCATGCGCGTCGAATCCGCGTTCCAGTAGAGCAGGTCGAACGGCAAAGGATCCTTGCCGCGCATGTAATTGTTGACGACGTAGGGCCAGATCAGGTCGCCGGCGCGCAACATGTTGAAGGCGGTCGCCATCCTGGTGCCGTCGAGATAGCCCTTCTCGCCCATGGCGCGTTCGAGCGCGGCCACCTGGTCCTCGTCGACGAACACCTTCAAGTCGCCGGCATGGGTGAAGTCGACTTGGGTCGTGAAGAAGGTTGCCGAGGCGATTCGGTCGTCGCCTTCCCTGGCCATCAGCGCGAGTGCTGCGGCCAGCAACGTGCCGCCGACGCAATAGCCGATGGCATTGACCTCGCGTTCGCCGGTCGCCTTCGCGATCTGGTCGAGCGCGAACTTCAAGCCTTCCTCGATGTAGTCCTCCCAGCTCTTGCGGCCATGGCGCTCGTCGGGGTTGACCCACGAGATGACAAAGACGCTGTGACCCTGCTCGACGGCCCAGGCGATGAAGGATTTCTGAGGATTCAGGTCGAGGATGTAGAACTTGTTGATCCACGGCGGGCAGATCAGCAGGGGGCGCTTGAGCACCTTCTTGGTTGTCGGCGCATACTGGATGATCTCGGCGACCTCGCTGCGCGCGATGACCTTGCCGGGGGTGGTCGCGAGATTCTTGCCGACTTCGAACTTGGTGTAGTCGGCCTGCCTCAGCTTGAGCTCGCCCTTTCCCGCGGCGATGTCCTCGGCCAGCATCTGCATCCCCTTGGCGAGGTTCTCGCCATGACAGGCCACCGTCTCGCGAAAAAGTTCGGGATTGGTGAGGATGAAGTTCGAAGGCGAGATCGCCTGCGAGATCTGGCGGACATAGAAGTCGGCCTTGTGGCGCGTGTGTTCGTCCAGCCCCTCGGCGTTCCTGACCAGATCGTTTGCCCAGTTCGTCGTCACGAAGTAAGCCTGCTTGAGGAAGTCGAAGAAGGCGTTGGTGCTCCATTCGGGATCGCGGAAGCGCTTGTCGTTGATCGGCGCGGGCTCGTCTGGCGCGGCACTGCCGTCGCTGCCCATGCGGCGGATCGAGTTCGACCAGATGTCCATATAGCCGGAAAAGAGCTTGGTCTGCGCCTCCAGCGCGCGCGAGGGGTCGGACAGCCAGTACTCGGAGAGCTTCGAGAAGGTCTTGACCATGTCGGCCATCGGATCGGCCATGCTGTCGCGTACTTCGCCCTTTTCACGCGGGTTGACCCAGGCTGCGGCGGCCTTCCCCGCACTCTCGATCATGCGGGCGACGTTGCGCGCGAAGAGTTCGGGATCCTTGATGACGTACTGCTCGGTCTCGAAGCCCGAGGGCTTCGTCCCGTTCCCGTCCTCTCCGGAACTCTTCATGATGCGCTGTCTCCTCCGGAAGCCTTTTCTTGACACAATATCATGTGACGACCATACCGGTCCAACGGTGATACCGGCCGGACGAGTCCCCACCTAACCCTCTTTCGGATACAAAATATGTCGTCGATCATCGTTTGCGGACATATTTCGACAAGTCGCACGCTGCCGATCTTGGCGGGCGCGGCGATGCTGGCGCTGGCGGGCTGCGCTGGCGTCTCGATCGAGGAGGCGGTGCCGGCCGGCGCCCAGTCGTCCCCATCCGCGACCACTGTCGGCACGGGACCGTCCGCACCCCGCCAGACCGGGGAGTTTCCCAATCTCAACGTCGTGCCGAAACCCGCGACCGACCAGTTCACGGAGACGGAGGCCAGCGCGACGACGAGTGAACTGCGCCTGGCGCAGGAGCGGGCTCGCCGAACGGTGCAGTCCCTGTCGGCGCCGGGGGAAGGCGAGCGGCTGCGCGTGCTCGGCAACACCCATGGCGATGCCGTACTCGGCGAGATCGAAGGCCGCTGACGCTATCGACCCCACCACCTAATGGGTGTATATCGCCGCCACCTCACGCTCCCTGAACCCGCCGGAACCGTCATGGAAGAGTTTCACAAGACCCGCAGGCTGCCGCCCTACGTTTTCGAGCAGGTGAACCGGCTCAAGGCCTCGGCCCGCTCGCATGGCGCCGACATCGTCGATCTCGGCATGGGCAATCCGGATCTTCCGACTCCGAAGTCCATCGTCGACAAGCTTTGCGACGTGGTGCGTGATCCTCGCACCCATCGCTATTCATCCTCGCGCGGCATTCCGGGCCTGCGCCGGGCGCAGGCCAGCTACTATGCCCGGCGCTTCGGCGTGAAGCTCGATCCCGAACGCCAGGTCGTCGCCACGCTGGGCTCCAAGGAAGGCTTCGCCAACATGGCGCAGGCCATCACCGCGCCTGGCGATGTCGTGCTCTGCCCCAACCCGACCTATCCGATCCATGCCTTCGGCTTCATCATGTCGGGCGGGGTGATCCGATCGATGCAGGCGGAACCCGACGACGGCTTCATTCCGGCGCTGGAGCGCGGCGTCCGACACTCCATTCCCAAGCCGCTGGCGCTGATCCTGAACTATCCGTCCAATCCGACCGCGCACGTCGCGTCACTGGATTTCTACAAGGACGTGGTCGCTTTCGCGAGGAAGAACGACATCATCATCCTGTCGGATCTTGCCTATGCCGAGATCTACTTCGACGAGAGCAACCCGCCGCCCTCCGTATTTCAGGTGCCGGGCGCGATGGACGTCGCCGTCGAGTTCACGTCGATGTCGAAAACCTTTTCGATGCCAGGCTGGCGCATCGGCTTCGCGGTTGGCAACGAGCGCCTGATCGCGGCGCTGACGCGGGTCAAGTCGTATCTCGACTACGGCGCCTTCACGCCGATCCAGGTGGCGGCGAGTGCCGCGCTCAACGGCGATGGCGCCGATATCGCCGAAGTCCGCGACGTCTATCGACGCCGCCGCGACGTCATGGTCGACAGCTTCGCCAAGGCCGGCTGGACCATCCCGGCGCCGCAGGCCACGATGTTTGCCTGGGCGCCGATCCCCGAGCCCTTCAAGTCCATCGGCTCGCTCGAATTCTCCAAGCTTCTCGTCGAAAAGGCCGACGTGGCGGTCGCGCCCGGCATCGGCTTTGGCGAGCATGGCGACGAGTATGTCCGACTAGCCCTGGTGGAGAACGAACACCGCATCCGCCAGGCGGCGCGCAACATCAAGCGTTTCCTGTCGACAGCGAGCAAGACGCTCGACAACGTCATTCCGCTCAGCGCCCGCCGCTGAGCCCGTCATCGATATGACAGAACGCGTTCAGGAGGGGTCCGGAACCATGGGCGAAGCATTGCGTGTCGGGATCGCCGGCCTCGGAACCGTGGGTGCGTCCGTTGTACGTGTCCTTACCCAAAAGGCAGGCGAGCTGACGCGCCAGTGCGGCCGCGAGATCACGGTTGCGGCTGTCAGCGCCCGCGACCGCGGCAAGGACCGTGGCATCGCGCTCGACGGCGTCACCTGGTTCGACGATCCGGTGGAAATGGCCCGCAAGGCCGACATCGACGTCTTCGTGGAACTGATCGGTGGCGACGAGGGGCCGGCCAGGTTGGCCGTGAAGGCCGCGCTGGATGCCGGTCGGCACGTCGTGACCGCCAACAAGGCGCTGCTGGCGGCCCATGGCCTGTCGCTGGCCGAAGCGGCCGAGAAGAAGGGCGTGCTCCTGAACTACGAGGCGGCGGTGGCCGGCGGCATTCCCGTCATCAAGACCATGCGCGAATCACTCGCCGGCAATTCGATCAGCCGCGTGTTCGGCATTCTGAATGGTACCTGCAACTACATCCTGACGCGGATGGAGCACGAGGGCATCTCGTTTGCCGACTGCCTGGCCGACGCGCAGCGCCTGGGCTATGCCGAGGCGGACCCGACCTTCGACATCGAAGGCCACGACACCGCCCACAAGCTGTCGATCCTGACAAGTCTGGCCTTCGGCACCCGCATCGCGCCCGGCGCGATCTACATGGAAGGCATTTCCAACATCACCCAGGCCGACATCCGCGCTGCGGCCGAGCTCGGTTATCGGATCAAGCTCCTCGGTGTCGCCCAGAAGACCGACAGCGGCATCGAGCAGCGCGTGCACCCGACCATGGTGCCAACCGCTTCCGTCATCGCCCAGGTCCACGGCGTCACCAACGCGGTGGCGATCGAGACCGACATCCTGGGCGAACTGCTGCTCTCGGGACCCGGCGCCGGCGGCAACGCGACGGCCTCGGCCGTCATCGGCGACATCGCCGACATCGCCAAGAGCCGGCCGGGCTTCCAGCACGGGCCGGTCTTCGGCCGCCCGGTGAAGGAGCTCGCGCCCTACAGGAAGGCCGGCATCCGGGCCCACGAGGGCGGTTACTTCATCCGCCTGACCGTGCACGACCGCATCGGGGTCTTCGCTGCCATCGCCAAGCGGATGGCCGACAACGACATCTCTCTGGAATCGATCGTCCAGCATGCTGGCGCCGACGATGGCGATGACCGCAAGACGGTGATCCTGGTCACCCACGAGACGACCGAAGCCGCCGTGCGCAAGGCCGTCGAGGGCATCACAAAGGACGGGCACCTGATCGACAAGGCGCAGGTCATCCGTATCGAGCGGGCGGCCTGAGGCGCATCAACCGATCCCCGCGTCGCGGACCGCCTGCAGCCGCGATCTGCTGACGGGCAGTTCCATGCCGTCCGAAAGCCGCAGCACCAGACGGTCGCCCCGGCGGATGCAGTCGCGGACGGCCTCGCGCGCCACCCAGTGCGAGCGGTGAATCTGCAAACCATCGACCCCGCCGGTCTCGGCGATGGCGTCGGACAGCCGCATCAGGACGAGATGCGCGCCCTTGTCGGTGACCACCTCGACATAGTGGTCCTGCATGGACAGGCGATACAGCCGTCCGCGCAGGTTGATCGGGAGACGATCGAGCAGCGGCGGCCGTTCCGGTACGGGCGGCCGCTCTGTCGGCACCGGCGCGCCTCCGTGCGTCGCCTCCAGCCGCAGTGCGAAGCTGGTGACGACCGCCGAGGCAACCGCGGTGACGACGGTGACATAGGCGAGCAGCGTCAGGAACCCGATTCCGCCCGCGGGAAAAATCCACTGGTTGGCGAGCCAGACGACCGCGGCGACGGGCAGGCCGGCCAGGATGCCGAAGGCGCCGTCGCGCAGCGCCGTCCGCGGTCTGCCCGGAAACAGCCCGTTGAGCATGGTCACCGCGAGGAAGCCGGTCAGATAGGTGGCGACCGCGATCGCGCTCCAGTAGGCGAGCCGCGCAGGCAGCGGCAGGGTCTCGAAGGTGCCGAACGGGCCGGCGAGCCCGAGCACGAGGCCGCCCGCGGCCAGCGCCGACCACAAGAGCGGCGAGCGGAGCGCCGCCTGCAATTCGCGCATCGTGAACTGCACGATCCCTTCCTTCACGAATGCCGTCCTTCCGTTTGCGAAGCCGCCGTTGAGAAACAGCACCCGACCGGGCGAGGTCAAGCCGCGCGTCCGCGCAGCGTCCGCAAACGTCAGACGAGGATTGGTCATGACTTTCGAACCCCTGATCCAGACGACTCTCGCCATCCAGCTCCACACGTTCGCCGCCATCCTGGCTTTCTTCCTCGGCGGCGTCGTGCTGTTCCGCCGCAAGGGCGACCGGCTCCACCGCCTCGGCGGTCAGGTCTGGGTGGGACTGATGCTGGCCGTCGCCGCCTCCTCCTTCTTCATCCACACCATCCGCCTGGTCGGGATCTGGAGCCCGATCCACCTGCTCTCGGTCTATACCTTATGGCACCTGGGGCGCGGCATCTGGCTCGCTCGCGCGCGCCGTATCGACGAGCACCGCGCCACCATGCAGCAAATCTATCTCGGCGCCCTGATCGCAGCCGGAGCCTTCACCTTCCTGCCGGGCCGCATCATGCATGCGGTCTTCTTCGAGGGGCCGCATCCATGGATGGGCGTGGCGGCGGCGGCGGTGCTGGTCGCTGGCATCGCCCTTCTCGTGCGCCGGATCGTTCGGGAGGGTCGCAGCCGGCGGCGCGAGACCGCGCAGGCCTGACGCCGGGGCGCTTGTCGCAGCGAGGCCTTTCAATCGATTCATCCTGGCGGCCCGCGGATATCCTTGACGCAGGCCCTTGCCGTGCCGGGACGGCTTTGACAAAAGGAGACGCCTTCACTCTGCTTGCAGGAAATCCCCCATGGCAAAGACCGCGTCGCCCGGCCTTGATCGAATTCTGACCCTCGAACTGGTCCGAGTGACCGAGCGCGCCGCCGTGGCCGCCGCCCGCCTGCGCGGCCGCGGCGACGAGAAGGCTGCCGACCAGGTCGCGGTCGACGCCATGCGCTCCGAACTCAACCGCCTGCCCATCAAGGGCACCGTCGTGATCGGCGAGGGCGAGCGCGACGAGGCGCCGATGCTCTACATCGGCGAGGAAGTGGGGCTCGGTGATGGACCCGAGGTCGACATCGCGCTCGATCCTCTGGAGGGCACCACGATCTGCGCCAAGAACCTGCCCAACTCGCTGGCGGTCATCGCCATCGCCGAGAAGGGCAGCCTGCTCTATGCACCCGACGTCTACATGGACAAGATCGCGATCGGGCCGGGCTATCCGGCCGGCGTGATCGACATCGACGCACCGGCGATCGAGAATCTGGAGAATGTAGCAAAGGCCAAGGGCGTGTCGGTCTCCGAGATCACCGCCTGCATTCTCGACCGGCCACGCCATGCGCGGCTGATCGAGGAGGTCCGCTCGACCGGCGCGGCGATCCGCCTGATCGGTGACGGCGACGTGGCCGGCGTGATTCACACCACCGATCCCGACGAGACCGGCATCGACATCTATCTGGGCATCGGCGGCGCGCCCGAGGGCGTTTTGGCTGCGGCTGCGTTGCGCTGCATCGGCGGCCAGATGCAGGGGCGCCTCCAGCTCAACACCGACGAGAAGGTGGCCCGCGCGGCCAAGATGGGCATCTCCGACCCCACGAAGATCTACCAGATGGACGAGATGGCCCGGGGCGACGTGCTCTTCGCCGCCACCGGCGTGACCGACGGCAACCTGCTCGCCGGCGTCAAGTTCGCGCGCGACTACATCCAGACGCACACGATCGTCATGCGGTCGTCGTCGCTGACGGTGCGCGAGATCAAGGCCAAGCACCAGGACATGGACAAGTTCTGAGCGCGTTGGGGCTTTGCAGGACAGGGGGTGCAGGCGTTATCCTGCCGCCCATGATGACGCTGTTTCCGACGCGCGCGACCTGACATGCGCCCGTTCCTCGACATAAGGCGCTCCGCGAGCGGTCTGGCCTGGGTTCACCGGTTGTCGGAACGCGACGAGAACGTTGCGCTGACGATCTCCCAGAACCATGGCCTGCCGGACATCGTCGCGCGGGTTCTGGCCGGCCGCGGCATCGACGCGGATGCCGCGCCGCGTTTCCTCGACCCGTCGATCCGCGACCTCCTGCCCGACCCGGCGTCGCTGACCGACATGGACAAGGCGGCGGCGCGCATCGCGCATGCCATCCAGCGCGGGGAGCGGGTCGCGATCTTCGGCGACTACGATGTCGATGGCGCCGCCTCGTCGGCGCTGATGAAGCGCGTGCTGGACCACTACCGGGTGCCCAACGAGATCTACATTCCCGATCGCATCTTCGAGGGCTACGGCCCCAACCCCGATGCGATGCGCGAGCTGGTCGCCAAGGGCGCGCGGCTGATCGTGACGGTCGATTGCGGCACGAACAGCTCGCCCTCCATCGATGCCGCGAACCAGGCCGGCGCCGATGTCGTGGTGATCGATCACCACCAGGTCGGCGGGCCGCTGCCGAACGCGGTCGCCGTGGTGAACCCCAACCGCGACGATGATCTGTCGGGGCAGGGACATCTCTGCGCGGCCGGCGTCGTGTTCCTGACCCTCGTGCAGGTGTTGAAGGTTCTCAGGCAACGTGCTGTTGCGACGAGTCCGCCCGATCTCCTCGGCCTGCTCGATCTGGTGGCGCTCGCTACCGTCTGCGACGTGGTTCCACTCACCGGCGTCAACCGCGCTTTCGTCGTCAAGGGCCTGGTCGCCGCGCGCCACATGCGCAATCCTGGCCTCGCCGCGTTGCAGCGCGTCGCGCGGATCGGCGAACCCATCAACACGTTTCATCTCGGCTTCCTGATCGGCCCGCGCATCAATGCCGGCGGCCGGATCGGCGATGCGGCGCTGGGCGCCCGGCTGCTTGCCACCGACGACCCGGTGGAGGCGCAATCGATCGCCGAGACGCTCGATCGGCTGAACCAGGAACGCCAGGCGATGGAAAAGTCGATGCTTGCCGAGGCGCGGGCGGAGGCCGATGCGGAACTGATGAGCGGGAAGGGGCCGGCCGTCATGGTGACGGCGAGCGAACACTGGCATCCCGGCATCGTCGGATTGCTCGCCTCGCGCCTCAAGGACCATGCGCGCCGTCCGGCCTTCGCCATTGCCTTCAACGCCAACGGCCTCGGTACGGGCTCCGGGCGCTCGATCCCGGGCATCGACCTTGGCAGGCTGGTGCGCGAGGCGGTCGAGCGTGGCCTGCTGGTCAAGGGCGGCGGACACGCCATGGCCGCCGGCATCACCGTCGAGCGCGCCAAGCTTGGTGCGCTGAGAGCCTTCTTCGAGGAAAAGGCGTCCGAAGAGGTGTTTCGGCTTCGTGATTCGGAAACGCTCAAGATCGACGCCGCGCTGATGGCGGAGGGCGCGAACCTCGGGCTGCTCGACATCCTGGAGCGCGCGGGCCCCTTCGGCGCTGGCCATTCGCAGCCGCTTTTCGTCCTGCCGCGTCACGAGATCGTGCGGGTGCGCCCTGTCGGGACGGGTCATCTGCGCGTGGACCTGAAGTCCGGGAGTGGCGGCGGCGTGCAGGCGATGGCGTTCCGAAGCGCGGAAACCGATCTCGGCGATTTCCTGCTGAAGCAGCAGGGCCGCACCGTCCACGTCGCGGGTTCGATTTCCGCCAACTACTGGAACGGGTCTAAATCGGTGCAGTTCAGGCTGACCGACGCCGCCCTCGCCGGATAGCGAGGTCCAGCCGGCAAGCGGTTGGCACGCTCATACGAGAACCGTCTGCAACCGCTTGAGTTCGTTGATGTTGGCGACCGTCGCCTCGTAGCCGAGACGGATCGCCTCGTCGGCCCGATGGAACTCGGTCAGTCCGATGTGCCCGAGCTTTGGCTGGAGCGACATGTCGGGCGGATCGCCGGCAAGCCGGGCGCGCGAGATGCGGTCCTGGATGATGTTGAAGGCTTCGACCATGACGCCGGTGATGCCGAGCTTGGACTCGCGCTCGCGAACCTGGTTCTCGGCGCGGGTCGGTCGGGGCGCGTCTTTCTCCACCAGCAATTCGCCCGCCGAATGCCGGATCACGGCAGCCCGGCCGAACAGGTCGTAGTGCAGGTTGACCGCCACCACGAGGGGTTGCTCGTAGGCACGGCAGACCGAGACCGGAACCGGGTTGACGAGCGCGCCGTCGACGAGAACGCGCTTGTTGGCCGTGACCGGTTCGAACACGCCGGGAAGGGCGTAGGACGCCCGCATGGCCGTGATCAGGCTGCCGCTGGACAGCCAGATCTCGTGGCCCGTGCGGATTTCGGCCGCCACGCAGACGAAAGGCTTCGGCAGGTCGGCGAAGGTCAGTCCGTTCATGTGCTCCTTCAGCCGGGCGGTCAGCCTGATGCCGCTGAGCAGGCCGGAACCGCCAAGATGGAAATCGAGCAGACCGAAGATGCGCCGCTTGGTCAGACCGCGGGCGAACTCTTCCAACTCATCGAGCTTGCCGGCCAGATAGCAGCCGCCGACGAGCGCGCCGATCGACGTGCCGGCAATCATGTCTATGGGTATCCGGGCTTCGTCGAGCGCCCGCAGAACGCCGATATGAGCCCAGCCGCGGGCGGCTCCGCCGCCTAGCGCCAGCGCGATGCCATTCTCCGGGACGGGCTCGGATTGCGCCGGTGTCGGCAAGAACGGCGGCTCGGCCTCGTCACGCATCTCTTGCCTGCCACGAAGGGGAGCCCAGTCGAGCATCCTTCCCTCCCATCAACTCCCGAGCCTGAAGGTTACGCCAAACACCTGTCGAAATCATGAATCGCCCGTTTGTCGATTGATAGGATTCGATCCAGATTCCCGTCCGAACCCTACTGACGCCCACATGAGGGTGGCACTCACGGTTCGGTCAGGATCCGCTCACGACTTTCCGTAGCGTCGCGTGGGGAAAACAGGGGTTTGCTTCCATCCGACACGAGGATGGCGTTCGTGCCCGACAAGGCGACGTCACGATAGAAGCACGAGCGGCGGCCGGTGTGGCAGGTCGCACGGTCGCCGCCGACCGTTACCGAGAGCCAGACGGCATCCTGGTCGCAGTCAGTCTTCAGGGCAACGACCCGCTGCATGTTGCCGGACGTCTCGCCCTTCTTCCAGAGGCTATTGCGGGATCGGGACCAGTAGTGTGCGATGCCGGTTTCGAGCGTGAGCGCGAGGGCCTCGGAATTCATGTGCGCCACCATGAGCAGCACGCCGTCTTCTGCATCGGTGACCACGGCGGTCACGAGGCCTGCGGCGTCGAAGCGCGGCGTGAAGGCCGCGCCTTCTTCGAGCGCGGCCTTGTCAGCGGGAGGAGCGGAGAATTCGATCGTGGCCATGCCGGTCCATCTTTATTGGGCCGGCGGGCCGGTATCAGCCCTTGGCGCCGGCGCGCAGCAACGTCATGAAGCGCACCTGTTCCTCGGGATGGTCGCGGAAGGCGCCGGTGAAGGTCGAGGTCAGCGTCGAGGACCCCTGCATGCGAATGCCGCGCATGGCCATGCACATGTGCTCGGCCTCGATGATCACGGCAACGCCGCGCGGATTTAGCACGTCCTGGATCGTGCCGGCAATCTGCGCGGTCATGGCCTCCTGCGTCTGGAGGCGCTGCGCGAAGATCTCCACCACGCGCGCCACTTTCGACAAGCCGACGACCTTGCCGTCCGGCAGGTACCCGACATGCGCCTTGCCGATGATCGGCACCATGTGGTGCTCGCAATGCGAATGGAAGGTGATGTCCCGGATCAGGACCATGTCGTCGAAGCCGGCGACCTCCTCGAAGGTCCGGCCGAGTTCGTCGGCCGGGTCCTTGTCGTAGCCCGAAAACATCTCGCGATACGCCTTCGCCACCCGCTTCGGGGTGTCGAGCAGCCCCTCCCGAGAAGTATCCTCGCCGATCCAGCGCAGCAGCGTGTTGACGGCGACCTCCACCTCCGTCTGCGTCGGGCGCTCGGCCGCGGGCAGAGGGGGGCTCGCCGTAAGGGTTTCCAGCTTCTTGACGATCGCATCCATGAAAAGTGTCTCCCGTAGTTCCCCCTCTTACGGGGAAACGAGTTGAACGGACCACAGCCTTTTCAGGGAAGAACGGGAAATTCCGATGCGTGCCCGAAAATGGCGTCTGACTCCCGGGCGGCGCGATGAAGCGCATCTTGCCGTCCAAGGGCCACGACCCCTATATATTGGCTCGACGTATCAAATGAAAGACGGCGGCGCGAAACGGTTTGCCCGCCCGGCCGCGACGATCGGAAAACCATGATCGACGACGTCTATAATGCGAAAATCCTGGCCTTGGCCGGCAACATTCCCCGGATTGGTCGCCTCGCCGACGCCGATGCGACGGCGACGGCGCATTCGAAGCTGTGCGGCTCGACCGTCACCGTCGATCTGAAGATGGCGGATGGCGTGGTCATCGACTTCGCCCATGACGTGAAAGCCTGCGCCCTTGGCCAGGCCTCGTCGTCGATCATGGCCAGCCACGTCGTCGGCGCCACCGCCGACGAGTTGCGGCTCGCGCGCGAGGCCGTGCGCCGGATGCTGAAGGAGAACGGCCGGCCGCCCGAAGGACGCTTCGAGGACATGAAGTACCTGGAGCCGGTGCGCGACTACAAGGCAAGGCACGCCTCGACGCTGCTCACCTTCGATGCCGTGGTCGACGCGATCGGCCAGATCGAGAAGCGCCACGCCGAAGCGGCGGCCTAAGCGGAGGAAGGTTGAATGCGACCCTCCGAAGCCCTGGCCAAGCACAGCGACGAGGTTCTGGCGATCATCGCGCGCTATCCGGTGACGAATCCGCGCGTCTTCGGCTCGGTTGCGCGCGGCGAGGACGTCGAGGGGAGTGATGTCGATATCTTGGTGGAGAACCTGGGGCGGTTGACGTTCTTCGATCTGTTCGAGATGGAAGAGCGGCTTGGAAATCTGCTTAGTGTCCCGGTCGAAGTGTTCACGAAGCTCAAGTCCCCGGCTGCCCGCTCCGCTTCGATCGATTTCAAGCCGCTATGAACGCTCTTCCGTCTGCGGAAGTCCGGCAGCTTCTGGAAGACATGGTCTCCTGGGGGCGTCGGACCGGCGATCATGTTTCCGGCTTGAACGAGGAAGAGTTCATAGCCGACCCAAAGTGTTGCGACGCGGTCTGCTGGTGTTTCGTCTGCATCGGCGAGGCGGCTTCAAGGATTCGGCAGATCGATGCCGAATTCGTCCGGCTCCACCCCGATCTCCATCTCAACAGCGCGGTCGGCATGCGCCATCGACTTGCTCATGGCTATGATGGGCTTGATCTTTTCGTCGTCTGGCGTTCCGCGACAGTATCCATCCCAGCTCCGGTGGCCTCCATTGACGCAGTGCTTCGGAAACGGGCGGGCCAGTCATGAACCGCAACTATTCCGGCCCCTGGCGAAAGACCCCCGGCCGCCTTCTGGGCGCGGGCTTCGTGCGGCTCTACCAGCTCACGCTGTCGGGCTTCATCGGCAACACCTGCCGGCATCTCCCGACATGCTCCGAATTCGCCTATGAAGCCATCGCTCGCCATGGGCTCTGGAATGGCGGCTGGATGGGGCTGTTTAGGGTCATGCGCTGCGGCCCGGGCGGCACCAGCGGTATCGACAACGTTCCGGCGGCGCTCGCCCCGGACCTCCGTTGGTGGATGCCCTGGCGATTTTGGCGGGTGTCAAAAAAGTGCGGTTGCGGGCACGACCATCCCGGTTGACGCCCGACCGTGATGACGAAGAACGCGACGCCTCGCCTTTACGATCGTGTCGATGACCGCTAGTAAGCCCGCGCCGCCGGACGCATCCGGCACGAAACCACCCGCGCTCGTTTGCGGGACTGGATAAGGAGAGAGAACATGTCCCAGGTTTCCCTGAAGTTTCCCGATGGATCCGTGCGCGACTACGACGCCGCGATGACCGGCGCGCAGTTGGCCGAGTCGATCTCGAAGTCGCTCGCCAAGAAGTCGGTCGCCTATGCGCTCGACGGCGAGGTCCGCGATCTGTCCGATCCGATCGGCCGGTCCGGCGCGGTCGAGATCGTCAGCCGCGACGACCCGCGCGCGTTGGAACTCATCCGCCACGACACCGCCCACGTGCTGGCCGAGGCTGTGCAGGAACTCTGGCCCGACACCCAGGTCACCATCGGCCCTGTGATCGAAAACGGCTTCTACTACGACTTCGCCCGCGCCGTGCCGTTCACGCCGGACGACTTCGCCATCATAGAGAAGAAAATGCGCGAGATCATCCAGCGCGCCCGTCCCTTCACCAAGGAGGTCTGGGATCGCGACCGCGCGCGCAAGGTCTTCGGCGACAAAGGCGAGAGCTACAAGGTCCAGCTGATCGACGCGATCCCGGAAGGCCAGGACCTCAAGATCTACTATCAGGGCGACTGGTTCGACCTTTGCCGCGGGCCGCACATGGCCACGACGGCGCAGGTCGGCAACGCCTTCAAGCTGATGAAGGTGGCGGGCGCCTACTGGCGCGGCGATTCGAACAACCCGATGCTGACGCGCATCTATGGCACCGCCTGGGCCACGCAGGAGCAGCTCGACGCCTACCTCCATATGCTGGAGGAGGCCGAGAAGCGCGACCATCGCCGGCTCGGCCGCGAGATGGACCTTTTCCACTTCCAGGAGGAGGGGCCGGGCGTCGTGTTCTGGCACTCCAAGGGCTGGCGCATGTTCCAGAGCCTCGTCAACTACATGCGCCGCCGGCTCGAGGGCGTCTACGAGGAGGTGAACGCGCCGCAGATTCTCGACAAGTCGCTGTGGGAGACGTCCGGACACTGGGGCTGGTACCAGGAGAACATGTTCGCGGTGAAGTCGGCTCACGCCTTCACCAATCCGCAGGACGAGGAAGCCGACCACCGGGTCTTCGCCATCAAGCCGATGAACTGCCCCGGTCACGTACAGATCTTCAAGCATGGTTTGAAGTCATATCGGGAACTGCCCATCCGCTATGCCGAATTCGGCAACGTCCACCGCTACGAGCCATCCGGCGCCTTGCATGGGTTGATGCGCGTACGCGGCTTCACGCAGGACGATGCCCACGTGTTCTGCACGGAAGAGCAGCTTGCCGCCGAGTGCCTCAGGATCAACGACCTGATCCTGTCGACCTATGCCGATTTCGGTTTCGAGGAAGTCAGCGTCAAGCTCTCCACGCGGCCCGAGAAGCGTGTCGGCTCGGATGAGGCCTGGGATCATGCCGAGGCGATCATGAACGGCGTGCTCGAAATCATCGAGAAGCAGTCTGGCGGGCGGATCAAGACCTCGATCAATCCAGGCGAAGGCGCCTTCTATGGCCCTAAGTTCGAGTACGTGCTGCGCGATGCGATCGGACGTGAATGGCAGTGCGGCACCACGCAGGTCGATTTCAACCTGCCGGAGCGTTTCGGCGCCTTCTACATCGACAAGGATTCGGAGAAGAAGCGGCCAGTCATGGTCCATCGCGCCATCTGCGGTTCTATGGAGCGCTTTCTCGGCATCCTGCTCGAGAACTATGCCGGCCACCTGCCGCTCTGGTTCGCGCCGGTGCAGGTCGTTGTCGCCACCATCACCTCGGAGGCTGACGACTACGCGCTCGACGTGGTGAAGAAACTCAAGGCGCTGGGGCTGTTGGCGCAGGCCGACCTCCGCAACGAGAAGATCAACTACAAGGTTCGCGAGCACAGTCTAGCCAAGGTGCCGGTCATGCTCGTCTGCGGCAAGCGGGAAGCCGAAGAGGGCACCGTCAACATCCGCCGGCTGGGCTCGCGCGACCAGCAGTCGATGGCGCTCGGCGAGGCAATGGCGATGCTAGGCGCCGAGGCGATGCCGCCGGACCTGCGCCGTCGCCGCGCCGACGCGGAAGCAGCCTGAGCGATCGGCAGCGGGGGAGGCTTGTCCGCCCCCGTTTTGCACCGTCAGGCGCATCGAGCGACCTTCATCCGCCTGTCATGGACGGCGGGCATATCGCGGCGATGATGCCCAGATTGCGCAGCCGCCCGATTCCATTCCCCGAGCTGTCCTATGCCAATGACAGCCAGCCGCGCCTGAAGCGCTGGGTGATCCGATCGATCGAGGGCCTGGCTGGCCGTGACCGGTACGCGACGCTTTATGGCATCTGGCGTGACGAGATCGTTCCGTCGGGCGAACGCATCTTTGGCCGCATGCTCGACCTGATCGACGTGAAGGTGAGCCGTGACCGGCCCTGGCCACCTGTGGCGGCGCCGGGCGCGCCGCTCGTCATCATCGCCAATCATCCCTTCGGCATCGGCGATGGCATTGCCGTTCTGTCGCTGGCCGAACAGATCGGACGGCCCTTCAAGGTGATGATCAATGCCGAACTCCTGAAGGTTCCGGAGATCGCACCCTATTCGCTGCCGGTCGATTTCTCGGAGACGAAGGACGCGCTCAAGAACAATCTCGAGGTCCGCCACGAGGCGCTGAAACTGCTGCGCGATGGCGTGACGATCGTCATTTTCCCGGCAGGAGGCGTTGCCACCGCGCCCAGGGGCTTCGGCCGCGCGGAAGACCTGCCCTGGAAGATATTCGCGGCGCGACTCGTGCAGGACGCCAAGGCGTCCGTCATTCCGCTCTACTTCGACGGCCAGTGCGGCCGTCTGTTCCACATCGTCAGCCGCCACATGGACCTGACGGCCGACAAGCGGCCGCTTCCGCGGCTCATCGGCAACATATCGCTGACGTTGCGCACCTCGCTCCTGATCCGTGAATTCGCGAGGCTTTCCGGCAAGACGCTCGACGCGCGCATCGGCCGCGTGATTCCGTGGAACGAGATGGAGCCGATCCGCGACCGCAAGGCGCTTCTCGTCTTTCTGAAGGAGGCGGTCTTTTCACTCGCTCCCCCTGCAAAGCCTGTCCGTCGGCGAATCCGCCTGCCTCGGCGGAGGGGCGGCGCGACACTTTCGGCCTAGTCGGATTACTCGACCGGCGCTTTCTCAGTCCCGTCCGCTCCGATGTCGGCGATGTCGCGGCTGGTGATGAGTTCGATATCCTCATCCTGGCCCGACTTGACCGTGAAGCTGCGCTGGTAGATGCGGTCGCGGTTGTTGGCGATGACAGTGTAGTTGCCCTCGGCGAGCACCATGGCCGCGAAGGGGCCGACGGATTCCCGTACGACGTCGCCCGAATCGGTGAGCACCGACCAGGCCGTGTCGGCGATCGCTTCGCCGCCGGCTGCGCGCACCAGCTTCATGGACAGTTGCGCCGCCTTGTGTTCGACGGTCGCCACGGTGAGCTTGCCCGGGTCGATGCGGATGTCGGAGCGGATGACGGCGTTCACCTGGCCGTAGTAAGATACAACGTGATAGGTTCCGGCGTTGAGCCGAACGACGCTGTTTGGCCGAACCTGCGGGGCAATCATAGCCCGTTCGCCATCGGGGCCTTCCGTGCCCTCCATGACGTCGAATCGCACCTTGGAGGGCGCAATGCGCATTCCGTCCGACAGCGTGGCGTCGAGCTTGAGGCCCCCGGCGTCGAGCACGAAGTTCTCGACGCGGGGTTCGTTGCCGACCGTGATGCGCTTGGTGGCGCCGGCCCGACCGAATGCGGCGTGAACGAGGTAGCTGCCCGGCGCAAGGTCGAACGAACGCGTTCCGCCCTGTTCGGCCACCACCAGCGGCAGCTTGCCGTCGTCTCCGGCCTCGGGCTTGAAGATGCGCCAGATCAGGCCGCGCGTCAGTTCCGGTGATTCGGCGGTCAACTGAGCGGAGAGTTTCACCTGCTGCGTGCCGACGAAGGGCAAGGCGGGCCCGCGCTCGACGCCGGTGAACTCGCTCGCGCCCGGTATCTGAAGTTGTGTCGCATCACCAGATTGGGCCAGCGCGCTCATTCCGCTCGCAAACAGGATGGCCGCCGCCAGAACGGCGCGTGAAATGCGTGTCATGGTGAACGGCTTGTCTTCGTGCATCGGGTTGCCATGAAGCCCAAAGCGGTGGCAATTTCAAGGCCGTCGGCAGGCACGTGATACGCACCGCCGGATCCTCCAAACAGTACGACCGCAAGGAAACGCCCTTTGAATTCCTCCGTCATCGACTTCATGCTGGCCCGCAAGTCGGCGCCGATCCAGGAACTTTCGGGTCCCGGACCAGGCGACGACGACATCGCCACCATCCTGCGGATTGCCTCGCGGGTACCCGACCACGGCCGGCTGGTGCCGTTCCGCTTCATCCTCTATCGCGGCGAGGCCCGCGTGGACGTCGGCGAGAAGCTCTCCGCACTCGCCGAACTGCGCGAAGGCCCGCTGGCGCCGGCGCGGATCGAGCAGGAGCGCACCCGCTTCTCGCGCGCGCCGCTGGTGATCGGCGTGGTCTTCGTGCCGAAGGCCAATCCGAAGATCCCGCAATGGGAGATGTTCCTCTCGGCCGGCATGGCCGCCATGAACCTGATCATCGCCGCCAATGCGCTGGGCTATGGCGCCAACCTGATCACCAACTGGTACTCCGACGTCGACGAGGGGCGGGCACTTCTCGGGCTGACGGCGGAGGAGCGCGTGGTGGGCTTCGTCCACATCGGCAACCACTCCGGGGAGATCGCCGAGCGCCCGCGCCCGGACCCGGCGGCGCTCATTTCCGATTATGCCGGGCCGCGGGGGGCTTGAGATGTTCTACGAAGCCGACGAGGGCCACGGCCTGCCGCACGACCCGCTGAAGGCGATCGTCTCGCCGCGCCCGATCGGCTGGATTTCCAGCCGGAGCGCCGCGGGCGATCTCAACCTCGCCCCCTATTCCTTCTTCAACGCGCTCTCCAGCCGGCCGATGCTGGTGTGGTTCTCCTCCGAAGGCGAGAAGGACAGCGTCGCCTTCATCCGCGAGACCGGCGAGTTCGTCGCCAACCTCGTCACGCTCGACCTCGCCGACAAGATGAACGCCACCTCGGTGGACGCGCCGCGCGGCACAAGCGAGTTCGGCTATGCCGGCCTGACGCCCGCGCCGTCGAGGCTTGTTGCCGCCCCCCGCGTCGCCGAAGCCCATGCGGCGCTGGAATGCAGGCTGACCGAGATCATCATACCGAAGCTGATCTCGGGCGAAGCGGCCGGCGTATCGGTGGTGGTCGGGCAGGTGGTCGGCGTCCATATCGACGACGCCTACCTGACCGACGGCCTGTTCGACAGCGCCAAGGCGCAAAACCTCGCGCGGCTGGGTTATCACGACTATTCGGCGGTGCAGGAGGTGTTCCAGATGCGCCGGCCGAGGTGGGAGAAGGGGTGAGGGGATGAGGGCGAAGGCGTCCACCGGAAGCGGAACGGCCTGTCTGGTTGGTCTGCCAGGATATGGCTTGGGGTGCTGACACCAACGCGGATGCCTGCGATGAAAGTTGATTGCCGCTCCTGCGGCTGCCGCAGGCGGCGCTCGCATCGCTAAAGCAGGCGGGCGCCGGGACCATCTTTCGCCAGTTCATCATTCGCGTTGACCAACGGACAACGTTGCACGCTGAGGCATCCACAGCCGATGCACAGCGCCATCTTGTCGCGAAGCGCCGTGAGCAACTCGATCCGCCGTGTGAGATCGTCGTGCCAGTTTTCGGCGATGCGCTCCCAGTCCCGCGTGTCGGGGGCCTTGTCGCGCGGCAATCGAGAGAGTGCTTCAGATATCTCGGCAAGCGGGATGCCCGCGCTTTGCGCGATCTTGATGACCGTCACGCGTCGTAGGATTTCACGCCGATAGACCCGATGATTGGCCGATGTCCTCTCGGAGGCGATCAGTCCCCGACGTTCGTAGAAATGGAGCGTGGAGACGGGCAAACCGCTGCGACGCGAGAGTTCGCCAACGGACAATTCCTTCTTCGTCATTCGGAAACTCCTTGACCTGAACCAATGTTGAGGTCGTAGCAGCATGTCGGTCAAGAGGAGAGGGACATGGCGGACACGGGCAACGGCGCGAGAACGGACAAGGAGGCATTCGTGTCCTGGGGGGAGTTTCTTGGAAGCCCTTACGCTGCGTCGTTGACACTGTTTTGCGTAGCCGTCTGGCTGCATGCGGCCGACAGCCTGATCGTCGCCACCATGCTTCCATCCATCGTGGCCGAGATCGGCGGGGCCGCCCTGGTGGGTTGGTCTGTCTCGCTCTACGAGATCGGGTCGATCCTCGCGGGAGCGGCCAGCGCACTGTTGACCATGCGCCTCGGCCTGCGCGCGCCGATGAGCATGGCTGCCGTCCTGTTCGGGGTCGGCTGTGTGCTCAGCGCCGTCAGCCCGACGATGCCCTTGCTTCTGGCGGGACGCGCCCTGCAAGGTTTGGGCGGCGGCGGTTTGGTAGCAATGAGCTTCGTCGCTGTCGGCCTGATCTTCCCGCGCCGCTATGTAGCGCGCGCGATGGCGGCCGTGTCGGCCCTGTGGGGCGTTTCGGCCTTCGCCGGGCCGCTGGCCGGCGGCTTCTTCGTGGAATATGCGACATGGCGGTGGGGCTTCGCCTTCTTTGCCTGCCAGGCATTCGCCCTCGCCCTCTGGATCGTCTTTCGACGTGATACCGGCACAACACGATCCACGGCCGGCTCCCACGCGTTTCCTGTCGGACGTCTGGCCCTGTTGTGTCTCGCCGTCGTTCTGGTCGCTTTCGGTGGCGTCGAGGTCTCGATCCTGCGCACGGTTCCCTCCGTTGCCGCCGGACTGGCCTGCCTGATCGTCTTCCTGTGGCTGGACGTGCGCGCTGGCGAAAACCGGCTCCTTCCGCGTCGTCCGTTCGATCCACGGCGGCCGGCTGGTGCCGCGCTGCTCATGATCCTGTCTATGTCGATGGCAACCATCGCCGTCACCGCATTCGGGCCGCTGCTGGCAACGGCGATCCACGGGGTATCCGCGCTGACCGCCGGTTACATCGTAGCCTGTTCGTCCATCGGCTGGACGATCATGGCCGTTCTGGTCAGCGGACTGCCCGAGCGGTTCGACCGGATGATGATCGGCCTCGGCATGACGGTCGTGAGCTTCAGCATCCTCGGCTTTCTGCATGCTGTTCCCAACGGCCCCGTCTGGCTGATCGCCGTCTTCTCGGCCATGGAAGGTGGCGGTTTCGGGATGGCGTGGACCTTCATTCTGCGGCGAACGATCGCGCTCGCCGATGCCGACGAGATCCAGCGCGTTTCGGGAGCGATCCCCACGGTTCAGAGGCTCGGCTATGCCCTCGGCGCGGCCTATGTCGGGATCGTGGCGAATGCTTCGGGCCTGCTGTCCATGGAGACGGCCGCGGACGCGGCGACGGTCGCCCGATGGGTCTTCGCCTCATGCGTGCCCTTCGCGGCAATCGGGCTGGTCGCCATGAGCGCAATGGTACGCGATCCGACGAGACCATCGCGGCCATAGGCGCGTTGGTCTAAACAGCGGCCTCAAGCCGGATGGTTTGCTTCCGATCCCTCTACAATGGCTGCGCCATCGCCTCCAGCCAGGCCCGGTCCTCCCACTCCAGCATCGGCCCGATCTCGGCCAGCACCCGCGCGTGATAGGCGTCGAGCCAGGCGCGCTCCTCGGCGGTCAGCATGTCGACCACGATCAGCCGCCGGTCGAAGGGGGCGAGCGTCAGGGTCTCGAAGCCGTGCATGGGCTTCTCGCCGCCGGGGATCGGCTCGGGCTCGGTGACGACGATCAGGTTTTCCAGCCGGATGCCGTATTGCCCGGCCTTGTAGTAGCCGGGCTCGTTGGAGAGGATCATGCCGGGCAGCAGTTTTTCCGTGCCGGTCTTGGCGATCCGCTGCGGTCCCTCGTGGACGGAGAGGTAGGAGCCGACGCCGTGGCCGGTGCCGTGGCCATAGTCGAGCCCGGCCTTCCATAGCGCCATCCGCGCCACCGCGTCGATGTCGGCGCCGCGCGTGCCGGAGGGAAAGCGCAGGAGCGAGATGCCGATCATGCCCTTGAGCACCAACGTGTAGCGCTCGCGCATCTCCTCGCTCGGCTGCCCGATCGGCACCGTGCGGGTGATGTCGGTGGTGCCGTCCTGGTACTGCGCGCCGGAATCGACCAGGAACAACTCGCCGTCGCCAAGCACGCGGTTGGTCGCGGTCGTCACCCGGTAGTGGATGATCGCGCCGTTCGGGCCGGCGCCAGAGATCGTGTCGAAGGAGATGTCGCGCAAGGGCATCTGCGCTTCCCCACCGGCCGTTCGGCGCGCGTTCTCCAGCATGGTGACCGCGCCGATCTCGTCCACCGAGCCAGGCTGCTGCCGGTCGAGCCAGGCGAGATATCGTGTCACCGCCACGCCGTCGCGGCGATGCGCCGCGCGCGTTCCGGCAAGTTCGGCCGCGTTCTTCGTCGCGCGCGGCAGCCGCGCCGGATCGGGCATCGACACGACGGTCCCGCCATTGTCCTCGACGAGCATGCGCAGCTTTTCTGCGGCAAGCGCGGTGTCGAGACCGACCCTGGCGCCTGATGCCGCCATCCGCTTCACCTCCTCCTCGAGAGCGGAAGGGGGCATCAACTCGGTGAGCTGGGTGAGATAAGCCTGCGCGCGCATCGGCAGCTTGCGTTCGTCCATGAACAGCATTGGCAGGCCGTCCGCGCGCAGGATGGCGAAGCCGAGGGCAAGTGGCGTATGCGGCACGTCGTTGCCGCGAATGTTGAAGGCCCAGGCGAGCGACGCGGGATCGGTGAGGACGCAGCAGTCCGCGCCGGCCTTGGCGACCGCCTCGTAGAGGTCGGCAAGCTTGTCCTTCGCCAATCGCCCGGCGAACTGTTCGGGGTGGATGTCCACCGATTCCTGCGGTGCGGTGGGCTGGTCGTCCCAGACGGCGTCGACGGCGTTGTGGTCGAGCGCGACGAGACGTCCGCCGCGCGCCTCGACCGCGCTCTTCAGCGCCGCGGCGTCGCCGATCGTATGCAGCCAGGGGTCGAAGCCGATGGCCAGGCCTTCGGGCAGGTTCTTGCGGATGAAGGCCGGCGGCGGCGTCTCGATCAGGCTTTCGACCGAGAAGATTGAGGCATCGGCCTGCTGCGCCGCCTGCAGCGTGTAACGCCCGTCGACGAAGAGATATGCCCGGTCGGCCAGGATCAGCGCGACGCCGGCCGAGCCGGTGAAGCCGGTGATCCATTGCAGCCGCTCGGCCCGGGCCGGCACGTATTCGCCCTGGTGCTCGTCGGCGCGCGGCACAAGGACGCCGTCGAGGCTTTGCCCGGCCAGCGAGGCGCGCAGCCGCGCCACGCGCGGGGCGGCCAGCGAGGGATCGGAAACGGTGTCGAAGCTCTGGAACATGGGGGGTCCGTCTGATGCGAAGTAGGGTCACCCTAGAGGATTCCCCCGGCCGGTTGAACCGCTCCCGCACATCGGCGGCGAAATCACGGCGGGTCGTGTTGCAGCGCACAAGTTCATTTCGCATATGCGAAGAACGCATGGGTGGCATGCGGCATCGGCGCTGGTGGAAAAGGTCAGTCACACTTACCTTTCAACGCAGTGGAGGACACATCAACTCCAGCCACGAAGGACATTCGACATGGCCACCAAGAACGGATTTTTCCGCAATGCGGTCGACGCGCTCGTCGAGGCCCGGCAGCGCCAGGTGAGCCGCTACGTCAACGGCGCGCTCCTGATGCTCGACGACGAGACGCTCAAGTCGCACGGCTACGACCGCGCCGACCTCCAGAAGCGCGGTGGCGCCTACTACATGTTCTGATCTCGTTGCGCGGGCCTCGTGCCCGCGGCATGGATCGAAGGCGGCTTCTTCCATCCGGGAAAGCCGCCTTTTTTCTTTGCCCGGTCGATACGCCGACCCTCCAGTCAGCGCGTCCGCTCGAAATGGATGGTCACCCAGTCGCCGCGCGTCAGCGTCGAGACGTGGCGGAAACGCTGTCCGGCATAGATGGCCACCACCGCGTTGCGCTGGCGCACGAGGATGCCCGACAGGATCAGCGAACCGCCCGGCGCCAGATGTGTGGCCATCTTCGGCGCGAGCTTCATCAGCGGATTGGCCAGGATGTTGGCGACGATCAGATCGTAGGGCGCGCGTGCTGCGATCTCGGCATGGCCGAAGCCGGTGGCGGTGACGCAGCGCACATAGGCCCCGACGCCATTGAGACGGGCGTTTTCGCGCGCCACCTCGACGGCGATCGGATCGATATCGGTGGCAAGCACCGATACCCGCGCGAGCTTGGCCACCGCGATCGCCAGCACGGCGCTGCCGGTTCCCAGGTCGAGCACGCGGCGCGGGCGCTTGTTGCGCACCCGTTTCTCGATCGTTTCGAGGCAGCCGGCCGTCGTGCCGTGGTGGCCGGTGCCGAAGGCGAGTCCGGCCTCGATCTCGATGGCGAGGTCGTTTACCCTCACCTTATCGCGGTCGTGACCGCCGTGGACAAGAAAACGGCCGGCGCGCACGGGAACGAGTCCCTCCAGCGATTTCGTGACCCAGTCGATGTCGGGCAGGATCTCGCGCGCGAAAATCCCCTCGATGCCTTCCTCCGCGAGCAGCCGCGCCAGCCGCCCTGCCTCGGCCTCGCCCTCGCCATCGACATAGAGGTCGACGGTCTCGATGCCCTGCGCCGGTCCCTTGTCCTCGTCGATGTCGGTCAGCGCGACGGGCCAGCCATCCTCCTCGAACGACGACTCGACGAGCCCGTAGACGCGTCGGGCGATCGCGCGCGGCGCGGTGAAGGAGAACTTGGTCTGCGGCACGGGACGTTTCTCCGGAGGCTGTCTTGCCGGCGCGAGGAGGGCCGCCGGGCGCTCTTCCTGCCTCAGGCTTGGCGACGCGGCAAGTCCGAAGGCGGGCTCAGCCTTCGGCGACCAGCCGCCTGAGCTTGGCGATCGCCGTGTCGGGGTTCTCGCCATAGGCGATGGTGCCGAAGAAATCGCCGTCGCGGCCCAGAAGCAGGATCGAGGCGGTGTGGTCCATGGTGTAGTCGCCGCCGTCGAGCGGCACCTTCTTCCAGTAGATACCGAAGGATTTGGCCATCGCCTCCACCTTGGCGGTCTCGCCAGTGATACCGGTGATGCGGTCCGAGACGTTGGAAACGTAGGTGTTCATGATCTGCGGCGTGTCGCGCTCCGGGTCAACCGAGACGAAATAGGCCCGGATGTCCTCGCCCTCCGCGCCCAGCTGTTTCAGCCAGCCGTCGAGTTCGAACAGCGTGGTGGGGCACACTTCGGGGCAATGGGTGAAGCCGAAGAAGACCGCCGTGGGCTGGCCCCGGAAGGCGGCTTCGGTGATCGGCTGGCCCGACTGGTCGGTGAGGGTGAAGGCGTTGCCGAAGGCCTCGCCCGAATGCGTCGCGCGGTACCAGTCGAAGGTGAGCCAGCCGACGGCGCCGGCCATGAGGAGCACGATACCAATCAGGATTCCACGCATCATCATCCGTCTCTCGCTGTCTCGCGCCGGAGCCTATGGTCGGGAGACATGCGTCAGAAGCACCAGGAGAGGCCGCTCTCGGCAAGCGTCATGAACATCGCCGGCCCGTGCTCGCCCCAGGCCGCGAACGCCATACCGGTGGCCGCGGCGAACGCGACGAGAGAAGTGGCGGACAGGAGGGCAGGGCGGGCGGACATCTGCGCGGGACTCTTTAGCTGGGCCGTGTCGTCGAGCCAGCATATAGGCGCTTCGCCCCCTCCATGCAAAGGCGGCCGGTTGTCGCTGCCGGATCAATCTTGCGCGAGGGCCCGCGAGCGCCCATCTGCGGGGCCACAGTCCAGGAGACACGACCATGATCCGCCCACGCCTCGCCGCGGCCGCCCTCGCAGCGCTAATCGCCTTTCCCGTCGCGGCGCGGGCCGAGGAGGTGGGCGAGGTCGGCGTCGACTGGCTCGGCAACGACATCATCATCGAGGCGATCACCGATCCGAAGATCGAAGGCGTGACCTGCCACGTCGCCTATTTCGAGCGCGGCGTGATCGACCGGCTGCAGAAGGGCAACTGGTTCGAGGATCCGTCGAACTCCTCGATCGCCTGCCGCCAGACCGGTCCGATCAGGATCGGCGACATCGACCTGTCGAAGGACGGCGAGGAGGTGTTCAAGCAGGGCATCAGCCTGATCTGGAAGCAGCAGGTGGTGAACCGCATCTACGACCGGAAAAACGAGACGCTGATCTACCTCGCGCATTCGCGCCAGGTGCAGGACGGATCCGCCAAGATGTCGATCTCGACCGTGCCGCTTTACGGGCAGCAGGTGGAGTGGACGAAGGGTAAGCCTTAGGAAAACCGCGCTGCCGGCCTGCAAATGGCGCCTCTCTGCACTCCGATGCTCACGGACCTGCATGTCCGCTCCGCTTCGGTGCTCGAGGAACGCAATTTTTCGGCACGCCATGGCGATTTTCCCGCAACTCGCCGCCGCGCTTGCCGCAGCCTGAGTCGCCCGCTACAGCGCTGCCATGGCCGATGATCTCCGCTTCACCGACGACGCGCCGCGCATCCACCCGACGGCGGAGCTGAAGGGCTGCCGGCTCGGCCGCCACGTCACGGTCGCCGAGCGGGTGATCCTTCGCGAGGTGACGGTCGGCGACTATTCCTATTTCGAGCGCCACGCCGAGGGCATCTATGCGCAGATCGGCAAGTTCTGCTCGATCGCCGCCAACAGCCGCATCAACGCGCTGGAACATCCGCTGGAGCGGGTGACGACGCACAAGGTCAGCTACCGGCCGAACGAGTATTTCCGCTATCTCGGCGTCGACCAGGCGTTTCGCGCGCGCCGCCGGGCAAAGGCGGTGACGATCGGCCATGACGTGTGGATCGGCCACGGCGCGGTGATCCTGCCCGGCGTGACGATCGGCAACGGCGCAGCGGTGGGCGCCAACGCGGTGGTGACGAAGGACGTCGCCCCCTACGCGATCGTCGCCGGCGCGCCGGCCCGCGTGCTGCGCCCGCGCTTCGCCGCCGACGTCGCGGCAAGGCTCGAGCGGCTCGCCTGGTGGGACTGGCCGAGGGAGACGCTCTTCGAGGCGGTGCCGGACATGCAGCGGCTTTCGATCGGCGCGTTCCTCGACAAGTGGGAAGGGCCGTAGGGGCGCGGTGCGTCCTTCGAGGCTCGCCCGCCGGGGGCTGGTGGCTGCGCGAGAGGCCGTGCGGGCTCGCACCTCAGGATTGTCTGTCGGCGTTGTGCTTTACTGCTTGGGAAGCTGGTTCGCCAGCGCCCGTCTGGCCAGACGGGCG
>JBHYDY010000018.1:0-110325 GCA_051860465.1 Mesorhizobium sp.
AGGGTTTCCAGCGCGCGCGCATGGGCCTGCGCCTTCGGCGTGCCGCGTATCGCCGGGCCATAAGCCACATTGTCGAGCACGCTCATGTGTGGAAACAGGGCGTATGACTGGAACACCATGCCGACATTGCGCGCAGATGCCGGGTCCCGGCTGACGTCGCGCCCGGCAATAATGACCTGTCCCACGGATGGCAGTTCGAGGCCTGCGATGAGCCGCAGGCAGGTGGTCTTGCCGCATCCCGACGGGCCAAGGAACGTGACCAACTCGCCCGTCCCGATGGCGAGGTCGATGCCGGCGACGGCGGTAGTGCCACCATAGCGTTTGACGACGTTCTGGAACTCGATCCCGATTTCGGTCACGTTCGTCTACTCCGCCGGTTGTGCCGCTCCCGACAGCGCCATGCGCCGCCCAAGCCTTCGCTGGCCCACGGCCAGGTTCATCAGCGCCACGCAGCCCACCATGACGACCATCAGGATCGCCGAATAGGCGATGGCGAGCGCGTATTCGCCGTTCTCAACCCGGCCCATGATGTAGGCCGTCGCCATGTTGTAGCGCGCTGAGACGAGGAAGATCACGGCGGAGACCGCCGTCATGGCCGCGACGAAGGCGTAGACGAGCGCGGTGAATATCGCGGGCCGGATCAGCGGCAACACGACGTCGGCCAGCACGCGGCCGCCTCCCGCCCCCATAGTCTGGCTTGCCTCCTCCATGCTTCGGTCGACCTGGGCGAGAGCCGCCACCCCGGCACGCATGCCCACTGCCATGTTGCGAAAAACGAAGCAGATGACGAGGATCCAGAGCGTGCCTGTGATGTCGATCGGCGGCACGTTGAAGGCGGCGATGTAGCTGACGCCAACCACCGTTCCAGGAATGGCGAAGGACACCAGCGTGCCGAACTCGAAAGCGCGCTTGCCAGCGAAATCCTGCCGCGCGATCAGCCAGGCGGTCAGGATGCCGATCCCCATGGTGAGCGGCGCGGACAGCGCCGAGACCCACAGGGTCGTGATCATGGAGTTCCAAGCGGAACCGAAAAGCTGCACGCCCCGCTCGGTGATTTCGACCGAGAAGGCCGTCCACAGATGACCGAAGGTCGGCGTCATGTCGAGACGCGCGATGTCAGTGACGAAGCCGCCGAGAAGAACGATCGCGTAGACCGTGACGGTCAGAACGACGAAGGGCAGAACGATGGCCAGCGCAAGCCATTTGAAGAGTGCCGGCGCCGGCGTGACGAGACCCGCGTCGGACTTGCCCATGACGGTCACGTAGCTGGCGCGTCCGAGCCATCGGTCCTGAATCCAAAAGGCGGCGATCGTCAAAGCGAGCAGCAGAAGCGACAGCGTCGCTGCTTGGCCGAGGTCGTATTGCGCGCCGACGACGGCGAAGAAGATCTTGGTGGACAGGACGTCGTATCCGCCACCCAGCACGATCGGGTTGCCGAAATCCGATAGGCTTTCGATGAAGCCGAGCAGGAAGGCGGCGGCGAGCGCGGGACGCAGCAACGGCCAGGTGACTGTCCTGAAGGTGGTGACGGGCCGGGCGCCGAGGGTCGAAGACGCCTCTTCCAAGGTCGGGTTGATGGCCTCCAGCGCACCCAGGATAACGAGGAAGGTCACCGGCGCGAAGGCGAGCACCTGCGCGATCAGTATACCCGGCAGGCCGTAGATCCAGCGGCTCGGCCGCACCCCGACCCATTCCGCGACCTCGACCGTCACGACGCCGGTCCGACCGAACAGGACGATGATCGCGACGCCCACAACGAAGGGCGGCGTGATGATCGGCAGGATGGCAATGGCGCGCAGGAAGCGCTTCATCCGCAGGTCGGTGCGGGCGACGAGAAGGGCAAGCGCGAGGCCAAGGGCCGTCGCGAGCGCGGCCGACAGGACGCCAAGAACGAGTGTGTTGGTGACGACGCCGCAGCGCCCCGCTCCTGCGAAGCAGCCAAGGCCCCACAGATCGGGCGCCGCCAGGCGGCTGAGGAGCGGGAAGACCGAAATCACGCCATCGGGGGACATGAAGGCCGCGGATATCAGCTTGACGATAGGAAAGAAGACGAACAGCGAGAGGGCTGCCACGACGCCGACAATGGCGCCGGCCGCGAAGCGTTCGCCCCGGCAGAAGCCCCTTGCCGCAAGGTTCGTGGCCAGCAGGCCGAGCAGCGCGATGCAAGACAGGTAGCCGCCCCACCCGAAACCGGGCTGGCCGTCGACGGCGGTCGGAAACAGGACGCCGAGGGCTTCCAAGGATGGCCCGCGCAGACCGATGCCGAACGCCTGGAAGCCTTGCCAGAGCAGCGCGGCGACGACAGCCGTCGTCGTCGCGGAAAGCCCCAGCCAGTCGCGCCGTGCAAGGCCAAGCGCGCTCAACAGCACAGCGAAGGCAAACAGTGGCAGGAGCCAGACGCGACCGGCTTGGGCTTCGGCCATAGCGTTGTCGAAAACGGACCCGCCCTTATACCAGGGCAGGGCAAGCAGGGAGACAAGTAAGAGACCGAGCCAGCCGAAGCTGGCCCGGAACCCAGGCGCGGTGGTCACTTTGGCAGAGCCCCGATCTCCTTGTCCCAGCGTGCCAGCAGCGCACTGCGCGTCTCCGACGAGCCATACTTGGCGAAATCGTAGTCGATCAGCTTGATATCCGCCAGCTTTGGGGCCTCGGGAGGTGTGGCCGCATTGGCGTTCGACGGCACCTGGAAGCTCTTGGCGGTCGCACCGATCTCCTGCGCCTTGGCCGTGAGTGCCCAGTCATACCAGGCCCTGGCGGCGTCCGGGTTCGGTCCGCCCTTGATGATCGACATGGAGCCAACCTCGTAGCCGGTGCCCTCGCAGGGGGCCACCGTCACGATCGGCGCGCCGGAGACGGTCTGGCTGACGGCGTCGTGCATGAAGACGATACCGATGGCGGTTTCGCCGGTCGCGGCGGCACGGATTGGGGCCGAGCCCGACTTCGTGTATTGGCTCACGTTCTTGTGCAGGTCGGCCATGAACTCGAACGCCTCGTCCTCGCCGAAGAGCTGAACCAGCGTTGCAAGCATCGTGTAGGACGTTCCCGACGAGTTCGGGTTGGCGACCTGGACATCGTCGGCATAACGCGCATCGGCGAGATCCTTCCAGCATGCCGGCGGGTTCTCGGTCACGAGGGTGGAATTGTAGCCGAAGCCGAGCGCGCCGGCATAGATGCCGACCGTGCGGAAGCCGGACGTCTCGGCCTGCCTGACGGCCCAGTCCTGAAGCTCGCCGAGCATGGGCGACTTGTATTCCTCGGTCAGGCCTTCCTGAGCTGCCTGCAGATGAGGGTCGCCGGTGCCGCCCCACCACACGTCGCCGCGTGGCTGGCCTTCCTCGGCCTTGATCTGCGCGAAGGTCTCGCCAGAGGACTTCCGGGTCATCAGCACATCGATGCCGGTCTCGCGGGTGAAGGCTTCGGATTGCACGCGGCACCATTCCTCGTCGACTGAGCAGTAGAGGACGAGTTCTTCGGCCTGTGCGGCATGCGAATAGGACAGCGAGGACAGAGCTGTCGCTGCAAGAAGTGCAAGGCGTCTGGTCATGGTCTTTCTCCTGTTTGGCCGCCCATGCGGCCGTTGGTCAGATGATCGCGGCGCGAACTTTGGCCGAGACCCATTCCGAAACGACGACGGTGGCGAGGATGACGAGGATGATCATCGTCACCTGGGGCCACGCCAGCACGTTGAGCGAACTCTGCAGCTTGAGGCCGAGGCCGCCCGCCCCGACGAGGCCGAGGATAGCACTCTCGCGGATGTTGATGTCCCATCGGAACACCGTGATGCCCCAGAAGGCCGGCAGGACCTGCGGCACGATCCCGTAGTCGAGGATCTGCGCGCGGCTAGCGCCGGTCGCCGTCACCGCCTCGACCGCGGCGGTATCGACCTCCTCGATGGCTTCGTAGAGCAGCTTGCCGATGAAGCCGATCGAACGCAGGCCGATGGCGATGACGCCGGCAAGCAGGCCCGGCCCCATGATCGCCACCAGCAGGAGCGCCCAGATCAGCGAGTTGATCGAGCGCGAGGCGACGATGAGGAACAGCGCGGCAGGCCGAAGGAACAGGAGGGACGGCGTGGTGTTGCGCGCCGCCAGGAAGGCGACCGGCACGGCAAGGATCACGCCAAGGATCGTGCCCAGCGTCGCCATGTTGAGCGTGTCCCACAGCGGCCAGAGCAGCTCCGGCAAGTAGGACCAGCGCGGCGGCATCATGCGCGACCCGATGTCGGCCGCCTGGCGCGGCGCGTCGGAGACGAAGGCCCAGATCGTGTTCTCGTTCATGACCTGCCAGCACCAGACAGTCAGCGCGACGAGAGCGAACCAGAGCGTCCAGATGACGAGGCTCGCGCGCGGCGTCCGGCGGCGCCACTCGGCGGGGAAGGTTCGCTCGCTCATTGGAGGAACTTTCGCAGGTAGCTGGAGCCATATTCCGCGATCATCACGAGGATGATGATGATCAGGAGGATGGCGCCGGCGCTGTCATACTCGTAGCGGTCGATGGCCGTGTTGAGCGTGGCGCCGATGCCGCCGGCGCCGACGATGCCGATCACCGCGCTTTCGCGGAAATTGATGTCGAGGCGATAAAGCGAAAGACCGATCAGCCGCGGCATGACTTGCGGCTGGACGGCATAGTCGATCACCTGCCACCAGCTCGCGCCCGTCGCCCGGATTGCTTCTGCCTGGGCCTCGTCGATGTCCTCAATGTCTTCGGCAAGCAGCTTGGACAGGAAGCCGATCGTCGCGAAGGTCAGGGTGAGGAAGCCCGCGAAGGGGCCGAAGCCGAACATGGCGACGAAGAAGATCGCAACGATGATTTCCTGCAGCGCGCGGCTCGCCGCGATGATGCTGCGGCAGACATAGTAGATCCATGCGGGTGCGATGTTGCGCGCGGCGCCGATACCGATCGGGACCGAGATGATGATGCCGGCCACCGTCGACGTCAGCGTCATGGTCAGGCTCTCGACGAGCCCGTTGGAAATGTCGCGCCAGCGCGACGTGAAGTCCGGCTGGATGAAGCCGCCGATGAAGCGCATGCCGCGCTCCCATCCGTCGGCAATGCGCGTCCAATTCGGATCGAGCGTCGAAAGCGCCAGCACGAACCAGATCGCGAATCCAATCTGGAGCCCCAGCCGCCAGCCGCGATGGGTGAGGATCTGCGGCGGGCGTCTCCAGGTGGCGGGGTAGACGCGCTCCGTCATGCGCCGATCCGAAGCATCTCGCGCAAGGCATCGGCCTCCGCGGCCTTGTCGTCTTCGCTGCCCCGGCGCATGGCCGCCCAGTCTTCGGCGCCGTAGATGTCGGTCAGCGCGGATTCGGTCAGTTCGTCGGGTGTCCCGTCGAAGACGATGCGACCGGCGCGCAGGCCGACAATCCTTTGCATGAACTGGCGGGCCAGCGGCACGTCGTGAATGTTGACGATGGCGGGAAGTCCGCGTTCGCCGCAAATTTCGATCAGCAGCCGCATGATCTGGCGGCTCGTCTTGGGGTCGAGGCTGGCGGTCGGCTCGTCGACCAGCATCAGCTCGGGTTCCTGGGCGAGCGCGCGCGCGATACCGACCCGCTGGCGCTGGCCGCCGGACAGGGCATCGGCACGCTTATCGGCATGGTCCATCAGTCCGACGCGATCGAGCAGCCTGTAGGCGCGCTGGATGTCCTCGGGTGGAAAGCGCCGCAGGTAGCTGCGCCAGAATCCGACATAGCCGAGCCGACCCGAGAGGACATTCTCCATCACCGTCAGCCGCTCGACCAGCGCAAACTCCTGAAAGATCATGCCGATCTTGCGCCGCATGACACGCAGGTCGCCAGCGGAGACCCCGGTCAGCGGCTGTCCCGAAAGCGTGATCGAGCCCGAGGTCGGCTCCACGAGCCGATTGATGCAGCGGATCAGGGTAGACTTGCCCGCACCCGACGGTCCGATCAGACCGACGACCTGCCCTTTGGGGACCGACAGGCTGACCTCGGAAAGAGCCCTGTCACCCGTCTTGTAGGTCTTGGTCAGGTCCCGGATTTCGAGCATGGACGGAAAGGCCTCAAAGGTTACGGGTGCGGACCCGGTCGAAGCCGGTGGCCGCACCCGTTCAGGCAGGAATGCTTACTGGCAGGCGTAGGAAACGCCGGTCGCCTCGTCGATCTGGCGGATCACCGACCAGTTGTCCTTGAAGGTGATCGGGATGAACTGCTCTTCGCCGGACTTCGAGAACTCCTCGGCGAGCGACGAGCCTTCCCATTTGAAGGTGAAGAAGGCTTCCTTGATCTTCTCCTGCAGTTCCGGCTTCAGGTTGTGCGCCACGCCGTAGCCCGTCGTAGGAAAGGTCTGCGAGGTGTAGAGCACGACGAACTGGTCGGCCTTGACGACGTCGCGCTCGATCATGCGCGTCTTGACCGAATTTGCGATGGAGGCCGCCGGATAGTCCTTGTTGGCGACGCCAAGGATCGAGTTGTCGTGCTTGCCAGAGAAGGCGGGAGTGAAGTCGGTGCCCGCTTCCATGCCGAACTCGGCTTTGAGCAGCGCGGAGGGCGCCTTGTAGCCAGAATTGGAGGTTTCCGAGGTGAAGGCAAGCGTCTTGCCCTTGATGTCCTCGACCTTCTCGATGCCCGACCCGGGATAGGTGATGATCTCCATCTCGTAGCCGTAAGAGCCATCCTTGGCCGCCATCATGGCGAAGGGGCGGAAGCCGGCACAGGCTACGGCGAGCGGGTTCGAGCCGGTGTTGAAGCCTGCGATGTGCAGGCGCCCGGCACGCATGGCCTCGATCTGGGCGGCATTGCTGTCCACGGGGAAGAACTGCACCTTCTTGCCGGTGACGGCTTCCGCGTGGGTCAGGAAATCGGTCCAAGCCTCGGCGTAGACCGCGGGGTCCTCGACGGGCGTATAGGCGAAGATCAGCGTCGAGGGATCGACGAGTTGCGAGGCGTCGGTCGGAATGTCGGCGATCATGTCGCCGTCTGTGTCGGTGTAGCGGCTGTCCAGCTTGAATTCGGCCAGGGCCGGAACCGTGAGCGCGACGAGCGCGGCGGCTGCGAGAAAGTGGCGCATCTTTAAAATCTCCCGGTTGATGTCTGCACCGGTCGTAGGGAGATATTGTTACAGTTCCACGACAATTCGATGGATCCCTCGCCATCGGCAGGTAGTTGCCGCGTCGGTCGCACTCGGCAAGCGGTCATGACTCAGCCATGATCGCTGGAGGTGCCGTGTGCCTCGCCCATCTGTGGGGCGGAGGCGAGCATTGCGTATGCGAACTGATGGCGCGCCTCGGCGCCAGCCAGAGCCGGATGTCACGGCACGTGAAGGTGCTGCGCGAGGCTGGTCTCGTGCTCGACAGGCGAGACGCGCAGTGGGTGCGCTATCGCCGCGACCAGATCTCGCTTGCGAACTCGCGGCCGTGGTCGATGCCGTCCTGGCTGCCGAACGTGGAGCCGAAAGGAAAGCCGCATGACCATCGGGACGAATGTCGCGCCGGTAAGGCGCGGGACGCCGGACTGGGCCTGGCTGGCCGGCGTGCCCGTGGCGGCCGTGGTCTGTTGGCTCGTCAACGGCCAGCTGATCCCGTCCTCCGAGTGGGTGACATCTCTCATGCCGGTGGCGCGCGACAGCCACACGGGCGAGGCCATCGCGTTCTTCGTCTACGACGTGCCGAAGGTGCTTTTGCTGCTGACCGGGATCGTTTTCGTCACCGGCGTGTTGCGCAGCTAGCCCGGAGAAGACACGCGCCATCCTGGCGGGCAAGCGCGAGATTTGGGGCTATCCGCTGGCGGCGCTGCTCGGGGTTCCCTGTCTTCCTCGTGGGTCAGGGCGCCAGCCTGACGGAGGTCGGCTGGATCGTCGGCGTCTACGGCTTTGTCTAGGGCGGCTCGCAGCTCTTCACCGGGCGGCTCTCCGATCATGTCGGCCGGTTCTGGCCCAACGTGCTCGGCATGTGGATCTGCGGCGCGGGCGTGGCGATGGTGGTGCTGGGTTCGGGCGCGCTCTGGTGGTCGGTCTCTGCCGGGGTGGCGGGCTTCGGCATGGCGCTTCACTACCCGAACCTATCGGCGGCCGTGGCCGACATCACGCCGCCCGCCTGGCGTGGCTCGGCCATCGGCATCTACCGCTTCTGTCGTGATCTCGGCTACGCCATCGGCGCGCTCGGCCTTGGGCTGGCGGCCAGCCTGACGGGCGCGGCAGAAGCGGCCTTCTGGTTCGTTGCGATCTCCATGTTCGTGTCCGGGTGCCTGCTGTTCTGGCTCGGCGAGGAAACCCACCCGCGACTGAACCCCGCCATCCACGCCGCTGCCGATCAATAACGTCTCGACCGTCACCGAAGACCTTCCCGTGTTCTTGTTCACCGCCACGCCCAGCGCTTATTTTCAGCATCGAACACCGAGTCGCAGCGTGCTGCCTGCCCAGAGGTGCGGCCGTGGCGATGACGGTCTCCCGCAGCCCGAGGCATTCGCGGCGACGCTCGCTCTCTTCCGAGGGGCACAGCAGGCTTTCCGGAATACGTAGTCTGTCGAGTGTCCGGAAATTCTCAATGCCCGCTATCGTTGTCATTTGGTGGGGCGTTGAAGATTTCCAGGTTCTCAGGCCCTTCGACGATCAGGTAACCGGCAAGCCCTCGCTCAGCTCGTGACAGGGCATGGTCGACGAGGACGTAGCGTCCGGGAACCTCACATTTGAACTCAACAATGTTCGCCGAACCCGGCGGGACGATGATGCTCTGGACATCGGTAATGGGAGGGCTGGTGACCGACCCCAGCTGGTAAGCCCTGTCGAAAATCTCTCCGATCACGTGAAAACCCGAGGTATAGTTCGGTCCGCCAACGCCGAAGTATATCCGGACAGTCTCGCCCACCTGCGCCTTCAGCGGATAGTGTTCGGTCAATGCGCCTACATGGCCATTGAATACAAAATACTCCGGCCGCTCGTTGAGCAGTTTGTCATAGCTCTCGGTCAGAAGGCCGCTGCTGCCGAAAGGTTCCTCCGTGTAGATTTCCCCCTGCATCACGTAAAACTCTCTGTCTACTGGCGAGAGCCCTTCCTCTGGTTCGACGAGAATGAGGCCATACATGCCGTTCGCTATGTGGAGTGCGACTGAGGGGACAGCGCAATGATAGACGAAGATCCCGGGATTGAGCGCCTTGAAGCTGAAGGACCGCTCTTCGCCGGGTGCGGCAGTCGTGGCGCCCGCTCCGCCGCCTGGGCCAGTGCAGGCGTGGAAGTCGACATTGTGCATCATCCAGCTGTCCTCAGCGTTCTTCAGATGCACTTCGACCGTATCGCCTACACGCACTCGCACGAACGGGCCGGGAACAGTCCCGTTGAACGTCCAGAAACGAAACAGCGCCTTTTCGTCGAGATGGGCTTCGAGTTCCTTCGTCTCCAGGTCGACCCGGATCGTAGCAGGCTCGCGCCGAACGATCGGAGGCGGGACGTTCGTCGGATTTTCGGCGATGTCGGCCATGTCGGGATGAAGAGGGTTCACCGAGTAGAGTCGGTGACTCAGGCTTCCTGAATGGCTCCTGTGGTCCGATGCCTGCACTCCACCTGCTAGCGGAGTCCCCTGCGCTGGAGGCGGGCTAGCGGTCTGGGCCAATGCTTCGGCCGTCATGAGACCGCCAACGGTCGCGCCAACGGAACCGATGAGCAGGCTGCGGCGGCTCATGGACTGATCTTCATCCCTGACTGCTTGCGTCGGATTTTTCGAGGTATGTTTCTCTGACATGCTCGTGTGCCTTCGCGGAATGAGGTGCTCTAGGCTGCCGATGCTGTCCGCGTCCGTCGGAACGGCCTATCGATATCAGTTGGCTGGAGCTGCCGCTCCGCCGGAGCCAACCTGGGCCATGAGTTCGGCCATTCGCGTCTTCGCCTTGCCGGGCAGTTTCGCGGTCTGCGCGGCATCAAGGTTCTCGGTGCTGTCGCCGACCTGTATCAGCCCGACCATGCCCATGGCGAAATGGGGCAGGCACTTGATCCCATGGATGCCTTCGACGTTGAAAGTGACCTTGATTTCCTCGTTAATCTTGCCCTTCCAGGTGTCCGCTGACTCAGGGATCATCCCGAGAATGGTCTCGGCGTTATGGCCCTTGTCCGTGGCCAGGAAGGTTACCGAGTCGCCCGGCGCGATCTTCAGGAAGGCCGGGTCAAATTGCATGGGCTGACCCTCGGGTCCCTTGTTCAACATGCGAACCTCGTGATCGGCCGCCCATGCGCCACTCCATCCAAGCGTCGCAAGTCCGGCGGCAACTGCAAATGCTGTAAGCGCTTTCACAATGTGTCTCCTACATGTTTCGGCGGTCTGCACCGTCATCCGGCGCCGGCACCTGCTTTACTAACTGCCCCCTGCCAGCTAGGTTCCGCCTTGGTATCAACCTTAGCTGTTGTGTCGTTCCAGGACGCGTTTGAGTTCCGCTACTGCTGTGCTGGCAAAGCAGTTTCGCTTCGAGGGCGACGGCCACTGAGTAGGGATACGCCGGCCGCCGCGCCGCCCTTTGCCGAAAGCACCAGTCTCACCCAATGAACACCGGCGTCCCGACCGAACATGCGGATCGGATCGTGGCGCGGACCGTCAAGCCTCGCACTCGAATGTTCCATTCGTCCGTTCCTGATCGACAACCCTGGCTAGGTCCGGAGGTGGTTCCGCACATGGAGTCCGCCGCAGAAATCGTTTGCAAACCAAGGTCATTTCTGCTCGGTTGACTGGACAAGTCAGGTGCCGCGAGCAACCAATGATCAAACCCAGTGCACGCTTGGGACCGCTCTACCTTCAGATCGCCGATGGGTTGAAAGCCCAGATCGGCGGTCTTGGGCCAGGCGCGCGCATCCCCAGCGAGCCGGAACTGGCGAAGCTGTGGGGCGTCAGCCGCTTCACCGTGGCGAAAGCCGTGGAGCAACTGGTCGAGGAGGGGCTCGTGACACGGCGCCAGGGCAGCGGCTCGTTCGTTGCCGAGGCGCCGCTGCGTCGGGCGCCCGGTTACCTGCTAAGCTTCACCGAGGCCGTAGAGGCTGCTGGCCACATCGCCTCTCACCGGCTGCTCGCCTTCGAGACGTCGGATTGGGAGGAGGGGCTACCCTATGCGCGTGAAGCTCCGGTCATGCTTCTCGACCGCCTGCGCCTCGTGGACGGCAGGGCTGTGGCGCGCCACCGCTCGATCCTTTCAACGGAGATCGTCGCCGAGACCGGGCTGACGCGCTCGCTGGCGTCGGAGCCCGGCTTCTCGCTCTACCGCCATTTCGAGGCGCGCGGCCTTTTCGTCGCCAGCGCGACGGAGCGGCTCGTGGCCTGTCCCGCCTCGGAGCCGGACCGCACGCTTCTGGGTCTGGAGGGCGACGGTGTCGTCGTCGCCGTGACCCGACACTCGTTCGCCGCCGACGGCACGCCGCTCGATGCCGTCAGCGCGATCTATGATGCCCGCCGCTATTCCTACGAGGCACTGCTCGTGCGGCGGCATCATGTGGGGAACATCGAAAAAGGCAAGGAGAACCAGCATGATCAGATCATTGGCGATCACCGTGGCCACATCGGCCCTCGTCTCGGCCCTTGGGACAACTAGCACCTTCGCGCAAGACAAGCCGGTCGCGCTCGTCATCTCGCAGAGCGGGTTAGGCGACCAGTCCTACAACGACCTAGCCTACGAAGGCTTCAAGCGCGGACTGGAAGCGACTGGCCTCGAAGGCCGTCCGGTCGAGTCGCGCGACGTCGTCGCGCAGGCGGCGGAGATCCTGCGCCGCGCATCCGACGCCGACTTCGGGCTCGTCATCGACCTCGAATACTCGCATGGCGAGCCGATGCTCGAGGTCGCGAAGGACTATCCCGAGACCAACTATGTGATCCTGAACCAAGTCCGCGAGGCGCCAAACATCGCTTCGGTCCTGTTCCAGGAGCAGGAAGGCTCTTACCTCGCCGGCATGCTCGCTGCGCTGGTCACGACCGACACGTCCATCAAGGGTATCACGCCGGAGCCGATCATCGGCGTCATCGGCGGGACCAAGTCCGCCGGTATCGACAAGTTCATCGCCGGCTACGTAGAGGGCGCGAAGGCGGCCAATCCCGACGTCGAGGTCAAGGTCGCCTATTCGAACAACTTCGCCGACCCAGCGATCGGCCTGCAGATGACCAAGGCGATGTTCGAGGAAGGCGCCGACATCGTCTACCACGTCGCAGGCGGCACCGGCATGGGCGTCATCCAGGCCGCCAAGGAGGCTGGACGCTACGCGATCGGGGTCGACACCGATCAGGACGGACTGGCGCCTGGCAACGTGCTCACCAGCATGATCAAGCGCACCGACGTCGCGGTCGAGACCCTGATCAAGGACTATGCCGCCGGCAACTTCCCGAAGGGCAAGACCATCAGCTTCGGCCTCGCCGAGGATGGCGTCGGCCTGTCGGAGATGAAGCACACGAAGGATATGATCCCCGCCGAATACCTGGAGAAGGTGGAGACGGCCAAGCAGGACATCCTGTCGGGCAAGATCAAGGTCTGGAACGTGGTCGACCAGGGATACCCGGACTACCTCAAGTAAGCTTGGGGATCCGGCTTTCCATGCAGATGGCAGAGACGTCGTCGGACCGGTCGGTCCGCCTCGGGGCGCGCGGCGTCACGAGGCGGTTCGGTCCCGTGCTGGCCAACGACGCGGTCGACTTCAGCGCTATGCGCGGGACGGTGCACGCGATCGTGGGCGGCAACGGGGCCGGCAAGTCGACCCTGATGCGAATTCTCCAGGGCATGGACCGGCCGGATTCGGGCGTTATCCTCGTGGACGGAGCGCCCGCGAGTTTCGCAGGGCCCGCCGATGCGTTCGCGCGAGGCGTGGGCATGGTGCACCAGGAGTTCATGCTGGCGCCGGGCCTCACGCTGCTCGAGAACCTCGTCTTGGCAAGCGAACCGGTCGACGGCTTCGGGCGCATCGACCGGGCCGCAGCGCTCGCCAGCGCCCGCCGGCTCGAAGCGCTGGCCGGCGTGTCGCTGGACTGGGATACTCCGGTCGAGGACGCGCCGGTGCACGTGCGCCAGATCGTCGAGATCCTTCGCCTGCTCCATCGGGGCGCCGACGTCCTGATCCTTGACGAGCCGACGGCGGTGCTCGCGCCGGCGCAGGTGCGCGAACTGACCGCCCTCCTGCGCAAGCTGCGCGACGAAGGCCGCACCATCCTCTTCATCAGCCACAAGCTGGACGAGGTCCTGGCCGTGGCCGACGAGATCACCGTGATCCGCAACGGCCGCGTGGTCGCCAGCCTGCCGCGCTCATCCGCGACTCGCGAGAGGCTTGCCGAGATGATGATCGGCGAGGTGCTGGCGAGGCCGCAGCCGCGCGCCGCATCCGCTGGCTCGCCAATGCTGGAGATCCAGGGACTTTCGGCGCGCGACAGGCGCGGGCATGCCGCGCTCGGCAATTTCAGCCTGACCGTGCGCGCCGGCGAGATCGTCGGCATCGCGGGTGTCGCTGGCAACGGGCAAGACGAGATCGCCGCCTCCGTAACCGGCCTCGGCAGCGTTGACGAAGGTTCGATAAGGCTCGCCGGCACGTCCGTGATTGCCTTTACGCTGGCGCAACGCCGTGCGCTCGGCCTCGCCTATCTCAGCCCCGACCGCGCCGCAGAAGGGCTCTGCCTGGCCGCGCCGATTGCCGAGAACGCCATTGCTGGGCACCACCGTCGGCAGGACCTGTGCAGGCGTGGCGTGCTGCGCCGCAAGGCGATCGCGCGCCACGTCGCAGGCCTGCTGGACCGCTATTCGGTCAAGCGCTCCTCCGACCGCCAACCGGCCGGCAGCCTGTCAGGCGGCAACCAGCAGCGGGTGGTGGTCGCGCGCGAACTCGATGGCGATCCGAAATTGCTGGTTGCTTGCCAGCCGACCCGCGGCGTCGACATCCATGGCATCGACTTCATTCACCGTTGCCTGATCGACTACCGCGACAGGGGCGGCGCCGTCCTCCTTGTCTCGGAGGAACTGGAGGAACTCGTGGCGCTTTCCGACCGCATCGTTGTCGTCTACGGCGGCAGGGTCACCGGCGAGGTCGTGCGAGGCTCGGCCGGCATGGAGGAGATCGGCCGGCTTATGCTAGGTGGCGCGGGGCGATGAGCGTGCAAGCCGCCGCGCTGACCGCCTCTTCGCGCGCCCGCTGGCTTGGCGCACTCGAGCCGCTCGGTCCTCTCGTCGCAGCCTTCGCGGTAGCTGCACTGGTGCTCCTCGCGGCAGGCCACAATCCGTTCGAGGTCTATGTGCTGCTTGCCGCGGAAGCCTTCGGCAGCTCGCGGCGCATCGCGGCCACGCTTTCGGCTGCGACGCCGCTGATCCTGACGGGGCTGGCGACGGCGGTGGCCTTCCGCGCCGGCGCCTTCAACGTCGGTGTCGAGGGCTGCATCTTCGTCGGCGGACTGGCCGCGGCCTATGTCGGATTCACCTTCGCCGGTCTGCCCGCCGCGCTCCTGCTGCCCGCCGCGCTGGCCGCTGCCGTTGTCGTGGGCTCGCTCTGGATGCTGGTGCCCGGTCTGCTCAAGGCGCGCCTCGACGTCGACGAGGTGGTGACGACCTTGATGCTGAACTTCATAGCCATCAGCCTTACCGCCTGGTTGGTCAACGGGCCGCTTCTGGCGCCCGGTTCGGCAAACTCCGCCACGCCCATGATCGCCGACGCCGCGCGGCTGCCGAGGCTCATGCCGCCGTCGACGCTCAATGCCGGCTTCCTGATCGCCATCGCACTGCTCGGCCTCTATGCACTCTGGGGCAGCCGCACCGCGCTGGGCTTCGAAACGCGGCTGACTGGAATGAATCCCCGCTTCGCCATCGCCTCGGGCATCGACGTGCCAATGCTGGTGATCAAAATGATGCTCCTGTCCGGCGCCATCGGCGGCCTCGCGGGCGGCATCCACGCCCTCGGCAATGTCGGCCGCTTCGTGGCCGGCTTCTCGCCTGGCTACGGCTTCACCGGCATCGCTGTGGCATTGCTGGGCCGCGGGTCGGCGCTTGGCATCTTCCTCGCCGCGCTATTCTTTGGCGCGCTCGCCAATGCAGGCGCGACCATTCAGTTCTTCAGCGACGTGCCGATCGAAATCGTGGATATCCTGCAGGGCACGGTGATGGTGTTCGCTGTCGCGCATTTCGGATGGATCTTCCTGCGGCGGAGGGCGGCTGCATGATTGACAACGTCATCCACGCCGCCGTGGTGATGACCACCCCCGTCCTGCTCGCGGCGCTCGGGGGACTGGTCAACCGGGTCGGCGGCCTCGTCAACATCGGGCTCGATTCGATGATGCTGGCCGGCGCCCTGTTCGGATTGATCGTGGCTTCCATGACCGGGAGTTGGCCGGTCGCGCTCGTGGCGGCGGCGGCGGCCGGAGGTCTCGTCGGCCTCGTCATGTCGCTCGCGGTGACCAGGCTCAAGGCCAACGAGATCATCGTCGGGCTCGGCTTCCTCGTTGCGGTGGCGGGGCTCACCCGCTTCTTCCTGAGCGCAGCCTATGGCAGTTCGGGCACGCTGAGCCTGCCCGACGTCGCCCGCCTGCCGCGCATCGACATTCCGGTCGTTGCCGACATCCCCGTTCTCGGCGCGATCTTGTCAGGGCATGATCCGCTGACCTGGGCGGCCTGGGCAATGGTGCCGATCACCGTCTGGTTTCTCGCGCGAACGCGCCTCGGGCTTCGGCTCCGGGCCGCGGGGGCTGCGCCGCAGGCCGCGGGTGCGCTTGGGCTCGACCCGCTGGCACTTCGCGACGCCTCCACCGTCTATGCCGGCATCATGTCCGGCCTCGCCGGCGCCTTCCTGTCGATCGGCGTGGTCGGCATCTTCAACGAAGGAATCACCGCCGGACGCGGGTTCATTGCGCTCGCCGCGTTCTATTTCGGCCGCAACCGGCCGTGGGCGACGGCGGCCTGTGCGCTCCTGTTCGGTTTCTTCGACGCCTTTCAGATTCGCATGCAGGGCCGCGGCGTGCCGGCCGAACTGGTCCAGACGCTGCCTTACGCGATGGTGATCGTCGTGCTCACGGCTGTCGCGCTGGCGACGCGGCGTGCAAGGGCAAGGAGAACCTGACGATGCAGAACCCGCGCACCGCGTTGATCCTGGTCGACGTGATCAACTCCTTCTTCGAGGTCGGTCAGCCCAACCATTATCACGGCGTGGAAGACGTCCTGGAGCCGATGCGGGCGCTTCGTGCTGCGGCGAGCCGATCCGGCGCGATCGTCGTCCACGCCGTCGAGCGGCACCGGCCGGGCTTCGACGACTTCGAATGGCGCAAGCTTCCTACGCATCATCTCGAAGGCGCGGCCGATGCCGACTTTTTCGCCGACTTCGCACCACTGGGGGGCAATGAAACGGTGGTCTGGAAGCGCCGCTTCAGCGCCTTCTTCGCCACTGACCTCGCGCTGTTCCTCACCGAGCAGGGCGTTTCCCGTGTCGTGATCGCCGGGGTGAAGACGAATGTCTGCATCCGCGCCACCGCGCAGGACGCCTTTGCCAACGGCTTCGAGCCCGTCGTGCCGCGCGAGGCGACCAACTCCAACCGTCCGCATTTGGCCGAAGCATCGCTCGAGGACATTGATCGCTACATGGGCAGGGTCGTGCCGCTCGCCGAAGCCGTGGACATGCTGTCGTGAACGGCGGCATCGCCATCATCGGCTATGCGAGCCTCGACCACGTGGCCATGCTGGACAGCGTGCCGCGGCCCGGCCGCACATCCACCATCCTGGCGCGCCCTGACCGCGCCTGGCCGCGGCTCGGTGGCAGTCCGGCCTATGTCGCGGGCGCGCTCGCTGCCTCGGGCATTGCCGATGCCCGACCTGTCAGCTGGATTGGTGACGACGACGCGGGTGACGCCTATCTGCGGCAGTTGCGCGACGGCGGCATCCTCGTCGATGCCATGGCGCGCGTGCCTGGCGCCCGCACACCAATGGCGATCCTAGCATACGATCCCGATGGCGGCTGCTGCTGCCTCTATGATCCCGGCATACCGAAGGAACTGACGCTGACCGAGGCGCAACGCGTCGTGATTGCAGCGGCCGAATGGCTTTGCGTCACAATCGGACCGAGCCGCGCCACCCATGCCGCGCTCGATGCGCTGCGCCCGGACGCCAGGCTCGCCTGGGTGGTGAAGGACGATCCGCGCGCCCTGTCGCCCGACCTCTCCGCCAGGCTCGCAGCACGCGCCGACCTGATCTGCCACAGCCGTGCCGAACGCGGCTTCCTGGAAGTTGCTCTGGCGAACGCGCGGGGCACCCGCGCCGACTGCATCCTCATCGAGACCCTCGGCGGCGAAGGCGCGGTCGCAACCTGCGGCGGACGCAGCCTCACGGTTCCGACCTTGGCCTTCGACACTCCAGACCCGACCGGCGCCGGCGACACTTTCGCCGGCGGCGTCATCGCCGCGCTCGCTCAGGGCGAGCCAGATATCGGCGCGGCGGTCGAGGCGGGACACAGAGTCGCCGCCGCGCTCCTGCGCGGCCGCCAGAAACCATCGAACGAAAGTGCCTGACACGATGATACGGGAAGAACGCACCGACCGCGCCTGGTATATTGGCGTTACTTCGGAAGAGATCGGCGATGCCGCCATCCTGATCGGAGATCCCGCCCGCATCACACGGATCGCCGACCATCTCGAGGACCCAGTGTTCCCGCAGGAAAACCGTGGTCTGCGCACGGTGACGGGCCGGCGCGGCGGCCGGCGCATAACCGCCGCGGCCTTCGGCATGGGGGCGCCGATCGCCACCATCGTTCTACACGAACTCTATGCGCTCGGCATCCGCACCTTCCTGCGGATTGGAACGGCGATGGCGATCCCGCCCGCGAAGGTCGGCGACTTCGTCCTGGCAGACGGCGCGCTGAGGGCCGACGGCACGTCGAACAGCTACGCGCCGCTCGGCTATCCCGCGATCTCCGACTTCGACCTGAACACCGCGCTTCGCAACCGCCTCGTGGCCGGTGACCGCACCTGGCATTCGGGCATCTTCGGCACCTGGGACGGCTTCTACACCGAGATGTTCGGCCTCTCGGGCGCTCGCCGCGAGATGATCGGCAGCCTTAAGAAGGACATCGAGCGAATGGGTCTCATCGGCACCGACATGGAGACGTCGGCGCTGCTCGTCGCCGCGCGCATTCTTGGGGCCCGTGCCTCCACGCTTTGCGTGGCAACCGTCGATGCGCACACCCAGGAAAAGATCTCCGACGAGGCGATGGCCAGCGCCGAGGTCGAGCTCTTCGAGGCGGCGCTCGACGCCCTCACCACGCTGCCGGCCTGAGAAGGCCACATCGGACCCAGATCGAGGCCAACGAAAAGGACATTGCCATGAGCACGCTGCTCGACCGCTATTTCGGCTCTCTCGCCGAACGGCTGGACACGGTGCGGACCACGCAAGCCGCCGCCATCGAGGAAGCCGCCGGCCTGTGCGCGGCCAGCATCGGCGCCGGCAAGCTTGCCTTCACCTTCGGCACCGGCCACGGCGCGCTGCCGGCCCTGGAGAGCTTCCCGCGCACCGGCACGATCGTCGGCTTCCGCCCCATCGTGGAAAGCACGATGATTTCCTTCCACCACGTCTGGGGTGACATGGGAGCCCGGCAATATCGCTTCATCCATGCCCAGGAAGGCTACGGCAAGGCGATCCTGCGCTCTCACCAGATCGACCCGCAGGACACCATGATCCTGTTCTCGCATTCCGGCATCAATGCCGTCATCATGGACATCGCCATGGAGTGCAAGGAGCGCGGGATCAAGCTGATCGGCGTCACCTCCATCCCGCACTCCTCCTCGACGCCATCGCGCCACTCCTGCGGCAAAAGGCTCTACGAGGTGGCCGACGTGGTCATCGACACCGGCATCCCGAAGGCGGACGCCGCGCTCTTCATCGACGGACTGGACTCGCCCGTCGGCGCCTCGTCAACCAGCGTCACCATCGCCATTGCCCACGCCATCGTGGCGCTGACGGCGGAGAAGCTCGTTGCCGAGGGTGTCAAGCCGCACGTCATGGTCAGCCCCAACACTACGAGCAAGGAGGCCGCCAACCGGCAGAACGATGAGAACTACGAGGAACTCTGGCGCCGGCTGAAAGCGCGGTGAAGATCATGGACCGCAGGCTCTACATCGATGGTGCCTGGACCGAGGCCGCAGCCGGCAGCCGAGCCGAGATCCGCGACCCCGCGACCGGCGACCTCGTCGGCACCAGCGCCATTGCGACCCGCGCCGATGTCGACCGTGCGGTCGAGGCAGCCGCGAAGGCGCTGCCTGCCTGGGCTGCAACCCACGCCGACGGGCGCGCTAAGCTGCTTCACCGCGCCGCCGACCTCGTTGAGGCGCGCGCACCCGCCATAGCCGACACGCTGACGCGCGAGCAGGGCAAGCCCGTCCCAGACTCCCTCAAGGAAATCTTGTTCGGCGTCGAGGTGATCCGCTTCTACGCGGAGGAGGGGCGCAGGCTCGGCGGCTCGATCCGGCCGTCCTCGCGCGCCGACATCCGCAGTCTCGTGACCACCGCGCCCGTGGGCGTCGTCGGCGGTATCGTGCCGTGGAACTATCCCGTAGACCTGTATGCCTGGAAGGTCGCGCCGGTGCTCGCGGCCGGCTGCACCCTGGTGGTGAAGCCGCCGCACGAGACGCCTCTCGCCATCGGCCAGGTGGTCGAGTGCTTCGTGGAGGCCGGGCTGCCTGCCGGCGTCCTCAACGACCTTCCGGGCACCGGACCGGAGGTCGGCGCGGCGCTGGCCGGGCACTCCGGCATCGCGATGGTGACGGCGACCGCCTCGGTGCCAGCCGGCCAATCGATCATGCGCGCGGCGGCGGGCACGCTGAAGCGCTTGTCGCTCGAGCTCGGCGGCCAATGCCCCTTCATCGTGCTCGACGACGCCGACCCGGAGGAAGCGGCGGCCGCCGCTGCGCGGCGCTCCTTTTCCAACATGGGCCAGATATGTATCGCCGTGAACCGCATCCTCGTGTCGCGCGGCATCCACGACCGCTTCGTCGAGGCGCTGGCCGAAGAGACGCGCAAGATACGCCTTGGCCACGGCATCGACCCGGGCGTTCTCTACGGTCCCGTTTTGAACGAGAGCGTGCGAACGCGAACCGATCGTCACCTCCAGGACGCGCTTCATCGCGGCGGCAAGCTCATCGCCGGCGGCAAGCGACCGAGCGGCGGCGTTTACGACCGCGGCTTCTTCTTCGAACCGACCGTTGTCGACGACGTCCCCGACGGCGCGCTGGCCTTGACCGAGGAGACCTTCGGACCGCTGGCAGCGATCCGCACGGTGGGGAACGACCGGGAAGCCCTGGCGGTGGCAAACGCGCTCCCGTTCGGCCTTGCCGCCTACGTCTACTCCGGCGACCTCGAGCGCGCCTGGAGCCTCGCGGAACGGATCGAGGCGGGGGCGGTTGGCGTCAACGTCAATGACACCAGCGAACTCCACGCCCCCTTCGGCGGCTGGAAGATGAGCGGCATCGGGCGCGAACTGGGCCGGGAGGGCATCGAGGCTTTTCGGGAATCCAAGCATATCAAGATGCGCGTCCGCGATCGACTGGGCGTGTAAGGAGCACGTCGGGTCCTCGGTGCGTCGGCCGACGAGGCGGATGTGAAAGCGCCGGAAAGGCAATTGGCGCGGCCAGTGACGATAGCGCAGTCTACCCGGTGAAACTGCCGATCGCCGATAACATCCGGCTATAGAGGTGGTTCGATGCCGGATGTTGTCGGGCCCGCTAGGCAACCCTGTGGAGGTGAAGCGGGTTCTTCTAGGACTTCGCTTTCCTGCGGCCGTGTGGGGTGTCGCGTCGAGCATATCCAACCTTCGGACAGGCTGAGGGGTGGAGCAGGCTTGCTTTCGGGTCAACGCCTTCGGACCCGCCGATCGATTGAATTCTGTCTTGCTGCGACCGTCGACGCCACGGGCCATACCATCCCTCGATTGTCAGTGCGACGTCGCTGAGCCATGGTCTATAGATGGCAGGGTCGGAAAACCATGGTGAGGGCGAGCACATGTCGCCGGGTGATGCGACGGACGTGCCGCCGGTGTTTCGCCGACCGTCGCTGCCAAACAGGTCATTTGTATCTCCTTCAGCTTGCGTTGAACGCGGCTTCAAGCGCCGCGATATTGATCTTGCCCATCTGCATCATCGCGGCCTGCGCACGCCCGGCGGCGGCGCGGTCCGGCGCGCTGAGCAGACGCGGCAGCGCCTCGGGCACGATCTGCCAAGATACACCCCAGCGATCTGTTAGCCAGCCGCATCTGCCTTCCACGCCACCATCGGCGAAAAGCGACGACCAAAGTCGGTCTGTTTCTTCCTGATCCTTGGTCAGAACGCTGATCGAGGCTGCCGGTGAGAGCTTGTATTGCGGGCCGCCGGACATGATCATCATGGGCGACCCATGCAGGGTGAACTCGACAATCATCGGGTCACCGGGCTTGCCCTGCGGGTAGACGGCGTCGATGGCGCTCCAAGGCAATAGCGAGACATAAAACTCCGCAGCGTCGAGGCCGCGGCTTTCGAAACAGAAACTGGTTCGAACCTTGGAGCGGTAGGTCATTGGGCTTTCTCCAATATTGATTGGGTATCGAGAACGGCTTTCAGCCATGGGCTTTGGTTCGGAACAGTTGCACCGGCTTGGACGGCGCGCGCTGGATGACCCCCTTGGCCTCGAGGTCCAGTTGCACTGCCTTCAGCCACCAGCCGGCCTTGTCGCCGCCCGGAAAGAGCGCGTCAGGAAGCAGGGGAAGAAGTGCTGCCTTTGCCTCGGGCACTTTCAGGCCCGGCGATACATCCGGCAAGACGGCCATGAGCGCCTCCCGCATCGCGTCGTATTTCGCGCGGTTCACCCTTTCTGTCCGCGCCGGCGAGGTGACGTTCTCTATCTCGATCCTTTCATCGGTCATCGGCTTGTTCCTTAGCCACGCGCACCGGTAAAATTCAGCATCCAAGGCGTGCCAAACCTGTCGGTGAACATCGCAAAGCGTTCGGCCCAGAAGGTTTCGCTCGGCGGCATGGGGATATCGCGCGCGCCCTCGGACAGCGCGGCGAAGACCCGGTCGAACTCTGACGCTGACGGCGTCTCGATCTGGATGCGAAAGCCCTGTGGCCGCTCATACATCTCGTCGGAGTTGTCGGAGGCCATCATCAGAGTGTCGCCAAGGCGCATCGCAAGGTTCATCACCAGATCGTCGCCACCGGGAATCCGTTCTTCCGGCGTTGCGGCATCTTTGTTCAGAAACAAACCCTCGATGGCCCCGCCCAGCGTTTTGGCGTAATGGGTCATGGCCTCAAGGCAGCAGCCATTGAAGAACAGATAGAATTGCGGTGTCATCATGGGGGTCCTGACCTTTCGTCTCTCTCGTTCGTGGCAGGCTGTTCAAAATTGGTCGTTGAAAGGGCCTGCGATTGCGCGCCGGCTTGATCATCCTCATTTAAGTTGATATCAACATTTCATGTCAGAGTCCACCCGAAAGACGCTCGACCGCGCAATCGTCACCCATGTCGCCGGGACCTGTCTGTGCCTGCACACGCAGCGGGCGGCGCGTGCTCTGGCGCGGCTGTTCGATACCGCTCTTGGTCCCCACGCGCTGACCAACGGGCAATTCTCGCTTCTTATGGCGTTGAATGCGCCGGAACCCCCAACCATCGGCCGTCTAGCGGTGTTCCTGGCGATGGACCGCACCTCGCTCACTGCGGCGCTGAAGCCGCTTGAACGGCGCACTTTGGTCCGCGTTTCTCCCTCGCAGACGGACCGCCGTGCCCGGGTTTTACACATCACACCGGCCGGTGTGGCGGCTCTCACCGCAGCGCTTCCGGTCTGGCGCGAGACCCATGCCCGGCTGGATGCCGCCCTGTCCGAAGACACAGCGAACCGCCTGCGCGCCGACCTGCGGCGCGTTCCTTCGGCTGCAGCAGCGGTTCTCCGGCCCGCCGGTGAAGAGACCGAGAGTTGAGGCGCGTGTGCGCGCGGCGGTGCACGTTAACGACCTTCTGAAGTAGATCGACGCCATGGGCAGGCTGGTCATCGGGGCGCATTCGCGCCCCGAAAAGCGACGGCTCTCATCGCCCGGGATTTGACACCTTGCCCGTTCACATGGCCGCTCGTTTCCCCGCAATGCGCGGCAGAAAACCACAATCTGACGCGCCTGCCGGACGAGTTTGCCAGTCACCGCATGAACACCGCCCTCAGGGCCTGTGTCTGTCGGAGCGTCGGCGGCGGATCGCCATCGTGGGAGGCCAGCCGGATCACCTCGATCCAGTAGCGCTCGTTCTCGGTGATGGGCCTGTGCATGCGCTCGACCAGATCGGCGCGCGAGGTAATGGTCCGCTCGGTCATGATCACTTCCCGAAGATGGCGCGAAGGGCGGCAAGGGCGCGCTGGGTCAGCCTCGGGTCGGACCCATCTGAGAAATCGCGGATCGCCTTCAGCCAGCCGACCTCATTCTCGGTGACGATCGTGCCGAAGATCTCGTCGATGGCGCTAGGCGTCATGCTGCCGCCCAGCTGTTCGAGAGCGAGCTGGAACAGGAACCTTGCGTCGCATTCGAGTGCCTTGGCCAGCGCAGGCACCCGGTCGAGCGGCACCTTCGCAGTTCCAGTCTTCAGCATCGAGAGCACGTTCGGCGTCTTGAAGCCGGCCTCGATGGCGATCTCGTGCTGAGATTTCTTGGGGCTGAGTTCCAGGACGCGGCGGTCGATGAACTTGGCGACGCGCGTTTCGGCGTGGGGCTTTCCGTTTGACAATGTCTTGAACCTTTTGTTGCTGTCTATGTATTCGTTATAGCAACAACAAATAGGAAATGATAAAAAATCATCAATTTCCAAATAGTATTCGTAAAGTTGGTATTTTAGTCATTCGCAATTGATCGGGATAATCATATCCATTGCAGATGCTAGGCCAGGCAACATAACATCACTGCGGCCATATCCTTCACTTGAATTTCCATCTGTTCGGCCTGTTATGTATTTTCGCGCATCGTCCGGAAGGAGATCTCTGCGGCAAAAGTCTTCGAAAAGATGCCGCCACCCATGGTTGGGGGACAGCTCGGGTCGCAACTCAAAGGGTATCAAGGCGCGCACCCATTTTGACATTCGCGGCTGTGCAAGAACCTTTTCTTTCGTCCTGCCCGTAAACAGTCTACCCCTCCCAGCTGACTGAACAAATGTGATAAGCCCTTCGTCCTCAAGCGCCCGGTGAACGGGTATCCGACGCTCGCCGCTCTCGGTCTTGAGGGATCTCCCTCCGACCGTGGTCAAGCGCCAGAACCAACGACCGTGGCTCTGAAAGAAGTCATCCTGTTCCAGACCGCCGGCTTCGCTCACGCGCATGCCGGAATACGCACACAGCCAAGGGATCCAGCGAAACATTGGAAAGCTCTCCTTGCGGGCAGCTTTGAGCACGAGCTTGGCCTCCTCGACAGTAAATGAGCGCAAGTAGGAAGGTATGCTGTTGTAGTCAGGAAGCTGAACGTCTTTCAGCGGATTGCCATCTACAAAATTCGAGGGGTCACTTTTGCGCCCCCAGTTTAGGATCGTTCGCACGTTTTGAAGTTTTGACTTCACAGTCCGGTTGCCCAATGAGCCTCCATCTTGCATCGCTTCGATCCACTGTTTGCCTTCAGAGGCCGTCACCGAAGTGGCGTCATCTGACCGTCGAAACTTCGAGAACTTATTCGCAGCGTCTCGATACTTCTTTATGGTCCCCCTCGGCAGTGGCTTGGCATCTTTGCCACGAGCGCGGCGAGTGGTTTCTGCGTCGATGATCTGGTCAAAGGTAATAAAGTTTGGCTCGTGCTTCCCAGCGGAGGCAGACGCTAGCAAAGGGTGCGCTGGTGCGCCCGTGAAGTCACCTTCATTGCGTTCGCTCCGCCGCGCCATCGCCTCGTAGCTGGCGACGCAAAGAGCTTGGGCAATCGCTCGCCATTCCGGCGAGCCCTTCCTTGCAGAGGTATTGCCCCGCATCTGGGCACGACGAAGCCGATCGCCAACAAGCTGCTCGAGTTGGTCGTCCGAAAGTATGCCTGAGTATCCGTCCCGGAACAGTCGAGCGACGTCCGCATCGACCTCGAACTGTGCATAGCGGTGGTCCTGGGCGCGAATGAGGGCGTCCATCTCCATTTCCTGCCTATACTCGAGCTCGGCAATCTGCACGGTGTTCAGAGGTTATCGGGATGCGCCCATGTTGCCGCCGTTGGCCCCCTGGGAACTCCTCTTGTCCGCAAGCCCGATCTTGATCTGTAGGCGTGCCACTGCTCCTGGCAAATTTATTAGCGCCTGGCGGCGGTCGGGACCGAGTGCGGTTCGTAGTTCCGTCTTGCCTTCAAGATAGGGACGCAAAGCCAGAGGGACGACGAGCCTGGCGAAATAGCGGCCGTCACGACTGAGAAGATACCTGACTTTGGAGGTCATCCGGGTGTCCATTTTGTAACGTGTTTTGTAACGTCAGAATGGACGAAAGCCCTTGCCAGTCAAGGAGTTTCAACGAATTCAAGAAGTTGGAATGGTGGGCGATGAGAGACTCGAACTCCCGACATCTTCGGTGTAAACGAAGCGCTCTACCAACTGAGCTAATCGCCCGACCCGCTGCGTTTTAAGCGCAATGAGGCGTCCGCGCAAGCCGCGCCGAAGCCGATTTCATCATGCAATGGGCCGGATGTCCGCATTCACAGGGCCGAGCGATGCCGGGAATGCGCCCGCGAGCACGCCTTGTCGCGAAGGCGAAGCGCCTGTTTCGGTCGTGCCCCGCGGGACTGTTTCGGACAGCCGGGCAACAAGTTCACCCAGCCTCCCGAATGCGCTTGACACACCCATGCGAACCCCTTAATCACCCGCCCACGACAACGGGCGCCGAGGCGCCGATGTCGAATGCGCGGGTGTAGCTCAGTCGGTTAGAGTGCCGGCCTGTCACGCCGGAGGTCGCGGGTTCGAGCCCCGTCACTCGCGCCATTTTCTCCTAGAAATGGCTTTCGTTCCAGTGGTTCGTTGTCGGAACGCCCTACCGTTGGGCCAGGCCTCGAGATGATGCCACGCGGCTGACCGCATGCCGGCGCCGCGTGCATTGTCCGCCTGACCGGCCCGCCGTTGGCGGCTCCATGCCCGGCAGAGGGTCGATTACCGGTCCAAGCGTCGCGCCCGGCCGCACTTGACCCGCCACCCGAAATCCCCGACGGTTCGCGCCGGTGCAACGGCAACGGATCGGCGAAGGTTTTGGAGGGGACTTCCGACACGAAATCGCCGCGCACCGCGTCCCCGCGACGCAGGACGATGCCGCCCACGCGCGAGATCGAGCTCAAGCTGGTCGCCTCGCCCGAAGCCATCGCCGATCTCGCCAACGCGGACAAGATCGTGGCGCATGCGCGCAACATCGGCACCGTGCGCAACCTCGGCTCCGTCTATTTCGACACGCCCGACCGCGCGCTGACCGCCGCGGGCTTCACGCTGCGCGTGCGCAGGGTCGGCCGCAAGCGTATCATGACGGTGAAATCGGCCGGCGGCGGGGCCGGCGACGGCCTCGTCGGCCGCGGTGAATGGGAGGTCGAGATCATCGGCGAGGCGCCCGATCTCGCTGGCCTTCCCGACGGCGTGCCGAAGGGCTTCCGCGCCCTCGTGGCCGATGCGCCGCTCGAGCCGGTCGTCGTCACGACGGTACGGCGCCGGGCGAGGAAGCTCGACCTGCCGAACGCCTGCATCGAGCTGGCCGTCGATTCGGGAATGGTGGAGGCGGGCGGCCGCGTGGTGGCGCTGAGCGAGATCGAACTCGAACTCGTCTCGGGCGAGGTCGGCGCGCTCTACGACGTGGCGCTCGCCATGCTGGACCGCGGCCCCGTCGAAATGAGCCTCTATTCCAAGGCGGCCCGTGGCTTCGATCTCGCCTTCGACCGTCCGCCGGCCTGGCGAAAGCCGCGCCGGCCCGCGGTGTCTCGGAGCATCGTGCTTGACGATGCCTTCGCCGTCATGCTGTCGGAATCGTTGCGGCATTTTCTGGAGAACCGCCCGGCGGCGGTGGACGGACGGCATTCGGAAGGCATTCACCAGACCCGGGTGGCGCTGCGGCGCCTGCGCTCGATCCTGAAGGTGATCGCCGATGCGACGGGCAGCGCGGCCGCGGCCGGTTTCGCCGAAGACGCGAAATGGCTGGCGGGCGAGCAGGGCGATGCGCGCGGTTTCGACGTGTTCCTGGCCGAGACCATCCCGCCGGTGGAAGAGGCCTGCGCCGATCCGTCCGGCTTCGCGGCAATCCGGGGCGCCGTGGAGCCGCTGCATGAGGCAGGATATGTCCGGGCCCGCGCCGCGTTTGGCGACAGCCGCGCGCTTCGTCTGCCGCTGGCGCTTGCGCGTTGGATCGAACGCCGCGGCTGGCGCGAGGATGCTCTACCCGAAGCCCTGGCGATGCTCGGGGAGCCGGCCTCCGGCTTTGCCGCCGGCGTGCTCGACAGGCAGGTGCGCAAGGTGATCAAGCGTGGCCGCCGCTTTGCCAGGCTGGATGCGGAGGGCCGCCACGAGGTGCGGCTCGCCGTCAAGAAACTGCGCTATCTCAGCGACTTCCTGCTGCCGCTTTGCGCCCGCGACAAGAAGGCGGCCGCCTTCGCCAAGGTGCTCTCGCGTATCCAGGACGGGCTTGGACGCTACAACGACATCGCCACCACGGACGTGTTGCTCGACCGGCTGGCCGGACCCGGGGCGCCCGCGAGCCTGCACCGCGCCTGCGGCGAAATCCGCGGCTGGCAGGCGCGCGATCTCGAGGTCATGGAGACCGATCTGCGCATCCGCTGGAAGGCGTTTTCGTCGGCGAAGACCCCCTGGCGGGATTGAGGCGGGACGCTCAGTCCGGACGGGCGGCAGGCGAATAGAGCCAGCGCAGCAGGATCGGCGTGAGGTACATCGGCACCTGGTAGCAGCCGATGAACAGCAGCAGCGGATCGGTCACGGCAGCGGGCAGGGCGGTCAGGAACAGCGCGATGTTGCGGTTCCCGGCGATGATGCCGAGCGAGGCGACCACCCGGTGCTCGGCGGTTCGTTTCAGGACCGTCGCCGCCGCGATCTGGAGACCGAAATTCCCCGCGAAGGCGGCGCCGAGCGCCAGCGCGAGATCGGCCGGCCGCTCGCGGATGGCAGGCCCCACGGCCGACATCAGTCCCACCACCACGATGGCCATGGCGATCGCGGACAATCCGTCGAAGGCCGCGATCGTGGCGGGCGCGGGGTTCTTCACCAGCAGGCCGCGGATCAGGAACGCCGCGCCCGCCGCGCCGCCGATGATGACGAGCAGCCGCGCAGCCGAGCCGACCACGGCGCCTGGTTCGCCAAGCACCGGAGCGAGCCAGAACACCGGGATGACGGTCAGGGGCAGGATCGCGGTGCCGAGCACCATCAGCCGCAGCGCCGGCGCCGGATCGTTTCCCGTCATCACGGTCAGGTTGGGGCTGCCGGAGATCGGCGCTGCCGCGGCCATCAGCACCAACCCGGTGGCCAGCGCGCCGTGCCAGCCCAGAAGGCCGAAGACAAGCAGCAACACGACCGGCAGCGCCACCTGGTAGACGAGCGCGACGCCGAGCGAGGTCCGGATGTCGGCCAGCGCGCCGAAGGCCTGGCGCGGTCCGACCCGGAGTGCTGCTACGAACAGCAGCCCCGCCACCAGCTCGGCAATCCAGGGCTTCATGGCGAGGGCGAGATCGGGCAGGGCGATGCCGGCGACGAGGCCGGCCACCAGCACGACGCGGCCATGCCGGGCGGGCAGGGCCAGCAGCGCGGCGAGCGCGGTCACGCGATTCCCCGCAAGACGAGCAGCGCGGCGGCGACGCCCGCGACCGTGAGCAGCGCGGCGCGATAGCGGCGGTCGAAGCGTCCACGGAGGCCCCGGGCGACGACGATGCCGGCAAGCATCGGCGGCAGCATCAGCCCGGCCAGCACCAGGTCGCGAATCCCCGCATGACCGCTCACGGCCAGCCCGGCCAGCGAGAACAGGCAGCCGAGCGCGAAGAAGGCGGCGAGAGTGGGGCGGGCTTCCGCCGCCGGCCGGTGCTGGTACATCAGCGCGAGCGGCGGCGCGCCGACGGAGGTGATGGTGGCCATCAGTCCCGACAGTGTCGACATCCCGATGAGAGTGCGACGGTTGAAGGCGATGCGCCGGCCGTAGAGCGACATCGCCACCGCGAGGCCGACCATCAGGCCGAAGGCAATGGAAAAGCCGCGTCCGTCTGAAAGGACCGTCAGCACGCCTGTCGCCGCCACGACGCCCGCCACGCGGCCGATCGAGCCGACGCCGACCTCGTTCCAGGTGATCGCCTGTCGTTCGCCGATCGCGCCCCAGCCCGAACTCAGCATGCCGAGGATGAGCGTCGGGGCGGGGACGAGTTCGGGATCGATCAGGGCGAGCAGCGGTGCCGCCGTCAGCCCGAAGCCCATCCCGAGCCCGAGCTGCACGATCGCGGCCAGGACGATGATGAGACCGACGAGGGCGAGCCAGGGAGCGCCCAACCCGGTGTAGGCGAGGATGTCCATGGACGCCGTGTCCGTCAGCCCGCCGCGCTGGGGCGCATGTTGTTGGGCAGCCAGGTCGCCAGTTCGGGGAAGGCGATCAGCACGAACACCATCACCACCATGATCAGGAACATCGGGAAGGCGGCCCGCGCGATGAAGCCCATCTCGTGGCGCGTCATGCCCTGCAGAACGAACAGGTTGAAGCCGATGGGCGGCGTGATCTGCGCCATCTCCACGACCACCACGATGAAGATGCCGAACCAGATGATGTCGATGCCGGCGGCGCGAATCATCGGTTCGACGACGGCGATGGTGAGAACGACCGAGGAGATGCCGTCCAGGAAGCACCCGATGATGATGTAGAAGACGAGCAGCATCATCAGAAGCTCGAAGCGCGACAGCTCCATCGCGGCGATCCACTCGGCCAGATGCCGAGGCAGCCCGGTGAACCCCATCGACAGCGACAGGAAGGCGGCGCCCGCCAGGATGAGCGCGATCATGGCCGACGTGCGGGTCGCGCCGAGCAGGCTCTCGACGAAGTTCGTCCAGGTCAGCGACCCCTGAGCCATGGCCAGCGCCAGCGCTCCGATGACGCCGATGGCGGCGGCCTCCGTGGCCGTCGCCAGGCCCAGATACATCGATCCGATGACGGCCATGATGAGAAGCAGCACGGGGATGAGGAAGCGCGAATTCGCCACCCGCTGCGAAAAGCTCATCGGCGGCTCGGGATCGGGGCGGTAGCCCGGCGAAAAGCGCGACACCGCAACGACATAGAGCATGAACATGCCGGCCAGCACGAGACCCGGAACGATGCCGGCGATGAAGAGCTTGGTGATGGATTCGTTGATCGTCACGCCATAGACGATCAGCGTCAGCGACGGCGGGATCATCAGGCCGAGCGTCGCCGCGCCGGCCAGCGTGCCGATGATGTGCTTTTCGGGATAGTTGCGCTTGCGCAGTTCCGGGATCGACATCTTGCCGACGGTCGTCAGTGTTGCGGCCGACGAGCCGGACACGGCGGCAAACACCGTGCAGCCGACGATGTTGGTGTGCAGGAGGCCGCCCGGCAGCTTCGCCATCCAGGGCGACAGCCCCTTGAACATGTCCTCCGACAGGCGCGTGCGAAACAGGATCTCGCCCATCCAGATGAACAGCGGCAGCGCCGTCAGGGTCCATGACGAAGCCGAGCGCCAGATGACGGTCATCATCGCATCGCCCGCCGGTCGCGTCGTGAACAGCTCCATGCCGACGAAAGCGACGCCGAGCAGGGCGAGGCCCACCCACACGCCGGTTCCAAGCAGGAGAAAGAGGACGAAGAGGAAGATGGCGATGGGGAGGAGCTGTTCCAAGGCGCCTACTCCGCCGCGTCTTCGATCGCGGAGGCGCGGATGTTGTCCCGGCTCGTCGCGATCAGGGTGATCAGATTGTCGGCGAAACAGACCGCCAGCAGCACCGCGCCAGCCGCCATCGGCACCTGCGCGATCCAGATCGGTGTCGCATCCTGGCCCTGGCTGACGTCGTTGAACTTGATCGAAAGATGGACGGTACGCACGGCATACCAGGCGAGGTAGGAACTCGCCGCCGTGCCGATGGCGAGGCCCCAGACTTCGCCCCAGAAACGATGTCTCCCGAGCGCGTTCAGGAGCAGGCTGACCCGGATGTGGGCGCCGCGGTTCAGCGCATGCGCAAAAGCCAGAAACGAAGCCGTCGCCATCAGGTAGCCGGCATATTCCGCGGATCCCGGAAAGGGGATGCCGGTCCATCGAGACGCCATCTGCAGCACGATGACCGCCAGGATGAGCACGAGGCTGAGTGCCGCGAGCATGGCGGCAAGGTCATAGGCCGCGTCGAGCGCGCGCCGGATCGCTGAAGCCATGATGGTTCCCCGCAAGGTGGATGGGCGTTCCGGCCCTGAGCTTGATGCCGGGCCGGAACGCGTCATGAGGGTTCGCGGGAGATCACATGCCCTTGTAGGCGTCGATGATGGCCTTGCCGTCGTCGCCGGCTGCCTTCACCCATTCGTCCGACATGGTCGCACCGAAGGCGGCGAGGTCGGCCTTGAGCTGGTCGCTCGGGCCGCTGACCGTCATGCCGTTGTCGGCCAGCGTCTTCAGGTAGCCGGCCGTCAGTTCCTCCGACTTCGCCGCGCCGCGCTCCGCGGCGGCCGCGCCGCAATCCATGACGGCCTTGCGGGTGGCCTCGTCGAGCGCGTCGAACGCATCCTTGTTGGCGAAGATCACGTTGCGCGGCAGCCAGGCCTGCACGTCGTAGAAATGCGTCAGGCTCTCCCACACCTTGGAATCGACGCCGGTGGATCCCGACGAGATGAAGGCCTCGGCAACGCCGGTCGCCAGCGCCTGGCTGAGTTCGGCTGCCTCGATCTGCACGGGGGCCATGCCGGCGAGTTCGGCGATGCGGGCGGTCGCGGCGTTGTAGGCGCGGAACTTGATGCCGGCCAGGTCAGCCGCCGTATTCAGATCCTTCTTGGCATAGATGCCCTGCGGCGGCCACGGCACCGAGTAGACGTAGACGAGGTTCTGGTCGGCCAGCACGTCCCCGAGCTTCGGCAGCGCCGCGTCCCACAGCTTCTTGGAATCGGCGAAGGAGGTGGCGAGGAAGGGGATGGAATCGACCCCGAACAGCGGGTTCTCGTTGGCGTGCGCCGAAATCAGCCGCTCGCCGATCGGCGCCTGGCCGGTCTGCACGGCGCGCTTGATGTCGCTGCCCGAAAACAGCGATCCGCCGGCATGGGTGACAATGTCGAGGGCGCCGCCGGTGGCATCCTTCACGCAGGCGGCAAACAGCGAAGCGTTCTCGGAATGGAAGTTCGTGGCCGGGTAGGCCATCGGCATGTCCCAGGTCTCGGCCGTGGCGGCGCTCGCGGCCATCCCTGTGAGGGCGGTGGCGGCAAGAAGCGTCTTGAAGCTCTTCATCATGGTCTTTCTCCCATTGTCATGGTTGCTGGATGAGGTTCCCGGTGGTCGTTCGCCTGGTTCTTATTGGAAGCCCGAAGGAGCGCCCGGTGCAAGGTCAATGTTGCGATCTGGCTCCGAAGTGAACCGCGCGCGGATCTGCTAACCGTCGGTCTCCGCAAGCGGTTGCCTCCTTCCGTTGGTCGGTCCGGTCGGGCCCGTTCGCTCCCCTGCGTCAGGCGTTCTTGATCGCGATCCTGTCACACGATGATAAATTGTCAACGTTTCATCTGCGAAGTCTCGACATTCGTCGCCGCCATTCGTACCGCCCATACTGCGACGGCACTGGCCGCTTCGCCATATGGAGTGTGCAAGCCTATAAGGATCAGGGGTTTACGGGGCGCGGCGGAATCAACCCGGCAACGATGCCGGGTCTCGTCGGGGCAGCAGGCGCTCCATCTCCGCCTTGATCCGCGCCGCCGCTTCCTCCTTGACCGGGCCGTAGCCGCGGATCTGCATCGGCAGCGCCAGCGCGTCGGCCAGGCCCGCCTGATTGTCGCGGGTCAACCGGCCAAGTGCCGCATCGACCTTGGCTTCGTACCAGGCGATCAGGCCTCGCTCCATGCGCCGCTCGGCCGTGTAGCCGAAGGGATCGAGCACCGTCCCGCGCAGCCGCTTCAGCCGTGCGAGCCCGTGCAGCGGGATCCGGATCCACGGCCCGAAGGCGCGTTTCAGCGGCCGCCCGCGCGCGTCGTGGCCGGAGGGCAGGACGGGCGGCGCCAGGTGATGCACGATGCGGAAATCGCCATCGAAGTCCTGCTTCAGCCGTTCGGCGAAGCCCGTCTGCGTGTGCAGCCGCGCCACCTCGTACTCGTCCTTGTAGGTCATCAGCTTGAACAGCGACTTCGCCACCGCCTGGGTCAGCCGCTCGCCGCCGATCTCGCGCTCGAGCCTTCGCACGCGATCGACCGTCCGGCGATAGCGCGCCGCGTAGTGGGGGTTCTGGTAGTCGACGAGAAACGCCTCGCGCCTCGTGATCGTCTGGTCGAGCGTTTCCTTCGCGGGCGTCTTCGGCGCCAGCAATCCCTCCAGCCGTTCCGGCATGGCCTGCGCGATCCGGCCGATCAGGAAGGCGCGGTGATTGGCTTCGATGGCGACGCCGTTGAGCTCGATCGCCTGCCGCAGTGCTTCCAGCGAAACCGGCACCAGCCCCTGCTGCCAGGCAAAGCCGAGCATCAGCACGTTGGCGAAGACGCTGTCTCCGAAGAGCTTTTCCGACAGATGATTGGCGTCGATCGCGGCGAGGGCGTCGCGCCCGACGACGCCGGCAATGGCCGACAGCCGCTGGTCGATGGCGAGGTCGGCATCGCGGCGGCGCACGATGTCGCCGGTCGGCATCTTCGCCAGGTTCACCGCCGCCTTCATGCCCGGCCGGTAGGTCGCCGACGCCTTGGGCGAGGAAGAGACGACGATGTCGCAGCCGATCAGCGCGTCGGCCGAGCAGGTGTCGACGCGGACCTGATTGATGGCGTCCGGCGTGTGCGCCAGCCGCACGAAGGAGAGCACCGGGCCGAACTTCTGCGCGAAGCCGGTGAAGTCGAGCACCGAGGCGCCCTTCGCCTCCAGGTGCGCGGCCATGGTGACGAGCTGCCCGACCGTCACGACGCCGGTGCCGCCGACGCCGGTGATCAAAAGGTCATAGGGTTGCTCGATCGCGGGGAGTTCGGGCGAGGGCAGGTCGGCCGCAAGCCTGGCGAGGTCGATCTCGACGCCCGTCTTCTTCCGGCGCGTCGCGCCCTCCACCGTCACGAAACTCGGGCAGAAGCCGTTCAGGCACGACAGGTCCTTGTTGCAGGACGACTGGTTGATGCGCCGCTTGGTGCCGAATTCGGTTTCGACCGGCTCCACCGACAGGCAGTTCGATTCCACGGAACAGTCGCCGCAGCCCTCGCAGACCAGTTCGTTGATCACCGCGAAGGTCTTCGGGTCCTCCATCGTGCCGCGCTTGCGCCGCCGTCGCTTCTCGGTGGCGCAGGTCTGCTCGTAGATCAGCGCGGTGACGCCTTCGATGTCCCGCAACTCGCGCTGCACGGCATCGAGGTCGCGGCGGTGATGGATGGTCGTGCCCGATGGAAAGTCGCCCGGCTGGAACTTGTCCGGCGCATCCGAGACCAGCGCGATGCGCTCCACGCCCTCGGCGCGGACGGACTGCGCGATCGCCTGCACCGAGACCGGGCCGTCCACCGGCTGGCCGCCGGTCATGGCGACGGCGTCGTTGTAGAGGATCTTGTAGGTGATGTTGGCTCCGGCCGCGACCGCCTGGCGGATCGCCATCGAGCCCGAATGATACCAGGTGCCTTCGCCGAGATTCTGGAACACGTGGCCCCTGCCGGTGAAGCGCGAGGACGCGGCCCAGTTCACGCCTTCGCCGCCCATCTGGATCAGTGACGTCGTCTCGCGGTCCATCCAGCTTGCCATGAAGTGGCAGCCGATGCCGGCCAGCGCCTTGGAGCCTTCGGGCACCTTGGTCGAGCTGTTGTGCGGGCAGCCCGAGCAGAAATAGGGCGTGCGCGTCGCGCCCGGCACGGAAATGGCGGGCGCGGTCTCGGCGGTGATGACGGCTGCGCGTTCGGCGAAGCCCCGGCCGGGAAACAGCCCTTCGAGCCGCTTCGCCACGATCGGCACGAGCAGGCGCGGCGACAGTTCGCCGGTCCACGGCACCAGCCGCTCGCCGGCTTCGTCGCGCTTGCCCACCATGGCGCGGGGCTTGTGGCCCGGCCAGTCGTAGAAATACTCCTTGAACTGGCTTTCGATGATGCCGCGCTTTTCCTCGACGACCAGCACCTCCTCCTTGCCGCGCACGAAATCGAGCGCGTCGCGGCGGGCCAGCGGCCAGACCATGCCGACCTTGTAGATGTCGATGCCGAGTTCGCGGCACTGCGCCTCGCCGATGCCGAGCAGGCGCAGCGCCTCCATCAGGTCGAGATGGCCCTTACCGGTGGTGACGATGCCGAAGCGGGCGCCTTTCACGTCGTAGATGTGGCGATCGATCGGATTGGCCTCGGCGAAGGCGTGGACGGCCTGCTTCTTGGCCTCCATGCGCTCCTCGATCTGCGGGCCGGGCAGGTCCGGCCAGCGATAGTGCAGCCCGCCGGGCGGCGGGGTGAGGTCGGGCGTGGCGAAGACGCGGTCGGGCGAAAGCTCGACCGAGGCCGCCGATTCCACCGTCTCCGAAATCGCCTTGAAGCCGACCCACATGCCTGAGAAGCGCGACAGCGCGTAGCCCCATTCGCCGAAGGCAAGATACTCGGCCACGCTCGCCGGGTTCAGCGTCGGCATGAACCAGGCCATGAAGGCGACGTCGGATTGGTGCGGCATGGAGGAGGAGACGCAGCCATGGTCGTCGCCCGCCACCACCAGCACCCCGCCATGCGGCGAGGAGCCGTAGGCATTGCCGTGCTTGAGCGCATCGCCGGCGCGGTCGACGCCCGGCCCCTTGCCGTACCAGAGCGCGAACACGCCATCGACGGTGCGGTCCGGATTGGTCTCCACCTGCTGCGACCCCAGGACCGCGGTGGCCGCCAGATCCTCGTTGACGGCGGGCAGGAACTCGATCCGGTTGTCCTCGACCAGCGTCTTCGACCGCCAGAGTTCGAGATCGAGGCCACCCAGCGGCGACCCGCGATAGCCCGACACGAAGCCGGCTGTGTTCAGGCCCGCCGCGCGGTCGCGTCGCGCCTGGTCGAGCACGATGCGCACCAGCGCCTGCGTGCCCGTCATGAAGATGCGTCCGGCGGGCTGCGTGTAGCGGTCCTGCAGGCGGTAGCGGGACAGATCGCGGATGGGGTCGTGTGCCGTCATGGGACCTCCCATTGGGTAACCCGACCATTCTACGCGCCAAGCCGTGGAATGTTTCTCCAGAATGGCGCAAGACAGGGTGCAATCTGGTAGAACATGTCGTCAAGAGGCCAGGGATTGGTGGATTTTGCCGGAAGGAGGATCATTCGTGGAACGATTGGAGGACCAGGATCGCCGCATCCTCAACGCGCTGCAGGCCGACAGCCGCCTGTCGAACCAGGATCTGGCGCAGCGCGTCGGCATGTCGGCTTCGGCCTGCTGGCGCCGGGTGAAGGCGCTGGAGGACGCGGGCGTCATCCGCCGCTACTGCGCGATCATCGATCCGCCACGGGTCGGCAAGGCCTTTCACGCCATCGTCCACGTGACCTTGTCGCGCCACGACGAACGTCATGTCGAGACATTCATTTCGGAGGTTCGCCGCCGTCCGGAAGTGCTCGACTGCCACGCCACGACGGGAGAAGCGGACTATCATCTGCGCGTGGTGTGCGACGATCTCGCCGCCTACAACGAGTTCCTGGAGCGCTTTCTTTTCCGCCTGCCGGGCATCGCCAACGTGCGCACCAATCTCGTGCTCAAGGAAATCAAGCAGGAGACCGCGATCTCGCTCTGACGGGGCGTGTCCGACGGCGCCGCGCAACCGTCGAGAACGCGGGGCGGCCGCGCATGCGAGCCGCCCCGACGCTGCGGAAAGGGATCAGCTGCCGGAGATGGCGGCGGCGATGGTCTCGATGTTGTGGCGCATGAGGCCGATATAGGTGCCGGCCCGGCCGTCGGGGTCCGACAGCGCGTCGGAGAAAAGCGTCCCGCCGATCGTCAGGTTGGTCTCGCTGGCAATCTGCTCGATGAGCCTCGTGTTGGTGATGTTCTCGACGAAGACGGCCGAAGCCTTGTCCTCGCGGATCTGGCGGATCAGCGCCGCGACGTCCGTGGCAGACGCCTCGGACTCGGTGGAGATGCCCTCGGGCGCGAGGAAGGTGAGGCCATAGGTCGAGCCAAGGTAGCCGAAGGCGTCATGCGAGGTGATCAGCGTGCGCTTGTCTTCCGGGATCGACGCGACGGTCGCGCGGATTTCGGCGTCCAGCGCATCCAGTTCGGCCGTGTAGGCGGCGGCGTTCTGCCGATAGTGGTCGCATCCCTCGGAATCGAGGTCGCAGAAAGCGTCCGCGATGTTGCGGACGTAGATCTTCGCGTTCGGAACGGACTGGAAGGCGTGCGGGTCGACGCCGCCCTCGTGCTGGTGTCCATGGCCATCGTGGCCGTCGTGCTCCTCGGCCGCCGCCGCCTTCTCATGATCGTGGCCGTGGTCGTCCTCGGCTTGGTCGTGGCCATGAGCGTCCTCGCTCTTGGCGTGGTCGTGACCATGGTCATCGGCCTTGGCTTCGTCCTCGTGATGACCGTCCTCGGTCATCGAGATCGGCGTTACCCCGCGCGTCAGTTCCACGACCGGCACGTCCTTGCCGCTGGCCTCGGTCAGGCGCGACAGGAAGCCTTCGAAATGAAGCCCGTTGACCAGAACCAGGTCCGCCCTGGACACGGCCGCCGCATCGGCCGGCCTCGGCTCGTAGACATGCGCATCGCCATTCGGGCCGACCAGCGTGATCAACTCGATCCGGTCACCGCCGACATTCTGGGCGAAATCGCCGATGATGGAAAAGCTGGCGACCACCTTCAGGGGTTCGGCGGTCGCGGCCGACAGCATGGCGGGGGCGAGGAAAACCGAGCCCGCGAGGGCAAGGGCGAAAGAACGCATGTCGTGCTCCTTGTTCATCGCGGTCCCGCCCATGAGGGTTCTGGCCGGACCGGAATGTCGACATAGTGTAATGTTATTACATACGTCAAGTGCGGAATTTGATTTTTGCCGTATCGGCGCCCTGCCATGACGGTCCGCATCCGGTCGGTTGTACTTTACAAACGGCGAGCGCCCTCCCAATATCGCCGCACGGTTTCCGCCGCACGTCCGGCGTGCGGAAGCGGCAGTCCGGCGACCGGACAGACAATCACGGACATGATGGGAGAGACATTTCATGCGTAACGTGTTTCGCAGCCTGATCGCGGCCACCGTCGCGACGACGGCGCTCGTTGCGGCCGGCGCGGCTCAGGCCGAAGACGTCAAGCTCGGCTTCCTCGGCGGCTTCACGGGACCGATCGAGAGCCTCGTGCCGCCGATCTTCGACGCGGCAAAGCTGGCCGTCGACCACGTCAATGCCCAGGGCGGCATCCTTGACGGGCAACTGACGATCATCTCGGCCGACTCCACCTGCATCGACGCCACCGCCGCCTCGAACGCCGCCGACAGGATGGTCAACGCCGAAAAGGTGACGGCGCTGGTCGGCCCGCTCTGTTCCGGCGAGACGATCGCCGCTGCCAACAGCGCAGCCATTCCGGGCGGCGTCGTCATCGTGTCGCCATCGGCGACCTCGCCGGCCGTGACGTCGGTCGACGACAACGATCTCCTGTTCCGCACCACGCCGTCCGACGCCTATTCCGGCGAGGTGCTGGCCAAGATCCTCAAGGCGAAGGGCCATGACACCATCGCGGTCACCTACGTCAACAACGACTATGGCAAGGGCTATGCCGACGCGCTGAAGTCGTCCTTCGAGGCGCTGGGCGGCACGGTTGCCGCGAACGAGGCGCACGAGGACGGCAAGGCCGACTATCGCGCCGAGATCGGCTCGCTCGCGTCGTCTGGCGCCGACATGCTGGTCGTGCTGGCGTATGTCGACGGCTCGGGCCAGACCATCGTACGACAGGCGCTGGAGAGCGGCGATTTCGCCAACTTCGCGGGCGGCGACGGCATGGTCGGCGACAGCCTCGTCGCCGCCATCGGCGAGGGCAAGCTCGACGGTTTCATCGGCACCAAGATCGGACGCTCCGAGACGCCGGGCACGTCGCTTTACTCCGACCTCGCCAAGGCTGGCGGCATCGACCCCAACGCCTCCTTCGGCCCGCAATCCTACGATGCCGCCTTCCTGCTGGCGCTCGCGATCCAGAAGAACGGTTCGGCCGATCGCGCGGGTCTCAGCGCTGCGCTGCGCGAGGTCGCCAGCGCTCCCGGCGAGCCGATCTATCCGGGCGAGTGGGAGAAGGCCAGGAAGCTCCTCGCCGAGGGCGTCGACATCAACTACGAGGGCGCCTCGGGAGCGCTCGAGTTTGACGGGGCCGGCGACGTTCCGGGCGTCATCATCGAGATGGTCGTCGAGGGCAAGGGCTTCAAGGAAGTCGGCGAGGTCAAGTAGTCCTCATCCCAACCGACGGTGAACCTGTCGAGGCCGGAGCATCGTTGCCGATGTTCCGGCCTCTGTCGTTGCTGTGTTGGTTGCGTCGCCACGACGTCGGCACTCGATGAGGTTCTCGCGTCATGGCGCTCGGGACGGAAGCCCGCCAGCCGGTACGGTTCGACCGTCCCCGAGCGGCAGCCTTCGGTTGCAACGTCCTGATGGACGAGACGTCGGAGTCCTGCTTATGATCCGGCAACCGTGATCGGGGCAGGGCCATGGCAGAAACGTTCGATTCAGTAGATACGTACCTGGAATCGCTTCCGGAACTTCCACGCACGATCATGGCCCGGATCAGGGAATTGATCGCGAGTGCCGCGCCTGGCGCGCAGGAGGCGATCCGCTACGGCATGCCCACCGCGCTGCTCGACGGAGCCAGCATCGTCTACTATGCCGCGTGGAAGAAGCATGTCGGCCTCTATCCAGTCTATCGGGGGTCGGCCGATTTCGAGGAGAAGATCGCGCCATGGCGGGACTGGAAGGACACCGTCCGCTTTCCGCTGGCGACGGAGGTTCCCTTTGACGTCATCGAACTGATCGTCTCCGAGCAGGTCGCGCGCCTGCGTCGTGAGCGCGATCCGGCCTGAGCCCCCAGCGTTTCCGTGCGGCGTCAGTCGTACTTGACCACCTTCTCCGGCAGCAGGCCCTTCGGTGCGAAGCGCAGCACGAGCGTGATCGTCAGCCCGATGACGAAGACGCGCATCTGCAAGGCGCGGGTGTAGAGATCGGAGGGCGCCTCCCAGCCAAACAGGCGCTCGCCCAACTGTTCGGCGTTGGTGAACAGGAAGATCGCCACCGGCTCCGACATGATCCAGATGACGTAGACGAGAAGCGCGCCGAAGATGGTGCCCAGATTGTTCCCGGCCCCCCCGAGAATGACCATCACCCAGATCAGGAAGGTGTGGTTCAGCGGCGCGAAGGACGACGGGTCGAAGATCGTCGTGAAGGTGATGAGTGCGGCGCCGCCGAGGCCGATGATGAAGTTGCCGACGACGAACATCTCCAGCCGTCGCCGGTTGATGTCCTTGCCCATCGCGGCCGCCGAGACCTCGTTGTCGCGGATCGCACGCATCATGCGGCCCCATGGCGAATGCCAGGCGCGTTCGAGAAGCACATAGAGCACGACGATCATCACCGCCGTCACCGCCAGGTAGGCCGACCGCGAGGCGACGAAGCCCAGATCCTGTGGCGTTGGCACCGGCCAGGGCAGGGGCGAGACGGTGAGCGTGCCGCGTGTCAGCCAGTCGGCATTCTTCAGGAACGCCTTGACGATCTCCGCGATCCCGAGCGTGGCGATGGCCATGTAGTCGGCGCGCAGCCCGAGCGTGATGCGGCCCATCGCCCAGCCGAGCAGGCCGGCGATCAGCCCGCCCGCCACCCAGCCCATCCAGACCGGCAGGCCGAAGCCGCCCACGAAGCCTGCCTCGCGTTCGATCAGGGTGGCGGCCGGGTCGAGCTGTCCCTGCACGGCGAGATAGGTGATCGCAGCGGCGACCAGCGTCAGCGCCGTTCGCAGGCCCTTTGGAATGCCGATGCGCGTCGAACGGGAGACGAGGAGGGTGACAGCCACGCCGATCGCGAGCGTCAGCGCGGCCTGACCCAGCATCCATGGCCCGTCGCCGCTCCAGAAGACGTCGTTCACCGGATAGGAAACGAGGACCGTGGTGAAGGCCGCGATCGCCACGAAGCCCATCAGGCCGACGTTGAACAGCCCGGCATAGCCCCACTGGATGGTGAGGCCGAGCGCGATGATGGCGTAGCAGGAAGCCTCCACGAGCATGCGCACGCCATAGGCGGTGCCAAGCCAGGCGAAGATGCCGGCGACGAGGACGACGAGCCCGGCAAAAAGGCCGGTTTCGCGCAGCGACGGGTTCAATTGTTGACCCTCCCCTTGAAGATTCCGGTCGGACGCCAGATCAGCACCACGATCAGGATGAAGAAGGGCACGACGATCTTGTACTCCGTCGGCACGAAGGCGAGCTTGGCCGGGATTTCGATGAATTCAGGCAGGTAGGGCCTTAGCGGACGCAGCAGCACCGACCAGTTGAACACGGCCAGCGTCTCGCTGAAGCCGACGAGCAGCCCGCCGGCGATGGCGCCGTAGGGTTGGCCGACGCCGCCGACGATGGCGGCCGCGAAGATCGGCAGGATGATGTTGTAGGACAGGTCCGGCTTCAGCGTGACGTCGAGCGCCAGCAGCGTTCCGCCGGCCGCCGCCAGCGCGCCCGCGATCAGCCAGGTGGTGCGCACCACATGGTCGATCGAAATGCCCGAGACGCGCGCGAGGTCGGGATTGTCGGAGACCGCCCGCATCGCCTTGCCCATGCGCGAACGGGTGAGGAAAAAGTGTAGCGCGACGACGGCGAGGATGGTCGTGGCGAAGAGCAGGAGCTGCGGCTCGGTGATGACGAGGTCGCGTCCGCCGAGCGGGATGCGGAAGATGTCCTTGTCGTCGCTGTCGGCGTAGAGCTGGCGCGTGCCGGTACCGGCAAACAGGCGCAGCAGCCCTTGCATCATCAGCATGACGCCGATCGAGGTCATCACCATGACGACGGGCTTCACGCCCGACTGGCGCATCGGCCGGTAGAAGAGCCGGTCGAGCCCGACGGCGAAGACGGCCGTGACCGCCATCGCGATCGGCATCAGGACGAAGGCCGTCGGCAGGCCGACGGCGGCGCCGACGCCCGGGAACATCCACAAGAGGACGAGCGCCACGAAGGCGCCGGCGGTCATCATGTCGCCATGCGGGAAATGCGCGAAGCGCAGGATGCCGAAGATCAGCGTCACGCCGACGGCGCCGAGCGCATAGATCGATCCGGTGATCAGCCCGGCGATGACCACCTTGTTGAGGAAGAACACGATCTCGCTCATCGGCAGGACGGCAAGCAGGCCGGCTTCAGGCATGATCGTTCCCTCCGCCCAGAAAGCTCTTCGCGACGTCCGGATCGGCCAGCAACTCGGCCCCGGTTCCGGTGAAGCGGTTCTGGCCGCCGGCCAGCACGAAGCCGCGATGCGCCAGCGCCAGCGCCTGGCGCGCGTTCTGCTCGACCATCAGGATGCCGACGCCGGCCTTGTTCACCGCGATGATGCGATCGAAGATCTCGCCCATGTAGCGCGGCGAAAGCCCAGCCGTCGGTTCGTCGAGGAGAAGCAGGCGCGGCTCCGTCATCAGCGCGCGGCCGATCGCCACCATCTGGCGCTGGCCGCCCGACAGTTCGCCGGCCGGCTGGCGTCGCTTGTCCTTCAGCGGCGGAAAGTAGTCGTAGACCAGGTCGATCAGGTGACGGTAGGAATCGCGGCGCACATAGGCGCCCATTTCGAGGTTTTCCTGAACCGACATGGTCGGGAAGACGTTGAACTCCTGCGGTACGTAGGACAGGCCTTCCAGCACCAGCTTTTCCGGCGCCAGGTTGGTGACCGTCTTGCCGTTAAAGACGATGCTGCCTTCGCTGACCGTGAGCAGTCCGAAGAGCGCCTTCAGCGACGTCGACTTGCCGGCGCCGTTGGGGCCGACGATGACGCCGATCTGGTTGGCCTCGATGGCGATCGACACGCCGTTGAGAATGTTGGCGCCGCCGTAGCCGCCATGGATGTTCGTCATCTCGAGCAGCGGCATCAATGCGCCTCCGCGGCCGGCGAACCGCCGAAATAGGCCTCGATCACCTCGGGATCGTTGCGGATCTGCGACATCGGTCCCTGCATCATCACGCTGCCGGCCGCCATCACGATCACCGGGTCGCACAGCCGGGCGATCAGGTCCATGTCGTGCTCGATGACGAAGAAGGTGAGGCCTTCCTCGCGGTTGAGACGCTGCACCACCGCGGCGAGGTCGTTGAGGAGCGTGCGATTGACGCCGGCCGCGATCTCGTCGAGCAGCACGACGCGCGGCTTGGCCATCATCACGCGGCCGAGTTCGAGCAGTTTCTTCTGTCCACCGGAGAGATTGCCGGCACGCTCGTTCTTCACATGATCGAGCCGGATGATGTCGATGACCTCTTCGGCGCGGCGGCGAACCGCTTCCTCCTCCAGCATCACCGCGCCGCGGCGCATGCAGGCCGAGAACAGGTTCTCGCCGCTTTGGCCGGCCGGAACCATCATCAGGTTCTCGATGGCGGTCATGTTGGAGAAATCCTGCGCGATCTGGAAGGTGCGCAGAAGGCCGCGCCCGAACAGTTCATGCGCCTTCAGGCCGGTGACGTTCTCGCCGTCGAGCAGGATGCGCCCGGACGACGGGGGAAACGCACCCGCCACCATGTTGAAGAGCGTCGTCTTGCCCGCGCCGTTGGGGCCGATCAGCCCGGTGATCGATCCCTTCTCGACCGACAGCGAGCAATGGTCGACCGCGAGCACGTTGCCAAAGCGCTTCGACACGTCCTGGACGTCGATGATGGTCGGCATGCTCCGGCCGTGCTCCCCTTCGGTCGGGCGGGGCGCTTCCTGCACCGTTTCTCGCCATCCCGCATGTTGCCCGGTGATAGACTGGCCTGCACGCGGTTGACAAGGGAAAGCCGCCCACAACCTTTGGCTTGCAGGCTTTTCCCCATCTCCATTGTTCTACTTCGGGGGAATGCGCGCCGTTCCGCCGCGCCGAAGGTTCAAAAGGTTGCCAAACAGGATCAGCCCCGCGCCGAGCGCCGTGAACATGTCGATCGCTTCGGCATAGACGAGGTAGCCGACGACGGCGGCGAGCGGCACGCGCAGGAAGTCCATCGGTACGACGATGGTCGCCTCCGCATGCACCATCGCGCGCGCCATGCAGTAGTGCGAGAAGGTGCCGCAGAACGAGACCAGCAGGATCCACGGCCAGTCGACGGCCGTCGGCGTCGTCCAGACCAGCAGCGCCGGAACCAGGCCGAGCACCGTCTGGATGACCAGCATCCAGAAGATGATGGCGGTGACGCTGTCGCGGCGCGTCAGCGCCTTCACCATGATCACCGAGACCGCGAAGGCCATCGCCGAGGCCAGCGCCAGCACCTGGCCGAGGTCGATCGTGTCGACCCCCGGCCGCACGATGATGGCCACGCCCGCCAGCCCCAGCGCTATCGAGACGGCCTTGCGCCAGCCGATGCGTTCGCCAAGGAAGAGCGCGGCCAGGATCGCCGTCCAGATCGGCATCGTGAATTCGATCGAGATCAGTTGCGCGATGGGAATAAGCGTCAGGGCGTAGAGCCAGAGATATTGACCGCCGTAATGTACGACGTTGCGGCCGACATGCTGTGAAAGCGCCGTCGTGCGCATCGAGCGTATGCCGCCGGCGAGCATGACCAGGGGCATCAGCATGGCAAGCCCGATCACCGAGCGCATCACCATGATCTGGAAGAGGTCGAGGTTGCGGGTGGCTTCGCGTCCCGCGACCGTCATGGTCAGCATCAGGGCGAGCCAGCCGCCCATCCAGAGCGCTGCCTTGGGGATCGAGGCTTGACTGTTCATCGAGTGTGTGTGGCAAAGCCCGCGCGGTGCCGCAAGCCTGCGCGGATGAGCCGATGTTGGGCCAGAACGAGGCGGGACACTTCGTTGTCCCCATCCACCGGACACTGCAACGGACCAGACGATACGAACATGTCGTCCTGCTCGTCGCCGATCGCGGGGATGCCCGGTCTCAGCCCGACAGCACCGCCGTCGCCTCGATCTCGACCTTGGCGCGATCCTCGATCAGCGCCACCACCTGCACCATGGTCATGGCCGGGAAATGCTTGCCCATGACGGCGCGGTAGGCCTGGCCCATCTCCGGCAGGCGGGCGAGGTATTCGGCCTTGTCAGTGATGTACCAGGTCATCCGCACGACGTGGCGCGGTTCCGCGCCCGCCTCGGCCAGCACCGCGGCGATGTTTTCCAGCGCCTGGCGCACCTGGCCGACGAAATCGTCGGTCTCGAAGACCTGATCGCCGTTCCAGCCGATCTGCCCGCCGACCCATATCGTGCGTCCCTCCGCCAGCATGCCGTTGGCATAACCCTTGGCGGCTTTCCAGGTCGACGGGTGCAATTCCCGATGCTCGGGCGTGTTCGCCATTCAAGGTTCCTCCAGTCAGACGCCGAGAAGCCGGTCTCGTATGGCGTCGGTCAGTTCGGCGGGAATGCCGGTCCAGGCCGTGCGGCCCTTCTCGATGATGGTGCAGCGATCGGCGACCGGCAGAAGCTCGGCCATCGTCTTGTCGACGACCAGGATCGACTGGCCCTCGGCCTTCAGCGTGCGGATCGAGGTCCAGATGTCGCGCCGGATGACGGGCGCCAGCCCCTCCGTCGCCTCGTCGAGGATCAGGAGACGGGGATTGGTCATCAGCGCCCGGCCGATCGCCAGCATCTGCTGCTCGCCGCCCGACAGCGTCGAGGCGAACTGGTCGCGGCGCTCGGCCAGCCGGGGAAACAGCGCCTCGATGCGCGAAAGCGTCCATTGGCCGGATCGTGCGGCCGCGACCAGGTTCTCGCGCACGGTCAGGTTCGGGAAGCAGCGGCGGCCCTCCGGCACGAGGCCGATGCCGAGCCGCGCGACGCGGAAGGCGCGCAGGCCCGCGATGTCGCGCCCGGCGAAGGCGATGCGTCCCTTGCGCGGCGGATTGAGCCGGCAGATCGAGCGGATCGTCGTGGTCTTGCCCATGCCGTTGCGGCCCATCAGCGCCACGACCTCGCCCTCGGCGACGGAGAGGTCGACGCCGAACAGGGCCTGGCTGGCGCCGTAGAAGGTCTCGATGCCGGAAACGTCGAGGAGCATCGTCATGCCTCCTCTCCGAGATAGGCGCGGCGCACGTCCGCGTCGTTGCGGATTTCCTCCACCGTGCCGGTCGCGATCACCCGGCCGTAGACGAGCACGGTGATGCGGTCGGCGAGCGCGAAGACGGCATCCATGTCGTGCTCGACGAGCAGGATCGGCGCCTCCGCGCGCAACTGGTCGAGGAAGCCGGTGAGGGTCTTGGAACCCTCGGGGTCCATCCCGGCCATCGGTTCGTCGAGCAGGAAGGCTTTCGAGCCCAGCGCCAGTGCGATGGCGATCTCGAGCTGCCGTCGCTCGCCATGCGAGAGTTCGGCGGCGGGAATCGCTGCCCGGCCGGCAAGCCCGACACGCTCCAGCATCGCCATCGCCGGCTCGGTCAGCGTCCGGTCGCGCATCACCGGCTTGAAGAAGCGGAAGCTCGTGCCCTGCCGCGCCTGGACCGCCAGCATGACATTGCGCAAGGCGGAAAACTCCGGCGTCAGCGACGAGATCTGGAAGGTTCGTCCGAGGCCCATCCGCGCCCGTTCGGGCACGCCGAGCGCGCCGACGTCGCTGCCGAGGAAGCGGATCGATCCGGTGTCGGGCCGCAGGCTGCCGGCGATCTGGTGGATCAGCGTCGACTTGCCGGCGCCGTTCGGGCCGATCAGCGCGTGGATCTCGCCGGGCTTGAGGTCGAGGCTGACGTCGTCGGTCGCCTTCAGGGCGCCGAAGGTCTTGGTCAGGTTCGAAAGCTGCAGGATCGGCTCAGCCATGGCGCGCCTTTCCCGCAAGAAGCCCCACCACGCCGCCGCGCGCGAACAGGACGACGGCGAGCAGCAGGAGCCCGAGGAACAATTGCCAGCGCTCGGTGATGCCGCCGAGGAAATACTCGAACGCGACATAGAGCATCGCGCCCGCAACGGGGCCGGCCAGTCGTCCCACGCCGCCCAGGATGATCAACACGATCAGTTCGCCCGACATGTGCCACGACAGCATCGAGGGGCTGACGAAGCGGTTGAGATCGGCGAATAGCGCGCCGGCCAGGCCCGTCACCATCGCCGAGATGACGAAGGCGGCGAGACGGATACGGTAGGGCGCGATGCCCACGGTCGCCAGCCGCTGCTCGTTCTGGCGCGCCGCCTGCAGCGCCGCGCCGAAGCGCGAGCCGCGCAGCAGCGAAAAGAGCCCGAGAGACGCGATCAGGAGCGAGAAGCAGACGAAGAAGAAGGAGAGTCCGTTCAGCGTGTTGACGCCAGGGAACTGGTTGCGGACGAAGATCGACAGCCCGTCCTCGCCGCCATAGGCCGGCCAGGAGATGGCGAAGTAGAAGATCATCTGCGCGAAGGCGAGCGTGATCATGATGAAGTAGACGCCGGCCGTCCGCAGGCTGATCGCGCCGATGGCCAGTGCCACGAGGCCCGACGCGACGATCGCCACGATCCAGATGACGGGCATGGCGTTCGTGCCCGAAAGGCCGAAGGGCAGCGGCTCCATGTTGAAGGCGTGGCTGGCCAGGATTCCGGCCGCGTAGCCGCCGATGCCGAAGAAGGCGGCATGACCGAAGGAGACGAGACCGCCAAGGCCGAGCGCGATGTTGAGCCCGACGGCCGCCAGCGCCAGGATCGCCATGCGGGTGGCGAGCGTGATGTAGAAGGTTTCGCCCGCGGCCGTCGCCCAGAGCGGTATGGCGAGGAGGGCGAGCACGATGGCGAGGCTGACGAGGGTTTCGCGGGTCACGGGTGCATCCTCAGCCGGCCGCGGCAAACAGGCCGCGCGGGCGGATCGCCAGCACCAGCGCCATGAAGACATAGATCAGCATCGAGGCGACCGAGGCTCCGATGCTGGCCGCGGCCGACGGCCCCATGAAGGCGGCGAGCCCGATGGGCAGCAGGAAGCGCCCGAGCGTGTCGATCAGCCCGACGAGCAGCGCCCCGACGAGCGCGCCGTGGATCGACCCGATGCCGCCGATGACGATGACGACGAAGGCGAGGATCAAGACCGGCTCGCCCATGCCGACCTGAACCGATTGCAGCGCGCCGACCATGGCGCCGGCGAGCCCCGCCAGCGCCGCGCCGAGCGCGAACACGACGGTGTAGAGCGTTCGGATGTCGACGCCGAGCGCGCCGATCATCTCGCGGTCGCTTTCGCCGGCGCGGATGCGCATGCCGAGCCGGGTGCGCGTGATCAAAAGGTGCAGCCCGATGGCGACCGCGATTCCGACGCCGATGATGGCCACGCGATAGAGCGGATAGGCGGAGCCGCCGGGCAGCGGAATGGCGCCCGCCAGCAGCGGCGGGATGTTCAGATAGAGCGGGATCGAGCCGAAGATCCAGCGTGTGCCTTCCGAAAAGATCAGGATCAGCGCGAAGGTTGCCAGCACCTGGTCGAGGTGGTCGCGGTCGTAGAGCCGCCGGATGACCGTGATTTCCATCAGTGCCCCGGCCGCGGCCGCTGCCGCCAGGCTGGCGACGAGGCCGAGCCAGAACGAGCCGGTCGCCGCCGCCACCGTCGCGCAGGCGAACGCGCCGACCATGTAGAGCGAGCCATGGGCGAGGTTGATCAGTCCCATGACGCCGAAGATCAGCGTCAGTCCGGCCGCCATCAAGAACAGCATGACGCCGAACTGGAGGCCGTTGAGAATCTGCTCGATGAAGAGGGCGGTTTGCAAGTTGATATGACCGATGTCTGACACACTTCGACGGGCGTCCCCTCATCCGGCCCTTCGGGCCCTCTTCTCCCCCGCGGGGGAGAAGAGGGCGCTACATCAGGGAACCTCCTCTCCCCAGCGGGGAGAGGTCGGCCGAGCGAAGCGGGGGCTGGTTGAGGGGGCTTTTTCCCTACATCTTGCAGTCTTTGGCGTAGGCGTCTTCGTGGTTCTCGAAGGCCGTGTCGACGATCTTGTTCGTCAGCACGTCGCCTTCCTTCACCACCTCGCGCACGTAGATGTTCTGGATCGGGTGCTGGTTGGTGTTGAACTTGAACGAGCCGCGCACCGAGGCGAAGTCCGCTTCCTTGAGAGCCGCCTTGAAGGCGTCCTTGTCGGTGATGCTGGCCTTGCCCATGGCCGACAGGATGAGGTTGGCCGTGTCGTAGGACTGCGCGGCGTAGACGGATGGCAGGCGGCCGTATTCGGCCTGGAAGGCCGCGACGAAGGCCTTGTTGGCCTCGTTGTCGAGGTCGTTCGACCACGAGGCCGAGTTCTTGACGCCGAGCGCCGCGTCGCCGATCGCCGGCAGCACGTCCTGGCTGAAGGAGAAGGCCGGCCCCATCAGCGGCAGGTCGACGCCCGACTGCGCCCACTGCTTGGTGAAGGCGATGCCCATGCCGCCCGGCAGGAAGAAGAACACCGAATCGGCGCCCGAAGCGCGGATCTGGGCGATCTCGGCGGCGTAGTCGGTCTGCCCGAGCTGCGTGTAGACCTCGCCGGCCAGCTCGCCCTTGTAGAAGCGCTTGAAGCCGGTGAGCGAGTCCTTCCCGGCCGGATAGTTCGGCGCCAGGATGTAGACGTTCTTGTAGTCCTTGTTGGCGTATTCGCCCATCGCCTCGTGGAAGTTGTCGTTCTGGTAGGCGACGTTGAAGTAGTTGGCGTTGCAGTTGGCGCCCGCCAGCGGCGAGGGGCCGGCGTTCGGCGACAGGTAGATGATGCCCTGGCTGGTGGCGCTCGGCACGACGGCCATGGCGAGGTTCGACCAGATGATGCCGGTCAGGATGTCGACCTTGTCGCTCTGGATCATCTTGTCGGCGATCTGGACCGCGATCTCCGGCTTCATCGCGTCGTCCTCGGTGACGACCGTCACGTCGGGATTGTTCGCCTGCTTCATGGCGAGCGCGAAGGCGTCGCGCACGTCGATGCCGAGGCCGGCGCCGCCGCCCGACAGCGTCGTGATCATGCCTATCTTCACCGGCTCGGCGAAGGCCAGTCCGCTCACGCTCATGGCGAGGCCCACAATCCCCGCCGCAATGATCTTCTTCATCTTCAGTCTCCCTTTTCTTGCCCTCTGGCTTTGACCGGATACCGCCTTGCGCGACGCTTGTCCGGCATTCCCTGCTTCGGCGGCTTTCCGCCGCTCAAAGCTCCGTCCTGACTTTCCACAATTCCGGGAACAGTTCCACCTCCAGCATCCGCCTGAGGTAGGAAACCCCGCCGGTGCCGCCGGTGCCGCGCTTCAGCCCGATGATGCGCTCGACCGTCGTCACGTGGTTGAAGCGCCAGCGGCGGAAATAATCCTCGAAGTCGACCAGCTTCTCGGCCAGTTCGTAGAGCGCCCAATGGCGCTCGGGATCCTGGTAGACCGCCTTCCAGGCGCCCATGACACGGTCGCTCGCAACGCGCTGCTCGCGCCAGTCGGCGCGCTCCGCCTCGCCCGACAGGTCGAAGCCCTCGCGGACGAGCAGCCGGATCGCCTCGTCATAGAGGCTCGGCCGGGCGAGGATGCCCTCCAGCACCGCCGTCGTGACGGCGTCGTGGCCGTGCGGCTTCAGCATGGCGAGGTTGCGGTTGCCGGCCAGGAACTCGATCGCCCGGTACTGCCAGGACTGGAAGCCCGACGATTGGCCGAGCGCCGAGCGAAAGCGCGTGTATTCGCTGGGCGTCATGGTGCGCAGCACGTCCCAGGCGCCGTTCAGCTGTTCGAAGATGCGCGCCACCCGCGTCAGCATCTTGAAGGCCGGGCGCAGATCGTCGCGCGCGATTGCGGCCATCGCGGCCGTCAATTCGTGGATCGCCAGCTTCATCCAGAGTTCGGAGGTCTGGTGCTGGATGATGAACAGCATCTCGTCGGGCGAGGACGACAGCGGCGCCTGGGCGTCGAGGATGCCGTCGAGCTTCAGATAGTCCGAATAGGACATCCGCCGCGCGAAATCCGTCACCGCGCCGTCCGTCGAGGGATCGTGCTGCGCGCTCATGTGACCTTGGCCCGCTGCTTGTACTCTGGCCGATCCCAGAGCCTGTCGCCCATGACGCGCTCGAGCGTCTCGGCGGCGCGAACCACGTCGTCGAGGCCGACATAGAGCGGCGTGAAGCCGAAGCGCATGATGTCGGGCGCCCGGAAGTCGCCGACCACGCCGTGGGCGATCGCCGCCTGCATGGCCGCATAGCCCTCGGCAAAGGCGAACGACACCTGGCTGCCGCGCCGTTCGGGATCGCGTGGCGAGGCGAGCGCGAGCTGCGGGCAGCGCGCCTCCACCTCCGCGATGAAGCTCTCCGACAGCTCGATCGAGCGCGCCCGCACGTCGGCCATCGAGACGCCGTCCCAGACGTCGAGCGCGGCGTCGAGCGAGGCCATCGACAGGATCGGCGGCGTCCCCACCCGCATGCGGTTGACGCCGTCGGCCGGCACGTAGCCGAGGTCGAAGGCGAAGGGCGCCGCATGGCCCATCCAGCCGGCGAGCGCGGGCGAAACCCGTTCGGCATGCCCGGGACGGACGTAGATGAAGGCCGGCGCGCCGGGGCCGCCGTTGAGATACTTGTAGCCGCAGCCGATGGCGAAGTCGGCGCCCGCGCCGGAGAGGTCGACGGGCAGCGCTCCGGCCGAATGGGCGAGGTCCCAGACGGTCACCGCACCGGCCGCATGCGCCTTCGCGGTCAGTCCCGCCATGTCGTGCAGCCGGCCGCTGCGATAGTCGACCTGGGTCAGCATCAGCACCGCCACCGTCTCGTCGATCGCGCCATCGACCTCGTCGGGCGCGACGATTTTCAGCACGTGCCCGCGGTCGAGCGCAGCCAGCGCCTGCTGTGCGACGTAGAGGTCGGTCGGGAAGTTGCCGCTGTCCGACAGCACGACCTTGCGTTCGCCCGACAGTGCAAGAGCCGCCGTCAGCGCCTTGAAAAGATTCACCGAGGTGGAATCCCCCGCCACCACCGTTCCCTTCGACGCGCCGACCAGCCGGGCGATCTTGTCGCCGACGGTTTCGGGCAGGTCCATCCAGCCGGCCTCGTTCCAGCCGCGGATCAGCATCCGGCCCCAGGACTCCTTCACCTCGCGCGCAACCCGTTCCCGTGCGGCACGCGGCAGGGGGCCGAGCGAATTGCCGTCGAGATAGACGATCCCGTCGGGAAGCTCGAAGGCGGCGCGCGTCTTGTCGAAGTCGGTCATCATGCGGTCTCGCGCAGCCTGAAGCGCTGGATCTTGCCGGTCTGCGTCTTCGGCAGCGCCTTGGTGAAGATCACCGAGCGGGGATATTTGAACGGGGCGATGGTGGCCTTGACGTGGTCCTGGAGCCGCTTGGTCGCGGCCTCGTCTGCCGCGCAGCCCTGGATAAGCACCACATGCGCCTGCACGATCTGGCCGCGCGCTTCGTCGGCGACGCCGATCACCGCGCATTCAAGGACGTCGGGATGTGAAAGCAGCGCCGCTTCCACCTCCGGTCCGGCGATGTTGTAGCCGGCCGAGACGATCAGATCGTCCGCGCGCGCGGCGAAATGAAAGCGGCCGTCCTCGTCTTGGCAGAAGGCGTCGCCGGTGATGTTCCAGCCATCCCTGACATATTCGGCCTGACGGTCGTCGGCGAGATAGCGGCAGCCGGTCGGGCCGCGGACCGCGAGCTTGCCGATCGTCCCGCGCGGCGCCTCGTTCATGTCCTTGTCGACGATCTTCGCCTCGTAGCCGGTCACCGGCCGGCCGGTCGTTGCCGGATGCCGGTCGTCGAGCCGGTTGGAGATGAAGATGTGCAGCATCTCGGTCGCGCCGATGCCGTCGAGGATCGGCTTGCCGGTCTTCTTCGTCCAGTCCTCGAACACCGGGCCGGGCAGCGTCTCGCCGGCCGACACCGCGATGCGCAGCGACGAGAGGTCCGCGCCCTCGTCCATGGCCGCCAGCATGGCGCGATAGGCGGTCGGCGCGGTGAAGCTGATCGTGGCGCGGTACTTCTCGATGATCTCGACCATGTTGGGCGGCGAGGCGTTCTCCAGCAGCGCCGCCGCCGCGCCGAAGCGCAGCGGGAAGATCGCGAGCCCCCCCAGCCCGAAGGTGAAGGCGAGCGGCGGCGAGCCGACGAACACGTCGTCCGGCGTCACGCCGAGCACTTCCTTGGCGTAGCCGTCGGCGATGATCAAAAGGTCGCGGTGGAAATGCATCGTCGCCTTCGGCACGCCGGTGGTGCCGGAGGTGAAGCCGAGCAGCGCGACGTCGTCGCGGCCGGTCTTCACCGCCTCGAACCGCACCGGCTTGTCCAGCGCCGCACGGTCGAGTTCTGCGTCGTGGTTGGCCGTTCCGTCGAAGCCGATCACCTGCTTCAGGAACGAGCTCTGCTTGGCGCAGGCCACCATCTCGTCCAGCGCCCGCGTGTCGCAGAGCGCCAGCGCGATCTCGGCCTTGTCGACGATCTTGGCGAGTTCGCCCGCCCGCAGCATCGGCATGGTGTTGACCACCACCGCGCCGGCCTTGGTGGCGGCGAGCCAGCAGGCCACCACCGCCGGGTTGTTCGGGCCGCGGATCAGGATCCGGTTGCCGGGCCTGACGCCGTAGTCCTCCACCAGCGCATGGGCCAGCCGGTTGGTCCAGTCCGAGAGTTCCTTGTAGGTGCGCCGCCGCCCGTTTCCGATCAACGCGGTGTGGTCGCCGAAGCCGCGCTCCACCATCCGGTCGGTCAGTTCGACGCCGGCATTGAGCCATTCCGGATAGTCGAACCCCTCCATCAGGAGATCCGGCCACTGGTCGGCTGGCGGCAGGTTGTCGCGGGCGAAGCTGTCGGTGTGGCCGGAGGGTCCGAGGATCATGGCTGGGCTCCCACGGATTCTGTACGGGTGAAGAAGACACGTGCGGATGTCAGTGATCTACGGCGCCCCCCTCTGCCCTGCCGGGCATCTCCCCCACATGGGGGGAGATCGGCAGCTTCGGGGGCGGCGCTTATCCTGTGCCGTTGGCGATTGGCGAAGGCCGCGATGACAGCCGATCTCCCCCCGCGTGGGGGAGATGTCCGGCAGGACAGAGGGGGGCGCGACGGAATGCGACGTCCGCGATACGACCTCATACGCCCTGACTCCCCATCACCTGTCTTGCGATCACCACCTTCTGCACGTCGGACGCGCCTTCGTAGATCCGCAGCGCGCGGATCTCGCGGTAGAGGCTCTCGACGATGTGCCCCTTGCGCACGCCGTCGCCGCCATGGATCTGCACCGCCTTGTCGATCACCGACTGCGCGCTGTCGGTGGCATGAAGCTTCGCCATCGCCGCCTCCCGCGTCACGCGCGGCGCGCCCGAATCCTTGGTCCAGGCCGCGCGGTAGACGAGCAGCGCCGAGGCATCGACGTCGAGCGCCATCTCGGCCAGGTGGCCCTGCACCATCTGCAGGTCGAACAGCGGTTTTCCAAACAGTTCCCGGCTGTTGGCGCGGGAAAGCGATTCATCGAGTGCACGCCGTGCAAAGCCGAGTGCGGCCGCGCCGACCGTCGAGCGGAACACGTCGAGCACCGACATGGCGATGCGGAAGCCGTCGCCCGGCTTGCCGATCATGGCCGACGCCGGCACGCGGACGCCATCGAAGGATAGCCTGGCCAGCGGATGCGGCGCGATCACCTCCAGCCGCTCGGCAACCGTCAGGCCGGCCGCGTCGGCCGGCACGAGGAAGCAGGACAGGCCGCGCGCGCCCGGCGCCTCGCCGGTGCGGGCAAAGACGGTGTAGACGTCGGCGATGCCGCCATTGGAGATCCAGGTCTTCTCGCCCGACAGCGCGTAATCGTCGCCGTCGCGCGCCGCCGTCATGTCCATGTTGGCGACGTCCGAGCCCGACCGCGGCTCCGACAGCGCAAACGCCGAGATCGCCTCGCCGCGCCGGGTCCTGTCGAGCCAGCGCTGCTGCTCGGTGCTGCCGAACAGGCTGATCGCGCCGGTGCCGAGCCCCTGCATGGCGAAGGCGAAGTCGGCCAGCCCGTCATGGCGCGCCAGCGTCTCGCGGGTGAGGCAGAGCATGCGCACGTCGAGCGGCGCGGGGGAGGCGGGATCGATGGCGGTCGGCATCAGCCAGCCGTCGCGGCCGAGCGCCGCCACCAGCCTGCGGCAGGCGTCGTCGACGTCATGGTGATCGACGGGGAGGTTTTCCGCGCACCACGCCTCCAGCCGTTCGGCATGGGCGCGGTGGCGCTCCTCGAAGAACGGCCAGGAAAGGAAGGAGCGGTCAGGCATCCCTCAATCCCCCTGAAACACCGGTTTCGCCTTCGCCACGAAGGCCTCGTAGGCGCGGCGGAAGTCGCCGGTCTGCATGCAGATCGCCTGCGCCTGGGCCTCCGATTCGATCGCCTGGTCGAGGCTCATCGACCATTCCTGGTTCAGCTGCGTCTTGGTGATCCCGTGCGCGAAGGTGGGGCCGGCGGCGATCGATGCCGCGAGCGCGAGCGCCTCGGCCTCCAGGGTCTCGGCCGAGACGATCCGGTTGTAGTAGCCCCAGCGCTCGCCTTCGGCGGCCGTCATCGAGCGCCCGGTGTAGAGCAGTTCGGCCGCGCGGCCCTGGCCGATCAGTCGCGGCAGGATCGCGCAGGAGCCCATGTCGCAGCCGGCGAGCCCGACGCGGGTAAAAAGAAACGCCGTCTTCGCCTCTGGTGTCGCGATCCTGATGTCGGAGGCCATGGTGATGATGGCGCCCGCGCCCACCGCCACGCCGTCGACGGCCGAGATGATCGGCTTGCCGCAATGGATCATCGCCTTGACGAAATCGCCGGTCATCCGCGTGAAGGCCAGCAGGCCCTTCATGTCCATCTTCGTCAGTGGCCCGATGATCTCGTGCACGTCGCCGCCGGACGAGAAGTTGCCGCCGTTCGGCAGGAACACCACCACGTCGATGTCGTCGGCATAGGCGAGCGCCCGGAACGTGTCGCGCAGCTCGGCATAGCTCTCGAAGGTGAGCGGGTTCTTGCGGTCGGGGCGGTTGAGGCGCACTTGCGCCACGCCGTCCTTCGCCTCCCAGAGGAAATGCTGCGGTGTCAGCCCGGCCATCGCGGTCAATGTTCGTCCTCCCAGTTGCTGCGGAACGTCTTCAGCATCGTCGACAGGCGTCGCGCGTCCTGTTCGACGACGTCGCCCAGAAGCTCGTCGATCCAGCCCTCGTGTTCGGCGGCCATGGCGCGGAACGCCTCCGTGCCCTGTTCCGTCAACTTGACGATCGAGGTGCGGCGGTCGCCGTCGCGACGCGTACGCGCCACGAAGCCGTCATTGACGAGACGGTCGACGATGCCCGTCACGTTGCCGTTGGAGACGAGCAGGTAGCGCGACAGGTCGCTCATCAGCATGCCGTCGGGCGCCCGGTTCAGCGCCGCCATCACGTCGAAGCGGGGCAGGGTGGTCTCGAACTCGCGCTTCAGCCGCCCCTGCAACTCGTTCTCGACGATGCGCGAGGCGCGCAGCAGCCGGATCCACAGCCTCAGCCGCTCCTTGGAGGCCGGCGGCGCGTCGAGCGCAGCTAGGGAGGCGTCGGCCATCGTCAACCTCCCGTGATCGCGACCGGCTGGCCGGTGATGGAAATCGCGGCATCGCTGGCCAGCCACAGCACCGCGCCCGCCACCTCCTCGGGCTTGATCAGCCGGTGGTTCGGGTTGAAGGCGGCGAAACCCTCGCGCGCCTGCTCTTCGCTCCGCCCGGTCTTTTCCATCACCCGGGCGATCGATTCCTCCAGCATCTCGGTCTCGACATAGCCGGGGCAGATCGCGTTGACGGTTACGCCGGTCTTGAGCAGTTCCGCCGCCAGCGCCCGCATCAGGCCCACCACGCCGTGCTTGGAGGCGACATAGGGCGCGACATAGGCCGAGCCGCGCAGCCCCGCCACCGACGCGATGAAGATCAGCCGGCCGCGCTTGCGCTCGGCCATGCCTGCCAGCGCGGGGCGCACGGTCAGGAACGCGCCGGTCAGGTTGACGTCGATGATGCGGTTCCATTCCGCCAGCGTCGTCTTGTGCGCCGGCGCGCTCGACGCGATCCCGGCATTGGCCACCACGATCTCGATCGGACCGCGCAGCGCTTGCGCTTGCGTGTAGAGCGCCTGCACCGAGGCCTCGTCGGTCACGTCGGCCGTCATCGCATGGATGCGCGGGTTGAGCGCCGCCACGGCTTCCAACGGCTCCGCCCGGCGCCCGCAGATCGTCACCTCGACACCCGCTTCCGCCAGCGCCAGCGCGGTCGCCTTGCCGATGCCGGTTGCCCCGCCGGTGACCAGCGCGTGGGAAAGCGAGATGGTCATGGCCGGGGCCTCGCGACGTGCACTCCCGAAGGCCGAGCCCTGTCACGCCCCCCTCTGCCTGCCGGCATCTCCCCCACGCGGGGGGAGATCGGCAGCTTCGGCGACGCGCTTGATCTCCCCCCGCGTGGGGGAGATGGCCGGCAGGCCAGAGGGGGGCGCGACAGAGCTCCAAAATTTCCGGAAATGCTCGGAGCGTTACCCATTTGAACCGCCACCATCACACCTTCCCCGTCATCTGCTCCTGCCGCTCCGCCAGCCGGTAGAGCTGGTCGCGGCCGGCGAGATAGGGCTTGGGCCAGGTCACGCCGCGATCGCCGAGCGAAGCCGCCGCATGCAGCGTCCAGTAGGGATCGGCCAGATGCGGGCGGGCGAGGCAGACGAGATCGGCGCGGCCGGCCATCAGGATCGAATTGACATGGTCCGGCTCGTAGATGTTGCCCACCGCCATCGTCGCCATGCCGGTCTCGTTGCGGATGCGGTCGGAGAAGGGCGTCTGGAACATGCGGCCATAGACCGGCTTTGCCTGCTTCGACGTCTGCCCGGCCGACACGTCGCAGATGTCGACGCCCGCGTCCTTCAGCATCCGCGCGATCTCGACCGCGTCCTGGGGCGTCACGCCGTCCTCGCCGACCCAGTCATTGGCCGAGATGCGCACCGAGATCGGCTTTGCCGCCGGCCAGACGGCCCGCACGGCGCGAAAAACCTCCAGCGGAAAGCGCATGCGGTTTTCCAGGCTGCCGCCATATTCGTCGGTTCGGCGGTTGGTCACCGGCGTGATGAACGAGGACAGCAGATAGCCATGCGCCATGTGCAGCTCGATCATGTCGAAGCCGCAACGCTGCGCCATCCGCGCCGAGGCCACGAACTGGTCGCGCACCGTGTCCATGTCGGTGCGGTCCATCGCCTTCGGCACGGCGTTGATCTCCGACCAGGCGAGCGCGGAGGCCGACAGCAGCGGCCAGTTGCCTTCGGGCAGCGGGCAGTCGGCATCTTCCCAGCCGACCTGCGTCGAGCCCTTGGCGCCGGCGTGGCCGATCTGGGCGCAGATCTTGGCCTCCGTCTCGGCATGGACGAAGTCCACCAGCCGCTTCCAGGCCGTCTCGTGCTCGGGCGCGTAGAATCCGGGGCAGCCGGGCGTGATGCGGCCTTCCGGCGACACGCAGGTCATCTCGATGGTCAGCATCGCCGCGCCGCCCTTGGCGCGCTCGGCATAATGGGCGAAGTGCCAGTCGGTCGGGCAGCCGTCGACGGCCTTGTACTGCGCCATCGGCGAGACGACGACACGGTTCGCCAGCGCCATGTCGCGCAGCTTGAACGGCGCGAACATCGGCGCCCGCGCCGTATTGGCCGGGCTGCCGGCCTGCACCTGGAACCAGCGCTCGGCGCCGCCCAGCCAGGCCTTGTCGCGCAGCCTGAGGTTCTCGTGGCTGATGCGCTGCGAGCGGGTCAGAAGCGAATAGTTGAACTGGACCGGATCGAGATTGAGGTAGCGCTCGATGTCCTCGAACCACTCCAGCGAGTTGCGCGCCGCCGATTGCAGTTTCAGCACCTCGGTGCGCCGCGCCGCCTCGTATTTCTCGAAGGCGGCGGAAAGCGTGGCCTCCGACGTCACGTAGTCGGCGAGCGCGATGGCGCTCTCCACCGCCAGCTTGGTACCCGAGCCGATCGAGAAATGCGCGCTCGCCGCCGCATCGCCCATCAGCGCCAGGTTCTGGTGCGACCAGCGCTCGCACAGCACGCGCGGAAAATTGATCCAGGCCGAGCCGCGCACGTGGTTGGCGTTGGACATCAGCGCGTGGCCGCCGAGATGATCCTTGAAGATCGCCTCGCAGGTCGCGATGGACTCCTCCTTCGACATGGTGCCGAAGCCGAAATTGTCCCAGGTCTCCTGGCTGCACTCGACGATGAAGGTCGCGGTGTCGGGATCGAACTGGTAGGCATGCGCCCACACCCAGCCCTTGTCAGTCTCCTCGAAGATGAAGGTGAAGGCGTCGTCGAACTTCTGGTGCGTACCCAGCCAGACGAACTTGCAGGCCCGCATCTCGATGTCGGGCTTGAACACGTCGGCGAAGGCCGTGCGGGTCTTCGAGTTCAGGCCGTCCGAGGCCACCACCAGGTCGTAGCGCTCCATGTAGTGTTGCGGTTCCCGCGCCTCCGTCTCGAAGGCGAGCTCGACGCCGAGCTCGCGGGCGCGTTCCTGCAAGAGCACGAGCAGCTGCTTGCGGCCGATGCCGCAGAAGCCATGGCCGGAGGAGACCGTCCGCGTGCCCCGGTAGAACACGGCGATGTCGTCCCAGTAGGCGAAATGCGCGCGGATGCGTTCGGCGCTGACGGGATCGTTCTCGGCGAGGTTGTCGAGCGTCTCGTCCGAGAGCACCACGCCCCAGCCGAAGGTGTCGTCCGGCTTGTTGCGCTCGATGACGGTGACGTCATGCGCGGCGTCTCGCAGCTTCATCGAGATGGCGAAATAGAGACCGGCGGGGCCGCCGCCAAGGACTGCGATCTTCATCTCGCCTTCGTCTCCATTGCCTGTGACGTGAAGGCAGCATGACAGCGCTCCGAATATATTTCAAGCTTGAAATTTCAAGATTGAAGGAATTAATCTCCGGTCTTGGACGACGACGGGCGGGTCCTCGGAAGACCGGGACAAGGAGGGTTCCCCGGGCTCGCCAAGCCGCTACAATCGCGCCAAAGGACAGGGCGGTTCGCCGCCATCAGGGAGAGCTTGCCATGATCAGCCGCCGCATCGCCGATTGGGACGACGCCTATGCCAATGGCCCCAACATTCCAGGCGGCGACCGCTGGCCGGCGGCTTGGGTGGAGCCGGCGCGCGCCTATCGTGAGGAACTGGTTGCCGCCGGACGCGCGCGTCTCGGGGTCGCCTATGGGCCGGGCGAGCGCAACGCCTACGATCTGTTCCTGCCGCAAGTCGAGCCGACCGGCCTCGTCGTCTTCGTCCATGGCGGCTACTGGATGCGCCTCGAGCGCGCGCTGTGGTCGCATCTGGCGAAAGGATGCGTCGACAGCGGCTTCGCCGTCGCGATGCCCTCCTACACGCTGTGCCCGGCAACGCGCATCTCCGGCATCACGAAGGAGGTCGCCACCGCGATCGAACACGCCGCCGGCACCATCGAGGGGCCGATCTTTCTCACCGGCCATTCCGCCGGCGGTCACCTCGTCTCGCGCATGGTCTGCACGACTTCGCCATTGCCCGCCGCCCTGCGCGAGCGCATCCGCAACGTCGTCTCCATTTCCGGCGTGCACGACCTGCGGCCGCTGATGCGGATCGCGATGAACGAGACGCTACGCATCGATGCCGCGGAAGCGGCGGCCGAGAGCCCGGCGCTTTTGGAGCCGATGCCCGGCGCGCGCATCTGCTGCTGGGTCGGAGCGGGCGAACGCGCCGAATTCATCCGCCAGAACGCGCTTCTTGCCAATGTCTGGACCGGGCTTGGCGCCGAGACATGCTGCGTCGAAGAGCCCGACCGCCACCATTTCAACGTCATCGACGGCTTGGCGGATGCATCGCACGTGCTGACCCGCACGCTGTTGACAGGCTGACGCGATCCGCCGAAGGTCGAACCGACAGGGCGGCCGGGCGGTCGTCGCGTGCATCAGATGGAGTGCCCATGCGAGCCGTATTCGTCCAGGTCCAGTGTATTCCGGGAAAGACCTACGAGGTCGCCGACGCGCTTTTCGAGCGCGAGATCGCCTCCGAGCTCTACTCGACCAGCGGCGACTACGATCTCCTGATGAAGCTCTACATCCCCGAGGACGTCGACATCGGCAAGTTCATCGACGAGAACGTCGCCAACGTGCCGGGCATCTTCCGAACCCTGACCACGCTGACCTTCAAGGCGTTTTGACGCGACCGCTGCCGCAGCGGCGTTCTTCTTGCGACGGCTGGGATTCGGCGGCGCCGGCGGAGAGCGTGATCTCCCCCCTCGTGGGGGAGATGCCGGCAGGCAGAGGGGGGCGCGACGGAGTTCGACCTTCGCCATCGTCGACCCGACGCAGGGGGCTCGCGACGCCACCGCCCCACTCTACGGCGCCCCGTCTGCCCTGCCGGGCGGGACGAGCCACTCGGCGCACCCGTCCTGCCAGCCCCCTCAAGGGGGAGATCGGCAGCCTACGCCAGCGCCACGTCCCTGCGCGTCCGCGTGCGCATCAGGATCGCCACCATCACCGCGACGTTGAGCACGTTCCAGGCGATGCCGTTGAGGAAGGCTGCCGCATAGGAGCCGGTCATGTCGTAGATCGCGCCCGATGCCCAGCCGCCGACGGCCATGCCGGCGATCGTCGCCATGATGACGATGCCGATCCGCTCGCCGGCCTCTCTCGGCGGCAGGTATTCCCGCACGATGATGGCGTAGCAGGGCACGATGCCGCCTTGCGACAGCCCGAAGACGAAGGACACCACGTAGAGCGAGGCCAGTCCGTCGAACGGGATGTAGAGCAGCAGCGACAGCCCCTGCAGCACCGAGCCGATGAGCAGCGTCTTCACTCCGCCGATCCGGTCGGCGACATAGCCCGACAGCAACCGGCTGACGATTCCTGCGGCCAGCATCAGGGACAGCATCTCGGCGCCGCGCGCCACGCCGAAGCCGAGATCGGCGCAATAGGCGACGATGTGGACCTGTGGCATCGCCATTGCCATGCAGCAGCCGAAGCCGGCGATGATCAGCAACGTCAGCAGGGCCCTGTTCGAGAGGTCGATGGTGAATTTCGGCTTGGGAACGAAGCCCGCGCCGCCCGCCGGTTCCGGCGCCTGGCCGCGCAGCAGCATCGACAGCGGCACGATCGTGACGACGCAGAAGATGCCGATCCCCAGCGATGTCACCCGCCAGCCGCCGTTCTCCAGCCCGTACTGGACGACGAAGGGCCAGATCGCGCCGGCGAGGTAGTTGCCCGTCGCCGAGGCCGCCACCGCGATTCCGCGATGCTTCTCGAACCAGCGCGACACGTCCGCCATCAGCGGTCCGAAGGTCGCCGCCGTGCCGATGCCGATCAAGAGCTGCGCCGCCGCCAGCATCCAGATGCTCGGCGCAAAGGCCGCCGCCGCAAAGCCCACCGCCGAGATGACGGCGGCGACCGCCACGGGAATGGCCACGCCCATCCGGTCGACGAAGCGGCCGATGACGACGTTGCCGATCGCAAAGCCCACCATCGTCAGCGTGTAGGGCAGCGATGCCTCGCCGCGGCCGACGCCGAACTCGGCCTGCGCGGCCGGCAGCATGACGACGATCGCCCACATGCCGACGCTGCCGATCGTGCCGAGCAGCATGGCGATGCCGAGCCGGAACCAGGAATACGGCCCGTCCGGCGCGTAGGCGCGGCCGGGCGAGGGGACGGTTTGGGTCACGAAAATCCTCCCGGAGCGCAAGACGCCCCGAAGCGACGATGGCGGAGGATGCGGCCCCGTTCTACCCGCCAGTGGCGCAAGGGTGGTGGGCCAGGGGCACGTGCGAAACTCAGCGGAAGCGTCGCGTGGCAAAACCCATGCTGGACCGCGCAGCGCGCCGTCAGGTCCAGATCTCCTCGTCCTCATGGGGCAGTTCGACGCCATAGGCCCGCAATGGTTCGATGAGGTCGTTATCCCTCCAGCTTTCGATGCCGAAGAACAGGAACAGCTTGTCGCTCGCGGACGTCCGGATCATGAGCCGCTCGAATGGTGCGCTGTCGTCCCCGAGATCGTCGGTGAGCAGGCGGCCAACCACCGGTACGACTCGTTCCGGCGTCCATTTCAGGCACCAGTGCGCGGCTCTCAACCGAAGAAGCGGGTCCGCATTGTCGAGCAGTTCCTCGAGAGCATCGCGACCGGCCTGGCTGGCTTCGAGGGAATCGCCAAGGCGCATGATGGAAAGAACAAGGCGGTTCGCGTTCGGAACGTCCTCATGTCGGAGGGCATGCCGATACTTCTCTGTTTCGTTGCGAAAAGACAAAATCAGGTCGCTGGCAGAGTCAGCGGATGTGTCGCGTTTCACGACCCATATCCTTCATCGTTTTGCGGACAAGTCCAAGGCCGTGCGCATCCTGCTCCAAACAAGGCAGCTTTCCAAACCGGTATCGCCTGATAGCGCCTCCGAAGTTGCCGCCCGCTTCGCGTTCGCCGTCACGTCCAGGGAAAGGATAAGCGCGCGCGGAGGGGGGTGGACAAAGATCGGCTCGACGCGAAAGCCGCCCGCACGATCCGCGGAGCGTCGTCAGGTGTCTGGAGGGCGAGCGATTGGAAGAGGGAATGCGCTGGAGCGTTTCCGGCGACGGACGACGCGACAGCGGGCCGGGCGCCCGGCAGGGCTGCGGACCGCGCGATGCGGTCCGCCGGCGTTTACACCTTCACCACCACCTTCATGAAGTCCGGCAGGTCGTCGCCGAAGCCGACGGTGCCGTCATTCATGTCGTCGTTGCGCCGGTGCCGGTTGGAATTGGCCGGCGCGCGGCTGGCGGCCGGCGGTGCCGGGCGCGGCGGGGCGCTGCGGCGGGCGGTGTTCTCGCTGCGGATCGCGTCCTTGCGTTCGCGGCGCACCACCGGTGCGGGGTCCGCCTCGATCGCGTCGTACAACTCCACCGCCTCGGCAATGGCCTCGGCGACGGGGCTCGGCACGGGCTTGTCGTCGCGCTCGACCTTCGCCTTGCGCGCGACCTTCTCCTCGGCCGCGGGCTTTTCGGCACGTGCCGGCTTGTCCACGGGAGCGGTGCGATCACGGCTGCGGCCGCGCTCGCGACCGCCGTCGTCTTCGCGCTCGCGGCGACCGCCGCGCTTGGGCGCGCCGCGGCCACGGCGGGGCGCGTCGTCCTCGCCCTCGCTCTGCACCACGGTCGACAGGTCGCCGTCGTGCCACTCGATCTTCTTGCCGGTCAGTTTCTCGATCGCATCGAGATACTTTGCGTCCGACTTGGTCACGATCGTGAAGGACTTGCCCAGCCGTCCGGCGCGTCCCGTGCGGCCGATGCGGTGGACGTAATCCTCCGCGTGGATCGGCACGTCGAAATTGAACACGTGGCTGACGTCTGGAATGTCGAGGCCGCGCGCGGCGACGTCCGACGCCACGAGATAGCGCAGCTTGCCGTCGCGGAAGCCGGCCAGCATCGCCATGCGGGCGCGCTGGTCCATGTCGCCATGCAGGGCGCCGGCGTCGAAGCCGTGGCGAACCAGCGAGCGGAACAGTTCGGAGACGTCGACCTTGCGATTGCAGAAGATGATCGCGTTCTTGAGGTTCTCGTCTTCCTCGCGCATCAGCTTGCGCAGCGCCTCGCGCTTGTCCCAGCCCTTGTTGCCGGACTTCACCAGCCGCTGGGTGATGTTGGTGCTGGTCGATGCCGCCTTCGACACCTCGACGCGCACCGGCGCCTGCAGGAACTGCTCGGTCAGCTTGGTGATCTCCGGCGGCATGGTGGCCGAGAAGAACAGCGTCTGGCGGGTGAAGGGGATCAGTTTGCAGATGCGCTCGATGTCGGGAATGAAACCCATGTCGAGCATGCGGTCGGCCTCGTCGATGACGAGGATCTCGACGCCCGTGAGCAGCAGCTTGCCGCGCTCGAAATGGTCGAGCATGCGGCCGGGCGTGGCGATCAGCACGTCGGCGCCGCGTTCCAGCTTCTTTTCCTGCTCGTCGAACGACACGCCGCCGATCAGGAGCGCGATGTTGAGCCGGTGGTTCTTGCCGTACTTGATGAAGTTCTCTTCCACCTGCGCGGCGAGCTCGCGCGTCGGCTCGAGGATCAGCGTGCGCGGCATGCGCGCCCGGGCGCGGCCCTTTTCGAGGCGCGTGATCATCGGCAGCACGAAGGCGGCCGTCTTGCCGGTGCCGGTCTGGGCGATGCCCAGCACGTCCTTGCCGGCGACCGCGTGCGGAATGGCGTCCGCCTGGATGGGGGTTGGGGTGGTGTAGCCGGCGTCGGTGACGGCGGCCAGCACCTTCGGCGACAGGCCGAGGTCTGAAAATTTCACCGCTTCCGGCGCGTTCTGGTCGTCTGATGACACGATATCGATTGTCTTTAATTGCATGTGGGCCGCGTCGGAGGTGCGCGGCGGACCGGGCGCTTTTGCGCAATTCGTCAGTGCCGTTACGGTGCAATGCGGCAAAAGTCAACCTTTCGCCGCGTCCTCACGCCGCGAAGCTTAACGGAAGCAGGGTCCTTGGGTTCCTTCGCGATCGGTTTCTTTGGGTCCTTGTCGGTCAATACCGGAACTGTTCGGTCAAAATCCGTTCGTCCCACGAATGGCTCGCATCGAACAGGATCGTCGCCGTCGTGTCGAGCGACTCGCGGATCGTCACCGAAACCACCGACTTCACCTCCGTGTGGTCGGCGACCGCGTTCACCGGCCGCTTGTCCGCCTCCAGCACGTCCAGCCGCACGGTCGACCGGTTGGGAATGAGCGCCCCGCGCCAGCGGCGCGGCCGGAACGCGCTCACCGGGGTCAGTGCCAGAAGCGGCGCGTCGAGCGGCAGGATCGGCCCCTGCGCCGAGAGATTGTAGGCCGTCGAGCCCACCGGCGTCGCCACCATCACCCCGTCGCAGATCAGTTCGTCGAGGCGCGGCTTGTCGTCGATGGTGATGCGGAACTTGGCCGCCTGGTAGGACTGCCGGAAAAGCGAGACCTCGTTGATTGCCAGCGCATCGATCGTCTCGCCCGTCGCGGTGATCGCCCGCATCGTGAGCGGACGGACCGTCTCGGGGATCGCCGCCGCCACGCGCTCGCGCAGGTCGCTCTCGCGATACTCGTTCATCATGAACCCGATGGTACCTTGGTTCATGCCGTAGATCTTGCAGCCGGCCTTCATGTTGTCGTGCAGCGTCTGCAGCATGAAGCCGTCGCCGCCCAGCGCCACGATCACGTCGGCATCCTCCGGCCGCTCCTGGCCGTAGAGCGCCGAAAGCCGGCGCGCGGCCTCGCCGGCCTGCTCGGTGTCGGCCGCGATGAACGCCAGGCTCGGCAGTTTCATGTGCATCGTCTCTCCACCCGCCGCCCATCGCGGGCGGCAGGGGCGGGTTAGCATGGCCGGCCGTCGGGGGAAAGCACGGGCGGGTGCCGCCTCCGCCGCCGCCTTTACCCTCCCACTCCGTGGGGAGGGTCGCCGCGCAGCGGCGGGGTGGGGGGCATAGCCTCGACAGGGGACCGCCGCAGGCGGTGGAGGCGGCTCGCCCTGGCGGGCACCCACGCTTGGCGTGATCACGGCGCTCGCCTGCCTTTACCCTCCCACCCCGTGGGGAGGGTCGCCGCGAAGCGGCGGTGTGGGGGGCATGGCCGCCACCCCCTCCGCTTCGTCATCCCGCAACGACATTCGAGCGGAGCGAAGAAGGTCGTATGCGGGATCCATGCCTCGCCGGCGATGCACCCGATCCAGTGCGGGTCAGCCCCCCAGACCGCCGCACTCTCCATCGTCCCGTCCGTGCGATTCCACCGCCCAACCACCCGCCTGGCCGCCCGTCACCCCTTTACTGGCGCGCCAATTATGCTAACGGAACGCCGATGCCCTTGTAGCTCAGCTGGTAGAGCAGCGGTTTTGTAAACCGAAGGTCGCGGGTTCGATTCCTGCCGGGGGCACCAGGAACCACGATGTACGACCCTATCCGTGCCGCCGGTCGGACGACGTCGCGGATCGAAAGGCACTGGGGGAACGCCATCCGGTCGGGATGTCGCCTTGCTTCGGATCGCCTGCCGGATGCGGCCCATGCCAGCGTTTCGGCTGCCGCATGTTTCGACAGGCTCTTTCGTGAACGGATGGGCGGCGCCGCGCCACCAGACATCGATTGTCGGGTTCGTGCACCTATGACGCCCGGAGCGAGCAGACGAGCAGGAGAATTTTACTTCGGCAACCCGGCCTGCTCCAGACGGGCTATCAGCTTTTTCAGCACCTCACGGTCCCGATAAGTCTCACCGATGCGAAAATAGGATTGAGTGAGCGTCGGGTTTTCGGACAAAGCCTCGGAAATCACGCTTCGGGCCGTTTCCAGATCATCCAATGCGACCCGGCTGGCCGCGCAATAGATTCGGCTGCGGCGCGTCTGAAAGGCCAGGTTGCCGCTAGCTTCAAACACTTCCGCATGACGTTCAAGACAATAGTTGGCAGCGATGCGTTCTTCGATAATCCAGGCAGGAAGAAACGGATCGAGCTGTTCGGCCTTTTCGAGTAACTCCAGGGCCTCTTCTGGTTCACCCGCAAACACGTGAAACGCCGCGCATCGACCTATGAGGTAAGCATCATGTGGGGCTAGTTCCATTGCCTTCTTGTGGTAGGGGCGTGCTGCGTCGAATTTGTGCTCCTTTACTAGAATTGAGCCCATGATCCGGTTCGATTCGGCGTCGTTTGGATCAAGTTCAAGAGCACGGGCAGTGCGCGCCCGCCCATCGTTCCAGTCATATTCGGGCAGCCACGAGGCGGAACAAACCCACATGGCCTGCGCCCGGGCAAAGTTCGGATCGGCGTCGATCGCCTTGTCGAACCAACTGAGCGCCTGCCTTATGTTTTCGTCCGTGACACCTCCGCGTCGGTGATAGTCCAGTCCACGCAGATAGTATTCGTAGGCCGTCATCGACTCCGGCGGACGATTGCGGGCGGCGACCGTGTCGGCATCCAGAATGCGCCCCAGAACCGTGCCCGCGACACGGGCTGTGATCTCGTCGAATATCTCGATGAAATCGTCAAATGAACGCTGAATCCTGTCGGACCAGACGACTCGACCGTCGTCCGTTTCCGTGAGGGTTAAGTTAAGCCGAATGCTTGAACCCAACGTGCGCACCGAGCCGGACAGAACGTAGCGAACGCCCAGTTCGCTGCCAACCAGGCTCGGTTCCCGCTCCATCAACGCCATCGAAGCAGACGCAGACACGACAAAAAGTTGCTTTAGCCTGCCAAGCTCCAGGATCAGATCCTCGGTTATCCCTTCAGCAAGGAAACGCTGGTCCTCATTTGCCGAGGATGCGACAGCCAGCGGAGTCACGGCAACCGAGTGCGGGCGTTTTGCAACCTGGGCATTCGGTCTCGACTCGCTGAGTTGCTTCCGGTGCGTGTCCATCTGTCCGCGCACTCGATAAATCCGCAGTGGCGAAGATACGCCGGCAAAGTTCTTCTCTCCAAGATCATCGAAGATGCAGGGTGAATTTCGCTTGACCTGATCGAAGACGCTTGCACTGGCATCTATTGCACCCGGGTCTGCACCAGACTGGATGCGCGCAGCGATGTTCACGCCGTCGCCTCGCAGATCACCGTCTATTTCGACCACATCGGCGAGATGGATGCCAAACCGCATGTCTGCCGGTGAAGAGCCTTGTATCTTGGACAGTGCGCCGCGTGCCGCCATGGCAGCCCGCAACGCATTGACCGGACTCGGAAACTCCGCCAGCACGCAATCCCCCGCGCGGTTGAACACGCGTCCCTCGAGGCTGCCCACTTGCCGTGACACCATGTTTAGGCAGTCGGCAAAACGCTGAACCGACCCTTCCTCGTCAGCTTCCATCTTTGACGTGGAGCCTACGATGTCGGCGACCATGATGGTTGCCAGTTTGCGGCGCATCTCGAGTGTCCTGATAATGAGGCCTGTCGCTTGCGGTTTCGTAAGGTACTCTAGGCTTGGAACACCGACATTGACTACTTGTTTTCTCGGATTGGCCGGGTACCACGAGCCTCCTTTCGAAGGCCGGACCATGACAAAACTTGAAGCCGGAAACGTCCAGATCGCCGAGACCTCCCAGTGGAGCGAATTTGACATTTGAGTCCCGTTCACGGCGAGCGACAGATCACATGTCAAATTCGAAGCTCCCCTCAAAACATGAGCTTGCTAGTGGTCCTTTGATTGCGAAATTTGCCGAGGCGCTTGTCCAGCGGGATGCAAATGTCGGAACTCGGACCAGTAGCGCGCTCTGGACGCTTCGGAGGGCCGCGGGACCGTCACACGCGGTCGCCCGACCGGCTTCGGTCCTGGCAGCAGCGGCACGATCTGCGCCTATTGCCTATCGCCCATGTCTCTTGCATGGCGCACAGCCTTGCGGGCAGGGTTGCACCGGGTGATGTCAGTCCACGGCATCGTGCTCTCCATCGAATCCCCGCAAATCCGGCGGAATCACAACCTGCTGATATCAAATCACTTTTTCAGGTCAGGCTCTCGGCCCTGTGATATCTGGTCCACCTTCACCCCGGACGCTCTCCTTCGGCTCCCCTAATCGCTCCGCCCCCTACCGCAACTCCTCCCCCACATCGTCGAAGAACGCCAGCTGCTCTCGCGTCAGGTGCAACCACGGCCGCTCCTCGCGCTGCCGTGCCTCGAAGGCGGCGATGTCGGCCAGGTCGTCGGCGAGGATCATGCCGATCTCGTCCAGTCCCTCGATCAGCGTGCGCTTGCGGTGCGGGTCGATGTCGAACGCGATGGCGCGCCCGTCCGAAAACCGGATCGCCTGCGCCTCGAGGTCGATCGTCAGCGCAAGCGCGGCCTCGGCCTGCGCCATCACCTGCATATGCTCAGCCTCGTCGAGCACGATCGGCAGCACGCCGTTCTTGAAGCAGTTGGAGTAAAAGATCTCGCCGAAGCTCGGCGCAATGACGCAGCGGATTCCGAAATCGGCCAGCGCCCACACCGCCTGCTCGCGGCTCGAGCCGGTGCCGAAGGCGCGGCCGGCGACGAGGATGCGCGCCGTGTCGAAGGGCGGCGTGTCGAGCACGAAACGCGGCCCGCAGCCGTCACGGTTGATGCGCCGCTCGTTGAACAGCTGCTCGCCCAGCCCCTTCTTGTCGGGCAGAAGCAGGAAACGCGCCGGGAAGATCACGTCCGTGTCGAGATGCGTCTCGGGCAAGGGCGCGGCAACGCTGGTGAGCGCGGTGAACTTTTCCATGGTCAATTCCCCAGGTCGCGCACGTCGGCCAGCCGGCCGGCGACGGCCGCGGCCGCCGCCATTTCCGGGCTCATCAGGTGCGTGCGGCCGCCCTTGCCCTGCCGCCCCTCGAAATTGCGATTGGAGGTCGAGGCGCAACGCTCGCCCTCGTCCAGCCGGTCGTCGTTCATCGCCACGCACATCGAGCAGCCGGAGGCCCGCCATTCGAAGCCGGCGTCGCGGAAGATGCGGTCGAGCCCCTCGGCCTCGGCCTGGCGGCGAACGCCGGCGGAGCCCGGCACGACGATGCCCTGCACGGAGGGCGCGATGTGGCGGCCATCCAGCACGGAGGCTGCGCGGCGCAAATCCTCGATCCGGCCATTGGTGCAGGAGCCGATGAACACCTTGTCGATGGCGATGTCCTTCAGCGGCATGCCGGGCGTTAGCCCCATGTAGTCGAGGCTCTTTTGCAGCCGGATGCGCCGCGCCGGGTCGGGCTCGGCGGCCGGGTCGGGCACCGCCCCGGTCACCGGCAGCGTCTCTTCCGGCGTCGTGCCCCACGAAACGTGCGGCGCGATGGCCGATACGTCGAGCTCTACCTGTGCGTCGAACACGGCGTCGGCGTCGCTGGCGAGCGCCAGCCACTCCGCCGCGGCGCGGTCCCACATCTCGCCGGCGGGCGCCAGCGGGCGACCCTTCAGATAGGCGACGGTCGTCTCGTCGGGCGCCACCATCCCGACCCGGCTGCCGGCCTCGATCGACATGTTGCACAGCGTCATGCGCGCTTCCATCGACAGCGCGGCGATCGCCGGCCCGGCATATTCGATGGCGTGGCCGAAGCCGCCGCCGGTGCCGATTTTCGCGATCAGCGCCAGGATGATGTCCTTCACGGTGACGCCTGGACCGGGCGATCCGGCAAGCCAGACGCGCATGCGCTTCTGCTTCGCCTGGCGGATGGTCTGCGTGGCGAACACCGTCTCGCATTCGCTGGCGCCGATGCCGAAGGCGACCGCCCCGAAGGCGCCATGCGTGCAGGTGTGGCTGTCGCCGCAGACCAGCGTGGCGCCGGGCAGGGTGAACCCCAGTTCCGGGCCGATCACGTGCACGATGCCGTGGCGGCGATCGTTCATCGGGATATAGGGTACGCCGAAGGCCTTGGCATTGTCGACGAGGCGCGAGACCTGCCGCGCGGCCAGCCCGTCCGGCAGCGGCTTGTCGCGCATCCGCGTCGGCACGGCATGGTCGGCCACCGCCACATGCGCGTCGGGCCGGCGCAGCGGCCGGCCCATCTCCTTCAGCCCGTCGAAGGCCTGCGGGCTGGAGACTTCCTGCACCAGGTGCCTGTCGACATAGAGAAGCGTCGACCCGTCCTCGTAGGTCTTCACCACGTGGCTGTCCCACACCTTGTCGTAGAGCGTGCGTCCGGTCATGTGCCGTTGGTCCTGTGGTGGCGGGGAGGGAACGCCGCAGGCGCGACCTGCGGATTTCGAATTCCTTCCCCCTTGCGAATGTCCTCGAAGGCAATCTATGCTGCGATGAATACGCATTCAAGAGATGTCTCGCAAGGCATCGGTTTCGAACTGAAGGGGAGTTGCATGAGACTGGGAGTCGACGTCGGAGGGACCTTCACGGACCTCTTGCTGCACGACGAGACGACGCAGCGAACGTGGCAGGCCAAGACGCCGTCCACGCCGGAGGATCAGTCGATCGGCGTCGCCGCGGGCGTCAAGCTCATCTGCGAGAAGGCGGGCATTTCGCCGTCCGATCTCGCCCTCGTGCTGCACGGCACGACCGTGGCCACCAATGCCGTGCTCGAAGGCAAGGGCGCCCGCGTCGGCCTGCTCGTCACCGAGGGCTTCGAATACACGCTGCACCTGGCGAAGTCCTGGACCCCCGGCCCGCTGTTCGGCTGGATCGTGATGGACAAGCCCGATCCGCTGGCCTCGCTGGCCGACACCCGCGGCATTCCCGAGCGCGTCAACGCACGCGGCGAAGTCGTGCGCGAACTCGACGTGGAGACGGCGACGAAGCTGATCGACGATCTGTGCGGCTCCGGCATCGAGGCGCTGACGATCTCGCTCATGCATTCCTATGCAAATCCGGCGCACGAGCGGGCCCTGCTCGACATCGTCGCCAGGCGCTGGCCCGACATTCCCGTGTCGCTCTCGTCCGACATCCTGCCGGAGTTCCGCGAGTACGACCGCACCATCACCACGGTCATGAACGACTATGTGCGCCCGATCATGAAGCGCTACCTGTCGCGCATCGAGGATCGCCTGAAGGAGGAAAACGTCGCGGCCAAGCTGCACATCGTGCGCTCCGACGGCGGCCTGATGAGCGCGCAGGCGGCCTCCGATCGACCGGTCCACACCGTGCTGTCCGGTCCGGCCGGCGGCGTCACCTCGACAGTGATGACCGCCCGCCGCACCGGCTTCAGCAAGCTGCTCGCCTTCGACATGGGTGGCACCTCCACCGACGTTTCCGTCATCATCGACGGCGAGCCGACCATCTCGCGCTCGACCGAGGTGGGCTACTTCCCGGCCAAGGTCCCGACCCTCGACGTCCGCTCGGTCGGCGCCGGCGGCGGTTCCATTGCCGAGGTTTCCGACCTCACCAAGTCGCTGCGCGTCGGCCCGCGCTCGGCCGGCGCCCGTCCGGGGCCGGTCTCCTATGGGCGCGGCGGCACCGAACCGGCCGTCAGCGACGCCAATGTCGTGCTCGGCTATCTGCCGCCGGTCCTGCTCGGCGGCGACATGACGCTCGACGTCGAAGGCGCGCGCAAGGCGGTGTCGAAGATCGGCGAGGCCATTGGCCTCTCGGTCGAGGATGCGGCCAAGGGCATTCTCGACATCGCCAACGAGGTCATGCTCGGCGCCCTGCGCGTCATCACCGTGCAGCGCGGGCTCGATCCGCGCGACTTCGGCATGGTCGCCTTCGGGGGTGCGGGCCCGCTTCATGCCAACGCGCTGGCCGAACTGCTGGGCTGCTATCCCGTCGTGGTGCCGGCCAATCCGGGCGTGCTCTCGGCGCTCGGCTTCCTCGAGGCCGAGTTCAAGAACGAGTTCGTGCAGACCTTCATCCGTTCGACCAAGGGCATCGACGCGGGCGACGTCTGGTCGCGCTTCAAGGACCTGCGGACCAAGGCCATCGCCTGGCTCGACGAGCAGGAGGTCGAGGCGGCCGATCGCGGCATCAGCTATTCGCTCGATCTGCGCTACGAGCAGCAGGGCTTCGAGGTCAGCGTCGACGTTCCGGCCGAGCTCGTGGATGGCGCGGGCGCGCTCGACGGCGTGCTCGACAAGTTCCACACCGTTCACGAGCGGCTTTATGGCGTGCGCTTCCATGTGCCGGTCGAACTCGTCGCGCTGCGCGTGGTCGCCACGGGCGCAACGCCGCCGGTGGACGAGCATCCGCCGGTCGTCGCCGATGCCGATCCGAAGGACGCGGTGATGGAGACCCAACCGGCCTATTTCGATGGCGCCTGGAGCGACATCCCGCACTACGACCGGAGCAGGCTGTCCGTCGGCGCGCGCGTCGAGGGGCCGGCGATCATCCGCCAGTACGACACCACCACCGTGCTCCTGCCGCGGCACTTCGCCGAGGTGGACGTCCACGGCAACCTGCTGATCTGGCCCGTTTCGAAGGGGAATTGATATCATGGCGACCAAAGTCGATCCCATCACCCTCGACATCATCGAGAACGCGCTGAAGAACGCCCGCTTCGAGATGGACGGCGTCGTGGTGCGCATCTCGCTCTCGCCCGTCATCCGCGAGCAGCACGACGAGTTCCCGATGATCTGCGACGCCCGCGGCCGCATGATCGTCGGCCAGTTCGGCTCCTACATCCCGGCCATCGTCGAGAAGTTCGAGGGCGACATCAACGAAGGCGACATCTTCGTCTGGAACGATCCCTATGCCTGCAAGGGCTCCATCTCGCACAACAACGACTGGTGCGTGATGATGCCGATCTTCCACGAGGACGTGCTCGTCGGCTTCTCGTCGATCTTCGGCCACATGGTCGACGTCGGCGGCAAGGTGCCCGGCTCCATGCCGGCCGACGCCCACACCATCTGGGAGGAGGGCCTGCGCGTGCCGCCGGTGCGCATCTACGACAAGGGCGTGCTCAACAGGGGCGTGCTCGACATCATGTTGAACAACAGCCGCACGCCCGACATGAACCGCGCCGACCTGATGGCGCTGATCGCCGGCTGCCGGACCGCCTCGGTGCGCGTCCGCGAGCTTTGCGACCGTTTCGGCCGCGACACCTACACCACCGCCTGCGACATGCTGCTCGACCGCACCCGCGAGGCGATGAAGGTGCTGATCGACAAGTACATATCCGAGGAGCCCGTCACCTTCACCGACTACGTCGACGACGACGGCCTCGGTAACGGCCCCTTCAAGATGACGCTGTCGATCTACCGCCGGGGCGACATCGCCGTCTTCGACTGGACGGGAACCGATCCGCAGGCGCCCGGCCCGATCAACTTCCACATCCATGAAGGGCTCTGCAAGCTCTTCTTCGGCGTCTACATGATCATGGCCTTCGATCCGTCGGTGCTGTTCAACGAGGGCTTCTACGACCTGTTCGAGGTCGTGCTGCCCGAAGGCAGCCTGCTCAACCCGAAGTTCCCGGCCGCGCTGTCGAACCGCCTCAACACCCACACCCGCTTCTTCGACTGCCAGGCCGGCGCGCTCGGCCAGCGTGCGCCGCATCTGTCGATGGCGGCAGGCTACGGCACCAGCCCGCACTTCATCTTCACCGGCCACGACAAGGACGGGAAGTACTTCCAGCTGATGGAACTACTCTTCGGCGGCGTGCCCGGCCGTCCGCGCGGCGACGGCCTCGACGGCCACGCCTGGTGGCCGCTCTTCTCGGCGACCCCGATCGAGTACATCGAGAACTACTACCCGGTCCTGGTCGAGAGCTACCGCCCGATCCGCGACTCGGGCGGCGCGGGCCTGCATCGCGGCGGCGCCGGCATCGAGAAGGTCTACCGTGTACTCGAAACCGGCAAGGTGTCGATCCACGACGACCGCGAAGTGGTGCCGCCCTGGGGCATCAATGGCGGCCTCTACGGCGGCACCTCGTCGAAATGGCTGGTCCGCAAGGGCGAGACCGAGCCGACGCGCATCCCCTCCAAGATCGACAATCTGGCGGTGAATGCCGGCGACAGGATCCTGTTTCGCACCGCTGGCGCGGGCGGATGGGGCGATCCGCTCGACCGTCCGGCCGAGCATGTCGCGCGCGACGTGCGCTATGATCTCGTCTCGGTGGAAGCGGCGGCGGAAAAGTACGGCGTGCTGCTGACGGCCGACAAACAGCCCGACGAGGCGGCGACGGAGAAGCTCCGCGCCGGGATGCGCGAGGAGCGCGGTGCGCCCGAGCCGTTCAGCTTCGGCTACTTCCCGCAGGCGGCGGAATAAGGCCGGGCCGGGCGAGGCGCGGGCCTCGCCCCGCGCTTGCTTCGGGCGTCAGTCCTCGCGCGGCGACGCGGCCGGAGCGGGGATCGTCCCCCGCCAGATCAGGCGCCCGGGCACCTGCCGGTCGATCCCCAGCTCGATCGGCTGGGCGGGTTCGTCCAGGTGCAGGATCGACAGGGCCTCGTCCACCATAAGGGCCACCGGCTGCCGCACGGTGGTGAGTTGGTAGGGATGGCGCCGGCTCTCGGGAATGTCGTCGAAGCCGCCGATCATCACGTCGCCCGGGATCGTCAGCCCCATGCGCTGGCGCAGCGCGTCCATCGCCCCCATCGCCATGATGTCGTTGATGCCGAAGATGGCGTCCGGCAGCCGTTCCGGCTTGCGGCCGTAGGTTCGGAGCACGGCTTTGAATGCGCCGTCATAAGTCGATGCGCCCTCGATCTCGCCGATGTCGGCGCGCGCGATTCCCGCTTCGATCAGGCGTTCGGTGAAGCCGCGGGCGCGATCCTGGCTGGTGGTGCCCTTCGGATCGCCCTTGATCATGGCGAAGCTGCGCGCGCCCGCGGCCAGGAAGGCTTCGGCCATCAGGCGGCCGCCGCCGGCGTTGTCGCAGCGGACGCCGGACGCGTCGCTGCCGGGAATGTAGCGGTTGAACAGCACGATCGGGATGCCGCGGTCGTGGCAGATGCTGGTCATGCGCGTCGACAGTTGCGCCGACGTCAGGACGACGCCGTCCACCTGGTAGCGCAGCACGCGCAGGATCGCTTCGTCGCTGTCGGCGCCGTTTTCCACGGTGAAGGTCAGGATCTGCCGGCCCTGCGCCTGCAAGCGGTCGATGAAGGTGCGCAACACCTCGACGTAGAACGGATTGGCGAGGTTGCCGAGGATGACGGCGACGATGTTGGTACGCTTCGTCGTCAGGCTGCTGGCGATCGAGTTCGGCACGTAGTTCAGCTTGCGCGCCGCTTCCAGGATGCGCTGCCGCTTGGCCTCGGCAATGCTCGATCCGGGCGTGAACGCGCGCGAGACGGCCGACTGCGACACGCCGGCCAGCGCCGCCACGTCGAAGGACGTTGCCCTCGACTGGATGCGTCTCGCCGAGGCCGGGTCGGATCCGGGCGGCGGCAGGTCGGCCACCTCGCTCATCCGTCGACCGAATTCAACTGTCGCATGATCATGTCGCTCCGCCGCCCGCCGGCGTCATGACCGGATAATCCGAATGGCCCGCCAATTCAATCGCCCCTGCGCGCGGATCATGATTGACTCGGATTGGACGATGCGCAACATTTGAATGCGTATTCATAGGAACGGACCGGCGCCACGGGGAACGGGAGCCGCGTCGTCTTCAACGGGAGTAGAACATGCTGAGACGCCTCTATCCGCTCGTACTGATGGCCTCCGTCGCCCTGGGCGCCGGGGCTGCCTCCGCCCAGGATGCTTCCGGCGTCGAGAACGCCAGGAAGTTCCTCGAGCCCTACCTCGCCAAGCCCGCCTTCACGGCGCCGGGGGATCCCTTCGACGCCAAGGCCTGCGCGGCCGGCAAGAAGATGCTGTCGATCCCGAACTCGAGCGCCAATCCCTTCCTCAAGGGCATCATCGACCGCATGAAGAAGGTCGGCGACGAACTCGGCCTGCAGGTCGTCGAGTGGGAGAACCAGGGCCAGCCCAGCCAGTGGGTGCAGGGCTTCGAGTTCGCCATCCGCGACGGCTTCGACATCATCGACCTGATCTCGGGCATCGATCCGGGCACCGTCGCGCCGCAGGTCAAGGCGGCCAAGGAAGCCGGCGTGAAGGTGATGACGTCGCACTTCTACGATCCGTCCTTCGACCAGCATCCCGACGTGTCGTCGTCGCTCACCATCGGTTTCAACGAGGTCGGCAAGATCCTCGCCAACTGGGCGATCGCCAACACCGACGGCAAGGCCAACATCCTCACCATCGTGTCGCGCGAGGTGCCGCCGACCATCCCGCTGACAGCCGGCATAGACGAGATGCTCGCGGCCAACTGCCCCGACTGCAGGATCGTCCAGGAGATCAACGTCGGCGTGACCGAGTGGGCGACCAAGATCCAGCCCGCCGTGCAGGCCGCCCTCCAGGCCAATCCCGACATCAACGTCATCATCCCGATCTATGATTCGATGTCGCAGTTCGTGGTTCCGGCAACGCGCCTCACCGGCAAGATCGGCCAGGTGAAGGTCGCGACCTTCAACGGAACGCCCTTCGTGCTCGACTTCATCGCCCAGGGCCTCGTCGACATGAACATCGGCGAAAGCCTCGACTGGATCGCCTATGCCACCGTCGACGGGCATCTGCGCGACGCCTGCGGCATGGAGAGCCCCAAGGCGCTGAACGTGCCGTTCTACATCTTCGACAAGGACAACGTCGCCGACGCCGGCACGCCGGCCCAGTTCGACACCGGCTATGGCGATGCCTACGTCGCCGGCTTCCGCAAGCTCTGGGGTCTCGACCAGTAGTGAGCGTCTTGCTCGAAGAAGGGCTGGACATGGCCATATCCGACATTCCGGCGGCGCAACTTGCGCCGCCGGTCCTGCGTCTCGACGGCATCGCCAAGACGTTCGGCGGCGCCCGCGCCCTCAAGGGCGTGTCCTTCGAGGTGGCACCCGGCGAGGTGCATGGCCTGCTCGGCAAGAATGGATCGGGCAAGTCGACCCTCGTCAAGATTCTGGCCGGCTTCCACGCGCCGGATCCGGGCGGCGTCATGGAGTTCAACGGCGAGGCGGTATCGCTTCCGCTCAAGCCCGGTGATTTCCGCCGTCTCGGCATGAGCTTCGTGCATCAGAACCTCGGCCTCGTGCCGTCGCTGACCGTTCTGGAAAACCTGCGCCTTTCGGAACTGACGGCCTCCGGGCGCGGCGTCATCAACTGGTCGGCGCAAAAGCGCGCGGCGCGCGCGGCGCTCGCCCGCTTCGACGTGCCGCTCGATCCCGACGAGCGCATCGACCGGCTCTCGGCCGTCGACCGCGCCCTGCTGGCCATCGTTCGAGCCTTCGAGGAAATCCGCATCGCCTGCGAGGCGACGGGGCGTCCTGGTCTCGTGCTGCTCGACGAGCCGACGCCGTTCCTGCCGCGCGAAGGCGTGGAAAAGCTGTTCACCCTGGTGCGCGGCATCGCCTCGCACGGATCCAGCGTCGTCTTCATCTCGCACGACATCGACGAGGTCATGACGATCACCGATCGGGCGACCGTGCTGCGCGATGGCGACGTCGCCGGCAGTCTCGTCACGCGGGAGGCCACCCACGAGCAGATGGTCGAGATGATCGTCGGGCGAAAACTGGCGCGCGCCGCGCCGCTGCGCACCGGATCGGTCATCGACCGCAAGCCGCGCGTGCGCCTCGACGGCGTGGCGAGCCGGACGCTCAGGCCGACCAGCCTGACTGTCGGGGAGGGCGAGATCGTCGGCCTCACCGGCCTCATCGGGTCCGGCTACGAGGAACTGCCCTATCTCGCCTTCGGCGCGCGACCATCGACCAGCGGCACGATCGCGCTCGATGACGGCCGGGCCACGGCGCTCGCCGACCTGACCCCGCGCCGCGCCATCGACCTCGACCTCGCGCTTCTGCCGGGCGACCGGCAGGGCGCCAGCGGCGTCGATTCGCTGCCGATCGTCGACAACATGTTCCTGCCCGATCTCGGCCGGTTCTTTTCCGGCGGGATGCTTCGCAACGGACGCATGAAGCGCGAGGCGCGCCTGCTCGGCGAAGCCTTCGAGCTGCGCCCCAACGATCCGCTGCTGAAGCTCTCGGCGCTCTCCGGCGGCAATGCCCAGAAGGTGCTGATCGCGCGCTGGATGAACCGCAAGCCGCGCCTGCTCTTGCTCGACGAGCCCACCCAGGGCGTCGACGTCGGCACGCGCCAGCACATCTTCACCGCTCTTCGTCAGGCGGCGGCGGGCGGCATGTCGGTGATCTGCGCCAGTTCCGATGCCGAGCAGTTGGCCGACATCTGCGACCGGGTGCTGATCTTCGCGCGCGGCGCGGTCTGCGAGGAACTCGTCGGCGGGCAGATCTCCAAGGAGGCCATCGCCGAAGCCTGCTACGCCTCGCTTGATCGCGCCGCTGCGTCCTCGCCAGTCAACGGAACATCGTCATGACCGACACCCCCCTGACCACCGCCTCCGCCGCGGGCACCGGCGCCAATTTCACGCGCCTGTTCGAGCGGGTGGCGCTCATCCTCGTCTGGTTGCTGCTGATCGCGGGTTTTGGCGCCGCCATGCCCACCTCGTTCCTCAACTGGGGCAATTTCGCCATTCTGTTCGCCTCCTATGCGCCCGCGGCCCTCCTGGCGCTGGCCATCATCGTGCCGCTCACGGCGGGCGACTACGATCTCTCGGTCGGCGCCACGCTGACGCTCTCGTCCTGCGTCATCGGCGTCCTCAACGTCTGGCAGGGCCTGCCGATCGGGCTGGCGATCGGGCTGGCTCTCTGCGCGGGCGCCGCGGTCGGACTGGTCAATGCCTTCTTCATCATCTACGTGCGCATCCCCTCGCTGGTGGTGACGCTGGGCACGACCTCGCTGATCACGGGTCTCGTCCAGTGGATGACCAACTCCTCGACCATCGGCGGCATCGACAACAGCCTCGTCATGGCCGTGGTGGGCGGTCGCTTCCTCGGCGTGCCCTATGCCTTCTACTACGCCATCGCTGCGGCGGTCGTGATGTCCTACGTCTTCGACTTCACGCCGCTCGGGCGCCGGTTGCTCTTCGTCGGCCGGGGCCGTGAGGTCGCCCGGCTGAACGGCATCGCCGTCGACCGCGTCCGGCTCGGCGCCCTGGTCACCTCGGGCGTCCTGGCGGCGGGGGCGGGCGTTCTCTATGCCGGCGTTCTGGGATCGGCCGACCCCTATTCGGGGCTGAACTTCCTCTTGCCGGCGTTTGCGGCCGCCTTCCTCGGCGCCACCACCATCCTGCCGGGCCGGTTCAATCCCTGGGGCGCGATCGTCGCGGTCTATTTCCTCGCCACCGGCATCACCGGCCTCACCATGCTCGGCATCCCGCTTTGGGTCACCAACGTGTTCAACGGCGGTGCCCTCATCCTGGCCGTCACCATCTCCCAGTTCACACGCGGTCGCGAGGCCAGCGACATCGGCTGACGGGAAAACCGCCGGCCGTTCGCCTATGCTGGCGCAAAGCGCCAGATCGAATCATCCAGGAGGAAATCCATGATCCGCCGTCTCAAGACAGCCAGGGGCGCAGACGAGCGCGCCGAGGCCAACAGCAAGGTCCGCGCCACGGTCGAGGGCATCCTGTCCGACATCGAGACGCGCGGCGACGCTGCCGTGCGCGAACTGTCGCTCAAGTTCGACGGCTGGGAGCCCGAGAGCTTTCGCCTGTCCGAGGCCGACATCGAGAAGGCGCTGTCGTCCGTCTCGAAGCGCGACCTCGACGACATCCGCTTCGCGCAGGCGCAGGTGCGCAACTTCGCCGAGCACCAGAAGGCGGCGCTCCGCGACATCGAGGTCGAGACGTTGCCGGGCGTGTTCCTCGGCCACCGCAACATCCCCGTCAACGCCGTCGGCTGCTATGTTCCAGGCGGCAAGTACCCGATGGTTGCTGCGGCCCACATGAGCGTGCTGACGGCCAAGGTCGCCGGCGTCAAGCGCGTCGTCGCCTCGGCGCCACCCTTCAAGGGCGGCGCGCATCCCGCGATCGTCGCGGCGATGCATTTCGCCGGCGCCGACGAGATCCTCGTGCTTGGCGGCGTCCAGGCGATCGGCGCGATGGCGCTGGGAACGGAGACCATCGCGCCGGTCGACATGCTCGTCGGTCCGGGCAATGCCTTCGTGGCCGAAGCCAAGCGGCAGCTCTACGGCCGCGTCGGGATCGACCTGTTCGCGGGTCCGACCGAAACGCTGGTGATCGCCGACGACACGGTCGACGGCGAGATCTGCGCCACCGACCTGCTCGGACAGGCCGAGCACGGACCGACCTCGCCGGCCATCCTCCTCACCAACTCCGAAAAACTCGCCCGCGACACCATGGCCGAGATCGACCGGCTCCTGTCGGTGCTGCCCACGGCCGACGTGGCGGGCGCGGCCTGGCGCGACTATGGCGAGGTGATCGTCTGCGACAGCGAGGACGAGATGCTGGCCGAGGCCGATCGCATCGCCTCCGAGCACGTCCAGGTGATGACGCGCGACCCGGACTGGTTCCTCGCCAACATGACGAACTACGGCGCGCTGTTCCTCGGGCCACGCACCAATGTCGCCTATGGCGACAAGGTCATCGGCACCAATCACACGCTGCCGACCAACCGCGCCGGGCGCTATACGGGGGGTCTGTGGGTCGGCAAGTTCCTCAAGACCTGCACCTACCAGCGCATCGAGACCGACGAGGCCAGCGCCTTGGTCGGCCGCTACGCGTCGCGGCTGTCGATGCTCGAAGGCTTCGTCGGCCATGCCGAGCAGGCCAATGTGCGGGTACGCCGCTATGGCGGTGGCAATGTCGACTACGGCGCAGCGGCGGACTGAACTCTTCGGCTGCCGCGGATCAGTCCCGCCGCGTGTCGGGACGCTTTGGCGTCCGCATCGCGGTCTGCGGGGATCGTTGCAGCGGCGCCGCGCCTCGGTCGGACTGCGCCGCCTGACAGGCGGGCGCGCGCGTAGCCGGCATGGCGCCCCAGGGCGTCCACTGCGTCGGGCGGGCGCGGGATCGGTCGGACTGCCTCACATGAAGTGTCACGAGTCTGCCTCCTCTTCCGGATGGTTAACAGTTTGGCGATCAAACTGTCCGGATTTGAGGCCTTCGCATCGCCGAATTGTGGCAGGCGACGATTGTCGCCGCGTTCAGCGAGTCCCGTCGAGGTGCCGTCTGGCGGCGTAAAGCGAGATGGCCGCCGCGTTGGAGACGTTGAGCGAGCGGATCGGGCCGGGCATCTCCAGCCGCGCCAGCGCGGTCACGGTTTCGCGCGTCTTCTGGCGCAGGCCCTTGCCCTCGGCGCCGAGCACCAGTGCCAGGCGGCCGCCCGACAGGGTCGCCTCCAGCACGGCCGGTCCCTCCGAATCGAGGCCGACGCTGGCAAAGCCTGCGGCATGCAGTTCGTCGAGCGCGGCGGCGAGGTTCTTCACCTCGATCATGTCGATGTGTTCCAGCGCGCCCGAGGCGGCCTTGGCCAGCACGCCCGATTCGGCCGGGCTGTGGCGCGACGTCGTCACCAGCGCGCCGGCGCCGAAGGCCACTGCCGAGCGCAGGATGGCGCCGACATTGTGCGGGTCGGTCACCTGGTCGAGCACCAGGATCAGCGCTGTGTCCGACAGCGCCGACAGCGCCTTGGGCTTCAGCGGCCGCGCCTCGATCATCACGCCCTGATGCACCGCGTCGCTGCCGAGCAGCCTGTCGATGGCGCGCGGCTCGACGATCTCGACCGGGCAGGGCAGGGCGTCCGGATCGGCGATCCCGAGCCGGTCCAGCGCGTTCTTCGTCACCAGCAGGCGGGTGATGCGGCGCCTGGGATTGTCGAGCGCCGCGCGCACCGTGTGCAGGCCGTAGAGCCGCACCAGCCCGTCCGGCGGCGCCTCGCCGGCGATCGGCGGTCCCTTGCGTGGCCGTGCCGGCGCGCCGCCGGCGCCGGCCGGGCTGTTCTGGTCGCGATGGGTGCGCCGCAGCCGCGCATAGTGGCTGTCCTTCGGCGTCCCGCTCTTTTTCTCGTCGCTCATGGCGCCTCTATAGCGGGGCCGCGCGCGGAAGGATACGGGGGCGTCGCCGGCAACGCGGACGAACCTGCGTTACGCGGCGCGCCGTCAGCCGGCGGGCTCGTGCGCCTTCGGCCAGTAGGTGCCGACGCTCCAGACATTGCCTTCGGGGTCGCGGCAGATGAACTCGCGGCTGCCATAGTCGCGTTCGACCAGGCCCTGGACGATCTCGGCGCCCGCCGCCCGCGCTCGCTCGAAGGCCGCGTCCGCGTCGTCCACGGCGATGTAGAGCGCCTTGCCGCCCCGGCTGTCTGCCTGCCCGACCATGTCGCCGAAGGCATCGTCCTTCTCGTCGCCGCACATGATCATCGACGAGCCGAGCGCGAGTTCGGCATGGCCGACCTTGCCGGCATCGGTCATGTACTTGGCATGCACGGCGAAGCCGAAGGCCTCGCACAGGAACGCGATCATCCGTTCGGCGTCGCGGAATCGCATGGCAGGATAGAGGCGCGGGGCTTCGATGGCGGTCATGGCGTTTCTCCCTTGCTGGTGCCGGTGCGCACGTCCTCGCACGCCCCGTCGCGGCCGGTCTTGAACAATTGGTACCTGCGGGCCTCGCCGGCCCGGGAGCCCCGGCTCAGCCGACGACCGGCGCCCTGGCCGGCAGCGCGACCCCCGTCGGCGATGCTCCGGCGAAGTCGCGGAACTCGCGCACCAGATGCGCCTGGTCGGCATAGCCGCAGGCGGCCGCGATGTCGGCCCAGTCGCGCGCGCTTGCGCCCTGCGCCAGCGCGAGAACCCTGTTGAACCGCGCCATGCGGGCAACGGCCTTCGGGCCGAGCCCGATCTCGTCGCGAAACCGCTGGTTCAGATGCTTGCGGCTCCAGTCGAGCGACCGGGCGATGTCCTCGACACGGATCCTGCCGCCGCGCGCCAGGATCTGCCGATAGGCTTGCGCCACGGCCGGGTCCGGTGTCGGCCCGCGCGCCAGCCGCAGGCCAACGAACGCCTCGACCAGGTCGAACCGTCGCTCCCAGTCCGGCTCTTCGCCGAGCCGTTGGCGCAGGTCGATCATGCCGCGGTCGGACAACTCGTCCAGCGGCACCATCCGGCTGGCGATCTCGCGCATCGGCACGCCGAAGAACCGGAAGGCGCCGCTCGGCGTGAAGTCCACCTGGATGCACTCCGCCCCGCCTTGCGAGTTGATCGTCACGAAGCCGGGATGCAGCCCCGAGGTGAAGCTGCCGTAGCGGTCGTCGGCGGTCGCGGCGCGGCCGAGCGCGATCTCGAACGGCTCGGCAAAGGAGATGATCAGCGGCACGACCAGCGGCGCCATTTCCAGCGCGCCCGCCAGGCCGGTGCCGGTCTCGCGATAGCCGACGATCGCGGCCACGAGGCCGCGATGCTCCGGCCGCACGGCGCGGCGGAAAAACGCCGGCGCGTAGGCGGCCGGCGCCGTCGAATTCACCCGCGCCGCGCCCTCACCATCCATGCGACTGCCTCCAGCCCCGGTAGGATAGGGCAACCGGCCCGGCGCGGCAAAGCCTCGGGAACGGAACCGGTGGGCGCGCCAGAGCACGGCGCTCGCCCCGCCCGCCCACGTCAAGCGGGCGAGACCGCCGGAGAGCCGACTCCCCCCTTGAGGGGGGGCCGAAGGACGGGCGAGACCGGCGGAGAGCCGATCTCCCCCCTCGTGGGGGAGATGCCGGCAGGCAGAGGGGGGCGCGAAGGAACGAGACCTGTCCGCCCCCGGCGCAACACCATCATGTGGAGGCGTGACGCTCTACGTCGCCCCCCTCTGGGCTCCCGCCCATCTCCCCCACGAGGGGGGAGATCACCCGCTCCACCGCCGCGCTCGCCTCGTCCGCCCGTCAACAGAGCGCAACCTGCCGCAACAGCGATTTCCCTGCGTGGTGCCGTCAAGCGGGCGAGACCGGCGGAGAGCCGATCTCCCCCCTCGTGGGGGAGATGTCCGGCAGGACAGAGGGGGGCGCCGTAGGGCTCGACGCCAGCCGAGGCGCGCGCGCCTTGGAGCGCTGGCCTGTCCGCTCGGACGTGGATTCGGCGGTGAAGCGGTGAGGGCGATGATGCAATTGCAGACGCTTGCACTCTACGTCGCCCCCCTCTGGGCTCCCGCCCATCTCCCCCACGAGGGGGGAGATAGGGCCGGCCCGGCCGCGATGGCCGTTTGCCTCCTGGCGGAATCCCGCTAACCTCGCGCAGGCAACAACGGGGACGGGCCATGTCGGAAGGATTTCTGTCGCGGATAAGACTGCTCTTCGAAGGCGATCCCGGCATCCGCCGCGTCGCCGACGATCCGGTGCTGACCGCCGAGCTGCTGCTTCTCTTCCGCATGATCCTCGCCGACGGCTCTGTCGAAGAAAAGGAACTCGCCACCTTCAAGCGCATCTGCACGGAGTCCTTCGGTATTCCGAAGGAGAGCCTGGTCGGTGTCATCCACTACCTGCAGGACTATGGCTACGAGACCACCGGCACGCAGGCGCTGGCGCTGTTCCAGACGCTGGACCGCGACCGCCGCGTCCAGCTCGGCCGGCATCTGGCCGAGATCGCCAAGGCCGACGAAAACCTGTCCGAGCACGAGGTGCGGCTGCTGCAGCGGACGCTGGACGTGCTCGACATCGACGCGGCCGAGATTCTGGCCCCCCGCGAGTAGCGCGAGCCTCTACCCCTGCTCGTGCATCCGCCGCCGGATCGCCCGCTTCAGGTCGGGCGCGGCGGCGACCAGGTCCTTCGCGGCGTCGGACTGCGGGTCGTCCAGCACCTCGTCGGTGCGGCCGGTCTCGACGATCCTGCCGTCATGCATCACCATCACCTCGTCGGTGATGGCGCGCGCCACCGTCAGGTCGTGGGTGATGAACAGGTAGGCGACGCCGAGCTTCTGGTTCAGCTCGGCGAACAGGTCGAGCACCTGGGCGCGGATCGAGACGTCGAGCGCCGACACCGGCTCGTCGGCCACCACCAGCTTCGGCCGCGTGATGATGGCCCGCGCGATCGAGATGCGCTGCCGCTGCCCGCCGGAAAATTCGTGCGGATACTTGTCCATGTCGGGCGCGCGCAGCCCCACCTCGTGCAGCGCGTCCGCCACCATCTCGCGCCGTTCGGCAGGGGAGGGCTGCCTGTCGAGCAGATGGAGCGGCTCCGACACCAGCCGCTCCACCTTGTGGCGCGGGTTGAACGAGCCGTAGGGGTCCTGGAACACCACCTGCATGTTGCGCCGGTAAGGTTTCAGCTCGGCCTCGCTCTTCGATGTCAGCGAGGCGCCGAGGAAGCGGATGTCGCCGCCCGTCGGCCTGTCCAGCGCCAGGATCATGCGCGCCAGCGTGGACTTGCCGCAGCCCGATCGGCCGACCAGCGCCACCGACTGGCCGGGCTTCATCGAAAACGAGACGTGGTCGACGGCGCGGAACTTCTCCGCCGGGGCAAACAGCGAGCGTCGCCGGCCGGGATAGTCGCGCACCACCGCGTCCACCTCGAGCAGGTTGTCGCCGGTCGCATGGGCGGCGTGGCGGTTCGGCCGCGCCGGCACGTGCATGGAGGCCTCGGCGAGCTGGCGGGTGTAGGGATGCACCTGCGCCGACAGCGTCTGCGCCGTCTCGCCTTCCTCCATCACCTCGCCGTGCCGCATGACGGTGATCCGGTCCGCCATGTCGGTGACGACGGCGAGGTCGTGGGAGATGAGCAGCAGCCCCATCCGGTCTTCGGCCACGAGGCCGCGCAGGAGGTCGAGGATCTGCTTTTGCAGCACCACGTCGAGCGCCGTGGTCGGCTCGTCGGCCACGAGCAGCTTCGGCTTCAGCGCGCAGGCGATGGCGATGACGACGCGCTGGCGCTGGCCGCCCGACAGCTGGTGCGGATAGCGCGACAGCGGGAACTTGGCCTCCGGCAGGCCGACGCGTTCGAGCATGCGCCTGGCCGAGGCTTCGGCGTCGGCCCGGTTGGCGCCCGTGTGCCAGCGGATGCCCTCGGCCACCTGCTCGCCGATCGTCTTGACGGGGTTCAGCGCCGTCATCGGCTCCTGGAACACCATGCCGATGTCGTTGCCGCGCAGCCGGCACATGGCGGCTTCCGGTGCGGCGAGGATGTCGATGCCGTCGAAGGTGACGCGCCCGGTGGCCTTGGCGGCATTGGGCAGAAGCTGCATCAGCGTCAGCGCCGTCATCGACTTGCCGGAGCCCGATTCGCCGACCAGCCCCATGGTCTCGCCGGCCCCGATCGACAGATCGATGGCCTTGAGGATCGGCACGCGCCCGATCGACAGCGACAGTTTCTCGATTTCGAGCAGAGCCATCAGCGTTCGCGCCTGAGCCGTGGGTCGAGCAGGTCGCGCAGCCCGTCGCCCAGCAGGTTGAGCCCCAGAACGGTGACGACGATGGCGAAGCCCGGGAAGAGGGCGAGATGCGGCGCCACCATCATGCGCGTCTGGGCGTCGAACAGCATCCGTCCCCAGGACGGCGCCGGCGGTTGAGCACCCAGCCCGACATAGGACAGTCCGGCCTCGGCGAGGATGCCGAGCGCGAACTGGATCGTGCCCTGCACCAGCAGCATGGAGGCCACGTTGGGCAGGATGTGCTCGACGGTGATGCGCGCCTTGCCCTTGCCGGAGGCGCGCGCCGCGAGGATGAACTCGCGCGGCCAGATGGAGAGCGCGCCGGCGCGCGCCACGCGGGCGAAGACCGGAATGTTGAAGATGCCGATCGCGATGATGGCGTTGATCGCGCCCGGACCGAAGATCGCGGTGATCAGCACGGCCGACAAGAGCGCGGGAAAAGCGAAGACGAGGTCGTTGAAGCGCATCAGCGCCTCGTCGACCAGCCCGCCGCGCGCCGCCGCCCAGGCGCCCAGCGGAACGCCGATGCCCATGCCGATGCCGACCGCCACGATCGCCACGGCGATCGAGTTGCGCGCGCCGATCATGATCATGGTCAGGATGTCGCGGCCGAAATGGTCGGTCCCGAAAGGGTGCTCCCACGAGAGCCCCTGCATGCGGTTCGCCACTTCGAGGCGGGTGATGTCGTAGGGCGTCCAGACGAAGGAGACCAGCGCCATCGCCACGATCAGGCCGGTGATGATCAGCCCCGCCACGAAGGAGCGGTTGGCAAGGGCCGCGGCCAGGAAGGAGCCGTCTGACGCTGCGGGAGGAATCGGTTCGGCGCTCACGCGTTCGACCTCAGGCGGGGATCGACCAGCGCGTAGCAGATGTCGACCACGATGTTGACCAGGATGACGGACGCGACCAGCAGCATCACCACGCCCTCGACCACGATGAGGTCGCGCTGCGTGATCGCCTGGAAGACGAGGCGGCCGAGGCCCGGCAGGTAGAAGACGTTCTCGATGATGATCGTCCCGGCGAGCAGGAAGGCGAACTGCAGCCCGAGGATCGTCAGCACCGGGATCATGGCGTTGCGCAGCGCGTGCCGCCACAACACGTGGCGTCGCGGCATGCCCTTGGCGCGCGCGGTGCGGATGTAGTCCTCGCCCAGCACTTCGAGCAGCGCCGAACGGGTGACGCGCGACAGGATGGCGGCCTGGGGGAGGGCGAGCGCCACGGCCGGCATCAGGAGCGACTTGATCCCCGGCCAGATGCCCGCGTCCCAGCCGGGAAAGCCGCCGGAGGGAACGAGCCGCAGCCAGACGGCAAAGATGTAGATCAGGATCAGCGCGAACCAGAAATTCGGCACCGCGACGCCGATCTGCGCCGCCCCCATCGTAACCGTGTCGGCCGCCTTGCCCCTGCGCGCGGCGGCGAAGAGACCGACGGGAATGGCGATGACGGTGGACATCACCAGCGCGATCAGCGCCAGCGGCAGCGAAACCACCGCCCGCTCCGCGATCAGATCGAGAACCGGCGAGGAATAGGTGAAGGAGCGGCCGAAGTCGCCCGTCAGCAGGCCGCCGATCCAGCTCAGGTACCGGACGATCAGCGGCTGGTCGAGGCCCATCTGCTCGCGCAGCGCGGCGATCGCCTCGTCGGTCGCGTTCATCCCGAGCATGAGCTGGGCCGGATCGCCCGGCAGGACTTCCAGCACGGCGAAGACGACGATGGACGCGACGATCAGCGTCACGAAGCCGACGGAAAGGCGTTTGGCGAGAAAGGCGATCATGTCATTTCAGGCAATCTCCGGCTCCCGGATCACGGGGAGACGGTCGTCCGGAGGTCGCGGGCATGACGAACCGAAGAAGGGCGGCGCTGTGCCGCCCCTCCATGGTCGTCCGGTTTCTTCCGCCCGATCCCGGGCGGCAGACGCTTGGCTTTACTCTGCCCACTTCACCCCGGTCAGGTCGGTGGCCTGGATCGGCGCGTTTTCCCACATGCCTTCGAGCTTGGCGTCCCAGACGCCGATCTTCGGCAGCTGGAACAGGAAGCCGTTCACGGCATCCTTGGCCAGGATCTCCTGCGCCTGCTTGAACAGCTCGTTGCGCTTGGCCTGGTCGGACGCGACGTCGAGTTCGGCGATCACCTTGTCGAAGTCGGGATTGTCGTAGTTGAAGTAGTAGTCCTTGCGGGCGTAGATCCCGATGTCGTTCGGCTCGGTGTGCGACACGATCGTCAGGTCGTAGTCCTTGCCCTTGAAAGCCTGTTCCAGCCACTGCGCCCATTCCACCGGGATGATCTCGAGCTCGATGCCGATCTCGCGCAGCTGCGAGGCGATCACCTGGCCGCCGTCGCGGGCATAGGCCGGGGGCGGCAGCTTCAGCGTCGCCTTGAACCCGCCTTCGAGGCCGGCCTCCTTCAGCAGCGCCTTGGCCTTGTCGAGGTCGCGCGGATAGGTCCCCGTCAGGTCGACATAGGCCTCGTTGGCGGGCGAGAAGTGCGAGCCGATCGGCACGCCGAGGCCCGACGAGCCGGCCGCGATGATGGCATCCCGGTCGAGTGCATGGGCGATCGCCTGGCGGACCTCCAGCTTGTCGAACGGCGCCTTCTTGTTGTTCGTCGCCAGAACCGTCTCGCCTTCCGTCGCGCCGATCACGACCTCGAAGCGCGAATCGGACTGGATCTGCGGCAGCGCGTCGCCGGCCGGCATGTTCGGGAAGGCGTGCACGTCACCCGACAAAAGCGCCGGAACGGCGGCCGCGGCATCCGGAATGATGCGGAACTCGGCCTTGTCGAGCGCGACCGCCTCGCCCCAGTAGTCAGGGTTCTTGACGATGGTGATCGACGAGCCCTTGGCCCAGTTGTCGAACTTGAACGGGCCGGTGCCGATCGGCTTTTCCTTGTTGCCGTCGGCGCTCTCGGGCGCGACGATCACGGCGTCGCCCCAGCCGAGATTGTAGAGGAAGGAGCCCTGCGGCTGCTTCAGCGTCACCTTGACGGTCGTCGCGTCGACGGCCTCGACCGAATCGATCTGCGCGAAGAGACCCTTCTGGGCATTGGTGGAATCCTCGGCGCGGGCGCGGTCGAGCGAGAACTTCACGTCCTCGGCGGTCAGGTCCGTCCCGTCGTGGAATTTCACGCCTTCGTGCAGCTTGAAGGTATAGACCTTGCCGTCGTCCGAGATCTCCCAGCTGGCGGCCAGCGCCGGCTCGACCTCGCCTGCCGGGCCGATGCCCGTGAGGCCCTCGAACACGTTGGCATAGACCACCTCGTCGATCGCGGCCGCCGCGCCCGCCGTCGGGTCGAGATGCGGCGGCTCCAGCACCACGCCGATGACCACGTCGGTGCGCGCGGCGAGAGCCGCCGTCGACGAGGCCAGCGCCAGCGCTGTCGCGGCCAGTATGCTTTTCCAGGCAGTCATTGTTTTTGCTCCCATTGTTGCCGGATCGGAGCGCGATCAAAGCGCGATTTTTAGCGGGAGTAAATCGCGTTTCGCTTGGACCAGCGATCCGCGGCTCTTTTTTTGCGACGCCCGCGCCGGCCTGCTTCTTTTGCGGGCAACTGCCGATGGCCTTTGGATTGGATCGCGCCGCTCCGACGCGGTAGAAAGGCGCGCCGAACAACCGCAGCGAGACCCGCCCATGATCATCGTTCACTATCTCGAAAAGTCTCGCGCCCACCGCGTGCTGTGGCTGCTCGAGGAACTCGGTCTCGACTACGAGGTCCGGACCTATCGCCGGACGAAGGAGTTTCGCGCGCCCGAGAGCCTGAAGGCGGTCCATCCGCTGGGCAAGTCGCCGATCATCGAGGACGACGGACGCATCATGGCCGAGAGCGGCGCGATCACCGAGTATCTGGTGGAGAGGTACGGCGGGGAGAGCCTCCGTCCCGCCGCCGGCACGGAGGAGCGGCTGCGCTACACCTACTGGATGCACTATGCCGAAGGTTCGGCGATGCCGCTTCTGGTCATGAAGCTCATCTTCTCGCGGCTGCCCTCGCGGATGCCGTTCTTCCTGCGGCCGGTCGCGAGCATGATATCGGCCGGCGTCAACGCGAAGCTCATCGATCCGCAGCTTGCCGACCATCTGGCGCTCTGGAAGGCCGAGCTTGCCCGCGACGGCTTCTTCGCCGGCAAGGCGTTTTCCGCCGCCGACATCGCCATGAGCTTCCCCGTCGAGGCGGGACTGACCCGCATCGCCCAAGGCCAGGATGTGTCGGTGCTGCGTGTCTGGATGGACGCGATCCGCGCCCGCCCGGCGTACCGGCGGGCGATCGAGCGCGGCGGCGACAGCTACGGCTATTCGAAGACCTGAAGGTTCACGGTTCGACGACGATCATGACGTTGTCGAGGCCTTCCTTCTTGGCCATGGCAAACAGGATCGCCGCGTTGTCCGGATGCAGCCGCACGCACCCCGCCGAGGCCGGCTGGCCGAGCTTGTTGATGCTTGTCGTGCCGTGGACGGCATAATTGCCATTGTAGAAGATCGAATAGGGCATCGGCGCGTTGTCGTAGAGGCTCGACTTGTGGTTCTTCGACAGCCACTTTGCCTTCCAGCTCCCGACCGGAGTCACCTTGCCGCGGCGCGCGGTCGAGACGGTCCATGTATGCAGGGTCTGCCCGCGGTAGCTCACGGTCATCTGCTGCTCGGATATCTTGACGCGCGCAACCACGGTGGCGGCCTGCGCGGACGCCGTCTCGAGCAACGCCAGACAACCAAAGGTCAGCGCGGCGGCTAGTGCGTATCGATTCATGAGAACCCCTCTTTCGCCCGGTCGATCTACTGATCAGACGACAAACAGGTTTCGGTCCAGTCAACACGACTTCACATCTTTGTCAGCGGGTGGCGGTCAGGCGCCGCGCAGCAACGAGTCGAGGCTCACCGCCATCACCTTGGCCGACTCGACCATGTCGGCGATCCCCACCCATTCGTCCGGCGTGTGGGCGAGGTCGAGGATGCCGGGGCCATAGGCCACGCAGTCGTGCAGATGGCCGATTCGGGCGATGTGCTTCTGGTCGTAGGTGCCGGGCGAGATCACGTAGTCCGGCTCCTTGCCCAGCACCTCGCGGATGCCGGCCGCGATCGCGGCTGCCACCGGCGCGTCGCGCTCGGTCATCAGCGGCAGCACCTCCATCAGATCCTTGACCACGTAGTCGAAGCGCGGCCGGTCCTGCTTCAGTCGTTCCAGGATCGACAGCACCTCCCCCTTCACCGTCTGGATGTCTTCCTCCAGCAGGAAGCGCCGGTCGATGACGATGCGGCAGGAATCCGGCACGTTGGGGGAGGGCAGGCCGGGGAAGAAGTCCTCGGTCTGGCCACCATGGATGGAGTTGATGTTCATGGTCGAGCGCCGGGCGCCTTCCGGCACCACCGGCGTGCGGGTCTGCTTCTGGTCGAGCGCCGGAAACAGCTCCTCCTCGAAGGCATGCAGCACCGCACCCATGTGGCGCACAGCCGAATCGCCGAGGAACGGCATCGAGCCGTGCGCGATCGTCCCCTTCGTCTCGATCTCCGCCCACCACACGCCGCGATGGCCAAGGCAGATGCGGTCCTTGTTCAGCGGCTCGGGAATGATCACGTGGTCGACGCGCGGCTTGGAGAAATAGCCGAGCTTGGCGAGATAGGCGACGCCGCCGAAGCCGCCGGACTCCTCGTCCACCGTGCCCGACACCTCGATCGCGCCCGGATAGTCCGGATTGACCTCGAGAAACGCCTCCACCGCGATGATCGAGGCGGCGAGCCCGCCCTTCATGTCGCAGGCACCGCGTCCGTACACCCGCCCGTCCTTCACAACGCCGCCGAACGGGTCCATGGTCCAGCCTTCGCCGGCCTCCACCACGTCGATGTGCGAATTGAAGTGAACCGTCGGGCCGGGCTTCCCGCCCTCGCGCCGGGCGATGACGTTGGTGCGCGGATAGCGCTCCGAATCGCCTGGCGCGCCTTCGCCGCGAATCAGCTGCGTCTCGAAGCCCGACCGCCGCATCCGCTCGCCGATGAACTCGGCGCAGGGCGTGTACGCGTCGCCCGGCGGGTTCACGGTCGGAAAACGGATGAGATCGGCGGTCAGGGTGACGAGGTCGTCGGTGCGGGCCTCGATGGCGCGGAAGAGCTGTTCATTCATGGAAGCGATATGAGCAGTCGCGCCCGGTCCAAGGCAAGCGCAAGCGTTCGGAAATGACTGGCCCAGCGCCAGCGGCATGATGGCGCAGCGATTGAAGCCGCGCGCATGCCGTCCGGCGACGTTGCGCGTCCGAAGTGTAAGACTGTTCACTGACAGTCCACGGCCGGCCGCATACCGTAGCGTCATCGGCAACATTCAAAGGTTTCGTCATGAGAAAATTCGTATTGCTGCTCTTGGCCGCCACGGGAATGCTTGTCGCGGCCGCATCCGCGAGCTTCGCCAATGCAGTGGTGGCAAGGATCGACGTGTCGAGCCAGACCATGACGGTGTCGAAGCACGGCCGAGTGCTCTACACCTGGCCGGTGTCGACCGCGCGCAAGGGCTACGTCACGCCGCGCGGCCAGTACAGGCCGACCCGCATGCACAAGATGTGGTATTCGCGCAAGTACGACATGTCGCCGATGCCCTATTCGATCTTCTTTCGCGGCGGCTACGCCATCCACGGCACCAACTACGTCAAGCAGCTGGGCCGTCCCGCCTCGCATGGCTGCGTCCGCCTGCACACGGCCAACGCCGCCAGGCTCTATGCGCTGGTCAAGGAAGTCGGCGCCGGCAACGCCAGGATCGTCGTGACGAACTGAACGTCTCCTCCCGAGACAGGCCCGGCGGCCGCGCAGCCTTCCGCGCGGCCGCCTTTTCGTTGGTCCAGACGCGCGATCCGTCGTCGGCGAGGAGCGAATCGCCGAGGCTGCCAATTCCCATGCGGCGTGGTCTTGTATAAGACTCCTCCGCATGAGGGCTTTGCATGACCGTTGAACCGCGCCTGGCGCTGTCAAAACCTGTCGGCGACACGGTGCGCAAGACCACCTGCTACATGTGCGCCTGCCGATGCGGCATCGACGTCCACCTGAAGGACGGCAGGATCCGCTACATCGAGGGCAACCGCGACCATCCGGTCAATCGCGGCGTGCTCTGCGCCAAGGGGTCGGCCGGCATCATGCAGCACTACGCGCCGGCGCGGCTCGATGGTCCGATGCTGCGCACCGGTCCGCGCGGCTCGGGCGAATTCCGACGGATCAGCTGGGACGAAGCCTTCGAGATCGCCACCGGCTGGCTGGGCGAGGTGCGCCGCACGGACCCGAAGAAACTCGCCTTCTTCACCGGCCGCGACCAGAGCCAGGCGCTGACGAGCTTCTGGGCCCAGCAGTTCGGCACGCCCAATTACGCCGCTCACGGCGGCTTCTGCTCCGTCAACATGGCAGCGGCCGGCATCATGACCATCGGCGGCGCCTTCTGGGAGTTCGGCGCGCCCGACTGGGACAGGACGAAGCTCTTCGTCATGTTCGGCGTCGCCGAGGACCATGATTCGAACCCGCTGAAGATCGGCATCTCGAAGCTGAAGAGCCGCGGCGCGCGCTTCGTCTCGGTCAATCCGGTCCGCACCGGCTACTCCGCCATCGCCGACAACTGGATCGGCGTCAGGCCCGGCACCGACGGACTGCTCATCCTGTCCCTGGTGCACGAGCTCCTCAAGGCCCGCCGCATCGACGTCGACTATCTCGTTCGCTACTCCAACGCCGCCTGGCTGGTGATCGATGCGCCGGGCGCCGCAGATCACGGGCTCATCGCCCGCGATGGCGAGGGCAGGGCGCTCGTCTGGGACACGCAGACCGCCAGGGCCATGGCCGACGGACAAGGCGTGCGCCCCGCGCTCTCCGGCCGGTATGCGCTCGAAGACGGCCGCTCGGCCGTCCCGTCGTTCCAGCTTCTGGCCGAGACCTATCTCGACGAGCGTTACGCCCCCGACGCGGTCGCCGCCGAGACCGGCGTTGCCGCCGACACGATCCGGGGCCTGGCCAGCGAGATCGGTCGCGTCGCCTTCGACGAGGCGATCACGGTCGAGCAGGAATGGACCGACATGCGTGGCGAGACGCACGCGCATTTCGTCGGCCGGCCGGTCTCCTTCCACGCCATGCGCGGGATTTCGGCCCATTCGAACGGCTTCCAGACGGCGCGCGCGCTGCACATGCTGCAGGTGCTGATCGGCGCGGTCGACTGCCCCGGCGGCTTCCGCTTCGAGCCGCCCTATCCCAAGCCCGTCGAGGCGCATCCGCGTCCGCACGGCAAGGCCGAGCATTTCGGCTCCTCGCAGCCGCTGGCCGGCCCCCATCTCGGCTTCCCGCGCGGTCCCGAAGACCTGCTGGTCGATGCCGAGGGCCGACCGGCGCGCATCGACAAGGCGTTTTCCTGGGATGCGCCGATCTCCGCGCACGGGCTGATGCACATGGTCATCTCCAACGCCCATGCGGGCGACCCGTACCCGATCGACGTGCTCTTCCTCTACATGGCCAACATGGCCTGGAACTCGTCAATGAACACCGGCGGCGTCATCCGCATGCTGGAGGACAAGGATCCCGAAACGGGCGACTACCGCATCCCGAAAATCATCGTGTCGGATGCCTACTCGTCGGAGATGGTCGCCTACGCCGATCTGGTCCTGCCGGACACGACCTATCTCGAACGCCACGACTGCATCTCCATGCTCGACCGGCCGATCTCGGAGCCGGACGCCGTGCAGGACGCGATCCGCTGGCCGGTGCTCGAACCCGACCGCGACGTGCGCGGATTCCAGTCGGTTCTGCTCGATCTCGGCGCGCGTCTCAGGCTGCCGGGCTTCGCCGACAGTCGCGGAACGCCGCTCTACCGCGACTATGCCGACTACATCGTCCGCCACGAGCGTCGTCCCGGCATCGGTCCGCTCGCCGGCTTTCGCGGCGCCGATGGCGACCGCGCCGGGCGCGGTGCCGCCAACCCGAACCAGCTCGAGCGCTACATCGAAAACGGCTCGTTCTTCGTCCAGCATCTGCCGGCCGAAGCGTTGTTCTTCAAGCACGCCAACCGCGCCTACCAGGACTTCGCGGTGAAGATGGGCTTCTTCGACACGCCGCAGCCGGTGACGTTCCAGCTCTACCAGGAAACGCTGCAGAAGTTTCGCCTGTCGGCGCAGGGCCTTCGCGAACCCGTGGCGCCGCAAACTCACCGCGCGCGCATCCTCGCCGCCTTCTCGCCGCTGCCCGCCTGGTATCGTCCGCTCGAGGAGGCAGCGATCGATCGCGACGCGTTCCCGCTGCACGCCATCACGCAGCGCCCGGCGGCGATGTACCACTCCTGGGGCTCCATGAACGCCTGGCTGCGCCAGATCCACACGCGCAACCCGCTCTACGTGCCCGGCGCCGTCTGCGACGCGGCCGGACTTGCGGATGGCGACTGGGCCTGGGTGATCTCGCCGCACGGCCGGATCAAGGTCGAGGTCGCCCGCATGGAGGCCGTCAACGGCTCCACGCTCTGGACCTGGAACGCCATCGGCAAGCGCAAGGGCGCCTGGGGCCTGAGCGCGGATGCGCCCGAGGCCCGAAAGGGCTTTCTGCTCAACCACCTCATCAACGAACTGCTGCCGCCGAAGGCCGACGGCTTGCGCTGGTCGAATTCCGATCCGATCACCGGGCAGGCCGCCTGGTACGATTTGCGCGTGCGCATCGAGAAGGCCGACCCGGGCGAGGAGGCGCAGCCGCAATTCGCGCCGGTCGCGAAGGATGCCGCCGCCCCAGTCGAGCTTCGCTACGGCCAGGAGTGGAGCACATGACCTCCCTTCCAACTCTGCCCAACCCAAGAAAGCTCGGCCTCGTCATCGATCTCGACGTCTGCGTCGGCTGCCATGCCTGCGTGGTCAACTGCAAGGAGTGGAACACCGGCGGCTATGGCGCGGCGCTCTCCGACCAGCAGCCCTTCGGCGCCGACGTCTCCGGCGCCTGGCTGAACCGCATCCACACCTTCGAGGTGGTTCCCGAGGGCGGCGAGATCGTCGGCGAGGCGGGCGATGCGCGCATCGTGCATTTCCCCAAGAGCTGCCTGCACTGCGAGGATGCGCCCTGCGTCACCGTCTGCCCGACCGGCGCCTCCTACAAGCGCGCCGAGGACGGTATCGTTCTGGTCGACGAGGACAAGTGCATCGGCTGCGGCCTCTGCGCCTGGGCCTGTCCCTATGGCGCCCGCGAGATGGACGTCGCCGCCGGTGTCATGAAGAAGTGTACGCTGTGCATCGACCGCATCTACAACGAGACCTTCGAGGAGGTCGACCGCGTGCCGGCCTGCGTGCGCACCTGCCCGGCCAATGCCCGCCACTTCGGCGATTTCGCCGACCCGACGTCCGACGTGTCTCGCATGGTCGTGGCGCGCGGCGGCATCGACCTGATGCCGGAGCAGGGCACGCGCCCGGTCAACAAGTATCTCCCGCCGCGTCCGCGCACGGCGCTCGCCGACATGGCGGCCCTGCCGCTGGCCGAGAACACGGCCGGCGCGAAGGGCTTCTTCGCCTGGCTCGACGGCATGCTGGACAGGATCTGACGTGACACGAACCGCCATGTCGCAGTCTCGCGCCGCACCGTCCGGCCCGCGCTTCGGGGACGCCTGATGCATCCGGCGCCGTCCATCATCCTGTTCACGGTCGCGTCGGGCCTCGGCTATGGCCTCGCCGTCATGCTGGGCCTTGGCCTGCTCGATCCGCAGGCGCTCGCCACCAGGGTCGCGCATGTCCTGTCGCTTTCGCTGATCGGCGGCGGCCTGATGTCGTCGACGCTGCATCTCGGCAACCCGCGACGCGCCTGGCGGGCGGTCTCGCAGTGGCGGTCCAGCTGGCTGTCGCGCGAGGGCGTCATGGCGCTCGTGACCTTCGTGCCGCTGACGCTTTCCGCCGCGCTCGCCCTCTTCGCCGGACGCCACAGCCTGCCGCTCGGCCTGGTCGGCGCGGCCATGGCGCTCGCGACCGTCTACTGCACCGCGATGATCTATGCCTCGCTGCGAACCGTCGAAGCCTGGCACACGCCGCTGACGCCGGCCTGCTACGTGGCCTTCTCGCTGGCCGGCGGGGCGATTCTGGCAACCCTGTTTGCCGTGTCCGGCGGCGCGGATCCGCGCCTGCCGGCCCTTGGCGCACTGCTGCTGCTCGCCGCCGCCTGGGCCGCAAAACGCGCATGGAAGCGCCGCGTGAACGCACTCGTCTCGGCCTCGACGCCCGAGACGGCCACGGGCCTCGGCGGCATCGGCAAGGTGCGGCTGCTCGAGCGGCCGCACATGACGGAGAACTACCTGACCCGCGAGATGGGTTTCCGCGTCGCGCGCAAGCATGCGGCGAAGCTATGGCGCATCGCCATCGGGCTCGGCGGCTTGTTTCCGGCAGCGGCCCTCGTGGTCCTTTTGGCGGGACCGGAGGGCGCGCTGGCCGTCACGGCCGCGGCCCTGGCCTGCCTCGGCTTCGTCCTTGGCCTGCTCGTCGAGCGCTGGCTCTTCTTCGCCGAGGCCCGGCACGCGGTGATGAACTACTACGGCGGATAGCCCGCCGCGACGCCGCGACGCCGCTACGCGGTCGCCGTCGGCTGCTGCTTGCGCCGGTGACGATACTTGCCGCGGACTTCCCAGCGTCGGTGGAACCACATCCACTGGCCGGGCTCCTCGCGGATCCAGCCTTCGACGACGTCGTTGAGAAGCTGCGCGGTTGCCTTCACGTCGACGGTCCCGTTCGCGGTGCGCGGCAGGTCCAGCTTCTCCTGCAGTTCCAGACGGAACCGGTTTCCGGGCAGCCGCACGCAGCGCGCCGGGTGGACCGGACAGTCGTAATGGCGGGCGAGCTTGGCCAGCAGCGGGCTGGTCTGGCAGGGGCGTCCAAAGAAGGTCGTGTCGATGCCGCCGGTGAATTTCTGGTCGACCAGCACGCCGATGTTGCCGCCATTGTCGAGGATGCGCGCCAGGGTGAAGGCCGATCCGCGCCCGGAGGCCACGAGGTCGCCCATGCTTTCGCTGCGCGTTTCCATCAGTTCTGCGGCCAGGAAGGGGTTGTTGGGCGCCCGGAAGAGCGCGCTCATCTCCAGGCCATAGGCGGCCGCGACCGTCGGCAGGATCTCGAAATTGCCGAGATGGCCGGTGAAGAAGATGTGCGGCCCCTTCTCCTCGCGCAGGCGGACGAAAAGCTCCTCGCCGACGATCTCGATGTTGGCGGGAAGTCCCGTCGCGGGGTCGGCGCGCGTCAGCTGCGCCATGTAGATGTATTCGCCGACCAGCCGCGCCATGTTGCTCCACATGTCGAGCGCGATGGCCCTGATCTCGGCCTCGTCCTTCTCCGGATAGGCGGCCCGCAGATTGGCCAGGGCCGCGCGATGGCGTCCCATCAGCGGGCCGATCCGCCGCGCGGTTCGGTCGAGGAAGTTGAGCGACCAGGTCGCCGGCAGGAGGCGCAGGATGCGCAGAACCGTCAGTGCGAGTTGCGCGACCACCCAGTAGTTGACCTGTCGCAGCCAGCGCAGCGCGCGCGCGGCAATGGGCCTCAGCGTTCTGGCGTGCCGGGATGGCATCAGGAGGAGACGCGCAGCACGATCTTGCCGAAGACCGAGCGACCCTCCATGCGTTCGAGCGCCGTTCCGATGCCGTCGAAGCCGATTTCGGTATCGATCACCGGATGGACGATGCCGCGGGCCATCTTCTGCATGGCGTCCGCCATGTTCTCCATGCGGCAGCCGAAGGAACCGAAGATCTTCAGCTGCTGCTGGAACAGCTGCATCAGGTTCATCGACGTCGATACGCCGGAGGTGGAGCCGCAGGTGACCAGCCGCCCGCCGCGCTTCAGGCACAGCATCGAGCCCGCCCAGGTGTCGGCGCCGACATGCTCGAAGACGACGTCCACGCCCTTCTTCTTCGTCAGCTTGCGCACCACGCCCTCGAAACGGTCGGCGCGGTAGTTGATGACGTGGTCGGCGCCCAGCGCCTTGGCCTTGTCGATCTTGTCGTCTGAGCCCACCGTGGTGATCACCGTGCAGCCCATCCGCTTGGCCAGCTGGATCGCCGCCGTGCCGATGCCAGAGCCGCCGGCATGGACCAGGATGGTCTCGCCCGGTTCGAGCTTCGCATTGTCGAACAGCATGTGCTCCACCGTGCCGAAGGTCACCGGCGCAAGCGCGGCGCCCACGTCGTCGACGCCGGGCGGGGCCGGCACCAGAAGGCGCGCCGGCAGGTTCATCTTCTCCTGCGCGAAGCCGTCGAGGTGAAAGCCATGGACGCCCGACACGTTCTCGCACAGGTTGTCGCGTCCGGCGCGGCAGTGGCGGCAGAGCCCGCAGGTGCGCGCGCCGTAGATCGACACGAGCTGGCCCGGCAGCAGACCGGAGACGCCCGGCCCGACGGCATCGACGACGCCGGAAGCTTCGGCGCCGACGGTCAGCGGCATCTTGCGCTTGGCAAACGCCATGCCGCGCCAGCCCCAGACGTCGATGTGGTTCAGCGCCACGACCCGGATCGCGACGGTGACCTCGCCAAGCCCCGGCGGCGGCGGCGGCGGCAGGTCGACGGTCTCGAGGCGGCGATCCTCGACGAGTTGCAATGCACGCATGAGAATGGCGAACCCCGTTGGAAGGCTGGACCGATTAAACGGGTTCGCGGGTCATGACAAGGCAGGCATTCTGGCCGCCGAAGCCGAAGGAGTTCGACAAGACGCTCGACACGGCGCGTTCGCGCTTGACGTTCGGCACCACGTCGAGGTCGATCGCCGGGTCCGGATTGTCGTAGTTGATCGTCGGCGGGATGACGCCTTCTCGCATGGTCATCAGCGAGATCGCCGCCTCGATCGCGCCGGCCGCCGACAGCGTGTGGCCGATCATCGACTTGTTCGACGACACCGGAATCGAGCGGATGCGCTCGCCGAACACGGTCGACAGCGACAGGTGCTCCATCTTGTCGTTTTCCGGCGTCGAGGTGCCATGCGCGTTGACGTAGTCGATTTCGTCCTCCGCCATGCCGGCGTCGGCGAGTGCGGCGCGCACCGCGGCGATCGCCGGCGACCCGTCGGGCTTGGAGCGCGTGCGGTGGAAATCGTCGGCCTTTTCGCCGCAGCCGCGCATCACGCCCAGGATCGTCGCGCCGCGCGCCGTCGCCGCTTCCAGCGATTCCAGCACCAGCGCCGCCGAGCCCTCGGCGAGCACGAAGCCGTCGCGATCCTTGGAAAAGGGCTTCGAGGCCTTCTGCGGCGGATCGTTGTGGGTCGACAGCGCCGACAGCAGCGCGAAGCGGATCAGCGCCTCGGCCGTGGCCGACCCGTCGGCGCCGATCGACAGCGCCCGGTCGCACTCGCCGCGGCGGATCGCCTCGACGCCGAGCTGGATCGCCGTTGCCCCGGAGGCACAGGCCGTGGACGTTGTGATCGGCAGGCCGCGCGTGCCGAAGATGTCGGCCAGCCGGTCGACCACCGCGCCGAACTGCGTGTCCTCCTCGTAATCGGCGCCCGACGTCGCATGGGCGGCCGCAAGCAGGCGGGCGTAGCCGTTCTTGTCGGCATCGCCGCGCTTGTAGAGGTCGAGGCGCTGGTTCCAGCCGAGTTCCACCGGCGGGGCGGCCAGAAACAGCGGACCGCCGAAGTCGCTGCCGATGCCGGCCTGGCTGGTCGCCTCGCGGCCGGCGAGTTCGGCCATCTCGCGGGTCAGCGCGCTGGCGCTGCGCCCGCTGGAGGCCAGGAAATCCACCATGCCCGAGATCCGTGTATTGAGGTGGTCGGTCGGAAAGCGCGTGATCGGGTGGATGCCGGACTTGCCTGTCGTCAGCGCGGCCCAGTTCTCGTCCTTGCCGACGCCGAGCGACGTGACGATGCCGATGCCGGTGACCACCACGACGGGCCTGCCGAAACTGTCCGTCATGTTGCGCATGACATTCTCCTTATCGGTTCCGACACCGGGGCTCAGGCGGGCGAAACGAGGGCGGCGCCCTCGAAGCGGCACGAGCCGATGGTGGTTGCCAGAACGCCGTCCCGCACCTGGACCGGCGTGCCGAATGCCTCGTCGAAAGGCGCCAGCATGGCGCCGTGGCGGACCGCGATCGCCGCCAGCGCCACCGCGAAGGGAAACTGCGCTTCCTTCAGATGCCCGGTCAGCGAGGCAAAGCCGCGCACCCCGCCGAGGCCGCGGCTCTCCAGCGCCGATTTCTCCGCCTCGGTCGCCCGATGCGCCCCGGATGCGCCGGACATCACCGGCACGTCCGATGCGCCGATGGCATCGATCATCGCGCCGATCGCGGCCGGGAGCTCGTCTCCGCCACGCCGGGCGCGGCCCGACGCCACCTTGCCAACAGCCGCATAGCCTTTTCGATCGCGGCTTTTCGCGTGGGCTCGCGATTCGATGACGAGAAACGCCGCGCCGGAGCCGGTCACGACGCCGCCGCCCTGCATGCCGCCGCGCGACCAGACCGGCGCCCAGGCGTCGCGGTGCAGCGCGCCGCCCACCTCGTAGCCGAGCAGATGGTCGGGGTGTTCGGTGTTGAAGGCGCCGCCGACGAGCAGATGGCTCGACTGGCCGGCGTGGATGCGTGCGATCGCCGTTTCCATCGACGACACGCCGGCCCCTTCCTCGCCCATGAAGGTGCGCGAGGAACCGGTGACTTTGTGGACGATGGAGATGTTGCCGGCGAGGAGGTTGGAGAGCTGGGCCAGGAACAGCGTCGGTCGCAGTTCGGTCGTCAGCTTCTCGTTGATCAGCACGTCGCGGTCGTTGCGTGTCAGCGACTCTTCGAGAATGGCGCCGTCGACCGCCACGTCGCGCTCGCCGCCGCCGGCCGCCACGATCATGTCCATGGTGGCGGACAGGTCGTCATGTCCTTTCAGCCCGGCATCGTCGAGCGCCAGGCCCGCGGCATAGGTGCCGAGCCGCTGCCAGGCTTCCATCTGGCGCAGGTCGCCGCGCTTGGCGATCTGCCCGCTCCAGTCGATCTCGGGCAGGGGATGGACGGTGTAGGGCGCGAACCGCTCGGCATCGAGCACCGGCCGGGGGTTCTGCGCCGTCAGGGCGGAAAGATGCGCTTCGGGTCCTTCTCCGAGCGAGGAGACGATGCCGATGCCGGTGATGATTGCGTCGTGCTGGTTCATGCGCCGATCATGTGACGGCGCGGCTCGCGTGCGTCAAGCCCGCCGCGCGAAGACCATGGAGCACCGGCGAAACTCCTGTTTCGCCGGCTGGCCGGGAAAGGGCGTCAGGCGGATTTGGCTGCGACGAGGGCGTCGATCTTGGCGCAGAGGTTCTTCATCACGAAGTACTCCTCTGTCGACGCCTTGCCGTCGTTGACTTCCTGGGTCCACTTCTCGAGCGGGATCTTGATGCCGAATTCCTTGTCGATCGCGAAGACGATGTCGAGGAAGTCGAGGCTGTCGATGCCGAGATCGTCGATGGTGTGGCTTTCGGGCGTGATGGTGTCGCGGTCCATCTCGCTCGTGTCGGCGATGATGTCGGCCACCTTGTCGAATGTCGTGGACACGGTCTGGATACCTCAAGAGTCGGGGATGGTCTGTCGCGCGTCTCTAGTCCGTTTTTGCCGGATGTCCAAGACCCAATCGATTCAGCCGCCTTTCGCGCGGGCGTTCCGGCGGGTCCGACGGCCAATCGGTCCGCGACGGGAGAGCAGTCTTGTAACTTATATAAGACTCGGTATTCTGGTCCGGTCTGCCGCGAAGCGGACCCAAGATCCACTGGCTGGCGACATGACCACCATCCTGACCGTCGGGGTCGCCGTGATCGACATCGTGATGTCGGTCGAGGCGCTGCCCCGCAAGCCCGAGAAATACCGTGCCCGCGACGCCGCGATCGTCGGCGGCGGCTGCGCGGCCAATGCCGCGTCGGCGGTGGCCCGCCTCGGCGGCCGGTCCCTGCTGGCCGCGCGGACCGGGCAGGACCAGATCGGCGACATGGTCATCGCCGGCCTCGAGGGCGAGGGGGTGGATTGTACGCTGGTGCGCCGCATCCCGGGCGGTCGATCCTCCTTCTCGTCGATCTACATCGATGCCGCCGGCGAACGCCAGATCGTCAATTTCCGCGACATGGCGCTGAGCTTCGAGGCCGCCTGGCTCGCCGAAGCACTGCCGGTCCAGGTCGACGCGGTTCTGGCCGACACGCGCTGGCCGCAAGGCGCGGCGGTCGCCATGAAGGCCGCGCGCGAACGCGGCATCCCCGGCATCCTTGACGCCGAAGCCCCCGTGCGCGAGGCCGACGAGGCGCTGCGGCTGGCCTCCCATGTCGCCTTCTCCGCGCAAGGCTTGCGCGACCTGACCGGCCTGGACGACCTGGACACCGCGCTCGATCTGGCCCGCGAGGAGACGGGCGCCTGGGTCTGCGTCACCGACGGGCCGGCCGGCGTGACTTTCTTCGAGAACGGCCGGCGCGCGCACGAACCGGCCTTTCCGGTTACCGTGGTCGACACGCTCGGCGCCGGCGACGTCTGGCACGGCGCGTTCGCGCTCGCGCTCGGCGAGGGGCAGGGGGCGCGCGCCGCCATCCGCTTCGCCAGTGCGGTTGCCGCGCTCAAATGCACCCGCTTCGGCGGCCGTACGGGCACGCCGACCCGCGCCGAAGCCGAAGCCTTCCTGAGGAGCAGGACATGATCGAACTTTCGCCGGGCAAGCTGTGGGGCATGCGCCGCATGGCCGATGCCGCCGGCCGCTTCAAGATGACGGCCGTCGACCAGCGTCCACCGATCAAGAACCCGATCGCGCGCCACTACGGTCTCAAGGACGCGCCCTGGGAGGATGTCGCCGCCTTCAAGACCTTGCTGATCGAGACGCTGCAGGACGAATCCACCGCCATGCTGCTCGACCCGCATTACGCCATTCCGCGCGGCATCGGCATGCTGTCTCCTAAGAAGGGCCTGATCGTCACGCTCGAGGATTCGCTGTTCGAGGAGACGCCGCAAGGTCGGCTGTCGTCTGAAATCGACGACTGGTCGGTCGAGAAGATCCGGCGCATGGGAGCCGACGCTGTCAAGGTGCTCGCCTGGTACCGTCCCGATGCCGGCGAAAAGGTGAATCAACACCAGAAGGACTTCGTCAAGCGCATCGGCGAGGCCTGTCACCGCTTTGACATTCCTTTCCTTTTCGAGCTGCTCGTCTACCCGCTGGAAAAGGACGCGCACCAGACGAGCGACTATGTCGAGATGCGCGGCAAGAAGGCCGACGACGTGCTGGCCTCCGTCGAGGAGTTCGCCAGGACCGATTATGGCGTCGACGTCTTCAAGCTCGAAAGCCCCGTCAATGCCAGCGACGCGCCGGGCGTCGGCGCGGAGGGCTGGGAGGCTGTCCAGTCGGTCTTCGACGAGATGGGACGCCTCGCCGGCCGGCCCTGGGTGATGCTGTCGGCCGGCGCCGGCAAGGCCGATTTCCGCAACATCCTGACCCATGCCTATCGGGCCGGCGCGTCCGGCTATCTCGCGGGCCGCGCCATCTGGCTCGAAGCCTTCGGCCAGTTTCCCGATTGGCCGGCGATGCGGACGGGGCTGGAGGGCGGCGCGGTCGGCTACATGCGCGACCTGAACGCGCTGACCGACGCCGACGCCGCGCCCTGGTTCAGCCACCCGGCCTACGGCCCCGAGGGCGCCCGCTTCAGGCCCGCCGACGCGTCGTTCCGGCATGTCTATGGCGGGATGGGGCTCTAGGCCGATGTCGCTGACGATTGCGTCCGGTCGGACAGGCGTGCGCGGTCGGCTGCCGCGCCACGGTTGGCGTTCGTCAGTTGAAGATGATGCGCGCCTGCACCGACAGCAGCTCCTCGCCGGGGCGGACGACAAGCGCCTCGCCCTCCCGCGCGCCGCGGCCCGTCAGCGCTTCGATGGTGGGAAGGTCCGTCACCATCACGATGTTGTCGGAACCGCGGTAGTTGCGCACGAGACCGAGCACGGCGGTCCGCGACTCGGCATCGTACTCGGCGTCACCGAGTGGCGGGTCGAGCGGCGGAAACGCTTCGAGCGGGATCCGCTGGAAGGCGAGCTGCGCGGTATCGACCGCGCGGCAGAGCCGGCTCATATAGACCCTGTGCACCGGCGCGCCGCGGGCGGCGAACAGCGCGCCGATCCGGCGCGCCTGCTGCCTGCCGCGATCCGACAGGTTGCGCTGCGTGGAGCAGTCCTCGAAGTCGAACGCCTCCGCGTCGGTGGTGCCGAGCGTGTAGGCGTGGCGCATCAGGACGACCTGACCTCCTTCGCGCAGCAGCGCCCAGCCGGCTTCTGTCGCCTGGGCGGGCAGCGCGAGCAGCATCAGTGCTGCGGCAATGATGGTACGGATGTTCAAGCCTCCGGTTGGAACCTCTGGATACAGGCAAAGCGCGCCGGACGCAAAGCGGTCCCGGACGGGCTAATCGGACCCTGTCCGGGCCTGGTCGAAGCGGATGCGCCCCATGACGACGATCTCGTCCCCGGACGGCTCCACCACGATCGCCTCGCCCTGCGCCGGCACGATGCCGGTCAGCGCGGTGATGTTGACCTGATGTGTCACCATCACCAGCACGCCGTCTCCGTCGAAGCCGGCGATCCGCGCCTTCGTCGCCGCTGTCTGTCCGGGCTCGGCCGAGCGGTCGCGGAAGAAGGAATCGAGCGGTTCGAACGGCTCGACCCGGTCGGCGCCGAAGGCGAGCCTCGCCGTTTCCAGCGAGCGGCACCAGCGGCTCGACAGCACGGCATCCACCTTGACGCCCCATTCGGCCAGGCGTTCGCCGATGCGCCGTGCCTGCGCGCGCCCTTCCTCGGAGAGGTTGCGCTGGGTGGCGCAGTCGTTGACGTCGAAGCGGGCCGGATCGCCGGTGCCGGGCGCCGTCGCGTGCCGGATCAGGACGGTGCGTCCGCCTTCGCCAAGCATCGCGCGAGACGCCTCGTCGGCCCGCGCGGGTTGACCGGCAACGAGGCCCATCGCCAGAACCACCCACAACCACCGGATCATCGTCGCCTCCGCGCCTTGTTTCCGGGTCAGATAGGGGATCGCCATGTCGGGTAAAGGAAGCGCGACCATCGGGCGCGTCGGGCTCTTGCCGCTCGGGCGGCCGACCTTCGACGTTCCCTTTGCCGAGGAGAACCTGGCGGCGATGCTTTCGGCGCTCGACCGCGCCGGCATCGAGACGGTTGGTCCCGGCTCGCTCCTGTTCGACGCCGACGCCACCCGCGCGGCCATCGCAACCTTGAAAGGCGAGGGCATCGACCGGCTTCTGGTGCTGCAGGTCACCTTCACCGACGCCGGCATGGTGGCGGAGGCGGCCAGCGCGTTTTCGCAACCGCTGGCGATCTGGTCGATCCCGGAGCCGCGCATCGGCGGCCGGCTGCGGCTCAACGCCTTCTGCGGGCTGAACCTCGCGGCCCATGCGCTGGGGCTGTCGGGACGCGACTTCGGCCATCTGCACGCCGCGCCCGGCGCGCCCGGCATCGAGGCCGCGCTCGCCGAACTCCTCTCCGGCAGACGCCAGGCCGTGCCCGTCGAGACCCGCGCCGCGGCCGGCGACGACGCGGGCGGCATCGCCGCCGCCCAGGCCCTTCGCGGCGCCCGCATCGCCCGCATCGGAAAGCACCCCGACGGCTTTCCCACCTGCGCCTACGACAAGGACGCGATCGCCGCGCTGGCGGGCGCCACCGTCGACGAGCTGGAGCTTGGCGACCTGTTTGGCCGCGCCGGCGCCGTGTCCCCCGAGGCGCTGGCGCGGACCCGCGCGGCCGCCGCCGCCGAACTGGCCGGGCTCGACGACGTCGACCCGGACCAGCTCGACCGCTCGCTGCGGCTGAAGCCCGCCATCGAGGCCTTGCGCGCCGAAGGCCGCTACGACGCCCTGGCCATCCGCTGCTGGCCCGAGACCTTCACCGAATATGGCGGCGCCGTCTGCGGGCCGGTGTCGATGATGGGCGAGGCGCGGGTGCCCTGCGCCTGCGAGGCCGACGTCTACGGCGCGCTGACCACGCTGCTGCTGCAGAACATCGCCGACGCGCCGGCCTTCCTGACCGATCTCGTCGACCTCGACGCCGACGACGACACCGGCGTGGTCTGGCACTGCGGCCAGGCGCCGATCTCGATGGCCGATCCCGACGCCGTGGCGCGCGCGACGATCCACACCAACCGCAAGATGCCGCTGCTGTACGAATTCCCGCTGAAACCCGGCCGCGTCACCTTCTTCCGCGTCAGCCAGGCGCGCGGCCGGCCCACCGCCGTCATCGGCGGCGGCGAGATGCTGAAGCGGCCGATGGCCTTCACCGGAACCTCGGGCGTCGTCCGCTTCGACACGCCCGCGAAAATCCTGCTCGACCGCATCATGGGCGCGGCGCTCGAGCATCACATGGCGCTCGCCTATGGAGACCACCGGAATGCTCTCGACGCCGCGGCCCGATCGCTCGGCCTTCCCGTCCTCGACCTCTGACGTGCGGCCCCGCATGGTCCGCTACGGCATCATCGGCGCCGGCATGATGGGGCGCGAGCACATGCGCAACATCGCCTTGCTCGATGGCGCCTTCGTCACCGCCGTCTCCGATCCGCATCCCGAAAGCCGGCGGCTTGCCTCCGGTCCGGACGGGGAACGCTGTGCCGCCTTCGCCGACCACCGCGAACTCCTCGCGTCCGGCCTCTGCGACGCGCTGGTCATCGCCAGCCCCAACGACACCCACGCCGACATCCTGCGCGACGTGCTGGCGACCGACCTGCCGATCCTGGTCGAAAAGCCGCTCTGCGCCACCGTCGAGGATTGCCGCGCCATCGAGCGGCTGGCCGCCGGCCGCGCCGCCCCGGTCTGGGTGGCGATGGAATACCGCTACATGCCGCCGGTCGAGCGCCTGCGCGCCGAACTCGCGGCCGGCGCCGCCGGCCGGCTGCGCATGATCTCGATCCGCGAGCACCGCTTTCCCTTCCTCGCCAAGGTCGGCGACTGGAACCGGTTCGCCGCCCGCACCGGCGGCACGCTGGTGGAAAAATGCTGCCACTTCTTCGATCTGATGCGCCTGCTCTCCGGCTCCGAGGCGGTGCGTGTCTATGCCTCTGGCGCGATGGACGTGAACTTCCTCGACGAACGCTACGACGGCCGCGCGCCCGACATCCTCGACAACGCCTTCGTGGTGGTCGATTTCGCCAACGGCGTCCGCGCCATGCTCGATCTGTGCATGTTCGCCGAGGGCTCCTGGTGGCAGGAGCAGGTGGCGGTGACCGGCGACAAGGCCCGCATCGAGGCCTTCGTGCCCGGCCCCGCGCGCTTCTCGCCCGATGGCCGCGAGCGCCTGTCCGAGGTGGTCATCTCGCCGCGCGCCACCAAGCAGCCGGTGCGCGAGGAGATCCATGTCGACGAGACCATCCTGGCGGCCGGCGACCACCACGGCTCGACCTTCTTCCAGCACGAGAAATTCCTCGATCTCGTCCGCCATGGCGGCACGCCCGAGGTGACGCTCGACGACGGGCTCAGATCCGTGCTGATCGGCGCGGCGGCGGAAGAGAGCGCCCGCACGGGGCGGGCGGTGGAACTGGGGTGAAGGTCCGTCGGCGCAGCGCCTGCCCTGCGTCCTTCGAGGCTCGCCCGATTCGGGTACGTGAGCACCGGAAGCGCGGAAATTGCGATTTTGCAGCCCGGCATGGCGACTTTTGGATCAGACACTGACGTGCTCTTCAGCGGCGGAGACGCGATGGCGCCAACGGTCCTCATCCTGAGGTGCGAGCCTGTAGGCCCTCCGTCGGCAGAACGAAAACGCCCGGCGGGCGAGCCTCGAAGGACGCACGACAGGCCGGGCTCCGATTCACTGCATAAAGACCGCTCGTGCAAACGGTCCTCATCAAGTCAGTTGCGCTTCGAGCTGGGCGAGTCTGGCGTTTGCGATGACGATGATCTTTCTCATGACG
>JBHYDY010000019.1:0-110209 GCA_051860465.1 Mesorhizobium sp.
CTCGCTACGGCGCTGTCGAGGGCGCGCTCCCGAGCGGCTTCGCTACCGCCAGCTACACCACGTGGTGGGACACGATCATCATCGTTCCCTTCATCAAGATAAACATAAAAAGACCAGAATAATGAACTCCTCATCGCCACAAATTGGTTTCGATCGTTTTATCCAGCTGGAGTGGACTTTGATTGCACTCCACATCCGGGCTGGTAAGGGCACTCTCGATAAGCTCGACGAGGTGCTGGCGTCATCGCACGCCGGACCAGCAGCGAAGAAAAAGACTAGGACGGTACTCAACCGCCTATGGCTGGAGCCTCGTGCTGACCTCGTCGACTTTGCCGACCGCGGAGTTGAAATCTTTTGCGACGCACCCGAGATCACCGCCCCCGCGCTGACCTGGGGTATGGCCCTCGCTACCTATCCCTTCTTCGGAAGAGTGGCAGAGATCGTCGGCCGACTGACGGCGCTACAGGGCGATTGTACCTCCGCTGAGGTCCATCGGCGTATGGCCGAGATTTATGGGGAACGGGAGGGCACTCGCCGTATGACCAATATGGTTCTCCAGTCTCAATCAGACTGGGGATTTGTTGATAGAAACCGCAACACGATCAGACGAACCAGTCAGTTGGAAACGATCGGGCCTCTAGGCGCGTGGTTAAGCGAGGCGGCGGTACGGTTCGTGGGGGTAGGGATCGTGGTAGCTCGAATACCCGCTCACCCGGTTCTCTTCCCTTTCGCTTTTTCGTCGTCTCTGGCTCTATCAATTTCGCAGAGCCCGGGGCTGCACATAGATGTTACAGCCTCAAACGAGTCGAGGGCCTGCCTGCGCGAATAATTCTGCCTGCTATTTGCCTGCTGGGTCACCGCGCGACGCACAACGAATTATGACGTAGCGGGAAAAATTCATTAATTTCAGAGGGCTGATGGTGGGCGTGACAGGGATTGAACCTGTGACCCCTACGATGTCAACGTAGTGCTCTCCCGCTGAGCTACACGCCCATCAGCGACGCGCATACACCACACAAACCGCGAGGGCGTCAATGGCAAAAGCGCCGTCTTTTTCGTTTCCGCGTCGGCGGCCCGAATGGGCGCCCCGTGCGTCGGCGAGGGCTTGGGAACGCGTGGCGAAGGCTCGCCTTCGTCCCGCGCGTTTCAGACCGGTTCGGCCGGCCGTCCAAGACGGCCGCGATGACGTGTCGGCGAAAGCCTGGGAACGCGTGGCGCGGCCTTGGCGGTTCGCGCCGCCCGTGTCGGGCATTCCCGCCTGCGCGTCTTGCCGAAAGCGGCGGGCGCTTTCGGGCACGCGGATCAGGCGGCCTGCAGCATCTTTTCCACCTCGTGCACGAGATCGCGCAGGTGGAAGGGCTTGGACAGGACCTTGGCGTCCTTCGGGGCCTTGGAATCGGGATTGAGGGCGACCGCGGCGAAACCGGTGATGAACATCACCTTGAGGTCCGGGTCGATCTCGGTGGCGCGGCGCGCCAGTTCGATTCCGTCCATCTCGGGCATGACGATGTCGGTCAGGAGCAGCGAGAAGGGCTCCTCGCGCAGCCTCTCGTAGGCGCTGGCGCCATTGTCGAAATCGCTGACGTCGTAGCCCGCCCGCTCGAGCGCCTTGACGAGAAAGCGGCGCATGTCGTCGTCGTCTTCAGCAAGCAGGATTCTCGCCATGTCTCCCGTTCCGAATCATTCGTTCAAGCAGGCGCGCGGCTCACGCCGGACCACGCCGGATATATGAGGGAGAGGGGGTAAACATCAAGTGAATTCGGGCCTGGCGCGGCGGCGCGAGCGCGACCGCCGACCGGAGGGTGGCGCAATGTCCACGATTGGCGCGACCCGCTCGCGATCGGCGATGTCACGCCCGTCCGCGTTCCCGAGCCGGTGTCCGGTTTCCGGGTCCGGGAGCGACATCGCGGCACCGTCCCGCACTGGACAGGCCGCGGGCGCGGTGGCACGTTCGCGTCATGACAATCGACCCGCAGCGGCCGGCGTGCCGCCCATGAGCGCCGACATCGACTTCCTGCAGGTCGCACCCTTCGAGGTGCGGCAGCCGGCGCGCCAGACCGCTCCCTTCGTGTTCAACTCGCCGCACAGCGGGCGCCACTATCCGCCGCGCTTCCTCGCCATGGCGCGGCTGGACGCCGAGGCGATCCGTCGCTCGGAGGACTGCTACGTCGACGAGCTGTTCGCGCATGCGCCGACCTTCGGGGCGCCGATGATGGCGGCGAACTTCCCGCGCGCCTATCTCGACGTGAACCGCGAGCCGTGGGAGCTCGATCCGCGCATGTTCCTGCAGGCGCCGCCGCCCTATGCCAACATCCGCTCGGCGCGGGTGGCGGGCGGGCTGGGCACGGTGCCGCGCATCGTCGGCGAGGGACAGGAGATCTATCCGACGCGGATCCCGCTCGACGAGGCGACAGACCGGATCGAAGGCATCTACAAACCCTACCACGGACGGCTGCGCGGCCTGGTCGTGGCCACGCAGGCCCGCTTCGGCGTGGCGGCGCTGATCGACTGCCACTCGATGCCGGCCAGCATCCGCGTCGGCGATTCGGGCGTGCGGCCGGATTTCATCGTCGGCGACCGGTTCGGCGCGTCGGCCTCCGCGGCGATGACGGAGACCGCGATCGGGCTCCTGACCTCGCTCGGCTATACGGTGGCGCACAACAAGCCCTATGCGGGCGGCTTCATCACCGAGCACTACGGGCGGCCGGCGCGCGGCCTGCACGCGCTGCAGATCGAGGTGAACCGCGGCCTCTACATGAACGAGCGGACCTACCAGAAGTCGAACGGGTTCCTGCCGCTGGCCGAGGACATCGGCCGCTTCATCGCCATGCTGGTGAAGATCGCTCCCTTCGGCGAGGAGCGGTTGCCGCTGGCGGCCGAGTGAGGAGCGGCCGAACAGGGCCTTGGCGCGGTCTGCGCCGCCGCTTGCCTGCCGACACGGCAAAAAAAGACCGCATCGTTTTCACGACGCGGCCGGAGTCTAGGGAGGAAACGCCCAAGGAGGGCATGAACGGAACAAACCGTTCGAGTGAGAGAATATTGTGCGCTGCACAAATGTCAAGCACCTTTCCCGGCATTTCGCTCTATACGGAAACGAGGGCGCACGGCTATGGAGACCGTGTGACGGTTTTGCAACAGGACGGGTGTCAAACACATGGCAATGGCTGAGTTCATGCGGCGCATCGCGGCGGCCGCGGCGCGCGAGACCCTGCCGCGCTTTCGCGCGGCGGGCGCGGTGGCGAACAAATACGCGGTCGGGTTCGATCCGGTGACGGAGGCCGACCGCGAGGCCGAGCGCGTCATCCGGGAGCTGATCCGCGCCGAATTCCCCGACGACGGCATCCTGGGCGAGGAGCATGGCGGCGAGAAGCAGGATTCGGAGCGCATCTGGGTGATCGATCCGATCGACGGCACCCGCGCCTTCATCTCCGGCGTGCCGGTGTGGGGCACGCTGGTGGGGTTGACCGTGCGCGGCAAGGCGGTGTGCGGAATGATGTCGCAGCCCTTCACCGGCGAACTCTACTACGGCACCGAGGAGGGCGCCTTCTACGAAGGCCCGGGCGGCGCGCGGCGGCTTGCGACGCGGCAGTTGCCGAATCTCGCCGACGCGACGCTGTTCACCACGACGCCGGCCCTGTTTGCCGGCGACCTGCGGGTTCGCTACGACCGGCTGGAGAAGGCGGTGCGGCTCGCGCGCTACGGCACCGACTGCTACGGCTTCGCCATGGTGGCCGCCGGTCACGCGGACCTGGCGGTCGATGCGGGGCTGCAGTCCTACGACATCGTCGGCCTGATCCCGGTGATCGAGGGGGCGGGCGGCGTGGTGACCACCTGGGACGGCGGGCCGGCGGAGAATGGCGGCGACATCATCGCGGCATCGACGCCGCGGATGCACGCGCAGGCGCTGGCGGCGATCCGCGGCTGAAGACGAGGCGCTTTAGTGTCTGATCAAAAAGTCGCCATGCCGGGCTGCAAAACGCAATTTCTGCGCTTCCGGTGCTCACGTACCCGAATGGACGCTGCGCTCCGGTTCTCGAAATCGCTATCTTCGTCTCGGCCTTGCGCTTTCTGATTCAGACACTTAGGCCGGACTGGACGCGGCTCAGAAATCGTCCGTGCCGGGGACGAAGGCGTCGAAGGCGGCCATGAACTGCTCGCGAAAGAAATCGGCCTCCTGCAGGAGCTCGTGCCGGGCGCCGTCGATCGTCAGAACGGAGCCGGTCTTGAGACTCGATCCGAAGGCCTCGATGGCGCGGTTGGACACCACCTCGTCGGCGCCGGCGGCGAAGATCAGGGTCGGAACCTGGATGCGGGCCCTGTGGTCGATGTCCATCACGGTGGCGGCCGCGGCACAGGATGCCCGGATCCAGGCGGCTGTCGGGCCGCCGAGCGCGAGCTCGGGATGGCGCAGGTAGATGGCGCTGTTGCGGGTGAAGCGCGCATAGTCCGACGTCAGCGTGTTGCCGGCAAACAGCGTGGCGTTCTGCGCGCGCGGCCCGCCGCCGAGATATCGCGAGCCGAGACCGACGCCGCAGAGCAGCCGCGAAACCGCGTACAGCGACGACATGGACAGCGGCAGCCGTTCGAAGGCGAGCAGCGGCGTGGAGACGACCATGCGCCGGACCCGGTTGACGAGGCCCGGCGCGGCCAGAAGCGCGATCAGCCCGCCCATCGAATGGGCCAGGACGTAGAACGGCCCGACGCAATCGGGCAGGATGACGTCCTCGAAGAACTGGTCGAGATCGGCGACGTAGTCGTCATAGCTGCGGACGAAGCCCTTCTCGCGGTCGCGCAGCAGGCGGTCGGAACCGCCCTGGCCGCGCCAGTCCATGATGGCGACGCCAAGGCCGCGACGCGACAGGTCGCCGATCGTCTCGTAATACTTCTCGATGCACTCGTTGCGGCCCTGGAGGATCACGACGGTGCCGCGGCGCGGCCGTCCGCCGGCCGGAAACAGCGCGTAGCGCAAGCGCTTGCCGCCCCGGCGCGCCACCAGGTAATCGGCGCGCGCCCGCGCCGGCACGTCATTGCCGGCGGTGGCGACGAGAATGCCGGCGCCGGATCGTTTCGTCGGGGCCATGTCCTGGAAGACGTTCATGTCGGGTCTGAGTGTCTGATCCAAAAGTCGCCATGCCGGGCTGCAAATCGCTATTTTCGCCTCGGCCGTGCGCTTTTTTAATTCAGACACTGATAGAAAGCCGTCCGTCCAAAAGCAAAGGAAAAGAACGCGAAGCATCGTACGCGGTTTTGTTGCGCAACCCTATTGCCACCAGAAGGTACAAGGCCGGAAGCGATACAATCGCTTCCGGCCTCTTGCCGACCCGGGAGGAAGGGACATTGCACCCGGGCCGAACGCGGGGGGCGCCGTGAATGCCGGCCGCCCGTTTCGCTGTGTTGAACGCACCCTAGCGGGGCGCAGGTGAACGGAAGCGGAAGGGAGCGTTCATCACCGGTTCATCGACACCGAAGGGAGTGCCGACGGACAAGGCGCGGATGCCGCCGCCCGCCGGCCGAAGGGCGCGGCGCGGGGTCTTGAAACCCCGGCCGGGGGTCCCCAAATCACGGGAGCGATCGCCGATACCGGGATCGCTGGACGCCCCGGAGGTGCCGATACCGGATCTCCCTCAGGCGACCAACGCGCAAACCATGTTGCTCAATGGAGAACAGACCCATGCGTCACGTTGATTTTTCCCCGCTCTACCGTTCCACCGTCGGTTTCGACCGGCTGTTCACGATGCTCGACTCGCTGGCCCAGCCCGAGAGCGCGCAGACCTATCCGCCCTACAACATCGAACGAACCGGTGAGGATGCCTATCGCATCACCATGGCGGTCGCCGGCTTCGGCGAGGACGAGATCTCGATCGAGGCTCACCGCAACGTTCTGACGATCAAGGGCGAGAAGACGGAAGCCGACAAGGGCGAGACGTCCGAGGTGCTCTACCGCGGCATCGCTTCGCGGGCCTTCGAGCGCCGCTTCCAGCTCGCCGATCACGTCGACATCGTCGGCGCCGAGCTGAAGAACGGGCTCCTGCACATTTCGCTGAAGCGCAACATTCCCGAGGAGATGAAGCCCCGCAAGGTGGCGATCGTCAACGGCGGCGCGAAGCAGGCCAAGCAGATCGAGGCCCAGGCCGTCAACTGAACGGCCGCGCTTCCCTCCGATGCCGACGGGCCGAAAGGCCGTGGCGGGCGGTTCCGAAAGGAGCCGCCCGTTCTGATTCCGGGTCGCGGATGAAGCGGTCAGGCGAGGCCGAAGCCCGCCGATCCGGAGACGGCTCGGCGCGCCCAGAGGCGCGCGGCCAGCGCGTCGAGGGACACGGCGCCGGCGCCCCTGACCGCGACGTAGACCAGCGGGAAGAGCCAGAGCAGCCGCTGGTCCATGATGACGGCGTCGGGAAAGCGGTCGAAGAGGGCGCCGATGGTCTCGGGGCCGACCTGGTGGACGGTCACGTCGACCAGCGTCTGCACGCCGATGAAGACGATCATGCCGAGCGCGGCGATGCGGGCGAACAGCCCGAACACGACCAGCAGCGGCAGGATGAATTCTCCGTAGGTGCCCATGAAGACCATCAGCCCCCAGGGCAGGAACGCGACCTGGGAGACGTCTCCGCCGGCCGCGTCCACCGCCGGCATGGCGATCTGGTAATAGGCGTTGTCCCGGATCGTGAAGAAGCCCAGGATGCCGTCGCCCACCTTGGTGCGCGCCGAGTTGAGGAAGTAAAGCCACAAGACGGCGGCGAAGACGAATCGGGCCGCCAATCCAAGGAACCAGCCGTCGAGCGCGCGTTCGACCGCGCCGAAGACGGTGTCGTGCAGCGCCTTCAGGCGCGTGGCGATGACGATCATGTTACACCTCCCGAATTCCGTTGCGGCGGCGTGCCGCGTTCATCGACGCCGTTCCTGCCGACGGCGGCGAGGGCACCGGTCTCCAGCAGGATGCCGATGGCCCCGGCCGGATCGAAATCCGCCGTTTCGGCGAAGCCGGCCCCGATCGCCGCCACGAAGGTTTCACCGGCCGCCAACGCGAGCAGGAAGTCGGCGGCGCCTGGCGGCAGGCGGCGCATCGACACCGTCAGGCCCGGCCGGGTGACGAGGGTGTCTTCCGGCACGTCGCCGCGGATCGGTCCGGATGCCGTTGCCTCGTCGCGGTTGGCGGCGCAGATGGAAAAGGCAGCGTAGCGCGAGCGCAGCACGCGCAGCGCCGGATGCGGGCTGAACCTGGCGGCGGGCAGGTCGTCCGGCGGGATCATGGACAGGGCCAGCGGCGGCAGCGGCTCGGCATCGGCGGCATGATAGGCGTCGAGCCAGGCACGCTCGATGCTCGCCACGTCGGCGAGATAGGGCAGGGCGCGCGCGGGTTCGAAATCCGCGACGAAGGCCGGAAAGTCGCGGCCGTACTCGAACAGCAGGCGCGAACTCGGCGGACGGGCGCGGGCGAAGGCGACCGCCATGCCGGAGAAGAACTCCTCGCCGACCAGCCGGCGGACGGCCGGGAAGATGCCGGCCAGCGCATCGGCGAGGCTGGTGGTGACGTTGTTGCGATAGACGGCATAGCGTTTCCCGGCCGGCCCGCCGCCCCGCGCGGAAACGCCTTTCGGCACCGCGCGGTCGGGATCGAGCAGGGAGGCGGCGAAGCCGGCCGCGAAATGCCCGCGCGGATCGGCGGTGTGTTCAGGAAAGGGCGGCATGGCGCTTGCCCAGGAGATAGCGGTCGGCATGGTGGTCGAGGATGCGCTGCGCGGCGCCGGCCTCGTCGCGGAGCACCGACCACTCCGGCACCGCGTTGTCCCATTCGACGAGTGTCGGGATGGGGCCGCACTGGCGGATGACGGTGTCATAGAGCGCCCAGACGGGATCGGCGACGGCGCGGTCGTGGGTGTCGATCAAGAGCGGCCTTCCCTGATCGTCCATCTGCTCGTCATGTCCGGCGAGATGGATCTCGCCGACGTGCTCGAGCGGAAAGTCCATCAGGTAGTCGATGGCGGCGAAGCCGTGATTGGTGGCCGAGACGAAGACGTTGTTGACGTCGAGCAGAAGGCCGCAACCGGTGCGGCGCGCCATCTCGCGGATGAAATCGGTCTCGGCATGGGTGGATTCTTCAAAGATCACGTAGGTTGCCGGATTTTCCATCAGGATCGGCCGGCCGATCGCCTCCTGCACCTGGTCGACATGGGCGCAGACATGGTCGAGGGTCTGGCGCGTGTAGGGCAGGGGTAGCAGATCGCTGAAGAAGAGGTCGTCGTGTGTCGACCAGGCGAGGTGCTCCGACACCAGCGCCGGTTCGTAGCGATCGACCAGCGCGGCGAAGCGCGCCAGATGCATCGGGTCGAGGGGGGCCGGGCCACCGATCGACATGGTGACGCCGTGCAGCGAGACGGGAAAGCGCTGCCGGATCGCGGCAAGAGCGGCGTGCGGCGGGCCGCCCGCGCCCATGTAGTTTTCGGCATGAACCTCGAGGAAGCCGTGGAACGCGGTCTCCCCGGCGATGGCGTGAAGATGTTCGGGCTTGAAGCTGGCGCCGGCGCGACCGGCGACAGGATGGTTCGGGAAGCGAAGCCGATGAAGGCTTCTGACGGGCGTCTGATCGGTCATCATCGGTCTCCGCTTCCCGAAAGGCGTCGGCTTACGACGGCAGGTCGCGCTGCAGCGGCTCGAGCGAGCCCGCGCGGTTGTCCGGGAGGCTGACGGTGGTGCAGGTGCCCTTGGCGACGTAGGTCCAGGCATTGCCCTGGTAGTCGACCTTGGAAGAGCCAGCGCAGGTGGTGCCGGGGCCGGCAGCGCAGTCGTTCTTACCGGCCATGGAAATGCCGTAGCACTTTTCCTTTTCCTGCGCCTGGGCGGCGCCGGTGGTGATGGCGCCAGCCGTCAGGGCGGTGGCGACGACGCCGGCGAGATAGGCGGCGCTGATCGCGATCTTGGTGGACATGGAAGTCTCCTCTCGATGAACCGTTCTGCCGGAATGCGTTCCGGCCAGGACAACATCGCCAAGAGACTGCTCACTTGGAAGTAAAGACGACGCGACGATTCGATCGCGTGCGATGCACGGCCGCGTTACCGTCCGTTACCGACCGGTGCCGGGTTCGTGCAAGACGTGGTCACAGCAACGCGTGGAACGCGTCGACCTCCAGGGGTGTCGTGGCGAAGCTGGTGACGAAGCGATAGACCGCTTCGTCGGCGGCCATGGGCGCGACGAAGCCGGCGGGCGCGTGCCAGGGATAGAAGACGGCGCCCTGGTGCTGAAGGCGTTCGGCCATGTCCTGGCCCATGATGGCGAAGACCTCGTTGGCCTGCGGCTCCCAGGCGAGCCTGGCCGCGGCGCAGGCGCGGAAACCATCGGCAAGGCGGTGCGCCATCGCGTTGGAATGACGGGCCGTCTCGAGCCAGAGCCCGTCCTGGAAATAGGCCTCGAACTGCGCCGACACGAAGCGCGCCTTGGAAAAGAGCTGGGCCGCCCGCTTCTGGATGAAGGCGAACTCGGCGGCCATGGCGGGGTCGAAGAGCACGACGGCTTCCGCGCACCAGCAGCCGTTCTTGGTGCCGCCGAAAGACAGCATGTCGACGCCGCGCCTCCAGGTCATCTCGGCGGGGGTCGCGCCCAGCGAGACGAGGGCATTGGCGAAGCGCGCGCCGTCCATGTGGAAGGGCAGGCCGTGGCGGCGCGCCACGCTGGCCACCGCGTCGAGTTCGTCGAGCGAATAGACGGTGCCCACCTCGGTGGCCTGCGTGACCGAGATCGCCATCGGGCGGCCGGAATGGACGAACTCGGCCGGGTAGCGCTGCACGGCCCGGTCGAGTTCGATCGGCGACATCCGCCCCAGCGGCCCGTCGACGCGGCAGAGGCGGGCGCCGCCAGTGAAGTATTCCGGCGCGCCGGCCTCGTCTTCCGTCATGTGCGCCTCGCGGTGGCAGAAGGCGACGCCGCCGGGCCTGTTGACCGCGACCAGCGACAGCGCGTTCGCCGCCGTTCCCGTCGAGACGAAGAACACGGCGACCTCGCGCTCGAAGATCGCGCTGAAGGTGTCCTTCACCGACCGGTCGAGGTCGCCATTGCCATAGGCCCGGGCATGGCCGGCGGCGTGGCGGGAAAGGCCGGCGGCGATGGCCGGGTGGGCACCGGCCCAGTTGTCTGAAGCAAAGATCATGTGCATGGGTCCGTCTGGCGGGAGGTCGCGGACATTGCCCCGGACGCGCGCCGGCTTCAAGGGGCGCGGTCGTCATGGCCGGTAGGACCGGCTGGCGCGGGCAGCGCAGGCGATCTGAAATCGGCCTTTGCGCAACAATGTTACGTGAAGATGGAAACGTCGGCCCGATTGTTGCGCCGGGCGCGTGTTTTTTTTGTGGTTCGGTCTTGTGTGCGTCCGACATTTCTGCAAATGTATATTTAGGACAGTAATGCTGTCTTATTTTATCTCGCAGGCCCGAGCCGGGACTGGCGCATCGACGCCGGTCCGGGTTCTTGCGCACCGAAGTCTGCAAGGCCTTTCGGCGAGGATGCGCGAGCGGCGCGATCGCGAGGCCGCGCCTCGCGCGTCCGACGGTCGCGGCCGGCGAGATGTGCAAGGATCCGGGCGGGCTGATATAAGGCCCGGACAGGACGTTTCCTCCCCTCGGGGAGCATGAAGGAGGATTGACGATGACGCATATCACGCCATCTGCGACGACGGAGCTTCGCTCGGCCGCCCAGCTTGACGCGCGTTCCGTCAAACGCGCCGCCTACGGCCTGCCGGCGCGACAAGGCCTCTACGATCCGCGCAACGAGCACGACGCCTGCGGCGTGGGCTTCATCGCCAACATGAAGAACGTGCGCTCGCACCAGATCGTGCTCGACGGCCTGGCGATGCTCGAGAACCTGACGCATCGCGGCGCGGTGGGCGCCGACCCGCTGATGGGCGATGGCGCGGGCGTGCTGGTGCAGATACCCGACCGCTTCTTTCGCGAGGAGATGGCCGCGCAGGGCATCGACCTGCCGCCCGTGGGCCACTACGCGGTGGGCCATCTGTTCATGCCGAGCGATGCCGCCGAGCGAGCGCATGTCGAGGAGGTGATCGCCGAGATCGCCCGCGCCGAGGGGATGCCGCTGATCGGCTTCCGCGACGTGCCTGTCGACAATTCGTCGCTGTCCAAGGCGCCGCACATCGCGGCTTCCGAGCCCGTTCACCGGCAGGTGTTCGTCGGCCGCGATGCCTCGATCGAAAGCGACGACGACTACGAGCGGCGTCTCTACATCCTGCGCAAGGTGATCTCGGGGCGCATCTATACCGAGACCGCGGGAGCCGACAACGGCTTCTACACGGTGTCGCTGTCGTCGCGCACGATCGTCTACAAGGGCATGTTCCTGGCCTACCAGGTCGGGGCCTACTACAAGGACCTGATCGATCCGCGCTTCGAAAGCGCGCTGATCCTCGTTCACCAGCGCTTCTCGACCAACACCTTCCCGTCGTGGAAGCTCGCCCATCCCTACCGGATGGTGGCGCACAACGGCGAGATCAACACCTTGCGCGGCAACGTCAACTGGATGGCGGCGCGGCAGGCCTCGGTCGATTCCGAGCTGTTCGGCAACGACATCTCCAAGCTGTGGCCGATCTCCTACGAGGGGCAGTCGGACACGGCCTGCTTCGACAATGCGCTGGAGTTCCTCTTCCAGGGCGGGTACTCGCTCGCGCATGCCATGATGATGCTGATCCCGGAAGCCTGGGCCGGCAACAAGTCGATGGATGCCGACCGCAAGGCCTTCTACGAGTATCACGCGGCCCTGATGGAGCCGTGGGACGGCCCGGCGGCCGTGGCCTTCACCGACGGGCGCCAGATCGGCGCGACGCTCGACCGCAACGGATTGCGGCCGGCGCGCTATGTCGTGACCGATGATGACCGGGTGATCATGGCGTCCGAAGCCGGCGTGCTTTCCGTGCCGGAAGAAAAGATCGTCAAGAAGTGGCGGCTGCAGCCCGGCCGCATGCTCCTGATCGACCTGGAGCAGGGGCGCATCATCTCCGACGAGGAGGTGAAGGCGCAGGTGTCCGGCAAGCACCCGTTCAAGCAGTGGCTGGAAAACACCCAGCTGATCCTCGAGGAGCTGAAGCCCGTGGAGCCGCGCGCGCTGCGCAAGGACGTGACGCTGCTCGACCGGCAGCAGGCGTTCGGCTACACGCAGGAGGACACGCGCGTCCTGATGGCGCCGATGGCCACGACCGGCCAGGAGGCGATCGGCTCGATGGGCACCGACACGCCGATCTCGGCGATGTCGGACAAGTCGAAGCTGCTGTACACCTATTTCAAGCAGAACTTCGCCCAGGTGACCAACCCGCCGATCGACCCGATCCGCGAGGAGCTGGTCATGAGCCTGGTGTCATTCATCGGGCCGCGGCCGAACATCTTCGACCTCGTCGGCTCCTCGCGCCGCAAGCGGCTGGAGGTGCGCCAGCCGATCCTGACCAATGGCGACCTGGAGAAGATCCGCTCGATCGGCCACACCGAGGACCGGTTCGACACCAAGACGATCGACGTGACCTTCGCCTCGGCCGAGGGCGCGGAAGGCATGCCGCGCGCGCTGGAGCGGCTGTGCGAGCGCGCCGAGGCGGCGGTCGCGGGCGGCTACAACATCATCATCCTGTCGGACCGGCAGATAGGCCCGGACCGCATCGCGATCCCGATGCTGCTGGCCACCGCGGCCGTGCATCATCACCTGATCCGCAAGGGTCTGCGGACCTCGGTCGGCCTCGTGGTGGAATCGGGCGAGCCGCGCGAGGTGCATCATTTCTGCTGCCTGGCCGGTTATGGCGCGGAGGCGATCAACCCCTATCTCGCCTTCGACACGCTGACCGACATGCACAAGCGCGGCGAGTTCCCGCCGGAGGTCGACTCGCAGGAGGTGGTCTACCGCTACATCAAGTCGATCGGGAAGGGCATCCTGAAGGTCATGTCCAAGATGGGCATCTCGACCTACCAATCCTATTGCGGCGCGCAGATCTTCGACGCGGTCGGCCTGAAGTCGGATTTCGTGGAGCAGTTCTTCACCGGCACGGCGACGACGATCGAGGGCGTCGGCCTGGAGGAAGTCTCGGCCGAAACCGTCGAGCGGCACCATGCCGCCTTCAGCGACGATCCGATCCTGCGCAACGCGCTCGATATCGGCGGCGAATATGTCTACCGCATCCGCGGCGAGGCGCATGTCTGGTCGCCCGATTCCGTCGCGACGCTGCAGCACGCCGTCCGCAAGGGCTCGTGGGACAGCTACAAGGAGTTCGCCGGCCAGATCGACGGCGCGACCGCGCAGGCCAAGACCGTTCGCGGCCTGTTCAAGATCCGCAAGGCGGCCGAGGCCGGCCGTGCGCCGGTGCCGATCGAGGAGGTGGAGCCGGCGGTCGATCTGGTGAAGCGCTTTTCGACCGGGGCCATGTCCTTCGGCTCGATCAGCCGCGAGGCGCATTCGACGCTGGCGCGCGCCATGAACGCGATCGGCGGCAAGTCGAACACGGGCGAGGGCGGCGAGGAGCCTGACCGCTACCTGCCGATGCCGGACGGCACGGCGAACCCGGAACGGTCGGCCATCAAGCAGGTCGCGTCCGGCCGCTTCGGCGTGACGGCGGAGTATCTCGTCAACTCCGACATGATGCAGATCAAGGTCGCGCAGGGCGCAAAGCCCGGCGAGGGCGGGCAGTTGCCCGGCCACAAGGTGGACGCGACGATCGCCAAGACCCGCCATTCGACGCCCGGCGTCGGCCTGATCTCGCCGCCGCCGCACCACGACATCTATTCGATCGAGGACCTGGCGCAGCTGATCTTCGACCTGAAGAACGTCAACCCGCAGGCCGACGTGTCGGTGAAGCTCGTCTCGGAAGTCGGGGTCGGCACGGTGGCGGCGGGCGTGGCCAAGGCGCGCGCCGACCACATCACCATCTCGGGCTATGACGGCGGCACCGGCGCCTCGCCGCTGACCTCGCTGAAGCACGCCGGCAGCCCGTGGGAAATGGGCCTCGCCGAAACGCACCAGACCCTGGTGATGAACGGGCTGCGGTCGCGCATCGCGCTGCAGGTCGACGGCGGGCTGAAGACCGGCCGCGACGTCGTCATCGGCGCGCTGCTGGGGGCCGACGAGTTCGGCTTCTCGACGGCGCCGCTGATCGCGGCCGGCTGCATCATGATGCGCAAGTGCCACCTGAACACCTGCCCGGTCGGCGTCGCCACGCAGGATCCGGTGCTGCGCAAGCGCTTCAAGGGCGCGCCCGAGCACGTGATCAACTATTTCTTCTTCGTTGCCGAAGAGGTGCGCGCGCTGCTGGCCGAGATGGGCTACCGGACGATCAACGAGATCATCGGCCAGAGCGACCTGCTCAAGAAGGATGAGATGATCGACCACTGGAAGGCGCGCGGCCTGGATTTCAGCCGCATCTTCCACAAGCCGGACGCGCCGAAGTCGGAGACCTACTGGACCACGCGTCAGGCGCATCCGATCGACGACGTGCTCGACCGCAAGCTGATCGAACTGGCCGAGCCGGCGCTGGAGCGCAAGGAGAAGGTGTCCATCGAGGTTCCGATCCGCAACACGGACCGCTCGGCCGGCGCGATGCTGTCGGGGGCGGTGGCCAAGCGCTGGAAGCACAAGGGCCTGAAGGAGGACACGATCTCGGTCAAGCTGACCGGCACGGCGGGGCAGTCCTTCGGCGCCTTCCTGGCGCGGGGGATTTCGTTCGAGCTGATCGGCGACGGCAACGACTATGTCGGCAAGGGCCTGTCGGGCGGCCGCATCGTCATCCGTCCGGCGGAGAACTCGCGCATCGTGGCGGAAGAATCCATCATCGTCGGCAACACCGTGCTCTACGGCGCGATCGAGGGCGAGTGCTATTTCCGCGGCGTCGCCGGCGAGCGCTTCGCCGTGCGCAACTCCGGCGCGGTCGCGGTGGTGGAAGGCTGCGGCGACCATGGCTGCGAGTACATGACGGGCGGCGTCGTGGTCGTCATCGGCCAGACGGGCCGCAACTTCGCGGCCGGCATGTCGGGCGGCGTGGCCTATGTGCTCGACGAGGACGGCGATTTCGCCGACCGCTGCAACATGGCCATGGTGGAGCTGGAGCCGGTGCCGGAAGAGGACGACATCCTCGAGAAGCTGCACCATCATGGCGGCGACCTGATGCACAAGGGCCGCGTCAACGTCTCCGACGACATGACCCGCCACGACGAGGAGCGGCTGGTGCAGCTGATCACCAACCATGCGCACTACACGGGCTCGACCCGCGCGCGCGCGATCCTCGACGACTGGGCGACCTATCGCGGCAAGTTCCGCAAGGTGATGCCGGTCGAGTATCGCCGGGCGCTGCTGGAGATGGAGCGCATGCGGATGGGCATCGCGGCGGAGTAGGGGGGGCGTGTTGGCCTGCCGGCATTCTGACGCTATTCTGTTTCGGCATTGAAGGGCAGCGAGTGGCAACATGCCTTGGAGTGCGGAGGAACGAACTGGCGTGGTGTTGCGGAACGGCGACGACCGGCTCGTCGTCATTCCCAGGGACTTCGTGCTCGTCGGGGATGAAATCATCGTCCGCCAGGAAAATGATGGCGTGATGACCATTCCTCCAGCCACCGATGAAGGCAGACAAGCGCTGGAATCCTTCAATCCGTTTCATGATTGGGAAGTCGATGACAGACCGTGATGGGAAGCGACGCATCGTTTCGGATCCAGAGATCCGATTTGGGAAGCCTACGGTTCGCGGGACTCGTATCGCGGTCGAGGATATCTTGCGGATGACCTCGCAAGGCCTGTCGACAGCCGATGTTCTAGCCCAGTATCCGAACCTGTCGAAAGAGGACGTCCTTGCGGCACACGAATTTGCGGCGAATCACATACGCGACGCGTTCTCCTCTCACCCCGAGGCGGCGGAATAGAGTTGCGGTATCTCGTCGACGAGTGTCTCGGCCATTCTGTCGTACGGAAACTGCGGGAAGCCGGGCACGACGTGAAATGGGTGGGGGAGAGTTCAAAGGGTATTCCAGATGAGATGGTCCTTGCCTGGTCGGTGGACGAGAATCGCGTTCTGCTTACGCAGGATTTCGACTATGGCGAACTGATCTTTGGTAGAGGGCATTCCGCGATCGGAGTTGTAATCATCCAGATCGCGGACTTTTCGGGATCCTGGGAAGAGATAGCCGCCGCAATAATGAAGCGACTGGCTGATCTTCAGCACGGATTTGCAGGACATCTGACGGTATTCGGCCGGGACCGCGTCAAGTCGCGCGGACTGCCTGCGCGGTAGCCGACAGACATGAAGTTGGAGTGGACATGGGCAAGGTAACAGGTTTTCTCGAGATCGACCGGCAGGTGCAGAAGTACCAGCCCGCGTCCGACCGCATCCGGCATTTCCGCGAGTTCACGCTGCCGATGTCCGACAAGGAGGTCGAGAAGCAGGCGGCGCGCTGCATGGACTGCGGCATTCCCTATTGCCATGGCCCGACCGGCTGTCCCGTCCACAACCAGATCCCGGACTGGAACGACCTCGTCTACAATGGCGACTGGGAGAACGCGATCCGCAACCTCCACTCGACCAACAACTTCCCCGAATGGACCGGCCGCATCTGTCCCGCGCCGTGCGAGGAGGCATGTACGCTGAACCTCGAGGACATTCCGGTCGCCATCAAGACCGTCGAGCAGGCGATCGCCGACAAGGCCTATGAACTCGGCTTCGTGCGGCCCTTCCCGCCGGAGAAGAAGACCGGCAGGACGGTCGCGATCATCGGTTCTGGCCCGTCCGGGATGGCCGCCGCGCAGCAGCTCGGCCGCGCCGGCCACGAGGTGCATGTCTACGAGCGCGAATCGAAGCCGGGCGGCCTGATGCGCTACGGCATTCCCGACTTCAAGATGGAGAAGCACACGATCGACCGCCGCGTCGAGCAAATGCAGGGTGAGGGCGTCACCTTCTTCTGCGGCGTCAATGTCGGCGTGGACAAGACCGTCGAGGAGCTGTTGTCGACCTATGACGCGGTGCTCTATTGCGGCGGCTCGGAAAAGCCGCGCCCGTCGGACCTTCCCGGCCGCGACCTCGTGGGCGTACACGACGCCATGCCCTATCTGGTGCAGCAGAACCGGCGCATCGGCGGCGAGGACATCCAGTCGATCGCCTGGCCGTCGGAACCGATCCTGGCCGGCGGAAAGCATGTCGTCGTCGTCGGCGGCGGCGACACCGCGTCCGACTGCGTCGGCACCGCCTTCCGGCAAGGCGCGGTGCGCGTCACCCAGCTCGACATCCGGCCACAGCCGCCCGAGAAGGAGGACAAGCTGACCGTCTGGCCCTACTGGGCAACCAAGATGCGCACATCGTCCTCGCAGGCCGAGGGCGCGGAGCGCGAGTTCCAGGTGGCCACGCTCGAATTCATCGGCGAGGACGGCGTCTTGATTGGCGTCAAATGCTGCGAGGTCGACGAAGCGCGCAAGCCGATCGCCGGAACCGAGTTCGTCATCCGGGCCGATCTCGCCTTCATCGCCATCGGTTTTTCGGGGCCGGCGGAGACGGGCGTCGCGACCGAGCTCGACGGCAAGCTCGCCATCAACACCGACCGGCGCGGCTCGACCAACGTGGTCGCCAACGACCGCGACTATCGCACCAATGTCGACAAGCTCTATGCGGCGGGCGACGTGCGCCGCGGCCAGTCGCTGGTCGTGTGGGCGATCCGCGAGGGACGGCAGGCGGCGCGCGCCATCGACGAGGCCCTGATGGGCTCGACGCTGCTGCCGCGCTGAGGGGGCTCCTTCGCGTCCCTCTTCCAAAGGCCCGCGTCCGAAGGCCCGGCAAGCCTCCGTCGCCTTGACGGTTCGATCCCGATCTGGCCCAGGAGTTGAGCCAGATCAAGTCGCGGTCGGTCCGCTTCGGACATTCTCCACGCGCCGGCCGAGGGGGCCGGGATGGAGAGCATCATGACCAGGCTTCCGCTCGTTGCCTATATTCTCGTTGCGCCCGTGTTGATGGGCGTGTTCCTGACGGCGCTGCTGGCGATGGATCTGCGCGGCTTCGATCGGACGATGATGGCGGGCGCGGCGATCGCAGGCGCCATCGTGGCCATCCCGGTCGCCTGGCTGCTGGCCCGCAAGCTCGAAAAGCTGCGCTGACGTCGTCGACGCTTGCCTATTCGGCGGTGGCGGCCGTGAGCGCGGGGTCGTCGACGGCTGATGCCGTTTCCGCCGCCGCGTCCGATGCCGCCTCCGGCTCGCGCGTGGCGCCGAAATCGTCCACCCGACCCGCTCGCGGATCGGGAGCCAGACCCTGGACCACCAGCTTGCGCGCCGGCGTGAGCGTGGAAGCGCGACGGGTCTCGACCACCAGTCCCAACAGTTCATCGCCGCCGTCGAGCGCCGGATCGAACAGCGAAACCGGTGGCGTGTGCTGGATGAGAGGCGCCTCGCCGGGGATCGGCGGACCGAACATCTCGCCGATGCCGGTCTCCGGGGCGAGCGCCGCCGGACCACTCTGCAGGATGCGCGCGAGCGGCTTTTCGGCATAGAAGGCGATCTTGCGCTTGCCGGCCGCCGTGAAGTTGATGCCGTCGTCGGCGCGCAGGCGCACAGGCTGGCCGTTGATGTCGGGCCCGTTGGTGACGAAGGCGCCGTTCTCGTCGATGAAGCCGTCCCAGATGTCGACGAAGACACCGCCCGCGGCTTCCGCCACGCCGCGCTGGATGTCGTTGAAGGCGATCATGTCCGACGACATCTTGGGGAAACGGAAGGACGGCAGGCCGATCCAGACTATCGGGACGTCGCGGCCGGCGATCTCGGCGGCCAGCCGCGAGGATCGGGCCGCGTACTCGGCATCCCATTTTTCCGACCGAACGTTTTCCGAGGCGCCGTCGATGCGCATTGCCTGGCGATCGTTGGAGCCGAGCATGACCACCACGACGGCGGGCTTTTCCTCGTCGACGATCGAGCCGATACGGCCGGGCCAGTCGTAATAATCGTCGCGTACGAGGCCGGACGACCCGTTGGCGCGATCGACGACCCTGACCGTCGGATCCTCCGCGTAGACCGCCGACAGTCCCTCGGCGAGGCCGGCAGCGAGGAAATCGCCGACGACCAGAATGGCGCGCGCGTCCTCCTGCTTGTCGACGGCGGCGGCGCGCTGCGCGGGCGCCGAACCGGCACGGTTGGTGCGCGGCGCGCGCTGGACGTTGCGTGGCTGCGTTCGTTGCGGGGCCGCCTGCTGGGGAGGCTCGTCCCGGCGGAACAGAAACTGGAAGAGGGTACGGGGGCGTTCCTGTGCGTGGGCCGGAGTGCCCGACACCATCACCACCGCCCCGCCGGCCGCCATGACGATGGCAGCCAGCACGAGCGTGAGCCCGAGCCAGGCGGCGATGCGAGCGCCAGCGGATCGGGCCATGCGCGTCATTTCCTCTGAAGCCGCAACAGGACTTCCTTGCTCGGATGACCGTCCGGCTGCATGCCCATGGCCTGCTGCACGGCCATGATCGCCGAGCGCGAGCCCGAGCCGATCTTGCCGTCGATCTTGCCGTCATAGTAGCCGAGCGCGAGCAGATGCTTCTGGAGTTCCTGCTTCTCGCTGAAGGTCAGCCTCGTGAACGGCCGGTTCCAGTCGCGGACAAGCCCGCCATGGCCGGCGATCTCGTCGGCGAGCAGGCCGACGGCCAGCGCGTAACGGTCGGCGTTGTTGTAGCGCTTGAGGACGAAGAAGTTTCTCGTCATCAGGAAGGCTGGTCCCTCGCGTCCGTCGAGGACCTTCAGCTCGGCGTTGTCGGAGGGTGACGGGAAGGGCTTGTTGCGGGCGCGCACGACGCCGATGTCACGCCACTTCGCCAATGACATCGAGCCCGACGGGAACTTGCGGCCCGCGGGCAGCGTCACCTCGTAGCCCCAGGTCTTGCCGGTCTGCCAGCCGTTCTTGCGCAGCAGGTTGGCGGCGGTCGCCAGCGCGTCCGGGACGGACGTCCAGATGTCGCGGCGGCCATTGCCGTCCATGTCGACCGCATAGGCCTTGTAGCTCGTCGGGATGAACTGGGTGTGGCCCATCGCGCCGGCCCAGGAGCCGGTGAGATGGCTTTCATCGATGTCGCCGCGCTGGAGGATCTCCAGCGCCGCGATCAGCTGCTGGCGGGCGAACTTCTCGCGCCGCTTGTCGGCATAGGCAAGCGTCGACAGCGAGCGCACGACGTTGCGCATGACCTTGTCGTTCTTCAGGATCTCGCCGTAGTTCGATTCCATCGACCAGATCGCCAGCAGGATGTTCCTGTCGACGCCGAACTGCCGCTCGATGCGGTCGAGCCAGGGCTTCCACTGCCGCGCCATCTGGCGACCGACGGCGATCGAATCCTCGTGGACCCGATTGTCGAAGTAGTCCCAGACGGGCGCCGTGAACTCCGGCTGGAAGCGCGCCTTTTCGAGAACTTCGGGATCGGGCGCGTTCACGCCGCGAAAGGCGCGATCGTAGGTTTTGGCGGTAATGCCGTTCTGCGCCGCGACCGAGCGGAAGCCGGCGACCCATTTCTGGAAGCCAGCATCCGCGAGGGCAGGCTGACTGAACACGGAGACCGTCAGCGCCGCGACGGCGGCGAAGAGTCCCGTGCGAATTCGCATTGTCATCTGGAACATTGCAATCTCCAAGTCGTTCCGCAAAGAACGAAATCCTGGCCTGCTCCGGTTAGCGAAGGGTTTACCATAGGTCGTTTTCTCAATACAGGATCGAAAATGGCCGGTGATTTTCCGACGCGCATCCGCGCACCGTTGCTAGCCGCCGATTCCGGCACCAAAATGTCCTTCAGCAATCCACAACGAGCTTCGATGGTCGGCCGAATGAAAAAAGTGCGCAAGGCAGTGTTCCCGGTCGCGGGTCTGGGCACCCGCTTCCTCCCGGCGACGAAGGCGATCCCCAAGGAGATGCTGACCGTCGTCGACAAGCCGGTGATCCAGTATGTGGTGGACGAGGCGCGCGATGCCGGCATCGAGCACTTCATCTTCGTCACCGGCCGCAACAAGGCGGTGATCGAGGATCATTTCGACGTCCAGTTCGAGCTCTACGACACGCTGGCGCAGCGCGGGAAGGACGAGCAGCTGGCCATGCTGCAGCGCATGCAGCCTGAGCCCGGCCAGACCTCCTTCACCCGCCAGCAGGTGCCGCTCGGGCTCGGCCACGCGGTCTGGTGCGCGCGCCAGCTGGTGGGCGACGAGCCCTTCGCGGTGCTGTTGCCCGACATGATCATGCAGGCCGAGACCGGCTGCATGCGCTCGATGGTGGAACTGCACGAAAAGGCCGGCGGCAACGTCGTGGCGGTGCAGGAATGCGACCCGGACGAAGCGCACAAATACGGCATCGTGGGACGCGGCAAGGACGTCGAAAGCGGCTTCGAGGTGACCTCGATGGTGGAAAAGCCGGCGCCCGGCACGGCGCAGTCGAATCTCTACCTCAACGGCCGCTACATCCTGCAGCCCGAGATCTTCGACATCCTGTCGGCGCAGGAACGCGGCGCGGGCAACGAGATCCAGTTGACCGACGCGATGCTGAAGCTGCAGGCCCAGCAGCCTTTCCATGGCTTCCACTTCCAGGGCCGGACCTTCGACTGCGGCTCGCCGGAAGGATTCGTCGAGGCCAATGTCGCCTTCGCGTTGTGGCGCAAGGACCTGTCGCCGCGCATGACCGCCATGATCGCCGGCCTGCTGGACGACTACGCGCCGGGGATCCGCAAGACCGGCCGCTGACGGGCGCGGCGGGCGGCGATCGTTGCATCGCCGCTCCGCGGGCTGCTCAGCGCTGCAGCTTCAGGCCGAGATAGATGCTGTTTTCCTGGTAGTCGCGATTGGGCAGGGTGCTGTCGAACCGCTCGTGGCGAAGCCGGCCGTTGATGCCGGCGAAGCGATTCATCCACCAGGTGGCGTTGACCTCGGCCGAAAGCGTCGTCTCCGTGTTGGAGGAGTTGACGTAGTCGCGGAAGGACAGGCCGCCGAGCGCGCCGACGGTGAGGCTGGGCCTGACCTCGCGCAGGATCTCGACATTGCCCGAATAGCGCACGGAGCCGCTGTCGGCGGCCGTGGTGGAGCCCTCGACCGTGGTGCCGCCGGTGAGGCGCAGCGTCGTTCCGCGCATGGGCGACCAGGACAACGCGCCGTCGAGCAGCAGCGCCGAGACGGGCACGAGCCGGTCGTCGTCGAAACTCTCGCGCAGCCAGCCGACGGATACTTCGCCGTTGAGCTTTTCGCCGAGGTCGAGCTCGACGCCGCCCCGGACGGCGTAGCGGTCGGCGGACCGGCGGAAGCCGGCGGTATCCTGTTCGAGGTCATAGTCGCGGCGCCCGATCTCGGCCTCGACGAAGGGCGTCAGGGCAGGCGACACCTCGTATCCGGCGCGAAGGGCAAGCGTCGCCAGGGTGTAATTGCGATCCTCCTGCGAGACCGTGCCGCAGCAGAGGCCTTCGAAATCGGAGAAGATCTCGCGATCCAGCGAACCGGTCAGGCCGAGCACGGCGCGACCGACGCCGTGGCGCACCCCAAGGCTGGCCGACAGCTGGTGATTGAGCGGATCGGTGTCGGTGGCGGGCAGCACGACGGGCGACGACGCCGCCTCGGGCGCGATCCGGTAGGACGCGGTGGCGCTGACGGTGGTGTCGCGGCTGATCTCGTAGGACAGGGCGCCGTCAATCGCGAGTTCGGTCTGCTTGTAGTCCTCGCCGGACACGGATTTCTGGTAGACGCCGAGCGCGTTGATCTCGGCGGAATGGCTGGACCAATCCGAGACCGCCCGAAGACGCAGCTCCGACTGGGAGACGAAGGCCTCGCCGCCCTGCGAGGTGGAGTTGACGTTGGACGACCACAGGATGCCCTGGTCGAGCGTGACCGTGGCGTCGAAGGTGCCAAGCCTCAGGCCAAGCGGCGCATAGGGGTTTTCCTCCGGCGCGATCGTGCCGGTCTCGATCGGGTCCAGCCGCCGGTTTTCGGCCTGGGCGCGGCGGTTCACGTCCTCGTCCAGCGCGTCGACACGCGGCGCCCGGCCCGCGATGGCCTCCTCGACCTCAATCGACAGGGAAGCGGCGGCGGCGCCGCCCGTCCGTTCGGCCCGCGCATCGGCGCGCTGCTGGGGCGTGGTCGCGGCGCGGCGCGGCATGGCCGGCGCGGCGGCTTCGTCGCCATCGGCTTCGAAGGGGAAGAGGCTGGCGCCGTCGACCGCTGCTTCCGGCACCGCTCCCGCGCTCACGGGACGGTAGGGCGGCAGCGAGACGCCCGGCAAGGGCTGATCCGACTGACGCCTTAGATCGGCGCCGGCGTCGCCCCGCGACGTGAAGTCCTGCGCGGCCGCGTGAGCGCAGAACGCCACAAGGCCGAGCGACGCCAGCAGAACGAGGCGGCCGGCGCCGACAAGCGTTTTCCCGACCGGCCCATGCAATGGCATCGAACATTCCCTCGACCGCGCCCAGCGCGCAAACTTTAGCGAAGCGTAAACGGGCTTGGTTAACGGAGGGTTGAGCCCGGCGGTCGAGGGGGCAAACAGCGTTGGACAGATCAGGGACAGTGTTCTAAAGCGGGGCGCGATCTTTCAGACGCGATCCGCACGCTTTAGATATTTGCTCTATCGCATGTCCTTGTCCCGAGACCGGCGCCCCTTTTCGGGAGACATGCTTCTGACGGCAGCCATGCACGGACAAAGACCAAAGACATCAGCAGATGCGCGCGACGCGATCGCCTCCGCGATGCGCACGATCGCGACCGAGCAGGCCGGGCTCGCGGCCCTGGCCGCGGCGCTCGACAACGGCCTGTCGGGCCCCTTCGCCAAGGCGGTGGAGATCCTGTCGCTGATCACCGGCCGGGTGATCGTCACCGGCGTCGGCAAGAGCGGACACATCGGCTCCAAACTCGCCGCGACGCTCGCCTCCACCGGAACGCCGGCCTTCTTCGTGCATCCGGCGGAGGCCAATCACGGCGATCTCGGCATGATCGCCGCAAACGACGCGATCATCGCCATGTCTTGGTCGGGCGAGAGCGCCGAACTCAAGGGCATCGTGGCCTATTCGCGGCGCTTCAAGATACCGCTGATCGCCATGACCTCGGGAGAGACCTCGACGCTCGGCGCCGCGGCCGATGTGGTGCTGTGCCTGCCGAAGGCACCGGAAGCCTGCCCGCATGGCCTGGCGCCGACGACGTCGACGCTGCTGCAGCTGGCCATCGGAGACGCACTGGCGATCGCGCTGCTGGAGGCGCGCGGCTTCACGCCCGACCATTTCCGCACCTTCCATCCGGGTGGGCAACTCGGCGCCAACCTGACGCAGGTGCGCGAGATCATGCATGCCGGCGACGAATTGCCGAGGGTCCCGGTCGGCACGACGATGCCCGACGCGATCCGCGAGCTGGCGCGCAAGCGCTTCGGATGCGTGTGCGTGACGAGCGCGGACGGCCGCATCGCCGGCATCTTCACCGATGGCGACCTGGCGCGCAGCCTGCATCTCAATCTGGCTGGAACGCTGATCGACGATTTGATGACGCGCCAGCCCAAGACCATCGGGCCGCGGATGCTGGCCGCCGAAGCGATGGCGCTGCTCAACGAGCACAACATCAGCGCGCTGGTGGTGGAGGAAGAGGGCTATCCGCTCGGCGTCGTGCACTTCCACGACCTGTTGAGGCTGGGCGCGGCCTGAAGCCTCCTCAGGCTTGCACCAGTTCGACGACCAGATCTCCGTCCCTGACGTCGGTGACCCGAACCTGCGTGCCTGGCGCGCAGTCGGGGCCGTTGACGCTCCACCAGGTGTCGCCGAGCTTGAGGCGGCCGCGGCCGTCGCGGATCGGCTGCTCCAGCGTTCCGGTCCGGCCGACGAGCTGGCGGGCGCGCTGGTTGAGGAGCGGTTCGTCCGTCGGCGTCTTCTCCACCCGGTAGAAACGGTAGCCGAGCCAGGCTGCGACGAGCGCCGCGGCGAGGAAGACCAGCACCTGGACATGCCAGGACCAGAAGGCGGCCTCCCAGAAGAAGAAGGACAGGACGCCGATCAGCAGCGCCGCCAGTCCGATCCAGACCAGGAAGACGCCGGGGACGAAGATCTCGAGCCCCAGAAGCACGAACCCCAGAACCATCCAGTTCCAGGGACCGAGTTCGCCCACGATGCGCTCGATCATGCCGGTTCCTCCCGTCCGGTCCGGGTCAGGCGTCGTCGCGCGGCCGCACGACCGGCGGCCGGTTGGCGCCGCGCGTGTTCTGGGTTGGCGATTCGCCGCCGAACACTTCCTTGGCGATGGACCCGATGCCGCCGAGAGAACCGATCAGCGCCGATGCCTCGATCGGCAGCATCACGACCTTGCTGTTGCTCGACGAGCCGATCTTGGCCAGCGCCTCGGTGTATTTCAGCGCCACGAAGTAGTTGATGGCCTGGACGTCGCCCTTGGCGATCGCCTCGGAAACGACCTGGGTCGCCCGGGCTTCGGCCTCGGCGGAACGCTCGCGCGCCTCGGCGTCGCGGAAGGCGGCTTCCTTGCGGCCCTCGGCCTCAAGCACCTGTGCCTGCTTGAGACCCTCGGCATCGAGGATCTGGGCGCGCTTGTTGCGCTCGGCCATCATCTGGCGGGCCATGGAATCGACCAGGTTGGCCGGCGGGTTGATGTCCTTGATCTCGACGCGCGTGACCTTGATGCCCCAGGGCTTGCCCGCCTCGTCGACGATCCTGAGCAGGCGCTCGTTGATGGCGTCGCGGTTCGACAACAGTTCGTCGAGGTCCATCGAGCCCATGACCGAGCGGATGTTGGTCATGGTCAGGTTGAGCAATGCGTTGTTCAGATCCGACACCTGGTAGGCGGCCTGCGCGGCGACGAGAACCTGGTAGAAGGCGATGCCGTCGACCGCCACGATGGCGTTGTCGCGGGTGATGACCTCCTGGGTCGGCACGTCGAGCACCTGCTCCATCATGTTCAGCTTGGCGCCGACGCGATCGATGAAGGGAACGATGAGATTGAGGCCGGGCGACAGCGTGCGCGTGTAGCGGCCGAAGCGCTCGACGGTCCAGTTCGAACCCTGCGGTACCGTCTTGATGCCGGCAAAGATGACCAGCAGGACGAGGATGACCAGAACGACGACAACGATGTCAAAACCCGAAAACGGCATCGGAATTCCCCCTTGTGACGACGCCGTCGCCACCATGCGATTCGACGTGGCGGACGGCTGCTGACGTTCATGTAGGGGGTAATCGTGGCGGAAACAATTCGTGAGGTGCGATGCGCCCGACTCAGTCGCCTGGGAGCCCCTTCACGAAGGTCTCGACCGCCTCGATCGCCGCGTCGTCGGAGACGATGCCCAGATGGCCGACGCCGGGAACGACCACGTAGGATCCGCCGGGCGCGTGCGGCACGATCGTCGCCTCGTAGCGGTCGGCGAAGAAGGCCTCGTCGTCGGCGCCGGCCACCAGCAGGAACGGCGCGCCGGACATCCCCTTCAGGTCGGCGGCGTAGTCGGAGCGCGGCGCGAAGGAGGTGTTGAGCGCGTGACTGTAGCGGGTCGTGGCGGTGTGGCCGAGCGGACCATCGAGGACGGCGCGCGGCATCGCGAACGATATCACCGGCAGGTGGTTCAGCGCGGTGACGCCGACGGTGTTCAGCATGGTCAGACCGATGATGCGGCGCGTGGCGGGCCGCGCCCAGCCGCCGGAGTTCGGCCGCGTCGTCGGCGCGTTGTATTTCAGGAACGGCGCCATCAGCACGAAAGCGTCGGCCATGCCGCCATGGGTCCCGCCCGCGAAGCGCACGACAAGGCCGCCGCCGGAGGAATGGCCGCCCAGAACCACCTGCGCCGTGCCGCCAGCCTCGGCTCCGAGCTCCGCGATCAGGTCGGCGATGTCCTCCTCCAGCTGGCCGATGTGGTCGACGTCGCCGCGGCGGGCGGGCGCCTCGCCATGGCCGCGCATGTCCGGAACGATCACCGTGCCGGCGCCCGACGCCGCCAGCCGCCTGGCCATGGCGTGGAACTGCATGCCGTGCCAGCCGGAGCCATGGACGAGGATGATGAAGCGGACCGATCCGGCCGGGGCCGGATAGCGGCGGTAGGGCAGGGCGGTTCCGTCCCGCGCGACGAAACCGGTCTGTGGCGGCAGGTCGGACAGGTCTTCGGCCAAGGCCGCGGTGAAGTCGAGGCCCGGCCCCTCGGCCGCATCAGGCCCGGGAATCCCGGGTGGCGCCGATGACGCAACCAGCGCCAGAGCCATGCCCACATAAACCGCGACAATCGCGCAGGCGACGAGAAGAAACTTGGCGAACATGGTCCCGGATCCAGGCGCGTCCCGCACGGCGCGGGGGTGTGCAGCGCCGCAACTGCTCTAGACCAAAGGCGGCCGGAGAGGAACCCGCCGGCATCTGGCCGGAGCCGCACTCCAAACGCGCGAGCGGTCGCCGCCGCCTCAGGCCCAGCCGCCCAGCTCGCGGCGGACCATGGCCTCGATGACCGCCATGCCCTCTTCGGAATCGTTCAGGCAGGGAATGTGGGTGAAGTTCTTGCCGCCATGCTCGTGGAAGATCTCCTCGACTTCGCCGGCGATTTCCTCCAGCGTTTCCAGGCAATCGGAGACGAAGCCCGGATTGAAGACGGCGATCGATTTCACGCCATCCGCCGCCAGCTTTTCCACGGTCTTGTCGGTGTAGGGCTGGAGCCATTCCTCCGGGCCGAAGCGCGACTGGAAGCAGGTGATGAGCCTGCCCTTGTCCCAGCCGAGCCGCTCGCGCAGCAAGCGCGTCGTCTTCTGGCAATGGCAGTGATAGGGATCGCCGCGCTTGAAATAGCTCTGCGGGATGCCGTGGTATGAGGCGATCACCACCTCCGGCTCGAAGTCGAGGGTCGCCAGGTGCTTCTCGATCGAGCGGGCGAGCGCGTCGATGTAGACCGGCTCGTCGTGATAGGCGGGTACGGTGCGCACGGCCGGCATCCAGCGCATCGCAACCAGAGCCTCGAAAAACTTGTCGTTCACGGTCGCGGTCGTGGTGGCCGAGTATTGCGGGTAGAGCGGGAACATGACGATGCGGTCGCAGCCGGCCTTGGTCATGCGATCCAGAACGCTCGCGATGGACGGATTGCCGTAGCGCATCGCCCAGTCGACCATGACATGGCTTTCGCCCGACAGGGCGTCGGCGAGCTTCTCGGCCTGCGACCGGGTGAAGGTGCGCAGCGGCGATTCGTTCTTCTCGCGGTTCCAGATCTTGTCGTAGAGCGCGCCGGACTTCTTGGGCCGGGTGTTGAGCACGATGCCGTAGAGGATCGGGTACCAGAGGGCGCGCGGCCATTCGATGACGCGGCGATCCGACAGGAACTCCGCCAGATAGCGCCGCATCGATGCCTTGTCGGTGGCGTCGGGCGTGCCGAGATTGACCAGAAGCACACCGACCCTGGGCTTGGCGACGGGTGGATGGTCCACCGGCAGTGGGCCGATCGCCCTGGCGTGCAGCATGTCGGGTTTGGTCGTGACGTTCATTGAATTCCCCTTCGGCCGGCGCGGAGATAGCGTTATGGGCCGATGTTTCAATCCTGGCCAAGGGCCATGGGCGCGCCGAAACGTAAAAAACCCGCCTCCGAAGCCGGAGGCGGGTCGATTCGTCGCGGGAGGCCGTGTCAGTTCGCGGGCGGAACGACCAGCGACGCGCCGATCGGCAGGTCGAGCGGGTTGTAGTCCGGATTGGCCTCCTGGAGCTTCCTCCACATCGCGCCCGTGCCATAGAACTTGCGCGAGAGGTTCCAGTAGTTGTCGCCGCGCACGATCACGTAAGGCGCGGGCGCGGCGGCGGCAGCAGCCTCGGCGGCGGCCTTGGCCTCTTCCTCGGCCTTCATGGCCGCGGCCTTGGCTTCCTCTTCGGCCTTGGCGGCGGCTTCGGCGGCAGCCGCCTCGGCGGCGGCGTTGGCCTCTTCCTCGGCCTTCATGGCCGCGGCCTTCGCTTCCTCTTCGGCCTTGGCAGCGGCTTCGGCGGCAGCCTTCTCGGCGGCCATCTTCTCTTCTTCCGCCTTCATCGCGGCGGCCTTGGCCTCTTCCTCTGCCTTGGCGGCGGCGTCGTCGGCCGGCGCTTCCTCGGCCGGAGCGGCGGCGGAGGCGAGGACGGTGATGCGGCCATCGATCACGGGCGTATAGGGATTGTTGGCGGCGAGATACGCGGCGACCGCGTCTTCCAGGCTGGGACCGAAGTCATAGGCGTTCTGGGCGTTGGTGGCGAAGAGCTTGTAGCCGTCGCCGCCGCCGCGCATGAAGTTGTTGGTCACGACGGAATAGACCTTCTCGTCGTCGAGCGGCACCCAGGCGCCGCCTTCCATGGTCTCGATCGACTGAAGACGCCCCTCGTTCGGCGCAACCGACTTGTCGAAGGTGTATCGCAGGCCGGCGACCTGCGGGAACTTGCCCTTGATCTCCTCGATCTCGGACAGGCCCTGCTCGATCGATGCCTTGAGATCCTTGCCCGTCATCTGGAACGTGGCGATGGAGTTCTGGAAGGGGAGAACCGTCAGGACCTCGCCCATGGTGATCTCGCCCTCGTCGATGGAGGCGCGCAGACCGCCGCCGTTCTGGATGGCGATGGTGACGCCCTGGCCCCTGGTCCGGTCGAGCATGGCATCGGCCACGAGGTTGCCCATCGAGCATTCCTGCGTGCGGCAGATGTCGCGGTTGCCGTCGATGGCGGCGGTCGTCGCCGACACGGGGCGCAGCTTCACTTCCTCGATCGGCGCGCCGAGCTCCTTGACGCGGGCCTCGATCGTCGCGTCGGGCGTGACGGAGGCGTCGAGCAGGATGGTGTCGCCGGTGGCCGAGGTGACGACGCCGGCATCGTCGAACACGACCTTGAGCTCGCCGACATACTTCGAATAGGCGTAGGCCTGGACGATCGGTACGTCCTGGCCGGCCGGGTTGCTGACCATCGTCGGGTATTTCGGCGCGCCCTCGACCGTGTTCGACAAGAGGGTGTGGCTGTGGCCGCCGACGATGACGTCGATGCCGTCCACCGCTGCGGCGATTTCCTGGTCGCGGGGAAAGCCGACATGCGACAGGAGGATGATCTTGTTGATGCCGTCGGCCTCGAGGCGCGCGACGGCGCCCTTCAGGTACTCGATCTCGTCCTGGAAGGTGACGTTCGGCCCGGGAGAGGCGGTGACGCCGGTGTCGGTGGCGAGCACCGACAGGATGCCGACCCGTTCGCCGCCGAGGTCGAGGACGACGTCCTCCTTGATCTTGCCGGCCAGGTCCGTCTCGGCGTCGGCGACCCTGGTGTTGCCGGAGATGACCGGGAACGTCGCCTCGTCCAGGAAGGCGGCGAGGATCGGCGGGCCGTCGTCGAACTCGTGGTTGCCGACCGCCATCGCGTCGAAGCCGATGGCGTTCATGAACTCGACCGTGTCCTTGCCCTTGTAGGTGGTGTAGAAAAGAGAGCCCTGGAACTGGTCGCCGGCATCGAGAACGATGACGTTCCCGCCGGCGGCCTTCAGCGCGTCGCGGCGCTCGTCGATCTTGGTCTTCACGCGGGCGATGCCGCCGAGGCACTGGGCTTCGGCCGCTTCCTTCTCCGAGCAGGTCGAATCGTACTTGTTGATCGCCTCGATGCGCGAATGCAGGTCGTTGATGTGCAGGATGTTCAGCGTGTAGTCGGCGAAGGATGCCGCCGTCGACAGCGCAAGCGTCGATGCCGATAGCACGGCAAGGGAAATCAGTCTTTTCATGGTCGGTCTCCTATGGATGTCCGGCGCGGTCGCCCTTCCGGACGGGCGAAGCAGGTTGGAAACGGTTTTCCGAAGCGTGTCGCGATCTCTCCGATTCGCGGCGCACGCTTCAGGTTCTTGTCTTCTCGCATGTCTTGATCCCGAAACCGGCGTCCGCTTTCGGGAGACATGCTCTAGCCGAGCTGGATGTCACGCGTGTTGCATCTTGCGAGCCATGTTCACACCGGCTTCGCGCGGATGCAAGGCACTTCGTCCGAGCCATCAGGCGTTGTAGTCGCGTTCGTCGGCAATCACCTTGCCGTCGTTGGGAAGGCTCCCGGGCGGCACGATCTCCACGCCGCCGCCGAGCTTGGTGACGTCGCGCAGCGAGGCGCCGAGAGCGGCCGGGTCGGGCGCGCCTCCGTTGGCTGTCTCGACCCGCAGCGCCATGGCGTCGCTTTCGCCGTCGCGGGTGACGACGAGGCGGGCGCGCGCGATCTCGGGGTGCCGGCGGACGAGCTCGGCCACCTGCCTGGGATCGACAAACATCCCCTTGATCTTGGTGCGCTGGTCGGCGCGGCCCATCCAGCCGCGGATGCGCCGCCCCGTGCGGCCGCAGGGCGAGGCGCCCGGCATGATGGCCGACAGGTCGCCGGTGCCCAGACGGACGAGCGGGTAGACCGGGTTGAAGCCGGTGACGACGACTTCGCCGACCTCTCCGTCTTCGACGGGATCGCCGGTGCCGGGCCGCACGATCTCGACGATCAGGTTCTCGTTCAGGACCATGCCTGGATGCGGACTGCCGTCGGGGTCCGCGGTCTCGTAGGCGATGACGCCGAACTCGGCGGTGGCGTAGCACTGCAGCACCTTGACGCCGCGCGCGGCATATTCGGCGCGCAGCGAGGGGAAGAGCGCGCCGCCCGAGACCAGCGCGCGGGCAAAGGAGGAGAGGTCCTTGCCCGACTGGCCGGCGCGGTCGAGCATGACCTTGAGGAAATCGGGCGTGCCGCAATAGACGGTGGGCTTCAGCGCGGCTGCCGCGTCGACCTGCATGTCGGTGTTGCCGATGCCGGCCGGAAAGACGGTGCAGCCCAGCGCACGTGCGCCGGCATCGAGCAGGAAGCCGCCGGGCGTCAGATGGTAGGAGAAGGCGTTGTGGACCGTGTCGCGCGGCCTGATGCCGGCGGCGAAGAAGGCGCGGGCGGAGTGGATGGCTTCCCCTTCGTTCGCTTCCGGCTCCCAGATCGGACCCGGCGAGAGGAAGACCCGGCGGCCGCGCATCTCGCTTTCGTCGGCGAAGCCGCCGAAGGGCGGATGCTCGGCCTGGAACGCCATGAGTTCGGCCTTGTGCAGGACCGGCAGGGCGGCCAGCGCGGCGCGGGAGGAGATGGCGGCGGGATCGATGCCGTCGAGCCAGCGCGCAAGCCCGGGCGCCTTCCTGACGGCCGTGGCGAGGAAGCCGGGCAGACGGCCGAAGAGATCGGCCTCGCGCCTTTCGGGATCGCGCGTTTCCAGTTCGTCGAAATAGGCTTTCATCGGCGGTTCCTCCCTCGGCGGCCCCTTATCGCAGGAGCCTGATCCAGCGCGCAAGATTGATCAGGGAGATCAGCGCGCCGGCCACGTAGGTGAAGGCGGCGGCGCGCAGGACGCTGCGGGCGGCGGGCAGGTCGCCTTCCGACAGATAGCCGCCGTCCTTCAGGATCGGCAGCGCCTTGGCGAAGCTGGCGTCGGTTTCGACCGGCAGGGTGACGAGGTTGACGACGACGCGGACCGACAGGAGGCCGACGCCGAGGCCGATGGCGCCGGCCAGCGCGAGGGGACTGCGGATGATGACGGTGAGGATCGGCGCGGCGATGAAGAAGACGCCGGCGATGCGGTCGGTGAACATCGCCAGTCTGGCCAGGCGCTGGCGCAGCGCCAGCTTGCGCTCGCCGTTGCCATGCTGGATGGCGTGGGACACCTCGTGCGCGGCTATGGCGACCGCCGACAGCGATCGGCCACCATGGTGCCGCGGCAGAAGACGCACGGCGCCGGCGTCGGGATCATAGTGATCGCCCTTGTCGGTCACCTCGACCTTGACGTGACCGAGCCCGAAGCGGTCGAGGAGGTGACGGGCGAGCTCGCCGCCCGTGCCCGGCAGGTCCGGACGATCGACCGCGTGGCGGCGGATGGTCGCGCTGACGAGAAGCTGGGGCAGGGTGACCACCGCCAGCGCGGCGATCGCGATGATGATCGCGATCATCCCGTCTCAGTCCCGCCGCGACCTCAGGCGGTTCCGCGCCTTACCAGGACGAACTGGCTTCCGGTGGAACTGGTGCAGTTCATCTGGCGCGGGTTGACGATGCCGCAGGTCACGCTGGACGTGGTCTGACGGATCAGGGAGGTCAGGTTGATGTCGATGGTGCGGGCATCGCGCTGGAAGTAGTTGCCTTCCGCCAGCTTGTTGCCGGTGTCGGTGGCGATCGTCTCGAAGCGCCCGCCGGTGAAGCGGGAGATCGCCACGCCATCCGTGCCGACCCAATCGCCCTCGACGCCGCTCGGCGCGCGCGCCACGGGACCGCTGCCATAGCCGCCGCCGTAGCGCGGTCCGTCGAAGGTGCAGCCGGCCAGAGCGGCGAGTGCGGTCGCCGCTGCTACCAAACGTAGAGTGTTCATCGAAACCTCCTCTCAAGGATAGGCTTTTATTGGCGCGCCGACGAGACAAAAGCAAGGCGCGGCCTTGCGCCGTCAAATGCTCAGCGGACGAGGATGTTCCGGAACTGCCAGGGATCCTTCGTGTCGAGATCCTCCTCGAAGAGACCGGGGCGGCCGTCCAGCGGGGTCCAGTCGGTGTAGTAGCCATTGACAGGACCCAGATAGGGCCTCTGGACCTCGAGGCAGCGACGGTAGTCCATCTCGTCGGCCTCGACGATGCCGGCCCGCGGGTTCTCCAGCGCCCAGACCATGCCGGCGAGCACGGCGGAGGACACCTGAAGGCCGGTGGCGTTCTGGTATGGGGCGAGCTTGCGCGCCTCCTCCAGCGTCAGCTGCGAGCCGTACCAGTAGGCATTCTTCTTGTGGCCGTAGAGCAGCACGCCAAGCTCGTCCTTGCCGTCGACGAGTTCGTTTTCGTCCAGCACGTGCTGCACCGGCTGCGGCTTGCCCGCCGCGCCGAACATCTCGTGCAGCGACAGGACCGCGTCGTTGCAGGGGTGGTAGGCGTAGTGGCAGGTCGGGCGGAAGGTGACCTCGCCCTTGCCGTCGCGCACGGTGAAGTAGTCGGCGATGGAGATGGATTCATTGTGCGTGACGAGAAAGCCGTATTGCGGCCCCGGCGTCGGACACCATGTGCGCACGCGGGTGTTGGCGCCGGGTTGCTCGAGATAGATCGCGGCCTTCGAGCCCTTCTTGTGCTTCCTGGCGTTCTTCGGCTTCCAGTTCTCGTGCGTGCCCCAGCCGAGTTCCGCCGGCTGGAGACCTTCCGAGATGAAGCCCTCGACGGACCAGGTGTTCCAGAACACGTCCATCGGCTTGGGGTTCTTGGTGCGCTGGGTGTCGCGCTCGGCGATGTGGACGCCCTTGACGCCGAGCTTCTTCATCAGCTTCGCCCAGCCCTCGCGATCGTCGACGGCCGGCTGCGTGACCTTCAGATCCATGTCGGCGGCGAGGTTGACCAGCGCCTGCTTGACGAACCAGGACACCATGCCCGGATTGGCGCCGCAGCAGGAAACGGCGGTCGGTCCGCCCGGATTCTTGGTCTTTTCCGCGCGTACTGTGGAACGCAGGGCGTAATTGGTGCGCGAGGCGTTGTCGGCGTCCTTGTCGAAGTAGAAGCCGAGCCAGGGCTCGACGACCGTGTCGATGTAGAGCACGCCGAGCTTGCGGCACAGCTTCATCAGGTCGAGCGAGCCGGTGTCGACCGACAGGTTGACGCAGAAGCCCTGGCCTTCGCCAGCCGTGAGCAGCGGCGTCAGGAGGTCCTTGTAGTTCTTCTTCGTCACGTGCTCCTTGACGAAGGCGATGCCGCGCTCGTCGAGCAGCGCCTTGTCGGCGTCGGACGGGTCGATGACGACCATGCGCGACCTGTCGAACTTGAAATGCCGCTCGAGCAGGGGAAGCGTGCCGCGTCCGATCGACCCGAAGCCGATCATCACGATCGGGCCGGTGATTTCGCCGTGGACCGGCCAGGTCTGTTTCGCCATTTCGCAGTGCTCCTTCAGGTCGTCTTCAGTCGTCGAAAGCGGCCTTTTCAGACCTCAAACGAGGGCTAAACCACAGTTCGGTGTCACAATAAAGGATTGGCCGCACCTGTCCATCGCCGCGAACCGTCGGTCCGCGGCCCCGAGCCCCCGGTGCGCCGGTCCGCGACAAACCGTACCGAACGTTACGGTACGCCCTTCACAGACGCGTTCCGGGACGCTACATTGCAGGGACAGCAAGAACACGGATGGAAGCGCCAATCATGCCACCCTATCGCTCCAGAACCACCACTCACGGCCGCAACATGGCCGGCGCCCGCGGCCTCTGGCGCGCGACCGGCGTCAAGGACGGCGATTTCGGCAAGCCGATCATCGCGGTCGTCAACTCCTTCACCCAGTTCGTGCCGGGCCACGTTCACCTGAAGGACCTCGGCCAGCTGGTCGCGCGCGAGATCGAGGCCGCCGGCGGCATCGCCAAGGAGTTCAACACGATCGCCGTCGATGACGGCATCGCGATGGGCCATGACGGCATGCTCTATTCGCTGCCGTCGCGCGAGGTGATCACGGACGCGGTGGAATACATGGTCAACGCGCATTGCGCCGACGCCATGGTCTGCATCTCCAACTGCGACAAGATCACGCCCGGCATGCTGAGCGCCGCCATGCGCCTGAACATCCCTTCGGTCTTCGTCTCCGGCGGGCCGATGGAGGCGGGCAAGGTCGTGCTGCACGGCAAGACGGTCGCGCTCGACCTCGTTGACGCCATGGTCGCGGCGGCCGACGAAACCATGTCGGACGAGGAGGTCGAGGTGATCGAGCGGTCCGCCTGTCCGACCTGCGGCTCCTGTTCGGGCATGTTCACGGCCAATTCCATGAACTGCCTGACCGAGGCGCTGGGGCTGTCGCTGCCCGGCAACGGCTCGACGCTCGCCACCCATGCCGACCGCAAGCGTCTTTTCGTCGAGGCCGGACATGTGATCGTCGACATCACCCGGCGCTACTACGAGCAGGAGGACGACAGCGTCCTGCCGCGCAACGTCGCCAACCGCAAGGCGTTCGAGAACGCCATGGCGCTCGACATCGCCATGGGCGGCTCGACCAACACCATCCTGCACATCCTGGCCGCCGCCTACGAGGGCAACATCGATTTCGACCTCAACGCGATCGACGAACTGTCGCGCCGGGTGCCCTGCCTGTCGAAGGTGGCGCCGGCCAAGAGCGACGTGCACATGGAAGACGTGCACCGCGCCGGCGGCATCATGCGCATCCTCGGCGAACTCGAACGCGCGGGTCTCATCCATCGCGACTCGCCCACGGTGCATGCCCGCACCATTGGCGAGGCCATCGACCGCTGGGACATCACCCGCACCGATTCGAAGATGGTGCATGATTTCTTCAAGGCTGCACCGGGCGGCGTGCCGACGCAGGTGGCCTTCAGCCAGTCGAGCCGCTGGGACGATCTCGACATGGACCGCGAGACCGGCGTGATCCGCTCGGCCGATCACCCGTTCTCCAAGGATGGCGGCCTGGCCGTGCTGAAGGGCAACGTCGCGATCGACGGCTGCGTGGTCAAGACGGCCGGCGTCGACGATTCGATCCTGAAGTTCACCGGTCCGGCGATCGTCTATGAAAGCCAGGACTCGGCGGTGAAGGGCATCCTGAGCAACGAGGTGAAGGCCGGCGACGTGGTGGTGATTCGCTACGAGGGACCGAAGGGCGGGCCCGGCATGCAGGAAATGCTCTACCCGACGAGCTACCTGAAGTCGAAGGGGCTGGGCAAGGTCTGCGCGCTCCTGACCGACGGGCGCTTCTCGGGCGGCACGTCGGGCCTGTCGATCGGCCACGTCTCCCCGGAGGCGGCGAGCGGCGGCACGATCGGACTGGTGCGGAAAGGCGACCTGATCGACATCGACATCCCCAACCGCAAGATCAACCTGCTCGTCCCGGACGACGAACTCGCCGCGCGCCGCGCCGAGCAGGACCAGATGGGCTGGAAGCCCGTCGAACATCGCAAGCGCAACGTGACGACGGCGCTCAAGGCCTATGCCGCCTTCGCGGCCAGCGCCGACAAGGGCGCGGTGCGCGTCCTGCCGGAGTAGGGCGGGGCACAAAACGCCGGCCCGCCAGCCGTCGGTTTGCGACGGCTGGTCCGGCCCCTTGGCCGACGTCGACGCCGCCCATTGAGCGCTCGCCGACCAGTTCGCGGCCACTCGTCCTATGCCCTGGAAAGAGGGCGAGGAGCTGTTCGGCTCGGGGATCTGACGCCGGCGTCCCAAGCCGGGGAAGACGGGCCGGCGTCGACCCCCCGCCTTCGTGGCGGGACCAGTCGGTCCGGGTGCGAGCCATCCGCAGGCCGGGCGGCTATGCTTCCTCCCGCGCCATCGACTCCAGCGCGGCGACCAGCCGGTCGCGGTCGGCGGCAAGTCTCTTGTAATCGAGCTGGTCGGCATCCATCGCCGCCAGCTGCGCGGCGAAGGAGCGAGCGAGGGCGGCACGATCGGGATGCCGCGCCAGCGCGGCCATCGGATCGACGAAGATACGGATCGTGAACAGCACGTCGCCGGACACCGGCAGCTTGCGCAGGGTCTGGCGCTCGACGCGGATGAAGGCGCCGTCGGCGGGCCGCTCGCCGAACCGGGCCGATCGCACAGCCGCGCGCGCCTCTCGCTGGGACGAGGACATCGGCTTGTGCCGGCCCGCGTCGGTCTGAAGCGACCAGTTCATCCGCTCGACGGGCCGGTCGAGGCGCAGATTGTCGAACATGCGGGCGATGAGCCCGGCGGGGCGTGTCCCGGCGCCGAAACCCGGAACGGGTCCGTGGATCTCGTCGAGCGGCCGACCGAACTTCTCGGCCAGCGACCAGGACGAGGGAAAGCACAGCGAGGCGGCGGCGAGACGCCAGCCGTCCTCGCCGCGCCGCATGAGCACCAGATCCTCCTGCACCAGCAGCGAGGCGGCGAGCAGCGGCGGGCGATCCTCCGTGCTGATACAATCGAGCGCCGCCAGCGCCGCCTCCCATTGCCGCGTGCCGGGGAAGATCGACGGGAAGCCGCCGATCAGATGGTCGCGGACGAGATCGAAGACCTCCGCCTGGGCGGCCAGCGTGTCGGGCCCGGCGCGGAAGACCGCGTCGCGGTCGCTGGCGATCAGCGCGCGCTTCTGCGCCAGATAGGCCTCGTAGTGCCGATCGACCTCGAGCCAGGTGGCGAGGTCGAGCTGCCGCAGACCAATGGTGAACGGCGTCGAGGAACCGTCATAGGGGGTGTGGGTGGGGTGATTCATGCCGAGGAACCATAGGCCTTGCGCCAGTTCCTATGGCCTTCGACGATCACCTGGACCAGTACGATGCTTGCCGCCTCATCCATCCGGTACAAGATGACGTGGTTGCCGAAAACGACATAACGGCGGCTGCCGATTTCCGGTCCCGAGGCGGGAAAAGTCGAGAGCTTGTCTGTCACGAATGCCTGGAGCTCGTCCGTAAAGGTACGAGCACGCCGTGGATTGTCCTGACCGACATAGTCGGCGATGTCCGCGAGGTCGCGTATCGCTTCCGCCGAGAAGACAACGGCATAGCTCACTTCCCACCCTTGGCGGCAATGGCCTCGATCCGCCTGCGGAGACCTTCGAAGACCTCTTCGGACGACACCACCCGCCCGGCGGCAATGTCCTCCTCCGATCGGCGCAGCTTCTCGCGAAGCAGCCTGACATCCTCCTCATCCGCGATCTTCGCCGCCACGGCGTCCTCGATCGCCTCGATCTCGGAGGCATAGCGGCCGATCCGCACCTGCTCGGCGATCCAGTCGGCCTGATGCTTGCTGAGCGGAATGTTCATTCCCGTCTCCTTTCGCGACAGATTGCACTGCTCGTCCGGCCAGTGCCAGATTTACATGTTCATCGCCTGGAACGCCCGCAACTGCATTCGTCAATGCAGCAATTCAATCGCGAGATCGACAGTTCTTGCCGTCTGAGCCGCGGTTTTCCTAGCGGCCGCTTCCGGCGCCATGCTCTTTCGTTCGGGCGTATGCCGACCTGGCGATGCCGGCGACGTGCCCAATTTTCGCGCCGATTCGGTCTTCCCGAAAAGATGTCGTCCAACCTCCGCTACAGCTCCGGCCTCAAATACATGATCGAACGGCTCGTCTGTGAAACCATAAACGAACGCGACGATCGGCATTGATACGGTTTCGATGTTCAGCGTCATCGGTCCGCGTACGACGTCGCGAACAGCGACGCCAAGCAGGTAGTAGTCCTCAAGCAAATGCGGATCGTCCCGGCCCTGCGCAACTCTCAAGACATCGGACACGGTGCGCGAGAAGCGCTGCCGGCCGTTCCCGTCCTGAATGCTCTTCCGCAATTCCTCGCGAGCCCACTTGTCCAGACGCAAGTCGTTCTTGAATGCATTTTCAATAGGGTCAGTCATAGCAAATCCGCCTTCCCGACGCTCCGTTATAGAAAATCCGTTTCTACCCTCACGCCATAAGCCTCCAAGGCTTCCGCTACATGCAGGAGATGATTTGGAGATCTGTCGCGCAGCCTGCCATAGCGGCCCGACCGATTGGTTAATACCCACACATCGCGCGCGTAGTGTAGTTCGCCGCCAATCCGCGCGTGCTTGTCAGGGTTGTCCAGAAGTGAAGGGTGCCCAAGTTTCGTCCAGCCGGACGAGCCGGCTCCGTTTCGCTTAAGGATAGGAATCGTTACGAACGAAGGATGACGCTTGTATGCTTCTTCGACCGCCATTCGAAGGTGGCCGTCAAAATCCACGAGCCACAAGAGGTTAGCTGACTCGCAGAGATATCCCGATATCCGGCATCCATCCTGCACTCCCAACATGTAGGCGATAACCGGACTGGCTGCAATGAGATCCCCTTCGCTGGGACAATCGAGGCGCAGGATCGCCAGAGAGTTTGGACGGTACTGGCCTTCGCCCGTTCGAATTCCATCTCCCGCTGGCGCTAGAGCGTTGCCGAATCTCTCGTCCAGATTCATGTTCATCCCCCGAAGCGAATGAAACAAATTCAACCTCGGGTCGTCAAGTCACCCCTCCATCGCCTCCAGCTCGTCGATCAGGCCCTCGATGACAGAGAGCCCCCTGGCCCAGAAGCCGGGGTCGGACGCGTCGAGGCCGAAGGGGGCGAGCAGCTCCGAGTGGTGCTTGGTGCCGCCGGCGCGCAGCATGTCGAAGTACTTCTCCTGGAAGCCTTTTTCGGCGTCCTGGTAGACCGCGTAGAGGGAGTTCACCAGGCAGTCTCCGAAGGCGTAGGCGTAGACGTAGAAGGGCGAATGAATGAAGTGGGGGATGTAGGCCCAGAACACCTCGTAGCCCTCGCGCAGCCGGATCGCCGGGCCGAGGCTCTCGGCCTGGACCTCGAGCCAGAATTCGCCGAGCTGGTCGGACGTCAGTTCGCCCTGTCGGCGCTGGTCGTGGACCTTGCGCTCGAACTCGTAGAAGGCGATCTGGCGCACGACCGTGTTGATCATGTCCTCGACCTTCTGGGCGAGCATGGCCTTGCGCTCGCCCCGGTCCCGGGTCTTGTCGAGGAGCGAGCGGAAGGTCAGCATCTCGCCGAACACCGAGGCCGTCTCGGCCAGCGTCAGCGGCGTCGACGCCATCAGCGCGCCCTGCCGGCCGGCCAGCACCTGGTGCACGCCGTGGCCTAGTTCGTGGGCGAGGGTCATCACGTCGCGCGGCTTGCCCATGTAGTTCAGGAGCACATAGGGATGCACCGACGGAACCGTCGGATGGGCGAAGGCGCCGGGCGCCTTGCCGGGGCGCACCGGCGCGTCGATCCAGTTGCGGTCGAAGAAGGCGCGCGCGATCTCGGCCATTTCCGGCGCGAAGCCGTGGTAGGCCGACAGCACCGTGTTCTTCGCCTCCTCCCAGCCGATGATCGCCTGCGGCGTCTCGGGCAGCGGCGCGTTGCGGTCCCAGTGGTTCATCTGCTCCATGCCGAGCCACTTCGCCTTCATGGCGTAGTAGCGGTGCGACAGCCGCGGATAGGCATCGCGGACGGCCGCGGCCAGCGCGTCGACCACCTCGCGCTCGACGCGGTTGGCGAGATGGCGCGAATCGGCGATGTCTTCGAAGCCGCGCCAGCGGTCTGAGATCTCCTTGTCCTTGGCGAGCGTGTTGGTGATCAGCGTGAAGAGCCGCAGATTGTCCTTGAAGGTCTTCGCTAGCGCCTCGGCGGCGGCCTGGCGCCTGGCCGGATCCGGATCCTGCAACAGGTTAAGCGTCGGCTCCAGCGACAGGTCGTCGCCGTCGACTGCAAAGCGCAGCGACGACATCGTCTCGTCGAACAGGCGGTTCCAGGCGCCGCGTCCGGTCACCGACTTCTCGTGGAAGACCTGCTCGACGCGGTCCTCGAGCTGATAGGGCTTGTCCTTGCGCAGATCCTCAACCCAGGGGCGATAGCGCGCGAAGGCCTCGTCGGCGGCGAGCGCCGCCTCGATGTCTGCTTCCTCGACCTGATTGAGTTCCAGCGCGAAGAAGAGCAGATGCGCGCTGGCATCGGTCATCTTTTCCTGGATGTCGCCATAGAGCTTGGCGCGCTTCGGATCGCTGGTGTCGCCGGCGTAGACGAGGCTGGCATAGGACACGATGCGACCGATGAGTTCCTCGAGCGCCTCGTAGGCATGCATCATGGCGCCGAGGCGCCCGTCTCCCGGCGCCTTCGCGGCGTCGGCGATCCTGCCCTTCCAGGCATCCTCGAACGAGACGGCGTCGGAATGCGCTCGGGCCAGATCAAGCCGAAGGTCGGGCGCGTCCATTCCTGGATAGAGGTCGGAGAGGTTCCACTCCGGCAGGTTGCCCATCGCCGCCGACCCGCGATCGATTCGCGGCGCCGACACTGCTCGCAGGCCGCCCATCCCCTGTCCAATCCTCGGAAATATCATTGCTTTTCCTCGTCCGCCAACAAGTGGCCGCCCGGTGGGATGCTCCGAAAGGGTTTGTTCACCGGCTTTCTTGAGCCCCTATTTAGAACCCTGTGCCATGATGATCCAGAGATCAAAATCAACCTTACATCCTATCCTGCGAAGGCGTCATGTCGCTGCCAATTCTCATTGTCGACGACGATCCGGTGCAGCGCCGCCTCCTCGAGGCGGCGGTCAGCCGGACCGGCCGTCCCGTCGTGTCCGCCGATGGCGGGCAGGCGGCGCTCGAGAGGCTGGCTGCCGCGCCGGACGGATTCGCGCTGGTGGTCCTCGACATGGTGATGCCGGAGACCGACGGTCTTGCCGTGCTGCGGATCATGCGCGAGCGGGGCGTCATGATTCCGGTCATCGTACAGACCGCGCAGGCGGGGATCGATACGGTGGTGGCGGCGATGCGGGCCGGCGCCTTCGACTTCGTGGTCAAGCCGGTTTCGCCGGAGCGGCTGCAGGCGGCGATTGCCAACGCCATCAAGGTCGAGACGCAGGAGACGGCAAGCCGCCGGTCGCGTCCCGCCGCGCCGGCAACGCTGACGATCAAGGACCTGGTGACCAGAAGCCAGTCGATGGACCGGGTGATCCGGCTCGCGCAAAAGGCCGCCGCGTCGAACATCCCGATCCTGATCGAGGGCGAATCGGGCGTCGGCAAGGAGGTCATCGCCCGTGCGATCCAGGGCAGCGGACAACGTCGCTCCAAGCCCTTCGTCACGGTCAATTGCGGCGCAATTCCCGACAATCTCGTCGAGAGCATCCTGTTCGGACACGAGAAAGGCTCGTTCACGGGCGCGACCGAGAAGCACCAGGGCAAATTCCTGGAGGCCAATCATGGAACGCTGTTCCTCGACGAGATCGGCGACCTGCCGCTGGACGTGCAGGTGAAGCTCTTGCGCGCGGTTCAGGAGGGCGAGATCGATCCGGTGGGCGGACGCGGCGCGGTCAAGGTCGACATCCGCCTGATCTCGGCCACGCATCGCGACCTGCTGCAACGGGTCAAGGACGGGCTGTTTCGCGAGGATCTGTTCTACCGCCTGAACGTGTTTCCGATCTTCGTGCCGCCGCTGCGCGACCGTCGCGAGGACATCGCCGACCTGGTCGGGCATTTCATCGCAACCGTCGGCGCGGCGGAGGCCGGAGGCCGCATCTCCGGCATTTCCGGCGAGGCGATGGCCATTCTCAAGGCGTATGACTGGCCTGGAAACATCCGCCAGCTGGAAAACGCGATCTTCCGCGCCGTCGTGCTTTGCGAAGGTTCGACGCTCACCTCCGAGGACTTTCCGCAGATCCGCGCCCAGGTGGGGCAGGTCGAACCGGGCGACGAGACCGGGTTCCACCTGGCCGATGTCCGATCGCCGGACCGCTCGGACCATGCCGCGACGATTCCCGCGGGCGACGGCACGGGTATCTTGCGGCCGTTTCCGGGCGTGCTCGACGCACTCGACGATCGCGGCAACGTGCGCTCGCTGGCCGAGGTCGAACTGGCGATGATCCAGTTCGCGATCGACCACTACGAAGGCCAGATGAGCGAGGTCGCGCGGCGGCTCGGGATCGGGCGCTCGACGCTCTACCGCAAGCTCAAGGAACACGGCATCGATCCCGACGCTGGCCGGCCCGACCGAATCGCGTCCTGATCGACTGCGGAACCCGTTCGCAAGGCACGGCGAATCAGGTGCCCAAGACAGACGCCACCGACCCCGATTCGTGGCAGGACTTCGTTTACCATATGCGTCCGAGGCCGTTTTCCACCGCCTTGCCGCCATGGTGTAACCGTATTTCCTCTTCAATAAGCTGCGATTAACCATTAGGAATGATAGTCGGTCGGAGTGGACGGCTCCGCCTGATCGTCGGGGATAAAAACAAGCCAAAAAGGCTGATTGGTCTTGAACATTCGTGCATCCTCCCTCGCAGGTCGGCCGCTGGCCTTCTTCTCGCGGCCAGCCCTCACGCTGGCGGCCATGTTCCTTGCGGTGGCGACGGTACTTGCCGCAGGCAGCGCCCATGCCGAGACCCGGACGCTCAAGCTCTACTACATCCACACCAAGGAACGCGCCGAGATCACCTTCAAGAAGGACGGGCGCTACATCCAGTCGGGCCTGAACGAGCTCAACCGCTTCCTGCGCGACTGGCGCCGCAACGAGCCGACCAAGATGGATCCGCGGCTGTTCGACCTCGTCTGGGAAGCCTACCAGCGGGTCCGAGGGCGCGACTACATCCATGTCGTGTCGGCCTATCGTTCTCCCGCGACCAATTCGATGCTGCGCGGTCGAAGCAAGGGCGTGGCGCAGAACAGCCAGCACACGCTCGGCCGTGCGATCGATTTCTACATTCCGGGCGTGAAGCTCTCGGAACTTCGCAATGCGGGCCTGATCATGGGCGGCGGCGGCGTCGGATACTATCCGAGGTCCGGCGCGCCTTTCGTACATCTCGATGTCGGCAATGTCCGTCACTGGCCGCGCATGAACCGCCAGGAACTGGTTGCCGTTTTCCCGAGGGGCGGAACGCTGCATGTCCCCTCCGACGGCAAGCCGCTGCCCAATTACGAGCAGGCGCTCGCCGCCTACAAGTCCAGGGGCCGCACCGGTCCGACCGTCAGCGTCGCCTCCAGTGGCGGGTCCGGCGGAGCGCGCACGCCTGGTCGCGGGCTGCTCGCCACGCTGTTTAGCGGCGGCGCCGACGAGGAAGAAGAAAGCGGTACGGAGTTCCAGCGCCTCGCCGCCGTCAGCCCGCGCGATGCGGGCGCCGCGCCGTCGGCCCGGCGCACGGCCCCGGCCGCGACGGCACGCCGCACCGAGCCCAACGCGCCGCAGCCGAGCGCGCCGCTGCCCGGCGTGGCCGAAGCCGAGCCGGCGCTGCAACCGCAACCGCCCGAGACCGTGCCCTTCGGCATCGTCCAGGACGAGCCCGCACGCGACGACAGCCCGGAGACGATCATCGCCTCGCTGCCCGCTCGCAGCGTGCCGCTTCCAGCCTTTGCCCCCCGCGCGGTTCCACCGGCCGCCGTGGCCGCTGTCGAAACCGCCGTCGAGGCACCCCAGACGGTGGCGGCGCTCGTGCCGGTGCCGACCCTTCGATCCCAGGTGACCGGAGAGACGACCGCGGCGCGTGCCGCCGTGGTGTCGCCGACCGTTGTCGAGACGGCGCCCGCGCCGGCCGTTCCAACCGAATCCGCCGCGGCGCTCGCGCCGGCGCCGGTGGTCTCCGTCGGCACGTCGGACCTCCAGCTCGCCGCCTTTGCCCCGGTGCCCGAACTGCGACCGGGGACAGGCCCGATCGCGGAACTCATCGCGGCCATGCCGCCGCCGCGCGAAATGCTCGCAACGCAGCCGGAAGATCGCGGCGTCTCGGCCGGCGCTTCGCAACGGTCCGCCATCCTTGCCGCGACCGGCAAGGTGTCGCCGGACAGGGCGATCGCCACCAACGTGCGCACCACGGCCAAGGCGGCGCGACCCGGTCCACAGGACGCACCGGCCGAACGCAAGCCCGTCGTGATTCCGGTCGACGGCATCGCCGCCCAGTGGGCGCTCGAGAAGGCGGGCCGCCTGCAGCGATCGATCGCCAGCGCCAAGGAGCCATCGCTCGCGCACAAGGCGATCCGCACGACGCCGACCCAGGTTTATACCTCCGGCTTCGCGCCGGTGGTGAGCGAGCCCGATCCGCGCCGTTTCACGGGCAATGCGGTGACGTTCCTCTCGGTTGCGAAGTTCGAAGCGACGAACTGAGACGTCGATCGGTCGGGAAAAGCCCGCTGTTCGCGCCAGGCTTTTCCTTGTAGCGTTCTGTTGAGTCGCCGGGATCAAGCCCTGGCGGCGGCGACGGCCCTGCGGGCCAGTTCCTCGATCGCGGCCCAGTCGCCCGCTTCCACCATGGCGTCCGGAGCGACCCAGGATCCGCCCACGCAGATCACGTTGGGCAGCGACAGATAGGATGCCGCGTTGGCTGCGGTGATGCCCCCGGTCGGGCAGAAGCGGACGCCGGCCAGCGGCGAGGACAGCGCCTTCAGGAAGGCAGCGCCGCCGGCCTGCTCGGCCGGGAAGAACTTCAAGAGCGCATAGCCTTCCTCGGCGGCGGCCATGATCTCGCTCGGCGTGATGGCGCCGGGCAGGAGCGGGGCGTCCGAGACGCGGGCCGCGTCGAGCAGCTCCTGGGTGGTGCCGGGGCTGACGATGAAACGCGCGCCGGCGTCGACGGCCTGATCGAACTGGCGCGCCGATAGGATCGTGCCGGCGCCGATGATCGCTTCCGGCACCTCGGCCGAGGCGATCCGGATCGCATCGAGGGCGTCGCGGGTGCGCAGCGTGATCTCGATGGCCGGCAGGCCGCCCTTCGCCAACGCCCGCGCCAATGGGGCGGCATCGGCCGCGCGCGCGATCTTCAGGACGGGAATCACCGGCTGTCCGGTCATGATCGGAAGGAGCTTGTCGGCTTTCTGCGGCATGGCGGCGGTGGTCCCTGTCTGTGTCCGGGGGCTGACGTGTGTCACGATCCCACGGATCGCTCCGCACGCCCGGATCCTTGCATTCAAGCATGTGCCCGACCCGAAACCGGCTCCCTTCCGGGAGCCGTGGCTTCGCGTCACGACCCGTATAGCGCATCGGGCAGCGAAGGCGAAAGGAAGGCCGAGCGGAAATCCGGCGGGGTCAGCCCCGCCGCCGCCAAGCATCGATCGCCGAAACGATCCTCCGCCAAAGGGATGTCTGCGACCGGCGCGCTTCGGCCGCCGTGATGGCGGCCAGCGTTTGCCGTCCGGCGATGCCGTCGGCCGTCAGCCACGAACGGCGCTGGAAGGCCTTCACGGCGGCTTCCGTCGCCGCGCCGAACCGCCCGTCGGCCTGCAGCGGGTGGCCGAGTTCGGACAGGCGCCGCTGCAGGTCGCGGACGGCCACCCCCGCGCTGCCCCGCTTCAGCGCCGCGGGTGCGGCGCCATCCTGTCGCGCCGCGGGCGCCGGCGTCTTGCCCGCATGGCGGGCGTAGGCGGCGGCGAGGCGGGTGTCATAGGCGTTGCGGCGGTAGGCGGGGCCGTTGTAGCCGCGGGCGAAGGCCGCCCAGTCGCGTCGCCGAAGCGCGTCCGAAAGCCCGGCCTTCTGGATGAAGCGGAGCATCAGGCGCGTCTGGCCCTCGATACCGCCCCGCGCCTCGGCCACCATGTCGGCGACGCTGGCATAGCCGAGCCAGGCCCAGTGCGCGCCCATCACCTGGCCGAGCCCCCAGGAGACCGATTCCCAGGCCGCGTCGCGGTCGATGGAAGCGGCGCGCCCGACCAGCGCCCAGCGGGCGGCCTGGCCGCGCGGGTTGGGAACGGCCTGGGCCTTCGGCGAGGCAAGACCCTGCGCGCGGGCGCGGTCGCGCGCCTGCCCCGACAACCGGCGGTCGAAGTAATGGCCCTCGAAGCGGATGAGCGGCTCTCGCCGGCCGTCGACGACGGCGAAGGCGCGGCCGCCGCTCTCGACTTCGGCGACGGCCAGAAGGGCGGGCGCCTCGACGCCGGCTCCGGTTGCGACCTTCTCGATGGCAGTGATGACGTCCCTGTCGAACATGTGCTTCCACTCCCTGGTTGACGCGGCCATTGTCGGGGCGTCGATGGGGGAGGTGGATGGAACCGGCGGTCCGTTTCGGGGCGCCGAAGTCGGACGGACGCGAATAGGCGCGACGTCGGCGCGTCTTGCCTCCGGCGCGGCGAGTGGATAGGCGATCGCCATGACCACGCCCTCGACCCCCAGCGGCTTCAGGATCGCCGCGCTCTACCGCTTCCAGAGGCTCGCGGGGCCGGAGGCGCTGCACGGCCCGCTGTTCGACTTCTGCGCGGCGCGCGGCATTCGGGGCACGCTGCTCCTGGCGCGTGAGGGCATCAATGGCACGGTGGCGGGCAGCACCGAGGCGATCGGCGCGCTGGTGGCGCATCTGGAGGACGATCTCGGCATCCGCGGGCTGGAAATCAAGTACAGCCAGTCGGAAGCGATGCCGTTCCACCGCCTGAAGGTGCGGCTCAAGCGCGAGATAGTGACGATGGGCGTGGACGACATCGATCCGCTCGTCGATGTCGGCGCCTATGTGGAGCCGCGCGACTGGAACCGGCTGATCGAGGATCCCGACACGATCGTGATCGACACGCGCAACGACTACGAGACCGCGATCGGCGGCTTCGAACGGGCGATCGATCCGCGGACGAAGAGTTTCCGGGAATTTCCTGACTGGGTGGAGCGCAACGCCAACCTGCTGAAGGGCCGCCGCGTGGCGATGTTCTGCACCGGCGGCATCCGCTGCGAGAAGGCGACGGCCTATCTGAAGGCGCGCGGCTTCGACGACGTCCATCACCTGAAGGGCGGGATCCTGCGCTATCTCGAGGAGGTGCCGGCGCGGGAAAGCCGCTGGACGGGCGAGTGCTTCGTCTTCGACGAGCGGGTTTCGGTCGGGCACGGGCTGGTCAAGGGGGAGGCGGAGCTCTGCCGCGCCTGCCGCCATCCGCTGACGGCGGACGATCGCGCCTCGCCGCTGTTTGCGGCCGGCGTCTCCTGCCCCCATTGTCATGACGCGCGCAGCGAGGAGGACCGTGCCCGCTATGCCGAGCGCCAGCGGCAGGTGGCGCTGGCCGAAAGGCGCGGCAAGGCGCCCCACATCGGGCAGCGGCTGACCGGAAGCGACTGATCCCGGCCAAGTCGGGGCGCGGCGTCATTGTATTGTCGCGGATCGCCTCCTACCTCATGCGGGCATCATTGCCGGAGACGTCACGGCCGGCGTCAGACAGGAGGCTCCATGTTCGACCCCAAGAAGCTGCTCAACGACCTGCTCGGATCCCAGATCCCCGGCATGGAAGGCACCCTGCGCGACAAGGCGGGCAAGGCGACGCAGATGGCGAAGGACAATCCGATCGCCGCGGGCGCGCTGGCCGCGATCCTGCTCGGCACCGGGACGGGGCGCGCGATCGGCGGGTCGGCGCTGAAGGTCGGCGGTCTCGCGGCGGTCGCGGGCCTCGCCTACAAGGCATACCAGAGCTACCAGTCCGGCCAGGCGCCGGCCGATGCGGCCCGGTCGCAACCCGAACTGCTGCCGCCGCCGGCCAACACCGGCTTCGATCCGGCCGAGGCCCCGCAGGGCGAGGCGGAGTTCACGCTGACTCTCGTTCGCGCGATGATCGCCGCCGCCCGCGCCGACGGCCACATCGACGATGCCGAAAGGGCAAAGATCGCCGACAGGCTCAGGCTTTCCGGCATGGATGCCGAGGCGGAAGCCTATCTCATCGACGAGCTGCGCATGCCGGTCGATCTCGACGCCATCGTCGGGGCCGCCCGCACCGAAGCGCAGCGCGTCGAACTCTACACCGCCTCGCGGCTGGCGATCGAGCCGGAGACCCGCGCCGAACGCGGCTATCTCGACATGCTGGCCGGCCGCCTGAAGCTGCCGGACGCACTGGTCGACCACATCGAGGCGACCGTCTCCGACGCGAAGGTACCGGTCGGCGCCTCGGTCGAAACCGGCGCGCCGGCGCCCCGCTCGCCGTGGTAACGCGCGTCACCGCCTGACCCCGCGGGGTGGGCGGCATCAGCGATCGTCCGGCCGCTCCGGAAAGGCGCGGCCGATGATGGCCGACAGGGCCGCGTCGCGCGCGGCCGGCGCCATGGTCAGCAGCGGCTTCATCCGGCCCGACAGCATCAGGTCGGCGAGGCCATGCACGCTGCCCCAGGTTCCCATCACGTCCAGCATCGAGACGGGATCATGGTAGGGGTCGCGGCCGCGGATCGCCTTGACGCCCTGCACCAGATAATCGAAGGCCGCATTGGCCGCTTCCGTCAGGGCCGCGTTCGAGAAATCGGCGCGGCTGGAGGCGAACATCAGCCGAAACAGCGCCGGATGGGCGAGCGCGAAATCCACATAGCCCAGGCCCGACGCCACGAGCTGCGACCGGGGGTCGGGCGGCGCATCGGCCTGCCTGGCCTTCTGGAAGGACAGGAAACGGTCGAAACCGAGGGCCGCGAGCGCGGTGAGCAGGCCATTGGCGTCGCCGAAGTGATGCGCGGGCGCGGCATGCGAGACGCCGGCCCGCTTGGCGCAGCCGCGCAGCGTGAACCCCTCCATGCCCTTCTCCGCGAGTTCCTTGTCAGCCGCGTCGACCAGTGCGTGGCGCAGGTCGCCGTGGTGGTAGGCGGTCCGGTCCGGTTTGTCGTCTGTCGCCAACAGTTCACCTCCTGCACGTCGCGCTTCTTCGGATGCGATGTCCCACCCGGCGGTTCGCTTGTGGTCCGATTCCGGCATCTGCATCCCTGCCGCTTCAATCTTTACGTCGTCAAAATCTATCTTGACAGCGAAAAGATACAGCGCCATTCTCTATCTTGTCAATGTCAAGACGGACGAGGGGACGATGGTGGACGTAGATCTGATCTTCAGCACGGGCGGTATGCTGGCGATGATCGGGTGGCTGGTGCTGCTGGGAAGCCCGCTTGCGCCGCGACTGGCAGACGCCGTCGCCGCCTTCGCCATCCCGCTGCTGCTATCGGTTGCCTATGCGGGGCTCATCCTCGCCTACTGGACCTCGGGCGAAGGCGGCTTCGACAGCCTCGACAATGTGGCCAGGCTGTTCGAGACCCGCGAACTGCTGCTGGCCGGCTGGCTGCACTACCTCGCCTTCGATCTCTTCGTCGGGGCGTGGATCGTGCGCACGGCGCGTGCCGCCTCCGTGCCGTTCTGGATGGTCGTGCCGTGCCTGCCCGCCACCTTCCTGTTCGGCCCGGTGGGCTATCTCGCCTTCGTCATGATCCGCTTCGCCCGCGCACGCGGCGGCGAAGCGCGCCTGGCCGGCTGAGCCGGCACCGTCCAGGGAGACAATCCATGTCCGCAATCGCCGGCAGCCGCGCCGGATCCGCCCGCTTCGACCTGATGGGGGAACTCCATCGCCGGGAAACACGCTTCGCGGCGATGGGACTGGTCATGCTGATGATGATGATGCCCACGGCCTTCGCGGCGCTGGTGGATGTCCGCACGGTGGCGGGCGTCAACGTGTGGACCAAACCGCTGAAGTTCCAGGCGTCGCTCGCGGCGTATCTGCTGACGCTCGCATGGTTCGCCGCCTTCCTGCCGGCGGGCGTCGCGGATGCGCGCTGGTACCGCCGCTTCTCGGCGCTGGTGGTTGCGCTGGTCGGCGTGGAGATGGCGTGGCTGATGGGCGCGTCGGCACTCGGCGTCGCCTCGCATTTCAACCGCGACGGCGGTTTCCTCGAGATCGTCTACCCGGTGATGGGCCTGTTCGCGATCGGACTCACCAGCGCCACGCTGGTGTATGGCGTTCTGATCGGCCGCGACCGGCGCTCGATGCTGGCGCCGGCGGTCCGCTCCTCGCTGTCGCTCGGGCTGGTGCTCACCTTCGTGCTGACCGTGCTGGCCGCGGGCTTCCTCGCCGGCGGACAGGGGCACTTCGTCGGCGAGGCGGCAACGGCGGCGCGCACGCTGCCGGTGCTCGGCTGGGCGCGGGATGGGGGCGACCTGCGGGTGGCGCATTTCTTCGCCACCCATGCCATGCAGATCATCCCTGTCTTCGGGCTGATGGTGGCGGTCCTGCCCGCCCGGCAGGGCGTGATCGCGGTGCGGGTGTTTACGACGGGGTTCGTCGCCTTCACCGGTTTCCTGCTGTTCCAGGCGACGAGGGGGCTTCCGTTCATCGCGTGACGACGGGCAGAACTCAACCGTTAAGGTTTCGTTAACCAATCAGGCGCATCCTTTGCTGACCGGATCATCTTTCTCCTCCCAAGCATGATCCCGAACTGGGCGGCCGCAAATGGCCGCCCCTTCTTTGTGACCCCTCCCGCCTTGCGATTCAGGTGACGCTCTGCAAAGTGCTCCTCTTTGCAGTGGAGGCGCATCGATGGGCAACGGCAAGGTCGCGGTGGTGACGGGAGCGGGCAGCGGCATCGGCAAGGCTGCCGCCACGGCGCTGGTGAGACAGGGCTGGAACACGGTGTTTGCCGGCCGCCGGCTGGACAGGCTGGAAGCCGCGGTCGGCGAGATCGGCGAAGCCGGCGGCAAGGCGCTGGCGATCGCCTGCGACGTCTCGAAGCCGGACCAGGTGGATGCGCTGTTCGATGGCGCCGCGTCCGCGTTCGGACGCGTCGACCTGCTCTTCAACAATGCCGGCATGGGGTTCAAGTCGACGCTCATCGACGAGATTCCGGTGGAGGTGTGGACGGACGTCGTCGCCGCCAACCTGACCGGATCGTTCCTGTGCGCGCGGGCGGCCTTCCGCCACATGCGGACGCAATCGCCGCAGGGCGGGCGGATCATCAACAACGGCTCGATCTCGGCGCATGCGCCGCGGCCGGGTTCGGTGCCCTACACCACGACCAAGCATGCCATCACCGGCCTGACCAAGACGCTGGCGCTCGACGGGCGGCCCTTCTCCATCGCCTGCGGGCAGATCGACATCGGCAATGCGCTGACCGAGATGGCCGCGCCGATGACCAGGGGCGTGCCGCAGGCCAATGGCGAAATGGCCGTCGAGGCGGTGATGGATGTCCGACACGTGGCCGATGCCGTCGTCCACATGGCCGGCCTGCCGCTCGATGCCAACATCCTGTTCATGACGGTGATGGCGACGAACATGCCGTTCGTCGGGCGCGGTTGAGCAAAAACCGGCATGGCGCGCGACCGCGCATGGAACGCCATGCTTGGACAAGAAGCGCGCGCCGGGCTTTTATAGGGGGGGAGACGCGAGAGGCGGGAGAGGATCGCCTTGAACGCGACGCACGCGAGGCCGGAATAGGGACCCCCAATGGACTTCCTCATCGCGGGATATGAAGGCTACCTGGCGCTCGCCTTGCTGGTGCTTCTGCTGGCCGCGTTCATCGTCGAGAAATACCCGCCGGAAGTGACCGCGGCGGCGGGCGCGGCCGTGTTCCTTCTGTTCGGGCTGACCACGGCCGACCAGGCGATGAAGGCCTTCTCCAACCCCGCGCCGATCACCATCGCGGCGATGTTCGTCCTGTCGGGCGCGCTGGTGCGGACCGGCGTGCTCGAAAGCCTCGCAGGCTCGCTGATCGACAAGGCCTCGCGCCGCCCGGCCTTTGCGGTCGCCGCCCTGCTGTTCGGCGCCGTGGTCGCCTCGGCCTTCATGAACAACACGCCGGTGGTGCTGATCCTGATCCCGATCGGCTTCAGGCTGGCGCGCGCGCTGGGCATCGCCTCGACGCGACTCCTGATCCCGATCTCCTATGCCGCGATCCTCGGCGGCACCTGCACGCTGATCGGCACCTCGACCAACATCCTGGTCGACGGCGTGGCGCGGGGCGCCGGGCTCGACGCCTTCTCCATCTTCGAGATCACGCCGGTCGGCGTGGTGGCGGCGCTGACCGGCACGCTGGTGATGGTGGTGCTCGGCCGCTACCTGCTGCCCGACCGCCGCGACGAGGGCAGCACCGCCGCCAATTCCGAAACCGAGTTCCTGTCGGAGGTGACGGTGCGCGCCGAAGGCCGCTACACCCAGAACAAGATCAGCCAACTGTCCGATTTCAAGCGTTCGGGGCTGCGCATCCTCGGCCTGAGGAGCGGCAACGAGATCGTGCGCGACAACATCCAGGAACGGGTGATGAAGAAGGGCGAATCGCTCATCGTCGTCGCCGGCACCTCGGAACTGCTGACGCTCAACGAGAAGGTCGGCCTGCGCGTCGGCATGCGCCGCGGCCAGGAGCGCACCGGCGAGACCGTCGTCGTCGAAGCCGTCGTTGCGCCGCATCGCTCGACCGCCGGCGAGCGCATCGTCGACCTGTCGCTCGGCCGGCGCTACGGCGTGCGGGTGCTCGGCGCGCATCGCCATCGCCATATCCCGGGTTCGGACCTGGAAAGCGTGAAGCTGCGGCCGGCCGACAAGCTGCTGCTCGAAGGTCCGCCCGACAATTTCGACGCGCTGACGGAGGATGCCGACCTCGTTTCGGTGTCGCGGCCGAGCGGCCGGCCCTACCGGCGCGGCAAGGCGCCGATCGCGCTGCTGGCGCTGGTCGCGGTGGTGGTGCTCGCGGCGCTGAACGTCATGGACATCGGCATTCTGGCGATGCTCGCCGTGGCGGGCATCCTCGTCCTGCGCTGCATCGACAGCGACGAGGCCTGGAGCTCGATCGACGGTTCGATCCTGGTGCTGATCTTCTCGATGCTGATCATCGGGGCGGGGCTGGAACGCTCCGGTGGCGTCCGCCTGATCGTCAACGCGATCGCGCCGACGCTGGCCGAGCTGCCGCCTCTCGCCACGCTGGTCGCGATCTACGTCATCTCGTCGGTGCTGACCGAACTCGTCACCAACAACGCGGTGGCGGTGCTGGTCGCGCCGATCGCCATCGGGCTCGCGACGCAGATGGGCGTCGATCCGCGTCCCTTCCTGATCGCGGTGATGATCGGCGCCAGCGCGAGCTTCGCCACGCCGATCGGCTACCAGACCAACACGCTGGTCTATGGCGCCGGCAATTACCGCTTCTCGGACTTCCTCAAGATCGGCATCCCGATGAACGTCATCGTGGGCGTTGCGACCTGCACGGCGATCTGGCTGCTCTACGACCTCTGAAACAGGCTGTCTTCGTCGTCGTCGTCGTCGCCCGGCGCCTCAGGCGGCGTCCGGCTTCACCTCGCGCAGGAAGGCGTCCATGCGCTCGATGGCGCGCAGGATGTTCTCCTCCGAATTGGCATAGGAGAGGCGGAGATAGCCTTCGCCAAGGATGCCGAAGTCTGGACCGCCGATCAGCGCCACGCCCTTCTCGTCGAGCAGGGCGCTGGCGAGCGTCTTGGCCTTCCAGCCGGTCCGACTGACATTCGGAAAGGCGTAGAAGGCGCCTTTGGGGCTGATGCAGGAGACGCCGGGCAGGCTGTTCAGCCCTTCCACGACGATGCCTCGCCGCCGGTCGAAGGCGCGCATCATCTTCCCGACCTCGTCCTGCGGCCCGTCGATGGCGGCGATGCCGCCGAACTGGGCCGGGGCGTTGACGCAGGACCAGCAATTGACCGCGAGCTTGCGGATCTTGTCGTAGAGGCTGTCCGGCCAGATCGACCAGCCCATGCGCCAGCCGGTCATGGCCCAGGTCTTGGACCAGCCGTTGAGCACGATCAGACGGTCGCGGATCTCGGGGTACCTGAGCAGGGAATGATGGGTCTCGCCGTCATAGGTCATGACGTCGTAGATCTCGTCGGACAGGATCGCGACGTCGGGATGCGCGGCCAGGCCCGCCACCAGCCGGTCGATCTCGACCTTCGGCGTCACGCCGCCGGTCGGGTTGGCGGGCGAGTTCAGGATCAGCAACCGCGTCTTCGGCGTGATCAGCGCCAGCACCTCCTCGGCGGAGAAGGCAAAGCCGTTCTCCTCGCGGATCGGCACCGGGACCGGCGTCGCGCCGGTGAACTCGATCATCGAGCGGTAGATCGGGAAGCCGGGATCGGGGTAGAGGATCTCCGCGCCCGGCTCGCCGAACATGGTGATCGCGCCATACATGGTCGGCTTGCCGCCGGGCAGGATCATGACGTTCTCGGGCGAGACCTCGATGCCGGTGGTGGTCAGCGTCCGGCGCACCACTGCCTCGCGCGTGGCCAGCAGGCCCGTCGCGGGCGTATAGCCGTGATGGCCGTCTCGCAGCGCCTTGATGGCCGCCTCGACGATGTGCTCGGGCGTGCGGAAATCCGGCTGGCCGATGCCGAGATTGATGACATCCTTGCCCTGTGCCGCAAGGGCCGTCGCGCGGGCGAGCACGGCGAAGGCGTTCTCCTCGCCGATGCGGTCGAAGGCGGATACGGTATGGAGCATGGTCTATCCTGTGCTGCGTTAGGGTATTGCTGGCGTCACGTCCGTCAAGCTGAAGTCGTCGCCGACGAAAAGCAGCGGGAGGTCGCGATACCGGGTCACGGCGTAGACGAGGCAGTCTCCAAATTTGAGCTGCGCGGGATGGCCGGAGCCCCTGCCGTATTTCAGCATCGCTCCCGTTGCCAGTTGCCGATGCTCGGACCCCACACCCACGACGACGACATTTTCACGATCGATCAAGCGGTTCAACCAGCCGATGCGAGATTCGCCCAGTCGTCGGAGGGCGGTGAACTCAACGACACAGCAAACCGGAATTTGGGCCACACCGGCTGAAAGGACCGTCCGCAGGATCATCTCGTAGCCGGGTTCGCGAAGGAACAATCTCGCGAGGGCGGATGTGTCCACTACAATCACGACCGCTTCGCCGCCCGCCGAACCTGTCCTTCATCCGGACCTTCGTCGAAAAGCTTGTCCATCTCCCATTCGATCTCAGCCCAGGAAGGCTTCGGATCGGGCGGGGGATACTCTTTCGCGATCTCTTCGAACGCGGCTATGCGGCGCTGCACCTCCGCTTCCGGAACACCTGTAGGATTCTCCCCCGCTTCCTTCTCGGCCAACCGACGGATAACCGCGCTCGGGCCTTCGCCGGTTCGGCGGCCGATCATGCGGATCAGTTCCTCGGTTTCCTTGTTGCGGATCGTTATGGCCAACGGTTTTCGCTCACCTGGCTCTGCGCGTGCGGACCGACTGGTTTCACGCTGAGGAAGCATATGCTGCTATGCTGTGACCTTCAAGGAGGCAGACGTGAGCCCATTGTCCACCTGGACGCCCCGCGAGCGCCCGGCGCGCACCGTGCTCGAGGGCAGCCTGGTGCGACTCGAGCCGCTCGACGCGGCGCGCCATGGCGACGGGTTGTACGCGGCCTCGACGGCGCCGGGCGCCGAGGCGCGGTTCAGTTGGCTGTTCGAATATCCGCCGGCCGACCGCGCCTCGTTCCAGCCCTGGCTGGAGAAATCGGCGGCGAGCGAGGACCCGCTGTTCTTCGCGGTGGTGGACAATGCGAGCGGCCGCGTGCTCGGGCGCCAGGCGCTGATGCGCATCGACCCGGGCTTCGGCGTCATCGAGATCGGCAACATCTGCTGGGGTCCGGCGATGGCGCGGCGGCCGGCCGCGACCGAGGCGTTCTTCCTCCTGGCCCGCCATGTCTTCGACGATCTCGGCTACCGGCGCTACGAATGGAAGTGCAACGACCGCAACGAACCGTCCAGGCGAGCCGCGGAGCGCTTCGGCTTCACTTTCGAGGGCGTGTTCCGCCAGCACATGATCGTCAAGGGCGAGAACCGCGACACCGCCTGGTACTCGATCATCGACCAAGAGTGGCCGGCGCTGCGGGCCGGTTTCGAGGCTTGGCTCGATCCCGCGAACTTCGATATGGATGGCCGTCAGATCCGGCGGCTGGAGGATTTCCGGCGATAGCGGCCGGGCCTGAACGAGGAGGCAGCGTGTGAGCGTCGAAATCAAGGACTGGCGCGGCGCGCGCGCCATCCCGCTTACTCCGCTGGAGGGACAGTACGCTCGCATCGAGCCGCTCGACATGCGCAAGCACGGTCAGGACCTGTGGGACGCATTCGGCGGATCGGTGGAGGCGGTTGCGCAGCATCTGCGGTATGCCGCACTGCCGCCCTTCGACAGTCGCGAGTCCTTCTTCCGGTTCTTCACCAAGGCAAATCGCGCCACGCTGCTGGATCGCCTCACGCGGTCATTGCGGCGAAGACGGCGGCGGCTCTACTTTGCCTGCATCGACAAGGCGAGCGGACAAGCCGCCGGGATCAGATGCCTGGGTGAGATCGACTATGTGCATGGCTCGGTCGACTTCGCGCTTACCTTGGTCGGGGGCGCCATGCTTCGCGCGAGGTCCGGGTCGGAGATTTCCTATCTGATGACCAGCATGCTCTTCGAAACCTGCGGTTTCCGCCGCCTTGAAAGCCGGGTCTTTCTCGAGAACGAACAGTCGCGTCGCTATAGCGAACGAAAAGGCTGGCATTTCGACGGTATCTCGCGGCAGCGCTATGTGCATCAGGGTCGCAGCTTCAACGCCGCGATCTTCTCGATCCTGGCGGACGAGTGGCCGCCGATCCGGGATGCCTACCGGGCCTGGCTGGAGCCGTCGAATTTCGACGCGGAGGGGCGGCAGATCCGCAGGCTGGAGGACTTCCGAAAGTAGGGCCGCACGGTCGGGCCGCCGGTGCGACATCGCGGGGCTTGCCTTTTTGCGGCCCCGGGCGGAGCAATGGACCCAGGCAGGCGACCTCAGCCAACCCATCGATCATCGGAACGGGTATCCGGAAGGACAAGGGATTGGGACACGCGCACGCACATCCTCATGCCGGTCATGGCGACGCGGCGCATGATCACGGGCACGGAGCAAGCAGCAAGTCGCGCGTCCTGATCGCGGCGCTTCTGACGGGCGGCTTCATGGTGGCTGAAGCAGTCGGCGGCATCGTCACGGGTTCGCTGGCGCTGCTTGCCGATGCCGGGCACATGCTGACCGATTCGGTGGCGCTGTTCTTCGCCTGGTATGCCTTCCACCTCGCCGGACGACAGGCGACGGCGCGGCTGAGCTTCGGCTACGACCGTCTGAAGACCCTGGTCGCCTACACCAACGGGCTCGCCATCTTCGCCATCGCGGGATGGATCGTCTGGGAGGCCTGGCGACGGTTCGCGGAACCGAGCCCGGTGCTCGGCGGACCGATGCTGGCCATCGCGCTGATGGGGCTTGCCGTCAACATCGGCGCCTTCCTGGTTCTGCATGGCGGCGACCGCGACGATCTCAACATGCGCGGCGCGCTGCTGCACGTCATGGGCGACCTGCTCGGCTCCGTCGCGGCGATCATTGCCGCCGGCGTGATTCTCGCCACCGGCTGGTATCCGATCGACCCGATCCTGTCGGTGCTGGTGTCGCTGCTGTTGTTTCGCAGCGCCTACGGGCTGGTGCGCGACGCCGGCCACGTGCTGCTGGAGGGAACGCCGGGGAACATCGACCGCGATGCCGTCGCACGTGATCTCGTCGCCTCGGTGGCGCAGGTCCGCGACGTGCATCACATGCATGTCTGGTCGCTCGACGGCTCGCGCAACATGGCCACGCTCCATGCAAGCCTGGAGCCGGGGGCCGACGCCCACCTCGCCATCGGCGCGATCAAGCAGCGCCTGGCCGGGACGCACGGCATCCGCCATGCCACCGTCGAACCCGAATACGACTGCTGCGCCGACAGCCATCACGACGATCATGAGCACGGCCACGACCATGGCGGCGGTTACCGGCCTGCGCATCGATGACGTGCTTTGCATTTTGTTCTCAATGGACTTAGCAAGGCGGGGAGGATGGCTTCGCCCGACGGCGGCGCTCTGGATGGCTCGGGAGGAAGCATGACTGGACGTTTGAAGGGCAGGATCGCGGTGGTCACCGCGGCCGGGCAGGGCATCGGGCGGGCGATCGCGGAGGCCTTCGTGGCCGAGGGCGCGACGGTGCATGCCTCCGACATCGCGCGCGACAAGCTCGACGGGCTGGCGAAGGCGAAGAAGGCGAAGCTCGACGTCCTGTCCTCGAAGGCGGTCGCGGCCTATGCGGAAAAGGTGGGGCCTGTCGACATCCTCGTCAACGTCGCCGGCTTCGTGCATCATGGCACCGCGCTCGACTGCGACGACAAGGATTTCGATTTCTCCTTCGACCTCAACGTGAAATCGATGCACCGGATGATCCGCGCCTTCCTGCCCGGGATGCTGGCGCGGGCCAAGGAGACCGGCTCGTCCGCGTCGATCGTCAACATGTCGTCGGGCGCCTCGTCGATCAAGGGCGCGCCGAACCGCTATGTCTACGGCGCCACCAAGGCCGCCGTAATCGGCCTGACGAAGGCGGTGGCGATCGATTTTATCCGTCAGGGCGTGCGCTGCAACGCCATCTGCCCGGGCACGGTGCGTTCGCCCTCCTGGGAGGCGCGGGTGGAGGACCTCGGCAAGACGGTCGGCGGCACGGACAAGGCGATGGAGATGTTCGTCTCGCGCCAGCCGATGGGCCGCGTCGGCGAGGCGTCGGAAATCGCCGCGCTCGCCGTCTATCTCGCCTCGAACGAGGCCGCCTTCACCACGGGGGTGGCGATCCCGGTCGATGGAGGCTGGACGCTCTGATGGACGAGAAGACACGCAACGCGGCCATCGCGGCCGCTCTCATCCTCGGCGGGTTCGGCCTCGTCGCCTTCTTCATGCCGACGATCATGCTGTCGCTGGGCGAGATCTCGCCCTTCCTCGCAGCCATCGTCGCGGCCCTTTTCGTCCTCGCCTTCTTTGGCGTATTCTGGCTGCGGAGCCGAGCCAAGCGAGAGGACTGACCATGCGCATCCTGATCACGGGCGCCGCCGGCATGATCGGCCGCAAGCTGGTGGAACGGATCGTCCGCGACGGCGGGCTCGGCGGGCGCCCGATCGCCGAACTGCACCTGCACGACATCGTGCCGCCGCATGCGCCCATCATCCCGGGCGCCACCGTCTCGGCCATGACCGGCGACCTTGCCGACGAGAACGCGGCCGACTGGCTGATCGCCTCGCGGCCAGCGGTGATCTTCCACCTGGCGGGCGTCGTCTCCGGCGAAGCGGAGGCGGACTTCGAGAAAGGCTACCGCGTCAACCTCGACGGCACGCGCGCGCTGCTGGAAGCGATCCGCCAGGCCGGCGACGGCTATTGCCCGCGCGTCGTCTTCACTTCGTCGATCGCGGTTTTCGGCGCGCCGTTTCCCGAAATCATTCCCGACGATTTCCACCCGACGCCGCTCACCTCCTACGGCACCCAGAAGCTGATCGGCGAGGCGCTGCTTTCCGACTATTCGCGCCGCGGCTTTCTCGACGGCGTGGGCATCCGCCTGCCGACGATCTGCGTGCGGCCGGGCAAGCCGAACAAGGCGGCGTCGAGCTTCTTTTCCGGCATCATCCGCGAGCCACTGGCGGGGCTCGAGGCCGTGCTGCCGGTGCCGCGCAGCGTGCTGCACACCCATGCGAGCCCGCGCTCGGCGGTGGGCTTCCTCGTCCATGCCGCCAGCCTCGACGGCGAGGCCATCGGCCCGCGCCGCAACCTCACCATGCCTGGCGTCGCCGTCACGGTGGGCGAGCAGATCGAGGCGCTGGAACGCGTCGCCGGCAACAACGTGGTGCGGCTGATCCGCGAGGAGCCGGACGAGACGGTCTGGTCGATCGTGAAGAACTGGCCGACGCGCTTTGCCGCCGAGCGGGCGCGGGCGCTGGGCTTCGTCGCGGAAGACAGCTTCGACGCCATCATCCGGGCGCATATCGAGGACGAGATGGCGCAAGCCTGAAGGCTAAGCGTTCAAACTCGCCGTCAGCAGCACCAGCCCGAGCAGGAACACCAGCGCCGCGCCGCCGATCTCGATGCCGGCATGGACGAGGTTGCCGGTGCGGCCGTCTCCCGCCAGCCTGACGGCGACGTTCTTGGCCGTGACGGCGATGGTGGCGAGCGTGGCGACCGTGATCGCCGTGCCGATCGACATGGCGAAAACCGAGACGACGCCGCCGAACCAAAGTCCGTTCAGGAACGAGAAGGTGAGCACGATCAGCGCGCCGCTGCAGGGCCGCAGGCCGACGGCTGCCACTGCCGACCAGGCCGTGCGCCAGTCGAAGCGATCGCCAGAGATCATGGCCGGGTCCGGCGCGTGCGAGTGGCCGCAGGTGGCGCAGACCTCGCCTTGCGCGTGGTGATGGTGGCCGTGCGCGGCATGGTCGTGATGATGGTGGCCGTGCCCGTGATGTCCGTGATGATGGTCGTCGGCGGGCGCGTGATCATGTCGATGCGCTGCGTGTCCGACCGCCGCCGCCGACAGGCTGTGGGCGCGCGCGCGTCCCGTCAGCCGGGCCATGCGCGGCGCAAGCTTGCGCCAGAGCAGCCAGGCGCCGAAGGCCATGACGAGGGCATAGCTCGCGGTCTCGAGGAACCAGGTCGCGTCGGTCATCGAAACCGAGGTTCCGCGCAGCACGAGGAAGGCCAGGCCGACGACGACGATCGCGGTCGCGCCCTGGAGCAGGGCGGAGACGAAGGACAGCATCACGCCGCGCCGCAGCGCCACCTCGTTGGCCAGCATGTAGGAGGAGATGACCGCCTTGCCATGTCCGGGGCCGGCGGCGTGAAACACGCCGTAGGCGAAGGACAGGCCAACGAGCAGCCAGAGCCCGGAGCCGTCGTCGCGCATCGCCTTCAGCGCGCCGGTGAGCGCGCGATAGAAGCCCTGCTGCTGGACGTTGACCCAGTTCAGCAGGCTGCCGAACAGTCCCGTCTGCGGCAGCACCGCCTCGTTGGTGCCGATGCCGAGCGAACTCTGCGCGTGCGCATGACCGAGAAAGTGCGTGAGCACATAGGTGACGGCAAGGACCGCGAAGACGGTCCGCGCGACGGTCCTGTTCATCAGCCGGCCGCTCCGCAGGTGATTTCGAGCCGGGTCGCGAACAGGCTGCCGATGTCGTTGCTCTCGGGGTCGTTGAAGAACTCCTCGGTCAGGAACGCCTGGTTCTGGGCGATGGCCTCGTCGGGGTCGGGTCGCACGACCTCGCGGCTGCACCCGGCCGGGAGGTTGTCGATCGCCATGGTGTCATCGTCGATGAAGTCGATCGCGGTGTAGAAGGTCGGGTCGTAGACGCCGAAATCGAGCTTGCCCGCGAGCTTCAGCGCGGCCTGGGGCTCCGATTCGAACAGGATGATCAACTGGTCGTCCTGGTAGTCGACCATGAGGCCGGGTGGCGGGCGCATCGCCACCGGCTTGCCGTTGGCGCGCACCATCTGGAAGTAGCCGTAGTCGCCGATGGACTCGTAGACGACGCGCGACACTTCCTTCAACTCCTCGGCGTCGAGCTTCAGGTCGCCATTGGCGTCGAACTCCAGCAGCACGGTGGAGGAGAAGAGATCGTCGAATCGCCAGACGTGGCGCAGCGACTTCACGTCGCCCTGTGGCGTGAGGGTCACGTCGAGGCGGGCCTCGGCGAAGACATGGGGGTGGGCATGGGCAGGCAGCGGAACGGCCAGCGCCGCGGCGCATGCGGTCGAAAGAAGGGCCGATCTCGCGAAGAACTTCATCGGAGGCTGTCGGGGTCCCCTGCCGGATGCGGTGATTTGCATATCCGTGTCTACCACAATGCTGGCGAAATTGGGACTGGCCGGATGCGTCAGGACGAGCCCCTGTCCCTGAACCATTGCACCAGGAAATCCACGAAGACGCGGACCTTGGCCGGCAGGTAGCGGCGGTGCGGGTAGACCGCGAAGATGCCGCCACCGGAATACATGCGCTCGTCCATCAGCGCGACGAGGTTGCCGGCCTCGATCTCGGGCGCGGCGATGAAATCCGGCAGGATCGAAAAGCCAAGGCCGGAGACGGCGGCGGCGCGGGCGGTGAGCGGGCTGTTGACCTCGATGGGGCCGGTGACCGCGACGCTCAGCATTTCGCCGCCATCACCCCTGAACGGCCAGTTGGACAGCCAGCGGCCATTGGTATCGACGATGCAGGGGCGAGACGCCAGTTGCTGCGGAGTCTCCGGCATGCCGACGCGTTCGATCAGGGCCGGCGAGGCGCACAGGCGCACGCCGAAGGGTGAAAGCCTCCGCGCGATCAGCGACGAGTTGTCCAGCCGCGATATGCGGATGGCCAGGTCGAAACCCTCCTCGACGAGGTCGACGAAGCGGTCGTCCAGGTTGATGTCGAGCACGATGTCGGGATGCGCCAGGGCGAAGTCGATCAGGCACTGGCCGATCGGCGCGTCGGCAAAGGTGCGCGGCGCCGACAGCTTGATGCGGCCGCGGACGTCGCCGGATGATTCGCGCACGGTGTCGGCCAGGCTGTCGATCTCGCGGATGATCTCGACCGCGCGCTTGTAATAGGTGTGGCCGGCCTCGGTCATCGAGAACTGGCGGGTGGTGCGATTGAGCAGCAGCGCGCCGAGATCGTCTTCCAGTTCGCGGACATATTTCGACAGGAGCGCCTTCGACCGGCCGATCTTGCGCGCGGCGGCCGAAAACCCCTCCGCTTCGACCACGTCGATGAAGGCGCGCATGCGGGTGAGGGTGTCCATGTCAGGCGGTTCCGGTGGCGTCGAGGATGGCGCGGGCGAGGTGGATCAGCGCGCGGTCGCCGCCGGCCGGGCCGAGCAGCGAGAGGCCGAAGGGCGCGCCGTCGACGGCGCCGAGCGGAAGCGTGATCTGGGGGAACCCCGAGAGCCCGGAGAGGCAGAGCAGCCGCAGCGCCCGCTCGCGATAGGCCTGGATGTCGTCGAAGCCGGTGTCGGTCAGCGGCGCGGCACCCGGCATGGTGGGCAGGACGAGGAGACCATCGTCGCCCAGCATCCGCGCCAGTTCGGCCTTGAAGGCCACGCGCACGGCGCTTTCCCTCTGCACGGTCGCGGCGTCGATGGTGGCGCCGAACTCGAAGCGCTCCTTGACGCCCGGCCCGAGCCTGCGGTCGCCGGACGAGATGAACGGGCCGTGCACGGCCCAGGCCTCGGCGGCCTGGATACGGCGGAAGGCCCAGTAGAGGTCGTCGATCGACCGCGCGAAGGGGGCCGCCTGTTCCGGCGTGCCGATGAGGCGTGCGGCGATGCCGACCATGCGTTCGTATTCCGCCCGCTCGGCGGCGCCGAGGACGAGGTCGTCGAGGATCGCGATCCGGATCGGCTTCCAGGCGAGCGCAATCGCCCCCGAATCAGCCGGAAGCAGGGTTTCGGCCACCCGCTCGTAGGTAGCGGCGTCCTTCGCGAACCAGCCGAAGGTGTCGAGGGAGGGCGCCAGCGGCATGGCGCCGTCGAGCGAGACCGCGCCGTGGGTGGGACGCAGGCCGATCAGGCCGCAGAAGCTCGCCGGGCCGCGAATCGAGCCGCCGGTGTCGGAGCCGAGGCCGATGTCGGCCAGGCCTCCCGCCACAGCCGCGGCCGAGCCGGAGGAGGAGCCGCCGGTGACGCGGCCGATTGCTGCCGGATTGACCGGGAAGGGGTAGTGCGCGTTCTGGCCCATGAGCGAGAAGGTGAGCTCGTCGGTCTGGGTGCGCCCGACGAAGCGCGCGCCGGCGTCGAGCAGCGCCTGCACGGCGGGCGCTGTGCGCTCTGCCGGTTTCGCCTCGGCCAGCATTTGCTGGTTGCCGCCGCCGGTCTTCTGGCCGGCGATGTCGTAGATGTCCTTGACCGCCAGCGTCAGGCCGGACAGCGGCCCGGCCGATGTGCTCTCGGGTGCGGGTTCGTTCCGGTCGAGGAAGGCGTTGTAGGCGTCATGCATGCGGGTCATCGTCTTCGCTGGTGAAACGTCGGCGCGAGCATCGTTCAGCGGATGCGATTGCGCAAGCGCGTCGAGCGCCGCTTCGAGCCTCACGATGCGCCAGTCGGGTTGGTGAGACCTTCGCTGAACGAGTTCGGCGACACGGTCGGCGAACCCCGGCCCGGCCTGCCTGCCGATCCGCACGAGATCCCCCGCCACCCGGTTCGGGTTCTTGAACGTCTCTCGCGTCTCGATCCCGGTCAGGAGCCGTTCGGCGTCCGTGGCGGTGATTTGGGGCTGTTCGACCGGCGCCGCCGGTTCGCCGCGGGAAGGCCGTTCGAGAGCCGCTTCCAGCGCCGCCAGCTTCGTGCCGTCCGACAGGCCACGTTTCCGGGCTCGCCGCAGGGCGTCGCGTATCCGGGTGCGGAAGGCCTCGTCCAGATATCCCTGCTCGATGAGGTCGGTGGCGACTTCGGCGGCAATGTCGACCACGAAGGGCTCGGGGTCGTCGAAACCGGCCGCGATGCGCCCAATGGCGGCGGCAACGCCCCTGTGCAGGTTTCGCTCGATCAGGATGAGGTCCATCCGCAGCCGCAACTCGCGCCAGCTCGGATGACCGGAATTGCGTGCGACGAGCCCGTCGAAGCGCTCTTGGAGGCCGGTGCCGGGAAGCAGGCTCCAGCGGACGAACTCGGTTGCCATGACATAGGTGCTGTCGACTTCGGCGCGGCCCTCATAAAAAGCGAGTTGCCTTTCAGCCTCCTCAATGTCGCGCTTCGTGCGATGCCGGGCAAGATCCTGGTCGAGGGCTTCGACGCGCCCAGCCTCATTGGCGTCCATCGAGCGCAGCCGGGTCGCGACCTCCCGAAGGATTCGGCCTTCGCCGGCGAGCCACGTCCAGCGGTCCGGGTCGTCCCGCGCAAGCCGGTCCACCAGATCGCTCGCGAGCGCCGGCGGGGCGCGCCGCAGCACGTCGGCAACGGCATGGCGGACGCATTTCGCCGGTGTATTCGCCTCGGCTGATTCGGACTCGCGAAGGGCCAGGCCGGCGATGACGGCGAGACAGGGCGCGTGGCCGGTTCCGTCGAACCGCTCTTCCAGAGCATCGGCATCCGCGCCGAGGGTGGCACCCGGTGCGTGCCTTGTGAAGGCGGCGAGGGCGTCATCGATGGAAGCGCCGGGGTCAAGGCCCGCAACGGCGGCATGGGCCGCCTTATGACCGGCCTTGATTTCGCCTATACGGGACGCCAGCGCCTCGACGCGGCGCGTCATCGATGGCGCCGTGTGGGGCGGGGATCTGGCACTTGTTCTGAAGGACTTGAACACCTGATGGAGCGCGAAGACGACAAGCAGGAGCGTGCCGATCACCACGGCGATCGTAAGCGCCAGACTCATGTCGCGTCGGCTCCCCAAATCCTGGCAAGCGGCCGTCTGGCCGATGCGAGCCACGGCGGCAATCCGTCTTCGCGCCGCTCGTCTTACGTACACGAAGTTTTTCGTGGCGACGTGATTTTTCCGTTGATTGTGACACCCCCTGTCCCTATATCCGCGCTTGCCCAAAGTCGCACGTGCCTGTGGGTGTCCGCCGGTCCCTCGAATGGCGAGGAAATCGGTAAGGTAACCGGAGCTAACCCCTCCGGTCGGTTCGACGGCCAACCGCCGATCCGAGGACACCTTGAAGCAACGACGGTGCGGGCCTTTCTGGTTCTCTTCCGGTCGTCCAAAGACCGGGGTTACTGAAGAGGCACACCATCATTGCCGGCAGTGCGGTTGGGAACTCCCTTCCAAGCCATGGCAGACAAAGCGGATTACGGCCGGGCGGTCGTGATCCATCGCCGCGAGACGGCATTGCGTGGTTCCGGGGTCTCCACCGGCTGGCTCCACGCCATCGACGTCTCGACTTTGTCCACCCTGTGTTCGCGCGGCTGACGGCCGGCGTCGCAGAGCCTGCTTGCGCGCGCCTTGATGGCGCGAATGGAGAGACCCCGATGGCCACCCAGCGTATCCTCGATTTCCTCGCCACCCGTCGTCCCGCCGGCCCCTGCCTGGTGGTCGACCTCGACGTGGTCGCCGACAATTTCCGCGCCTTCGAGAAGGCGCTGCCGCAGAGCAAGATCTACTACGCGGTGAAGGCCAATCCTGCGCCGGAGATCCTGCGCCTGCTCGCCTCGATGGGCTCGTCCTTCGACACCGCCTCGGTCGCCGAGGTGGAGATGGCGATGGATGCCGGCGCTCCGGCCGAGCGTATCTCGTTCGGCAACACCATCAAGAAGGAGCGCGACATCGCGCGCGCCTTCGAACTCGGCATCCGCCTGTTCGCGGTGGACTGCGTGGAAGAGGTCGAGAAGGTCGCCCGCGCCGCCCCCGGCAGCCGCGTGTTCTGCCGCGTGCTCACCGACGGCGAGGGCGCCGAGTGGCCGCTGTCGCGCAAGTTCGGCTGCGTGCCGGCGATGGCGGTCGACGTGCTGCGCCGCTCGCGCGAGCTTGGCCTCGACGCCTATGGGGTGTCGTTCCACGTCGGCTCGCAGCAGTGCGACCTGACCGCGTGGGACCGGGCGCTGGGCGACGCCAAGCGCGTCTTCGCCACGCTGGCCGAGGAGGGCATCGTGCTCAAGATGGTCAACATGGGCGGCGGCTTCCCGACACGCTACCTGCGTGACGTGCCGGTGGCGCAGGCCTATGGCCAGGCGATCTTCGAGGCGCTGTCGAAGCACTTCGGCAACCAGATCCCGGAGACCATCATCGAACCGGGTCGCGGCATGGTCGGCAATGCGGGCGTCATCAAGTCGGAAGTCGTGCTGATCTCCAAGAAGGCCGACAACGACAATGTGCGCTGGGTCTATCTCGACATCGGCAAGTTCGGCGGTCTGGCCGAGACGATGGACGAGGCCATCCGCTACCCGATCGTGACCCCGCGCGACGGTTCGGAGCTCGGCGCCTGCGTTCTCGCCGGCCCGACCTGCGATTCGGCCGACGTGATGTACGAGAAGACGCCGTATCCGCTGCCGCTGTCGCTGACCATCGGCGACGAGGTGCTGATCGAGGGCACCGGCGCCTACACGACGACCTACGCCTCGGTCGCCTTCAACGGCTTCGAGCCGCTCCGATCCTACGTGATCTGACGGCTCGCTGGCCTCGCGCCGGACGCCGCCAGATCATGCCTGCCGTCGGGGATTCGTCCCCGGCGACGGGTTTGCTCGTGGACATTTCATCCGCTTGTGAAGGATCGCGGAGATGAACGACAAGTTTGCAATGACTGGCACGGCGGCGGATCTTGCGATCTCCCCCCTCCATGGTGAGACGGCGGCCGCGCCTGGTTTTGCCATCACAGCCGAATCCAGCGACGACGTCGCCGCGCGCGAGGCGCTGCTCGACCGGGCCATGGGTCCTGGCCGCAAGCGCAAGTCGTCGGAGAAGCTGCGCCGCGGGCGGCGTCCGTCGGAAGGGCTCGCCTTTTCGGCGAAGGACGCGGACGGCCGGCTCGTCGGCACGGTGCGGCTGTGGGACGTGACGGCGGGCGAGGGCGGCGCATCGGCGCTGCTGCTCGGCCCGCTCGCGGTCGATCCACAGGTCAAGTCGGGCGGCATCGGCTCGGCGCTGATGCGGCAGGCGATCGCCGAGGCGCGCCGGCTCGGCCATGGCGCGATCCTGCTCGTCGGAGACGCGCCGTATTACGCACGCTTCGGCTTCTCGGCGGAGAAGACCGACGCGCTGTCGATGCCCGGCCCCTACGAAAAGGGCCGGTTCCTGGCGCTCGAGCTGATCGAGGGCTGGCTCGACGGGGCGCGGGGAACGCTGCAGGCGGCGGGGCGCAAGGCCAGGGCCGGCGCGGAGCGCGCGACGATGGCGGCGTAGGCGCGAGTCGGCGGGAAGCATCCGCGGGTGGCGGCGTAGCCGTCAAGCGCGTGGCGTGGACTAACATGAAATGCGGGGACAGTTTACTTAATTCGGCAGACAATCGTCATCCGTCGAAAGTCATTCTCAATCCGAATTAAGTAAACTGTCCCCGCATTTCTCCCATCAGCCGCCTGACTTCAAAGCGCCTGGCTGAGCGCCATGGCGGCCGACATGTCACCGGCCACCTTCATCTTGCCCGTCATGAAGGCGGCGGTTGGGTTCAGGTCACCGGCGATGAGGGATTCGAAATTGTCCATGCTGATCGAGATGGTGCAATCGGCATCGCCGTCGCCGACCGTGGCGCTCTGGCCGTCGATCAAGATGGCGCCGTCGGCGCCGAGGTCGATCTTCACGGACCGGTCGAAACCGGTGCCAGCGAGGCGTTCGCCGATCTTGGATGCAATCTGGTCGAGGCTCATGTCAGTCTCCCTGGTACGGCGAACGTTCCATCCGCCCGTTGCTGTCGCGTGCCGGCTCGGCGCCGTTCGACGATGGCCTCCCTTACCAGTCGATTGACGTTTACGTCAACGTTGTCTAGCTTCGAACTCGTGCGGGAGGAGGAGCCGGCATTGACCTGTCCAAGCATTCCGACATCGGTTCGTTGCGCCGGTGCGACGCGATGCCTCGCCGCGACGGGGCCTGGCTGATGCCTGCGCTGGCCTCGCGGCTGGACACGCGTTCCGACGCCTTCAGCGCCAATGCCGAGGCGATGGCGGTGAAGCTTGCCGAGGTGCGCGACCTCGAGGCCAGAATCCGCGCCAACTCCGCCTCGCGCGCCGACCGTTTCGCCGAGCGTGGGCAGATCCCGCCGCGCGAGCGGGTGGAACGGCTCATCGACCGCGGTCAGCCCTTCCTCGAGCTGATGACGCTCGCCGGCTATCGCATGCACGACGACGACGGCGGCCGGAACATCATGGGCGGCGGCGCCATCGCCGGCATCGGCGTGGTGGCCGGGCGGCGCTGCATCGTCTCGGCGTCAGACAGCGGCATCAAGGGCGGCACGGTGCCCCCTATCGGGCTGAAGAAGGCGCTCAGGCTGCACGAGCTCGCCTTCGAGAACCGCCTGCCGCTGATCTATCTCGTCGAGAGCGGCGGCGCCAATCTGCTTTACCAGGCCGAGATGTTCGTCGAAGGCGGCCGCTCCTTCGCCAATCAGGCGCGGCTGTCGGCCGCCGGCATTCCGCAGGTGGCGATCGTGCATGGCTCGTCGACGGCGGGCGGGGCCTACCTGCCCGGCCTGTCGGACCATGTCGTTCTCGTGCGCGAGCGCTCGAAGATCTTCCTCGCCGGCCCGCCACTGGTAAAGGCGGCGATCGGCGAGGAGGCGACCGACGAAGACCTCGGCGGCGCCGACCTGCACGGCCGCGTCACCGGGCTCGGCGAACATGTCGCGGAGGACGATGTGCAGGCGCTGGCGATCGGCCGCGAGATCATGCGCACCCTCTCCTGGGACGCGGTGGAGCCGGTTGCCGCCGCCGCGCCGCCGCTCTTCGATCCCGAGGAACTGATGGGCATCGTGTCGCCTGACGGACGCCAGCCCTTCGACATGAAGGAGGTGATCGCCCGGCTGGTCGACGGCTCGGATTTCTTCGAGTTCAAGGCGGAGTACGCGCCCGACACGCTCTGCGGCCATGCCGCCATCGACGGCCACCGCATCGGCATCCTCGCCAACAACGGCCCGATCATGCCGACGGGATCGCTGAAGGCGGCGCAGTTCATCCAGCTCTGCGACCAGGCCGGCACGCCGCTGATTTTCCTGCAGAACACGACCGGCTACATGGTGGGCCAGGCCGCCGAGCGCGACGGCGCGATCAAGCACGGATCGAAGATGATCCAGGCGGTGGCCAACGCCCGGGTGCCGAAGTTCACCATCGTCATCGGCGGCTCCTATGGCGCGGGCAACTACGGCATGTGCGGGCGGGGCTTCTCGCCGCGCTTCATCTTCTCCTGGCCGTCGGCCCGCACCGCCGTGATGGGCGGCGAGCAGGCGGCGAAGGTGATGGAGATCGTCACCCGCGGAAAAGGGGGCGTGGTCGACGAGGCGGCGCTTGCGAAGATGACGGCCGGCATCCGCGCTGGCGTCGAGGCGCAGTCCACCGCGCTCTACGCCACCGCCCGGCTCTGGGACGACGGCATCATCGATCCGCGCGACACGCGGGCGGTGCTCGCGCTGTGCCTGGCGGTCGCGGCGGAGGGCGAGGGGCGGACGCCGCGGGCGAATACGTTCGGGGTGGCGAGGATGTAATGCAGGGTAGGTCCGAGTTCCTTCGCGCCCCCCTCTGGCCTGCCGGCCATCTCCCCCACGCGGGGGGAGATCGCTTGCCGCGGAGGGCTTCGCGTACCCTCGATGCGAGCAATCACCTTTGCGATTGGCCGATCTCCCCCCGCGTGGGGGAGATGGCCGGCAGGCCAGAGGGGGGCGCCATAGAACGCCATCTCCTCCGGTCTATTCCCGAGGAGGAAACCACATGCACTTCACACCCGAACATGAATCGCTCCGGCGCACCGTGGGGAGGTTCGTCGAGACCGAGCTTAATCCCCATGTCGACGCGTGGGAGGCGGCGGAGGCGTTTCCCTCGCATGACGTGCTGAAGAAGATGGGCGATCTCGGGCTGCTGGGCGTCAAGTACGATCCGGCCCATGGCGGGCTCGGGCTCGATTTCTCCTATTCCATGGTGATGGCCGAAGAACTCGGCGCGTGCCATTGCGGCGGCGTGCCGATGGCGATCGGGGTTCACACCGACATGTGCACGCCCGCGCTGAACCGCTTCGGCTCCGACCATGTGAAGCGCGCCTTCCTCGCCCCGTCGATCGCGGGCGACATGGTCGGCTGCCTCGGCGTGTCGGAGCCTGGTGGCGGTTCGGACGTCGCGGCGGTCAGGACGGTGGCGCGCAAGGACGGCGGCGACTATGTCATCTCCGGCACCAAGATGTGGATCACCAACGGGATGGAGGCCGACTGGTGCTGCCTGCTCGCCAATACCTCGGACGGAGCGCCACACAAGAACAAGTCGCTGATCTGCGTGCCGATGGACGCCAGAGGCATCACCCGGCAGAAGATCCGCAAGATCGGCATGCATTCCTCCGATACGGCGCAGCTGTTCTTCGACGAGGTGCGGGTGCCCCGGGTAAACCTGATCGGCCAGGAGGGCATGGGCTTCACCTACCAGATGCTGCAGTTCCAGGAGGAGCGGCTCTACTCGGCGGCGAGTTCGCTGAAGGGCTTCGACCGGCTGATCGACCTGACGATCGAATACACCGGGCAGCGGCAGGCCTTCGGCAAGCCGATCCTCGACAACCAGGTGGTGCATTTCCGGCTGGCCGAGCTCAGGACCGAGGTCGAGGCGCTGCGCGCCTTGACCTGGAGCGCGATCGAGCAGTATGTCGCGGGCGCCGACGTGACACGGCTGGCCTCGATGGCCAAGCTGAAGACCGGCAGGCTGGCGCGCGAACTGACGGATTCGTGCCTGCAATACTGGGGCGGCATGGGCTACACGGCCGACAATCCGGTCAGCCGCGCCTGGCGCGACACGCGCCTCGTTTCCATCGGGGCCGGCGCCGACGAGATCATGCTCGGCATCATCGCCAAGCTGGAAGGCACCCTGCCGGGGACGGGCAACCGGGCGCGGGGGTAGGTGGTGCGTCCTTCGAGGCTCCCCTTCGGCAAGCTCAGGGTCGCACCTCAGGATGAGGACCGTGGGCGGGCCGGCCACCGCCGCGCTGCTGGCGGTGAGGTGGTGCGTCCTTCGAGGCTCCCCTTCGGCAAGCTCAGGGTCGCACCTCAGGATGAGGACCGTGGGTGCTTGCCGCACTCCTGGACCGTCGGAACCAAAGAATTGCCTCCGGTCCGCCGCGACGCTCCTCCCCCTGAGGTGCGAGCGGAGCGAGCCTCGAAGGACGCACAACGATGATCCGCACGCTGCTCATCGCCAATCGCGGCGAGATCGCCTGCCGGATCATGCGTACGGCGCGGCGGATGGGGATTTCGACGGTCGCGGTCCACAGCGACGCCGATGCCGGCGCGCCGCATGTGCATATGGCCGACCGCGCTGTGCGGATCGGGCCGGCTGAGGCGGCGCGGTCCTATCTCGACGTGGACGCCATCCTCGCCGCCGCCCGCCTGGCCGGCGCGGATGCGGTGCATCCGGGTTACGGCTTCCTGTCGGAGAACGCGGATTTCGCGCGGGCCTGCGCGACCGCGGGGATCATCTTCGTCGGTCCGCCACCCGAAGCGATCCGCACCATGGCCGACAAGGCGAGCGCCCGCATCCTGATGGCGAAGGCCGGCGTGCCGGTGGTGCCTGGCTATGACGGGCGCGACCAATCGCCCGAACGGCTTGCGGCCGAGGCGGATCGCATCGGCTACCCGCTGCTGGTCAAGGCATCGGCCGGCGGCGGCGGGCGCGGCATGCGCCGCGTTCGAACGTCTGACGACCTCGCTGCGGCGATCGAAAGTGCGCGGCGCGAGGCCGAGAACGCCTTCGACAGCGGCGACCTGATCCTCGAGCGGCTGGTCGAGGGCGCCCGCCACATCGAGGTGCAGATCTTCGCAGATGGTCACGGCAACTGCATCCATCTCGGCGAGCGCGACTGCTCGGCGCAGCGGCGCCACCAGAAGATCATCGAGGAGAGCCCGTCGCCATTTGCCGACACCGCCCGTAGCGTCGCCATGGCGCGGGACGCGATGGCCTGCGCCCGGGCGGTTTCCTATGTCGGCGCCGGAACCGTCGAGTTCATCGTCGGGGCAGATGGCGGCTACCACTTCCTGGAAATGAACACGCGGCTGCAGGTGGAACACCCGGTCACCGAGATGGTCACCGGGCTCGACCTCGTCGAATGGCAGTTGCGCGTGGCGGCGGGCGAGCCGCTGCCGATCCGGCAGGACGAGGTCATCTTCGCCGGCCATGCGATCGAGGCGCGGCTCTATGCCGAGGACCCGCTCTTGGGCTTCCAGCCGCAGACGGGCAGGGTGCGCGGCTGGCGGCCGAGCGTCGGTCCGGACGAGGCGGGGCTGCGCGTCGATACCGGGGTGGAAGACGGCTCGGCGGTGACGCCTTTCTATGATCCGATGATCGCCAAGGTCATCGCGCATGGGCGCGACCGGGACGAGGCAATCCGCAGGCTCGTTCGGGCGCTGGAGAGCCGGCCGCTGTTCGGGCTGAAGACCAACCGCGCCTTCCTCCTCGATCTTCTCGGATCGCCGGAGTTCCGGGCCGGCGCCATCACCACCGATCTGATCGACCGCTGGATCGCCACCGATGCCGCGCTCATGCGCCCGCAGCCGCCGTCGCCCGGGACGGTCGCGCTGGCGGCCGCGTGGCTGGCGCTGTCGGCGCCCGGCGGCTGGTTCCGCTCGACGGGGATCGCCGCCTGTCCGATCACGCTCGATTGCGAGGGCGCGCGGTTCGAGGCGGTGGTCCGGTTCGAACGTGGCCGCTATGCCGGCGTCTTGGTGGACGGCGTGGATGCCGGGCTGGCCGAGGCGCGGATCGATCGCGTGCGGATTGATGGCGTGCGAGGGGAGGACGCGGCGGACGGGCCGAGGCTCGCCGCCGCCACCGTGTTCGCCGAGGGCCGCGACGTCTGGCTCGATCTCGACGGCCGCATCTGGCGCTTCATCGAGCCGGACCGGCTCGCTTCGCGCGCGCCGGGGCCCGATCCGTCCGTCGTCCGGTCGCCGGTCGCCGGTGCGCTGCGCGCGCTGTCGGTGGCGGTCGGCGATCGGGTCGAGGCGGGGCAGGCGGTCGGCATGGTGGAGGCGATGAAGATGGAGACGGTGCTCGCCGCCGCCGCCGCGGGGACGGTGACAGCCGTCCGCGCCAGCGCCGGCGACCAGGTTCGCGCCGGAGACGTGATCGTGGAACTGGTGCTGGAGGGCTGACGGCGCCGGTGACCGACCCGCCCGGTTGGTCAGGACGTCGCGTTCGCGTTTGCCCTGCCTGCCGGCCTCCGCTAGGACTCTGGCCTGCGCGCGCCGGGGAGGGGCCGCACACGACCCCGCAACGGAGACGCCTCGTCCGCCCATGCCCTCATCCACGCCGGTCCCGGTCTTCGACGGCCACAACGACACGCTGCTCAGGCTCCATGCCGCCAAGGTGGCCGAGCCGGAACGGCTCTTCCTCGATGGCACGCGCAAAGGCCACATCGACCTGCCGCGGGCACGGGAGGGCGGCTTTGCGGGCGGATTCTTCGCCGTCTTTCCGCCGCCGCTCGGGCCGATCGATTTCTCGACACCCGCGCCGCCGCCCGGCGACGACGCCCTCCTGCCGCCCGAACTGGCGCAGGGCGACGCCATGGCAGCGACCGTCGCCATGGCGTCGATCCTGTTTCGGCTGGAACGCGCGTCCGACGGCGCGCTGACGGTCTGCCGCAGCGCGGCCGACATCCGTTCGGCCATGGACCGGGGCTCGATCGCGGCGCTGTTCCACATCGAGGGCGCGGAGGCGATCGGGCCGGACCTCGCCCTGCTCGACGTGCTGCACGCCGCCGGCCTGCGCTCGCTCGGTCCCGTCTGGAGCCGGCGCAACGCCTTCGGCGAGGGCGTTCCTTTCCGCTTTCCCTCGACGCCCGACACCGGGCCCGGGCTGACGGATGCCGGCAAGGATCTCGTGCGCGCCTGCAACCGGCTCAGGATCCTCGTCGACCTGTCGCACCTGAACGAGAAGGGGTTTCGCGACGTTGCGGCGATTTCCGACGCGCCGCTGGTCGCCACCCACTCGAACGTGCATGCGCTCTGCCCCTCTGCGCGCAACCTGACGGCCTGGCAGCTTTCGGCGATCCGGGAGACGGGCGGCATGGTCGGGCTGAACTTCGCCACCGGCTTCCTGCGCTCCGACGGTCGCATGGGCGGCGACACCGCGCTCGACGTGATGATCGCGCATATCGACGCGCTGCTGGAGGCGCTGGGCGAGGACGGCGTCGGCTTCGGATCGGACTTCGACGGCGCGCCGATTCCGGCCGCCATTCGCGACGTTGCCGGCCTGCCGCGCCTGATCGAGGCGATGGAGGCGCGCGGCTATGGTCGTGACCTGATCGAGAAGATCGCCTTCCGGAACTGGATCGGATTGCTGGAACGGACGATCGGCTAGGGCGCCTGCGGCCGAGCATCCGCGCGCCTGTTTCCCGCTTGGGCCAAAGCTTGCGTCGCCGGGGCGCTTTGGCTATGGAAGCCGCGCATCCACGCGGCGGCAGCATCTGCCGCGCATCATTTCATTTTCCGCGACCCGACAGGCCGCGACCCCCGCAAAGGCATACCGCTTCCATGGCGCGCATCGTGATGAAATTCGGCGGGACTTCGGTTGCCGATATCGGTCGCATCCGCAACGTGGCCCGGCACGTCAAACGCGAGGTGGACGCGGGCCACGAGGTGGCGGTGGTCGTCTCGGCTATGGCCGGCAAGACCAACGAGCTGGTCGGCTGGGTTCGCGACGCGTCGAAGGCCGAAGGATCGAACTTCAACGTCTACGACACGCGCGAGTATGACGCCGTGGTGGCGTCGGGCGAGCAGGTGACATCGGGTCTGCTGGCGCTGGTGCTGCAGTCGATGGGCATCCATGCGCGGTCGTGGCAAGGCTGGCAGATTCCAATCCGGACCGACAACGCCCACGGCGCGGCGCGCATCAACGAGATCGACGGCTCGTTCCTGATCAAGCGTTTCGGCGAAGGGCAGGTGGCCGTGATCGCTGGCTTTCAGGGCATCGGCCCGGACAACCGCATCGCCACGCTCGGCCGGGGCGGCTCCGACACCAGCGCGGTCGCGATCGCCGCGGCGGTGAAGGCCGACCGCTGCGACATCTACACCGACGTCGACGGCGTCTACACCACCGACCCGCGCATCGAGCCCAAGGCGCGGCGGCTTGCCAAGATCAGCTTCGAGGAGATGCTCGAAATGGCCTCGCTGGGCGCCAAGGTCCTGCAGGTGCGTTCGGTCGAACTCGCCATGGTCCACAAGGTGCGGACCTTCGTGCGGTCTTCGTTCGAGGACCCGGACGCACCAGGCATGGGCGATCTTCTCAATCCCCCCGGCACCCTCATATGCGACGAGGACGAAATCGTGGAACAGCAGGTTGTTACCGGCATCGCCTATGCCAAGGACGAGGCCCAGATATCGCTCCGCCGCGTTGCCGACCGGCCCGGCGTGGCCGCCGGCATCTTCGGGCCGCTGGCGGAAGCCAACATCAACGTCGACATGATCGTCCAGAACATCTCCGAGGACGGATCGCGCACCGACATGACGTTCACGGTGCCGTCGAGCGACCTCGACAAGGCGCTCGCCGTGCTCGACCAGTCGCGCGGCACCATCGGCTTCGAACTGGTGCAGCACGACACCGGCATGGCCAAGGTCTCGGTGATCGGCATCGGCATGCGCAGCCATGCGGGCGTGGCCGCCACCGCCTTCAAGGCGCTGTCGGAAAAGGGGATCAACATCCGCGCGATCACGACGTCGGAGATCAAGATCTCGATCCTGATCGACGGCGCCTACACCGAGCTTGCCGTGCGGACTTTGCATTCCGTCTACGGTCTGGATAAGCAATAGTCCTACCATTCGTTGCTCGGCCTGCCGCAACCGCGATTCGCGCGGAGGCGGCGGAAGGCCGTGGGAGATACGTCGATGCGTGAAATCGCCGGCAGCCCGCGGGTTTTGCTGAGGAGGCTGCGCGAGTTGATGGCCGAGGCGGTCGAGCCGCAGGCCCGGCTCGATCGCATCGTGCGCGAAATCGCCTCCAACATGGTGGCGGAGGTGTGCTCGCTCTACGTGCTGCGGGCCGATTCGGTGCTGGAGCTCTACGCCACAGAGGGTCTCAACCCGAGCTCGGTGCACCTTGCGCAATTGAAGCTGGGGCAGGGCCTCGTCGGCACCATCGCGGCAAGCGCGCGCGCGCTCAACCTGCAGGACGCTCAGAACCACCCGGCCTTCACCTACCTGCCGGAGACCGGCGAGGAGATCTACCATTCCTTCCTCGGCGTGCCGGTGCTGCGCGCCGGACGCACGCTCGGCGTCCTGGTGGTCCAGAACAAGACCAAGCGCCACTATGGTGACGACGAGGTGGAGGCGCTCGAAACCACAGCGATGGTCATCGCCGAGATGATTGCGACAGGCGACCTTCGCCGCCTGACCCGTCCCGGCATGGAACTCGACCTGTCCCGCCCGGTCACGATCGAGGGCGTCGCCTTCAACGAGGGCGTGGGCCTCGGTCATGTCGTCCTGCACGAGCCGCGCATCGTCGTGACCAACCTCTTCAACGAGGACGTCGACGCCGAGCTGCGCCGTCTCGAAACCGCACTCGGCTCGCTTCGTGTCTCCATCGACGACATGCTCTCGCGGCGCGACGTCGCCAGCGAGGGCGAACACCGCGCCGTGCTCGAGGCCTACCGCATGTTCGCGCATGATCGCGGCTGGGTGCGTCGGCTGGAAGAGGCGGTGCGCAACGGCCTGACGGCGGAGGCAGCGGTCGAAAAGGTGCAGAGCGACATGCGCGCGCGCATGATGCACATGACCGATCCCTATCTGCGCGACCGCATGAACGACTTCGACGACCTCGGCAACCGGCTGCTGCGGCAGCTGATGGGGCATGGCACCGACACCATGGCGGCGGCGCTGCCGCGCGACGCGATCGTGGTGTCGCGCTCGATGGGCGCGGCCGACCTGCTCGACTATCCCCGCGACAAGCTGCGCGGCCTCGTGCTGGAAGACGCGGCCGCGACCAGCCATGTCGTCATCGTCGCCCGCGCCATCGGCATCCCCGTGGCAGGGCAGGCCAAGGGCGCGGTGTCGATGGCCGAAAACGGCGATCCGATCATCGTCGACGGCGACGAGGGCCGGGTACACCTGCGGCCGCAGCCAGACGTGGAGGCGGCCTTCGCCGAAAAGGCCCGCTTCAGGGCGCGCCGCCAGGAGCTCTATCGCGAGCTTCGCAGCCGGCCATCGGTCTCGCGCGACGGCGTTGCGGTGGAGTTGATGATGAACGCCGGCCTGGCGGTCGACCTGCCGCAGCTCGGCGAGGCGGGCGCGGCCGGCATCGGGCTGTTCCGCACCGAGCTGCAGTTCATGGTGGCGTCGACCTTCCCGCGCGCGCAGGCGCAAGAGGCGCTGTACCGGCAGGTGCTGGAGGCGGCGGCCGACAAGCCGGTCACGTTCCGTACCATCGACATCGGCGGCGACAAGGTGCTGCCCTATTTCCGCGGCTCGGAGAAGGAGGAGAATCCCGCGCTCGGCTGGCGCGCGATCCGCCTCACGCTGGACCGCCCGGCGCTGCTGCGCACGCAGTTCCGCGCGCTGCTCAAGGCGGCCGGCGGGCGCGAGCTGCGGGTCATGCTGCCGATGGTCACCGAGGTTTCCGAGATCCGCCGGGCGCGCGCGATCATCGACCGCGAGGTCAAGCACCTCGCCCGTTTTGGTCACCACCTGCCGACAAGCCTCGCGATCGGCGCCATGGTGGAGGTGCCGTCGCTGCTGTTCCAGCTCGACGAACTGATGCGCGAGGTCGACTTCGTGTCGATCGGCTCCAACGATTTGTTCCAGTTCATGACCGCGACCGACCGCGGCAACGGCACGGTCGCGTCCCGCTTCGACCCGCTTTCGGCGCCGTTCCTGCGGGCGCTGAAATCGGTGCTCGACGCCGGCCGGCGCGCCGGCACGCCGGTGACGCTGTGCGGCGAACTCGCCAGCCGGCCGATCTCGGCCATGGCTCTGATCGGGCTGGGCTTCCGCTCGATCTCGATGTCGGCTGCCGCCATCGGTCCGGTGAAGGCGATGCTCGTCGACCTGCCCGTCGAGGCGCTCACCGCCCAGATGGGGCTGATCCTCGGCGACGGCGGTGCATCGCAAGACGCCCGCGCCTTCCTGCGGGCGTTTGCGGCCGACCACGAGATCCCGCTGTAGGGCATGTCAGAATGACCACTCTTCCCGCCGACCGCATGGACCAGGTCCTCAAGCGTCACGACTACATAGAGGCGCAACTGGCGGCCGGGCCGGATTCGGACACCTATGTCCGCCTCGCCTCGGAATATTCCGAGATCCAGGATCTCGTCGTCCAGATCAAGGCATTGCGCGCGGCGGAGCGCGAGCGTGCCGGGATCGAGACGATGCTCGCCGACAGGTCGACGGACGCGGAGATGCGGGAACTGGCGGAGGGCGAGCGCGACGAAGTGGAGGAGCGGATCGCCGCGATCGAGCAGGCGATCCAGCTGCTGCTGCTGCCCAAGGACGCGGCGGACGCGAGGAGCGCGATCCTCGAAATCCGCGCCGGCACCGGTGGCGACGAGGCGGCGATCTTTGCCGGCGATCTCTTCCGCATGTATGAGCGCTATGCGGCCGACCATGGCTGGAAAATCGAAGTCGTCTCGGCCAGCGAGGGCGACGCGGGCGGCTATAAGGAAATCATCGCCACGGTCTCGGGCAAGGGCGTGTTCTCGAAGCTGAAGTTCGAATCCGGCGTGCACCGCGTGCAGCGCGTGCCGGCGACGGAGGCGAGCGGACGCATCCACACCTCGGCGGCCACCGTGGCCGTCCTGCCGGAGGCCGAGGAGGTCGACGTCGAAATCCGCAACGAGGACATCCGCATCGACACGATGCGCGCCTCGGGCGCCGGCGGCCAGCACGTCAACACCACCGATTCGGCGGTGCGGATCACCCATCTGCCGACCGGCGTGGTGGTGGTGCAGGCGGAGAAGTCGCAGCACCAGAACCGGGCCCGGGCCATGCAGATCCTGCGCGCGCGGCTGTTCGACATGCAGCGCACCAAGGCCGCCGACGAACGCTCCGAGGCGCGGCGGCTGCAGGTTGGCTCCGGCGACCGGTCGGAGCGCATCCGCACCTACAATTTCCCGCAAGGGCGGCTCACCGACCACCGCATCAACCTGACGCTCTACAAGCTCGATCGCGTCATGGAGGGCGACCTCGACGACGTGATCGACGCGCTGATCTCGGACCACCAGACGAAGCTGCTCGCGGAAATGGGCGAGAATGGCTGAGACGCCCGGTGTTGCGGGTGAAACGCTCGACGGGCTGCTGCGCCGACTGCGTGGAACCCTGGCCACTGCCGGCATCGCGGACGCGGCGCTCGATGCGCGGCTGCTCGTGGAACACGCGACGTCGACCAATCGCATGGACGTGATTCGCGATCCCGGCCGGCCGATTTCCCGGGACGAGGCGCTTGCGATCGAGGCCCTGCTGGCGCGGCGCCTGGCCGGCGAACCGGTGCACCGCATCCTCGGGCGTCGCGACTTCTACGGGCTGACGCTGGCGCTGTCGCCCGATACGCTGGAGCCGCGCCCCGACACCGAGACGCTGGTGGACCTCGTGCTGCCGCGCCTGCGCCGGGTTGCGGCCGAACGAGGGGAATGCCGGATCCTCGACCTCGGCACAGGGACCGGCGCCATCGCGCTGGCGCTGCTGTCGCAGATCCCGCAGGCGCGTGCGGTTGCGGCCGACATCGCGCCGGGCGCGCTTGAGACCGCTCGGCACAACGCCCTTTTGAACGGCCTTTCGGACCGTTTTGAGACCGTCTTGTCCGACTGGTTCGGCGATGTTTTGGGGTGTTTCGATGCAATCCTGTCGAACCCACCCTATATAACGAACACAGAGTACGCGGAGCTTGCGCCCGAAGTGAAGGATCACGATCCAGCGCGGGCGCTGGTTGCCGGAGCCGATGGGCTTGACGCCTACCGCGTGATCGCGGCCGGCGCGGCACGGCATCTCCTTACCGGCGGCATCGTCGGTCTGGAGATCGGCGCAGGCCAGAAGAGCGCCGTAGCGGCGCTTTTCGAGGCGGCCGGTCATAGCTTGCTCGACGCGGCCAGCGATCTCGGCGGCCGGGACAGGGCGCTCCTGTTCGGGCATTGACCGCAATGATTGTGCCTTGCGAAAAAGTGCTTGGCATACGGTGCGATACCGGATAGCTTCCGACCACCGGATGAGACGAAGCAGGCAGTGCTGATCGGTTCGGTTCCTTCAGGAAACAAGCTGCCGGCCGCGTGACCCACGCAAGTGCTTCGTATGGGGTTCCTCCGGCCCATGGTGAGAAACCAGGAACGTGATGGCTGGGCTGGCGGCTGAGGCATGCTGCGGTGCTCGGAATCGAATGGCGCTCGCGGAAGCCGTTGACGGCTGTGGCGCCCGCTTATTTCAACATGATTGAAACGAAGAGTATCGGATGAGGCCACAACAGCAGAATAGGCGCATGCGCGGTAGAAACAACAATAACAACAACAATAACAGTAGCAACCGCAAGGGGCCAAATCCACTTACCCGCAGCTATGAGAGCAACGGGCCTGATGTGAAAATCAGAGGTTCGGCCCAGCAGATTGCAGAGAAATACTCAACGCTCGCCCGCGACGCACACAGCGCCGGCGACCGCGTCATGGCAGAGAACTACCTGCAGCATGCCGAGCACTACAACCGCATCATCATGGCGGCCCAGGGTGCGATGCCGGCGCCAGCGCCGCGCGATCAGCGCGACGAGTTCGACGACGAGGATGGCGACGAGTCCGGCGACCAGAACTATGGCAACCAGCAGCCGGAATCACGCCAGCCGGACACGCGCCAGAACGACGGTCGGCAGAACGAGAATCGCGACAGCCGGCCGCAGGGCCAGAATGAAGGCCGCCAGAGTGAAGGCCGCGAAGGCCGCCAGCAGGACGGCCGCCAGCGCGACAACCGACGGGAAGACGGGCGCCGTGAAGACGGGCGCCGAGAGGATGGTCGTCGCGATGGCGAGAACCAGCCGCGCGAGCATCGTCGCGATCAGCAGCCACAACCGGTCGCCGCGCGGGAAAACCCGGGCGCTGCCGATATCCAGCCAAATGACGGCACCGGTCCGCAGCCGGTGATCGAGGGCATGCCGGCCGAGGTGGCTCTCGAGCAGGAAGCCATGGCCGGGCAGAAGGCCGCCGGTCGCCGCCGCGGTCGTCCACCGCGCGCGGATAGTGTCGCCAAGGGTCCGGACGAAGGCGTTGCCGCCGAACCCGTGGCGGCCAACCCTGCTGCCGAGCCCGTGGCTGGCGAAACGCCCGCCGCTGCCGGAAACGACGCCGCACCGCGTCGCCCTCGCCGTCCCCGTCGTCCCCGCGGCGGCGATGAAGGCGAACCGGCCGCCGATGACAATTCGGACGAGCCCGCCATCGCGGCGCAATAGGCGCGCTCGTCGCATCATCTTCCCTTGACGGGGAAGAGACTGTCCGAGCGGAAGCCCGGACACAGAAGGGGGCCGCAAGGCCTCCTTTTTTCTTGTAATCGTTGGACGGAACAAGGCGTGTCTGACCGGTCCGTTCGAACGCCAAGCCGCACGTCGATCCGGATCGATGAGCGGCCGGGACGGCGATGGGAGCGCCCGGCGTTGCCCGGCACCGGTCACTATCGCTTGCATGCGGGCAGCTTGAAGTTTTTCCACGATCGTTATACTCAATAACAAAATTTCTTGGGAGGAATTCATCATGCCGGCCATTGGTGCATCGGGACTGCGGGCCGTTCGCATGGGCGAACAATCCGTCTCGCTGACTGCCGGGGCGTCCGGGGCGACCTATGTCGAGTCCGCGCTGCCGCTTGGCGACTATCCGCGCTCGATGATCGACTGGCTGCGCCGCTGGGCTTCGGAGGCGCCGGAGCGCGTCTTCATCGCCGATCGCGGCGAAGACGGCGAGTGGCGCAAGGTCACCTATGCCCAGGCACTGCAAAAGGCGCGGTCGATCGCGCAGTACCTCCTCGACCGCAACCTTTCCGCCGAACGGCCGATCGTCATTCTGTCGGGAAACTCCGTCGAGCACGGGCTGATCGCGCTCGGCGCGATGATGGCGGGCGTGCCGTTCGCGCCGGTCTCTCCGGCCTATTCGCTGGTCTCGAAGGATCATGCCAAGCTGCGTCACATCTTCTCGCTGTTGACGCCCGGGCTCGTCTTCGCCGCCGACGGCCGGCCCTTCGAAGCCGCGCTTCAGTCGGTGATGAAGGACGACATCGGCCTCGTCGTGGCGCGGCATCCCGTTGGCGGCCTTGCAAACGACAGCTTCGAGACGATGGTCGCAACAGCGGCCACCGATGCCGTGGACGCGGCGGATGCCGCCGTGGATCCTGACCAGGCGGCGAAGTTCCTGTTCACGTCGGGCTCCACCGGCATGCCGAAGGCGGTCATCAACACGCAGCGCATGATGACCTCCAACCAGCTGATGATCGCGTCGGCGATGGCGTTCCTGAAAGACGAACCGCCTGTGCTTGTCGACTGGCTGCCCTGGAACCACACGGCGGGCGGCAACCACAATTTCGGCATCGCCCTTTCGAACGGTGGGACGCTGTACATCGACGACGGCGCGCCGACGCCCGCCGGTATCGACAAGACGGTGCGCAACCTGACCGAAATCGCGCCGACAATCTACTTCAACGTGCCTAAGGGCTATGAGATGCTGACCGAGCATCTCGCCCGCAATGCCGTGCTGCGCGAGCGCTTCTTCAGCAGGGTCAGGCTTCTGCAGTATGCGGGCGCGAGCCTTGCCAAGCATGTCTGGGATGCGCTCGAGACGCTGGCGGTCGAGACCATCGGCGAGAGGGTCATGATCGTCACCGGCTATGGTTCCACCGAGACAGCACCCTTTGCCTTCACCACGACTTGGCCGGTGAACCAGCCCGGAGAGGTCGGCCTGCCGGCGCCGGAGCTGAAGATCAAGCTGGTCCCGAACGCGGAGAAGCTCGAAGTCCGGCTGAAGGGACCGAGCATCACGCCGGGCTACTGGCGCCAGCCCGACAAGACCGCCGAGTGCTTCGACGAGGAAGGCTACTACATGATCGGCGACGCGCTTCGCTTCGTCGATCCGGAGGATGTGTCGCAGGGCTTCATGTTCGATGGCCGCGTCACGGAAGACTTCAAGCTGTCGACGGGCACCTGGGTCAACATGGCCGGCGTGCGCGGCGCGATCGTCTCTGGCTTCGCCCCCTATGTGCGCGACGTGGTCCTGACCGGGCTCGACCGCAACCACATAGGCGCGCTTCTGTTCCTCGACATTGACGCGACGCTGCGGCTGGCGCCGGAGGTACCCGTCGCCGACGAGAAGCACCTGGCGCATCATCCAGCGGTGCTGCTGCATTTCCAGGACAAGCTCGACGCGCTGGCGAAACGGTCGACCGGCAGTTCCACGCTCGTTGCGCGCGTCATCATCCTCGACAGCCCGCCCGCCATCGACGCGCACGAGATCACCGACAAGGGGTCGATCAACCAGCGCGCCGTGATGCAGACGCGGGCGAAGCTGGTCGAGGATCTCTACGTCGATCCGGCGCCGCCGCATGTGCTGGTGGCGAACCGGAAGAGCTGACCGGTCCATAGCGGCCATATCCGCAGGAGGAGGCATCGATGCTGGTGAATCGCCGCGATATCGAAATCGAGTGGGGCGACTGCGACGCCGCCGGCATCGTCTTCTACCCGCGCTACTTCGCCATGTTCGACGCTTCCACCGCCTATCTGCTCGAGAAGGCGACGGGCATGAAGAAGATCGCCTGGACGAAGGCGTTCGGCATCGTCGGAACCCCGATGGTCGACACGAGCGCCAAGTTCATCATCCCCTCCCGCTATGGCGATGTGATCACGATCGAGACCACGGCCGGAGAGGTTCGGCGGTCGAGCTTCGATGTCGAGCACCGGGTGCTGAAGGGGGATGCGCTGGCCATCGTGGCGCGCGAGACGCGGGTCTGGGCGGGCAAGGATCCCGAGAACCCGGACCGCATCAAGGGGTTTCCGATCCCGGAGGCAGTGGCGGCGGCGCTGAGGGGCTAGCGGGATCCGCCCCGCTTGCCTCGATGAAATCCATGACCGCCGACCACATCGCCGCATCGTGCCCGACGAGCATGTGTCCGCCATCGTCGAAAAGCAGAAGGCGTGCATCGGGTGCTCGGTCGGCGATATGTCGGGCCGCTGCCGCCGTGCCGTAGAGGTCGTCCTTGGCGCTGATCGCCAGCACCGGGCAGGTGATCGTCTCGAGCGGGTAGGGAGGCGGATCGCCAGCCGTCGCCATGTCCATCAACAGCCCCGCCGTGCGGCGGCTCACCGGCAGGACGTGGAAGAGCATGTCGCGCATGCGCTGCCGCTCGGTGTCGCCGGCTGTCTCCAAAAGGGCCGGGTCGGTGGCGAGAACCATGCGCGTCATGAAGGCGGGCGCGGTCCGGATCGCGGTCCAGAACAGCATGTCGGAGCCGAGCGCGGCCTTGATGACGGGCCAGGCCGCGGGCGAGGCATTGGTGCCGGCGGGGCGGTCAGGCGCGTGACTTGCGGGGACGACGAGGACGAGGGCGCGGCACCGCGATGGATGGCGGATCGCGAACTGGACCGCCGACAGCGCGCCGGCCGATCCCCCGATGACGACCGCTTTCTCCACACCGATCCCGTCCAGGAGGAAAGCGAAGGCATCGGCCTGGCGTTCCGGAGACGCCCCTTCCGGCATGGAACTGCGCAGATAGCCGAAACGCGACGGCGCGATGATCCGGAAACCGCCCGCCGTCAGTGGTCCTGCGAAGGCGAGGCCCTGGTCGAAGCCGCCGCCGCTGCCGTGGATCATCAGGATCGGCGTGCCCTGTCCCGTGTCGGCATATTCGATCGCCCCGTCGGGACCGTCGAGCATGCGGCTCGGCGCACTCGCCGCTACTTCGGCAATGGCCAAGTCGCGGCGATAGGCCGAGGCGGCGACCAGCAGGGCTGATACCAGCACGCCGGCGAAGAAGAGCAGGATCAGTCTCATCGGGGGCGCTCTCGTCGGAAGGGCGCTACAGGCTAAAGGGCCACGACCGTGCGTCCATAGTGGCCCGCGGGCGGAGGGCAATGCGATGATCGGGATCAATTCGGCGGGATCGACGGCACCACGCCCGCGGGCTACCGGTCGGTGGACAGGTCTTCGCCGGGTGACGGCGGGCAGAGCAAGCGGTCGAGGAGTTCGATCAGCCGGTCGCGCTCGTCGGTCCCGCCCAGTCGGTCGATCAGGCGGTTCTCATGCTCGGCCCACATGGCGGTCATCTTCCTGACGAAACGCGCGCCGTCTTCCGTCAGGTGGACGGAGTGCGACCGCCGATCGGCCTGCGCCTTGCGCCGCTCGGCAAGGCCGCGCTTTTCCAGATTGTCCATCAGGGCGACGAAATTGGCGCGCTTCACGCCGAGCATCTCGGCGATCTCGGACTGCTTGAGGCCCGGCGTCTCGGCGATGACGGCCAGCACGGAGAACTCGGCCGGGCGCAATTTCATGCGCGAGAAGGTCTCGATGAAATCCTGGAACACATAGAGCTGCGCGCGCCGGAGCTTGTAGCCGATGATGGTGGCCATGGGGGGAACTTCGACGCGGACGGACCCTCTCGCGGCGGCTTCGACGCCCTTGGCTTCCGTTCGCGACCTAGGAATCCGCGAGGTCATGTCACTTCATAGACGGAGATGAGGACGGCGGCCGCCAGTCGCGCGCCGGTGCCGACGCAAATCAGCCTGTTGAGCCAGCCATAGCGCGGGTCGCCGGTCTCGAAGCGCGGCAGCGTGCGCATATAGTACTGGGCGGGATCCACGGGCTCGCCCCGGCCCACGGCCGCAAGCACCTCTGCCGGGCCGTGCCGGTAGCCGAAGTTGCGGATGTCGATCAGCGCGCCATCATGCGTCTCGATGGCGTAGCGGGTGTCGAGCTCGGCGTTGGCGTCCGCCATGATCGTCTGCCAGTCGGCCCCGAGGTTCAGGATGCGGCCGTTGAGCCGTTCGCCCTCGACCTTGCCGCCGACGATCGGAATGATGCGCCGGCGCCCGCGCGGGGCATCGCCCAGTTCCAACGGCTTCGCCAGTTCGACGGTCAGGTCGCAGAGATGAACGAGTTCGGGCTTGGGGAGCGCTGTCATCGACGTCATTTCATGGTCATGGGCAGGAACATCACGATCGCGGGGAAGATGATCAGCAGGATCAGCCGCAGGATGTCCGTCAGCACGAAGGGGAAGACGCCCTTGAAGATGGTGACGAGATTGACCTCCCGGGCGATGGTGTTGATGACGAAGACGTTCATGCCGACGGGGGGCGTGATGAGTCCGAGTTCCACGGTCATGACGATGATGATGCCGAACCAGATCGGATCGAAGCCGAGAAGGAGGATCACGGGAAAGACGATCGGCACGAGCAGGATGATCATGGCCATGGCATCGAGGATGCAGCCCATGATCAGGAAGAACGCGAGGATGAGCGCCAGCGTGCCGTAGGCGCCGAAGTCGAGCGCGACGAGGAAGGCGGTGATCTTCTGCGGCGTCTGGGTGATGGCCAGGAAATAACCGAAGAGAACGGCGCCGATCAGGATCGTGTAGATCGCCACGGAGGTGCGCAGCGCCTCGATGAGGCTGTCCAGAATCTTGGCGACGTTCAGCCTGCCGCGCAGCACGCCGATCAGGCAGGTGAGAACGGAGCCGACGGCGGCCGCCTCGGTGGCGGTGGCGATGCCGAGATACATCGAGCCGATGATGGCGATGAAGAGGATCAGCACCGCCCAGACGTCGCGCAGCGAACGCATGGCGTCACGCAGGTCGAAGCGGTCGCCTGGCGGCAGGGAACGCCTGTAGGCGACCCGGACGGTCAGCATGTACATGATGACGGCGAGCGCGCCCGGTATGATGCCGGCGACGAACAGCTTTCCGACGTCCTGCTCGGTAATGTAGGCGTAGACCGCCAGCACCACCGAGGGCGGGATGAGAATGCCGAGCGTTCCACCGGCCGCGATCACGCCGCTGGCCAGTTCGTTGGAATAGCCGACGCGCCGCATTTCCGGCAGCGCGATCTTGGTCATGGTCGCGGCGGTGGCGACCGACGAGCCGCAGATGGCGGCAAAGCCGCCGCAGGCGGCGATGGTCGACAGCGCCATGCCGCCCTTGAGGAAGCCAAGCCAGGCGTGGCCGGCGCGGAAAAGCTCGCGCGACATGCCCGAATTGGTGGCGAAGACCCCCATCAGGATGAAAAAGGGAATGAGGCTGAGGTTGAAGTCGGTGATCACCCGGATCGGCGACTGGGCCAATAGGTTGAGCGCGGGCTTGAAGCCGGTGATGGCCGCAAAGCCGCCGACGCCGACAAGTCCCATGGCGATGCCGATCGGCACCCGCAGGGCCATCATGGCAAAGAGCGCAATGAAGCCCGCTACCGCAACGAAATCAGCGCTCGACATCGATTTTCCCGCTGCGTGCGGCCTGCTCGGCCGCGTCGAAATGGTCGAGCGAGCCGCGTCCGGTCGCGATGATGACGATGCGCGCGAGCACCGTGACAACGGCGACCGCCGCGCCGGCGCAAATGAGCGCCAGGAACGGCCAGGCCGGCAGACGCAGGTCGAAGGTGGCCTCGCCGCTCCGGTAGGCGCTCATCACGCGGTCGAACATCTTCCATGACAGGAGCACGGTGAAGACGAGCAGAAACGTCCAGGCGATGAGGTCGACGACCCTGCGCATCAGAGGCGGCATCAGTTCGACGAAGATGTCGACCTTGATGTGCGAGCCGCGAAAACCGACGCTGGCGAAGCCCCACATGATGGCGACCCCGAGCATGAGCCGCGAAATGTCGAACGCCTCGGGAATGGGCGAGGCGAAGCCATAGCGGCCGATCGCGGACGCCACGACCAGCAAGGTGATCGCCGCCAGAAAAATCGCGGCGATCTTGTCGATAGCCAGCGAAAAGCGTTCGAGAGCCCTTATCAGAGCGTCCATGCGCATGTGCCGTCTTCAATGGGAAGGAGCCGGCCCGCGGCCGGCTCCTCATTTGCAGGTCAGTAGCGCGAGTTGTTGCGCTCGAGAGCGGCGATGAAATCGGCGTAGATCTTCTCGGGATCGGCGCCGACCTTCGCAACGTCCGCCTTCCAGGAATCCAGCAGCGGCTGGGCGGCGTCGCGCCAGAGCTGCACTTCCTCGGCGGTCGGCTCGTAGAGCGTGTGCTCGCCTGAATCGATCATCTTCTGACGGCCAGAATACTCGTTGTCGGCCCAGCCGGTGGAGAACTTCTGCGACCATTCCGGGGTGCAGTGGTCGTCGATGACCGCCTTGTCCTCCGGCGCGAGGCCATTGTAGGTGTCCTTGTTGAACAGGAGCATCTGCGAAGACAGGTAGAACGGCATGTCGAGATGGTACTTCACCTCCGAGTCGATGCCGAAGATGTAGATCGAGTTCCACGGGAAGGTCATCGCGTCCGCGGTGCCCTTGGCGATCGCCTCGCGGGCCTCGGGCGCGGGAACCTGGACGCTGGCGCCGCCGAGCTGGCTGACGAAGCGCGCCATGGTGGCGTGGGCTGGGCGAATGTTCTTGCCCCTGACGTCGGCCGGAACCCTGATCGGCGTCTTGGAGTGCAACGTGCCCGGATCATGCGGATTGATGAGGCAGAACATGACGTCGCTCATCTCGGTCTCGGCGATCGGGTCGTACCACTCGTGCAGCGCCTTGGCGCCTTCCTTGGCATTGGTTGCCTGGAAGGGAATCTCGGCAATGCTGTAGATCGGGAAGCGCCCCGCCTGGTAGCCCGGATTGGTGTAGCTGATGTCGACGATTCCGTCGCGGGCCATGTCGTAGTGATCGGGCGCAGCGCCCAGCTGCTGAGCCGGGAAGATGGTGATGTTGATGCGGCCATTGGAGGCCTGCTTGATCGATTCGGCCCAGGGCTCGATGCCCAGCGCCTGGATCGGATGGGTGGCGGGCACCCAGTGCGACAAGCGAAGTTCGACTTCCGCCGCCTGCGCGGCAAAAGCGGTCATGGAAATGGATGCGGCGAGAGCCGCGACGATCTTGCGATTCATTGGTCTTCCTCCCTTTTCGCCATACTGACAGGGGTCCGGCGATCGCGCCAGCCCCAACCTTGAATGACAAGAGAATGTTATGGTACGTAACAATATAATCAAGAGGATTTTTCCGCTGGCCACCGGCCGCGGGGGGAGAAGAACCGCATGAATTCCACCATCGATTCCACCGCGACCGACCGCGCCATGCTGGTCGAGATCCGGGACACGATCGCGATCCTGTCCTTCAACCGCCCCGACAAGCGCAATGCCATCAACGATGCGCTTCTCGACGAGCTGCGCGCGTTCTTCACCAAGCCGCCGAAGGGCGTACGGGCTGTCGTCCTCCAGGGACTCGGGGGGCATTTTTCGGCGGGCCTCGACCTGTCGGAGCAATCGCGGCGCGAGCCCGAGCAGGTGCTCTATCATTCGCGAAGCTGGCATTCGGTGATGGAGGCGATGCAATTCGGCGGGTTGCCGATCGTATCGGTGCTGACCGGGGCGGTGATGGGCGGAGGACTGGAGATCGCGGCCGCGACGCATGTGCGTGTGTCCGAGCCATCGGTCCTGTTCCAGCTTCCGGAAGGCAAGCGCGGCATTTTCGTCGGCGGCGGCGCCACGGTTCGCGTCGGCCGAATCATCGGCCCCGACCGGATGACCGAGATGATGCTGACCGGTCGCCGCTACGACGCACAGGATGGCCTGCGGCTAGGGCTGTCGCACTATCTGGTCGAGCCGGGCGAGGGTCTGGCGCGAGCGCTGGAACTCGCCGGCGAGATCGCGTCGAACGCCACGCTGGTGAACTACCTGATCATCCAGGCGATCTCGCGCATCGACGACATGTCGCGGGCCGACGGGCTGTTTGCCGAGAGCCTCAGCGCCGCGCTGTCGCAGTCGGGCGCGGACGCACTCGAAGGGCTCAACGCCTTCCTCGAAAAGCGCAAGCCGCGCTTCGGCTGACCGGGCCTGTCGGTCTGGCGCGGGCGCGACACACTCTAGTTTCCCTCGGTGAAGGTGGGTCGGTTCTTGCCGCCCCTGGCGTCGCGGCGCTTCAGCGCGTTGTCACGGATCTGTTCCTTGGTCAGGTAGTCGACCTGCTCGATCATGATCTCGTAGATCAGGTCGTCTCCGACACGCTGGTTTATGCTGTCCTTCAGGCCATTCCGCATCGCGTCGAGATCGACGCCCTCGACGCGCGAGAAGTCGATGGACGGATTGGAAAACAGGAAGGTGTAGACCTCGTCGACCAGGAGCGTATCGATGGGGAGGGCGAGCTTCTTCAGCTTCTCGACGTCGGCGGCATAGACGAGCTTCGACAGGAAGTAACCCTTCACGGCGCCTTCCTGCACCACGGGAACCGACATCATGTCGGTCTTCACGAATTCGAGCTTGCCGTGATAGGGCGAATCGCCGTCCGTCACCGGCTGCTCGCCATTCATCGAATAGGAGACGAAGATCGTCCCGATCGTGACGCCGATGATCCAGACGGCCGCGACGACGAACTTGATCATGCCGTTCGCGTCCGCGAGAAGGCGGCGGAGTCATAGGTGCCGTCGGCTTCCGACTGCTCGATCGCATCCTGGATCAGGCCGGCGATCTCGGTCACCGCCTTGAGATGAGCGGCGATAGCGGCCTCGTTCTCGGCGAGCTTGCCGCGGAGGCGAATGATGCCGTCGCGATTGGCCTGCAGGACCTCGGGCCTGATGTCGCGCACCGCCTTGTTGAGTTCGTAGAGATAGCGGCTCTTGCGGTCGTTGGAGGATTTCAGGTCGAAGCGTACATCGGTGCGGATCGCCTTCGTCTCGATCTCGACCGCCTCCTCGATGCGGGCAATGATGCCGGGAAGGCTGGCGCCGCGCTGACTTGCCTGCGGGTCGGCGCGCGGTCGAGGGACGCTGGACGGCACCTGGGAATAGAAGTCCTGCTCGCTCATTGCCCCGTTCTTCCCTTCGTCAGCGCCCGGCCGTCACGCCGCCGGTCGTATCACCCGCAAGGTCGACGACATTGAGCATGATGCTGCGCTGGATCTCCTGAACCATCGCGACCGAGAGGAGCGACTGGGTGTCGGCGCGGTCGGCTTCCGCCGCGTCGCCCTTGATGCCGGCGACCGGAATGCGCTTGTCCTGCTCCATGTAGTAGTCGCCGAGGACGCGGTCGGCGATGCCTATGCCGCCGGCCCCGGCCATTTGCCGCGCCAGTTCCTGGGCCAGGAAGCTCTTCCACATGTCGCCGGCAATGCCCGCGCCATAGACGTTCTCGGCGTCCTGCGGCAGCATCGACTGGAGGAATGTCTGGAGCACCATGGCCTCGAACTTCTGGTACGCCTCCGGCGCCTGTCCGGATGCGGCGCGACTGGCCACTGGAGCGCCACGCATGTCGGCAAGGCTTCCGGGAACTTCGAAGCCTGCCTTTTCCGCGGCCTTGTCGACGATCGCCGTCAGCCTGGCGCGGGCGGCCTCGAGCGCGGCCGGCTCGACGGCGCGGGCCACGTCCATGATGATGTCGCTCGGCGGTGAGATGCTCACGGGGTGCCTTCATGGACCATTTCGATGGACGGTTTTGTCGCAGATCAAGCTTGCCGCAGGCTTACTCCTGCCGGCTCCGCGAGGACGGCAGTCCGAGCAACCGCTCGACCGTCTCCAATGCGTTGCGCTCCTCGACCGCCCGCTCCTCGATCCGGACCGCTGCGCGGTAGTCCTGGCCGACGCGGTCCGTCCGCGCGGTTTCCCTGGCGATGTTGTCGGCCTCCCGCCGGGCGGCCTGGAGGTGACGATCGCGCTTGTCGTGCGCCCTGACGATCGCGCGTTCGTAGAGATCGGGAAAGAGCCGCGACAGCGTTTCGTCGGTGTTCTTGCCGGAGGCGATCTCAGCGGCCTCGGCCTCGGCCTTATGGGCCGCCCTGAGCTCGTTTGCCCGGCGCATCTCGTGCATCGCCTTCAACTGTTCCTGGACGCGCAGGATGCGCTTCAGCCGGTCGGATCTGCTTGCCATGACGCTAACGCCCCACTGTCATTGGCACGAATCCCTCGGCAAACAGGCGCAGCAGCGGTCCGATGCCGAGATACATCAAGAGCAGTCCGCCAACGAGCACGAAGGGCAGCGAGATGAAGTAGATCGGAATCTGCGGCGTCAGCTTGTTCAAGAGCCCGACCGCCAGGTTGACGACGATGCCGTAGGCGATGAAGGGACTGCCGAGCTGGACCATCACCATGAAGCTCTCGCCGAGCGTGTCGACAATGTCGGTCAGCGCCGAGCCGGGGTTGAACAGGAGGTCCGGAGGGGCGACGCGATAGGAATTCACCAGCGCCCTGATCACGTCGTGATGGAAATTCATGATGAAGAGCAGCATCAGCGCCGAGAGGGTGATCAGGTTGGTGATCGCCGCCTGCGCGTCGTTCTCCTCCACCACGCCGGTGACCATGTTGCCGTAGCCCGCCACCATGGCGATGGTCGAACCGACGAACTGCAGCGCCAGCACATAGATGCGGGTGACCAGGCCGATCAGGGAGCCGATGAGCAGTTCGGAGACGACCATCCCCGCAAGCACGGCCGGTTCCCGCGAGACGAAAGGCGTCAGGCTGTCCCACAGATGCACGGTGATGGCGAAGGTGGCGGCGATGGCAACGAACAGACGCACCTGCAGGGGCACGCGCACGCTCGACAGACCCGGCATGATCATGAAGCAGGCGCCGACGCGGCAGAAGGCCAGGAAAGCGGCGAGAATGAGCTGGTCGCTGGGCAGGGTCACGAGAAGGAACCGAGGACGCGGATCTCGACACCCTTGGCGATCTCGACATGCGACAGAACCGGCAGCGTCGGGAAGAAGCGCTCGATGATCATCCGCACGTAGGGTCGCGCATCGGGCGCGGTGACGATCACGAAACGCTCGCCGGCGTCGAAATACTTGCGCACGACCTTGGCTGCCTCCTGCCCGAACTCCTCCAGCAGGCGCGGATCAATGTCGAACTCGCGGATGTCTCCCTTCGCGTCGCGCTTGAGCGACTGGTGGAAGGCAAGGTCCCAGCGGTTTCCGAGGCGCAGCACCTTGAGCACCCCGCCCGCCGTCAGGTCGCCGCAGATCTGCTGCGACATGCGGATGCGCACGTGCTCGACGATCTGTTCGGTTCGGCGCACGTGCGGCGCGATCTCGGCGATGGCCTCGATGATCAGGTGCAGGTTGCGGATCGACACGCGTTCGGCGAGCAGAAGCTTCAGCACGGCCTGCAGGCCGGGGTAGGAGATGTGCGAGGAGCAGATCTCGTCGGCGAGCTTCTTGTACTCCGGGTCGAGCCTTTCGATCAGCGCCTTCATGTCCTTGTAGGACAGAAGCTGTGGCAGGTTGTTGCGGATCACCTCGGAGAGATGCGTCAGCAGGACGGAGAGATTGTCGGCGTAGGCGTAGCTGTCGCGCTTGAGATCCTCGGCGAAGGTCTCGGGCACGGAATAGGCCCGCATGCCGAAGGCCGGCTCGCGCACCTCCTCGCCCGGCATGTCCGGTGGTTGGTTGCCGCCCAGCAGCACCATAACCTCGCCCACCCGCATCTGGTACTCGGCCACCACCGTGCCGTGGATCTTGATCTGGTAGGCCTTGGCGGGAATGGCGAAATCGTCGGTCAGGCGCACTTCAGGGACGACGAAGCCGTAGTCGAGCGCGAATTTCTTGCGCATCTTGCCCATGCGGAAGGCCAGTTCCTGATGCGAGGCGAGCAGCCGCGTCGACAGCTGCTTGCCGATCAGAAGCTCGATCTCGGCTGTCTTGAGCGAGGACTTGACCGAGTTCTTGTCCTCCTGGACTTTCTCGTCCTCCTTTTGCTGCGTGGCGGCGGCCTGGGCATCGCTGCGCCGCTTGGCGCGGCGGGGGATGACAAAGGCGACGAGGCTCAGCGCCATGGCGAGCGCCATGAAGGGCAGGAACGGCAGGCCGGGCACGACGGCCAGCCCCAGCAGCAGCGAGGCGGCGACATAGAGCGCGCGCGGATAGGCTGCGAGCTGGCCCATCACCGCCTGGTTCGCGGCACCGCGGGTGCCACCCTTGGAGACCAGCAGGCCGGCGGCAAGCGACACGATCAGCGCGGGGATCTGCGTCACAAGGCCATCGCCGACCGAGAGCTTCACGAAGACGTCGGCCGCCTCGCCGATGCTCATGCCATGCCGGCCATAGCCGATGGCGATGCCGCCGACGATGTTGACCGCGGTGATGATCAGGCCGGCGATCGCGTCGCCGCGCACGAACTTGGAGGCGCCGTCCATCGACCCGAAGAAGGAGCTTTCCTCCTCGAGTTCGCGACGGCGCGCCTGGGCCTCCTTCTCGTTGATGATGCCGGCGGAAAGATCCGCGTCGATCGACATCTGCTTGCCGGGGATGGCGTCGAGGGTGAAGCGTGCGCCCACTTCGGCGATGCGCGTCGAACCCTTGGTGATGACGATGAAGTTGACGATGACAAGGATCAGGAACACGATCAGGCCGATGACGAAGTCACCGCTCATCACCAGGTTGGAAAATCCGCCGATCACATGGCCCGCCGAATGCGTGCCCTCGTGGCCATGGGCGAGGATCACGCGTGTCGTGGCGATGTTGAGCGCCAGCCGCAGCATGGTCGCGAGCAGGAGGATGGTGGGGAAGGACGAGAAGTCGAGAGGGCGCGGAATCCACAGCGCCACCATCAGGATCAGGACGGACAGCGCGATCGACACCGCCAGGCCCATGTCGATCAGGAAGGCGGGGATCGGCAGGAACAGCACCGACAGGATCGTGATGATGCCCATCGCGAAGTAGATGTCGCGGCTGTTGCGTTCGGCCGCGGCCGGTATCGGCGTGATGGTCACGTTGGCCATCGGTCAGCGTCTCTCCCGGCTCTGCCCACAAGCGCCGCAAACTAGCGGCCCAAGCTTGCGCGAGGATGAGCCCGCCGAAACGCGTGCCGAAAGGCGCCGACGAGGGACAGCGACGTCAGAAGCCGTTCTGGATACGCTGGAAGATCACGTTGGTGAAGGTGGAGAGCTGGGCGCCGACGAATGGCCCCGACAGGGCGACCGCAAGCAGGATCGCCACGATCTTCGGCACGAAGGTGAGCGTAATCTCCTGGACCTGCGTCAGCGCCTGCACGAGGGCGATGGAGACACCGACGAGCATGGCCACCACGACAGCCGGTCCGGAGGCCAGGAGGACGGTCCAGATCGCGTACTGGACGATCTCGAGAGCGTCGATCTCGTTCATGTCGGTCCTTGGGCGGACGGAGTGCCGCGCGTCGTCAGCTGATCTTGACCCCGGCCCCGATGACGACTTCCGCGCCGCCCTCAAGCACCGCCGTCACGCCGCTGGCCGTGATTCTCGTTTCCGTCACGATACCCGTGGTGCCGTCCGTTCCGGTCACCGTACGGCCGATAACGCTAGTCGCCTGGCCGAGCAAGGTCGTCTGCAGCAGGGAGTCCAGCTTGGCATTGGTTTGAACAGTCTGCTCCACCTGCGAGAAGGTGGCAAGCTGCGCGACGTAGTCGGTCGAATCCATCGGCGCTGTCGGATCCTGGTTCTTCATCTGCGTGACAAGGAGACGCAGGAAGGATTCATAGTCGACCGTGGTCGATTTCGCGAGGCTGGCGGTCGAGGTGGGCGAGCCCGTGACGGCTGGAACGGTCATGATGCGAGCGCCTCCAGCGCGTCGGGTGCAAGGGGGGGAGCCAGGTCGCGTTGTTCGGCGAGAATGGCGGCCTCGATCGGGAAGAGCCCGCGGATGAGCTTCAGTGCGTCGTAAATGTGGTCTTCGGCGACAAGGCGGTCGGCATGCTTGAGCGAGGCGAGCACCTGGTCGTTGGTGAAGGTCGCGAGCAGCATCGGCAGCGAGCGCTTGAACATTTCGCGCGCGGGAGCCGATTCCTCCGGGTTCATCAGCATCACCTGCACGATGAAGTAGAGCTGGCGGAGCGGCGTCGAGGCCTTCTCCGGCTGCATGACATGGTTTTCCAGCAGGAACTGGACGTCATTCAGAAACTCGATCGAGGTCTTGCGGTCGACCCGGACCACCGCGCCGTTGATGTAGATCTTTTCATTGGCCTTGAGCGATATGCGCAGGGTGTTCTTCATTGTATCCCGTCCCTGATGATCTGCGAAACCTCGATCAGCCCGTCGAAATTGTCGGACTGGCCCTGACGCACGGCCTCGCCCTCGCGCAGCAGCCACAGTCCGATCGAGATGAGATTGGCGCGCAGTTCGGACGGCAGCTCGTTGTCGTTGCTGGCCAGGTCCTCGATGAAGGTCGTCCAGACGCGATTGAGAAAATGCAGCGCCTCGACGGCCTGCATCGAGTTCGTACCCTTGTCACGGGCGGCGACCAGGAGGTCGATCGAACGCGAGAGCAATTGCCGCTCGCGGTCCTTCGCGTCGGCAACCGAATCGGTTTGGATTTCGGCGTATGAGAACTGATACATCGCTCTTCCGTTTTCGCTGCGGGCCTGGCCGGCCACGGTTCCCTTACAACAGCCTGGCGAGGCTCAATTGCTGGATCCGGGCAGTTAGGGCGTATGAGGTTTCGATCTGCGAGATCAACGCGTTTACGCGGGTGGACGCTTCATAGGGGTCGACGCCTTCGAGTTCGTTCAGGAAGGTCTTGAAGATGTCGATCTGCATCTCGACGCGCTCGGTGGCGTTGGTGATGCGTTGTTCGGTAAATCCGACGCGCGCCTGCGTCTGGGCGATGTCGCCCAACGCTTCGCCCACCAGTTTGACGGCCTTGTCAGCGATGGCGACCAGCGCCCGATCGTTCAAGTCGCTGCTGAAGAGGTTGGCGACCATCGCCGCGGCCATGGTCAGTTTGCGGATGCCCTCGACATTGGCGCTGACCGAGGTCTCGGCGGTTTCATTGAGCGCGATGCGGGTGGTGATGCCCTGGTCGGACGCGGACGACCAGTTCGTCTCCCAGCCAGGACCGAAGAACTCGTCCTGGAGCGCGCCATCGAGGAAGGCCGTCATCTGGTCGGCGGTGATGGCGTCGGCGGCCGGGTCGTCCGCCGCGAAGCCGAACTCGGCCAGGAAGGCCGCGTCGATGGCGTCCTTCGGACCCGGCGTGCCGGCGTCGAAATAGTCGGCGAGCGGGACGACGTCGGTGTTTACGCCGGCAAACACGTGCTCGCCGTTGAAGCTCGAATTGACGATGCCGGTGAGCGACTGGAGCATCGACACGGCCGCCTGGCGGGTGGTGGCCTGGTCGGCGTCGCCCGACGCTGCGGCCGCGAGCGCCGACAGGAAGGTGGAGGAACCCTCCGAGATCTGGCCCAGCGCATTCTGGGTGGCGGTGAGGCGCGAGGCGACCAGCGAGTTCGTGCCGACGATCGTCTCCATCCGCACGATGTCGCGCGACAGCGTGACGGCCTTGCCGGTGCGCACGCCGATCGACAGGCCGAGGTCCGCGACCCGTCCGGTCTGGACCTCCTTCTGCCCGGCAACGAGTTCCGTCTGCATCTTCGTCAGAGAGTAACGAAGCGCGTTGCGGATGGCGTCGGTGGAAACGAAGTTGACCTTCATGGCGCACTCACACCAGTTCCAGGAGGGCGGCCATCATCCGGTCGACCGTGCTGATGATGCGGGCGGACGCTTCGTAGGCGTGTTCGAGGTCGAGCATAAGCGCCATCTCGGTGTCGACGTTGACCCCCGTATCGTTCGACAGCGCCTCGGCTGTTCGCACCATCATGGCGCTGGCGCCGACGACGGCGCCGGACGATTGCTGACGAAGCCCTTCGATCCAGCCGATCGAGTTCGCGCCGAAATCGGCTAGGCTGACATTGGCCGCGATGCCAGCCGAGGTGTCGAAAACGATCGGCGCGTCGATGCGGTCGGCAAGGCCGATCAGCAGTGTGGCGAACGAGGCGCCGCCCTGCGTGTTGGCAACATAATCGCCACCATTGGCGCCGCCATCACGCAGCAGCACCGGGTCGCCGCCCTGTTCGCTGTCGAAGGCGGAATTCACGGTGATCATCGACGCGAGGCCCTGCGTGACCGCCCCGTCGATCGGCAGGTCCGGTCCGCCGCTCCAGGTGAAGAGGCCCGTCAGGGCCGGCGCGCCGCCGCCCGTCTGGTCGATTTCGGCGAAGGCGAGGATGGCGCCGCGCGCGATCTCGTCCAATTGCGTCTGCATGGTGACCGCGACGTCGTCGCGCAGCTTCACCAGCGCGCCGAGCGTGCCGGAAATGGCACTGGTTTCCTGCGTGGCAGCCGTCAGGGGGATGCCGTCGACGTAGACGGAATTGCCCACCATGCCGGGTCCGAAAGAGGCCGTCGGCTCGAAGGTCACCTGTCGTGGGACGGTCTCGAACAGGGTTGCGCCGTCGCCGGTCATGATGACCATGTCGTCGTTGCCGCGCGTATAGGTCGAGATCGGCATGTACTGCGCGATATCGGAGAGGATGGCGTTGCGCTGGTCGACGAAGCTGTTGGGGTCTCGCCCGGTCGCCGTCGCGGAGATGACCTGTCTGTTGGCTATCTCGAAATCGGCGAGCAGATTATTGATGTCGGTTACGGCGGTCTTGATCTCGATGTCGGCGCTGGTGCGGATGCTCTGGATCGCGTCCGAGCCATCGTTGAGGGAGCGGACGACTTGGCGCGCGGCGTCGATGGCGCCTTCGGCGAGATTGGAGCTGGAGGGCGTTGCGGAATAGAGCTGGATCGCGTCGCGAAGCGAGGCCAGAGCCGTGGTGGGCGAGGATGCGTTGTTGGTGCCGTTGACGGCCGTGGCGAGGTTGTCGAGCCCGGACAACAGCCGCTGCTGGCCCTGCCAGTCGGACGAGGCGCGCAGGTTCTGCTTGAACAAAGCCTCGTTGGTCGCCCGCCGGACTTCGGAGACGCGCACGCCGCCGTCGGTGCTCGCAAGGACGGCGGTCCGCCGGGCATAGTCCGCATTGCCGGCGTTCGTGATGTTCTGCGAAACGACGCTCGTGCGCTTGGACGTCGCGAGCAACGCGCTCTGGGCGATGTTGAGCGCCGTTGTCAGCGACATCCGTCACCACTCTCCGGGCCGGGCATGCTGGTTTACCTCTTGAGGTTCACGAGGATGTCCATCAGCTCGGAGCCGGTCTGGAACACCTTCGAGTTGGCGGTATAGCTGCGCTGCGCCTCGATCATGGCGGTCAGCTCCTCGCCGATGTCGACGTTGGAGGCCTCGAGTGCGCCGGAGCTGATGGAACCGAGACCGCCGGAATCGGCGAAGCCCAGGAAGACGTCGCCGGAACTCGGGCTCTGGCTGAAGACGTTGCCGGACCCGATGATCAGCTGGTCGGGGCTGCGGACGTTGGCGAGCGGGATCTTGTAGAGCGCCTGCATCGTGCCGTTCTCGAAGCGGGCGTAGACGGTGCCGTCCTGACCGATCTTGATTTCCTTGACCGCGGCCGCGGCGCTGCCGTTCACATTGGCTTCGCCCGGTGTGTAGCTGGTGGCCAGCTGGCTCATCTGGGTCAGGTTGAGCGTCAGCGTCTCGCCGCCGGGAACGGGAATCGCGAGGCTGGTGATGCTCGACGCATCGAGCTGGCCGTTGGTGCCGTCGAAAATCAGCATGTCCGATGCGATGGGGCCGGACGCATAGGGGAAGCCGGTATTGGCGGTGCCGTCGGCCTGGTTGAAGACCGTGATCTCCCATTCGTGATCGGCGGTCTTCGAGTAGTAGATGTCGAGCAGAACCTCGCCACCCAGGCTGTCGTAGACCACGAGCGACGTCTTGTTGGTGTACTCGGCGCCGGCAGCATTGGTCGAAGGCAGCAACGCAGGATCCACCTCGTCGGCATTCGCCGGAAGGTTGGCGGCAATGCTTCCGGCGGTCGTTGGTATCGCAGACATCGACTGCTGGACGACAGTGACAAGCTCAAGTCCGGCGAAGGAATTTGCGACGGGGCTCGGGTCGCCGTTGGCGAAGCTGTAGCCGAGAAGATAAAATCCCGCGGCGTTGACGAGCCGTCCCTGGTCGTCGGGGACGAAGGAGCCGGCGCGGGTCAGGAAGGGTTCGCCGGATTCGTCCTGGACAACAAAGAAACCGGCGCCCTCGATTGCCAGATCCGTCGGCGAGGGGGTGTACTGGATCACGCCCTGGCGGGAGACAGTCGCGCGCACGTCGCTGACGATGCCGCCGGAAGCGTAGTAGCCGTCGGACGAGCCGATCACCAGGGTGGAAAACTCGATGGTCGACTTCTTGTAGCCGTTGGTGCCGGCGTTTGCGATGTTGTCGGCGACCGTGCCCAACCGGTTGGATTGGCCCTGCATGCCGGACACTCCGGTCCGCATCATCCCGTAGAGGCTCATTCGAAATTCCCTTCGCTTCCAGCGTCGCCCGATACGCAGGCTAGCTTTCCGGACTTGCGCGAAACTGTACTCGAAGGTTAACAAATCCTTGCGTTTCCGGCAGTTTCACCGGGTTGCAAGGCCGGCGGCGGAAGCCGGACTGGTTCAGACGTTCAGGCAGTAGCCGAGGAATCGCTTCGAATCGATGGGGTCGAAACCAAGCCGCTCGCGCAGCTTCTTGCGCAGCTTGCTGACGTGGCTCTCGATGACGTTCTCCTCGACCTCCTCGTCGAAGATGCCGTAAATGGCGTTGAAGACCTGCGTCTTGGTCACGCGACGACCGCGGTTCTGGGCCAGAAACTCCAGGATCCGGCGTTCGCGCCGCGGCAGAGGCAGCGCCTCGCCGTTGATCTCCGGGTCGCGGCCGTTCATGAAGATGCGCAACCCGCCAAGATCAGTCCAGCTCGCGGCCTCGTCATGGACGCGACGGCGAATTGCGGCGATCCGGGCGAGGATCTCACGAATGTGGACGGGCTTGCGGATGACGTCGTCGACGCCCGATTCGAACAGCCTGAGCGTGTTCTCCAGCGAGTGCTGGTCCGAGAGCGCGATGACCGGGGCACCAGTCCGTTCACGAAGAAGCCGCGGCGAAACCGGATGGTCGTCGCATTCGCCGATCAGGAAGGCTCCGATCGACTGGAGGTCCTCAGCGGCCGCGCTGGAAACCCACTCGCCGAATTCGCTTGCGCGGAAGCCGGTCGTGGGCACCCCCTCTCTTCCGAAAAGCGATGTAAACCCTTCCTTTACCCGTTCCCGTTCATCAACGATCACAATCATCGGTCCGCCCCCGAATCAGTCTCATAGCCCGCTGGGGAACGGGGTAACCGCTGCCGGGAATCGGCGACAATGGTAAGATTTTATATATTAAATCTAGGGGCACCCGCTCGGCCTCATGCCGTATTTGTCCACAGCTTTTCCACAGGTAGGCAGGGTTCGTCCGATTGGTTTTTATACAACCTAGGAGTGACAGAAGCTTCGTGCTTCCGGTGTCCATCGTCCGAAGCCGGTTGCAACCATGTTGGTGATGACGCGGCAGACATATCGCTTCTGCGCGGGGTCGTTGTTGGGACCAGCGTGATAGCGCGCCACGGCTAGGGACCAGCTCTTGTGGCGGCGTTTCAAATCGACCAGGAAACGGGCCGCGTAGTCGACGTTGTGGTGCGGATCAAGCATCTGGGTCACGCTGGCGAATTCGCCGGCATGGTAGTGGTGATTGATCTGCATGCAGCCAAGATCGATGAGCGTCTTTCCATTGCGCCGGGCCTGGGCGAAGACCCGCTCGGCCTCGCTTGCGCTGCGTGCGAAAACGGCTTTGCCTTCGATGTTCAGCGCATAGGGTTGAAGGCTTCCTTTGTGGCCGGTCTCGGTGAGGCCTACAGCATATAGTATGCCGATGGGAACGTCGTGTTTCTTGGACGCGCGCAGGATTTCGCCCTCGCAAGGATTGGCAAGGGCCGTTGCCATTGCGCTAGATGTAAAGGCCGCCACCAGCAGGGCGCATCGCAGATGTGTTCGCATCGCCGTTCTGACCTCCCTCTTCACCGTTGCGTCGTTGGTTGGCGGCCGCTTCGCCGTCACCTTGCCGGTTGTGCCCGGCCCCCTGCGGCAAGCCCTCCGAGGCGTCTCCCTGGCGGCTGCCGGTGCCGGTCTGGGGCTGCCCTGACGTTGGCGATTGTTGCTGGATGGTGACCTCGTCGACGGCGAAGCCGAGTCCGCGCAGAGCCGCGAGGATGGCCTCCCGTTCCGACGACAATCGTCGCAGGGCATCCCCCGTTTCCACCCGAATCTCTACCGAAAGTTGTTCTCCGACAATCCTCATGCGGGCTTCCACGGACCCCAGTTCGGCCGGATTGAGCTGGATTCGGAGATCCCGGACAGGCCCGACGGGGGGGCTTTCCGCCTGCATACGGGACGCCGTCGCGCGCTCCAGGGCGCTCTTCCAGTCGCCGTCCGTGGCGATTGTGGCGACAAGTTCCGTGATGGTGCGCTGATTTTGCGACACTCCGGGGGCGGGCATGACCGTTTCGCCGATTACGCGGACCTTCATGTCGCCGATTTCGGGGATGGGTTTTCCACCTTTCTCGGCCTGGCCAGCCGTCTCGCCGCGCCTGTCATGGCCCGATTGCGCGCCGTCCTCGCCGTCGGCGGGCTCTTCCGCGGATGGTCCTGCCGCCGAGGCATGGGCAGCGGACGGATTTTCGGCGGGCCTTGACGCTCCGGCAGCGGCCGGGCGCTCGTCGCGCGGCTGTGCGGGCAGGATGATGGCGGGCGCGACGACAGCCGCCTGCGCCTCCGCTTCTTGCTTGGCCGTATCGGGCCCAGCCTCGGCTTCGCTTTCGTCTTTCGGTTCGTCTTCCGCCGGCCTGGCTTCCGCCGCCGCGGGTATCACAGCGGCCTCGGCGAGCGGGTCTCCGACCGCATCCGGCGACACTTCCGCCTCTCGCTCTTCACGATCGCCAAGCAGGGTTGCCAGGACTTCGTGCAGGCCTTTGGCAGGCCAGGAACGGATTTCTCCGTCAGTCTCGTCCGCTGCCGGGTCTTGCTGCTCCCCGGTTCGCTCGGATGCCGGCGGCGTATCGTCCGCGGCCGCGGTGTCGCTGTCGGCGTTGCGCGCGGGCGACGACTTGCCGGAGCCTTGCCGCGCAACCAGATCGGCAAAGCCCGGCGCACCGTCGCGCGCGCCGCCGCCGCCGCCCGCATGGCCTGCGGCGGGCGACACGGGCATGGTTGCGAGGTCGATCATTTCGGCTTTCCCCCGGAAAGAAGACGGTCCACCTCGTCGAGCTTCGATCGGACCGAGGTCATGAGTTCATCCGAAAGGACCTGATCCTCCGCCAGGCCCTCGCGTTCCGCCGCCAACTCCCTAAGCCCCGCCGGAATGGCGCCTGCCTGGGCCGGCGCGGGCTGATCCGGGGCCGTTTCGGCAACGGCACCGGCTTCGACCTCCGTCGCAGGCGACCCGGCCATCGAGGGCTCGTCGCGATCAGGCGGCCGCGGCGGGTCTGGCGGGGCCAGTACTTCCGTGGCGATCGCGCGGGCGGCCAGAAGCAGGCGACGATCGCGCGGCGACAGATCCCCCGGATCGACGTCCTTCAGCCGCTCCAGCACCTCCTCGATGTTCTCCGAGGTGATGGAGGCGATCGCCTCGTAGAGCAGGGCCCGCGGATCGGCGCCTTGCTCGGTTCCCTGCATGGTCTTCCTCGCCTTCTCCGATGCGAAGGCCGATCTTTCGATCTGGCCCTTGATCGTGGAGCGGCGCGCGAGGCGGAGATAGATCGCCTCCTGCTGCGCTGGCGTCATCAACGAGACGATGGTTTCGATCTGTTTCTCGGTGATGTCGTCGTGGAAGGTGACGAGACCCTCGACGAAGGCGTCGGCGAATTCGCTCGCATAGGGCGAGCGGAGGAAACGGCGGGTGTATTGCTCGGCGAGGCGCAGGAACCGCTCCGGCCGGCGCATGGTGAGAACCAGCGGCATCGAGCGCCGCAGCGCCGCCTCCTCGACCAGCGTTCCCGGTGCGAGAAGCCGCGCCTGGTCCATCAGCCTGAGCGCCGGGGCAGGGAACTTCCCACCAAGGATGGAGCCCTTGACCAGCGCGATGAAAGCGCCGGTGTCGTCTCTGCGGGCCATCGGGTCGACCGGATCGAGAATTTCTCCAGCCCTGACCAATTGCCCGCGCATATAGGCCAGCACGCCCCTGCCGACGACCGCGTCTTCGCCTTCCAGCTCCAGTCGCGACAACGTCACCTCGACCGTCGTCGGGTTGCCGCCGCTCATGGCCCAGACAAGCAGGGCGGAGAGATTGCGAGGGTCGTCGAAATCCTCCTTGCGGGCGCTTCGAAATCGCGCGTCGGTGAGTTCCAAGAGCTTCTGCTGCATCGGGAGCGAGGCGTGATCGCCATTGGCGATCTGATCCTGCACGATCTGAAGGGAACGGACCATCTTGTAGGGAGCGATGTCGTCGGCCGCCTGCGCGGCCAGGGGAAGGCAGGCACAAAGCAGCACCGATGCCGCGCCCGCCCGCCAGTTCATCCTCTCGTCTCCAGAAGGATCTCGATGCGCCGGTTCAGGCTGGAATAGGGGTCGTCCACGTTCTTGAGCTTGCGATCGGCGTAGCCGGCGACCTCGCGCACCCGTTTTTCCTCCAGGCCGCCGCGCACGAGCATGTAGTAGGCGGTGTGGGCGCGGGCGCTGGAGAGCCGCCAGTTGTCATACCTGTCGTTGCGGAACGGTCGCGCGTCGGTGTGGCCGTTTATGATGATGGCGCCGGGCTTGCCGTTGAGGATCGCGGCCACCTTTTCCATTGCCAGCACGAGATCGCGGCGCGGGACGGCCGAACCGATCTCGAACATGCCGTAATCGAGCTGATCGGTCAGCGAGATCATCACCCCGCGTTCCGTCGGCGTCACGGTGATGCCCTCGGTGATCTTCTCGCTGGCGCCGAACGCCTCGGCCAGTTCCGACTTGATTTCCGCCGCGATCCGGGCCGCGGCGGGATCGATGCCTGGCTCGCCGGCCGCGAGCTTCTCGCCGCCGGTTTCGCCGTCGTCGGCCCTGCCGCCCGGCTTCTTGCCCTCGCCGTCGTCGGCCTCACCCTCGTCCGCCGCGGCCGAACTCTTCACGACGCTGTCCGGATCGGCAAAAACGTCGGAGGCGAAGGGATCGTCGTCCGGCGCGACGGCAACGAGACCGCTGCGCGGGTCGACGCCTTCGGCGGGGTTCTGCACCTTCGATTGCTCGAACAGATCGGGTTCGCCCCCTTCGTCCTGCTCGACCTGCTTCGACCAGAAGTCGGGCGCAAAGGGATCACGGAAGGATTCGCCCCCCGAAGCCCCGGTGGCCGCGCCCGACTGGGAAGCGCCGCCGTCGCCCATCTCACTGAGGTTCTGCAATTCGCCCGTTTCCGCGGCGATCTCCGCCAGCACGGCGTAGGGGTCGGTAAAGAGGTTTTCGTCCGTCTGCAGTTCGACCTTTTCGCCGGCCTTGGAACTCATCTCCTGGCCTTGTCCGGCGTTTGCCGGGCCCTTGGCGTCGTTGGCCGTGCTCTGCTCGTCGGGCTCCTCGCTCGATCCCTGCTGCGTTTCGGGGCCGGCGCCAGCCTCGTCGAGGCCGCGCCGGCTGGCGTTGCGGTCGGTCAGCTTGATCGGGTTGAAGTAGCTCGCGACCGAGACCTTCGTCTCCTCGTTGGCGGCGTTGATAAGCCACATCACCAGGAAGAAGCACATCAGCGCGGTCATGAAGTCGGCGAAGGCGATCTTCCAGACGCCACCATGGTGACCGTCATGGTCGTCGCCGTGCCGTCTGACGATGATGATCTCTTCGGCGCGGTGGTCGGCGTTGCTCATGCTCATGGGACGGCCTTGGCGAGGGATTGCGACCAGTCGGCCAGACGCGTCTCGTACAGGCTCTCATCGACGGCGACCTGCAGGTCGAGATCCTGCGACTCCGTGAACTCGACACGGCCTGAATGCTCGCCGAGTCGTGCCTCCAGCATCTCGAAGAGCGAAAGCGGTCCACGCACGCGAATGCGGACCGCGCCGGAATCGCGGATCGCCGCGTCGATGATCGCGACGAGACTCGCAATGGCCTTGCGCTGGAGATCCTCAGTCATGACCGGCGCCAAAAGACGGGCGACGACGTCGGACGTGTAGGCGCTCAGGCGTTTCTCCAGGGCGGCGAACTCATCGGCGATGCGCATGCCGGTGGCTTCGCCGGCTTCTCGCTGCAGGCGCTCGAGTTCTTCGGCGTGGGCCTTTTCACGGGCCTCGAGCCGGTCGGCGAACTCCGCCTCCATCCGTTCGGCAAGGGACGTTTCCGCCTTTGCGACGGCTTCGGCGACGATCGCATCGATGTCGGGCGGCGGCGCGGGGACTTCCAGTTCGGTTTCGGGCAATGCGAAGGCAGTCTCGGCAGGATCGAACGGCATGCCGGGCATGTCGCCAAGACCCGGCATCTCCTCGCCGGTCGGTCCGGAAAACGCAAAGGCCGGCATCTGCATGCCGCCGGACGCGCAACCGCCGAAGGCAGGCTGCTGTGCCTTCGGCTTGCCGAAGTCGACCAGAAGATCGGCCAGGGTCGGCATCAGAGCAATGTCCAATCAGACGAAACCATTCTAGCCTGCCATCGCCTCGCCGCCGACCCATTTGCGCAGGATCGCGGCGGTGCGCTCCTCGTTCAGCTCGACCATGTGGGCCAGCCGTTCCTGCGGGGCCGGCCGCAGCCGCATCTTCAGTTCCTCCATGACGTCGCTTTCGCTGGGCATGCCCATGCCGCCCATGCCCATCCCACCCATCCCACCCATTCCGGCCAGGCCGGGGAAGCCGCCGCCATCGTTTCCGCCCATTCCAGCGAGGGGGTCGGGCAGGGCCATGTTGTTGAGCGGGGAATCGAAGGGCAGTTGCAGGTCGCCGAAGTCGGATCCGGCGACGCTTTCGCTCTTCGTCAGCGCCGCCGCCAGCGGGCGCAGACCGAACCAGGACACCAGAAAGGCCACGATGACGAAGGCGAGCGCGTTGATCATGGAACCGGTGTACTGGCTGGCAGTCTCCAGGATGCCAGGCGCCGCCAGTCCCTCAGTGACCGCTTCCTCGACGAAGGAGAGCGCGGTGACGGAAACCTTGTCGCCGCGCTCGCCGTCGAGGCCGACCGCGGTCGCGACCACGTTCTCGATTTCGCCGACCCGTGCCTGGATCTGGTCGTCCGTCGCACCGGCGCCGAGCGCCGCGGCGATCTGGTCGCGGTTGACCACGACGGCGATCGACAGCTTCGATATCTGATAGCCGTTGCTGGTCGTGGCGATCCGCTTCGAGTTCACCTCGTAGTTCGTGATCTCCTCGCGACGCTCGCGCTCTTCCGCCGATTGCGGGTTCTGGGCGCCGGCACCGCCCTCGTCGGGGATGTTCTGGTCAACGCCCACCGGCGTGGCTGCGCCGGTCTCGTTGGACGTGTTGTTTTCCCGGATGGTGCGGATCGACCGCTCGACCCTGGAATCGGGATCGAAGATGGTCTCCTCGATCTGGCGCGCGTCGGTGTTGACGACGGCTTTCACGCTGGCGCGAAAGTTGTCGCGTCCGAGGAAGGGCGCGAGCGCGCGGTAGATGTTGTCGGCGACCTGGCTCTCGACGGTCCGCTCTATGCTCATCGAACGGTTGATCGAACTGTTGGACGGGTCGTCGCCGGTCGCCAGAAGCGCGCCGTTGGTGTCGAGCACGGTCACGTTGTCCGACGTCAGGCCGGGAACGGCCGCCGCCACCAGGTGACGAATCGAGTTGGCGGTCCTGATCTCGTCCACGCCGCCCGACCGGATGACGACCGAGGCGGTGGGCTGCTGCTCCTCGCGGCGGAAACTCGCCTGCTGGGACATGACGATATGCACGCGGGCCGTCTTGATGCCGGCGATCGACTGGATGGTGCGGGCGATTTCGCCTTCAAGCGCCCGCACGCGTGTCACTTCCTGCATGAAGGAGGTGAGACCGAGCGATCCGACATTGTCGAAGAGTTCGTAACCGGCATTGGTACTGCTGGGGAGGCCCTTGTCGGCCAGAATCATCCGGGCGCGGCCGGTGAATCCGGTCGCGACCAGGACGCTCGTGCCATCCGATCCGACGTCGTAGGAGATGCCGGACTCCGACAGCACGACGCCGATCTTGGAGACGTCGCTGCGGTCGAGGCCGATGTACAGCGTCTCGGTGGCCGGCTTGTTGAGGTAAATCGCGCCGATGAGGATCGCCAGCACCACCGTGCCAAGGATTCCGCCCATAATGGCCAGTCGCCTGGGTCCCAGCGACAGGAGGTTGTCGGCGATTTTTTGAAGCTGTTCCGGCACAGGCCAAGGTCCCCGAATTGCAGGGTTCCGAACCTAGATGCTGAAGCTTGCGCGAAAATGATATCGGGCCGCCGCGCGAACGCGACGACCCGACTGGAGGTGCGTCGCCCGGTCGCCCGGGCGTCGCCGAAACCTTTAGCGGAAGAGCGACAGGATCGTCTGCGAGTTGCCGTTGGCAATCGACAGCGCCTGGATGCCCAGCTGCTGCTGCACCTGGAGGGCCTGCAGGCGGGTGGACTCCTGGCTCATGTCGGCGTCGACCAGCGTGCCGACGCCCTTGCTGATCGTGTCCGACAGGTTGGAGACGAACTCGCTCTGCAGGCTGACGCGCTTCTTTGCGGCGCCGAGGTCGGCGGCGGCATCGGTCATCTGGGTGAGGATCGAGTCCACGGCCCGCACCATCGCGCCGATTTCCTCGCCGGTGTTCGTACCCGTCAGGGCGATCTCGGTGCCGGTGGCGGCGGTCGTCGAGCCCGTGTCGAGCAGGAAGTAGTTCTCGGCCGTGCCGGTCGGGTCGGCCTGGAGCGCGTCGGCGTCGATGTCCTTGGTCAGGATGCCGTTGGCCGCGTCATCCGACGAGGTCAGCGTGACGGCGTTGACGTCGACGTCGAGCGTGCCGATCGAGACGAAGCCCGAGGAATCGCGGGTGAAGGAGCCGACGATCGACTTGGTGCCGACGGCGCC
>JBHYDY010000020.1:0-109046 GCA_051860465.1 Mesorhizobium sp.
TTCATCCATGGGCTTACACTCGTTCCAGGGCATTCGGGTCCTCCCCAAATGCGCGATGCGTAAACCTTGTCTCGGGTATGAACCGTCAGCTATGTCTCGATAAGCTCAAGATGTGTTCCAGACGCTTTTTTCGCAAGTTGGCGGCGATGTTGCTTCCCAGCACTGGATTCGCGCAAGTTCGCCCGTCACGCGTCTCGGTCTGTCGTTCCTCGACACCGCGATCGCTGTGCTCGGCAACCTGGCGATGGACTATCTCGTCTCCGGGAAGGCTTCTCACCGCTTGGGCAACGCCCATCCCAACATCGTCCCTTAACAGGCGTTCCCGGTGGCGGGCGGGCATCTGATCGTTACCTGCGGCAATGATCGGCAATTCTCGTCCCTCTGCGTGGCGCTGGGGCTCGACGACCTCTGCGCCCGCATCGCCGCGAAGACCGCAACCGTGACGCTGGTGGCTCGCCGCGCGACGGCCTTTTCTTGCCGCCCGGCTCATCCGACCCGACAGGAGATCGCGTTCGGAAAAACGGTCGCGCAGTCAGGTATCGGGGGCCAGATGCGGCCAGCCGGCGGGCGCGGCGAGGCCGAGACGGGCGCACGGAGATACCGACGACCAGCGTGCATAGGGGCGAAGGAGTTCGGTTCCTTATGAACGTCGGCTGCGCAACGTGGGGTACGAGGCGCCGGGCCGGATAAGCTCGCGAAGTTCGCCTAAAGTATCCGTGTTGGTCAAGGCAGGGATAGGGTCCATTTGCGGCCGTGCCTGAGCAGGGCGTTTGCCAGCAGGATCATCTTTCGCATGATGGCTGTGATGGCCTTTTTGGGCGGCTTTGCGACTGCAAGGAGCTGTTCGTACTTTGCCTTGAGGTCGGGGTTGAAGCGCATGGCGACGAGCGCCGGCATGTAGAGCGCTTGCCGGACATTGGCCCGGCCGCCGCGGATGAAGGCGCGGCCGGTCCAATGACCGGACTGCCGAGCCACGGGAGCGAGGCCTGCTAGAAGTCATAAGACAAGCATTTCCGGCGAACATTGAACCGCTCTGCCGGAGGGCATCTGGCCCAAGGTCGAGGGTTTCGTCGAAGGTCGATGTGGTTCATCGCCCAAGTCCATCGGACGATGTGGGCGCCCGCCAAACGAGAAACAGAATGAACCGGATTGGGCGCAACACGCTTTAGCGGAGGACTGAGAAGGCCGTCGGCGCCAGGAACTGGTTGGAGATGCTCGCCACCACCTCGCCATGGGCGGCGCGGTGCGCCGCGCGGGCGTCGATCCATTCGGGATCCTTCATGAAGGCGTTCCACTTCGCCTCGCGCTCGGCGAGCGATTCCCAGGCGATGAAGTAGGTGAGTTCACTGTTGGATTCGCCGACGACCGTGGTGAAGAAGCCGGCCTGCCGGATGCCGAGCCGCTCCCAGATCCGAAGCGTCGTCTTCTCGAACCGTTCGAGCAGCGTCGGCAGTTGGCCTGGCACGCAGCGGTAGATGCGCATTTCGTAGATCATGGTCTCTCTTTCCTTTGCACTCGCTCCGGATGTGGCGCCTCGGGCGGAACGCCGGCTACAGCACCTTGCCCGGATTCATGATGGCGGCCGGATCGAACGCCGCCTTGATGCGGCGCATGAGATCGAGTGCGACGGGCGGGCTGCTCCGGCGCAGTTCGGCGCGCTTCATCGAGCCTATGCCGTGCTCCGCGGAGATCGAGCCATCCAGCGCCCGCACGACGGCGAGCACGGCCTCGTTCATGGCCGGGTAGAGGCCGAGGAAGCGATCCGGAGGCTCGCCGGGCGGCTGGGAGACGTTGTAGTGGAGGTTGCCGTCGCCCATGTGTCCGAAACAGGCGACCCGCGCCGCCGGCGAGACGGCGGCCACGGCGACGGCGGCCTCGTCGATGAAGCGGGGAATGGCCAAGACGGGCATGGCGATGTCGTGCTTTATCGAGGCGCCTTCGTACTTCTGGGCTTCCGACGCGAACTCCCGCACATGCCAGAACGCGGCCGCCTGGGAGAGGCTGCCCGCCAGCACCGCATCGCCGGCATGTCCATTCTCGATGCCAGCCTCGAGCACGTTCTCGATCTGGCTGCGCGCATCCTCGGCCGAACGTCCCGACGAGACCTCCATCAGGATATACCAGGGCCAGCGGCTCTCCAGTGGCGCCCGTGCGGCGGGCATGTGGCGCAGCGAGAAGTCGAAGGCCATGGCCGAGACGAGTTCGAAGCCGGTCAGCGCGGAACCGCAGCGGTCTGCCGCCAGCTCGAACAGGGCCAGCGCCGCGGCGGGCGTATCCGTACCTATCCAGGCGACCTCGCGGCCGCGCGGTTGGGGGAACAGCTTCAGCACCGCTGCCGTGATGACGCCGAGCGTTCCCTCGGCGCCGACGAACAGGTTCTTGAGGTCGTATCCGGTGTTGTCTTTCCGCAGCTTGCGCATGTCGTCAAGGATCTCGCCAGTCGGCAGCACCACTTCGACGCCGAGGCACAGGTCACGGGCATTGCCATAGGCCAGCACGGCGGTTCCGCCGGCATTCGAGGACAGGTTTCCGCCGATCTGGCAGGATCCCTGCGCCCCGAGCGCCAGCGGGAACAGTCGGCCAGCATCGGCCGCCGCGGTCTGCAGCGTCTTCAGCACGACGCCGGCCTCGGCCGTGATCGTAGCGTTCGCCGCGTCGATCTCGCGGATGCGGTCGAGCCGCGACAGGGACAGCACGATCTGGCTGCCGCTTTCGTCCGGTATCTGCCCGCCGACCAGGCCGGTGTTGCCGCCCTGCGGCACGATCGCGGTCCGCGTCTCGGTCGCAAGACGCAGGATCTGGCTCACCTCGTCCACGCTGCCCGGCCGAAGGACGAGGGGCGAACGCCCCCGCAGGAGCCCCCGCTCTTCGCGCAGGTGGGGCGAGACCGCATCGTCGTCGCGCAGGGCGTAGCGGATGCCCACGATGGCGGCGAAGCGGTCGAGCAGCTCCGGCGCGGGCGGGCAGCGTTCGACCGAGTCAGGCTGGACGGACATAGGCGGTCTTGACCGTGGTGAAGAACTCGGCGGCGTAACGGCCCTGTTCGCGCGGCCCATAGTTGGATCCCTTGCGCCCGCCGAACGGGACGTGGAAGTCGACGCCGGCGGTGGGCACGTTCACCATCACCATCCCCGCCAGCGCGTTGCGATTGAAGTGCGCGGCATGCTTGAGGCTCGATGTGCAGATGCCCGCCGAAAGTCCGAACGGCGTGTCGTTGGCCACCGCCAGCGCCTCTTCGTAGTCCCGGACGCGGATGACGCACGCCACGGGACCGAAGATCTCCTCGCGCGCGATCCGCATCTCGTTGTTCGCCTCGGTGAAGAGCGCCGGCTGGAGATAGAAGCCGGGCGTGTTGCGGTCCAGACGCGTGCCGCCGAAGGCCAGGTTCGCGCCTTCCTGACGGCCAAGCGCGATGTAGCGCTCGTCCTGTTCGAGCTGGCGGGCATCGACCACCGGCCCGATGTCGGTTCCCGGCTTCAACGCATCGTCCACTGTGAGGTCGCGCAGCCGCGCCGTCAACGCAGCCACGAAGTGGTCGTGGATGCCCTCCGTCACGATCAGCCGTGACGAGGCGGTGCAGCGCTGGCCGGTCGAGAAGAAGGCGCCGCTGACGGCCACGTCGACCGCTATGTCGAGATCGGCGTCATCGAGCACGACGAGCGGGTTCTTGCCCCCCATCTCGAGCTGGACCTTTCGCATCAGTCTGGCCGAGGCCAACGCCAGCTGCTGGCCGGTCTCGACCGAACCGGTGAAGGACAGCGCATCGACGTCCGGACTGTCGACGATCGCGGCGCCCACCTCGGAGCCGCGACCCATGACCAGGTTCAGCACGCCGCGCGGCAGTCCAGCCCGGTGCAGGATGTCGACGAGCGCCCAGGCCGAGCCCGGCACGAGTTCGGCGGGCTTGAAGACGACGGTGTTGCCATGGCAGAGCGCCGGCGCAATCTTCCATGCGGGGATGGCGATCGGGAAGTTCCAGGGCGTGATAAGGCCGACTACGCCGACGGGTTCGCGCGTGATCTCGACCGTCATGCCGGGACGCACCGACGGAAGGACCTCGCCGGCCGACCGCAACGCTTCACCAGCGAAGAAATCGAAAATCTGCCCGGCACGTACCGTCTCGGCGATGCCTTCGGACAGGGTCTTGCCTTCCTCGCGCGACAAGAGCCGGCCAAGTTCGTCCTTGCGCGCCAGGATTTCGTCCGCGGTCTTGCGCAGCACGGCATGCCGCTCGAGCGGCGTGCTGTGCAACCACGTCGCCGAGGCAGCCTTCGCCGCCGCGATCGCCGCGCGCGCGTCATCCGCCCTGCCACGCGCGTAGATCCCCACGACGTCGCCGGTGTTCGACGGATTGACGTTGGCAACGGTATCGCCGCCCACCCATTCCCCGCCAATCAGGTTCCAATGAAGGTCGTTCATGTGCTGCTGCTCAATGGTTTCGGTATGGTGTGGAGGTCGTCGGGGAGCGGCGGGCGGACCGGCCTTCCTGTTCAGGTGGTGCCGGCGATCACCGCGCTCTGGTCGGAAAAGCGAACGGTGAGCGTGATCGCCCCCTCGTTGAGGAGCCATTTGCGGATCGTGTAGCTGCGCAGGCCGGCCGCATGCAGCGGATCGGCGTCGGCGATTGCGCGCGCCTCGGCGATGTCGCGGGCGCGCAGCACGATCATCCCACCCGACGGGACGTCGGCGCCCTCCTCGAAGATCGGGCCTGCTCCGAAAAGCTTGCCTTCCCGTTCGATCCTGACCTGGTATTCGAGATGGGCGGGCAGCAGCCTTGCGATCTCGGGCGACCGGGCCGGACCTGTCGAAACCACGAAGAGCTGCTGGCGCAGCATCGCGGCGGTGAGTTCGTCGGGCGATTTCGGCGTTTCGTGGCTCATGCGGGCGTCCTGCCTGGGCTTCCTGAAGAGGTTGGTGGACGGGAGCCCGCACGCATCCGGCGGGCTCCCAAGGCGTCAGCGCTTCTCGATGCCGGCCTTCTCGACCACGTCGGTCCAGACCGCGATCTGCTTCTCGATCATCGCCTTCATCTCCTCGCCGCTCGAAGCGGCGGGTTCGGCGCCCAGACCGCGAAGTCGTTCCTGCACTTCCGGCAGCGCCAGCACGCGGTGAACCTCCGCGCGCAGCTTCTCGACGATGGGCTCCGGCGTCCCCGCGGGAGCACCGACGCCGGTCCAGGACACGATGTCGAAGTCGGGCGAAACCGTCTCGGCGATCGTCGGGACGTCCGGCGCGTCGGGCCAGCGCTTCCCGGCGGAAACGCCGAGAACGTCGAATTCGCCCGCATCGGCCTGGCCGCGGATCACCGTGCCGGCATCGATCAGCAGATCGACCTCTCCGCCGAGCAAGGCCGCGCTCGCGGCGGCGCCGCCCTTGTAAGGAATGTGCGAGAATTTCCCGCCCGTGCGCAGCCCGAGCAGTTCGCCCGTCAGGTGCTGCGTGGTGCCGACGCCAGAATGGCCGATCTTGATCGTGCCCGCCTTGGACTTCTCGACGAGGTCCTCCATGGAGGCATAGGCGCCCTTGCGTGCCGCCACGAAGAATGGGAACTGCCCGATGGTCGAGACGAACTCGAAGCCATCGATGGGATCGTAGGCGAGTTCCTTGTAGAGCGCAGCCGAGACGGTGTGGCCGCCAACCATTAGCTGGATGGTGTAACCGTCCGGATCGGCTTTCGATACATAGTCCGACCCGACGTTGCCGCCAGCGCCCGGCTTGGCCTCGACGACCACGGGCTGGCCGAGGCCGCGCGTCATCTCGTCGGCCAGGATACGCGCGACGGTGTCGGCGTTGCCTCCGGCAGCGAAGCCATGGACGAGGCGAATCGAACGGGTCGGATAGTCCTCCGCCGCCGCGGTACCTGCCATGATAGCCATGGCCGGCAGCGCCATCATCAGTGTCTTGAACATGCACGTTCCTCCCTTGTCGAACCAGTCTGTCCACGGATGTGCAGGAGCCCCAGACTGGGAACGGCCCCCACCGAATGTCATGACGCCATCATGGCGCTCTTTTTCGTCCGCCAGGCGGACAGAAGCGTGTAGGCGAAGAGTGCGACCGCGCAGGCGACCAGCGTCCCGCTGATCGGGCGGGTCACGAAGATGCTGAAGTCGCCATCGTAGAGCAGCATGGTCCGGCGGAAGTTCTCCTCCAGCATCGGGCCGAGGACGAAGCCGAGCAGCAGCGGCGCGGGCTCGAAGCGCATCTGCTTCATGGCGAAGCCGACCAGGCCGAAGACCAGGGTAAGGACGACGTCGGTGACGCTGTTGCGGTGTGCGTATACGCCCACGCAGATCAGGATCACGATCGTCGGATAGAGCGACTGGTAGGGAATGCTCAGCAGTCGCACCCACAAGCGGATCAGCGGCAGATTGATCAGGAGCAGCAGGAGATTGCCGACGAAGAAGCTCGCGATGACGCCCCAGAACAGCTCCGGTTGATCGACGATCAGGCGTGGTCCGGGGACGATCCCGTTGAACAGCAACGCGCCGATCATCAGCGCCATGACGGCATCGCCGGGAATGCCGAGCGTCAGCGTCGGGATGAAGCCGGTCTGCGCGGCCGCGTTGTTGGCCGCCTCGGGCGCCGACAGGCCGGCGATGTTGCCCTTGCCGAAGCTTTCTGGGTCGCGGGCGGAGCGGCGCTCGACCGCGTAGGCCATGAAGGAGGCGATGGCGGCGCCCGTGCCCGGGAGCGCGCCGAAGAAGCTGCCGACGGCGGAGCCTCGGAGTACCGGTCCGACCATGGCCTTCGCCTCGCCGCGGTTCGGCAGGATGTCGCGGAAGCCGAGCTTGATGTCGCCCCGCCTCTGGCTGGGTATGCTGGCGTTGCGCATGATCTCGGACAGCCCGAACAGTCCCATCGCCAACGAGACGAGGCTGATGCCGTCGGCGAGGTCGTTCACCGCTACGAAGCGGTAGAAGCCGGTGTTGATGTCGGAGCCGACAAGGCCGAGGGCGATCCCGGCCATCACCATAGCCAACGCCCGGATGCTGGAACCCGTGCCCACGAGGGAGGCGGCAAGCAGGCCGAGCGCCACGAGCATGACGTATTCAGGCGCGCCGAATTTCAGCGCGAGCGCCGCCATCGGAATGGCGGCCAGCACGACGAGCATCACGCCGATCATGCTGCCGAGGAAGGAGGATGTGGCGGTGACGAAAAGGGCGAAGCCCGCACGCCCCTGCTGCGCGAGCGGATAGCCTTCGAGGCAGGTCACGACCGACGATGGCGTGCCTGGAAGGTTCAGGAGGATGGAGGCGATCGAACCGCCATATTGCGAACCGTAGTAGATGCCGGCCAGCATGATCACGGAGGACGTCGCGTCGAGGTAGAACGTCACGGGCAGGAGAAGCGAGATGGCCGTCATGGCGCCGATGCCCGGCAGGACGCCGATCAACTGGCCGAGAAAGACGCCGAGGAAGGCGTAGATCAGGACATGTGGCTGGAGAACGAAGCCAAGGCCCATCAGGAGCTGGTCTGCCATGGCATCACCTCCAGAACGCGGTGAGCGGCAAGCCGAGGAGCGGGATGAACAGGACCCAGCTCAGGAACGTCACGACCGTGGAATAGACGAGAATGCCGAGCGGACGCGCCATTCCGTCGGCGAGCATTGCCAGCACGAGCGACAGGAAGGTGGCGGGCACCAATCCGAGCCTGTTCACGAGGACGCCGAAAGCGAGGACCGAGGCCGATAGGAAGACGAGCGAGCGCCAGTGAACGGACGTCTGCCCGGACGGGCGGGGATCGCGCAGATCCGCCACGATTATGAGCACGGCCAGCACCGCGAGCATCGCGCCGACCAGCTTCGGCATGTAGCCGGGTCCCATTTCGACGATGCCGCCGGTGGGATAGCGCCAGGAGATGACGATGAGCGCGATCCCCATGGCGAGCAACACCGTTCCGCCCAGAGCCTGTCGAACGGGATGTACCTTGGTCCCTTGCGTCTTCATTGCTTTCCTCCTCCCCTGCGGATCGCGACTAAGGCATCGCGCCTTCCTTCGGCACCGGTTCCTCCAGCGGTGCAGGCGCGTCTATTCCGAGGCGGGCACCCAGCGCCTCGAGCCGTTTGACCGTCCCGGCCGCGAGCGGGATGCCGCGTTCCTCTCGCTCGGCGGCGACCGCGAAGCCGCGCTCGCCGGGCAGGCGTATCGCGGTTGTTCCCGGCGCTCGCGGCAGGCCTCGGATCGCCCGCTCGAGCCGCCCCATTTCGACCTGGAACGAAGAGGCGTCGCCGAATGCGCCGACCCTGATGGCCATGGCGAGGCCATTCATGCCAGCAGGGCCGCCCTCGAGCGCGTTCGCGATCACCGGGTTGCCGACCAGGACGCTCGACAGGATCTCGATCATCAACGAGAGGCCAGATCCTTTCGGACCGCCGAGCGGCGTCAGCGTCGCGATGGCGGCAGGATCGGTCGCCGGGCGTCCTTCCGCGTCGAGCCCCCAGGTGTCGGGCACCGGGGTGCCGTCGTCCTTCGCCGCCATCACCTTGCCCAGGGCCACCGTGGACGTGGACATGTCGAGCAGCACGGGATCGCCCGGTCCGGGTGCCCCGATCGCGATGGGATTGGTGGACACGCCCGCCTTGCGCGACCCGTGATAGGCCATCAGCGGTCCCGAGGCGGTCATGACGATGCCGATGAAGCCGCGCTGCACCGCCGGGAGGGTGTAATAGCCGACCGCGCCCGCATGGGTGATGCCGCGCGCCGCGCACCAGCCGATGCCGTTCGATGCGGCCAAGGCGATGGCCTCGTCCATGGCCATGGCCATCGCCGACGCGCCCGGAGCCCGGCCGGCATCGAGAACGGCGATCGCCCCTTCGCGCCGCACGATTTTCGGTTCGGCGACGGGATCGATGATCCCGATTTCCACCATCTCGACATAGCGGGGGATGCGCAGGACGCCGTGGGATTCGGCGCCGCGCTGGTTCGCCCAGACCAGGACCTCCGCCGTCCGCCGTGCATGGCCGGCCGCGAAGCCACCCCCGGCCAGGAGCGCGCCGGCATAGGCCCGCAGCACGTCTGGACGGTAACGCGTCATTCGCGGTTCCTGAGCGGCGTCGGGAAGAACTTGTCGAGCCAGGACTGTATAAGGACGCGCGTGCGCGGCGCGTCTGCTTCCGACAGCGGGAAATGCGAGGTCCCGGTCGGAATCATGAGTTCGGCATTGGCGCCCGCCTTCTCGAACATGCGGATCGACTGCTCCATCGGGGTGATGACGTCGTTGGCCGTGTGGAAGAGCAGCAGCGGGCGCGGGGCAATGTTGGCCACAACGTCGTCGGCGCGGAAATTGTACATGCTGATCGCCGTCTCGACCGGCACCTCGAACATCGCCTTCGGCGACAGGTTCTTGCGCAGCGCCTCGGGGATCGGCACGACGTCGAAGCGCGAAACCCAGAGGCTCTCACCCGTCTCCGCCTTCTGCCTGCGGCCGCGCTCCAGGATGTCGGTGAACTTTGCCCAGGCTTCCGGCGTCGGATGCTGGCCGCGGAACTTCCGCTCGCCGTCGCCCCAGCCGCAGGAGGAAATGACGCAGGCGAAGCGCTCATCGATGCCGGCGGTGTAGACCGCCACCGCGGCGCCGAAGGAATGGCCGATTACGCCGATCCGCGCCGGATCCACTTCGTCCCGATCGGCGATGAAGGTGAACGCGTTCTTCGTGTCGGCGACCTGGTCGAAGCAGCGCACCTCGGCGCGGGCTCCCTCGCTCTGGCCGCAGCCACGCATGTCGATGCGGAAGGCGCAGTAGCCCATGTCCTCGAGCATGCGCGCCTGCAGTTCGGCATGCGATTCGTCCTTCGTCCCGACGAATCCGTGAAGCACGATGAAGGTCGGCAGTCTCTCGCCGTCCCGACGCTTTTCGGGGACATGCAGGACGCCGGAGAGTTTCAGCCCGTCGGACATGAAACCGAGCGAATACTCCATTTTTCTTCCTCCGCGGAACGTTGGATCAGGGCCGCGCGATCACGCCGGCCGCAGAGCCGATGAATGCGTTGAACTTGTCGAGATGGCCGCGCAGGAAGTCACGTGTCGCGCCGTCCACGATGGCGCCTGCCGCCACATCGACCTTCGAGGCCGCGCCAGCGACCTGGATCTCGGGCCTCGCCATGATGCGAGCATCCTGGGAGTGCAGCACGTGGCGCAGGGGCTCGTGCGCGCGCGCGCCACCGAGCGCGCCGGGCGAGACCGTCCAGATCGCCACGGCCTTGCCCTCCAAAGGGTTCGGCTTGAGCCGGGACAGCCAGTCGATCGCGTTCTTCAGGGCGCCGGGGATTGACCAGTTGTATTCGGGAGTCACGATGAGAATGCCGTCCACGGCCGCCGCGGCCGCTGCGAGCTCCGCAACCGAGGCGGGGATTCCGGCGTCGCACACGTCCTGGTCGTAGTGCGGCAGGTCGCCGACGCTCGGCAGGATCACGATCTCGATCCCGGGCGCCGCAATGTCGGCCGCCGCGCGGCCGACCGTGCGCGACAGCGACGCCTTGCGCAGCGATCCTTCGAGTATTCCGATCGTCGTCATGTCCCGGCCCCTCCCATGGCGTTGCGTGTCCCTGCGGCCGCTCAGGCGGCGGGCGGGGCAAAGGGAAAGGCGTGAGCGAGCCAGGGAGCCGGCGCCGGCGTTCCCCAGACGTTCATGATACGCACGTTCTCCGGCCGCTTTAGTACCGTGATGACGTTGGGCTCGTAGTTGTCGTCGTCGGCCACCAGGGCCATGCCCCAGGAGCATTCGACCATGGCGCCACTCGCGTCGACATAGTAGGCGTAGCAGTTGTCGCCCGGGCGGTGCCGACCGGGGCCCCAGACGAGTTCCTTGTCGGCGCGGTCGAGCAGGTCGCCCAGACGGCAATAGTCGCCGAACTCCGCGAACTCGAAGGAATAGTGGTGCAGGCCGGTCGGGCCCCGCACGATGCCGAGAATATGGTGCAACTTGTTGGCGCCGCGCATCCAGCTCAATCCGTCGTCGACCATCCGCTCCGAGAGCTTCAGCCCCATGATCGCCTCGAGCTGGGCGCGGGTCTCCACCGGCTCCGGCGACGTGATGTTGACGTGGTCGATACGAATCGCCCCGACGCCGACCTCGTTGTGGCGGCGCCCGTAGATCTTGTCGGGGATGGGCGTGTGAATCTCGAAGGTGTGTCCCTGCGGGGTTGCGAAGACCACGCCGGCAGCGCAGCAGTCGAGCGACGGCGACCGCGACAGGATACGGCAGCCGGCCTCGGGGATGCGCTGTGCCGCCTCCTCGACGGCCGCGGCGGACACGGCCTCGAAGCCTACGGATGCGGCGGCGTTCGCGGCGGCTTCTCGCAACACGAGTTCGACACTGCGCCCGTTGCAGGCGAGCCATACAATGCCGTGTTCCCGCCGGGTTACGTGAAGGCCCAGTATCTCCGTTGCGTCCCGGATCACGGCATCCATGTCCTTCACATCCAGTTGGACATGGCCAATCGAGTTGACGAGATATGTCACGAAATCCTCCCGCTCCCATCCGTAACGGCCCGCTCGGGCGCCGTGTTTGTGATAGCATGGAGCTTTCGCAGTCTCAACAGATTTTCGAAACTTTCGATTTCATCGAAAATAATCTGTTCTTTCGCAGCGCAGCATTCCACCTGCGGGCGTGGCCGCGCCGCACCGGAAGGACGGGATATGCGAGCCTAGCGGGGCTCGTCCTCGACGGTGTTCGACAGGGTGCCGATGCCCTCGATCTCGATCTCCACCACGTCGCCGACGCCGAGGAATTGCGGCGGCGTGCGGGTCGAACCGAAACCGGAGCACGTGCCGGTCACGACCACGTCGCCCGGTTCCAGCGGCACGAAGGTCGAGAGGTAGGCGATGAGATAGGCGACGTCGAAGATCATGCGTGACGTTTCCGTCCGCTGCATCTCGACGCCGTTCACGCGCGAGACCAGAGCGAGGCTGCGCTGCGACAGGTCGAGTTCGTCGGCGGTCACCATCCAGGGACCGAAGGCGCCGGTTCCCGCGAAGTTCTTGCCCGCGGTGAACTGATGGCTGTGCCTTTGCCAGTCGCGCACGCTGCCATCATTGTAGCAGGCATATCCCGCCACATGGGCCATGGCCTGCTCGCGCGGGATGTGGCGCCCCCCTTTTCCGATGATGGCCGCGAGTTCCCCCTCGAAGTCCAGGCGCTCGGAGACCCGAGGGCGGATCAGCGCCGCGCCATGGCCGATCTGCGAGGCTGCCAGGCGCAGGAAAAGCACCGGATGGTCCGGCCGCGGGCGAGCATTTTCTCCATCCTCTTGGTAGTTCAAGGCCACCATCGGGATCTTGGACGGGTTTGGGATCACCGGTGCAAAGGTAATCTGGTCATACCCGTGGTCGGCAGGCCTTTCGGCATAGGCCTCCGCCCGCGGCATGCCGGCAGCCAGGTAGGCCTTCAGATCGGGATGATCGCCGCCGATAAGGGCCCCGAGATCGACGATTCCGTCGCTCACCGCGACACCCCACGACGCCGCATGCCCTCTGGAGAAGGAAAGCAATTTCATTCGAACCTCCGCGAATTTTCGAAAGAGTTACCATCGAAACCGCCGCGCGCAAGTGTTCGCCGTCCCAGGCTGTCCACCGCTCGACAAGAACACCTGCCCATATGACGATTTTCGAAAATCAGGCTCTTGTTGAATGAGGCGGAATCCGGATATGGATTCGGCGCGAGAAGCATTATTGGTGGGGGCGAGCCCTGGACATCGAGATCAAGAAGACGCTGCGCCGTGAGCCGGTGCGTCCCGATGCCACGGCAGGCCAGGACATTCTCGCGCGACTGCGGTCGGACATCGTCAGCAGCGTTTTCGCACCGGGTGCCAGGTTGAAGTTCGCCGACCTGACCCGGCGCTACGACGTCGGCATCGGGACACTTCGGGAGGCATTGTCGCAGCTTGTCTCGGAAGGCTTCGTGACACTGGAGGCCGGCAAGGGCTTCCGCGTGGCGCCGGTCTCAAGCGAGGAACTGGTCGAGATCACGGACCACTACATCGATTTCGAGACCCGTTCCCTCCTCGACGCCATCGCCAAGGGCGACGACGAGTGGGAGAGCAGGATCGTGGCCTCGCATCACCGACTGAGCATCATCGAGAGCCTCCCTTGGGAGGAGCGCATGGCGCGTCACACCGAATGGGTCGAGCGGCATCGGGAGTTTCACGGTTCGCTGGTGGCCGCCTGCAGCAAGCTGTGGCTCCTGCGCCTGCGCGCGCTGATGTTCGACCAGCTCGATCGATACCGCTTCCTCACCAAGAGCACGCCCCAAGGCCTCGGTGGTCGCAAGTTCCAGGAACACCGCATGATCATGGACGCAACTCTGAAGCGCGATGGCGCGCTCGCATCGCGCCTGATCGAGGACCACATCCGCGACACCGCTGCCGAAGCGTCGAAGGCGCTGTAACGCTGCAGGCACGCCAATGAGGCCCGAATGCTGGCGACCCGCGGTCACCGCCGTGGGAAATGCGTTGATCGGGGCAGACCGGGACGATCGGGCCACGGTTTCGACCATGTCGGCAACCTAGAGCCGCCCCTCGCTCCCGCCGGGTTGCGCTTGCGCCGACTCCCGCGTGCGGGCCGAGCGATCCCATCGTCCAGTTGATGAATGCCCGCCGCTCGGCATCCCACTGCGACTGCGGGCGCACCATCGGTCGCCAGAGGCGTTGCCAGCGGCTCCTGTATTTCACTTGCATGCGTACCGCTTGCGCCCGACGCGGTGCACACAGCGACGCAGGCCATCACGACGGCCGGATTTCCCAGGCAGATCGTGGCGCCGCCGTCCAGCCGCGACGGCGTCTTCACATTGAAGAAAGTTTTTTGTGAAACGGTCCGGCAGGAGAACCCGCTGGGGAACCGGGACCGTCTCGGGACGTTCATCTTCAGGATTGCAAAACAGCGAGCACAGTCGATGGCCCTTTTTCATGAACCGGTGAAACTGCTTCACGGAAACGACGCTCGCATGATTGAGATCCATGACGTTGCGCAGGCGGCGATGGCGCTGGAGAACGGCTGGCCGGAGGCGCGCGGCAAGTGGTACTGGGCGGCCCGCCAGGCCTGCCGTGCGGCCGGTGAAGGCCGTGCCTCGCCACACATCGCCCGCCGCATTTTCCTGCGCGCCATCGAAGAGTCGAGGCAGCCGCAGCTTAGCGCATGATCGCCGCGTCCGTCGACGGGAAATCCAGTCGTCAGGCCAGCCTGGACGATCTTGAGAAACTGGCCCGCAATCTCGATTCGCGCTGGCGTATTCCCGGTACGAACATCCGCTACGGCCTCGATCCCATCGCCGGCCTGTTTCCCGGCGTCGGCGACGTGGCTGCCGCCCTGGTCTCGGCCCACATCATCATCTATGGCTGGCGAGCCGGCGCCCCCGGCCACGTCATCGCCCGCATGATCGGCAATGTGGCGATCGACACGGTGGTGGGCAGCGTTCCCGTGCTGGGGTCGATCTTCGACGTCTACTACAAGGCCAACAACCGCAATGTCCGCCTGTTGCGGCGGCATTTCGATTGCCCGCCGCGCTGAGCCGTCGCACGCATTTCTCCTTGCATAACGTCACGTTACCGCACCCTACGCATGGTGATCGATTGCGTCTGGCAATGATCCGGAAGGCGTCCTAAGAGACGACCGGGACAGGGGCGTCGGCATGGCGCGGGAAGTGCTGGAGCGGCAATGCAGTTCATCGATCTCGGAGCCCAGCGGGCGCGCATCAACCACCGCCTGAAGGCGGCCGTCGACCGCGTCATCGACAGCGGCGCCTACATCCTCGGCCCCGAGGTGCGGGAGTTCGAGAAGCAGCTCGCCGACTATGTCGGCATGCGCAACGTGGTCGCCTGCGCCAACGGCACCGATGCCCTGCTCCTGCCCTTGCTGGCCAGCGGCATCGGCCCTGGGGACGCGGTGTTCTGCCCGAGCTTCACCTTCGCGGCGACGGCCGAGGTCGTCGCGCTGGCCAAGGCCGAGCCGGTCTTCGTCGACATCGATCCCGACAGCTACAACATGGACCCCGCCTCCCTCGAGGCCGCCATCGCCATGGTCAGGGCCGAGGGCAGGCTGACGCCCAGGGCGATCATCCCGGTCGACCTGTTCGGACTCGCGGCCGACTATCCCGCCATTGACGCCATCGCCCGGCGTGAGGAGTTGATGGTGATCGAGGACGCGGCGCAAGCGATCGGCGGCAGCCTCGACAACCGCATGTGCGGCGCCTTCGGCCACGTGGCCTCGACGAGCTTCTACCCGGCAAAGCCGCTCGGCTGCTATGGCGACGGTGGCGCGATGTTCACCGACGACGACTCCTTCGCCGAGACGCTGCGGTCCTACGCCTTCCACGGCAAGGGCGCCACGCAGTACGACAACGTCCATGTCGGGCTGAACTCGCGCCTCGATACGATCCAGGCCGCGATCCTGATCGAGAAGCTGGCGATCCTCGAAGACGAGATGGCCGAGCGCCAGGTGGTCGCGCGGCGCTATGCCGAGGGGCTGGCGGGCATCGTCAAGACGCCGGTCGTGCCAGAGAACCGTCGTTCGGCCTTCGCACAGTACGCCATCGAGACGCCGCACCGCGACGGCCTGAAGGCGCATCTGCAGGCGGCCGGAATCCCGACCGTGATCTATTACGTCAAGCCGTTGCACCTTCAGGTGGCCTATGAGGCCTTTCCGCGCGTGCCGACCGGGCTGCCGGTGTCCGAAGGGCTGCCGTCGCGCATCCTGTGCCTGCCAATGCACCCCTATCTGACGGCCGACGACCAGGACCGCATCTGCGGCACCATCGCCGAGTTCATCACCCGCCAGGGTTGACCGTCGGCGGCCGGTTCAGGCGATGCGGCCGCAGAATCCGTCGAGCCCCTCGAGCGTCAGCGTCCTGCCATCCAGCGCGGCGCGCCAGCCTGGGAAGGCCAGCGCCTCGACCGGCCCCAGTTCCGCCGGCAGCGTCCACGCGACCGGGTCGGCGGAGAAGTTGAACACGCAAAGCAGCCGCTCGCCGTCGCCTCCGCGCAGGAAGGCCAGCACCTCGTCGGTCTGCCCGACGATCTCGATCGCGCCACCCACCAGCGCCGGCAGTTCCTTGCGGAAGGCGAGCACCTCGCGGTAGCGGGCAAGGATCGAGCCGGCGTCGGCCAGCTGCACGTCCACCGCGCGCGCCAGATGCGCCTGCGGCACGGGCAGCCACGGCCGCGCCTGCGAGAATCCGCCATGCGGGGCCGCGCCGTCCCACACCATCGGCGTGCGGCAGCCGTCGCGACCCTTGAAGGCAGGCCAGAAGCGGATGCCGTAGGGATCGCGCAGATCCTCGAAGGCGATGTCGGCTTCCGGCAGGCCCAGCTCCTCGCCCTGATAGAGGCAGATCGACCCGCGCAGGCAAGATATCAGCCCGATCGAGAAGCGCGCCACCGCGTCCGGCGTTCGGCCCTCGCCGGCCCAGCGCGTGGCATGGCGCTGGACGTCGTGGTTGGAGAAGGCCCAGCAGACCCAGCCGTCGACGACCGAGGTCTCGAATTCCGAAATGCACTGCGCCACATGGGCCGCCGAAAAGGCCGGCGCCAGCAGGTCGAAGGTGTAGCACATGTGCAGCTTGTCGCCGCCGCCGGTATAGGCGGCCACGATCGTCAGCGCGCCGTTCCCGTCGCCCACCTCGCCGACCGCGGCGCGATCGTCGTACCGGTCGAGCAAGGCGCGGAACTCGCGCAGGAAGCCCAGGTTTTCCGGCTGGTTCTTGTCGTGGACGTGCTGCTGGTAGCCATAGGGATTGGTGTCAGGCACGTCGCCACCCCCGCCCGGCGCCTTTGGCGGGTTCGGGCGCAGTCCGGCATCGTGGAAATAATAGTTCACCGTGTCGAGCCTGAACCCGTCGACGCCGCGGTCGAGCCAGAAGCGGACGGTGTCGAGCAGGGCGGCGCGAACGTCGGGATTGTGGAAGTTCAAGTCCGGCTGCGAGGCGAGGAAGTTGTGCAGGTAGTACTGCCGGCGCGTCGAATCCCATTCCCAGGCCGGTCCGCCGAACACAGACAGCCAGTTGTTGGGCGGGTTGCCGTCCGGCTTCGGGTCGGCCCAGACGTACCAGTCCGCCTTCGGGTTGTCGCGGCTCGACCGGCTTTCCCTGAACCAGACGTGCTGGTCGGAACAATGCGACAGCACCTGGTCGATGATGACCTTCATGCCCAGGCGGTGCGCCTCGGCGACAAGGGCGTCGAAATCGGCCAGTGTGCCGAACAGCGGGTCGACCGCGCAATAGTCGGACACGTCGTAGCCCATGTCGGCCATCGGCGACATGAAGAAGGGCGACAGCCAGATGGCATCGACGCCGAGGCTCGCGACATAGGGCAGCCTTGCCGTGACGCCGGGCAGGTCGCCGACGCCGTCCTCGCCCGTGTCCTGGAAGGAGCGCGGATAGATCTGGTAGATCGCGCAGCCGCGCCACCACTCAGCGCCGGCCCCCGCCCGCGCTCGCTCGACATTGCCGGCCATTCAGTCCCCCGTCGGTCGTGACGTCTCGATGTCTGTTTCGCAAAGCACGGCCGCGGTGCGTCCGGCAAGCGCGATTGCGTGTTGCCCGGGGCGCGGCTCGACGCCTTCGTCGGGCGCGATCAGCCGCCATTCGAAGCCCTGGGCCGGCGACAGTACGAAGACGGCCTCGTCCCGGTCGCCGTTGAGCAGAAGCGCCACGCGACGCGGGCTGCCTTCGCCGTCCGTCGCCAGCACCATGGCGAGCCGCCGGTTTTCGCCGTCGTTCCAGCCCGCCTCGTCGAGCGGATGGCCGGTGACGTCGAGCCATTCGACGTCGGGCGGCCGGCCTTCGGCCATGGGCTTGCCGGTGAGGAAGTCTGCCCGGCGCAACGCCGGCACGCGTCCGCGCAATGCGGCAAGTGCCGCCGCATGCGCCTCCAGCGCAAGGTCGCGGCTCTCCCAGTCCAGCCAGGCCAGGCCGTTGTCCTGCGCATAGGCATTGTTGTTGCCACGCTGTGTGCGCCCGAACTCGTCTCCGGCCGTCAGCATGATCGACCCGCGCGACAGGAACAGCGTCGACAGCAGCGCCCGCAGGTCGCGCGCCCGCGCGGCGCGGACATCTTGATCGTCCGTCGCGCCTTCCACGCCATTGTTCCACGACAGGTTCTCGTCATGGCCGTCGCGGTTGTCCTCGCCATTCGCCTCGTTGTGTTTCTGCTCGTAGGCGACGAGGTCGGCGAGGCTCATGCCGTCATGGGCGGCGATGAAGTTGACGCTGCGGGTCCCCGGGTGGCCCTTGCGGTCGAAGATGTCGGAGGAACCAGCGAGCCGCGTCGCCAGCGCCGGCACCCGGCCGGGGTCGCAGCGCCAGAAACGGCGCACGTCGTCGCGGTAGACGTCGTTCCATTCGAGGAAGGGTGCTGGAAAATTGCCGAGGTGATAGCCGCCCGGGCCGATGTCCCAGGGTTCGGCGATCAGCACCCGGTCGCCGAGCACCGGGTCTTCGGCGATCTCGCGAAAGAAGCGCGCGGCCGGATCGAAACCGCGATGATCGCGGCCAAGCACCGGCGCGAGATCGAAGCGGAACCCGTCCACGCCGCATTTCGTCACGAAATGCCGCAGCGAATCGAGGATCATCCGGTGCACTTCGGGATGCTGCGTCGCGATGGTGTTGCCGCAGCCGGTGTCGTTGGCGAGCACCACCGGGTCGCCCGGCAGGTGCCGGTAGTAGGCGAGGTTGTCGAGCCCGCGAAACGACAGCGTCGGCCCCAGCACGTCGCTCTCGCCGGTGTGGTTGAAGACGAGGTCGAGGATGACCCCGATGCCGGCCGCCCGCAGCGCCGCGACCGTGTCGCGCAGCTCCGCGACGCCGCCGGGGCAGAGCCGCGGGTCGAGCGCCATGAAGGTGACGGGATTGTAGCCCCAGACGTTTTTCAGTCCGAGCGGAGCAAGATGCCGCTCGTCGATCCAGGCGGTCACCGGCATCAGCTCCACCGCGTCGACGCCGAGCATGGTCAGATGCGCGAGCACGGCCGGATGCGCCAGCGCCGCCACTCTGCCGCGCAGGTGTTCGGGAACGCCGGGGTGCCGCATGGTGAAGCCGCGCACGTTGACCTCGTAGATGAAGCCGCCGGGCTGGAAGACGGGCGGAGCCGCCGCGACGTCCGGCAGCGGTCCGGTCAGCACGGCCTTCGGCATCAGCCGCGCCGTGTCGCCCCCCTCGCCGCGACGCGCGCCGAGTTCCGGCCGGTAGCGGTAGGGCCGGTCGATCTCCAGCGCGTAGGGGTCCATCACGAGCTTGTCGGGATCGAACCAGAAGCCGTTGTCGGGATCGAAGCGACCGTCGGCGCGCAGGCCGTAGCGCAGGCCGGGCGCTGCGCCGGCCACGAACACCTGACGAAAGCCGACGCCTGCGGGCTTCATCTCGAACCGGGCGACCTCGGCCTCGCCCTCGTCGTCGAACAGGCACAGCCAGACCCTGTCGGCCGAGCCGGACCAGACGCGAAACCGCGCGCCGCCGGCAACGAAGGCAGCGCCGCAATGGTCGGCGAGCGTCGCGTCGGCCATGGTCAGGTAACGACGTCCGGGCCGGCGCGACCGGTGAACCGCCCGATCCCGGCGATCTCCTCGGCGGCGAGGATCAGGTCCGCCAGCGCATCCGGCGTCTCCTGCGCCAGCAGGCCCGGGTCGGCCTCGTAGCGCTCTAGATAAACGCGGATCGTGGCGCCCTCGGTCCCGGTGCCCGACAGGCGGTAGACGATGCGCGACCCGCCCTCGAAGCCGATGCGGACGCCCTGGTTCCTCGACACCGAGCCGTCGACCGGGTCGGTGTACGAGAAGTCGTCGGCGAAGGCGATGGTCAGGCCCTTCACCGTCATGCCCGGCAGGGCGGCGAGCCGGTCGCGCAATGCCGCCATCAGCGCATTCGCCCGGTCCGTCTCCACCGCCTCGTAGTCGTGGCGGGCATAATAGTTGCGGCCATACGCGGCCCAGTGAGCGGCCGCGATGGCCTTCACGCTCTCCCGGCGCACCGCCAGAATGTTGAGCCAGAGCAGCACGGCCCACAGCCCGTCCTTTTCGCGCACGTGGTCGGAGCCGGTGCCTGCGCTCTCCTCGCCGCAGATCGTCGCCATGCCGGCGTCGAGCAGGTTGCCGAAGAACTTCCAGCCGGTCGGCGTTTCGTAGAGGCCGATGCCGAGCTTTTCCGCCACCCGGTCGGCGGCGGCGCTCGTCGGCATCGAACGCGCGATGCCCTTCAGCCCGCCGGCATAGCCGGGCGCCAGGTGGGCGTTGGCGGCGAGCATGGCGAGCGAGTCGGACGGATTGACGAAGATGCCCCGGCCGATGATCAGGTTGCGGTCGCCGTCGCCATCCGACGCGGCGCCGAAGTCGGGCGCGTCGGGCGACATCATCGTTTCATAGAGATCCCTGGCGTGGACGAGGTTCGGATCGGGATGATGCCCGCCGAAATCGGGCAGCGGCACCCCGTTTCGCACGGTGCCCGGCGCCGCGCCGAGCCGGTTTTCCAGGATCTCGACGGCGTAGGGACCGGTGACGGCGTGCATGGCGTCGAAGGCCATGCGGAAACCGCCGGCAAACATCGCCCGGATGGCGGCGAAATCGAACAGCGTCTCCATCAGCGCGGCATAGTCGGCCACCGGGTCGATCACCTCGATCGTGGTCGTGCCGACCGAAAATGTGCCCACCTGGTCGAGATCGATGTCGGGCGCGTCGATGGTCAGGTAGCGATCGATGACCTTCGAGCGCGCGAACACCGCATCGGTCATGCGCTCGGGCGCCGGGCCGCCATTGCCGATGTTGTACTTGATGCCGAAATCCTCGGTGGGGCCGCCGGGATTGTGGCTCGCCGACAGCACCAGCCCGCCGAAGGCGCCATGCTTGCGGATCACGTTCGAGGCGGCGGGCGTCGAGAGAATGCCGCCCTGCCCGACGATCACCCGGCCAAAGCCGTTGGCGGCCGCCATCCGCATCGCGATCTGGATGACCTCGCGGTTGTGGTAGCGGCCATCGCCGCCGATCACCAGCGTCGCGCCGGCGAAGTCATCCAGGCTGTCGAAAACCGACTGGATGAAGTTCTCGGCATAATTTTCCTGCTGGAAAACGGGCACCTTCTTGCGCAGGCCGGACGTGCCGGGCTTCTGGTCGCCATAAGGGGTGGTAGCTACGGTCCTGATCATCACTCAAACATCCGAGGCGAGGGTGTCGTACAACTGGGCATAGCGCGCCGCGCTCCGGTCCCAGGAGACGTCGGCCTTCATGCCCTGGCGCTGGATCGTCGCCCAGACCGAAGGCTCGCGATGCCAGCGCATCACGCGCCGGATCGCCTGCAGGAAGGCATCCGCGGTCAGCGGGGCGAACTGGAAACCGGTCGCCGCGCCAGCCGACAGGGCCGCCTCGTTGGCATCGATGATCGTGTCGGCGAGCCCGCCGGTGCGCGCCACCACGGGGACGCAGCCGTAGCGAAGGCCGTAGAGCTGCGTCAGGCCACAGGGCTCGAAGCGGGACGGCACGAGAATGGCGTCGCAGCCGGCCTGCATCAGGTGCGACAGCGGCTCGTTGTAGCCGATGACGACCCCGACACGACCGCGGTGGCGGGCAGCCCCCGCGAGCAGCGCGCCCTCCAGCGCATGGTCGCCCGAGCCCAGGATGGCCAGCTTGGCGCCTTCGGCGACGATCCGATCGAGCACCTCGGCCAGGAGATCCATGCCCTTCTGCCAGGTCAGGCGGCTGATGACGGTCAGGATCGGCGCGGTGTCCTCGTCGAGACCGAACCGCTCTTCCACGGCGGCCTTGTTGCGCTGGCGCTTGGCCAGCGTCCGCGTGCCGAAGACCGCGGGCAGATGCGCGTCGGTCTGCGGATCCCAGACCGCCGTGTCGATGCCATTGACGATGCCGTGCAGATCGCCGGCGCGGGCGTTGATCAGGCCGTCGAGACCCATGCCGAACTGCGGGGTGCAGATTTCCTGCGCATAGGTCGGGCTGACCGTGGTGATCGCGCTCGCGCCCTGCAGTCCGGCCTTCAGGAAGCCGATCCCGCCGTAATACTCGACGCCGTCGACGCTCATCGCCGCGTCCGGAAGCCCCAGTTGCTGGAAGATCGACGACGGGAACTGGCCCTGGAAGGCGAGATTGTGAACCGTCATCACCGTCGGCACCGACCGCTCGTTGGCGTAGCGTATGTAGGCGACCGTCATCGCCGCCTGCCAGTCATGGGCATGGACGAGATCGGGCAGGAAGCCGTCGCCGCCATGCTCGGCCAGTTCGGCGCCGGCCTTGCCGAGGGCCGCGAAGCGGCGCCAGTTGTCGGGAAAGTCGCCGCCGTCGCCATAGGGTGAGCCCGGGCGATCGAAGAGATGCGGCGCGTCGAGCACGAAGAGATCGAGCCCGGCGGCGGCAGCCGACAGGATCGAGGCGGGCCCGCCGTAGAATTCCGGCCATGACCGCACGACCGTCGGCTTGCCCTCGATCGCCGCTATAACGCGCCGGTAGCCGGGAACGAGCGTGCGCACCGCCATACCATGCGCGGCGAGCGCGCCCGGCAGCGCGCCGGTGACGTCCGCCAGTCCGCCGGTCTTGACGATCGGATAGATTTCGGAGGCAACGGCAAGGATTTTCATGAGATCCTATCGATCATGGATTGCGTCACAAGGCAGACCCCGGCTTCCGTGCGACGAAAGCGGCGCGCGTCCTCCACCGGGTCCTCGCCGACCACCAGCCCCTCGGGAATCTTCACGCCGCGATCGATCACCACGCGCGTCAGGCGGGCATTGCGGCCGACATAGCAGTCCGGTAGCACCACCGCCTCGTCGAGCATGGAAAAGGAGTTGACCCGCGCGCCGGTGAAGATCAGCGACTTGCGCAGCGCCGCACCCGAAATGATGCAGTCGCCCGCCACCAGCGACGACACCGCAGAGCCGCGCCGGCCCTCCTCGTCATGGACGAATTTCGCCGGCGGCTTGATCTCGGCATAGGTCCAGATCGGCCAGTTGCGATCGTAGATGTCGAGCTGCGGCGTGATCGCCGTCAGGTCGATATTGGCTTCCCAGTAGGCGTCGATCGTGCCGACGTCGCGCCAGTAGGCCTCGCCCTCGAACGTCGACCGGACGCAGGACTTGGAGAAACGGTGGGCGAGCGCCTTGCCGTGCTTGACGATGTGGGGGATCAGGTCCTTGCCGAAGTCGCGGCTGGAGCCCGGCGTGGCCGCGTCGCGCCGCAGCTCCTCCATCAGGAACTTGGTGCGGAACACGTAGATGCCCATCGAGGCGAGCGCGAAGTCCGGCTTGTCGGGGATGCCGGGCGGGTCCGCCGGCTTCTCGACGAAGGACACCACCACGTCGTGCCGGTCGACATGCATGACACCGAAGCCTGTCGCCTCCATGCGCGGCACCTCGAGGCAGCCGATCGTCACGTCGGCGCCCGACTCGACATGCTCGCGCAGCATCGGTTCGTAGTCCATCTTGTAGATGTGGTCGCCGGCCAGGATGACCATGAACTCGACCTTGTAGTCCTCGATGATGTCGGCGTTCTGGAACACCGCATCGGCGGTGCCTTCGTACCATTGCGTCTCGGAGACGCGCTGGCTGGCCGGCAGGATGTCGAAACTCTCATTGCGCTCGGGACGGAAGAAGTTCCAGCCGCGCTGCAGGTGGCGGATGAGAGAATGCGCCTTGTACTGGGTGGCCACGCCGATGCGGCGGATGCCCGAATTGAGCGCGTTCGACAGCGCAAAGTCGATGATGCGTGTCTTGCCGCCGAAATAGACCGCCGGCTTGGCGCGGGTGTCCGTCAGTTCCTTCAGGCGGCTCCCCCGGCCGCCCGCCAGCACGTAGGCCATGGCATCACGCGCCAGCGGCTGGACCCTGTTGTTGTCTGCCATCGTTCCTCCCCTCTTCCACCGCGTCGCCCGCGGGGTGCATGCTTGTCGAGACAAGTGACGGTATCGCGACGTCCCGCGCCAGTCCCCGCCAGGCGGCGGAGGCCTCTCAAACGTGTTCGGACGGGCGAACGTTCCGCCCTCGAAGAGGACCGTGTCGGTGGCTCAGAGGCCCGCATGCCAGATGTCGCGATCATACTCGCGAATCGTCCTGTCGGAGGAGAACCAGCCGACGTTGGCGGTGTTGCGGATCGCCTTGGCGTACCAGTCCGGCGCGTTGCGCCAGATGTCGTCGACCCGCCGCTGCGCGTCGGCAAAGGAATCGAAATCCGCCGCGACCATAAACCAGTCGGTCGCATAGAGCCCGTCGACGAGCGCGCGGTAGCGGGCGGGATCGTCCGGCGAGAACACGCCCGACGAGATCGCGTGCAGCGCCTGGCCGAGTTCCGGCGAGCTTTCGATGATGGCGCGCGGCTCGTAGCCCTTGCGGCGGGTTTCCTCCACCTCATGCGCCTTAAGGCCGAAGATGACGATGTTGTCCTCGCCGACGCATTCGCTGATCTCGACATTGGCGCCATCGAGCGTCCCGATGGTGATGGCGCCGTTCAGCGCGAACTTCATGTTGCCGGTGCCCGAGGCCTCCATGCCCGCCGTCGAGATCTGCTCGGACAGGTCGGCGGCCGGCACCATGATCTCGGCCACCGAGACGCTGTAGTTGGGAATGAAGACGATCTTCAGGAGGCCGCGCACGGCCGGGTCGCGGTTGATCACGCGTGCCACGTCGTTGGCGAGTTTGATGATCAGCTTGGCGTTGTGATAGCTCGGCGCCGCCTTGCCGGCGAGGAACTTGACGCGCGGCAGCCAGTCCTTCTCCGGATGCGAACGGATCTGGTCGTAGAGCGCCACGGCTTCGATTATGTTCAAAAGCTGGCGCTTGTATTCGTGAATGCGCTTGATCTGCACGTCGAACAGCGCCGACGGATCGATGCGCAGGCTCAGCCGTTCGTCGACCAGCTCGGCGAGCCGCTCCTTGTTGGCGCGCTTCACCGCCGCGAACTTGTCGCGGAACGCCGGATCGGAGGCGAAACGGTTCAGATCCTTCAGCGCGTCGGTGTCGTCGAGGAAACGGTCGCCGATGGCCTCGCGGGCCAGCGCGGTCAGGCCCGGATTGCATTGCATTAGCCAGCGGCGCGGTGTGATGCCGTTGGTCTTGTTGTTGATGCGGCCGGGATAGAGCCTGTTCAGGTCGGAGAATACCGTCTGCTTCATCAGCTCGGTGTGGAGACCGGAGACGCCGTTGACCGAGTGCGATCCGGCGAAGGCGAGATTGCCCATGCGCACGCGGCGGTCGCCGTCCTCATGGATCAGCGAGATGCGCCGGATCTGCTCGTCGTCGAAGATCTGCCGGCTCCGCGCTTCCAGCAGCACCTGCGCGTTGATGGCATAGACGATCTGCATGTGGCGCGGCAGCAGCCGCTCGAAGACGGGAACCGGCCAGCTTTCCAGCGCCTCGGGCAGCAGCGTGTGGTTGGTATAGGCGAAGGTGCGCTTCGTCAGGCCCCAGGCGGTGTCGAAGTCGATGCCGTAGACATCCATCAGCAGCCGCATCAGTTCGGCGATGGCGACGGCCGGATGCGTGTCGTTGAGGTGTATCGCCGCCTTGTCGGGCAGGGTCAGCAGGTCGCCATACTGCGACAGGTGCCGCTGCACGATGTCCTGCAGCGAGGCGGCGGTGAAGAAGTACTCCTGCCGCAGGCGCAATTCCTGGCCGGCCTGGTGGCTGTCGGCCGGATAGAGCACGCGGGTCAGCGAGGCCGCCTGGTTGGCCTCGCGCAGCGCGCCGATGTGGTCGCCGGCGTTGAAGGCGGCGAGCAGGATCGGATCGACCGCCATCGCCGACCACAATCTCAGCGTGTTGACGCGCTTGCCGCGCCAGCCCACCACGGGCGTGTCGTAAGCCACGGCGAGCACCCGCTCCTGCGGCCGCCAGACATGGCGCTCCAGCCGCCCGTCCTTCGACGTGATCGATTCGACCGTCCCGCCGAAGCCGATCTCGACCGAGCGTTCGCGGCGTTCGAATTCCCAGGGATTGCCATGGTCGAGCCAGGTCTCGGGCAGTTCCACCTGCCAGCCGTCCTGGATTTCCTGGCGAAACAGACCGTGCACGTAGCGGATGCCGTAGCCGTGGGCCGGCAGGTCGACCGAGGCCATGCTTTCCATGAAGCAGGCGGCCAGGCGGCCGAGACCGCCATTGCCCAGGGCCGCATCGGGTTCCAGCCCGGCGATCACGTCGATCTCGACGTCGAGGATCTTCAGCGCCTCACGCATGTTTTCCATCAGGCCGAGATTGGAAAAGGCGTCGCGCATCAGGCGGCCGATGAGGAACTCCATCGACAGGTAGTACACGCGCTTGCGTTGCTGCGTGTAGGCATCCTTCGTCGAGGCGATCCATCGCTCGATGATGCGGTCGCGCACGACCTTGATGGAGGCTGCCAGCCAGTCATAGGGCGTAGCGACCGACGCGTCCTTGCCGACGCGATAGGTGAGGCTCTTCAGGATCTCCTCGGCCAGCGCCTTGGGATCGTTGTCATGCTCCGCGAAAATCGGGAGTTCGCTCGATATCGCCTGGTCCATGTCGGCTCCCTTCGCCCTCCGGGGACGACGCCTCGCGTCGGACCCCCGCCAAGGTTTCCAGCATTCCTCCCGAAGCCATGCTAGTCGCAACCGAGGCGAATGCAAACGGCGATGTTTGCGGTGCAGCGTGAAAAGTCGGGAATTCTCTGCCGCGCGTTAGGCATCGGCGGTGGCCGGTGCCGCCCCGGTCCCTATGCCGCCAGGGCCTCGCCCGGCGGTTCCTTGGCGCCGGTCATGAAGGCCACGGCGTCGGACATGATGTAGTCCTTCGGATCGACCACGCAGAGCCGCCGCCCCAGCCGGTGGATGTGGATGCGGTCGGCCACCTCGAAGACGTGCGGCATGTTGTGCGAGATCAGGATGATGGGGATGCCGCGCGAACGGACGTCGAGGATCAGTTCCAGCACGCGGCGCGATTCCTTCACGCCGAGCGCGGCAGTCGGTTCGTCGAGGATGATGACCCTGGAGCCGAAGGCGGCCGCCCGCGCCACCGCCACGCCCTGGCGCTGGCCGCCCGACAGCGTCTCGACGGGCTGGTTGATGTTCTGGATTGTCATCAGGCCGAGGTCGGAGAGCTTCTTGCGGGCGAAATCCTCCATCGCCTTGTGGTCGAGCTTGCGCAGCCAGGTGCCCATGAACCCCGGCCGGCGCAGTTCGCGGCCCATGAACATGTTGTCGGCGATGGACAGCGCGGGCGACATCGCGAGCGTCTGGTAGACCGTCTCGATGCCCTTGGCGCGCGCATCGTTCGGCGAGGCGAACTCGATCGGCGCGCCGTCGAGCCACATCGTTCCGGCGTCGGGGATGACCGCGCCGGATAGCGCCTTGATCAGGGTCGACTTGCCGGCGCCGTTGTCGCCGATGACGGCGAGGATCTCGCCCGGCATGAGGTCGAAGTCGCACTGGTCGAGCGCGGTGACCCGGCCGTAGCGCTTGACCAGGTTGCGGGCCTTGAGAAGCGGTTCCATCAGGCCGACACCTTTCTGATCCACTGGTCGATCGCGACGGCGGCGATGATGAGGACGCCGATGAGGAGGTAGGTCCATTGCGCGTCGGCGCCGGCCATGCGCAGTCCCATCTCGAACACCCCGACGATCAGCGCGCCGAGGAACATGCCGACGATGGTGCCGCGACCGCCGAACAGGGAGATTCCGCCGATCACCACCGCGGTGATCGCCTGGATGTTACCGAGGATGCCGGTCGAGGCCGACGGCGAGACCGAGCCGAAGCGGCCGATCATCACCCACCCGGCGATGCCGCAGAAGAAGCCCGCCAGCGCATAGGCCTGGATCAGCACGCGTTTTCGCGGCACCCCCGCCAGTTCGGCCGCTTCCGGATCGTCGCCGACGGCATAGACGTGGCGTCCCCAGGCGGTGTGGCGCAGCACGTAGGCCATGATGGCGACGAGCACGATCAGCAGCACGACGGCCAGCGTCACCCGCGCGCCGGCGAAGTTGAAGGCGGTGCCCCAGAACTGCAGCGCGGGCGCGTTCGCCTCGATGTCCTGGCTGCGGATCGTCTCGTTGGCCGAGTAGATGTAGTTGGTCGCGAGAAACACCTGCCAGGTGCCCAGCGTGACGATGAAGGGCGGTATGCGCATGCGGGCGACCAGGACGCCGTTGATCGCGCCCATCATCGTCCCGGCCGCCAGCCCGATGGCGATCGCCACCTCCGCCGGCAGCCCGTAGCGGAAGGTGAACTGGCCCATGATGACGGAGGTCAGCACCGCCATGGCGCCGACCGACAGGTCGATGCCGGCCGTCAGGACCACCAGCGACTGGGCGATGCCCAGGATGCCGACGATGCCGATCTGCTGGAAGATCAGGCTCAGCGTGCTGATGCGCCAGAAATTCGCATTGATCAGGCCGAACACCACGCATGCAACCACCAGCACGATCAGCGGCACCAGCGCCGGAGTCCGGTGCAGCAGGCTGTGCAGACGGTGGAAGACGTTCTTCTCGATCAGGTCGAATTCCGCGACCTTCTCGTCGCGGCGCGACTTCACGACGTCTTCGAAGTTATCGGCGTTGCTCACGTCACGAGCCCTCCCTTGGCCGCGCAAGCCTGCTCGGGCTTGCCCGTTCCGAACCCCGCCTCACTGTGCGGCGATCGTGTCCCGGCGTAAAGGTGGCCAGGCGGGACGGTCCCGCCCGGCCGTTCGTCAGATCAGCCCCAGCAGAGCTTCTTGCCGTCTTCGACGGAGATCGACTCGACGCCGTCCACCGGCTTGTCGGTCACCAGCGCGACGCCGGTGTCGAAGAAGGCCTTGCCCTCGCTCGCCTGCGGCTTGACGCCGTCCTTGGCCCAGGCGGCGATCGCCTCGATGCCCATGGACGCCATCAGCAGCGGATATTGCTGCGAGGTGGCGCCGATCACGCCGTCGGCCACGTTGGCCACGCCCGGGCATCCGCCGTCGACCGACACGATCAGCACGTCCTTCTCGCGGCCGATGGCCTTGAGCGCCTCGTAGGCGCCGGCGGCGGCCGGTTCGTTGATCGTGTAGACGACGTTGATCTCGGGATCGCGGGCGAGCAGGTTCTCCATCGCCTTGCGGCCGCCCTCCTCGTTGCCCTGGGTGACGTCGTTGCCGACGATGCGCGGATCCGTCTCGTCGCCCCACTTGTTGGGATCGCCGAGGTCGATGCCGAAGCCCTGCAGGAAGCCCTGGTCGCGCAGCACGTCGACCGAGGGCTGCGACACGTCGAGGTCCAGCATGGCGATCTTGGCGTCGGCGGCCTTGTCGCCCAGCGACGCGGCGGCCCACTTGCCGATCAGTTCGCCGGCCAGGAAATTGTCGGTGGCAAACGTCATGTCGGCCGACTCGATCGGCTCCAGCGGCGTGTCGAGCGCGATCACCAGCAGGCCGGCCTCGCGCGCCTTCTGCACCGACGGCACGATGGCCGAGGTGGACGACGCCGTCAGCAGGATGCCCTTCGCGCCGTCGGCGATGCAGGTCTCGATGGCGGCGACCTGGGTCTCGTTGTCGCCGTCGACCTTGCCGGCATAGGACTTGAGGCCGATGCCGAGTTCCTTGGCCTTGGCCTCGGCGCCCTCCCTCATCTTCACGAAGAACGGATTGGTGTCCGTCTTGGTGATCAGGCAGGCCGAGACGTCGGCGGCCGCCGCGGGCGCGGCGAAGGCGATCATGCAGGCGGCAGCGCCGGCATAGACCGCCGACTTGAGTGCGAGTTTCCTGGTCACGGTATTCCTCCCGTTGGATGAACATGCGGACCGGCCTCCCGCCGGACGCGCGACAATTCGGCCATCACCCGGCCTGCTGTCTCCCGCATAAAAAGACCAGGTCGCGCCGCCTGTCAATAGATAATTCATTCTGATTTAGTAATTGACACCACCGGCTGCCACGAGGCATTCTTCGTGCTACCGGTCGCAGCCAGAAGGCCGGATTCGGGGGGAGACGCGTGGACAGCGGAGTGACCAGGAGCGACGCTGAGAGCCGGCAGGACTGGTTCCAGCGCGGCACCAACCAGAGCGGCATGCGCGACGCCAACGAGCGCCTCGTGCTGTCGCTGGTCCGTCGCCACGGCAGCCTCGCCAAGACCGACATCGCCCGCATGACGAGCCTCTCGGCGCAGACGGTCTCCGTCATCATGCGCGAGCTGGAAGCCGAAAGGCTGCTGCTGCGCGGAACTCCCGTCCGCGGCAAGGTCGGCCAGCCCTCCGTGCCGTTGTCGCTCAATCCGGACGGCGCGCTGTTCCTCGGGCTCAAGATCGGCCGGCGCAGCGCCAATCTCGTCCTGATCGATTTCCTCGGCAAGGTGCGCGCCACCGAGAGCCGGTCCTATTCCTACCCCTCCCCGTCGGAGACGATCGAGTTCGTGCGCAGCGGCATCGCGCATTTCCGCGCCGGGCTGACGCCCGATCAGGACAAGCGGATCGCCGGCCTCGGCATCGCCATGCCTTTCGAGCTCTGGAACTGGGCCGACACGGTGGGGGCGCCGCGCGACATCATGGACCAGTGGCGGGACGCCGACATCCGCGCCGACATCGCCCTGCATTGCCCCTTCCCCGTCTATCTCCAGAACGACGCGACCGCGGCCTGCGGGGCCGAACTCGTCTTCGGCGACACCAGCGACCTGCGCGACTTCCTCTACTTCTATCTCGGCTCCTTCATCGGCGGCGGCATCGTGCTCAACGGCGCGCTCTACACCGGACGGACCGGCAATGCCGGCGCGCTCGGCTCGATGCCGGTGCCGGGCGCCGACGGCCAGCCGATACAGCTCATCGACATCGCTTCGATCGCGGTGCTGGAGCGGGAGATCGCGGGCGCCGGCCGCGACGCGACCTTCCTGTGGACCTCGCCGGACGACTGGGGCGACATCGAACCGGACCTCGAACGCTGGATCGGGAGCGCGGCGCGCGGCATCGCCTATGCCATCGTGGCGGCGGCCTCCGTCGTCGACTTCGAGGCCGTCGTGATCGAGGGCTGGATGCCGCGCAGCGTGCGCGATCGGCTGATCGACGCCGTCGAGGCGGCGCTGAAGGGCTTCGATTCGGAGGGGCTCCGCATTCCAGCGCTGCGCGCCGGCCGCGTCGGCATCCATGCGCGGGCGATCGGCGGGGCAAGCCTGCCGCTGTTCGACCGCTTCCTGACCCAGACCGGACTGACCAAGGACCACCCATGATCCTGTGCTGCGGCGAAGCGCTGATCGACATGCTGCCGCGCCTCACGGCCGAGGGCGAGCCCGCCTTCGCGCCGCATGCTGGCGGGGCGGTGTTCAACAGCGCCATCGCGCTCGGTCGGCTCCGCGCCCCGGCCGGCTTCTTTTCAGGGCTGTCGACCGACTTTCTCGGCCGCATGCTCGACGAGGCGCTGGCCGGCGCGGGCGTCGACGCCCGCTACTGCGTGCGATCCGACCGCCCGACCACGCTCGCCTTCGTGCGGCTCGCCGACGGCCACGCCTCCTACACCTTCTACGACGAAGGCACGGCCGGCCGCATGATATCGCTCGCCGACCTCCCGGACCTCGGAGACGAGATCACGGCCCTGCTCTTCGGCGCGATCAGCCTGATACCAGAACCCTGCGGCAGCGCCTACGAGGCGCTGATGGCGCGGGAGCGCGGACGCCGCGTGATCATGTTCGATCCCAACATCCGGCCCGGCTTCATACCCGACCGCGCCGGCCACCTCGCCCGCATGCGCCGCATGCTGGCCATGGCCGACATCGTCAAGCTCTCGGAGGAGGACCTCGCCTGGTTCGGCGAGCCCGGCGACACATGCGCCGTCGCGCGCGGCTGGCTCGACCTCGGGCCGAAGCTCGTCGTGGTGACGCGCGGCGCCGAGGGCGTGGTTGCCTTCAACCGCGACCACATGGTCTCGGTGCCGGCGCGGCGCGTCGCGGTCGTCGACACGGTCGGCGCCGGCGACACCGTCAATGCCGGCATCCTCACCGCCCTGCACGAGGCCGGGCGGCTGACCCGGCAGGCCATCGACGGTCTGGGCGAGGCGGACCTTGCCGCGATGCTCGAATTCGCCGTGCGCGCCGCCGCCGTCACGGTCGGGCGCGCCGGCGCCAATCCGCCCTGGCGCAGCGAACTGGTCTGACGTTCGCGACGACGGCCCGCGCGAAGGCGGGCAATCGGCGCTCGTGGCCAGCGTCGATCCTTATTCGCGCTTGGCGCTTCACGGGTTCGTCTGTAGGAGATGATCCCGTGAAAGCGGCGTGCGAAGAGGACGACGTGCGAATACTGGTCACTGGCGCTGCCGGGTTCATCGGATATCACGTGGCGAAGGCCCTGCTCGATGCCGGCCACGAGGTCGTCGGTTTCGACAACGTCAATCCCTACTACGACCCGAAGCTGAAGCGCGCCCGGCTGGCGCTGCTTGCGCCCGATCCGGGCTTCCGCATGGTCGAGGCGGGCCTCGAGGATCGCGCGGCGGTGGAGGCCCTGTTTGCCGGCGCCCGGTTCGACCGCGTCGTGCATCTCGCCGCTCAGGCGGGCGTGCGCCATTCGCTCACCCATCCGCATGACTATGCCACGTCCAATCTCGTCGGCTTCCTCAACATCCTCGAAGGATGTCGCCATGCGAGGGTCGCGCATCTGGTCTATGCATCGAGCAGTTCCGTCTACGGCGCCAATCGCAAGCTGCCCTTTTCCGAGCACGACAGCGTCGACCATCCCGTCAGCCTCTATGCCGCCACCAAGAAGGCCAACGAGTTGATGGCGCACAGCTATGCGCATCTCTATCGCCTGCCGGTGACGGGGCTCCGCTTCTTCACGGTCTATGGGCCATGGGGGCGGCCGGACATGGCGCCGATCAAGTTCGCGCGGGCAATCCTTGCCGGCGATCCCATCGACGTCTTCAACGGCGGCGCCCTGTCGCGCGACTTCACCTACATCGACGACATCGTGGAGGGGGTGGTGGCGACCCTCGACGTCCTGCCGCAGCCGGTCCCGTGCGATGCCGCGGCCACGCCCGATCCGTCGACGTCGCCGACGGCGCCGTACCGCGTCTACAACATCGGTCACAACGACCCGGTGCCGCTGATGGACTTCATCGCCGCACTGGAAGAGGCCATCGGCCGCAAGGCGAAGCTCAACCTGATGCCGATGCAGCCCGGCGACGTCGAGCGGACCTTCGCCGATCTCGACGCCTTGAACGCCGCGACCGGGTTCCGCCCGAAAGTGCCGCTTCGCGACGGCATCCGACGCTTCGTCGACTGGTACCGCGACTACCATCGCATCTGACCGGCAAGAGACCGCTCCCGGATATCAGGGGCGATATCGGCCCGACAGGATGATTTTACCGCCGATCGGTCCATCTGTGGCATGGCTTGGCTTGCCGCGCGGGCGGAAATTGGAGACAGAGCCTACAATCCCACCGTCCGCGAAGGCTGACCGACGGCATGTCCACTGCGATTTCACACCTGAAGCGGCTCGAAGCCGAAGCGATCCACATCATCCGCGAAGTCGCCGCGACCATGGCGAAGCCGGTGATGCTCTATTCGATCGGCAAGGATTCGGCGGTCATGCTGCACCTCGCCATGAAAGCCTTCCACCCCGGCACGCCGCCCTTCCCGCTGCTGCATGTCGACACCACCTGGAAGTTCCGCGAGATGATCGTGTTCCGGGACGAAACGGCGCGAAATCTCGGCCTGGACCTCATCGTCCACATCAACCAGGACGGTCTTCGCGAGGGCGTCGGTCCCTTCAGCCACGGCTCCAGCGTCCACACGCACGTGATGAAGACGGTCGGTCTTCGCCAGGCGCTCGACCGCTACGGGTTCGATGCGGCCTTCGGCGGGGCGCGGCGCGACGAGGAGAAAAGCCGCGCCAAGGAGCGCATCTTCTCCTTCCGCGACGGCCAGCACGGCTGGGACCCCAAGAACCAGCGCCCGGAAATGTGGAGGATCTACAACACCCGCGTGGCGCCGGGCGAATCGATCCGCGTCTTCCCGCTGTCGAACTGGACCGAGCTCGACATCTGGCAGTACATCCTCCTGGAAGGCATCCCCATCGTCCCGCTCTACTTCGCCAGGCCGCGTCCGGTGGTGGAGCGCGACGGCATGCTGATCATGGTCGACGACGAGCGCATGAAGCTGCGTCCCGGAGAGGCCGTCGAGGAACGCATGGTCCGCTTCCGAACGCTGGGCTGCTATCCTCTCACTGGCGCCATCGAGTCCGACGCGGCGACGCTGGAAGACATCGTCCAGGAGATGCTGGTCGCCCGCACGTCCGAGCGCCAGGGACGGCTGATCGACCGCGACGAAGCCGGCTCGATGGAGAAGAAGAAGCGCGAGGGCTATTTCTGATGCACGACACCGTCGCCAGAACGAAGGACACCGGCGACCTGCGCGGCTATCTGGCCGAGCAGGAGCGCAAGTCGCTGCTTCGCTTCCTCACCTGCGGGTCCGTCGACGACGGCAAGTCGACGCTGATCGGCCGCCTGCTCTACGACACCAAGCTGATCTTCGAGGACCAGCTCGCGGCGCTGGAAACCGATTCGCGCAAGCACGGCACGACCGGCGACGACATCGATTTCGCGCTGCTGGTCGACGGGCTGGAGGCCGAGCGCGAGCAGGGCATCACCATCGACGTCGCCTACCGCTTCTTCGCCACGCCCAGGCGCAAGTTCATCGTCGCCGACACGCCCGGCCACGAGCAGTACACGCGCAACATGGCGACCGGCGCCTCGACGGCCGATCTCGCCATCGTGCTCGTCGACGCCCGCGCCGGCATCATCCAGCAGACGCGGCGCCACTCCTTCATCGCCTCGCTGCTCGGCATCCGCCACGTCGTCGTGGCGATCAACAAGATCGACCTCGTCGGCTATGACGAGGTCGTGTTCGACCGGATCGCGGCGGACTATCGCGGCTTTGCCCGCGACCTCGGGTTCGAGACGATCACGGCGATCCCGATGTCGGCGCGCTTTGGCGACAACGTCACGACGGCTTCGGCGAACACCGGCTGGTATGTCGGGCCGACGCTGCTCGAACACCTCGAATCGGTGCCGGTCGACCGTATCGACACGGACAAGCCGTTCCGCCTGCCGGTCCAGTACGTGAACCGGCCCAATCTCGATTTCCGCGGCTTCTGCGGCACCATCGCCTCGGGCACGGTGTCGAAGGGCGACCAGGTGGTGGTGGCGAAGTCGGGCAAGGCGTCGACGGTCGCGCGCATCGTCACCCATGACGGCGATCTCGATACCGCCGTGGCCGGCCAGGCGGTGACGCTGGTGCTGTCCGACGAGGTCGAGGTGTCGCGCGGCAACATGCTGGTGTCGCCGTCGGCGCGGCCCGAAGTGGCCGACCAGTTCACCGCCGACATCATCTGGTTCGACGAACATCCCATGCTGCCCGGCCGCACCTATCTCCTGCGCACCGAGACCGACCAGGCACCGGCTTCGATCACCGAGCTGAAGTATCGCATCGACGTGAACAGCTTTTCGCACGAGGCGGCCAAGTCGCTCGACCTCAACGAGATCGGCTCCTGCAACATCTCGGTGCAGCAGCCGATCGCCTTCGACAACTATGTCGACAACCGCTCCACCGGCGCCTTCATCCTGATCGACCGGATGACCAACCGCACCGTCGGCGCAGGGCTCATCCGCCACCCGCTGCGGCGCGCCTCCAACATCCACTGGCAGGCGCTCGACGTCGACAAGGCGGCGCGCGCGCAGATGAAGCTCCAGAAGCCGGTCGTGCTCTGGTTCACCGGCCTGTCGGGGTCGGGCAAGTCGACCATCGCCAACCTGCTCGAGAAGCGCCTCTTCAACGATGGCCGCCACACCTACATCCTCGACGGCGACAACGTCCGCCACGGGCTGAACCGCGACCTCGGCTTCACCGAGGAGGATCGCGTCGAGAACATCCGCCGCGTCGCCGAGACGGCGCGGCTGATGGCCGATGCCGGGCTCATCGTCATCGTCTCCTTCATCTCGCCCTTCCAGGCGGAACGCCGCATGGCGCGCGAGCTGATGGCCGAGGGCGAGTTCGTCGAGGTCTTCGTCGACACGCCTTTCGAGGAATGCGCCAGACGCGACCCGAAAGGCCTTTACGCCAAGGCCCTGCGCGGCGAGATCAAGAACTTCACCGGCGTCGATTCGCCCTACCAGGCGCCGGCGAGCCCGGAGATCCATCTCGACACGGTCGGCCGTCCGCCTGAGGACATGGTCGAGGAGGTCGCGACCTGGCTGCGCGAAAGGGGAATCGCATGACCGCGCCTGCACTGCCGTCCGACAGCGAGATCCTGACCTTGTTCGAGGAACTCGCGCTCGACGCCGGCCGCGCCATCATGGCTGTCTACGCCACCGACTTCGACACGGTCACCAAGGCCGATGCCTCGCCCGTGACCGAAGCCGACCAGGCGGCCGAGGCGATCATCCTGAAGGGCCTGCGCGCGCGCCTGCCCGGCATCGTCTGCGTGGCAGAGGAGGAGGTCGCCGAGGGTCTGGTGCCGGCAGCCCTCGGCTCGGCCTTCATCCTCGTCGATCCGCTGGACGGCACGAAGGAATTCGTCGGCCGCAAGGGCGACTTCACCGTCAACATCGCGCTGGTGCGTGACGGCGTTCCGTCGATCGGCGCCGTCTACGCGCCCGCCCGAAACAGGCTCTATGCCGGCCGGCCGGGGGAAGCGACGATCGCCGACGTCTCGGCGCAGGGCGCGATCGTCGAGCGCCGGCCGATGGCGGCGCGTCCGGCCGCCAGCCCGCCGCGCATCGTCGCCAGCCGCTCGCACCGGACGCCCGAGACCGACGCCTTCATCGACGGGCATCCGGGCGCCGAGACGGTCGCGGTCGGCTCGTCCTTGAAGTTCTGCCTGCTCGCCAATGGCGAGGCCGATCTCTACCCGCGCTTCGGCCGCACCATGGAGTGGGACACGGCGGCCGGCGACGCCGTGCTGCGCGCGGCCGGCGGCTCGACCACGCTCGTCGACGGCGGCGCCTTCGTCTACGGCAAGCGCAAGCAGGCGAACGACGTCGACTTCGCCAATCCCTGGTTCATCGCCCGCGGCGCCTGACGCGGCCTCACCCCGGTTTAGTCCCATGAAAAAAGCGGCGAGGCCGAGGCCCGCCGCCTGTTTCGTTCGTCCGGACGGTCGGGTGTCAGCTGCGCGCCTTGCCCGGAATCAGCGCCCAGACGGCCGGCACGATCGCGGAGGCGAGCGCGACCTTGACGAGGTCGGGCACGATGAAGGGCACGACGCCGAAGGTCCAGGCCTTCTCGGCGCCGATCAGGGTCGCCAGCCAGCCGAAGCCGCAGGCCATCATCGCGGCTTCGGCCACCAGCATGGCGCCGAAGAGCTTGAAGGCCGAGCGGTCCCAGCCGCGGTCGGCGGCCCAGCCGGCGATCGCGGCCATGGCGAGGAAGCCGATCAGGTAGCCGCCGGTCGAGCCCATCATGTAGGCGAGGCCGATGCCCTTCTCGGGCGTCGACTGGAAGACCGGGAAGCCCATCGCGCCCTGGAAGAGGTAGAGCGCCAGCGTGGCGACCGCCAGGCGCATGCCGAAGGTGGTGGCGATCAGAAGGATCGCCAGCGTCTGCAGCGACAGGTCGACCGGGCCGAGAACGACCTTGGTCTTGGCCGACAGCGTCAGCAGCAGGGTGCCGCCGACGACGAGCGCGGCCTGCATGGCCAGGCGGGAGGCGCCCTTCTCGGGCATTGCCAGCATTGCGAGAGGAGTGGTTGCACTCGCTGCAGTCATGGGGGAGGCTCCGTTGGATTCGCACGGCCGGCAATGGCCGTTCCGTTTCCCTATAGAAACTTCCGTGTTATGCGGCAACTCCACTGACCCTTCTTCCACCACAGGCGGCGCATTTTATGGCGATCGAGTTCGACACGCGTTTCGAGCCGGCCTATGGCGAGGCAGTCGAGGTCGCGCCGGGCGTTCGGCGGGTGACGGCGGACAATCCCGGACCGTTCACCTTCCACGGCACCAACAGCTACATCCTCGGCACCGACACGCTGGCGGTGATCGATCCGGGGCCGGAGAGCGAGACGCATTATCGGGCCCTCATCGCCGCGATCGGCGGGCGCCCGGTCAGCCACGTGTTCGTCAGTCATACCCACCGCGATCACTCGCCGCTTGCCCGGCGGCTTGCCGGGGCCACCGGTGCGCGCGTCCTGGCGGAAGGGCCGCACCGTTCCGCCCGCCCGCTCCGGATCGGCGAGACCAACCCGCTCGACGCCAGCGCCGACACCGAATTTGCGCCCGACCAATCGCTCGCCGACGACGAGACGGTGCAGGGCGATGGCTGGGCGATCCGCACCGTGCTGACGCCCGGCCACGCCGCCAACCACGCCGCCTTCACGCTGGAGGGAACCGGCATCCTGTTTTCGGCCGACCACGTGATGGCCTGGTCGACCTCGATCGTGGCGCCACCCGATGGCGCCATGTCGGACTACATGGCCTCGCTGGACAAGCTCGCCGCACGCGACGACCGTCTCTATCTTCCGGGCCACGGCGGACCGGTGGAAAAGCCGGCCGCCTTCGTTCGCGGGCTGCGCACCCACCGGCGGATGCGCGAAGCGGCCATCGTCGAGCGGCTGAAGGCCGGCGACCGGACGATCCCCGACATCGTGCGGGCGATCTATGCCAGCACCGATCCCCGGCTGCATGGCGCGGCCGGGCTGTCGGTCCTCGCGCATCTGGAGTATCTGGTGGCGCGCGGCGCCGTCAGGGCGGACGGCGAGGTCTCGATCGACGCCGCCTATCGCCCGACCTGAACGACGTCTCAGCGCTTGCGCACGAATTCCGCGCGCAGCACCAGCCCCTTGATCGTCTCGTGGCGGCAGTCGATCTCGTCGGGGTTGCCGGTCAGGCGGATCGAGCGGATCACGGTGCCCTGCTTCAGCGTTTGGTTGGCGCCCTTCACCTTGAGGTCCTTGACCAGCGTGACCGAGTCGCCGTCGGCCAGCACGTTGCCGGCCGAATCCCGCACCACGTCGGGGGCCGCCGCCTCGGCGGCCATCTCGGAGGCCGGGCGCCATTCGCCGGTCTTTTCGTCATAGACGTAATCGTCGTCGCCAGCCATGCGGGCTCCAGTGCTGCTTCCTTGAAGTGGATGTCGGCCGCCGCGACCTCGCGGGTCATTCTTCCGTGCCCGGGTCCATCCGGGCATCGAGATCGATGAGGAAGCGGCGGATGCGGTCGGCGTTGTCGCCGAGATCGTGCTGGGCGAAATGCGAGGCCGAGCGCAGGTCGACGAAGGTCGTCTCGCCTTCGTCGGTCAGGCGCACGACGAGGTCGGCGGGAAAGCGCAGCCATCGCGAGAAGGCGCGCACTTCGATGGTCACCTCGGCGCTCGCGATGCCGTCTCCAGTCCCGTCTTCCGGCCCCGCTTCGCCAAGGCCGGCCTCGTCCAGGTCGATTTCGTCGTCGCCCGGCATCGCCGGGGCCCGTGCTTCCCCGGTGGTCGGCCTCGGCTCCGGAATCGGCGGCGGCGCCTGCTCGCCCTCCTCCTGGTCGACGGCTGGGTCCGGCGGTTCCGCGACGACCCCATGTCGTGCGGCGACCGTCCAACCGCGCTCGGCTACAAGCGCCAGCGCCTGCTCCATCACCTGATCCAGCGACACGGAATAACGGCGGCCGGTCAGGTCGGGATATTCGGTCCGGATCATCCGCGCCCGGCTCATGTCGATGATGGCGATCTGGCTGGCGAAGGCCGGGCGCTCCGCGGCCAGCGTCCGAAACGCGGGCGGATCGTCGAGGTCCGTCGCCACGTCGACCAGTCCCGGATAGTCGAGGACGCGCCAGGCACTCACCGCATAAGGCACAAGCAGGCCGAAACAGACGATGGCGGACGCGAGCGCGCGCCGGCCTCCCCGATCACCGCGCTCCCACAGATCGACAAGGCCGGCGAAGGCAAGGCCAATGCCGAGCGTCGCCAGCAGGGCGACGATCAGCAGGACTCCCAGGAACGGCACCGTCTCCAGGAGGCCGTAGCGATGCGACAAACCCGCGATGAGAAGCAGGACCGTCGCGAAGTAGGCCAGCTTCGCCGACCGTCGAGAAGCACGCGAATCGCGCCGTTCAAGCGCCGCTTTCATACCCGACCCGTCCCCAGGCGGAGACGGATCGCCGCGCGGAACGAGACGGGCCGGAAACGGCGTGCGGCGCGCATCCCGTCAGGCCGTGGGCAGCTGGTAGTCGCGGAACTGGTCGCGAAGCGTGGTCTTCTGGATCTTGCCCGTCGCGGTATGCGGGATTTCGGCGACGAAGACGACGTCGTCCGGCATCCACCACTTGGCGACCTTGCCCTCCATGAAGTCGAGGATCTCTTCCCTGGTCGGTTCCTTGCCAGGCTTGCGCACGACCACGAGAAGCGGCCGTTCGTCCCACTTGGGGTGCGCCACGCCGATCACCGCCGCCTCGGCGATGTCGGGATGGCCGACGGCGAGGTTTTCGAGATCGATGGTCGAGATCCACTCCCCGCCCGACTTGATGACGTCCTTGGCGCGATCGGTGATCTGCATGTAGCCATTGGCGTTGATGTGGGCGACGTCGCCCGTGTCGAACCAGCCCTCGGCATCGAACTGCTCCTTGCCCGCGCCGCCGAAATAGGACGACGCGACCGCCGGTCCGCGTACCTTGAGCCGGCCGAAGGTCTTGCCGTCCCAAGGTAACTCGCGGTTCTCGTCGTTGGTCACCTTCATCTCGACGCCGAAGGGCGCGTAACCCTGGGTCTGCTTGATGTCGAGCAGCGCATCGCCTTCGAGTTCGGCATAGTTCGGCTTGATCGTGGCGAGCGTGCCGAGCGGGCTCATCTCGGTCATGCCCCAGGCATGGATGACCTGCACGCCGTAGTTCTTCTCGAACTTTTCCGTCATGGCGCGAGGGCAGGCCGAGCCGCCGATGACCACCTTGCTCAGATGCGGCAGCGTCAGGCCGTTCTGTTCCAGGTGCTGCAGCAGCATCAGCCAGACCGTCGGCACGGCGGCCGAGAAGGTCACCTTCTCGGTGTCGAGCAGTTCGTAGATGGAGGCGCCGTCCATCTTCCCGCCGGGCATGACCAGCTTGGCGCCGATCATCGGGGCCGACTGGGCAAGGCCCCAGGCATTGGCATGGAACATCGGCACGACCGGCAGGATGACGTCGCGCGACGAGATGCCCATGGCGTCGGGCATGCAGGCGATCATGGCGTGCAGCACGTTGGACCGGTGCGAATAGACGACGCCCTTGGGATCGCCCGTGGTGCCGGACGTGTAACACATGCCGCACGCCTCGTTTTCGTCCATCTCAAGCCAGGCGAAATCGCCGTCGGCCTCGGCCAGCCAGTCCTCGAACGCCACCACGTCGGGCAGCTTGCTTTCGGGCATGTGCGCGGCGTCGGTGAGCACGATCACCTTCTCGAGGCTCTTCACCAGCGGCGCGATCTTCTCGACCAGCGGCATGAAGGTGAGGTCGACGAACAGCGCCCGGTCCTCGGCATGGTTCATGATCCAGGCGATCTGCTCGGGGAAGAGCCGCGGGTTCAGCGTGTGGTAGACGCCGCCCATGCCCATGATGCCATACCAGGCCTCCAGGTGGCGCGCCGTGTTCCAGGCCAGCGTACCGATGCGATCGCCGCGCTTGAACCCGTCACGGGCAAGCCTTTGCGCCACCTTGAGAGCGCGGCCGCGCGCCTCGGCATAGGTCGTGCGCACGATCGGTCCTTCGACGGAACGGGAAACGATCTCTCGCGCTCCGTGCTGCCGTGCCGCGCTGTCGATGATCTTGTGGTTGAGCAGCGGCCATTGCTGCATGAGACCGAGCATGTATGTGCCTCCCGAAGATTGTTGTATCTCGAACTACAGCCTTTACGGCTTTCGGCTTGTCCAATAGCGCTATGCATCAACGGGTGCAATTCGCTCACTGATTCGATGCTGCTCACTGCCACACTAAGGCCATGCTCGCCACCGAAGTTCCGGCCCGTCGGGGTGGCGGTGACAAACTAGACGGAGGACCCCGCATGGACTCGCGCCCCCAGGACGATTTCAAGCAACCTGAATCCGCCGTGGTCGACGATGGCACGTCCGCGACCGATGAGGCCTTGGCGAACGAGCAGCTCGGTTTGTCCGCGACCGGGGCGTCGGTCCTGGACGCCGACGAACCGTTGCTCGACATGAGCGACGATTTCGAGGCCGAACTGGCGAGCCTCTTGGCGCCGGACCTCGACGCGATCGACCTCGACAAACCTAGCGCGGTGGCATGGACCTCCGGCACGCCGGACGGACATCCGCTGGAAGACGCCGCAGCAACCGTCGCCTTGACGGCGATGGAGGCCTCCCTCCAGACCAGAGGCGAGGCGGTCTCCATGTCCGCGCCCGAGGCCGGCAACAACGACGCCACCCCTTCCGCTCCCGAATCGATCGAGGCGGTGTCGATCACGGCCGCCATTGCGGCCGTCGTCTTCGAAGCGCCAGCCCCCGCGGCGGTCGAACTCCCGGACGTCGAAACGACCGAACCGGCGCTTGACGCGCGGTCGCCCGAAAAACCTGCCGACCAACCCGTGGTCGAGGCGATGCCGGCCGCGGCCCCGGCCGCCGTCGCGCCTGTCGCGGTGAGCGTGGCCGCACCCGCCGACGCCGTCGTCCCGGCAGCCACCGAGGCGGGCGTCGTCGCAGCCGCCGAGCCGATCGCCGAGGCAGCCGCCATGACAGCCGAGGCGATGGACGAAACGCGGGCCGCCGACGCGGACGCGCCCGTGGAGGCGATCTCCTTCGAGGCGGCGCTCGAGGCGCAGGACATCGAGGGAAAGGGCTTCGAGGCGGCCGTACGGGGCGCGGCGGACCGGGCAGAGGCGCGCTTCCTGTTCCAGATGCCGGTCCACACCGTGCCGGACTGCAAGCGGGTGGCGGCGGTGAACCTTCCCGGCACCGAAAAGCCGGTCACCGTGCTCGTGCTTTTGCAGGAGGATGGCCGCTCCATCCGGATGGAAGACGCGCGCGGCAGCGACAATCCCTTCGCCGGCATGGCGGTCTCCTACGGCGGGCTGCTCGCCCACCTGAAGAGCCTGCCCACCCGCTCGGCCGCCTGACGGACGGCCGCTTCCACTCGACGCATTGCCCCGCTGGCTTAAATTGCTTGGGCCAGCGGGCCGGCCGGGTTTCCCTCATCTCGTCGAACGGCTAGCGTCACGGCGATCTCACCAGAGCGCCGCCGATGGCCGGCGCCAGCCTTGCGGAGCCCTCGCGTCATGAACACCCACCCGCCGCTGTCGAACATCCAGGCCCGCGACGTCGAGGCGCTGCTGCATCCCTACACGCCGATCCACCGGCTGCGGGAGCAGGGGCCGCTGATGATCGAGCGCGGCAAGGGCGTCTTCGTCTACGACACGCGCGGCAAGGAATACATCGAGGGCATGTCGGGGCTCTGGTGCGCCGGCCTCGGCTTCGGCGAGGAGGAACTGGTCGAGGCCGCGACCGAGCAGATGCGCGCCCTGCCCTATTACCACCTGTTCGGCGCCAAGGGCATGGAGCCGGCCGTCGAGCTGGCAGAGAAGCTGAAGGAGATCGCGCCGGTGCCGATCTCCAAGGTGTTCTTCACCTCGTCGGGCTCGGAGGCCAACGACACCCAGGTGAAGCTCGCCTGGTACATGAACAACGCCATGGGCCGGCCGAACAAGAAGAAGATCATCAGCCGCGTGAAGGCCTATCACGGCGTGACCATCATGTCGGCCTCGCTGACCGGCCTGCCCTACAACCACATGGGATGGGATCTGCCCGTCGACCGCGTGCTGCACACCGACTGCCCGCACCACTACCGCTTCGGTCTGGACGGCGAAAGCGAGGCCGAGTTCACCGCCCGCATCGTCCAGTCGCTCTCCGACCTGATCGAGCGCGAGGGGCCGGACACGATCGCGGCGATGATCGCCGAGCCGGTGATGGGCGCCGGCGGCGTCATCGTTCCGCCGGCCGGCTACTACCCCGCCGTCAAGGAGGTGCTCGACCGGCACGACATCATCATGATCGACGACGAGGTGATCAACGGCTTCTGCCGCACCGGCGAATGGTGGGGCTGCCAGACGCTCGGCATGACGCCGACCACCATCTCGGCGGCCAAGCAGATGACGGCGGCCTATGCGCCGCTCGGCGCCGTCATGGTGCCGGAGGACATCTACCAGGCCTATGTCGACCATTCGCGCCAGATCGGCACCTTCGGCCACGGCTTCACCTATGGCGGCCATCCGCTCGGCTGCGCGCTCGGCGTCAAGGCGATCGAGATCTACCAGAAGCGCGACATCCTGGGTCACGTGCGGTCGCTTTCGCCCGTCTTCGCCGCCCGGCTCGACGCCCTGAAGCAGCATCCGCTGGTCGGCGAGGTGCGGTATTGCGGGCTGGTCGGCGGCGTCGAGCTCGTCGCCGACAAGGCCACGAAGCGCCCCTTCGATGCGAAGAAAGGCGTCGGCGCGCAGGTGGCCAAGATCCTCGAGGGTCACGGGCTGATCCTGCGCGCCATCGGCGACACGATCGCGCTGTGCCCGCCGATGATCATCACCGAGGCCGAGCTCAACGAGCTGTTCGACCGGCTGGACAAGGGGCTCGCCGATGGCGAGGCGCTGGTGGCGAAGGAGGGTCTTCGCGCTGCGTGAGAGCCCGGCAGAGCCCGTTCGAGGCTCGATGAGGGGCCGACGGGGTTGTCGCGGCGCGGTTTCGACTTAGCTTCTGGGGCATGACCGTTCCAGATCCCCTGGCGCCCGCGCCCAACCCCGCCCCCGGCTTCCGCCGGAAACCGGACCACGCGATCACCATCACCCCGCATGCGGGCCAGGTGGTGGTGAGAATCGGCGACCGCGTGCTGGCCGCCACCGAGGCCGCGCTTCAGCTTGTCGAGGCCGGCTACCCGCCGGTGCTCTACATCCCGTTTCCCGACATCGATTTCGCGCCCCTGGCGCGCAGCGCCACCATGACCCACTGCCCGTTCAAGGGCGACGCCACCTACTGGCTGGTCGGCCTGCCGGGCGATGCCGGACCCGACGTGATGTGGGCCTACGAGACGCCCTATGACGAGATGGCGGCGATCCGCGGTCACGGGGCGTTCTATCCCGACAAGGTGACGATCGAGGCCACCTGAGCGCCGAGGACGCGCGCCGGCGTCCGCCGCCGGACGGGTCCGGGCGGGCAACAGGGCGGATCGGTCGATCCGGCGCCGGTCACGACGTGTCGGGCGGCGCAAGCGCCTCGACGGCGAAGAAGTGCAGGTCGCGCAGGATCTCCAGAACCTCCGGGTCGCGGGCGCGCCCCCGGCCGCGCAGGCCGGGCGGCCGACCCAACCGCAGCGGCGACAGGCGGCGCCAGCGCCGCCATGGCGTCGTTCTGGTCCGCTCCGTCGCCATGTCCCGCGCGCAGTCCCGGGCGCGGCGCGCCTGCCAGCGGACGAAACGCCGCGCCTGGCGCGGCAGGTCATCAAGGGCGGCGGCCAGGGCGGCCAAGCGCCGGCCAAGCCGGGTCGCATCGACGAGATCGCCGGGCGAGGGTTTCGGCGGCAGGCGATGCGGCACGGCGCCGTCGAAGGTCATGATGCGCGGGGCCAGATGCGGCGGAACGGTGCGCCGGCGCGGCGCATACGATCGCAGGGGGTCGCAAAGCGGCAGTTGAAGCGGACGCGGGGGGCGCGGGGCCGGTTCGGCCGGGACGGCCGCGCCGGACGGCACCACGACGGCGATGCCGAGACGTCGCAGCAGAGGAATGGCGGATCTCGGCGCGGGCTTGCGCGGGGCCAGCGGGACTGCCTGCCCGCCCGCCCGCGGCGTTGCGTTCTCGACCGCGTGCGCCCGAGGCGCAGGGGCGAGGCCGCGCGCGGCGACCACGATCAGCCGCCGGGCGGCCGATTCCGCCGGCCGCAGTAGCCGCAGCAAGGCGCGGTGGAGATGGCGCGGCAGCGTCGGCGCCGGGACATGCGGCGACATTTTGCCCATTTCCGCCAGAGCCGGTCCCGGATGCGCGGCGCCGCACGAGAGGAAATGGGTAAACTGTCCCCGTATTTCCGGCCCGGCCATGGCGACGAGCCCCGCCAGGACGCGCTTCAGCGCCTCCCGGTTTCGCTCGATCACCCGCTGCCAGTCCATGGATACCCTCCCGTTTCGATGGAGGGGATTATGCGGCGGGTGGTGGGGGGTGTGGATGGAACGGGGCGAAAAAAAATCCGGGGGCGCCGAAAGAGACGCGGTTCGCGAAGGATCGGATGGCGGAAACGGCGCGAGGCCCCCTCACCGTCCCGGGCTTTGCCCGGGCCACCAGGGGCGAGCCACTGGTCTCGCCCGTCCTTCGGCCCCCCGCTCGGGGGTAGAGGATAGGCGCGGCGGCGGGTAGGCTAGAGCCTACTCTCGACCCACCACTCCCGACCATTCGCCATTCGCTACTGCGCCTTCTTCACCGCCGCCTGCGCCGCCGCCAGCCGCGCGATCGGCACGCGGAAGGGGGAGCATGAGACGTAGTCGAGGCCGATCTCCTCGCAGAAGCGGATCGAGGCGGGGTCGCCGCCATGCTCGCCGCAGATGCCGAGCTTGATCCCCGGCCGGGTGGCGCGGCCCTTCTCCGTGGCCATGCGCACCAGTTCGCCGACGCCGTCGATGTCGAGGGTGACGAAGGGGTCGGCGTCGATGATGCCCTTCTGGCGATAGGTCTCGAGGAAGGGTGCGGCGTCGTCGCGCGAGATGCCGAAGGTGGTCTGCGTCAGGTCGTTGGTGCCGAAGGAGAAGAACTCGGCGGCCTGCGCGATCACATGGGCGCGGATGGCGGCGCGGGGCAGCTCGATCATGGTGCCGACGAGATAGGCGATGGTGACGCCCGCCTCCGCCATCACGGCATTCGCCACGGCGTCGATGCGCGCCTTGACGAAGTCGAGTTCCTTCATGATGCCGACCAGCGGCACCATGATCTCGAGCTCGACCGGGCTGCCGGTCTTGCGGCCGGCCTCGACGGCGGCCTCGAAGATGGCGCGGGCCTGCATCTCGGCGATCTCGGGATAGGAAACCGCCAGCCGGCAGCCGCGATGGCCGAGCATGGGGTTGAACTCGTGCAGCGCCTCGGTGCGCTGGAGGAGCTTTTCGGGCGTGACGCCAAGGGCTGCCGCCACCTCGGCGATCTCGTCTTCGGATTTCGGCAGGAACTCGTGCAGCGGCGGGTCGAGCAGGCGGATGGTTACCGGCAGGCCGGCCATGATCTCGAACAGCTCGACGAAGTCGGAGCGTTGCATGGGCAGGAGCTTGTCGAGTGCGGCGCGCCGGCCGCTCTCGGTGTCGGCGAGGATCATCTCGCGCATGGCGGTGATGCGGCCGCCCTCGAAGAACATGTGCTCGGTGCGGCACAGCCCGATGCCCTCGGCGCCGAAGGAGCGCGCCATGCGCGCATCGGCCGGCGTCTCGGCATTGGCGCGCACCGTCATGCGGCGGATGCCGTCGGCCCAGTGCATGATGGCGGCGAAATCGCCCGACAGCTCCGGCTGCAGCATCGGCACGCGGCCGGCCAGCACCTGGCCGGAGCCGCCGTCGATGGTGACGAGGTCGCCCTTCCTGAAGGTGCGGCCCATGGCGAGCATGGTCTGGTTGCGGTAGTCGACGCGCAGCGCGCCGGCGCCCGACACGCAGGGCTTGCCCATGCCGCGCGCCACCACGGCGGCGTGGCTGGTCATGCCGCCGCGCGAGGTGAGGATGCCTTCGGCGGCGTGCATGCCGTGGATGTCCTCGGGGCTGGTCTCGACGCGCACCAGGATGACCTTGCGGCCGGCGGCGCGCGCCTCCTCGGCGTCGTCGGAGGAGAACACGATCTCGCCGGTGGCCGCCCCCGGCGAGGCCGGCAGGCCGATGGCGATGACATCGCGCGCGGCGGCCGGGTCGATGGTCGGGTGCAGCAGCTGGTCGAGCGAGGACGGGTCGATGCGCGCCACCGCCTCCTCGCGGGTGATCAGGCCCTCGGCCGCCATCTCCACCGCGATGCGCAGCGCGGCCTTGGCGGTGCGCTTGCCCGAGCGGGTCTGCAGCATCCACAGCTTGCCGCGCTCGATGGTGAACTCCAGGTCCTGCATGTCGCGGTAGTGGCGTTCCAGCGTGCCGGCGATCGCCACGAAGTCGCGGAAGGCCGCGGGCATCAGCTTTTCCAGCGACGGCTTGTCGGAGCCGGCGGCGATGCGGGCGGCCTCGGTGATGTTCTGCGGCGTGCGGATGCCGGCCACCACGTCCTCGCCTTGCGCGTTCACCAGGAACTCGCCGTAGAGCCTGTTCTCGCCCGTCGAGGGGTTGCGGGTGAAGGCGACGCCGGTGGCCGAGGTGTCGCCCATGTTGCCGAACACCATGGCCTGGACGTTGACGGCCGTGCCCCAGCTTTCGGGAATGTCGTGCAGGCGGCGGTAGGTGATGGCGCGCGGGTTCATCCAGGACTGGAACACGGCGCCGATGGCGCCCCACAGCTGCTCGCGCGGGTCCTGCGGGAAGGGCCGCTCCAGTTCCTCGAAGACCTTGGCCTTGTAGAGCTCGACGATGCGCACCCAGTCGTCGGCCCTGATCTCGGTGTCGAGGTCGAGGCCGAGGCTGGCCTTCTGGTCCTCCAGGATCTCCTCGAAGACCTCGTGGTCGAGGCCGAGCACGACGTCGCAATACATCTGGATGAAGCGGCGGTAGCTGTCATAGGCGAAACGGCGGTCGCCGGCCTCGCGCGCCAGAGCCTCGACGGTCTCGTCGTTGAGGCCGAGATTGAGCACCGTGTCCATCATGCCGGGCATGGAGGCCCGCCCCCCGGAGCGCACGGAGACGAGGAGCAGCCTGTCGGGATCGCCGAAGCGCTTGCCGGTCAGCCTGCCGATCCCGTCGAGCGCGGCGTCGACCTGGTCGTCGAGGTCGGCGGGATAGGCGTGGCCGTTGGCGTAGTACCAGGTGCAGAGCTCGGTGGTGATGGTGAAGCCGGGCGGCACCGGCAGGCCGAGCCCGCTCATCTCGGCGAGGTTGGCGCCCTTGCCGCCGAGCAGGTTGCGGTCGGAGGCGCCGCCCTCGGCCTTGCCGCCGCCGAAACCGTAGACCCACTTCGCCATCGTCGCCCCTCCGTTGCGGTGCACAAGAAGCCTGTTAGAGCCTGATCCGCCGCATTTCCATCGCAAAAAAGCAGACGCGCCCACTTGGGCCGGGTTCCGGCGGCGGCGATATCCCTGCGAAAGACTGTCGGCGACGGCGTTTTCAATCGGCTACGGGCATATTGCGTCCGCCGGGGCGTGCCCATATAAGGCCCCGCAGCGCTTGCCGGCGATGGGGCGTAGCCAAGCGGTAAGGCAGCGGTTTTTGGTACCGCCATCCCCTGGTTCGAATCCAGGCGCCCCAGCCACTCCCTCCGGGGAGCCAGTCCGGACCTGACCGCCGACCGGCAACGGATCAGACCCACGAACCGGCGGCGGCCGCCGCGCCCGCCGGGCGCCCGAGACACTGGCGGAGACACGCCTGCTTCACGCCGCCGCAGCAACCCCGGCAGGCCGTGCTGCAATCCGCATGTCAAGGCAAGAAACTCTCATGGAGGGCAAGATTTTATAACATACTCCCGGTTGCAATGCATTTCTGGCTACGCTAAGTGCCAATTGGGACAATCTTGCTATTCCAAGGGTGGAATCATGAAATCTTGCGGACTGCGTCGGCGTGCGCTGGCGACCTCGGCGCTGACGCCGGCTTTCTTGCTGGCGATCTCGCTTGCGACGCCCTTTTCGGCGCCGTCGGGCGCGGCGCTCGCCGCCGAGTTCATCATATCGACGCCGGTGACGAGCACGAATGGCGGCTTCGTGATCGACGGCGACGACAGGATCACCGTTACGGGGACCGGCGCGATCACGACCGATGGTCTGAGTGAACGAGGCATCGATACGGAGGAAACCGGCAACAACGTGATCATCAACGACGGCATCATCGTCACGTCGGGCTGGTCCGCGGCCGGCATATTCGCCTGGAACGACAGCACCGTCACCAACAGCGGCGCCGTCACGACGACCGGCGACTACGGGCGAGGGATCGAAGTCTACGACGGCACCATCGTCATCAACAGCGGCACGGTCACGACGACCGGTGACGAAGGCCACGCGATACACGCATGGAGCAACAATACCGTCGTCAACGACGGCACGATCGTGTCGTCCGGCTACGGCATCTTCGCGGGGTCCAGCAACAGCGTGACCAACGCCGCAGGCGGCGCAATCTCGACCACGGCCGAAGACATGCACGGCATCTATGGCGTCATGGCCAACGAGATCGTCAACGGCGGCACGATCAGGACCTTCGGCGACGGCGCCAGTGGCATTCGCTCCGCGTTCAGCGGCACCATCACCAATGGCGGCAGCGTCACGACGACGGGCAACGATGCCGACGGCATTTTCGCATATAGCGGGAACATCGTCACCAACAGCGGAACGATCAGCACGACGGGCGACGAATCCGAGGGCATCTTCGCCAACAACGGCAACACCATCACCAACAGCGGGACGATCACCACGACGGGCGACGAATCCGAGGGCATCTTCGCCGACGACGACAACACCATCACCAATAGCGGCGCGATCAGCACGACGGGCGACGAATCCGAGGGCATCTTCGCCGACGACGACAACACCATCACCAATAGCGGCACGATTACCACGTCCGGCTACGATGCGTCCGGCCTGAAGGCGGACAACGGCAATACGGTCACCAACAGCGGGACGATCACCACGCGCGGAAGTGATTCCACGGGCCTGGAAGTTGACGACAGAAACCAGGTCACCAACAGCGGCACGATCACCACCTTCGGCGACGAATCCGAGGGCATCAATTCCGACGACAACAACTTCGTCACAAACAGCGGCACAATCACCACCTTCGGCGAAAGAGCCCTTGGCCTCGAAGCCGACGACGACAACATCGTCACCAACAGCGGCACGATCACCACCTTCGGCGAAGACGCGCACGGCCTCGAAGCCGATGACGACAATACCGTCATCAACAGCGGTTCGATCGTCGTGTGGGGAGAGTACTCCATCGGCATCCAGGCGGACGACGACAACGTCATCACCCATTCGGGCCGCGTGGTGAGCGCGCGGGGCAAGTCCTTCGAACTCGAAGAGGGCAACATCCTGAACCTTCTGGCGCCGGCGTTCATCGGCGGCGAGATCGACCTGGGCGACGACACCACGGTCAGCATCACAACCGGGCCGTCGCATTCGATCCTCTGGGACCTGTCGAGAGGCTCGATGGTGGACGGCGCGCCCTCGATCGACGGGACCGTGCCGTGGTTCTACAATCCGACCACCGAGCAGGTCGCGACCTTCGATCCGACCGGGCTCGCGGCCCAGGCCGACGCGCTCGCCGATCTGGGCGGCGACGTGGCGGGCCTGATCGCCGGCCGCTTCGCGCGCGCCGTCGCGGAGGGCTCGGCCGATGGCGCCGCCGTGACCGGCGCCTGGGTCTCCGGCTTCGCCGGCCGCGCCACCCATGACGGAGACGCCGGCACGCTCGACCGGGACGTGACCACGAGCGGCGTCGCGATCGGCCTCGACGGCGCCGTCTCGGAGACCGTCACGCTCGGCCTGCTCGCCGGCTGGGGCTGGAGCGACATCGACGCGTCGAGCCGCTGGTCGGCCGCGCAGGACGTCGAGGCGAACGGCTTCTTCGCCGCGCTCTACGGCCGCGCCGGCGGCGACGGACTGTTCGTCGACGCCGCCCTGATGGGCGGCCGCCAGGACCATGACAGCCGGCGCTTCGTCAACGACAACCTCGCGCCGATGGGCGAGAGCTTCGCGGAGGCCTCCTACGGCAGCTGGTGGATCGCGCCGCAGGCCGGCATCGGCTATTCCATGGCCGCGCCCGCCGGCTGGACGCTGACGCCCTACGCCTCGGCGCGCTGGTCGTTCCAGGCGCTCGACGGCTACAGCGAGACCGGCACGAACGCCAATGCGACGGTGGCGGGACGCGACGTCTCGGTGCTGGAGACGCGCATGCAGCTTTCGGGCGAGCGGCAGACCGCCATCGGCCTGCTGGGGCTGCGGGCCGGCTGGCAGTGGCGGTCGCACGACATCGATGCCGCGACGGTGACGATGATCGGTCAGACCGTGACGGTGCCGGCCTTCGGCCAGGACCGTCATGCCGGCTTCGTCGGCGGATCGCTCGACGTGGCGATCAGCGACAGCGCAAAGCTGGAACTCGACGCGGAAGGAACCTTCGGCGACGGCACGACGGCCGGGCGGATCGGCGCCCGGTTCGCGCTCGGCTTCTGAGGCCTTGCCGAAGGGAACGGTCGCGACCTAAACCTCCAGCATGAGCCAGACCGCCGAAACGGGCGCGGCAAGCGAGGGGGCCGTCCGATACACGATGTCGGGCGGCTTCGTCGGCTTCCTGCGCCAGCGAGACTTCGCCATCGCCGCCACCTCCTACCAGTCGGGGCGGCTCTACCTGCTCGGCCGCAACCCGAATGGCGGGCTGATGGTCAACGAGCAGTTCTTCCGCAAGGCGATGGGACTGTGCGCGCACGGGTCGTCGCTCCATCTCGCGACGCTCGGGCATATCGTGCGCATGGAGAACGTGCTGCGCAAGAACCAGCTGATGGACGAGATCTTCACCGAGTGCTTCGTGCCGCGGACCATCCATCTGACCGGCGTGCTGGACGCGCATGACGTGGGGGTGCGCGCCGACGGCTCCGTCGTCTTCGTCAACACGCGCTACAACTGCCTGGCGACGCTGTCGAAGGAGCATTCCTTCGCGCCGGTGTGGAAGCCGAGCTTCATCTCGAAGATCGTGGCGGAGGACCGCTGCCACCTGAACGGCCTGGCCATGCGCGACGGCAAGGCGGCCTTCGTGTCGGCGGTGTGCCGCTCCGACACCGTCGACGGCTGGCGCGACCGGCGCGCCGACGGCGGCATCGTGATCGACGTGGAGAGCGACGAGATCGTCTGCTCGGGCCTGTCGATGCCGCATTCGCCACGCTGGCACGCCGGCCGGCTGTGGGTGCTGAACTCGGGGTCCGGCGAGTTCGGGCACATCGAGCAGGGCAGCGGCCGCTTCGTCCCGGTCGCCTTCTGCCCCGGCTTCGTGCGGGGGCTGGCCTTCGAGGGTCGCCACGCGCTCATCGGACTGTCGCGCCCGCGCTACGAGCGCTTCGAGGGCCTGGCGCTGGGCGAACGCCTGGCGCGCACGGATTCGGAGCCGTGGACGGGGATCCAGGTCATCGACCTCGAAACCGGCGCCTGCGACCACTGGTTCCGCATCGACGGGCCGGTGATGGAAATGTACGACGTCGCCGTGCTGCCCGGCGCGCGCTGTGCGAAATCGCTGGGCTTCGCCACCGACGAGGCGCTCGGCGTCGTGACCATCGGCGACCACGCGCTCTGAGCGTCTGATCCAAAAGTCGCCATGCCGGGCTGCAGATCGCAATTTCTGCGCTTCCGGTGCTCACGTACCCGAATGTACGCTGCGCTCCGGTTCTCGAAATCGCTATTCTCGCCTCGGCCTTGCGCTTTCTGATTCAGACACTGACCGCCGGGCGGATCGCCGGCCTCGCCACAGCGACGGACGACGCAGCCGGGCCGTCGGCAAACGGTGACGTCGACACCATCGGCGTCGGCTTCCAGGGCCGAAACCGTCGCGCCGAGCGTGACCGCCGCGCCGCGCCGAGCCGCTTCATCGGTGAGGACGTGGTGCAGCGACAGCCGCGACACGCCACGGTTGGCGCGAAAGCCCGAACCCGCGAGCCGCAGGCCGGGCAGTCTGGCGATCAGAGATCCGTCCCGCGCGAAGAGGCAGGGCTGGCGGCGGCAAAGCGGCCGCCAACCAGTCATTCCGCGTCCCGTGGACTTGATCGCGAGATCTACAGACGTGCAGAACCATATCGGGGAACGATGTATCATGGCGGCGGCAGGACAGGAGAGGCTTGGATGAGCGCAAAGACGGACGGCACCGCGAAATCCTCGACGAAACGGCATCCGAAGCAGCCGTCCAGCGACACCACGCGCGACAAGATCCTGGATGCCGCCGAGACGCTGTTCGGCGAGCGCACCTTCGACACCGTCTCGCTGCGCGACATCACGCAGAAGGCCGACGTGACGCTGGCGCTGGCCAGCTATCACTTCGGCACCAAGGAGCGGCTCTTCGCCGAGGTCGTTGGCCGCCGCGCCGACATCCTGAACCAGATGCGGCGCCAGCGTCTCGCGGCGATAGAGGCGGATGGCAAGCTCGACACCCGCCACATCATCGATGCCTTCATGCATCCGCTGTTCGAGCAGATGGCGAGCGGGTCGGCGGGCTGGGAATCCTACCTGCTCATCCTGGCGCAGCTCGGGCAGACGAACCGCTGGCTGCATCTGCTGCACGAGAGTTTCGACGAGACCGCCGAACTCTTCCTCGACCGGCTGGAAACCGCGCTTCCGGCGGTTCCCAAGCCGTTGCTGATGCGCGGCTTCTCCATGGCGCTCGTCTCGATGCTGCAGACGCTGTCGCGCAACCGCCGCATCGATGCGCTGTCGGGCGGCACCGTGAGCGCCGACGATCTCGACGCGGCCTATGTCGTTCTGCTGCGGTTCGTGGAGAAGGGACTGGAGGGTCTCGGCACGGAATGAGCCGGCGTTTGACGGCCGCATCCTTCCCGCCATGGATCGGTCTACCGACCAGTACAGATGATCGGGGCATCGGCCTCGCCATCGCCCGCGAGATGGGCCGGGCCGGCGCGCGCGTCGTCATCTCCTCTATCGACGCCGACGGCGTGACCGCGGCGTGGGAGACGATCAGGCTCCGGTCGCCCTCCTGGCCGGCGCCTCGCCGCGCTGGGCCACGTCGTCGAGGATGGTTTCGACGGTCGCGCGGACCTTGCGACCGGTTTCGAGGGATTCGGCGGCGTCGGCGCCGGTCTTCAGATGGCGGATCATGATCCTCCGCCCGCGCGAACGCGGCTCCTCACTCGGCGGTCCAGCCGCCGTCCACGACGATTGCGCTTCCCGTCACCAGCGAAGCGGCATCGGACGCCAGATAGACGACTGCCCCCATCACGTCCTCGACCGAACCGAGACGCCCGAGCTTGATCTTGGCGAGCGTCGCCTCGCGGAACGCAGCGTTCTCGAGAAAGGGTTTCGTCATCGGCGTCTCGATGAAGGTGGGGCAGATCGAGTTGACGCGGATGCCGGCCGGCGCGAGTTCAACAGCCATCGCCTTGGTCAGACCCTCGACCGCGTGCTTGGAGGCGCAGTAGATCGTGCGATTCGCGGCGCCGACGAGGCCCATCTGCGACGACATGTTGATGACACAGCCAGGATACTTCCCAGCCAGCAATCGCTTCACGAAGGCCTGCGACAGGAAATAGGCCGCCCGCAGGTTCAGTCCCATCACCAGGTCGAAATCGGCGACCCTTGCATCGACCATCGGCCCGGGCTTGTTGGCGCCGGCATTGTTGACCAGAATGTCATGCGGTTCGCCGGCCTCGATAAAGGTCGCGACCGCGTCGAGATCGGTCACGTCGAGCGCCGTCGCCGTCGCAAGCTCGCCGCGCGCGCGGATCGCGGCAGCGGCCTCCTCGACCTCGGCGCCGGTGCGGGCGACCAGCGTCACATGCGCGCCGGCCTGGGCCAGCGCAGCCGCGCAGGCAAGACCGAGGCCACGGCCTGCTCCAGTCACGAGCGCCCGGCGTCCGTCGAGGCGCAGGCTGGGCATTTTCGGCAGTTCCATCGTCATGCTCCGGTTTCGGCGTCCCACCGCTCTACCGCGTCCGCAAGGTCGGGGGCAAACCGCCCGTCTGTCAGGATGAAGGCCATGCGGCAGATCGTGTCGGTGCGGTTGGTCCAGGCGTGGATGGTGCCACGCTGGACGACGACGTCGCCCTGCTTCAGATGGACCTCGCTGTCGTCGAGCAGCAGCACGATCTCGCCCGACAGGACGATGCCGTAGTCGATCGATTCGGTCCGGTGCATGAGCGGATGGCGACCAGCCTTGTGGTGCTCGGCGTTCCGCGCCAGCCCCACCGCCGAGAACAGCTCGCGCGCCTGGTCCTTGTCGAGCTGCGGCCCGTCCGGGCCTTCCGGCGGCAGGTCCACGATCCGGATCACCGTGCCGTTCCTCGGCGGCGCGGTACCGGCGTGCTTGCGCGTCGGCTCTTCGAAGGTCGATTTGACGAGGGCGGGCATTCCGTCCGTGTTCCAGATCTCGTGGAAGGCGAGGCCCGCCTGCACGGGACTGCGCACGATCACCGGCGGCTCGCCGTCGGCAAGGACGACCGCCTTGCCCTGGCCGTCATGGCCGGTGACCACCCGCCTCACCGGAACGTCAATCATGCGGCGTCTCCCGTGTTGGCGCGGCCGCCCGCCAGACCCCGCGATCGAGCCGCGAGATCGGCGGCGGCGCCGCCGTCGTGGCGGAAGCCGAGGCATCGGCGATCGGCGAAATGCGCGGCGCGCCCAGCGCCGAGCCGCCGAACCCGCCCGCTCCGGTCACGACAATCCTCATCCGGGTCTACTCCCGATCGGCAAGGCGACGCTCTCGCATTTTTTGGTTGGTTGACCAAGTAAATTGAAGCGCGGCGCCTGTCAATGCGGGAACGGCTGTTTCGAAGGGTCCGGAACGGACCTCACCGTCCGTGGTAGAGCGACGCCTGCCGGCCGATCCAGAACTCGGTGCGCTCGAACATCAGTTTCGCCGCGTCGGCCAGTCCGTCGGGCGCGTTGAAGCGGCCGTCGGAACCGCGATTGGCATGGACGAAGGGGATGTTGACGCCTTCCAGCACCGGCACCATCTGCAGCGCCGCCAGAACCGGCTTCAACGCCTGAACGGCGCGCGTGCCGGCCGCGACCCCGCCATAACTGACGAAGCCGACCGGCTTGTACTGCCACTCGTTGTGCAGGTAGTCGATGGCATTCTTCAGCGAGGCCGGAAAGCTGTGGTTGTATTCGGGCGTCACGAAGACGAAGCCGTCGGCGCGCGCGACGCTGGCGCTCCATCGCTTCGTGTGCTCGTTCGCATACTGTCCGAGGCGCGGATGCTTCGCCTCGTCGAACATCGGCAGCGCGACGTCCTTCAGGTCGACGAGTTCGACTTCGGCGCCGCCGCGCGCCTTGCCGACGTCGAACACCCAGTCGGCGACGCTCCGGCCGATGCGGCCTTCCCGCGTGCTGGCAACGATGACCTGAATGAGCGCCATGATGTCTCCTCTTGCCTGGATGAGGCGCGGTTGCCGGAACCCGGTCGGTCGTCGCCTTGGATTTTGGTCAGCTGGCCAATTGGCGAAAGTCGATTCAAGCCCAGCCGGCGTCGGGAGGCAAGCACCAAATGGGCGTCATGCGCACCGCGCCCGGCCGCGGCGTGGACCTGCGATCAGGGGGCCGCGACGGACCGCGACGCCGCATCATTTTTCCTTCTCCAGGACGACATCCGGACCTCCGCGCTGTACTGAAGGCCACATGCGCAGTATAGCGGCGGGCCGATGGCGCCGCGCGCGCCGGCTTGCACGCAGCGGTTACAGCCGACCCGCGTTCGCATGCCTTGCCAGGATGAAGAAATCGAACGGAGAAGACCGATGACCGCAAGCGTCGACGTGAGAAAGGAAACGGCGGAGCTGCTCGACAGGCTGGGCGTGGCGCGCGCGGCGTGGACGAATGGCGACATGGCCTCGTTCAGTCCGGTCAGCGGCGAGGAGATCGCCAGCGTCGCGACCTCCTCGGCCGGGGCGGCCAATGCCGCGATCGACGCCGCGCACGAGGCCTTCAAGGCCTGGCGCCTCGTTCCGGCGCCGCGCCGCGGCGAGCTTGTGCGCCTGCTCGGCGAGGAGCTGCGCGCCGCCAAGGCCGATCTCGGCCGGCTGGTCTCGATCGAGGCCGGCAAGATCGCTTCGGAAGGGCTCGGCGAGGTGCAGGAGATGATCGACATCTGCGATTTCGCGGTCGGGCTTTCGCGCCAGCTCTACGGCCTGACCATCGCCACCGAGCGTCCAGGACACCGGATGATGGAGACCTGGCACCCGCTCGGTGTCGTCGGCATCATCTCGGCCTTCAACTTCCCCGTCGCGGTGTGGTCTTGGAACGCGGCGCTGGCGCTGGTCGCCGGCAACACCATCGTCTGGAAGCCGTCGGAGAAGACGCCGCTGACCGGCCTTGCCTCGCAGGCGATCCTGGAGCGGGCGCTGGCGCGGTTCGGCGACGCGCCGAAGAACCTGTCGCAGGTGCTGATCGGCGACCGCGCGGTCGGCGAGGCGCTGGTCGACCACCCGAAGGTTGCGCTGGTCTCGGCCACCGGCTCGACGCGGATGGGACGCGAGGTCGGGCCGAGGCTGGCGAAGCGCTTCGCCCGCTCGATCCTGGAACTCGGCGGCAACAATGCCGGTATCGTTTGCCCCTCCGCCGATCTCGACATGGCGCTGCGCGCCGTGGCCTTCGGTGCGATGGGCACGGCCGGCCAGCGCTGCACCACGCTGCGGCGCCTGTTCGTCCACGACAGCGTCTACGAACAGATCGTGCCGCGGCTGAAAAAGGCCTATGAGAGCGTCTCGATCGGCAATCCGCTGGAGACGAGCGCGCTGGTGGGTCCGCTGATCGACAAACAGGCCTTCGACGGCATGCAGAAGGCTCTCGCCGCGGCCAAGGCCGTGGGCGGGACGGTGACCGGCGGCGAGCGCGTGACCGACGCGGGCAAGGACACGGCGTACTACGTGCGGCCGGCGCTGGTGGAAATGCCAAGCCAGTGCGGCCCGGTGCTGGAGGAGACCTTCGCGCCGATCCTCTACGTGATGAAGTACTCGGATTTCGAGCAGGCGCTGGCGGACCACAACGCGGTGACGGCGGGCCTGTCGTCCTCCATCTTCACGCTCGACATCCGCGAGGCGGAGCGCTTCCTCTCGGCCGACGGTTCCGACTGCGGCATCGCCAACGTCAACATCGGTACGTCGGGGGCCGAGATCGGCGGGGCGTTCGGCGGCGAGAAGGAGACCGGCGGCGGTCGCGAGAGCGGCTCGGATGCCTGGAAGGCCTACATGCGCCGCGCCACGAACACGGTGAACTATTCCAGGGCCCTGCCGCTGGCCCAGGGGGTCTCGTTCGACATCAAGTAGGAATGCGATCAAGCGGCCGGCGCGCCAGTGGTCCGATTCCGACATTTGCATCCCGTTGGGATGAACGCCCCGGCAAATGTCGGGATCAAAGGACCACTGGCAAGTTCATGTCTTGAGTGGAGCCTTGAACTCGACATTCGATCTGTCGCGCTCCGTGAGCGGGCCTCGAATGCCAGATCCGCTCCACGAGCGGCGGTCGGCGGGCTATTCCTCGTCGCCGAGATCGTAGAGGGCGCGCATCATGTCGGACGCGTTCTCGAAGACCGCGAGATTGGCGCGGAAGCCGAGGCTCGCCTCCGTGAGGCTGGTCACCTCGCCGAGCATGTCGACGTTCGGCGCGGCGACGAAGCCGCCCTGGTCGGCGAAGCTGGCGGACGGGTCGTAGGCGGCCGAGAAGGCGGGAATCAAGGGCCGAACGATGGCGACCGTGCCGCTACCCGCCATCGACGCCTGCTCGACACCGAGCGGCTGGTAGGCCGTGGCCGCGCCATCCGCCGGGTCGAGCGCGCCAGTGGTGCGTGCGTTGGCGATGTTGCTCGCCGCGACGTTGAGGCGCGCGCTCTCCGCGAGCATGCCCGAGAGCGCGATGCTGGTCGCATTGCCGATCATGACTGGAGCCCGGAGACGTTCATCGGACTGGTTTTAGGCGCAACGTCTTGCCGGCCGGTTTACGGGATGCGCGGCATTTGAAGGATGTCGTGGTGGAGGCTTCACCCCCAGAGAGCGCGGGCGGCGTCAAGGAGACCGCGCCGCACCAGCGCGCCGCCTTCGAGGACATGGCAGCCGAAGCCGGCGAGGCCGAGCGCGGTGCGATAGAGTTCTGCCTGGGTTCCGGTGGCGACGAGACCGACGTCATGCCGGGCGCCTTGCGCAGCGCGGGCGGCGGCGATTTCCGCGCCGATCAGCAGGCCGGACAGGCGCGCGCGCGGATGGGGCGCGGCTCCGGCGAGCAGGAGGCCCGCCGCGCGCAGCGAAAAGAGCGCGCCGGTGAGCGCCGCGCCGTCGGCCAGCATGTCTTCGACGCCGCCGCGGAAGGCCGGATCGGCGGGCTCGAAGCCGCCCTCGCCCAGCGTGTCCCTGAGGATCGAGTGTTGGCCAAGAAGGGCGAAGAGCTCCCCGGTCATGAAGGTGGTGAAGGAGACGAGCCGGCCAGCCTCGATGGCGGCCCATTTCGAGTGCGTTCCGGGCAGGCAGACGAGGCCGTCGGCGAGGCCCAGCGCCACGGCGCCGGCCAGTTGCGTCTCCTCGCCACGCATGACGTCCTCGCGGCCGGGCGCGCGCTGGCAGATGCCCGGCAGGATGCGCACGTCGCGCGTCGCGTGCGGGACGACGACGGCGCCTTCATGCAGCGCGTCGAGGCCGACCGGCGCCGACAGGTAGGGCGCTTCCCGCCAGCCGCCGCGCGCGCCGGCCATGCCGGCCGCGATGACGGGCAGGCCGGACGGCGCGCCGAGCGCCTCGAGATGACCTTCCATGACGGTCTCGAAGCGGTCCGGCATGCAGGCGCGCATCCCCTCGCCGCTGGCGCGCTCGCCGAGCACGACGCCGGCGCGGTCGAGCAACCAGACGCGCAGGTTCGTCGTGCCCCAGTCGATCGCGGCGCAGAAGGGCAGATTGGCGGATTGGCCGGTCATGTCGAGATCTCCGGAATCTGGACGTTTGTCAGGTCGGACGGGCGGCCCGCGTCTCGGCGCCGGGCTCCCGCCGGGCGAGGCGCGCGCCGTCGACAGCGTCGCGGGCCATCTCGTACAGGATGCGCGAGGCGGGCGACAGGGCGCGCTGGGCGTGGGTGATCAGCGAATAGGCCGGCACGGTGATCGCCGCGTCGACCGGCAGGACGACGATGCGACCGTCGAGCCCGTCCTCGCGGCTGTAGAAGTCGGCCACCGCCTTGGCGACCATCGAGACGGCGTTCGACTGGCTGATATAGGCCAGCGTCAACAGCAGCGACGAGGTGGAGAGCACCTTGCCGGGCAGCGGGATCTGGTGCGCCATCAGGTGGTTCTCGACCGTGCGGCGCATCAGGTTGCCGCTCGCCTGCAGCACCCAGTCGTAGGCGACGCAATCGGCGAGCGTGACGCGGGCGTGGCGGGTCAGGGGATGGCCGCTGCGGGCGATGACGTTGAGCGGCTCGGAGCCGATCTCGGTCAGCGAAAACATCTTCGGGTCGACGTCGCCGAGCAGCCGGCCGATGAAGAAGTCGACGCGCGAGGCGAGCAGGTCCTCGGCCAGCCGGTCGCTGGTGTCGACCGAGACGGTGATCGAGATGGCGGGATGGGTGACGCGGGCGCGGCGGATGATGGGCAAGACGAGATCGAGCGCCGGTCCGGTCACCGAGCCGATCGACACGGTGCCCTGGTTGCCGCGCTCCATCTCGACCAGTTCGCGGGCGGTGTCGTCGAGCGTCTGCAGCATCATGGCGGCGCGCAGCGCGAAGCGCTCGCCGAAAGCGGTCAGGGCAATGCCGCGCGCGTGGCGTTCGTGCAGCGGCATGCCGACGATCGCCTCCATCTCGGCGGCCATGCGCGAGGCGGCCGGCTGCGAGATCGCGAGCTGGGCGGCTGCCGCGCCCATCTGGCCGGTTTCCTTCAGGGCGCAGATCAGCCGCAGATGCGCCAGCCGCAGGCCCCTGCGAGCGAGATCGTCGCGGCTGGGCAGCGCGGAAAAGCCCCGGTTGCGGACGTCCATCATCTCCTCCCGCTTCTCATGCCAGTTCTGGTATGACTATCAGGCGTAATTGCATTTGACGAGCATGGCTCAAATGGTGCCAATCGCCGGGCCGGAGGGAGGAACCAGTTTCAGGGCAACTGGACCTTCGGCGGCGGGAGGAGACGAAAGGACATCGAATGGTGTCCGCTTACTCCCTGTGTACAATCCATCGAACCGGTCCGGGCAGCAACGCTCCGGCATATTCCGTCATGGGAGGAAGAAACATGAGACTTCTCAACGTTGCGCTGGCAGCGACCGCGCTGGTCGCATCCGCCTTCGCCGTGCCGTCCTTCGCGCAGGACAAGGGCACCATCGGCATCGCCATGCCCACCAAGTCGTCGGCCCGCTGGATCTCGGACGGCAACTCGATGGTCGAGCAGTTCCAGGCGGCCGGCTACGGCACCGACCTGCAATATGCCGAGGACGACATTCCCAACCAGCTCGCCCAGATCGAGAACATGATCACCAAGGGCGTCGACGTGCTGGTGATTGCGGCGATCGACGGCACGACGCTGTCGAACGCGCTGGAGAACGCGGCGGCGGCCGGCATCAAGGTCATCGCCTACGACCGCCTGATCCGCGACAGCGCCAACGTCGACTACTACGCCACCTTCGACAACTTCAAGGTGGGCGTGCAGCAGGCGGGTTCGCTGGTGAAGGGACTGGGCGAGCGCTTCGGCGACGGCCCCTACAACATCGAGCTGTTCGGCGGCTCGCCGGACGACAACAACGCCTTCTTCTTCTACAACGGCGCGATGAGCGTGCTGCAGCCGCTGATCGATTCCGGCAAGGTCGTCGTCGTGTCGGGCCAGATGGGCATGGACCGGGTCGGCACGCTCCGCTGGGACGGCGCGGTGGCGCAGGCGCGCATGGAGAACCTGCTGTCGGCCAACTACACCGACAAGCAGGTGCACGGCGTGCTGTCGCCCTATGACGGCCTGTCGATCGGCATCCTGTCGGCGCTGAAGGGCGTCGGCTACGGGTCGGGCGACCTGAAGATGCCGATCGTGTCGGGCCAGGACGCCGAGGTTCCCTCGGTGAAGTCGATCCTCGCTGGCGAGCAGTACTCGACCGTGTTCAAGGACACCCGCGAACTCGCCCGCGTCACCGTCGGCATGGTCGACGCCCTGCTCGGCGGCGGCGAGCCGGAGATCAACGACACCGAGACCTACGACAACGGCGTCAAGGTGATCCCGTCCTACCTGCTCGAGCCGGTTTCGGTCGACGCGAGCAACTGGGAAGAGATCCTGATCGGCAGCGGCTACTACACCAAGGAACAGGTGCAGTAAGCACCGCTGGCCAACGGCACTGGCGGGAGGCGGGCTTCGCCTTCCGCCGCATGCGGGGCAACGGACATGACCGGCGACATCCTTCTCGAAATGCGCCAGATCACCAAGGCGTTTCCGGGCGTGAAGGCGCTCGACCGGGTGGACCTGAAGGTACGCCGGGGCGAGATCCACGCGATCTGCGGCGAGAATGGCGCCGGCAAGTCGACGCTGATGAAGGTGCTCTCCGGCGTCTATCCGGCCGGCAGCTTCGAGGGCGAGATCGTCTATGACGGCAAGCCGGCGCAGTTCCGCCATATCGCCGACAGCGAGCATCGCGGCATCATCATCATCCACCAGGAACTGGCGCTTGTGCCGCAGCTGTCGATCGCCGAGAACATCTTCCTCGGCAACGAGCGCGGCAAGCGTGGCGTCGTCGACTGGCGCGAGACCAACCACCGGACCGAACAACTGCTCGCCAAGGTGGGGCTGAAGGAGCCGCCGACGCGGCTCGTCGACCGGATCGGCGTCGGCAAGCAGCAGCTGGTCGAGATCGCCAAGGCGCTTTCGAAGGACGTCAAGCTCTTGATCCTGGACGAGCCGACGGCGGCGCTCCAGGAGACCGACAGCCGCAAGCTGCTCGACCTGATGCTGGAGCTGAAGGCGCATGGCGTCACCTGCATCCTGATTTCACACAAGCTCGGCGAGGTGCGCTACGTCGCCGACACGGTGACCGTCATCCGCGACGGCACGACGGTCTCGACGCTCGACGCCAAGGCCGGGCTCTCCGAAAACGAGATCGTGCGCGATATGGTGGGTCGCGACATGACCCACCGCTTCCCGCAACACACGCGCTCGCCGGGCGACGTGTTGATGGAGGTGGAGGACTGGAGCGTCTGGCATCCGGAGCGGGCCGAGCGGAAGGTGATCAAGGACGCCAGCTTTACCGTGCGCGCGGGCGAGGTCGTGGGCATCGCGGGGCTGATGGGCTCGGGGCGCACCGAACTCGCGATGTCGATCTTCGGCCGGTCCTGGGGGCGCGACATTTCCGGAACGGTGAAGCTCAAGGGCCAGCCGGTGGACGTGTCGACGGTGCCGCGCGCGATCGCGGCGGGCATCTCCTACGTCACCGAGGACCGCAAGTCGCTGGGCCTCGTCCTCGACGAGACGATCCGCTTCAACACCACGCTCGCCAACCTCGAGGGCGTGTCGTCGCGCGGGGTGCTGAAGCGCAACGAGGAGACGCGCGTTGCGGAACGCTATCGCGAGGCGCTGGCGACCCGCACGCCGACTGTGTTCCAGAAGGTGGTGAACCTGTCGGGCGGCAACCAGCAGAAGGTGGTGCTGGCCAAGTGGCTGTTCACCTCGCCGGAAGTGCTGATCCTCGACGAGCCGACGCGCGGCATCGACGTCGGCGCCAAGTATGAAATCTACACGATCGTCAACGAGCTGGCCGCGCAGGGCAAGGGCGTCGTCATGATCTCGTCGGAGATGCCCGAGCTGCTCGGCATGTGCGACCGGATATACGTGATGAGCGAGGGCGCGCTGGTGGGCGAGCTGACCGCGGCGGAAGCCAGCCAGGAGCGCATCATGTCGCTCATTGTCAACGACTAGGGAGGATCGGCATGGCTCTGGCCGAAGGCGTCAACAAGTCGGGCGAAGCCGGTTCCGGCAAGGGAATCGGCGGCTATCTCGCCTCTCACCTGCGCGAATACGGGCTCTTGCTCGCGCTCATCGTCGTCATGATCTTCTTCCAGATCGTGACGGACGGCACGCTGCTGCGCGCGGTCAACGTCACCAACCTCCTGTTGCAGAACAGCTACATCATCATCATGGCGCTCGGCATGCTGATCGTCATCGTGGCGGGCCACATCGACCTGTCGGTGGGCTCGGTGATGGGATTCATCGGCGCGCTCGCGGCCGTGATGATGGTCAACCACGGGCAGTCGATGTTCGTCACCATCATCGTCTGCCTCGTCGTCGGCGGGATGATCGGCGCGGCGCAGGGCTACTGGGTCGCCTACTGGAAGATCCCGTCCTTCATCGTGACGCTGGCCGGCATGCTGGTGTTTCGCGGGCTGTCGCTGTGGCTGCTCGAAGGCCAGTCGGTCGGCCCCTTCCCGCGCGAGTTCCAGGTGATCGCCAACGGCTTCGTGCCGGACATCTTCCCAGCCGAGTTCGGCGCCTCGCTCGCGGGCTTCTTCGAGGTGCGGCAGGTGAACGTTCTGGCGCTGGCCGCCGGAATCGTCACGGCCGCGGCGATCGTGTGGATGGGGCTGACCCAGCGCGCCCGCAACCGCGCCTACGGGATCGAGGACGAGCCCTTCGCCTTCTTCGTGGCGCGCAACGCCATCGTGGCGGCCGCGCTCGTCTTCATCACCTACAAGCTCTCCACCTTCCGCGGCCTGCCCAACGTCCTGATCACCATGGGCGTCCTGACGGTCATCTATGCCTTCATCACCGCCAACACGGTGATCGGCCGGCGCATCTACGCGCTCGGCGGCAACCAGAAGGCGGCGAAGCTCTCTGGCATCAACACCGAGCGGCTGACCTTCCTGGCCTTCACCAACATGGGCGTGCTGGCGGCCGCGGCCGGTCTCGTCTTCGCCGCGCGGCTGAACACCGCCACGCCGAAGGCCGGCTTCGCGCTCGAACTCGACGTCATCGCCGCCGTGTTCATCGGCGGCGCCTCGATGTCGGGCGGGGTGGGCACCATCATCGGCGCGGTGGTGGGCGCCTTCCTGATGGGCGTGCTCAACAACGGCATGTCTATCATGGGCATCGGCATCGACTACCAGCAGATGATCAAGGGCCTGGTGCTCCTCGCGGCCGTGATCTTCGACGTCTACAACAAGAACAAGGGCTGATGGCCATGCTGCTTTCCCAGATCAGGACTCCGGCGGGCGACCTGAAGGTCATCGCACGGGAAGGAACGGAGGCATTCGAGGTTCGCGGCGCGGCGAGCATGCATGCCCTGGCGCTCGACTGCGCCCGCGACGGAGAAAAGATCGCCGACCGCATCGGCCGGCTCGGCTTCGGCCCGGCGGTCGATCTCGCCAAGGCCTACGAGGAAGGCCGGCTGGTGTCGCCGATCCTCCATCCGGACCCGGCGCATCTGCACCTGACCGGCACCGGGCTGACGCATCTCGGCTCGGCGGCAACGCGCGACAGCATGCACCAGAAGACGCTGAAGGCCGACGAGGCGACGCTGACCGATTCGATGCGGATGTTCCGCATGGGCGTGGAAGGCGGCAAGCCGGCTGACGGCAAGCCGGGCGTGCAGCCGGAATGGTTCTACAAGGGCAACGGCACGATGGTTACGGCGCCGGGCGCCGCACTCGCCTCGCCGGCCTTCGCCGATGATGGCGGCGAGGAACCGGAGATCGCCGGCATCTACGTGATCGGCGCCGACGGCCAACCTTTCCGGGTCGGCTTTGCGCTCGCCAACGAGTTTTCCGACCACGTGATGGAGCGGGTGAACTATCTCTACCTCGCGCATTCCAAGCTGCGACCGGCATCCTTCGGGCCCGAGATCATGGTCGGCGACCTGCCACAGGACGTGCGCGGCGTCTCGCGCATCCGCCGCAGCGGCGCGACGATCTTCGAAAAGCCGTTCCTGTCGGGCGAGGCGAACATGTCGCACACCATCGCCAATCTCGAGCATCACCACTTCAAGTACGGCGTGTTCCGGCAGCCCGGCGACGTGCACGTGCACATGTTCGGCACGGCGACGCTTTCGTTCGCCGACGGGATCCGCACCGAGCCCGGCGACGTGTTCGAGATCGAGGCCACGCCCTTCGGCCTGCCGCTGCGCAACGCCTGGGCCATCACCCCTCAGCCGGGCCGGGACGAGCTCGTGCGCGTCAGGGCCTTGTGAGATTGGATCAACCGATGAGTTTCCAGAAAGCGCCCTGGCCGCGCAGATTGCGCTCGCAGGAATGGTATGGCGGCGAAAGCCGCGACGCGATCTACCATCGGTCCTGGATGAAGAATCAGGGCCTGCCGGCCGACCTGTTCGACGGACGGCCGGTGGTCGGCATCTGCAACACCTGGTCGGAACTGACGCCCTGCAACGCGCATCTGCGCGACCTCGCGGAGCGGGTGAAGCACGGCGTCTACGAGGCGGGCGGGCTGCCGGTGGAGTTTCCGGTGTTCTCGCCGGGGGAATCGTCGCTGCGCCCGACCGCCATGATGTACCGCAACCTCTGCGCCATGGACGTCGAGGAGGCGCTGCGCGCCAACCCGCTCGACGGCGTGGTGCTTCTGGCCGGCTGCGACAAGACCACGCCGGCTCTGCTGATGGGAGCGGCCAGCGTCGACATCCCGGCGATCCTGGTTTCGGGCGGGCCGATGCTCAACGGCTGGTTCCGGGGCGAGCGCGTCGGATCGGGCACCGCGCTCTGGCGGATGTCGGAGGACATCAAGGCCGGCAAGATGGGCCGGGCCGACTTCCTCGAGGCCGAGCAGTCGATGTCGCGTTCGCCGGGCTCGTGCAACACCATGGGCACGGCCTCGACGATGGCCTCGATCGCCGAGGCGCTTGGCATGGCGCTGTCGGGCAACGCCGCGATCCCGGCCGTCGATTCGCGCCGCCGCGTGATGGCGCATCTGACCGGCCGGCGCATCGTCGACATGGTGAAGGACGACCTGAAGCCGTCGGACATCCTGACCCGCAAGGCCTTCGAGAACGCGATCCGCGCCACCGGGGCGATCGGCGGCTCGACCAACGCGGTGATCCACCTGCTCGCCATCGCCGGCCGCGTCGGCGTCGAGCTTACGCTCGACGACTGGGACCGCTGCGGCCGCGACGTGCCCACCATCGTCGACCTGATGCCGTCAGGGCGCTTCCTGATGGAGGAGTTCTTCTATGCCGGCGGGCTGCCGGTGGTGCTGAAGATGCTGCTGGATGGCGGCATGCTGCACGGCGATGCGCTGACCGTCTCGGGCGGGACGATGGCTCGGGAGATCGCCGAGGTGCGCAACTGGAACGAGGAGGTGATCCGCCCGGTCGAGCGCGCGCTGACGAGACAGGGCGGCATCGCGGTTCTGCGCGGCAACCTGGCGCCGAACGGCGCCGTGCTCAAGCCGTCGGCGGCGAGCCCGCGCCTGATGCAGCATCGCGGCCCGGCCGTCGTCTTCGAGGACATCGACCACTACAAGGCGCGCATCGAGGACGAGAGCCTCGACATCGACGAAAACTCCATCATGGTGCTGAAAAACTGCGGCCCGCGCGGCTATCCAGGCATGGCGGAGGTGGGCAACATGGGCCTGCCGCCGAAAGTGCTGCGGAAGGGAATCACCGACATGGTGCGCATTTCCGACGCGCGCATGTCGGGCACCGCCTACGGGACCGTGATCCTGCATACCTCCCCGGAAGCCGCCGTGGGCGGGCCGCTGGCGATCGTGCGGGACGGCGACATGATCGAGGTCGACGTCGCGGCGCGGCGCATCCATCTCGACGTGCCCGAGGAGACGATCCGGGCGCGGCTGGCGGCCTGGGCGCCGACGGTCAGGGAACCGGGGAGCGGCTATGCGCGGCTCTTCCATCTTCATGTCGGCGGCGCCGACACCGGCGCGGATTTCGACTTCCTCGTCGGTTCGCGCGGAAACGAGGTGCCCCGTGAAAGCCACTGAACCCATGAAGATCGCCATCGTCGGCCTGGGCAAGATCGCGCACGATCAGCACATCCCCTCGATCGGCCGGCATCCGGGCTTCTCGCTCTCGGCGATCGTCACGCGCGGGGCGGGGCTGCCCGGCTTCGACCATTTCACGCAGCTCGACGCCATGCTGGCCGCGCGGCCCGACGTGGCGGCGGTGGCGCTGTGCGTGCCGCCGCAGGTGCGCTTCGGCATGGCGTGGGCCGCGCTTTCGGCCGGGCGCGACGTGCTTCTGGAAAAGCCGCCGGGCGCGACGGTGGCCGAGGTGCAGGCGCTGGCGGAGCTTGCCCGGGCGAAGGGCCGCACGCTGTTCGCCACCTGGCACTCGCGCTTCGCGCCGGCCGTGGCGGAGGCGAGGGCGTGGCTGTCGGGGCGGAGCGTGACGCGGGCGCGGATCGTCTGGCGCGAGGACGTGCGCAAATGGCATCCGGGGCAGGCCTGGATCTGGGACGCGGGCGGGATGGGCGTGTTCGACCCGGGCATCAACGCGCTGTCGATCCTGACCGAGATCATGCCGTCGCCGGTGCATCTCACCTCGGCCGAACTCGAGTTCCCCGAGAACCGCGACACGCCGATCGCGGCACGGCTCTCCTTCGCCGATACGAGTGGCGCGCCGGTGACGGCGGATTTCGACTGGCGCCAGACGGGACCGCAGACCTGGGACATCTCGGTCGAGACGACCAACGGCGCGCTGGCGCTCTCGGCCGGCGGCGCGAAGCTCGAAATCGACGGGCGGGCGGTCGACCAGCCGGCCGAAGCCGAGTATGACGGCATCTACGCCCGTTTCGCCGAGCTTCTCGCGACGGGCGCAAGCGACGTGGACGCCTCTCCCCTGGTTCATGTCGCCGACGCCTTCATGCTGGGCCGACGCATCGTGACGGATCCGTTTCACGACTAGCGTCATTCCCCGTCCAGCCAGACACAGACGGAAAGGAAGACCATGACCGACAGCTATCAGCCGGGCGGAAAGCACCTCATTGCGGGGGAATGGATCGCGGGCGACGCGACGTTCTCGTCGCAGCCGGCCACGGGCGCGCCGCACCGGTTCGCCGCCGGCACCGCCGCGCATGTCGACCGCGCGGCGAAGGCAGCGGAAGACGCGTTCTGGAGCTATGGCACTTCCTCGCGGGCCGAGCGTGCCGCGTTCCTCAACGCCATTGCCGACGCCATCGAGGCGCGCGGACCGCAGATCACCGAGATCGGAACCTCCGAGACCGGGCTCCCCGCCGCAAGGCTCGAAGGCGAGCGCGGTCGCACGGCCGGCCAGCTGCGGCTGTTTGCCAGTCATATCGAGAAGGGCGAGCATCTCGACCGCCGCCACGATGCGGCGATGCCCGACCGCAAGCCGGCGGCGCGCCCCGACATCCGCCTCGTGCAGCGCGCGCTCGGCCCGGTCGGCGTGTTCGGCGCATCGAACTTTCCGCTCGCCTTCTCGACCGCCGGCGGCGACACGGCGTCGGCGCTCGCCGCCGGCTGCCCGGTGGTCGTGAAAGGCCATCCGGGGCATCCGGGCACCGCCGAGATCATCGCCGAGGCGATTCTCGAGGCGATCCAGAAATGCGGCGTGCATCCGGGCGTTTTCTCGCTCATCCAGTCGAACAGCCGCGAGGCCGGCGAGGCTTTGGTCCAGCATCCGCTGATCAAGGCGATCGGCTTCACCGGCTCGCTGAAGGGCGGGCGGGCGCTGTTCGACCTCGCCTCAGCGCGGCCGGAGCCGATCCCCTTCTTCGGCGAGCTGGGCTCGGTGAACCCGATGTTCCTGATGCCACATGCCGTGAAGGCGCGCGGCGCCGAGATCGCCGCCGGATGGGCGGGGTCGCTGACCATGGGCGTCGGCCAGTTCTGTACCAATCCCGGCCTCGGAATCGTGATCGTCGGATCGGACGCGGATGCGTTCGAGGCGACGGCGGCGGACGCGTTGGGCAAGATCGGTGCGCAGACGATGCTGTCGGAGGTCATCGCCAGCGCTTTCCAGGCCGGGCAGTGCCGCATCAGGGATACGGACGGCGTGCGCGAACTGGTGGCGACCGGCGTCGACGGTCGCAATGTCGGTCCCTGGCTCTACGCCGTCTCCGGCGAGACCTTCCTCGCCAACCCGGCGCTGGCGGAAGAGGTGTTCGGACCGCTCGGCATTCTGGTGAAGGTGCGCGACGAGGACGAGATGATAGCGGTGGCGCGCGGGCTGGAAGGCCAGCTGACCTGCTCACTTCATCTCGACCAGGCCGACACGGCGCTGGCGGCGACGCTGATGCCGGTGCTGGAGCGCAAGGCCGGCCGGCTGCTCGCCAACGGGTTCCCGACCGGGGTCGAGGTGGTGGATTCGATGATGCATGGCGGCCCCTATCCGGCGAGCACCAACGTCTCGACGACGTCGGTCGGCACGCTGGCCATTCGCCGCTTCCTGCGGCCGGTGGCCTATCAGAACATTCCGGCGGAGCTTCTGCCGGAGGACATCCGGACGATCTGAATCACCCATTCAGGAAGGGGACCAACACCTCGGCCAGCCGCGCGGGCTGGCTGACGTGCGGCGCGTGGTCGGCATCGAGCGTCACGCGCGCAGCACCCGGCACGAGATCCTGCATGCGGCGCTGGACGGGCAGCAGGACCGAACGATCCTGCGCGCACTCGACATAGAGGCGCGGGAGGGCGCCGAAGCGGGCGGGTGTCCATTGCGCGGAGATCGCGCGCCCGCCCTCGCCCTGCGGCGTCAGGCCTTCGGCGAGCCGCAGCGCCTCGTCGCGCGGAACGTCGTTCAGAAAAATGTCCGCGGCCGCCTCGACCGGAACGGACGAGACCCGCCCGTCCGGAGACCAGACCAGATGCGGGCCGATGCCGAGCAGGCCGGTCTCGGCCGCGCGCATGGCCTTCAGGACGTCGCCGAAGCCCATGCCGGGCGGCAGCATCATGCCGGCGATGTAGGCTACCCGCTCGACCCGCTCGCAGAACCGTTCGGCCACGGCGGTCGCGACCACGCCGCCGCCGGAATGGCCGACCAGCGCGACCGGACCGGGCTCGGTCGCGATGACGGCGCCGACATGGTCGACATAGCGATCGAGCGAGGCCGTCTCCGGCCGGGTGCCGTCGGCGCCATTGCCGGGCAGGTCGACGGCGATCGCCCGCACACCGGCAACTTCAAGCAAGGGCACGATCCGCGCCCAGACCCAGCTTCCCTGCCAGGCGCCGTGGATGAGGATGACGGTCGACGCCACCGGCTATGCCCCGATGGTGTGCGACGCGCGCGCTTCACGCCGCCGCATAGGTCTTGCGATACATGGCCTGGAGATGATCCTCGACCTTGATCGGGGGATATTTCGGCTTTTCGCCCGGCGCCAGGCAGGTGGGGATGCAGGAGACCTCGAAATCCGGATTGCCGGTGAAGAAGAAGGGCACGGAGTAGCGCTCGCGGCCGGAGGCGTTGACGACGCGATGCAGCGTCGAGCGGTAGCGGTCGTTGGTCCAGCGGGCGATCATGTCGCCGAGATTGATGACGAAGGCCCCGGGGATCGGCTGCGCGGCAATCCAGCCGCCGCTGTCATTGTCGAAGACCTGGAGACCGCCGACGTCGTCCTGCAGGAGAAGCGTCAGCCCGCCGAAATCGGTGTGCGCTCCGGCGCCGAAATCGTCGGCCGCAGCCTGCGCCGGCTGGGGCGGATAGTGCAGCAGGCGCAGGATCGCCAGCGGATCGCGCACGAAGCCGGTGAAGTGGTTCTCGTCGAGGTCGAGCGACAGCGCCATGCCACGCATCAATCGTTCGGCGAGATCGAGCATGGCGGCGTGGTAGGCGCGCATGGCAGGGCGGAAGCCGGGGAGATCCCCCGGCCACTGGTTGGGGCCGTGGTTGAACTTGCGGGCGACGACGCGTGCATCGTCCTCGGGCAGTTCGAGGCCGATATAGTAGCCCTCCTTGCGATCGGGCCTCGCGCCGGCCTGCAGGGTCTGGCCGCCGAGGGGCTCGTAGCCTCGGTTGGCGAAGGATTTCGACTTGTCGACCGCCATCTTGGCTTCCATCGGCAGGTCGAAGAAGCGCTTTGTCTCGTCGAAGACCGCTTCCATGAGGCCGGCCGGGATTCCGTGCTCGACGCAATAGAAAAACCCCTTGTCGAGGCAGGCCTCGCGAAGGGCCATGCCCACGGCGCGCCGATTTTCCGGATCGGCGGACGACAGGCCCGAAACGTCGACGATCGGAAGGCCGGCTGCGACTGAACGTGCGCTCATGGTGTCTTTCCCTGGTCGATATCCCAAGGGAGGTCCAGCAAACGTCGTGCCAGTCGCGGAAGCGGTGTTCTGGTCCCAGAGGCTCAGGAAAGACGACGCGCTGCTCGGCAATTCGGCACAGCACCGCCCACATCGCAGGCAGAATGCGCGGCGACTCGCCGGGTCCGGGGCTTCACGCGCCGCCGCTGTCGGCGTAACAGGGGACGGTACGGGAGGATCGGCATGCTCGAACAAAACCAGATGACGGCGGGCGGCGCGATCTTCACGCGGCTGAAGGTACTGGGCGTCGACTACGTCTTCGCCAATTCAGGCACCGACTTCCCGCCGATCATCGAGGGCCTGGCGGAGGCGAAGGCCAGGGGCATCGACCTGCCGCAGGCGCTGGTCATCCCGCATGAACACGCCGCCATGGGCATGGCGCATGGCTATTTCCTGATCTCGGGTCGGCCGCAGGCCGTGATGCTGCACACCAATGTCGGTCTCTCCAACGGCGCGACCGGCGCGATCAATGCCGCCTGCGAGCACGTGCCGATACTGATCATGTCGGGCCGCACGCCGATCACCGAAAGGGACCGGTTCGGCGCGCGCACCGTGCCGATCGGCTGGGGGCAGGAGATGCGCGACCAGGCGGCGCTGGTGCGCGAGGCCTGCAAATGGGAATACGAGCTGCGCTTTCCCGAACAGATCGTGGAACTGCTCGACCGCGCCTCGGCGATCGCGGAATCGACGCCCAAGGGCCCTGTCTACCTGTCGCTGCCGCGCGAGACGCTTTGCGAGCCGTTGCCGGCAGGCGCGATCGACCGCCCCCGCTCGATGGAGCCGGTGCTGGGTGCGCCGAACCCGGCCGCGGTAAAGACGGCAGCGGCACTGCTCGCATCCGCCGAGCGGCCGCTGGTGATCGCGCAGCGCGGCGCCGGCGACGAGGCGAGCTTTTCGGCCTTCGGCGCCTGGGCGGAGCGCTGGGGCATCGCGGTCTCGTCCTGGTGGGCGACCCACCTTGCGATCTCGACCGAACATCCCTGCCATGTCGGCTGGGATCCCGGCGCATCGCTGGCCGAGGCCGACGTCGTCGTCATTCTCGACAGCCTGGCGCCCTGGTGGCCGGATCGACACGAGCTGCGCGACGAGGCCAAGGTGATCAACATCGGTCCCGACCCCCTGTTCAGCCGGTTCCCGGTGCGCAACTTCCGCTCGGATGTGACGATTGCCGGCGAAAGCGCGCTGACGCTGCCGGCGTTGTTCGACGCGATGGAGGCCCTGCCCCGCGACGAAGCGACCGTTTCCGCGCGGCGGGCGCGGGTCGCGGAAACCTCCGATCGCACCCGCCGGGCGCTGCGCGAGAAGGCGGCGGAGACGGCACGGGGCATCACCAAGCACTATGTCAGCCTCTGCCTCGGACAGGCGCTGGAAGGCATCCGCTCCAGCGTCTTTTCCGAACTCGGCGCGCAGCTCGGCGTCATCAGCCGAACGGAACGCAATTCGTGGTTCCAGGAGCCGCATTCAGGCGGACTAGGCTGGAGCTTTCCCTGCGCAATGGGCGCGCAACTCGCCGACCCCGAGCGGGTCTGCGTGGCGGTGATGGGCGACGGCTCCTACATGTTCGCCAACCCGACGGCCTGCCACCAGATCGCGGAGGCGCTCTCGCTGCCGGTGCTGGTCATCATCGTCAACAACGAGGAATGGGGCGCGGTGCGCGCCTCGGTGACCGGGCTGTACCCGAACGGCTTCGCGTCGCGCTCCAACCAGATGCCTTTGACGGCGCTGAAGCCTTCACCCAGTTTCACCAAGACCGCGGAAGCCAGCCGATGCTGGAGCCGGCGGGTAAGCGATCCGGCGGAGCTGCCCGCTGCGATCGCCAGCGCGCTGAACGTCGTGCGCTTCCAGAAGCGTCCCGCGCTGCTCGACGTCGCCGTCTTGCCGGACTAGGGTCCGTTGAATACCTCCGGCGGTGGAAAGTGTTTCCGTGCCGGAAAACGGCCAAGCACAGCCCCTACCCCATCGCTCACTCGAGAACGCCGCCATGACGCCACGCGCCCTTTTCGTTCTGCCCGCCCTCGTCCTGGCCGCATGCACCAGCATGGCGCCGGCTTTGGACGAAGACATCGTTTCGTCCATGACTTACGACACGACGCCCTGCCCCGTGCTCGTCGCGCGTCGCGATGTGCTTGCCGGCGCCCATGGCCTGCCCAGGGACACCAGTTCACTGGTGCCGGGGCGAAGGCCGTTCTATGTGATCGACGGTACGGCCACGCTGGTGCCCGACACGCGGATGCCGTGGACCCGCGCCCGCAGCCGTGCGATCGGCGAGGTCAGGGCGATGGACGGCTCGATCAACCGGCGCAAATGCCGCGGCACGTAGCGCCAGCGGGGCTTACATCATCCGCCCAACGAGACGCATTGACAAGGCAGGTTGATCCGAGGTCCCGGATGAAATAGAACATACAAGGAACATTGGAGGACGCCATGCGGACCACCGGCAAGCTGGACTACATCGAAATGCCTGCCAAGGGCGGGACGCTGGACAGCGTGAAGTCCTTCTATGCCGCGGCCTTCGGCTGGACCTTCACCGATTACGGGCCGACCTATTCGGCTTTCGAGGAAGGGCTCGACGGCGGATTCGATGCCGACGCGGCGGCTGTTTCGAATCCCCTGCCGGTGATCTATTCCGATGAGATCGAAGAAACCCTGGCGCAGGTGCAGGCTGCGGGTGGAACGATCATCCGCGAGATATTCGCCTTTCCGGGCGGCCGGCGCTTCCACTTCGCCGACCCGGCCGGCAACGAACTGGCGGTTTGGGGACCGGCGGCGGCCGATTGAATCAGGCGCCTCCGGCGAGCACCTTGCGCAGACGCCCGGTTGCGAGCCCGACGTCAGGCTCCTTTTGCAGTGCCATCAGATGACGGAGGCGGAAGGTGTCGTCGGGCTTGAGCTTGCCTTCGCCCAGGAGCGCCCGGGCCTCCTCGCGCAGCGCGTCGAGGCGGCCCGGCTCCTCGATCGTGCCGTCATGCACGTGCTCGTCGATGCGGGCGATCAGCTCGGGAACGTTCTTCATCCAGGCGAAGCGCGGGGCGCCGATCAGCGCGAAGAGCATGGTGTAAGGATTGTCGAAGGCCGGATCGTCGCCGGCCTCGGCGCGCAGCAGGGCCCGGTGGAAGGCCTGCAGGGCCGACGAGAGGGCGGCCGCGCCCGCGCTGCGTTCACTGCTCATGATGGTGGTCCTTCGATGCTGAAGCGTGTCGCAATCTTTCAGATTCGCTCCCACGCTTCAGCCCCTTGTTTCTGCGCATGTCTTCAACCCGAAACCGGCGTCCACTTTCGGGAGACATGCTGTGACGCCGGTCAGACGGCTTCCCGGATGCGCTCGGCGGTCTGGAGATCGACGGAAACGAGCTGGCTGACACCTTGTTCGGCCATGGTGACGCCGAACAGCCGATCCATGCGCGCCATGGTGATGGGATTGTGGGTGATGATGACGAAGCGGGTCTGCGTGGTGCGGGCCATCTCATCCATCAGGTTGCAGAAGCGCTCGACATTGTGGTCGTCAAGCGGGGCGTCGACCTCGTCGAGTACGCAGATCGGCGCCGGATTGGTGAGGAAGACGGCGAAGATCAGCGCCATGGCCGTCAGCGCCTGCTCGCCGCCCGAGAGCAGCGTCATGGTCTGCGGCTTCTTGCCCGGCGGGCGGGCGAGGATCTCGAGGCCAGCCTCGAGCGGGTCGTCGGATTCGATGAGCTGAAGCTCGGCCGTGCCGCCGCCGAAAAGGTGGGTAAAGAGCCGCTGGAACTGGCCATTGACCACGTCGAAGGCGGCGAGGAGCCGCTCGCGACCTTCGCGATTGAGGCTCTGGATGGCCTGGCGAAGCTTCTTGATCGCCTCGACGACGTCCTCGCGCTCGGAGATGATCAATTCCAGGCGTTCGGAAAGCTCGCGCTGCTCCTCTTCGGCCCGCAGATTGACCGCGCCGAGGCGCTCGCGCTCGACCTTGAGGCGGTCGACGCGGCGTTCCACCTCGGCCATGTCCGGCTCGGGATCGCCGGGTTGCAGGCCGGTCTGGCGGAGCACGAGATGCGGGGCGACGCCAAGCGCTTCCTGAATGCGTCCCTCGGCATCGCGGCGGCGCTCGTCCGCGGCCGTCAGCCGTTCCTCCGCGCGGGCGCGGGCCTCGCGCGCCGACGACAATGCCTGGATCGCGCCATTGGCGGCCTTGTCGAGGGCGGCCTGCCGGGCCTGGGCCTCGGTCAGTCGGTCGGCTGCGTCCTTGCGCTTTTTCTCGGCAGCGGAGAGTTCGGTGAGGAGCGCGCGGCGGCGCTCGTCCAGTTCGTCCGGCGCATCGGCCATCGCGGCGCGCTCGGCCGACGCTTCGGCGCGCCGGACGGCAAGGGCGGCGATCTGACGGTCGGCATTCTCGGCGCGCGAAACCCAGCGCTCCCGCTCGGTCGCGATCGCGGCAAGACGGCGCTGACGCGCCTCGCCGTCCCGTTTCACGGCGTCCGAGGCGGCACGCGCGTCGGCAACCGCGGCCCTGTCGCGCGCAACCACGCCCGAGCGGTCCTCGAAGGTCGATTGAAGCGCGCGCGGATCCGGCGCCCCGGCATGGGCGGTCTCAGCGTCCGACAGCAGCCGCGCCGCCTCGTCGCGGCTTTCGGTGACACGGGCCAGCGCCTCGGCCAGCGCGGCGCGGCGGGCCGCCAGTTCGCCGGCGGCGCGTTCGGCGCGCGCCAGTTCCTCGCGGGCATCGCTCAAGCCACGCTGGCTGGCGCGCCAGGCCTCGCGGGCGGCCTTTTCTGCCTCGACGAAGGCGCGCACCGAGGCTTCCGCCTCGGACAGCACCGTTTCGGCCTGCCTGACCTTACCGGAGGCATCGCCTGCCTCCTGCTCAAGTTCGGCGAGCCGGTTCTTCTGGGCAAGCCGCTGCGCGGCGGCGGTGGGCGCATCGGCGCCCGCGACGAACCCGTCCCAGCGCCAGACCGCGCCGTCGCGGCTGACGAGACGCTGTCCCGGCGCGAGCAGGGACTGGAGGCGATGCCCGTCCGACTTGTCGATGATGCCGATCTGGGCGAGCCGGCGGCCGAGCTCGGCCGGCGCCTCGACCTTCGACGCCAAAGCCTCCACGCCTTCGGGCAGGTCCGGATCGCCGGGCGCGACGGCTGAGCCACCCCAATGGGCGGGCGCCTTCGGATCGAGCGGCGCGTCGAGGTCTTCGCCGAGCGCGGCGCCGAGCGCCGTCTCGTAGCCGCGCGCGACCTTGATGGATTCAAGCGCCGCCGGCCAGCGGCCGACCCCTCCGGCGCTGAGAATCTTCGCCAAGGTACGCGCTTCGGTTTCAACGCGCTGCAAGGCAGAGCGGGCCTCCTGCACGGCCGGCCGGAGGGAGCCCTCGCGGGACCGCGCCTCGGCGACCTTCTTCTCGGCGGACAGGGCGGCGGCCTCAGCTGCGACCGCGCGCGCCTCGGCCGCGTCGGCAAGCCGGGTCTTCTCGGCAGGGTCGGGCAGCGCGGCCAGCCGCGCCGCGATCTGGTCGGCCTCGCGCGCGGCGTCGGCAAGCTGGCGATCGAGCTTGCCGATGCGCTCGGCATGCTCGCGCATCGATCGCTCCAGCTGCATGCGCTGCGCATTGGCCTCGGCCCGGCGGGCGGTGATTTCCGCCAGCGCGGCTTCGCTTGCGGCAAGCCGGACAGTCGCCGCCTCGAAGGCCTGTGCTGCGGCGGCCTCGCGCTCCCCGGAGCCCGCATGCTCCAGCGCCAGCACAGCGGCCTCCGCGTCGAGGCCGGCAAGCGTCTCGACATTGTCGCGCACGATCTGCTGCTCGCGGGCAATGTCCGCGTCAAGCTGGATGAGGCGCTTGTCCAGCTCTCCGGTGCGAGTCCGCAAGCGCTCGGCTTCCTCGTCAAGCTGCGTGCGGGCGATGGTCAGACGCTGGAGCACCGCCGCCGTCGCGGCCTCGACATCGCGCAGTTCCGGCAGTTTCATGGCGCCAACCGCCTGGTCCTTCGCAGCATTCATCTGCGCCTGCGCCTGTTCGGCCACGACCACCGTGGCGGCCGAAAGCGCCTGCTGCGCCTCGGCCTCCTGCCCCTTCGCCAGGGTCCAGCGAAGGTGCAGAAGCGTGGCCTCGGCCTGGCGGATGTCAGCAGACAGACCCCGGAAGCGCGACGCCTGGCGCGCCTGGCGCTTCAGGCTCTCGATCTGGCTTTCGAGCTCGCGGGTGACGTCGTCGAGCCGCTCGAGGTTCTGTTCGGCAGCGCGCAGGCGCAGCTCCGCCTCGTGCCGGCGCGTGTGCAGACCGGATATGCCGGCTGCTTCCTCGAGAAGGGCCCGGCGGGCCTGCGGCTTGGCCTGGATCAGCTCGCCTATGCGACCCTGCCCGACCATCGAGGGCGAGCGAGCGCCGGTCGACTGGTCGGCGAAGAGCAGCTGGACGTCGCGCGCGCGGGCTTCCTTGCCGTTGATGCGGTAGATGGAGCCAGCCTCGCGCTCGATGCGACGCGACACCTGCAACTCGTCCGCATCATTGTAGGCCGGTGGCGCGGAGCGGCTGGAATTGTCGAGGAAAAGGGTGACTTCGGCGGTGTTTCGAGCCGGCCGGGTGCCGGAGCCGGAGAAGATGACGTCGTCCATCCCGGACGCGCGCATGTTCTTGTAGGAGTTCTCGCCCATGACCCAGCGCAGGGCCTCGACGAGGTTCGACTTCCCGCAGCCGTTGGGACCGACCACTCCCGTGAGGCCGCCTTCGATGACGAAGTCGGCGGGCTCGACGAAGGATTTGAAACCGAGAACGCGGAGGCGGGAAAAACGCATCAGGGAGCAACCCGCCGGAAGGGAGGCGCGGTCTTGCCGCGCCCACCGATCAGGGCAGGATCAGAGCAACGGGTCAATAATGGCCGAAAACTCGCCAATCGACATCGCTCCCGCGTATTTCTTGCCGTTGATGAAGAATGTCGGCGTGGAGTCCACGCCGAAATCCTTCTCGCCGCGATCCTTTACCGCCCTGACATCCAACAGGAGCTGCTGGTCCGTCAAGCAGGCCTCGAAGGACTCCTGTGAAAAACCGGCCAGACGGGCGATCTGAAGCAGCGCGCTTCGAGCGTCCTGCACACGCGCCCAAGTATCCTGCTGCTTGAACAGCACGTCGATCATCGCGAAATACTTGTCCTGCGAGCAGCGCGCGAGCATGAAGCCGGCTTCGGCGCGCGGATCGAACGGGAACTCGCGCATGATGAGGCGGGCCTTGCCGGTGTCGATGTACTTCGTCTTGATTTCCGGGAACGTCGAGACATGAAAGGTTGCGCAATGCCCACACGTCATCGAGGCATATTCGACGATCGTGACGGGAGCGTCGGCCTGGCCATAGACCTTTTCCGGCAAGGCGCCCTCCGCAAGGAGCTTGGCCATGTCGACCGTGCCGCGCGATGGCGGCGCGGCGGTCGTCGCGCCGGTGGTGGTCGTGTCGGCCTGCGCCGGCCCCGCAGCATCGCTGCAGGATGCCAGTAGGGCCACCGCAGGCAAAAGCGCCAGCGATCCGACAATCCGACGACGCGAAATCATGTTTACCATCCGAATCACCCAGCACAGTTTCGACAATGTGGCAGTCGTCAACCAAAGACGACAGTGCGCGCTATTTAAGGCAGTCGACGCCCCGTTCACAGCCCCCAATGTCACGATCGGATCACGAAGGCGCGAATTGCCGGTCCTGCAACGTCATTTTTTCGAGCCGATGACGGATCGCCCGAGACGTTCGAGCGCGGCGCGCAGACCGTCATCCGCGATGTCGCCGACCGTGCGGGCCAGCCGCGTCGCCTCGTCCGGTCGCAGCGCTCGCGGTGGACGGGGGATGTTGCTTTGCGGTGCGGTGACCGGCTTCTGGACGATCTTGATGCGGCCGATCGCCTGGAATCCGAGAAAGGCATTGACCCGACCGATGATCTCGCCGGTTTCGTGCTGAAGGCGCAGCGCCATCGCACCCTCGCAGGCGATGATGAGGGTCGCCGGCTCGAACGGATCGTCCTCGTGCATGCGACGCGGCCAGGCGATGCGCTCAGGACGTGTGGCGGAGGCCAGACGGATGCCGACGATCTCGTGCCAGGACTGCACGAGGCCTACGGTCATGCCTGCGCGCTTGCGCAAGACGGGATCGAGCAGCGCGGTGGCTAGGTCGCTGACGGGCACGGCGCCGGCCCGGCCGGGCTTTGCTGTCATGAATGGCGTTTCCTCATGGCTCAAGCGTCTGCTATGGCCCGGACAATGGCCGCAACCTGGATCGTACACTAGCGCATGATCGCCCCGACGATAAGGACGAAGGACGAACCTGGCGCGATCGCCGCCGCGCTGCTGGCCTGGTACGATCGCCATCACCGGCGCCTGCCGTGGCGGGTGGGGCCAGCCGACGCGCGCTCAGGCCAGCGCGCCGACCCCTATCGCGTCTGGCTGTCGGAGATCATGCTGCAGCAGACGACCGTGCAGGCGGTGAAGCCCTATTTCGAGACGTTCACCGCGCGCTGGCCGACGGTGGCGGCGCTGGCGGCGGCGCCCGCCGAGGACATCATGAAGGCCTGGGCCGGCCTCGGCTACTACTCGCGGGCGCGCAACCTGAAGAAATGCGCCGAGATGGTGGTGGAGCGGCATGGCGGCCGCTTCCCGGACGACCTCGAAGGGCTGAAGGCGCTGCCCGGCATCGGCGACTATACCGCCGCGGCTATCGCCTCGATCGCCTTCGACCGGCCGGCGGCGGTGGTGGACGGAAACGTGGAGCGGGTGGTGACGCGGTTGCGATCGATCGCGACGCCCGTTCCCGCCGCCAAGCCGGAGATCCGGGCGCATGTGCAGGTGCTGTTGCCCGTCGACCGGCCCGGCGACTTCGCGCAGGCGACGATGGATCTCGGCGCCACGATCTGCACGCCGAAGCGGCCGGCCTGCCCCCTCTGCCCGATCAACGACGGCTGCGAGGCGTTTCGCGATGGGACGCAGGAGCGTTTTCCCGTCAAGGCGCCGAAGGCGGCCAAACCGGTGCGCCAGGGCGCGGCCTTCGTGGCGGAGAACCGCGACGGCGCGGTGCTGTTGCGCAAGCGGGCCGAAAAGGGCCTGCTCGGCGGTATGAGCGAACCGCCGACGAGCGCCTGGACGGCGCGCGTGGACGGCGCGGCCGGAACCGAGGCCGCCCCTTTCGCGGCCGCGTGGCGGGAGGCCGGGACGGTGACGCACGTCTTCACCCATTTCGAACTCAGGCTGGCGGTTTTTCACGCCCGTGTGGACCGGCCGGCACCTGAAGGCGCTTGGTGGTCGCCGCGCGAGGACGTGCCGGGTGAGGCGCTGCCCACCGTCATGAAACATGCAATCGAGACTGCGATACCAGGCGCGACCCGCAAGCCCGGCGCCGCCGAGGGCCGGCCCCACGTCAGAAGGAGTGATGCATGACCCAGATCCGCCATATCGTCTTCGACATCGGCAAGGTCTTGATCCACTACGATCCGGACCTGCCGTTCCAGCGGATCATTCCCGACGCCGAGCGCCGCCGCCTTTTCTTCGAAACGGTCTGCACGCATGACTGGAACCTCGAGCAGGACCGCGGCCGCGGCTGGGAGGAGGCGGAGGCACTGCTGATCGAACGGTATCCGGACGAGGTGGAGAACATCCGCGCATTCCGCAAGCACTGGCACGAGATGGTGCCGCACGCCTATGACGACTCGGTCGCGATCATGACCGGCCTGATCGATGCCGGGCACGACGTGACGATGCTGACCAACTTCGCCGCCGATACGTTTCGCGAGGCGCGGCAGCGCTTCCCCTTCTTGAACCTTACACGCGGCGTGACCGTTTCGGGCGAGATCGGCCTGATCAAGCCGGACGTGGCGATCTACGAGCGGCATGCCCGCGACTTCGGGCTCGACCCGGCGGGGAGCGTCTTCATCGACGACAGCATCAAGAACGTCGAAGGCGCGCGGGCGGCTGGCTGGCAGGCCATCCATTTCACGGGGGCGGAGAGGCTGAGGCAGGATCTGGCGGAGATGGGCGTCGAGGCGTGATGTGCGACACCATGCCCTTCTCGACCAGCGAGGCGCACATTCCTGTTCTCCAATCCACTGAACGCGAACAGGCCGATGAATTCGATCACCGAACTGGACCTCGGAACAGGGGTCGAGCGATAGCCGTAGTGCCGCGGGAGGGGTCGGCTCACCCCCCCGCCGCGCGCAGGCCGGCGCGCACCAGGCCACGCAGGTCGTCGATCGGCTTTAGCATGCCCGCCTCCTCGTAGTGCCAGAAGGTCCAGCCGTTGCAGGCGTCGAGGCCCTGGACGCGGGCGCCCATGCGGTGGATCGAGCCGGCTTCGGAGCCGATGGCGACCGTGCCGTCGGCGCGGACGCTGGCGGTCCAGCGCTTGCGGGAATCGGTGAGCAGCGCCCCGGGGGCGAGAAGCCCTGCATCGACGAGACTGCCGAAGGCCACGCGCGGCTCGGCGCGCTTGCCGGTCATCAGCGCGATTTCGGCGGCGCCCAGAGGCTCCACCGCCGCGATGCGGGCGGTGGCGGCGTCGATGTAGTCCTGCTCCCGCTCGCAGCCGACGAAGCGGCGGCCGAGCCGCTTCGCCACCGCGCCCGTCGTGCCGGTGCCGAAGAAGGGATCGAGGATCACGTCGCCCGGGCGGCTGGACGCCATCATGACCCGCGCCAACAGCGCCTCCGGCTTCTGCGTGGGGTGGACCTTGGCGCCACTGGCCGTCTTCAGGCGCTCGCCACCGGTGCAGATTGGGAACAGCCAGTCGGTGCGCATCTGCACGTCGTCATTGGCGGCCTTCATGGCGTCGTAGTTGAAGGTGTAGCCCTTAGAGGCCTGGTCGCGGGAAGCCCAGATCAGGGTTTCGTGCGCGTTCTGGAAGCGGCGGCCGCGAAAATTGGGCATCGGGTTGGTCTTGCGCCAGACGACGTCGTTGAGGATCCAGAAGCCGAGGTCCTGCATCATGGCGCCGACGCGGAAGATGTTGTGGTAGGAACCGATCACCCAGATCGTGCCGTTCGGCTTCAGCACGCGGCGCACGGCGAGAAGCCAGGCGCGGGTGAAGGCGTCGTAGGCGGCGAAGCTGTCGAACTGGTCCCACGCGTCGTCGACGGCGTCGACCTTCGACTGGTCGGGGCGATGCAGGTCGCCTTCGAGCTGGAGATTGTAGGGCGGGTCAGCGAAGACCACGTCGACGGACTTCTCCGGAAGCCGGTTCAGTGCCGCGACGCAGTCTCCCTTGAGGATGGTGTCCAGCCATTCGGCCCGGTTGGCGGACGGCGAAAGGTCGTCGACGAGACGGATGGCGGACATGGGATACACCTGGAACGCTGGACACTTTTTACCTGCCGTTATGGTTACCCGTCAGCGTAAAGATTTGATGAAGCCCACGCGGTTTGCGTCGCGGTCGGGGCTGCGCTATCGGGGCGGCTCGATCCCTCCCCCCGTGCCACGGAGCTTTCATGCGACCCGACCTCATCATCTTCGACTGCGACGGCGTTCTCGTCGATTCCGAGGTCATCGCCGCGCGCGTGGAGGCCGACATGATCACCGAAGCGGGCTTTCCCATCTCGGCCGAAGAGATGATGGAGCGTTTCGCCGGCCTGACCACACGCGACGTCCTTATCAGGCTGGAGACGGTGTCGCAGGTGCCGTTCCAGGCAAGCCTGATCGACAGGATCAAGGCGGAACTGGACAAGCGGCTCGCCCGCGACGTCAAGGCGATCGACGGTGCCGCCCGGTCGGTGGCGGCCGTCCGCGGAGCGCAACTGCCCTACTGCATCTGCTCGAATTCGCCGCTCGACCGCATCGAGGCGATGCTTCGCCGCGTCGGCATGATCGATCTGTTCGACAAACAGCGCATCCATTCGGCGCGCGAGATCCCATCCAAGCGAACCAAGCCGGCGCCGGACGTCTTCCTGCACGGAGCCGCGCAGTTGGCGGCAGACCCGGCGAAATGCTTCGTCGTCGAGGATTCGGTGCATGGCATCACCGGCGCGAAGGCGGCCGGGATGCGGGTAATCGGCTTCACCGGCGCCAGCCACACCTGGCCCGGCCACGCCGACGCGCTGACCGAAGCCGGCGCGGAAACGGTCATCAGCCGCTGGTCGGACTTCGCCGCCGTGGTGGCGGCGTTGTCGGAATGGTCTGCCGACGCCTGAGCGTCAGCGCGTCTCCCGCTGCGTCTCGTCGAAACCGACGAAGATCTCGATGTTGCGGGCGGTCGGCACCGGGATCGACACGTCCGGATCCTTGAACACGAACTGGGTGGCCGGAGACAAGGCGGCGATCGACGTCTGATACTGGTGCAGCTTGGAATAGAGAACTTCCTCGCCACGCACCACGGCGATGCGGATCGGCATGGTGATGGTGCCGTCCCTGGCGACAGGCCCCGGCACAACGCGGCCAGCGGTCGCGACCGCCATGTTCAGCATGCCGCCGCTGTACTCGCAGCTGCGCGTCACATCGGTCAACGAGGCCTGGTAGACGATCTTGTTCTTGTCGCCGTCGCCGCCGCGCTCGTAGGTACTGTAGAAAGCCGTGCCGGACCGCAGCGTTACGCGCGGGCAGTATGCGCGCAGTTCATCCGCGGTTATCGTATCCGACGGCGGCGCCGCCGGCTGCGGCTTCTGACTGCCCCATCCACCGAGACCGAGATCGAGAGCGCCCCCGGACTGGCATCCCGCCAGAGCGACGAGAGCGCCAATCGACGCCGCTCTCGCGGCAATCCGCATTTTCCCTGCAACAAACGCCATGAACCGGACTTCCCCTTCATAAAGCGGACGTTCTATACCAACGCCGCAACCGGAATGCGACCGATGGAATGCGGTTTTTCGACGGCGGACCATCCGGAAGCAGGCTACAGGAACACCATGCGCTACATCAGCACCAGGGGCACGGCCCCGATCCTCGGCTTCGGCGACGTCCTCCTGGCGGGGCTCGCCCGCGACGGAGGCCTCTATCTGCCGGAAGAATGGCCGCGGTTTTCGGCGGCCGACATCCGCGCCATGCGCGGCCTGTCCTATCCCGAGCTGGCCGTCCGCATCCTGACGCCCTTCATCGGCGGCGAGATCGACGATGCGACCTTCGCGCGCATCGTCCGCGAGGCATACGCGACCTTCCGTCATCCGGCGACATGCCCGATCGTGCAGAGCGGTCAAAACGAGTTCATCCTCGAGCTTTTCCACGGCCCGACGCTGGCGTTCAAGGACGTGGCGATGCAGTTGCTGGCACGCCTGATGGACCATGCGCTGGCCGAAAGAGGCGAGCGGGCGACCATCGTCGGCGCGACGTCGGGCGACACCGGAGGTGCCGCGATCGATGCCTTCGCCGGCCGCGACCGGACCGACATGTTCATCCTGTTTCCCGAAGGCAAGGTGTCGCCGGTGCAGCAGCGCCAGATGACCACATCGACTGCGGCGAACGTGCACGCGCTCGCCCTGCAGGGCAATTTCGACGACTGCCAGTCGATCGTGAAGGCGATGTTCAACGACCATCGCTTCCGCGACACGGTGCGGCTGTCGGGCGTCAATTCGATCAACTGGGCCCGCATCATGGCCCAGATCGTTTATTATTTTTCGTCGGCGATAAGCCTGGGCTCGCCCGATCGTCCGGTCTCCTTCACAGTGCCGACCGGCAATTTCGGCGACATCTTCGCGGGCTATGCGGCCAAGCGCATGGGGCTGCCGGTCGAGTGGCTGGTGATCGCGACCAATGACAACGACATCCTGGCGCGCACGCTTTCGAGCGGGCGCTACGAGACGCGCGGCGTGATGGCGACGACGTCGCCGTCGATGGACATCCAGGTCTCGTCGAATTTCGAAAGGCTGCTGTTCGAGGCCTCCGGTCGCGACGTGGCGGCAACGGTCGCGTACATGGACAGCCTCAGGCAGTCGGGCGCGTTCACGGTGGCAGGCGCCACGCTGGAGGCGATCCGCGGCGAGTTCGGCGCCGGGCGCTCCACCGTGGCCGAGACCGCGTCGGCGATCGCCTCGACGCTTCAGACCTGCGGCTACCTCGCCGACCCGCATACGGCCATCGGCCTGCATGTCGCGCGGGCACGGCCGGCGGGGAGCGCGCCGATGATCGTGCTCGCGACGGCGCATCCGGCCAAGTTCCCGGATTCGGTCGAGGCCGCCGTCGGAATCCGGCCGAACTTGCCTTCCTGGCTGGCGGGCCTTATGGAGCGACAAGAAAAATACAGCGTGCTTCCATCGGACGTGAAAATGGTGGAAGATCACATCAGCCGTCATACCAGGGTGACCGGCTAGGGAGCCCGAGGAGTTCGCGTTACATGGGAGTTGAGGTAAGCCGTCTTTCGAACGGCCTGACGGTTGCGACCGAAACCCTTCCCCACATCGAGACCGTCGCCCTGGGTGTCTGGGTCAAGTCCGGTTCGCGAAATGAACGCGAAGATGAGCATGGCATCGCCCATCTGCTCGAGCACATGGCTTTCAAGGGAACCGGCAGCCGCTCCGCTTGGGACATCGCTTCGCAGATCGAGGACGTCGGCGGCGAGATAAACGCCGCCACGAGCGTCGAGACCACGTCTTTCTACGCACGCGTCCTGCGCGACGACATGCCCCTCGCCATCGACCTCCTGGCCGACATCCTGACCGACTCCAAGTTCGACGCCGAGGAACTTGAGCGCGAGCAGCACGTGATCATGCAGGAGATCGGCGCCGCCCACGACACGCCGGACGACATCGTCTTCGACCGCTTCACCGAAACCGCCTTTCGTCACCAGACCATCGGCCGCTCGATCCTGGGCACGCCCGAGACGGTGAAGTCGTTTTCGGCCCGGCAGATCCACGACTTCATGGCGCGGCAATACGGCGCCGACCGAATGGTCGTCGTGGCCGCTGGCGCGGTTACGCACGACGAATTCGTCCGCGAAGTCGAGAAGCGCCTCGGTGTATTCCGGACCAATGCGCCCGGACTGCCGCCGGCGAGCGCGAACTATGTCGGCGGAGACTTCCGCGAGGATCGCGACCTGATGGACGCCCAGATCGTGCTGGGCTTCGAAGGACGAGCCTATCACGTTCGGGACTTCTACGCTTCGCAGTTGCTGTCGATGATCCTTGGCGGAGGCATGTCGTCGCGCCTTTTCCAGGAGGTGCGTGAGAAGCGCGGACTGTGCTACTCCGTCTACGCCTTTCACTGGGGATTTTCGGACACCGGCGTCTTTGGCGTCCACGCGGCGACCGGCCGCGAAGACATCGCCGAACTCGTGCCCGTGCTCTTGTCGGAGCTCCAGAAGACGGGCGACCTCATCAAGATCGAGGAACTCAACCGCGCAAGGGCGCAGTATCGCGCCGGCCTGATGATGTCGAGCGAGAGCGCGGCGAGCCGGGCCTCGCAGATCGCGCGCCAGATCATGCTGTTCGGACGTCCGATCTCGAAGGAGGAGCTGATGGACAGGCTCTCCGGCATCACCATCGAACGGCTCACCGACCTTTCGACACGTCTTTTCTCGACCCGCCCCACGATCGCCGCCGTCGGCCCTGTCGGAACCCTTGCCCCCTTCGAGGACATTCTCGGCCTGCTGGCGTCGCCGCAGCCGCACGTCCGCAAGATGGCGGGTTGACCGCCGACCCGGGGCCATGCTGGGCCTTTCCTACTTCGGCAGGGATCGCCTGCGATTGGCAGGGTCCCGGGTGACGCTTCGCATTCCCGCGACATCCGACTACGAGGAATGGTCGAGCCTTCGCCGCCGGAGCCGCGAATTCCTGGAGAGGTGGGAACCGCGCTGGGCCAGCGATGAACTCGATCGCGCCGCCTGGCGCAAGCGCGTTCGCCGCTACCGGAACGAAGTCAGCCGCGGGACCGGCGTCCCGTTCCTGATCGTGCTCAACGACACCGGTTCCATCGTGGGTGGGATTTCGGTGGGCAACATCCGGCGCGGCGTCGCCCAAAGCGGTCAGATCGGCTACTGGATGGGAGAGCCATATGCAGGACGGGGACTAATGGGAGAAGCCGTCGGCGAACTCGCAAAGTACTGTTTCGGCCCGCTGAGGCTTCACAGGATCGAAGCCGCCTGCATTCCCGACAACCTGCGCTCCATCCGCGTGCTTGAAAAAGCCGGATTTACCCGCGAAGGACTGCTCCGATCCTACCTCAGGATCAACGGGGATTGGCAGGATCACTACCTTTACGCTCTCCTGGCCGGGGAGTATCACGATCAGGGTACGCGGGGCGCAGCGGTTGAGAGCTGATTCAATCTTCACACGCAGGGTGCAAGGCCTCACGGGCCTGCTCATGGCGTTGCTGATCGCGTTGTCGACGCTCGTCACCGCCGCCCAGGCCATCGAACCCATCCGCATCTCGCGCGACGACGTGGCCCTCGACCTTTCGAAAGCGGTCGAGATCTACCGCAACCGCGGTTCCAACTTCCAGGTTTCCACCGCCCCCGGCATCGACGGCATCGTGCGCCGCATCGAAGTGGAGGCCAAAGACCAGCAGTCGACCGGCGACTGGGCGGTTTTTGCGCTCGCCAACACGACCGAGCAGCAGATCGACAGGCTGATCGTGGCGCCGCATTTCCGACTTGTCGGATCCGGCCTTATCTGGCCAGACCTCGGCTCGCGGCGCATCGCGGCGATCACGCCCAGCGAAGGTTTCGCGCTGGACCGTCAGGAAGCGCCGGATGCAGACGTCTTCCTCCTGACTCTGAACCCCGGGGTGGTGGTGACGTTCGTGGCCGACCTGGCATCGCCGCGCGTGCCGCAGGTCTACCTCTGGGAGCCGGAAGCCTACAAAGACACAGTCAACTCCTATACGCTCTATCGCGGCATCGTCATCGGCATCGCGGGTCTGCTGGCGCTGTTCCTGACGATCCTGTTCGTGGTGAAGGGCACGTCGATGTTCCCGGCGACCGCGTCGCTTGCGTGGGCGGTGCTCGCCTACATCTGCGTCGATTTCGGCTTCCTGACGAAGGTCATCGAGATCGCCCCGGGCAACGAGCAATTCTGGCGCGCAAGCACCGAGATCGCGCTCGCCGGCACGTTCGTGGTGTTCCTGTTCGCCTATCTCAATCTGAACCGATGGCACGGCCATTTCAGCTATGGCGCGATCGCGTGGATCCTCGGTCTCGGCTTGATCGCCGGCGTGGCCCTGATCGACCCGCCTGTAGCGGCCGGCATCGCACGGATGTCCTTTGCCGCGACCGCGCTGATCGGCGTCGGCCTGGTCATCTACCTCGGCTTGCAAGGCTATGACCGTGCGATCATGCTCGTTCCGAGCTGGATCATGGTGCTCGTCTGGCTGCTGGCGGCCTGGATGACGATCACCGGCGCGCTCGACAACGACATCGTGCAGCCCGCACTGGGCGGCGGACTGATCCTGATCATCCTCCTGATCGGATTCACGGTCATGCAGCACGCCTTCTCCGGAGGCGCGCTGCACCAGGGCCTGTTCAGCGACATGGAGCGGCAGGCGCTGGCCATCACCGGCTCCGGCGACATCGTGGTCGACTGGGACGTGATGCGCGACCGCATCATCACCCGTCCCGACGTCGCCGAAATGATCGGCCTTCCGGCAAACAGCCTGCTTGGACCCGCGCGTAGCTGGCTGCCGGCGTTGCATCCCGAAGACAGGGACAATTTCCGCACCACGCTCGACATCGTGCTGGAGCATCGCCGCGGTCGCATCGCCATCGACTTCCGCATGCGCGGCGCCGACGGTCACTACCGCTGGTACCTGATGCGGGCGCGGCCCGTTATCGGCTCCGACGGCGAGATCATCCGCTGCGTCGGCACGATGATCGACGTGACCGAGCAGAAGAAGGCCGAGGAGCGGCTGCTGCACGACGCCGTGCACGACAATCTGACCGGGCTGCCGAACCGCGGCCTTTTCCTCAACCGTCTGGACACGGTGATCTCCATCGCCCAGAGCCAGGAAACCGTTCGGCCGACGGTCTTCGTCATCGACATCGACCGTTTCAAGCAGGTCAACGAGGCGCTCGGCATGTCGGCCGGCGACACGATCCTGCTGACGGTCGCGCGCCGCCTGCACAGGCTGATGAAGACCGGCGACTCGCTGTCGCGCCTCTCCGGCGACCAGTTCGGGATGATCCTTCTGTCGGAGCAGAATCCGGCGCGCATCGCCGCCTTCGCCGACGCCATGCGGCAGGCGATCCGGTCGCCGATCAACTATGCCAAGCGCGATATCGTGCTGACCGCCTCCGTTGGACTGATCTCGTGGACCGCGCCGCAGACCTCGGCGGAGGACCTGGTCAAGGATGCCGAACTGGCCATGCAGCAGGCGAAGCGCTTCGGCGGCGATCGCATCGAGCCGTTCCGACCGGCTTTCCGGTCCTTCGGAAGTGATCGCCTGCAACTCGAATCCGACCTGCGGCGCGCGCTGGAACGCGGCGAGTTCCGCCTCGCCTACCAACCGATCATCCGGCTGGAAGACAATTCGGTGGCGGGGTTCGAGGCCCTTCTGCGATGGGAGCACCCGCGGCGCGGCATGATCGCGCCCTCGGAGTTCATCCCGATCGCGGAAAGCTGCGAGCTGATCGTGCAGCTTGGCCTCTATGCCATGCAGACGGCCGCCGAGGATCTGTCATCCTGGCACAAGCAGATTGGCGAGACGCCGTTGTCGGTGTCCGTCAACCTGTCGAGCCGGCAGCTAATCCGCCAGGATCTCGTCGCCGACGTGCGCTCGGCGCTGGCGCGCGCCAACCTCAATCCGCTCTATTTCCGACTGGAGATGACGGAGTCGCTGGTGATGGAGAACCCGGAGCGCTCGGTCCATATCCTCGACAAGCTGCGCGAGACCGGCATCGGGCTCTCGCTCGACGATTTCGGCACCGGCTATTCGTCGCTGTCCTATCTGACACGCTTCCCCTTCGACACGATCAAGATCGACAAGAGCTTCATCGACGACCAGAGCCCGAAGAAGCCCATGCTCCTGAAGTCGATCGTCGGGATGGCGCACGACCTCGGCCTGTCGGTGGTCGCGGAGGGGGTCTCGACCGAAGAAGACGCCAATCACCTCAGGCAGATGGGCTGTGAATATGTCCAGAGCTTCATGTTCGGACAGCCGATGACGTCGGAAGCGGTGACGAAGATGCTCAAGGAACAGTTCCCGCTCACCCAGGCTTGACGTCTTCAGGCGTGACCGGCGACGGGGCTGAGATGGGCCATGTCGATGCCCAGCGACATGAGCAGTCTTTCGTACTTCCGATCGATGTCGCCGTCGAACAGCATGTCCTGCGACGCGGGACAGGTCAGCCAGCCATTGTCGATGATCTCGCGCTCCAACTGGCCCGCGCCCCAGCCGGCATAGCCGAGCGCCATCAAGGCGTGACGCGGCCCGTTCCCCTTCGAGATGGCGCGCAGGATGTCGATCGTCGCCGTCAGGCAGATGTCTTCGGAAACCGGCAAGGATGAATCCACGATGTAATCGTCGGAATGCAGCACGAAACCGCGGCTGCGATCGACGGGGCCGCCATTCCTGACGAGCAGATCGCGAGCGGGTGCGGGAAGGCGGATGGCCTGCTTCTCGTCGACGACGCCCAGCTGAACGAGGAGGTCGGGGAAGCGAAGGGGCTGGACCCGGTTGATGACGATGCCCATCGCACCTTCTTCGGAATGGGCGCAGACATAGATGACCGCGCGCGCGAAATTCTCGTCCTGCATGCCGGGCATGGCGATGAGGAACTGGTCGTCCAGAAATCCGCCTTGGGCGATATCTTTCTTCTGGCGCAGGATATCCATGCGGGGAAAACTAGCGTGTTTTCGGCGCGGTTGAAAGGCGCTTCAGCCAGCGGGTGGAGCACAGGCGCCACCAGGTCACGCAGAAATGAAGCCGGCGCGAGCGTCGCGCGCTTGCATGGCGGGCGCGGCCGGGCCTAATGCCGTTCATGTTCCTCGCCCGCCTCCTCGTCGCAGCAGCCGCCGTTTCGTCGAGCATGAACGCCGCCTATTCGGCTTCTAGCGAAACGCACGCCACCGATGGCGCGACCCTGCGCCTTGTGACTTCCGGGCTCGCCGACGAGACCGGACGCTTGCGCGGCGCGCTCGAGATCCGTCTTGCGCCCGGCTGGAAGACCTACTGGAAGGAGCCCGGTGCATCCGGCGTTCCGCCCCAGATCGATCTCGGCGACAGCATCAACGTGTCGGCGGCCGTGTTCCATTTCCCCGCGCCGCAATGGCACGAGGACAAGTATGGGGCCTGGGCGGGGTATGGCGAGCCGGTCGTGCTGCCGATCACCTTTACCGTGGATGAGCCGGCCCGCTTCTCCGTGATCGAGGCCGATCTCTTCCTCGGCATCTGCGAGACGATGTGCATTCCGGTGCAGGCGCGGCTGAGCGTCGAACCGGGCAGCGCGCCCGGCGATCCTCACGACGCGGCGATTGTCGATGCCGCCTTTGCCGCATTGCCCCAGCCGTCCGGCGCGGGCTTCGGGGTGACGGACGCGACGCGATCGGGCGACGTCCTGCGCCTGACGGCGGCCACGCCCGCGGCTGCGACGGGCGAGCCAGCCCTTTTCCTAGCGCCCGACGGCGGATACGTCTTCGGGGTGCCGAAGGTCGTCGGCGGCGGCGGCGAGGCGACGACGTTCGAAGTGCCGGTCCTGTCCGGCCCGGCCAATGGCGCGGCTTCCGTCGAAGTCTCCTACACGCTTACGGCCGGAAACGCCGCGGCCACAGGCACGTTCGTTCTTCCCTGACACGAGACTGGACAAAATCCGCTCGCCCGCTATTGAAGATCATCTCGCTTTCCGCGTGCGAATCCAATCTCTGGAGACATCTCGATGACGATATCCGTGGGCGAAAAACTGCCCAGCGCGACTTTCAAAACGTTGACCGACGAGGGCGCAAAAGACATGAGCGTCGCGGACATCTTCACAGGCAGGAAGGTGGTTCTGTTCGGCGTGCCCGGCGCCTTCACGCCGACCTGCAGCAACAATCACTTGCCGGGCTATCTCGAGAACCACGACGCGATTGTGGCGAAGGGCGTCGACGCCATCGCCGTCGTCGCCGTCAACGACCACCACGTGATGGGCGCCTGGGCGCGCTTCACCGGTGGCGAGGGACGCCTGCTGTATCTGGCCGACGGCAACGGCGCCTTCACCAAGGCCGCCGGCCTGGAGATGGACCTGTCGATGGGCGGTCTGGGGATGCGCAGCAAGCGCTATTCAATGATCGTCGAGGATGGGGTCGTGACCGCCCTCAACATCGAGGATTCACCGGGCAAGGCGATCGATTCGGGCGCGGCGAAGATTCTGGAACAACTCTGAAGCCGGGCGTCTCTCGAGCCCGCCGAAACAAGGCCCTGCCGCCTCCCTCCAATCAGCCGCCTCCGGGCGGCTGATGTCGTTTGGAACTCCGGCCGGATTTCAGGGACGCCGCTTGAAGGGCGCCATGCCCATGCGAGCGAGTTCGTCGGCGCGTTCGTTCTCGGGATGCCCGGCATGGCCCTTCACCCAGTGCCACTCGACCTTGTGGCGCAGCCGGGCCTGATCGAGCGCCTGCCAGAGCTCGACATTCTTGACCGGCTGCTTGGATGCCGTCCGCCACCCATTTCGCTTCCAGCCGTCGATCCAGCTCGAGATGCCGTCGCGGACGTAGTTCGAGTCGGTGGTCAGGATGACGTGGCAGGATTCCTTGAGCGCGTTCAGCGCCTCGATCGCCGCCATGAGCTCCATGCGGTTGTTGGTGGTATCCGCTTCTCCGCCGGACAGTTCCTTGATCTTGCCCTTGAAGCGCATGAAGACGCCCCAGCCACCGGGGCCAGGATTGCCCGAGCAGGCCCCGTCGGTAAACACTTCGACCGTCTTCATGCGTCCGCCAAACCATACTCGGCCGCCGAACCGATGTGGCGATGAAATCGCAGGCGGCGAATGAACTCCATCGGGTCGCGTTTCTGGACAAGGGCACCATCGGGAATGGTCAGCCAGTCGTAGAGGCGCGTGAGCATGAAACGCAGCGCCGAACCGCGCGCCAGAAGCGGGAGCGCCAGTCGCTCGGCCTCCTCTAGCGGACGCACGGACTGATAGCCCGACAGGAGCGCGCGCGCCTTGGTCTGGTTGAACGAGTGATCCTTCTCGAAGCACCAAGCGTTGATGCAGGTGGCGAGATCGTAGGCGAACAGGTCGTTACAGGCGAAGTAAAAATCGATCAGGCCCGACAGGCTGTTGCCGAGGAAGAAGACGTTGTCGGGAAAGAGGTCGGCGTGGATGACGCCCGTCGGCAGGTCGACCGGCCAACCCTTCTCGAAGGCGGCGAATTCGGCGTCGATTTCGGCCACGAGGCCGGATTCATAGGCATCGGCCATCGGGCGCGCCCGGTCCCAGAGTTCCTTCCAGCCGTCGACCGACAGGCGGTTCGGCCGATGCATGGGGAAGTCCGCGCCGGCGACATGCATCTCGGCCAGCGCGCGCCCGACTTCGCGGCAATGGATGGCCGTCGGACGCCGCATCCACACGCCTTCGAGGAAGGTGATGATGGCTGCCGGTCGGCCAGCCAGTTCGCCGATGAGTTCGCCGTCTCTGCGTGCGACAGGCAGCGGGCAATTGATGCCCTTTTGCGCCAGATGTTGCATCAGCCTCAGGAAGAAAGGCAACTCGGCGCGCTCGACACGCTTTTCGTAGAGCGTGAGAATGAACCCGCCACCTGTGGTGTGCAGAAGGAAATTGGAGTTTTCCGAACCTTCGGCGATCCCCTTGTAGGAAAGCGCTTCGCCGATCGCGTATGCCTTCAGATAGGCCGCAAGCTCCTCTTCCGAAATGTCCGTGTAGACCGCCATCGTCCCCCCGCCCGCCGGTGCCGATCAGCCGTTGACGAAGGCCATGTCGGCCTTGGTGAGTTCGACGTCGCGCAGATCGCGCATGACCGGAAATTCTTCGGTCTCCGTCGCCGTGACGGCAAGCTCCACCTTCACGTCGAAGCGGGCCTTGAAAGCACCGATGATCTCGTCGACGATGATCTCGGGTGCCGACGCGCCCGCCGACAGACCGAGCGTGCGGATGCCGCCGACCGTATCCCACGGGATTTCGGATGCCCGCTGGACGAGCAGGGCGCGCGCGGCGCCTGCACGCTCCGCGACCTCGACCAGGCGGCGCGAGTTGGATGAGTTGGGCGCGCCGACGATGAGATAGAGGTCCGCGCCATCGGCGGTTTCCTTTACCGCATCCTGGCGATTGGTGGTGGCGTAGCAGATCGAATCCGCCGCCGGCGCCTGGAGTCTGGGAAAGCGCTGGCGCAACCGCGCGATGACGCCCGCCGTGTCCTCGACCGACAGCGTCGTCTGGGTGACGAAGCCGAGGTTGTCGGGATCGGCAGGTTCGTAGCGGTCGGCGTCCTCGACGGTCTCGATCAGCGACACGGCGCCCGTGGGCAACTGCCCCATGGTGCCAATAACTTCGGGATGACCGGCATGGCCGATAAGGACGACATGACGGCCAAGCCGCTGATGGCGCATGGCCTGCTTGTGGACCTTGGAAACAAGCGGGCAGGTGGCGTCGAGATAGAAGAGCTCGCGCGCCTTCGCGTCGGCCGGAACCGATTTAGGCACGCCATGTGCGGAAAAGACGACCGGCTGTCCACGATGCTCCGGCGGGATCTCGTCGAGTTCCTCGACAAAGACCGCCCCCTTCGCCTCCAGGCCCTCGACCACATAGCGGTTGTGGACGATCTCGTGGCGGACATAAACCGGCGCGCCGTACTTCTTCAGCGCCAGAACCACGATCTGGATCGCGCGGTCCACGCCGGCACAGAATCCGCGCGGCTGGCAGAGTCGAATCGTCAGGAGCGGCTTTTCCGTCTCGGGCGCGGGCGGTATATCCATGGCGCGGACATGATGTCGACCACCCCGCCCTGTCAAGAGCGGGCACGCTGTCGCCTGTCCCTCAACGCCGGAAATTGCGCCAGAGCATGATGCCGAACACCACGGCGAGCGCGGCGGCAAGGCCGTACCAGGTGAGGGCGTATTGCAGGTGATTGTTCGGCTGATCGATGATCGTAACGCCGCCGACGGGCAACCTGCCCTCGTTGGGCGCATCGTTCGCATCGACGAAGACGCCAAGGACATTGTCCGGAAGGCCCGACGAAGCGGCCATGGCGCGGATGTCCTTCCAGTAGAACAGGTTCTTCGCCGGATCGTTGTCCGGCAGGATGGACGATGGTTTCTCAACCAGCGGGGCGCGCAGGAGACCCGTCACCTCGACCGACCCTTCCACGAGGCTCCGCGGGCGCGTGGCGGGATCCTTGCGGTCGTAGGGCACGAAGCCGCGGTTGACGAAGACATGGTCGCCCTGTGGGCGCAGGAGAGGCGTATAGACGAAGAAGCCGGATGCGCCCTTCCAGGTGGCGAAGAAATGGCGTTCGGCAGCGTGGACGAAGACGCCTTCCAGCACCACGGGCGTGTACTCCAGGTCGGCGACAGCTGGCGCGGAGGACAGCACCTCGTCGAGCGGCCTCGGCTCCGCATGGATCCGTTCCTCGATCGTCGCGAGCAGCGCTTCCTTCCATTGCAGCCTCTGAACCTGCCAGTTTCCCAGCATGAGAAGAACGGCGAACGCAGCCCCGCCGACGATCAGCGCAAGAATGACCGACAGGCGACCGCGACGGGGGATGATCAGTTCTTCGCTCATTTGGGGATGTCCAGCCGGCCTTCCCGCGCCTTGTTGGCATATTGAAGCGTGAGCAGCACACCCTTGATGAGCCGCAGCGACGTCAGCGCAAGAACAAGCGTCAGCGGCGTCCAGAGCAGGAACTGAAGCCACAGCGGCGGCCCATAGGTGACCTCCATCCAGAGCGCCAGGCCGACCACGACAAAGCCGATGATGAGAATGACGAACACCGCTGGACCATCACCTGCATCCGCATAGGAATAGTCCAGTCCGCAATTGGAACAATGATCGCCGACCGTCAGGAAGCTCTTGAACAGCCGACCTTCACCACAACGCGGACAACGGCCCCGAAGCCCGGCCTGGATGGGATCGACGGAGGGGTAGAAGGCCTTGTCGTCGCTCATGTCGAAGCTCCCTTCACCCCACGCCCATCATGGCCGGGGTATAGATCAACGGCCATGCCAGGTCGACACCGCCGGTTGCCGCAGGCGCGATGAAACCGGCAACGGAAAACGGCCGCCTCGCGGCGGCCGTTCCAATCGTTCGACCGCGGAGATGCCGGTCAGTGCAACACGGCGATCGTGGCGCCGGCCGATGCCCAGACGTAGATGGCCGCGAAGAGGAAGAGCCAGACCACGTCGACGAAGTGCCAGTACCAGGCCGCCGCCTCGAAGCCGAAATGCTGCTTCGGCGTGAAGCCGCCAGCCATAGCGCGGAACAGGCAAACGAGAAGGAAGATGGTGCCGACGAAGACGTGGAAGCCGTGGAAGCCGGTCGCCATGAAGAAGGTCGCGCCGTAGATCGAGTCGGCGAAGGCGAACGGGGCTTTGATGTACTCGTAGATCTGCACGAAAGTGAAGAAGACGCCGAGCGCCACGGTCAGCGCAAGACCCCAGACGAGGCCCTTGCGATCGTTGTGCAGCAGGGCATGGTGAGCCCAGGTGACGGTCGTGCCGGACAGGAGCAGAATGATGGTGTTGTAGAGCGGCAAGTGGAAGGGATCGAGCACCTCGATGCCCACTGGCGGCCACTGCCCTCCGGTGTACTCGGTGCGCAGCACCTGCGCAGCCTCGCCGGGGAAGAGGGCGGCATCGAAGAAGGCCCAGAACCAGGCAACGAAGAACATCACCTCGGAGGCGATGAACATGATCATGCCATAGCGCAGGTGAAGCGAGACGACGCGGGTGTGATGGCCCTCGTTGGCTTCCTTGATGGTATCAGCCCACCAGGCGTACATGGTGTAGAGCACGATCAGCAGGCCGATCGCGAAGATCCAGTAGTTCGCGGCGGAAAAATCCAGCCCGAACAGATTCAGCGATCCGCTCTTGAGCGCCTGCATCCAGGCGACGGCGCCAAGCGCCATGACGAAAGCCCCCACGGAGGCGATGAACGGCCAGGGGCTGGGATCGATGATGTGGTAGTCGTGTTGCGGTTTGGCGTGAGCGTCAGCCATTTCAGCCCCCAAAGTTGCTGGACGTGGTGCCGGTGTCGAGGGGAGCGCTTTCGCGAACGGAGACGGACTCGACCGGCTCCCCATCGATGCCGAAGAAGGTATAGGACAAAGTGATGGTCGTCATGTGCCGCAGTTCGGGAACCTCGTCGATAGCGGGATCGACGAAGAAGACGACCGGCATGTCGATCGATTCGCCCGGTTTCAGTTCCGTGTCGGTGAAGCAGAAGCACTCCATCTTGTTGAAGTAGGCGCCCGCCATCGAGGGGGAAACGTTGAAGCTGGCGCGGCCGCGCGTCGGCCTGTCGAACGGGTTCGTGGCGCGATAGCTGACCTGCGCCGTTTCGCCCATCTTGATCGTGACCGAACGCTGCTGGGGCTTGAAGTCCCAGGGCAGGCCCGACGCCACGTTGGCATCGAAGCGCACCGTGACCTCGCGGTCAATCACCGTGTCGGAATACTGCTCGACGCGCTGCGTCGTGCCGCCAAAGCCGGTGATCTGGCAGAAGAGCTGGTAGAGCGGCACCGCCGCGTAGGACATGCCGATCATGCCGACGAACATTGCCGTGCATGCGCCGGCGACCACGAGGTTCGACGGGGGCTTTCGAACCGGGTTCACGGGAGTGACGTCATTGCTCATCGCTAACCTCACAAGGGTCGATTCAGGATCGCTGGCCCGAACTTGGCGATCGTTGCCACGTAGAACATGACCACGAGCAGCGCCAGCCCGATGGCGATCGCGACGTTGCGCGAGCGTCGGGCCTTCTTCTGGGCCGGCGTAAGCGTAATGCCTTCCTTGTCTTCGCTCATCATCGTCATCCCGCCAGCGCCCTGGCGACAACGGTGTCGACCAGATAGATCGCGAAGATCGCGAAGAGGTAGAGTATCGAATAGGCGAAAAGCGCCTTGGCCGGCTTCATCACCTGATCGTCGTCGCTCATGCGCAGAACCTGCCAGGCATACCAGACGAAGCCCATGCCAAGCGCACCGGCGCCGATACCGTAGCCGAGGCTGGCGTAGCCGAGCACGGCAGGCAGCACGCCAACCGGAGCGATGATGACCGAGTAGGCGAAGATCTGGCGGCGCGTCGATGCATTGCCGGCGACGTTGGGCATCATCGGCACACCGGCGCGGCCATAATCGGCCGACTTGAACAAGGCGAGCGCCCAGAAATGCGGCGGGGTCCACAGGAAGATGATGGCGAAGAGAATGACGCTTTCCAGGCTCACCGAGCCAGTGGCCGCGGCCCAGCCGATCATCGGCGGGAATGCGCCGGCCGCACCGCCGATGACGATGTTCTGCGGGGTCCAGCGCTTCAGCCACATCGTGTAGACCACGGCGTAGAAGAAGATGGTGAAGGCGAGAAGCGACGCGGCCAGTCCGTTCACAAGCACGCCGAGCGTCATGACCGACAACGCCGACAGAACGAGGCCGAAGACCAGGGCCTCGCCCGGCTGCACCCGTCCGCTGGGGACGGGACGGGTAGCGGTGCGCGACATCAAGGCGTCGATGTCGGCGTCGTACCACATGTTGAGAGCGCCCGAAGCGCCGGCGCCGACTGCGATGGACAGGATGGCAATCAGCGCGATGAACGGATTGGTGGAGACCGGCGCAGCCACGAGGCCGACCACGGCCGTGAATACGACGAGCGCCATCACGCGCGGCTTCAACAACGCAAAGTAATCCGACGGCGTCGCCTCGGACAGGTGAATGCCGGTTTCGATCTCGCGGTCGGTGGTGGCCAGGGCCATGCCTAATGCTTTCAGGTTCTTGTTTTTCTTCGTGCGAGACCGCCGACGAACCGGCGGTCTCGAGTACCTCAGGTAGCGCCTACTTGATCTTCGGCAACTGCTCCCACTGGTGGAAGGGCGGCGGCGAAGGCAGCTGCCACTCGAGCGTGGTGGCGCCCTCGCCCCACGGATTGGCACCCGCCTCGCGCTTCTTCGAGAAGGCCTCGAAGACGCCATAGAGGAAGATCAGCACGCCGATCGCCGACAGGTAGGAACCGTAGGACGAGACCATGTTCCACCCGGCATAGGCATCCGGGTAGTCGATGTAGCGCCGCGGCATGCCCGCGAGGCCCAGGAAGTGCTGCGGGAAGAACACCAGATTGACGCCGACGAACGTCACCCAGAAGTGGGTGCGCGCGATCAGCGGCGAGTACATGTAGCCGGACATCTTCGGGAACCAGTAGTACCAGGCCGCGAAGATGGCGAAGACCGCACCGAGCGACAGCACGTAGTGGAAATGCGCGACCACGTAGTAGGTGTCGTGCATGGCGCGGTCGAGACCGGCATTGGCCAGCTGAACGCCCGTCACGCCTCCGACCGTGAACAGGAAGATGAACCCGATCGCCCACAGCATAGGCGTCCGCATGGAGATCGAACCACCCCACATGGTGGCGATCCACGAGAAGATCTTCACGCCCGTCGGCACCGCGATGACCATCGTGGCGAAGACGAAGTAGCGCTGGGTCTCCAGCGACAGGCCGGTGGTGTACATGTGGTGCGCCCACACGACGAAGCCGACGACGCCGATCGCGACCATGGCGTAGGCCATCCCGAGATAGCCGAAGATCGGCTTGCGCGAGAAGGTCGACACGATGTGGCTGACGATGCCGAAACCAGGCAGGATCAGAATGTACACCTCGGGATGACCGAAGAACCAGAACAGGTGCTGGAACAGGATCGGGTCGCCGCCACCTTCCGGCGCGAAGAAGGCCGTGCCGAAATTGCGATCCGTCAGCAGCATCGTGATGGCGCCCGCAAGCACCGGGAGCGACAGGAGCAGAAGGAACGCGGTGATCAGCACCGACCAGGCGAACAGCGGCATCTTGTGCAGCGTCATGCCCGGCGCGCGCATGTTGAAGATGGTGGTGATGAAGTTGATGGCACCGAGGATCGACGACGCGCCGGCGATGTGCAGCGACAGGATCGCCAGGTCCATCGCCGGACCCGGCTGGCCGGAGGTCGACAGCGGCGGGTAGATCGTCCAGCCGCCACCCACGCCATAGGCACCCGGTCCAGCCGGGACGAACATGGAAAGAAGAAGCAGCAGGAAGGCCGGCGGCAGGAGCCAGAAAGAGATATTGTTCATGCGGGGGAACGCCATGTCCGGCGCGCCGATCATGATCGGCACCATCCAGTTGGCGAAGCCGCCGATCAGGGCCGGCATGACCATGAAGAAGATCATGATCAGGCCGTGGCCCGTCGTGAACACATTGTACATGTGCTTGCCGGCATCGATCGCCGCATCGCCTTCGACGCCGTAGACCATGGCCGCGAGGCCGTGGAATATCTGGATGCCCGGCTCAGCGAGCTCCCAGCGCATCATGACGGACAGAAAGCCACCGATGATGCCCGCAATGATGGCGAAGATCAGGTACAGCGTACCGATGTCCTTGTGGTTCGTCGAATAGACCCAGCGCGTCCAGCCATACGGCTTGTGATCGTGATGGTCGTCGTGAGCTGCAGCGCCTGCCATGTTCACCGCTCCATTTTCATTCTTGTTAGGTTCGGCGGCCTTACTCGGCCGCAGACGCCATCTTCGACTGTGCTTCCACCGCGGCCATCAGGGCGCGGTTTGCGCCTGACAAGTCCGAACCGGCGGCAGCAATCCACTGATCGTAGAGGTCGGGGCTTACGACGCGAATCGCGATCGGCATGTAGGCGTGATCCTTGCCGCACAGTTCGGAGCACTGGCCGTAATACAGGCCCTCGCGGGTCGCCTTGAACCACGTCTCGTTGATACGGCCCGGCACCGCGTCGACCTTCACACCAAAGGCGGGCATCGCGAAGGCATGGATGACGTCGCTGGCGGTGACGAGAACACGCACGGTCGCATCCACCGGCACGACGATCTCGTTGTCGACGGCCAGAAGGCGCGGATAGGCAGCAACGTCTTCCTTGCCGAAGTCCGACCGCTGACCTTCCTGCAGCATTGCCGCATTGAAGGAGAAAGGTTCCTCGATCTGGTACTCATAGTCCCAGTTCCACTGGTTGCCGGTCGCCTTGATCGTCAGCGACGGCTCTTCGGTGGGCGTGTATTGCGCGGTCAGAAGCTGGAAGGAGGGAATGGCGATGAAAAGCAGAATCACCACCGGGCCGACCGTCCAGACGACCTCGACCAGCGTGTTGTGGCTGGTGCGGGACGGCACGGGATTGACGCTCGCCCGATAGCGGATGATTACCCAGGCAAGCAGGAACAGTACGAGCAGCGTGATGGGGATGATGAACCACAACGTATACTGCTCGAACCACCGGATCGCCTCCATGATGGGCGTGGCGGCCGGCTGGAAGCCAATCTGCCAGTCGACCGGCTGAGCGGCCCAGGCCTGCCCGGCGGCCATAAGCGCAATCGTACCGGACAGCATCGTCAGGAACTTCTTGGTCACGCTCGGATTCTCCTCATCGCTGCGCGCTCGGCCGGCGGGCCGCCACGCCTTCTCCACCGGGAGAGACTCCCCGGTCGACATTCGGGCCGTTAAAATCATATCCTGACCCCGACCGCAACAAACGCTCCGGGTGATTTCATGCGGCATTTTTGCGCGAGATCAAATAGCGGTGTCTTGTTTGCCTTATGGTGCACCGCTCTGCGGGCCTCCACCAGGCTCCCGGCACATGGTCGCAATTCGGGCTCAATCGCGCGCCAAGTGCTTGCCGTCAGGCGGTTCACCAGGCTTCTCCTTTGAAAGCGCCCGTCGGCGCGTTAGTGTCTGCAGAGTGCATACGCACCACTGATTGAAGTGATTCGAAACGGAGTCCCCATGATCCCCGCACGTTTCATTGCCGGTGCGCTCGCCGGATCGGTTCTCTCGGTCGCCGGACTACCCGCCGCCGCTCAGCAGAGCGGCACCGTACGCGCCACCCATGGCGCATGGTCAGTCATCTGTGATGTTCCGGCAGGCGCGTCGGGCGAGCAATGCGCCCTGATGCAGAACGTAGTGGCGGAAGACAGGCCGGAGGTCGGGCTGTCCGTCGTGGTGTTGCGCACCGCCGACAACAAGGCCGAGATCCTGCGCGTGCTGGCCCCGCTCGGGGTGCTGTTGCCAAATGGCCTTGGCCTGAACGTCGACGGCAAGGACATCGGCCGCGCCTATTTCGTGCGCTGCTTCCAGGACGGCTGCTATGCCGAGGTGATCCTCGAGCCGTCGCTGCTGGACACGCTGAAGGCCGGGACGTCGGCGACGTTCATCGTGTTCCAGACGCCCGAGGAGGGCATCGGAATTCCCGTCGACCTGAGCGGATTTTCGGCCGGGTTCGCGGCGCTACCCTGACAATGGACCCGGCATTGCTGCGTGCCGAACGGTCGAACGCGGAGACGCGGGCCGCCGCTGGCTGGTTCGCGACAACCGCGCCATCCCGGCGTTGCGGGTCTCGTCGGAACGCCCTACATCGAAGGTCGACAGCAAGGAGCCTCCGATGGACCTGATTTCCCGCTTCGACATCGACGACAGCACCGTCCGGCGCGTTGTCGCCGATGCGATCGACGGCGCAGACGATGGCGAACTCTTCCTCGAATACAGCGAGGGCGAGGCGCTCGTGTTCGACAATGGCCGGCTGAAGACGGCGAGCTTCAACACCGACCAGGGCTTCGGACTGCGCGCGGTGGCAGGCGAGGCGACGGGCTTCGCGCATGCCAGCGAAATGTCGGGAGCCGCGTTGCGGCGGGCCGCCGATGCCGTCTCGACCGTGAAGGCAGGCTATGCGGGGACGCTGGCGGCCGCCCCTGCCGGGACGAACGTGAGGCTCTACGACGACGTCAATCCGATCGCCTCGCCCGGCTTCGCCGAGAAGGCGGCGCTTCTGCAGGAGATCGACTGCTGGGTGCGGGCGCGCGACCCACGCGTGCGGCAGGTGACGGCGGCGCTGACGGCCTCGTGGCAGCAGGTGGAGATTCTGCGGGCGGACGGCCATCTGATGCGCGACATCCGGCCGCTGGTCCGAATGAACGTGTCGGTCGTCGTCGGTGAAGGCGACCGGCAGGAGAGCGGCTCCTACGGCATGGGCGGCCGCAAGGGCTTTGGCGAATTCGTGGCCGAGGAAAGCTGGAAGCACGCGGCCGAAGAGGCGCTGCGCCAGGCGCTGGTCAATCTCGAAGCTGTTCCCGCCCCCGCCGGCACCTTCGACATCGTGCTCTCCTCGGGCTGGCCCGGCGTGATGCTGCATGAGGCGGTGGGCCACGGGCTGGAAGGCGACTTCAACCGAAAGAAGACCTCGGCCTTCTCGGGCCTGCTGGGACAGCAGGTGGCGGCGAGAGGCGTGACGGTCGTCGACGACGGAACCATCGCCGAGCGGCGCGGCTCGCTGACGATCGACGACGAGGGCACGCCGAGCGCGCGCAACGTCCTGATCGAGGACGGCAGGCTGGTCGGCTACATGCAGGACCGTCAGAACGCCCGCCTGATGGGCATGCGCGCCACCGGCAACGGGCGGCGCGAGGGCTATGCCCACCAGCCGATGCCGCGCATGACCAACACCTTCATGACCGGCGGGGACATGGAGCCGGCCGAGATCATCGCCTCGGTCAAGAAGGGCATCTACGCGGTCTCCTTCGGCGGCGGGCAGGTGGACATCACGTCGGGCAAGTTCGTGTTCGGCTGCACGGAGGCCTACATGATCGAGGACGGCAAGGTGACGCGGCCGATCAAGGGCGCCATGCTGATCGGCAACGGGCCCGATGCGATGCACCGGGTTTCGATGATCGGCAACGACATGAAGCTCGACACCGGTATCGGCATGTGCGGCAAGGGCGGCCAGGGCGTGCCGGTCGGCGTCGGCCAGCCGCATCTGCGGATGGACCAGATGACGGTGGGCGGCACGCAGGCGTGATAGCTGAAAGGCGTTGGGGTATCACCTTTCCGTAGACGAGATCCTTGGCTAATTCCTCGATGCGGTCGTTCGTGGGCAACCCCTCCTCCATCGTTATCCTCACCGGCGCCGGCATCTCGGCGGAATCAGGCGTCGAGACGTTCCGCGACGCGGGCGGCATCTGGTCGAAGGTCGATTATCGCGACGTAGCGACGCCGCAGGGTTTCGCACGCGACCCGCGGCTGGTGCATGATTTCTACAACCAGCGTCGCCGCGCGATGGCGAACGTGGCCCCAAACGCCGCGCATGCTGCATTGGCGAGGCTGGAGCAGGCATTTGCCGGCGACCTCTTGCTGGTGACGCAGAACATCGACGACCTGCACGAACGCGCCGGCTCATCCCGGCTGATCCACATGCATGGCGAACTCAGCCAGGCGCTGTGCACCAATTGCGGCAACCGTCTGCACTGGCCGGGCGACATGGACGTCGAGACGCTGTGCCCCGCCTGCCATTCGACGGGAACGATCAGGCCCGATGTCGTCTGGTTCGGCGAAATGCCCTATCACATGGCGCGGATCGAACGGGCGCTGGAGACCTGCGACCTGTTCGTCTCGATCGGGACAAGCGGCAACGTCTACCCCGCCGCCGGCTTCGTGGAGGACGCGCGGCGCCACCGCGCCCATACGGTGGAACTCAACCTTGAGCCATCGGAAGGGTTCTCGCTCTTCGCGGAGGCGCGGCAAGGAAAGGCGACAGAGGTCGTTCCGGCGTTCGTCGAGCGGATTCTCGGCCGGCGGTAGCCCGGCGTCGGCGGCGTCACCGACGCTTTTTCGGCTTCTCCAGCAGAGCCACGACCTCGACATGCGGCGACCAGAGGAACTGATCGATCGGCACCACGCGCTTCAGCGTATAACCGCCCTCCACCAGGATCGCGACGTCGCGCGACAAGGTGACGGGATTGCACGAGACCGCGACGACCCTAGGCACATCGCTGCGGGCTAGTTGCTTCGACTGGTCCTCGGCACCGGCGCGCGGGGGATCGAAAATCACGCCGCCGAAGGCGTTGAGTTCCTTGAAGGTGAGCGGCCGGCGGAAAAGGTCGCGGCGCTCCAGGGTGACGCGCTTCAGGCCCGTGGCGAAACGGAAGGCACGGTCGAGCGCGCCAAGCGCGGTGGCCTCCGCCTCGACGGCGTGGACCTCGGCATGGCGGGCGAGCCTCAGCGTAAAGGCGCCGGCGCCCGAAAACAGGTCGGCCACCTTCTTCGTTCGGCCGAGATGCCCGACAGCAAGCGCCGCCATGGCGTCCTCGGCCGACGCGACGGCCTGAAGGAAGCCGCCCGGCTGCGGCTCGAGCGCGACGTCGCCCGCCTTCACCATGGGCTTCCTGGGCTCGATGACGATCTCGCCATCGACCGACAGGCGGGCAAAGCCAGCCTTGAGGACGTAGCGGCCGGCGGCATGGCGGGCATGCTCAGAGAGCGGGCCTGATTCCACGGCCGCGATGTCGAGACCGGAATCGGTCGCAGTGACCAGCAGGCGGAAAGGCTGGCCCGTGGCGGCGACGATGCCGGCGAGTTCCCGCAGCGCCGGCAGTGCGACGACGATCTCGGGCAGGAGGATCGGACATTCCTCGATGTCGACGATCTCGTTGGAAAGGGCCTGATTGTAGCCGAGCACGATGCCGCGATCGGTGCGCCTGGCCGTGAAGCCGGCGCGGCGGCGGCTTTCGGGCGCGCAGATCACCAGCGGATCGACGGGCGCATCGAGGCCGCGGCCGGCCAGGGCCTGCACCAGCTTGTCGCGCTTGAAGGCGTGGTAGGCGGAGGCTTCCAGATGCTGCAGCGCGCAGCCGCCGCAGGTGCCGAAATGGCGGCAGGGCGGTTCGACGCGCTCGGGCGCGCGCTCGATCAGCGCCATCAGGGTGCCGCGTTCGCCCACCACGGCGGCGGTGACGGTCTCCCCCGGCAGCGCAAAGGGAACGTAGGCATGGCCGCGGGCGGTACGGGCGATGCCGTCGCCTTGCGCGCCGAGGCGTTCGATGACGAGGCGGGTCGATTCGGCGCTCATGCGTCCTTTACTCCAGCCAGCAGGAATTCGTGGTTGCCGTCGCCGCCGACAATGGGCGACGGCATGAAGCCGAGGGTGCGCCAGCCAGGCTGGTTTGCCAGCCAGCCGGCGAGGTCTTGCGCGACGCGAGGACCATCGGCGGGATCGCGCAGCAGGCCCCCCTTCCCGATCGCCGCGCGACCGGCCTCGAACTGCGGCTTGACCAGAAAGACAGCAAGGGCGCCCGGGGCAGCGAGTGCAAGCGCGGGCGGCAGGGCCAGCTTGAGCGAGATGAAGGAAACGTCGGAGACGAGCAGGTCCGGACGGCGGTCGTCAAGGTCGGCGGCGGCGAGGTCGCGGGCGTTGAGGCCTTCGAGAACGGTGACGCGGGGGTCGAGGCGCAGGCTTTCGTGCAACTGGCCATGGCCGACGTCGAGGGCCATGACATGCGCCGCGCCGCGTTCGAGGAGCACCTGCGTGAAGCCGCCGGTGGAGGCGCCCACGTCGAGCGCCATGCGCCCGGTCGGGTCGAGGCCGAAGGCGTCGAGGGCGGCGATGAGCTTCAGCGCCGCGCGCGAGACATAGCCCCGCGCCGGATCCGCCACCGCGATCCCGGCCGTCGGCGCGACAGGTTGCGCCGGCTTGATTTCGCTCCGGCCGTCGACGGTCACCGTGCCGCGCAGGATCGCGTCGCGGGCCCGCGACCGGGAGGAAAACAGGCCGCGCGCCACCAGCGCCTCGTCGAGGCGCATCTTTCCGGAACTGGGCTGATCGGGCTGCATCCGCCTCTCATTGGCGAATGCGGCGCCCGAGCGCAAGCCGCCTCGGCTCAGAGACCGACGATCACCCGGCCGGCCAGCGGGTCGCGAGCCCGCGCCAGCCCGTCGATCCAGGGGGCATCGCTTCCCGAAACGCGCGGTGCCGGCGGCGCGTCCTGTCGCGTCGTGCTGGCAGTTGTCTCGGCGCTGACGGTGCGGATGAAGGCCGGCTTGTGCCCCGGCGCGAAGCCGCCGCGGATGTCACCGATGCGGCCGGCGAGAATGCGCGCCGCCGCCGCGTCGATCGAGCGGTCGATCTGGCCGATCGAAGGATCGACGCGGTGAATCGACGGATCGGCCTGGCCGATCGAAGGATCGACCTTGCCATCGGCCAAAGCGGCGCCGTTCAGCGCGGCGACGAACGCCGCGGCCGTGAGGATGGTCTTCATGATGTCGTGCTCCCAGTCCCGAGAGCCCTTCTAGCGCGCCGATCCTAAGATCGGGCCAAGAGAAAGGGTAAGCAGGAGGCAAAGCGGCAGCGTAAACAGGGCGTTACTCGTTCGCGAGCGGCAGATCCCGGGTCGGAAGCGGCCGGAAATGCGGGGACAGTTTACCCAATTCGGGATCGCGGCGCTCGGGGATGGATGAGCCAGGCAGCCGAAT
>JBHYDY010000021.1:0-106593 GCA_051860465.1 Mesorhizobium sp.
GGAGTAGTGGCGCTTCGCCTCGAACAGGTATCGGTTGACGGCATAATCTTTGGGCTCGGGCGCAAAGTGTTTGAAATGCACAGCCTGGCCCGAAAACGGACCGACGCCGCTCGCCACGAACATCAACCATGATAGGAAATCGCCACGAGCAACGGGCGAGTTCTGGGGGAGGAACCGCCCGGTCTTTTCGGCAAGATAGAGCAGAATCGCATTCGAATCGAACACCCGGGCGCCCGTATCCTCGTCGACGATCACCGGTAATTTTGCATTTGGGTTGATATCCAGGAACTCCGGCTGGTGCTGCTCGCCCTTCCTCGTGTCGACCGGGCGAGCCTCATATTCAAGGCCCGTTTCCTCGAGCAACAAGGCGACTTTCATCGGATTTGGGGCGAGGTTGTAGTAGAAAGTGATCAAGGCAGGTCTCCAAGTCAGCGCAATGAGGGAGGCGGACCTATTGTGAACGCTCGGACCCTCCCGACGCAAGTCATACTAAGCGTCATGGGGTTTGACCGACATGATATCGCGTTCCCGGTACACATTAGCCCTTTAATCCAAACCTAATCTTCTTCTCGATCTCAATGATCGCGAAAAAGACCGCACCGACAGCGACGATCAGAAGACCGTCGTCCAGTGGCACTGGCTCAGTTCCGAGGATCGCTTGGAGCAGTGGGAGATAGGTTACTGCGAACTGCGCGGCGGTGACGGCGATGACCACGAGCCAGACTACGCGCGTCCCCTTCACCGCGTCCCATGTCAGCGAGGTGCTATGAATGTTGCGGATGAAGAAGAGCTGAAAGATTTCGAGCACCACTAGCGTGTTCATCGCCATGGTCTGGGCGAGCGCTAGGGAATGTCCCTTGTCGATGGCGTAGGTGAAGATCCCGAACACGGCAGCGAGAAAGAGCAGTGCCACCAGGACCACGTGCCAGACCAGCTCGCCCGACAGGATCGGTGCGTCGCGGCGGCGTGGCGGGCGCGCCATGGTCCCGGCCTCGGTTGGTTCGAAGGCGAGCGCGAGCGCAAGCGTAATACCGGTGATCAGGTTGATCCAGAGGATCTGGACCGCCGTGACCGGCAAGGCAAAGCCCACCAGCAAGGCCAGCACGATGGTCATCGACTCGCCCGCGTTCGTGGGCAGCGTCCAGCTGATGACCTTCTTGAGATTGTCGTAGACCGTCCGCCCCTCGCGCACGGCGGCCACGATGGAGGCGAAGTTGTCGTCGGCGAGCACCAGATCGGCGGCCTCCTTCGCGACCTCGGACCCCTTGAGCCCCATGGCGATGCCGGCATCCGCGCGCTTCAGGGCCGGGGCGTCGTTCACCCCGTCGCCGGTCATGGCGACTGAAAGGCCATTGGCCTGCAACGCCGTGACCAGGCGCAGCTTGTGCTCGGGGCTGGTGCGGGCAAACACATCGACGCCTGCGACCTCCAGTGCCAGTTGTGCATCATCGAGCTTGTCCAGTTGCGTTCCGGTCAGCACGCGATGCGGATTCTGCAGCCCGATCTGCCCGGCGATGGCAGCGGCGGTACCCGCATGGTCGCCAGTGATCATCTTGACCCGAATGCCCGCCGCCCGGCATTCCGCCACCGCGGCGATGGCCTCCGGGCGTGGTGGGTCGATCAGTCCGACCAGCCCGAGGAATGTCAGCCCGCCCTCTAAAGCGGCTTTGTCAATCTGCGTGCCGGCCTCCCGGCGTTCCGCCAGTGCGAGAACCCTGAGACCTCGCCGGGCCATGAACTCCGCGCGTTCGTGCCAGTGTTTGTAGTCGATCCCGGCACACATGCGCAGCACCCGCTCAGGGGCGCCCTTCACATGGGTCACATGTCCGTCTGGCCCCTCGGTCAGCACGGCCATGAATCGGTGGCGGCTGTCGAAGGGGATGGCATCGAGCCGCCGCGCGGCCGCTTCCACCCCGGCCTTGCCCGCAAAGGCGAGGAGCGCGCCCTCCATCGGATCGCCCTCGACGGTCCAGTGTCCGGCTGTCTCTCGCAAGCCAGCGTCGTTGCAGAGTGCGGCCGTCCGCGCGACGTGCGACAGGTCTCCTTCCGGCGTGATCGCCCCATTCGGCGCATAGCCTTCGCCCGCAATGTCGAAGCTGCCGTCGGGCGTCTCAGCGGCGGCCACGACCATTTCATTACGCGTCAGGGTGCCGGTCTTGTCGGTGCAGATGACCGAGACCGAGCCTATTGCCTCTATCGCGGGCAGGCGGCGCACGATCGCGTTGCGTTGCGCCATGGCTTGCACGCCGATCGCCAGAGTGATCGTCATCACGGCGGGCAAGCCCTCGGGGATAGCCGCTACCGCGACCCCAACGACCGCCATGAACATCTCCGCAAAGTCGTGGTGGCCGACGAAATAGCTGTAGGCAAGCAAAAGGCCCGACGCGAGAACAATCAGAAATGACAGCCAGCGCGCGAAATGATCCATCTGCTCGACCAGCGGCGTGGTCAGTTGTTCCACCCCCGCCAGAAGCCCGCCGATGCGCCCGATTTCCGTGGCCTCGCTGGTCGCCACGACCAAGCCGCGCGCAGTGCCTTGGGTCACCAGAGTGCTGGACCAGAGCATCGACCGCCGGTCTCCGAGCGCCGCATCGGCCCCCACCGGATCGGTCACCTTCTCGACCGGAACGGATTCCCCCGTGAGGATCGCCTCCTGTGCGGCCAGCCCGCGCGCCTCGAGGATGCGCAGGTCGGCGGGAACCTTGTCTCCAGCCTCCAAGAGCACCACATCGCCAGGCACAAGCGTATCCCCATTCACCGAGACACGCTGCCCGTCCCGCAGGACTGCGGCCCGCGGCGCCAGCATGTCCCGGATGGCCGCCATTGCCGCCTCAGCCTTGCCTTCCTGAACAAAACCGATCAGGGCATTTGCGACCACCACGGCCAGGATCACTCCGGTGTCAACCCAGTGCTGGAGCGCCCCTGTGACGACTGCGGCCCCCATGAGCACGTAAATCAGCACATTATGAAAGTGCGCGAGAAACCGCAGGACCGAGCCGCGTGCCCTAGCCTCGGGCAATCGATTGGGACCATGCTGCGCCAGCCGCCGCGACGCTTCAACAGCGGTCAACCCATCGGGTCCGGAATCGAAGGCGGCAAGACAGGTTCCGACAGACTGACTGTGAGGGTCGACGAGGGCCATCGGTTGCTGCTCAGCGCGTAACGAAACTACCCGCGACGGATTAGACTCCCGGGACGAACTTTGCCACGTTTGTCGCAAAATCGATCCTCCCAGTCATCGATTACCCAGCCTTTGAACCAGAGCCATTGTCAATGCGCCGACTGTCCAGATCGACGACCTTCGTCCGCCACCCGGCCAGTTCGATACACAGCAATCCTGGCCTCCGCTTCCTCGCCTCGGGGAACTCGCCCGCAATCGCCCGGAGCACGTCCATGGGTGCGACCCCCTCGAAATGCCCCCATTCGTCGTATGCCAGAACCATGTGCGCCGGTGCGCTCCGCAATTTCAAAAACGTTGAGCGGGGCCATTCCATCACAAACCAAGGGCGAGGCGCAGTCCCGTCGGTTGAAGGCGAAACAGTTGTAGCAGGCGCCTGGTGACTAAAATTGGGAAGTGTGACCAGAGTCCATGAGAGGCGCGTACGAATTTCACAAGATTGTAGGCGCGTTTCCACTCCGGTCCCTAGGTATGCCGCTCGCAATCCAGACGGGAGAGGAGACGATGAGGGGCTCAGCCATATCCTTCGTCGCGCCGGATCAGCTTCTGAATGTCCGGAGCAGTGACAAGGTGGCATCCCAGATGTCGAAAACGCGTACGATGTAGTGTTCTCGTGCGACGAAGGGCTTGTCGCGGTCTCCTGCAAGTTCGGCTTCGAGCGTGTCAATCAGGCGCATCAGGCGGCGGCGATGGATACCGAGCCGCGCCTGCACCGGATCGGCCACCACGCCTGCGAAAGCCGTGACCACCGAGCCCAACAGCACAAGTCCCGTAATGGTGGCTGCCACCAGCCACGGTGCCGGGCTAATGGGAAAGACTTCGTACCAATACCCTCCAAGCGTCTCGCCGAGCGGAAAATCCGCGACCGCGGTGCTGCGCGAAACCGCCTCCGCAAGGCCCGGAGCCATGGAGATCATGCCCGGGGTCAAGGCCTGAAAAACCATTGCACCCACGCCCAAGGTGAGCAGGGCCGTTGTGAACTCGGCTATCGCCGACCGTGTGCCGGTATATTCTACGATCGCGCCGGAAAACCGATCGGCGAACGCCCGGGCCTCAGCCACGCTGCCACGGCTTCTGATCAACTCACGGAATTGTGGAGCCGCGAGGACCGCGCGCGTCAACGTTTCGCGGTCTCGGATGAGCGCACCAACAGGCAGTGTTACCTCCAGAAGCTCAGCGAGAATTGCCACTTCGACCCGGGCCGATACCTTTGTACGCAGCAGGATCCTGCGACGACCGAGCCAGTCTCCCAGTGCGCGAAGCTGCAATGCGCCGCATATCCATCCCGCTAAGCGTGTCAGTATCAGTATGGGTGAAAGGAGCGCATTCGCGGGAGCCCGCAGGATGTCCAGGCCAATTGCCTCCCGATGCAGACGGAATGTTCCAGGCCAGTTGAAGTAGCGGCGAACGAATTCGTCAACGCGTGGTCGGCTCTCCAATGCGGACCAACGCACCTGTTGGATTGCCCCGTTGCTCTCTGCTGCGGAAAGCACACTGGTTCTCCTGTCTCACCTGCTCGCCGCGGTCGCGCCGGCATCTGCAGCGCGTTTACAATTGAACATGCTCGGTTTCGCCGATCCATAAATCCGTGCGTAGCGATGCCCTGCCGGCCCGTCCGCACCACTACGCCGCGTCTCTGACTTCGCACCCACCGACCTTTCCTATGTGAATGCGTTGGTGACGATGAAGAGGGCCGCTTTGGCGAGCGAATAGACGACCGCAGCGACCAGCGCCAGCGCAAAGACGCTAACCACCACCCCCGCAATAGCCCATAGGCCGTCTTGTCCGAGGATGGAAAAGGAAAGGATGCAAATGGCAAGCGTCGGCAGAATGTTTCCAAACGGAATGGGCAGGACGAGGACGATCGCAAGCAACAGGCAGAGCGCGCCGATCGCATATTCCGCCGGCGGATGAACAAGGAATTCCAGCCTTGGTCGCAGCAATCGCTCGGCGCGCCCGAGCCATGGTGCCGCGCGCTCGATGAGGGCTGCGAAGTCGATTCGCAGCATCGACCGTTGGGCAAGAATGGCTGGTAGCCAGGGTTTCTTGCCGAGCATCAGTTGGGTCGCGAGGAGTACAAGGGGTGCTGCCAGGATTGCTGAGGCGCCGGGCGGGGTCGGCACCACGTTGGGCAGAGCGAACACGACCATCAGGGCCCCAAAGGCCCGATCTCCCATCGCCGCCAGGAGATCGCCGAACGACACACGCTCGCTAGCCGGGTCGTGAGCGATGATTGCGAGTATGTCAGTGAAGCTTTGTCCGCGCGAAGCTTTCGTGCCGGGCGAAGCGGCGGATTTGGGATCGGGAGGATGGTCGCCCTGCATATCTATGCTGCTGCCTCCCGCAAAGCCGCCTCGCTCCTTTCTGTTAAACAAGGAGGGGCTGGAAGTTCTGGCCCCTCCCGCATGTCAGGAAGACAGTATCAGAACTCCAGGTCGCCGAAATCCCCGCCATCGTCATCGAAGCCGGGCTCGTCGACATCGGCATCGTCGGACGACGCTTCGGCCGCATGGGCCTCTCCACCTGCGCCGAACATGCCGCCGATGGCGTTGGCGAGAAGCATGCCTCCCGCTACGCCCATTGCCGTCTGGGCCGCCCCCGACAGGAAGCCGCCGCTGCCACGCGGTGCCGGGGCCGCCGCCGGGATCGGCTGCTGCGGCGCGGCGCCTCCAGGGCGCCCGATGCGCGGAACCGACCCGGAGCGCGAAGAGGGCCGGTTGTCGCCGAACAGGTTTCCGAGGAGCCCACCGGAGTGGGGTGGAGCCGAAGAGGCCTGCGCCTCCAGCTCCTGGATGCGCGCCTGAGCCGCCTCCAGCGCCTGTTCCTGCACGACGATGGTCTGCGCCATGTAGTATGGCGCACCCGGCTGCCTTGCGATGCGCTCCCGGATGAACGCTTCGGATTCGCCATCACGTGGAGCAGACTGCCGCTCTACCTCGGCGAGCTTGCCGAACAGCCCTTCGATAGCCCGCTGATCGTTCCTGTCCATGGTCTCGTCCTTCTTGTCGTCGCCGAGGGGCTTCAGCTATTCGCGCTCGCCCGTGAAGTGGAGCAGCAGCTGGAAGATGTTGATGAAGTTCAGATAGAGCGAGAAGGCTCCCCAGACCGCCATCTTCTGCCGGGACTCCTGGTCGATGTTCTCGGCATACCGCTCCTTGATGGACTGCGTGTCCCATGCGGTCAGGCCGAGGAAGACGAAGATGCCGATCACGGAGATGGCAAACTGCAGCGCAGTCGAGCCTAGGAAGATGTTGACGATGCTGGCGACGACGACGCCGATAAGGCCCATGATCAGGAACGACGAGAACTTGGTCAGGTCCGACTTGGTCGTGTAGCCATAGAGGCTGGTGGCGCCGAACATGGTGGCGGCGATGAAGAAGGTGCGGGCGATCGACGTTCCGGTAAAGACCAGGAACACCGAGGCGAGCGACAAGCCCATGACCGCGCAGAAGGCCCAGAACATCATCTGGGCGCCCGACGCCGACATCGTCTGGATGCGGAAGGAGAAGAGGAAGACGAAGGCGAGCGGCGCCAGCATCACCACCCACTTGAGCGGGGTGGAGAAGATTGGCACGTACAGAGCCGGCACCGAGGCGACGGTAACGGCAACGACGCCGGTCATGACCAGGCCGAGCGCCATGTAATTGTAGACGCTCAGCATGTGCTGGCGCAGCCCCTCGTCGAAAAGTGCCGCGCTCTGCTGGCCGAAGCCTGCGCGGGTTTGGTATTTGGGGGTGTTCATCCCGGATCTCCTCGTTGGATGGATCAATAAAGGGTGGCGGCAAGCCGTTCGGCTTCGCGGTCGAGTTCCTTGACGCTGCCGGATGTAACGAGCGCGTAGGCGACTTCGCCGATCTGGAAATAGGCCGACGAGACGCTGCCGGCCGGCGCGAGCGTCGGCTTCACCACGTCGAACGTTCCCGGCCGCACGGCAAACAGCGACAGCAAGCCCAGATCGTCGGTCTCGATCGCCATCTCCACGCTTGGTCCGAAGCGCGACGGATAGATTTGGACATCCCTGACGTTCCAGTCTTTCGGCAGGGTCGGCATGATGATCGCCGTCGCCGCGCGGATTTCCTCGGCGTCGTAGACACTCACCTCGGGTTGCGAGGCCATCGAGGCCCGCAGCACCGTCGTGCCATGCGCGCGCATGGCGTCCTCGACATAGGCGGGCGGTGGGGTCGACGCGACGACCTCGGAGACCGAAAACGGCCCGATCGCTTCGTTGGCAAGCCATCCGGCCGAGACGAACACTGCAATCGCCGCGGCCCTTTGCAAGAATCCGAGTACCCGGCCGCGAGACAGGCCACGCTCGAGCCTGCGGGCAGCGTCGGCGGTCGAAGGCCTGGACGTGCTCGCAGGGCCGGCAAGCGCCAGCCGCAATTCGTCCCGGTTGCGAAGGTCGGCCATCACGCGCGCCGCCGCCTCCGGCCGCGCAGCCAGATAGGATTCGACTTCGATGCGGCGGGCGACGTCGAGTTGATCGTCGACATATCCGTCGAGATCGGCATCCGTTACGGGATCGGTCATCGCTTTCATTCCAGACCTCCGACAATTCTGAGAGGGCCAACCCTGCCTGGCGCGCCATCTTCCATCGCGCGCAAAGCCGCGCGGGCACGGCCAATGCGTGACATCAAGGTGCCAAGCGGGATGCCGAGCGCATCAGCGGCTTCCCGGTAGGAAAGGCCTTCGATCGCGACCAGATGCATGGCGGCGCGCTGTTCTTCGGGAAGGCGGTGAAAGGCTTCGCGGACCTGCGACAGACGCACGGAGTGCTCTTGCGGAGGGGCGAGGTAAGGTTCGGCCAGAAGTCCGCTCTCGACAGTTCGGGCGGCTTCCGATCGGCGGCCTCGCAAGCCGTCGACGAACGTGTTGTGGACGATCGAAAGAAGCCAAGCGCGCATGTTGCCGCCCGCGCGGAAACCTGCCCGCCGCTCGTATGCGCGGACCAGTGCGTCGTGCACGAGGTCCTCTGCGTCGTCCGCGTTGCGCGTGAGCGACCGCGCATAGCGCCGCAGCGCGCCGATCTGGCCGAGTACGTCGAAGCGGGGATTCTGGGGGTTCATGTTGGGTATACGGAGCAGCTGGTGGGTTTAATCCCAGCGAAAACCATGTTTTTCACCGTCGTCATCGGCGGGCGCTTCACTGAGAGGCATTCCTGCATGGCGATCCAACGGCGCCCGCCCCATTTAGTACTATCGTCTGGCGGAGCGCGGGCCCGGTCGTCAAGCATGTCGCCGATGCCGCCCGCGACACCACGCCGACAATGAAGCCAAAATTCATGATGCAAATGGACCGGATGCGGATTAAGAATCGAAATCCTGTCAGGAATGCGGGCTGTGACGAGGTATGCGTGCATTCGTTCGCAATCTCCAGAACGCACCGCATGTGGTGAAATGAACCGACGCGGTCAAAGATTCGATAACATAGCGCCCCGAGCGTTGGGGAACGTAGGCGCTTGTCTCCGCTTGATCGCAGGGTTTCTGTTGCTGGCGTGGGTCATTCCCGGGGCAACTCACATCCAGTCTAGTTGGGGCCAGTTCGTTGGGCAATCGAGCCTTTCTGCGAGCCAGCCCGTTGAACACCCGACCATCGTTGTTCGCGATCTCGTGCGTCATGCTGCTGCCGAGAATTCCCGCCTCAAGTCGGGAGTCTACACGCCTGACGTAGAAAGGGATGGCAAAAAGCCGGTTGCCACTGTCCCCGAATTCGCTCCTGCGGTCGATGTCGCGTCAGGCGTCTTTCACGCAAGGTCGCCCAAAGAGCCGGTGTCACGGCTTTCATTTCGCGCATTTGATGCGCGCGGTCCCCCGACCCTGACGGCATAGTTTTGCCGCGCTGTTGCGGCTCTCGACTCATCTCCCTCGACCTTTCGCGCGTTGCTCGATTTCCTCCCCGTATCGAGCTTATGCCGATCAGCGCCTTCTCCAGGCTTTGCGCCTGATGAGACTGGCCGAACGGACAGGCTATGCTGCATTTTTCGCGCTGGAAAAGCACTCTCATCTGGGTCATTGTGTTCGCAGGCGTCCTTTGCGCCGTCCCGAACCTACTGCCCCCCTCCACCCTGACATCGTTGCCGAACTGGCTGCCGAAGCAGCCGCTGACGCTGGGACTCGATCTGCGGGGCGGATCGCACATCCTTCTCCAGATCGATCGCCAGGATCTCGCTACCGAGCGCCTGGAATCGGCGCGGGACGAGATCCGCACATCGTTGCGCAACGCGCAAATTGGCTATACGGCGCTGACTGTCGGCACCGGCCACGTCCAGGTTCGCCTCCGCGACCGGGATCAGATCGAAGCGGCCAGAACCGCTCTTGCGAGCCAGACCCAGCCTGTCCCGACCGGTCTCTTTTCCAGCGGCTCCGTCGTCGAGATGGAACTGGCCGAGCCGGAAGCGGGACTGCTGCGCCTATCGCTGACCGATCCAGGACTCGACCACCGGGTCTCCACGGCCCTGAACCAGTCGATCGAGGTCGTGGGCCGACGCGTAAACGAACTCGGCACAACGGAGCCGATCATCCAACGCCAGGGGACGGACCGAATTCTGGTTCAGGTGCCTGGTCTCCAGGATCCGCAGCGACTGAAGGATATCCTTGGCCAGACCGCGAAACTCACGTTCCAGATGGTCGACCAGTCGATGCCGGCCGAGGAAGCGATCTCCGGCAGGCCGCCGGTTGGGTCGACCGTGATGTATTCGACTGACGACCCGCCGGCTCCCTACCTGATAGAGAACGCGATTATCGTTTCCGGGGAGAACCTCGTCGACGCACAGGCGAGCTTCGATCAGCGCACCAGCGAACCGGTGGTCTCGTTTCGCTTCGACAATCGCGGCGCCACACGCTTCGGACAAGCGACCCAGACCAGCGTCGGGCGGCTCTTTGCGATCATCCTGGACGGAAAGGTCATCTCAGCGCCCCAGATTCGCGAGCCTATCCTGGGTGGGACCGGCCAGATATCCGGCAGTTTCACGGTTGAAAGCGCCAATGACCTCGCGGTCCTGCTGCGTGCCGGCGCTTTACCAGCGGATCTGACCATAGTGGAGGAGCGTACGGTTGGCCCAAGCCTAGGCGCCGATTCCATCGCGGCAGGACAGTTCGCATCGATCGTGGCCGGGCTGCTCGTTGTCGGCTTCATGCTGTTCGCCTACGGACGACTCGGGCTCATCGCCAACATCGCGCTGCTGGCCAACGTCACCTTGATCGTCGCCATCCTTTCAGTGCTCGGCGCCACGCTGACTTTGCCCGGCATCGCCGGCATCGTGCTGACCATGGGAATGGCGGTCGATTCCAATGTCATCATCTTCGAACGTGTCCGTGAAGAGAACCGCCATGGACGGTCGATCGTACAATCGATGGATTCGGGGTTCAAACAGGCACTGGCCACGGTGGTCGATGCCAATGTGACCACGCTGATCGCCGCGGTCATCCTGTTTTTCCTCGGTTCAGGTCCGATCAAGGGCTTTGCCGTGACGCTCGGCATCGGCATTGTAACCACCGTGTTCACAGCGTTCACGCTGACTCGCTGGCTGGTCGCAGTCTGGCTTCGCCGACAGCGGCCGAAATCAATGCCTCGAGGTGTCGTGCGCTTGGTGCCCGACGATACGCGCGTTTCGTTCATGGCCCTGCGAAAATACGCCTTCGCGCTGTCGTTGGTGCTGTCCCTCGCTTCCGTTGCGTTGTTCGTCACCGTCGACATGAACTACGGCATCGATTTCCGTGGCGGATCGAGCATCGAAGTGCAGGCAAAGGGCGGACAGGCCGACATCGCCGACATCCGCGATAGACTGAACGCGCTCGACCTCGGCGAAGTGCAGGTGCAGGAGTTCGGGTCGGCCCGCGATGTCCTGATCCGCATAGGCACCCAGGAGGGTGGCGACGTCGCGGAGCAGACCGCGGTCGAGAAAGTGAGGACCTCGCTCGCGTCAGACTACGAGTTTCGCCGCATCGAGGTGGTCGGCCCCACGGTATCCTCGGAACTCGCCTTCAACGGCGCGATAGGCGTGGCTGCATCGCTCTTGGCAATGCTCGTCTACATCTGGATCCGGTTCGAGTGGCAGTTCGGGCTTGGGGCCATCATCTCTACATTCCACGACGTGATCCTGATGATCGGCTTCTATGTCGTCGCTGGTATTGAGTTCAATCTCACCTCCATCGCCGCGATCCTGACAATCGTCGGCTACTCCATCAACGACACAGTCGTGGTCTATGACCGCGTGCGTGAAAACCTGCGCCGGTACAAGAAGACCGAGATCCCTGAACTGCTGGATCTGTCGATGAACCAGACGCTGGCGCGTACTGTTTTGACAGGGGTGACGACACTGTTCGCCCTCGCCGCGCTCTCGATCTGGGGCGGCGAAGTCATCCAATCATTCACGATCGCGATGATCTTCGGCATCCTTGCCGGCACCTACTCTTCCATCTTCGTCGCCGGCCCGCTTCTGATCCTTTTCAAGCTCCGCCCGGGCGCCCTCGGTTCAGAGGAACCCCCAGCGGCTTCAGAAGCCGTCGGCGTGGCGAGCAGTGAACCCAAGTAGCAAGCGGCTGGGCGCCTTGGCGTCGGTTGGTTGAAGGGCAAGGGTGGTTTCGTTCGACACAGGAGACTGACGTGTTTGGCATCGGTGGCACTGAAATGCTTGTCATCTTCGTTGTGGCGCTGATCGTCTTCGGGCCAAAGGACCTGCCCAGGGCAATGCGTTCGGCCGGGGCGATGATGCAGACTTTCAACCGGGTGAGTGGACAGTACCGCCGACAATTCGAACAGGCACTGCGTGATGCGGAACGGGAGATGGAGGTCGACGAGACTCGTAAATCCGTGCAAGCAGCCCTCAAAGTCTCGCCTGCCCCATCCAAGTCTCCGCCGGGTTCGAAGACTGTAGTCGACGATCCCTCGAAAAAGGCCGTCGAGACAGGTAAAGAGCCGGGCGAAAGCGCGAGCAGTGACTCGAAAGACGTCTGATGCATCACGGCCCGTGAAGGTGTGGTTAGGAATGGTCAAGAATCTCGATCTCGGTCCGCCAGCTATTGCTTGGGCCATTCGGGGTTGCGTCACTTCTCTGCCGCCCTAGCCAGTCTGATCTGGTGTTACAACAGGAGCACCGCCGCGCCCAAAAGCCGCTGAACACGAACCTAAGGCACGCGCGGGCTGCTGTGGACCAAGATGCATTACCGCCATCCAGACGAGTTCCGACTACAGCGTTGTTGCTGCGATAAGCCAGACAGCGGCAGCCATCTGCGCAGCAACAGCCAAGGGACCCTTTGCCTTCGCCGCGCTTCGCCAGACCGAAAAGAAAAGTAGCAGATTCCACGGGAGAGGTGAAAGGAAGACGGCGACACCCAGTATCAGCGGCGCATCGACAGCTAGCAGACCGATCGCGGCAAGTGTAGTCGCGGCGTTTAACATGGTGCCCACCACCATCATGTCATGCCAGAAGACAGTGCCAAGCGGAGCGTCCCCGCGCCAACGCGACAGCAACCATCCCTTCATATAAAAGCCTCCGCCAGATGCAACGATAACGTTGTCGTCCCAGTTGTCCCCGGATGTCTCGCCGCGTGATCAGAGCCATGCCGGCTTCGAAAACCATGGCTCGGCTCCAGTGTTGTCGTCAGGCTTTCAGCCTGTCCATGATCTGCTCGAGGAAGCCCAAGAGCAGCGCGGACACTACAAATGCGAGGTGCATGAATGTCGCCCACATCAGCTGAGCAGTCGTGTATTGCTGTGTGTTGAGGAATATTTGGAGGAGATGGATCGACGAGATAGCAACGATTGACGAGGCGACCTTGATCTTGAGGCTGCCGGAATCGAGCTTGCCAAGCCACGAGATCTCCTCGTTCTCCGCCCCGTCGAAGCGGCTGACGAAGTTCTCATATCCGGAGATCATGACCATGACGATGAGGCTCGCTACCAGGGCGGCGTCGATCAGCCCCAACATCGCCAGGATCATTTCCGATTCGCCGAGAACGAAGACGTCGGCTGCCACCTTGGCGAGCTTGTAAACGAATGAGACGGCGTAAAGGCCGAGCGCGGCGGCCAGGCCGATGTAGAAGACAACGAGGATCCAGCGCGCTGACAGGATCACCCGCTCGACCAGCAATTCCATCGACTTCATTGGAACCCCACCGTTGTTGCTCGCGAATCCGATATTGCCCGGTAGCGAACCCTTTCCTTGTCGCTGTTGCGTTCGCTCATCGACTCCAACTAAAACTACCGGCTGCGGCAGTCATTTCGATTGACGAGATTGTCGATGCCGAGAACGATTTCAACAAGATCAGCTTTGCGAGGTCCACCCCAGCGGCGGGAAAAATCATCCATTTGAGTAGCATCCACCGCACTCCGGCGGACCGGCGCCGCCAAATTTCCTATGCGAGTGCATTCGTGGCGAAACCAGGCCCGTTGATCGCAAGCAACATAGATAGCGCCCCGATCACATGTTCTGCTGGCGGTTGGACAGTCTTTCCAGTCGGGGCCGCCGCCGCTCTACGCGCCTCAGCCATGGTCTGGCTCGATCGACGAGGGCTTCGGCATCGCGCAATCACGGGTGAGCGAACGCGCGTTGCGCCTGAGCGCCCCATCTGGCCAAGCATTTAGGATGAGGTTTTTCGAGGGTCATGACGCATATACGGAGCGGCTGGCGGTTTTCATCCGCTGGCGAACCAGAAATCTTTTGAGTGCCCAGCTTGGAGCGTCACGGCGAGGGTTCTCCTCCGGCGATCCTGCGCCAAGATACCGTCGCCAACAGGACCGCGAGGCCGAGCGCCGGCCCGATCGCAACATCGTCGAGCATGACACCGACGCCGTCGGGGAGGGTCTCGATCCGATCGAACGGCCACGGCTTCAGGCGATCCAGTGCCAAAAAGAGCCCGGCGAATCCGCCGGCGACTAGCCATCCGGCCCGGCCGAGCAGCGCCATGCCTGCCAGATAGCCCGCCACCTCATCGACGACGATACGGCGGTCATCGTTGGTCGGTAGCAGAGCTTCCCATGCGTCGGCCGCCCAGGCGCCGGCGATGATCACCACCAGTGCTGCCCCGATGCGCACTGCCAGAGTGCAGCCAGAAAGCACGACCGCCAATGGCCAGACGCTGGCAACGGCCAACCCGGCCCGCAGAGGTTCGACGAGACCCATCCCGAGCCAGCTTCCGATCCCAATCGCTGGGTCTGCGAACGAAACGGCGTCGGGGAGGAGCTCTACTATGTGTAGGAGTGTGAACATGATTCGGCTGCTGCTGTCTGCATGAAGGTCGATATGGTGATGGCAAGGTGCCCCTCAAATGATTTCCCGGGTCCAATGGCCTCGCTGCCCTGTCGCCAGGACGCGTCAGGGCAGCATGGCTTCGGCGGCAGCACGGTTGCTGTTGACGACCACCCTGGCCACAAAGCCGCCAAAAAAAAATTGTGCACATGGAATAAACCCAGGCCGAAGAACGTATAGTTCGTACGCCGTATCGAAAAACGCGCACCCAGTGCCCTTTGCCGCTACTCGGCGGAGGACATCAACAGCCTGCACTACCGCAGATCGGGTCGCTATCTATGGTCAAGCAGTTTAAGCGATTATCATGAGAAATTTCGAAAATCTAAGCGGGGGTATGACGTCGCCGCCATCCCTGTACATGTGCCCCTTGCTCAAGCTGAGAAGCGGTGACCTATCTGTGATCCAGGAGGTGGCATCAGTGTCTGCCCCTACGTCCCCCATGCTGGCGGTGGCGCGGTGATCGAACCAATTCTCTTTCTCTTGCTTGGTATCCTCGTGATCCTGGCGATCATCGCCGCGAACGGCTATTTCGTCGCGCAGGAATTTGCCTACATGGCGGTCGACCGCACGCGACTTGCCGCACGGGCCGCCGAAGGCGACGCAGCCGCGAAGAGTGCTCTGGCCGTTACCCGGCGCACGAGCTTCATGCTGTCGGGCGCCCAGCTCGGCATCACCGTGACCGGCCTCCTCGTCGGATACGTCGCCGAGCCGCTCGTCGGCCGGTCGCTGGGCGTGCTGCTTGGCGGGGCGGGTGTTCCGACCGAGATGGGAGTGGCGGTCGGTACGGTGCTCGCTCTCGCCCTGGCCACCATCGTCCAGATGATCTTCGGAGAACTCTATCCGAAGAACCTCGCCATCGCCAACCCCGAGCCGCTCGCCCGCGGTCTCGCCCGCTCTACACTCCTCTATCTGACGGTCTTCGGCTGGCTCATCGGCTTCTTCGACAAGTCGGCCAACTTGCTGCTGCGGGCGCTTCGCATCGAGCCGGTACATGATCTAGACGTCAGCGCATCCGCCGACGACCTCCCCCGCATCATCGAGGATTCGCGCGACAGCGGACACCTGCCGCTCGAGCTCTCGCTCATGATGGACCGCATTCTCGACTTCCCGCAACGCGACGTCGAACACGCGATGATTCCGCGATCACAGGTGGACTGGGTGAGCCCCGAGACGACGCTCGAAGAGCTGCGCGGGATGATGGCGCGCGCCCACACGCGCTACCCGGTGATCGACGACGAGGATACGCCCGTTGGTGTCGTGCACCTTGCTGATGTGCTGTCGCACCTTGCCACAGGTCGCGCCGATCAACCGGTCGCCTTGGTGATGAGGCCTGCCACGGTGATGCCGACGCTGATGCTGTTGCCGGATGCGCTCGCCCAACTGGCCAGTTCCAACAATCAGCTCGCCTGCGTCATCGACGAGTATGGCGGTTTCGCTGGCGTTCTGACCCTCGAGGATCTCGCCATGGAGATCGTCGGCGAGATCACCGATGAACATGACGTCGAGATCGGCGACGCCGTCATGCCGCAGGGTGATGGTGTCTGGATCATGGAAGGCGACGTGCACCTCGATGAGGTCGAGCGCGCCATCGGTCACGAACTGCCTCGCGGCGACGTCGAGACCGTGGCGGGCATGCTCATCGCCGAACTGGGCGGATTGCCGGTCGAAGGCGATACGGTAACGATCGATCTGCCCGTCGACCCTGCCGAGCTCGTCGCCGATGAGCCGATGCGGCACCGGCTTGAGGTCGACGTGCTGCGCGTGGAGCGCCATGTTCCCACCGAGCTGCGCGTTCGTCTGGTCCAGGTTGCGATGTTCGAGGATGACCGATGAGCCCGCTGATCATCACGCTCGCGACCATTGCCCTCATCGCACTCAGCGCCTTCTTCGTGGTCATCGAGTTCGCCCTTCTGGGTGCACGTCGCCATCGTCTCGAGGAGCTTGCCGTCACCAGCCGCTCCGCGCGGGCCGCTCTGCGCGGTATGAACGACCTCACATTGATGCTTGCTGGGGCTCAGCTGGGCATCACCGCCTGCACCTTCGCCCTTGGTGCCATCACCAAGCCCGCCGTCGACGCCTGGCTTGGCCCGGTATTCACCACCTGGGGTCTGCCCGACTGGGCAGCCGGCGGGACCGCTTTTGGCCTATCGCTATTCGTCGTCACCTTCCTGCATCTGGTGATCGGCGAGATGGCACCCAAGTCGTGGGCCATCGCGAACCCCGAACGGTCGGCCCTGGCCATCGGCTTGATCTCCCGCGCCTATATCTGGCTTCTGCGTCCGCTGCTGCGCTGGGTGAACAATCTCGCGAACCGGCTCGTCAGGGCCAGCGGAGTCGAGCCGGTCGAGAGCGCCGCGGTCGGCGGGCAGGACGTCGCGACCATCCGCCAGCTCGTCGAGCATTCGGCGAAGGTCGGCACGCTCGAACCGCAGATGCAGCAGCAGATATCGGGCCTGATCGACCTTGGAACCCTCCCGGTCGATGCACTCGTGGCGCGCGACGTCACGCCCACGCATGTCACGCCGTCGGCGACTGTCGCCGATGTGCGAGCGGCCGCGTTGCAGTCGGGGCACATGCGTATCCTGATGCTGGGTGCCAACGGTGCGCCGCCATCGGTGGTGCATGTGCGCGACACTCTGCTTCTGCCCGCATCGAAGCTTGCGTCGCAAAGCGCCCGACCCGCCTTCATGCTACCGGCACGCACACCTGTCTACGAGGCGCTCGCCCGCATGCGCGGGTCAAGTGTCCAGCTTGCGGTTGTGATGGAGAATGACGAGGTACGTGGAATTGTCACCCTCGCGGATATCTTGAAGCGCGTACTCCCGCCAGAGTCGGCATCGTTGCAGGCATCCGTCGAGGCTTGAATCGGATGAAAGAGCCGTGCCAATTGGGCGCGGGTCTATTCCAAAGAGGTCATTTTCCAGGAGTTGGCGCCTGCTTGCAATTCGGTTGCCAACCGCACGGCAGCTTTCGGCGCACAGGGCACAAACCGTTTAATAATGATATCAATTACTTAGGGTGGAGAAGGTTCGACGTCAGGTCCGTTCCCTCCGGCACTCTCAGCCGAGTGCTTCGCGCAATGTGGATGACACGGCATCCGCCGCCATCCGAACCGGTTCGGCGGCAAGGTGAGCGTAACGCGCAGTGGTCTGGACCTGCGTGTGTCCAAGGAGCTTGCCGATCATCGGCAAACCCTGTCCCGAGGCGACGGCCGTCGAGGCGAAGGTGTGTCGCAGGTCATGGATGCGAACGTCCTTCACTCCGGTGCGGGCGCGGACGCGCTGCCAGAAGGGCTGGAGGTCGCTTAGCGGCTTTCCGTCGAGCGTGCCGGTGATGACCCACGGGTTGCCCCTAATGCGTCGGGCGTCGCGGAGTATTTCGACGGCAGGCTGTCCGAGATGGACGATCTTGGCGCCGGACTTAGAATCCGGCAGGCGCAGAACGCGCTCAGCCAGATCAACGTGTGCCCATTTCAGCGTCATGATCTCGTTCAGCCGACAGCCAGTCAGGATCAACAGGCGCGCGGCGAGGATGGCCGACGGCAGTTCGATCCGTTCCGCTTCCATCTCGCGCAGCACCTCGCCGATCCGGCGCAGCTCCGCCGCGCTCAGGAAGCGCTCGCGCTTCTCCTCGGGGTATTTCCGGATGTGCTTTCGCGGATTGGTGCCATCCGAGCGGAGGCCCCACATCTCGGCGAGGCTAAACATCTTCGAGACCACTTCCAGGCAGCGGTTCGCTTGGTAGGGGATGTGGCGGAGGTCGTGATGGAACTTCGCCACGTCCGCCCGGGTGATGCCCGTGACCGTCAGCTGCCCGAGCGCGGGCAGGATGAAACGCCTGAGGTTGCGCCGATACTCCTTCGCCGTGCTGGCCTTCACGCGGATCGCGATGTGCTCCTCGTCGAACCGCTCCGCCAGCTCCTTCACCGTGATCGCCTTGCGCCCCGCGTCCCGCTCGGCGGCGGGATCCTCACCATTACGGGCGGCAGCGACGATTGCGATGGCGCGGTTGCGCGCCTGGTCGCAGGTCAGCACGGTGCTGGGTCCAAGGCTGATCCGGCGCGAGCGGCGGCCCGCGCGGTATTGAACCACGTAGCCCCTGCGCCCACTCGGCAGCACCCGCAGGCCGAAGCCGGGGATCTGGCTGTCCCAGACGAAGTATTCGGCGGGCTGGGTTTCCGTCGCATCAACGAGACGTTTGGTGATCCGGGGCATGGCGCTCTTTGGCGGTTCCTTCTCGCCCCCACAGTGCTGATGCTGCGCCCATAGTCAACGAACACATTGATTTTACGAAGAAAAAGGAACTGTCGCGCATTCCTGCGGAGGGCGATGATGCGCCCTCATGCGGGAAATAGACGAGCCGCGCGAATCAGAGCGCAGGTTTCGGACCCGGTGGACCGCTGATAAGCTCGAGCAAAAGAAACTGGCGATCCAATGGCTTCGAAAACCACCCTCAACGCAAAGAACCTCGAGGCGCTGGGGACCGAGCGACTAGCCGAGTTGCTGATCGATATCAGCACCGGGAATGCAGCGGCCAAACGCAAGCCACGGCTCGCGCTGGCGGGCGCCCAAAGCCCAAGCGAGGCCGCGCGGGAGATCACCAAGCGCTTGAAGGGCCAACACAATCGGGCCATAGTATGATCAAACGACGGGGCACTCGCGAGAGTAGGGTTGATGGAGGTTCTTCTAATTGTGGGTAGCATCGCTTGGGCCATTTGGTTTTTTGGCACCAAGGCCAGTAATGGACAGGGCAGTGGTGCATCTGCGCCACTAGACCCTCCGACGCCGCGTAATACTGCGCCCGATGACCGGATAATAGCGTCAGTCATCAAGCAAAGTTCCATACCTGCGCCAGCTGTAGTGAAGCAAGGATCACGGCCCTTTACCTTTTGCGCGCTCGATACAGAAACGACAGGAATCGTTCCGCGGAGCCGTCGTCACAGGGCATTCGAGATTAGCTGCGTGAAATTCACACCAGCAGGCGAGAGATCTTGGTCCCAAAAGAGGTTTACGCGATATGTTAAAGTTGACACCCGCGAATTGAAAGGACTCAAGCTTTCGCCAATGTGGGGAAATCATTCGTTAGCAGGCGGGCAGCGGGAGGCCGTCGAAGCCTTCGCCGCATTAAGTGAGTTGAGAGATTTTGTTCAAGATCTCCCCTTAGTTTGCCACAATGCTGCTTTTGATAAGTGTGTCATCGAGAATGAAATCGAGAAGGTTGCCCATCGTTGGAAGCCAGCGAATAAGTGGATCTGCACTTTGCTTATGGCGCGCTCCAGTCGGACTGGAGTTTTTGTCGGCTACTCACCGGGCCGTGACGATGGAATGTCGTACAAACTTGAGCATGTCGCGAATGCCCTAAAGCTGTCTCTCGATCCCAATCGCCTTCATCTCGGACATTATGATGCTGAAGTTGCCGGTACGGTATTTCTGAATTTGCATCACACCAAATCAGTTAAGATGAGCCAGATTCCTTAGCGGCGCTCGAAGGATTGATTATGACTGTTTCTTCATGCTCCGGTGCATTTAAACTGTTCGGCATCTCGATGCGTGACGTATGTGTATGCACTCAGAAACATATAGCCTTACGCTTCGCAATCATTTTTGAAGTCCCCCGTTCTAAGGGCGTCGAGCAAGGTGCCTCGCCTTGAGGCAGTTGCATCGAAGACCGTTAATCGGATTGTTCATGGACCCTTTCGGCCGGACAGCTCAGGTCATGGAGTTGGACGACAACCAGTTGCGGGTGAGGTGCCGCAGTCAAACCACTATACTCCCTCTCGAGCAGTTGCGGTCACCTCCGGTCCTGCACAAATCGGTGTTCGGCACGACGATCACGCTTTCTCATGGGGATCACTTGAATGCGGTCCTTAAGGGCGCTGCTTACGATGACGCTTTGGAGTTTTCGGTCGCCCTACAAGGAACTTGGATTCGTCTCAATCTGTTGGCACTTGAAAAGGAAGCGACGCGACTGGACAGGATCGTCGCTGGGGTGAGGTCCCTGGCAGCGCCGCCCCGATATCCGGCCGCTTGTCAGATTGCGCCGCTGCTGGATGACGCCCGTGCGCTGGATGCTTCGCTGCTGTCGAAGCTGAATGCCGAGGCCATCGGTTCCGAGGTCTTTGAGCGCGTTGCGATCGTCCGCAAGTTCGCTGGCGACCCGCGTGCGATGCGGGCGAACGGCATTGCTGCCTTCGTCACCGCCGAACTCGACCGCTGGAAGGATTTCTTCGACACTATCGAGAGCAAGCCGCTGACGCTAGAACAGCGCCTATCGGTTGTTGTCGATGAGGATGCGACTCTAGTCCTTGCCGGTGCGGGATCGGGCAAGACCAGCGTCATCACCGCCAAGGCCGCCTATCTGGTCAAGGCAGGCATCCGTCAGCCGGAAGAAATCCTGCTTCTCGCCTTCGCGAAGAATGCGGCGGAAGAGATGTCGGAACGGGTCGAGGCCCGATCCGGCGTGCCCATTGTCGCGCGGACCTTCCACGCGATTGCCTATGACATCATCGGGATCGTGGAAGGGACCAAGCCAGCTCTGGCCGATCACGCCACCGACGACATGGCCTTCACCAACCTGATCAAGCAGATCCTGAAGGATCTGGTCCACCGGCTGTCGGACGTGTCGAAGGCGATTATCCAGTTTTTCGCGCACTTCCTGGTCGAGCCAAAGACCGAATGGGACTTCAAGACCAAGCACGAATTCTACACCCACATGGAGAGCCAGGACCTGCGAACGCTGCAGGGCGAAAAGGTCAAGAGCTACGAGGAGCTGCAGATTGCCAATTGGCTCTATGAGAACGGCGTCGAGTACGAATACGAACCGGTCTATGAACACAAGATCCCGGAAACTGGCAGGCGAGACTACCAGCCGGATTTCCGCCTGACCGAAAGCGGCATTTACATCGAGCATTTCGGAGTGAGGCGTCAGAAGATTGCCGGCGGGAGCGAACGGCTGGTCACGGCGCCTTTCGTGGACCGCGACGAGTATCTGGCTGGCATGGAATGGAAGCGTCAGGTCCATACCGAGCACGAAACCACCCTGATCGAGACCTACAGCTATGAGCGTCAGGAGGGGCGCCTGCTGACGGGCCTTGCCGAAAAGCTGGCGCCGCATGTCACTCTGAAACCCCGACTGGTCGACACGATCTATGACCGGATCGTCGAGTTGAAGCAGGTCGACGATTTCTCGAAGATGCTCGGAACCTTCCTGCGCAAGTTCAAAAGCGGCGGCTACAGCTTGCAGGACTGCGAGACCAAGTCCGACCAGATGAAGATGGGCAAGCGCGCTCAAGCGTTCTTGGACGTCTTCGCGCCGGTCTTCGAAGAATACCAGAAGCGCCTCGGCGGCCGGATCGACTTCGAGGACATGATCCTGCGCGCCGCGCACTATGCCGAGACCGGCCGTTACAAGAGCCCGTTCCGCCACATATTGCTCGACGAGTTCCAGGACATCTCTCAAAGCCGGGCCCTGCTGGTGAAGGCGCTGAAGGCACAGCATCCGGATGTGCGGGTCTTTGCCGTCGGAGATGACTGGCAGTCAATCTTCCGCTTCGCCGGGTCCGACATTCATCTGATGCGTCATTTTGGGCAGGAGTTTGGCGGCTGCTTCGATGGTGAGGCTGGCGTGTACCGGACCGTTGATCTTGGCCGCACCTTCCGATCGGTCGACCAGATCGCCTTTGCGGCCAGAACCTTCGTCCTGCGGAACCCGGCCCAGATTCAGAAGCAGATCGTCCCGGCCGGGACTGCGACCGAACCCGCCATCAGGCTAATGTCGGTGTCGAAGGGCGAGGACGAGGCGAAACTGTCCGAGGTTCTTACCCCCATGTCAGCCGCCGTGGCACCAGAGGCGAAACCTGCGACGGTGCTGCTTCTCGGCCGTTACCGCTTCGTCGAGCCAGACCTGCGGGATCTGAGGCGACGCTTTCCGAAGCTGAAGATCAGCTTCAAGACTATCCATGCCTCCAAGGGGCTTGAGGCTGACCATGTCATCCTGCTGAACGCCGATAGCGGACGTACAGGATTCCCGTCAGAGATCGTTGACGACCCTCTGCTGTCTCTGGTGTCGCCGGAGGAGGAGGCGTTCCAGAACGCCGAGGAACGGCGCGTCATGTATGTCGCAATGACCCGGGCCCGCCACACACTGACGATCCTCGCCTCGAATGCTCGGCCATCGTCCTTTGTCACTGAGCTGAAGAAGGATCCCGCCTACGGCATTGTCGCTCTACCTGGCGTGGAGCTGGAGGAACATGGCTGCGGCGAGTGCGGTGGGCGGTTGTTGGGCGTCACCGGGAAAGATGGCCGCGTCTGGTATCGCTGCGAGCATGTCCAGCATTGCGGAAACCTACTGCCTGCCTGCCCTTCATGCGGTACTGCTCTTCCACGCCGGCTGGACGGATCGACTGAAGTCCGGTGCGCATGCGGCGCCAAGTTTCCGACGTGTCCTGAATGCCAAGATGGTTGGCTAGTCGAACGCGCCGGTTCCTATGGGCGGTTCCTCGGCTGTGTCCGATATCCAACCTGTGTCGGGAAGGCAAAGTTTCCCACGACGGAACGGCCCGCGGCTTCTAGGTCGGGGCGGCGAACCTAGATGCGCTATAGGACTGCTTCAATTGATCGGTACCGCCTCCGGCCTTCTTCGATCATCATTGCTACCATGAGCGTCACCCTGCGCCCATGTGGAAGCATGGTGGAAGCAAGAGGGAGAGGTTCGCGGCGGTTTCTTGCGAGTTCCTGCGCATGGCGGGCAGAGGGCAAGCGCCGCGAAGTGACGGAAATGTCGAAAGAAAACGCAGTCCAGCGCAATTGTTCATGATCTGTTCGACATGGCTCATAACCTGAAGGTCGTAGGTTCAAATCCTACCCCCGCAACCAAACAAAAAAACCCCGTGCATCTTGCCCGGGGTTTTTTTTTTGCCAAACACTCCACCCACACCGCCAGCCAAACCACCGCACGACCAGCCACACCTATCGGACGGGCTATGTCAGCAGCGCCGCCAGGTCGTCGACCGTCACGGCGCCGGCCACGGTCGCGTCGTCGAGACGCATGCCGGCGCTTTCCTCCACGAGCTGCACCACGCGAACGAAATCGAGGGAATCGAGGCCGATATCCTCGACAAGGGCGCGGTCGGGGCCGATCCGGTGCTGCGGAAGGCCGGTCACCTCGTGGATCGCGGCTTTGACGATCGCCCGGGCGCGGTCCGGCGGCAGGCTCATGCGCGCTCGCTTTCCCCGGGCAGGCCGAAGCGGGCGAGGGATAGGGCGCGGCGCTGGGCCATCGGCAGGCCGAAGGTGTCGAGCGTGTCCGCCGAGCGCAGGAGGCGTTCGAGATAGAGCGAGGCGCGGCCGACCTCCCGGGCCGGATTGCCGAAGACGAGGGTGTTTTCCGGCACCGTGCCGCGCACGACGGCGCCGGGGCCGACGATGCATCCCGCGCCGATCTCGGTGCCCGGCAGCAGGACCGCGTTTTCGCCGACGAAGACGTCGTCGCCGATGCGGATGGGCCCGAGCTTCTGCGCGCGCGGGCGGCGATCGCGCACCATCATGGCGGCGCCGTCATGGGTGAGGAACTTGACCCCGCCGGCGATGCCGACCCGGTCGCCGATCTCGATCAGCCAGGGCTCGGTCGAGACGATGTCGCAATAGATGCGGCAGCCCTCGCCGACGCGAACGCCCAGCGAGCGGAGCGCGCGAAGCTTCGCTGCGTCGATGTCCGCCTGCGTCCTCGGACGCGCGAACAGATTGCGGAGCTTGCGCAACACGTGGTTAGAACCTTTCCTTCGCCCCCGCGTCGGGGCGGCGAGAGAGGATCATGACGCAGGGACGCGCAACAGTCGAGATGCAGAGGGGAGAGGACGATGCAAGCGGACCGGCCGGCGGCCTGACGGCCTTGGCGCGGGCGCGCCGCGCGGCCTATCTGGCGGCGGGCGTGCTGATGCTCGGTCTCGGCATCCTCGGCGCCGTGCTGCCGGTGCTGCCGGCCACGATCTTCATCATCCTGGCGGCGTTCTGCTTCGGCCGATCGTCGCCGCGCATCGAGACCTGGCTGCTCGATCACCCCCGTTTCGGCGGATCGCTCCGCGCCTGGCGCGCGGAGGGCGCCATTCCCACGCGGGCCAAGGTCTTCGCGGTCGCGGGCATGGTCGCCGGCTACGGCCTGTTCATCCTCGCCGCGCATCCCGGACCCGCCGCCATGCTCGGCGTCGCCGCCTTCATGCTTGCCGGGGTGGCTTATGTGCTGTCGCGCCCGCGGCCCGGCTGGCGCGATCGGCCGCGGGCAGGCTGACGACGAAGCGGGCGCCGCCATCGGCGGGGGTCTCGTGGCGCACGGTTCCGCCGTGATGGGTGGCGATCTGGCGGACCAGCGAAAGCCCGAGGCCCCAGCCGCCGGCCTGCTCGCCGCGGCCGCTCGGGCGGTAGAAGGCCTCGAAGACGCGGCTGCCCTCACTCTCTGCGATCCCGGCTCCATGGTCGCGCACGGACAGCGTGATGGCGGCGCCCGCGCGTGCCACGTCGACGTCGACCGGCGGCGCGCCGTGGCGCAGCGCGTTCTGCATCAGGTTGCGGACAAGCCGCGTCAGCAGTCTCGGATCGCCGGTCATCGGGGCGGGCACGCCGGAGACCTCGATCCCGTTTCTGGCGCCTTCTTCGCTGGCCAGGGCCAGCAGGTCGACCGGTTCGGTCCGATCGAGCCCTTCGGCATGGTCGAGCCGGCTGGCGAGCAGGATTTCCTCGACCAGATCATCCAGTTCGCCAAGGTTGCGCACGATCTCGGCCTTGCGGGACTGCCCGGGGTTGGTTTCGTAGAGGTCGATCGCCATGCGAAGGCGCGCCAGCGGCGAGCGGAGTTCGTGGCTGGCATTGGCGAGCAAGGCCCGGTGCGCGACGATCATCCGCTCGATGTGGTCGGCGGCGCGGTTGAAGCTCTTGGCGACGGCGGCGACCTCGTCGGAGCCCCGGTCCGGCACGCGCGTCACCAGCGCCCCTTCGCCCCAGGCGTCGACGCCGCGGCGAAGCCTCTCAAGGCGCCGGGTGAGGTGCCGGACGACCGGGTAGGAGGCGAGGCCCGTGACGGCGGCAATCATGGCAAGGTAGGCCAGCCCGCCGCCGGGGCCATCGCTTCGCGCCATCCGGACGGCGACGCTGCGGCCATCTTCGAGCGGCACCAGCATGGCGTGCTTGCCCTTGGGATGACGCATCCGGCCGCCGTTGCCCTCTTCCCACTCCCGCCCGCGCAGGCGCGAGGGAAAGTCGCGGCCATTGGCGGCCAGCAACCTGCCGTCGGGCGCATAGACCGCGATCTCGGCATCGAAGGCCCGGCCGAGGCGCTCGAGCGTCGGGCGCAGTTGCACCGGACCATCGGCCGGCGGCAGCATGGCGGCGATGAAGCGGTCGCGGCGGCCGCGCCAGCCCTCTTCCTCCCTGCTCTGCCCAGCCCACCAGAAGGCGGCGCTGGCAAAGGCGACGATCGCCAGCGCCGCCAGCAGCGTGGCATAGATCTTGAGAAACAGGCTGTTGCGGATCATCGCTCAGTCGTCCTCGGCCTGGAAGCGGGCGAAGACATAGCCGATGCCGCGCACGGTGACGATGCGGCGGGGGTGTTTCGGGTCGGTTTCGATGGCGGCGCGGATACGCGAGACGTGGACGTCTATGGAACGGTCGAAGGCCTCGAGTTCCTGGCCCTTCACCATGTCCATGAGCTGGTCGCGCGACAGCGTGCGGCCCGCGTTGCGCGCGAGCGCGACGAGCAGGTCGAACTGATAGCTGGTCAGGTCGCAGGAGCGTCCGTCGAGGCGGACCGTCCGCGATCCCGGATCGATCTCCAGCCGGCCGAACCGCAGCACGCCGGACGCCCCGTTCGTGGCGCCGCGGCGACGCAGGATCGCCTTCAGGCGCGCCAGCAGTTCGCGCGGGTTGAACGGCTTCGGCAGGTAGTCGTCGGCGCCGAGTTCGAGCCCGACGATCCTGTCGGTCTCCTCGCCCTTCGCCGTCAGCATCAGGATCGGAACGTCCGAGACCTGCCGGATGCGCCGGCAGGTCTCGAAACCGTCGATGTCGGGAAGCATGACGTCGAGGATCACGACGTCGGGGGACTGCCTGGCGATACCGGCAATCCCTTCCAATCCGGCTGCCGCGGTCGTGACGCGGAAGCCGTTGTCGGAGAGGTATTCGCTCAGCATGGCGGAAAGCCGCGTGTCGTCGTCGACGATCAGCACCTGGTCCGCCATGCTGCCTGTTCCTTTCGCGTCAGACGGTTACCAGCGGCCCCAGCCGCCGCGCCGGCCTTCGCCGCGCTCTTCGATCAGCTTGGCGAGCTTGCCGCGCTGTTCCGGGGTCAGCACCTCGGCCGCTTCGACGAGTGCCGCGGTCATCGTCTTGGAAGCCGCGTCCAGGGCAGCGACCCGCTCGGCCCGCAGCTTCTCCACCGCCGCCGTATCGACCGTTTCGGCGCCGAGAATGTCGAGCGCCTCGCCGCGTGTCGAGCGGAAGTCGATCATCGTATCGCGCATTTCGCCGCGAACGCCATCGAAGATCGCAAAGAGCTTCTTCTCCTGTTCGGGGGTGACGTCGAGCGCGTCCATCATGCGGCCGATGCCCCGCATGCCGCCGCCGCCCTTGTGGCCCATCTCGCCGCGTTCGCCGCCGCCCCAGCCCCAGCCGGCCTTCTGGACCATGCCGGGTCCCTGGCCGTGGTGCATGCCCGGTCCCGCACTGTCGGCGGAGAAGCGGCTGCCGAACTCATGTCCCTGGGCGCTGGCCAGGCCGATGCCGGCCACCACCGCCACCACCGCGGCGCCGACGGTCAGGGGACGGCGCCAGCCCGAGGCCGAGCCGGCGGTCTTGTCGTGGTCGAAAACGTTCTTGTCCATCTGGATCGTCCTTTCGATCTGCAGCGACCGTCGCTGCGATGGTCGGAACCTAGAGGCCCATCGTGTCTCCCATCACGGGCGGATGTAAAGTTGTGTGAAGCCATCATGGCCTTTCGAAGGATGCGAAACCGATGGAACAGCCTGGGCGCTGCTTGAGGCCGGCCCTGTGGCGGTCGAGGTCCTTTGCCGCGCCCGGCATCTGGATCAACCCGTCGACGCCGTGGCAAGGTGGCTCAGGCAGAAGGGGACATCGCATGCCGAGCTGGTACGCAAGCAGACGTGTCGAGCCGGGGCTGACGCTGGTCACCGAACCCGCCGTGCACGACTATTTCCGCGCCAACGTCTATGTTCTGGCGGGGCGGGACCGCGATCTCGTCGTCGACACGGGCATGGGGCTCGTGCCGCTGCGTCCCGCGCTGCCTCATGCGCCGGGCAAGCCGGTGATCGCGGTCGCGACCCATCTTCATCTCGACCACGTCGGCGGGCTGCACGAGTTCGACGAGCGGGCCGGACCGCGGCTCTCGGCGGAGGGCTTCGCCACGATGCCTGACGGGCTGACCTATGCCGACATGTTCCGTGGCTTCCCCGACGCGGTGGCGCGGGCACCGCATGATGGATGGACGTCTTGGGACTACCGGCTGGAGCCCGCGCTGCTTGGCCGCGCGCTTGCTGCCGGCGACAGGGTGGATCTCGGCGACCGCTCGTTCACCGTGCTCGCGCTGCCCGGGCATTCCCCGGACTCCATAGGACTGTTCGACGAAACCGACGGCCTGTTCTTCTGCGGCGACGCAATCTACCCCGGCGGCCTGATCGACGACCTGCCGGACTCCGATCGTTCCGCCTATCACGCCACGATGAGACTGATCCTGTCGCTGCCGATCCGGCTGGCCTGCGGCGGGCACGGTGACGTCATGGACCCTGGAACGGTCCGGATGATCGCCGAGAATTACCTGCATGCCACGGATCGTCGCGGGTGACCACCGAAGAAAAGGAGGAACCGACCATGTCCGAACTCTTCCCTGGCAGCCGCGAAGCCTGCTTCGAAGCGAACGGGGCCTCGATCTTCGCCCGAATCGGCGGGGAGGGACCGCCGCTGCTCCTGCTGCACGGTTTCCCGCAGACCCATGCGATGTGGCACGCCGTCTACCCCGGGCTTTCGCAGCGCTTCACCTGCGTCATGCCGGACCTGCGCGGCTATGGCCGCTCCTCCTGCCCACCGAGCGAGGCCGGCAACCTTGCCTATTCGAAGCGGATGATGGCAGCCGACGCGATGGCCGTCATGGAAGCGCTGGGGCTCGCAAGGTTCCTCGTCGTGGGGCATGATCGAGGCGCGCGGGTGACCTACAGGATGGCGCTCGACGCCCCCGAGACCGTGGCTGCCATCGCCGTGCTCGACATCGTGCCCACGGCGGAGATGTGGCGGACCATGGGCGCGACGATGGCCATGAAGACCTATCACTGGATGATGCTCGCCCAGCCGAGCCCGCTGCCCGAAATGCTCCTGTCGGCCGATCCTGCCGGCTTCCTCGATTTCACCATCGCGAGCTGGGCCAAGGCTGGCAACCTCGACGCCTTCGATCCGCGCGCCCTTGCCGACTATCGAGCCTGCTGGGCTGAGGCGGAGCGCCGCCGCGCGGCCTGCGACGACTATCGCGCCGGCGCCACGATCGACCGCGCGCTCGACGAGGCCGACTGGACCGCCGAACGCCGGATCGCCTGTCCGACGCTGGCACTCTGGGGCGATGCGGGGATCCCGAGCGCCGCCACCAGCCCGCTCGAGGTCTGGCAGGGCTGGTGCGACAACGTCGTCGGGCACGGCGTCGATTCCGGCCATTTCGTCGCCGAGGAAAACCCGCAGGCGACGCTTTCGGCGCTGTTGCCGTTCCTGGACCGGCACATGGCGCGGCACTGAGGGGCAAGCCTCACGGCGCGAGAACGGACGGCCGGTGGACCAGCGGCGCGGCGTCCTGGCGTCTGGACAGGCGTCCGCGCTTGTGGATTTCTCTGCCGGAAACGGAGACTATCATGTCGATCGAAACCTGGCTCGCCTTCGCGGCCGCATCGGCCGTGCTGCTGATCATTCCCGGCCCGACCATCCTGCTCGTCGTCTCCTATGCGCTCGGGCAGGGCTGGCGCACGGCGCTGCCGATGTCGGTCGGCGTCGCGCTCGGCGACTTCACGGCCATGACGCTGTCGATGCTCGGCATCGGCGCGCTGCTGGCGACCTCCGCGACGGTGTTCACGATCCTGAAGTGGATCGGCGCGGCCTATCTCGTCTGGCTCGGCATCAAGCTCTTCCGGGCAGGCGGCACCCTGCAGGCCGAGCCGCGCCAGTCCGCCGCCTCGTCGCTGCGCATGCTCGGGCACGCCTGGCTGGTGACCGCGCTCAATCCCAAGAGCATCACCTTCTTCGTCGCGTTCCTGCCGCAGTTCCTCGACCGGAGCGGCGATTTCTGGACGCAGATGCTGATCTTCGAGGCGACGTTCCTCGTCCTCGCCTTCCTCAACGCGCTCGGCTATGCGTTGGCCGCGTCGCGGGCCAGGCGCGCGGTGGCCAATCCGCGCGTCCTGTCCATCGTCAACCGGACCGGCGGGACGCTGCTGGTCGGCGCCGGCGTGGCGACCGTCACCATGCGTTCGGGACAATGAGGACGTGACCATGATCCGTGACCGCCTGGGCTTTTCCCTGTCGGGTGCAGACGCCGCCAGCCTCGACCATTACGAGGCCGGGCTGGCCGGGTTGCAGGCCTTCCTCGGCGATCCCGTCGGCCATGCCGACCGGGCGATCGAGGCGCGGCCCGACTTCGTCATGGCGCATGTGCTGAAGGGCTGGCTCTTTGCGCTGGCCACCGATCCGGCCGCGACCGCGGCGGCGAGGGACATCCATGCGACGGCTGCGGCGCTGCCGGCCAATGATCGCGAGAAGGGCCATGTCGCCGCGTTGGGCGCGCTCGTGCAGGGCGGCTGGCACCGGGCGGGCGAACTGCTCGAGGACCTGACGATCGCCCATCCGCGCGACGCGCTCGCCTTGCAGGCCGGGCACCAGATCGACTTCTTCACCGGCAATGCCCGGCTGCTGCGCGACCGGATCGCGCGGGCGATCCCGCAATGGGACGCGTCGATTCCCGGCTGCCATGCCGTCCTGTCGGCCTATGCCTTCGGGCTGGAGGAGACGGGCGACTATGTCCGCGCCGAGAAAATCGGCCGGCGCGCGGTCGAGCTCGAACCGCGCGACGGTTGGGGCCAGCACGCGGTCGCCCATGTCATGGAAATGCAGAGCCGGCAGCGCGACGGCATCGCCTGGATGCGGACCGACCCGGACCGCTGGTCGACCGACAGCCTGATGCGGGTCCACAACTTTTGGCACCTCAGCCTGTTTCACCACGACCTCGGCGAGCATGCGGAGGTGCTGGCGCTCTATGACGGACCGATCGAGGGTGGACGCACGGACTTCGTCCTCAACCTCGTCGATGCGTCCGCGCTGCTTTGGCGGCTGCATCTGCGCGGCGTCGACCCGGGCGAGCGCTGGACAAGGCTCGCGGACCTGTGGGCGCCGCATGCTTCGGCGGGGAACTACGCGTTCAACGACGCACACGCCATGATGGCGTTCGTCGGCGCCGGCCGGTCCGATCTCGCCGAGACGCTGGTCGCGACCCAGCGCGAAGCCGTCTCGCGGGGCGACGACAACGCGGCCTTCACGCGCGACGTCGGGCTGCCGGCGACGCTGGCGATCAGGGCGTTCGGGGACGGCGATTTCGCCACCACCGTGCGCCTGCTCAAGCCGCTGCGGGCGCTGGCGCATCGCTTCGGCGGCAGCCATGCCCAACGCGACGTGCTCGACCTGACGCTGATCGAAGCGGCGCTGCGCGGCAAGCAGGCCGCGCTCGCCACCGCGCTCGCCGCCGAGCGGCACGAGCTCCGGCCGGAGAGCCCGTTGTCGCAACTCTTCCGCGATCGCGCTCATGCCCTGGCGACCACCAGCGCCTGACTTCGCATCCTGCGATCAGCTGAGTTGAAGCGGCGGTAATGCTGCACCGCGGGAATTAATCCGAGGCTCGAAAAAATTGACGACAAGCCCTCGTTTCTTCTGCTAACACTTGTCGGCGGCGTCTTTTGGCGCCCACGAAAAAGGTGAAGCCGGCCCAGCCGGACGGGAGGAAACGAAGCGATGTATCTCGGGCTCGACCTCGGGACGTCGGGGGTCAAGGCGCTGCTCATGGACGGCGCCCAGATCGTCGTCGGCTCAGCCAATGGACATCTCGACGTCTCGCGACCGCATGCCGGCTGGTCCGAACAGAATCCGGCCGACTGGATCCGCGCCACGGAAGACGCCGTCTCGACGCTCAAGGCCGCCCATCCTGTCGAATTCGCCGCGGTGCGTGGCATCGGTCTTTCCGGCCAGATGCACGGCGCGACGCTTCTCGATGCGTCGGACGCGGTGCTTCGCCCCTGCATTCTGTGGAACGACACGCGCAGCCATGTCGAAGCGGCCCGGCTCGACGCCGATCCGCGCTTTCGCGCCATCACCGGCAACATCGTCTTTCCGGGCTTCACCGCGCCGAAGCTCGCCTGGGTGAAGGCCAACGAGCCTGAGGTCTTCGCCAGGGTCGCGAAGGTGCTCCTGCCCAAGGATTTCCTGCGCCTCTGGCTCACCGGCGAGCATGTCTCGGAAATGTCGGACTCGGCCGGGACGTCCTGGCTCGACGTCGCCAACCGGCGCTGGTCGCCCGAGCTTCTGGCCGCGACCGATCTCGGCGAGCAGCACATGCCGTCGCTGGTCGAAGGCACCGCGCCCGGCGGCGCGCTCCGGCCTGACCTCGCTTCCGCCTGGGGCTTGCCCGGCGACGTCGTCGTGGCCGGCGGGGCCGGCGACAACGCGGCCTCGGCCTGCGGCATGGGCACGGTCGGCCACGGCCATGCCTTCGTGTCGCTTGGCACGTCGGGCGTGCTCTTTGCCGCAACCGACAGCTACCTGCCGAACCCCGAAAGTGCGGTTCACACCTTCTGCCATGCGCTGCCATCCACCTGGCACCAGATGGGCGTCATCCTGTCGGCGACCGATTGCCTGAACTGGCTTTCGCGCGTTACGGGCGAGTCGGCGGCCGACCTGACGGGAATGCTGGGCGAAAAGCTGAGCGCGCCGACGGGCGTTACCTTCCTGCCCTATCTCTCGGGCGAGCGCACCCCGCACAACGACGCCGCGATCCGCGGCGCTTTCGTCGGCCTCGGCCACGAATCCGGTCCGGCCGCGCTGTCGCAGGCGGTGCTCGAAGGCGTCGCCTTCGCGCTGGCCGACAATCTCGCGGCGCTCAAGGCCGCCGGCACGACGCTCGAGCGCGTCACGGCGATTGGCGGCGGCTCGCGCTCGCGCATCTGGCTCAAGGCCATCGCCACCGCGTTGAACATGCCGGTCGACCTGCCCGCCGACGGCGATTTCGGCGCGGCCTTCGGCGCGGCCCGGCTCGGACTGATCGCGGCCACCGGCGCCGATCCGCTTGCGGTCTGCACCGCGCCCGCGACGGCCGAGACGATCGAGCCGGAGACCGGACTGGCCTCCGCCTATGCCGATGCCTACGGCCGCTTCCGCGCGCTCTACCCGGCCATCCGCGCCGTGACGACCTGACCTTCGAACCTCAGAATCTTGACCGCCGCCTCGGGCGGGACGCCTGCCACGAAAGGAACATAGCCATGAGCACCGGTTTCTTCGGCGACATCGCCAAAATCCAGTACGAAGGCCCCGACAGCACCAATCCGCTGGCCTACCGCTTCTACAATCCCGACGAGATGGTCGCCGGCAAGCGGATGGAGGACCATCTGCGCTTTGCCATCGCCTACTGGCATTCCTTCGCCTGGCCGGGCGGCGACCCGTTCGGCGGCCAGACCTTCGACCGTCCCTGGTTCCCGAAGGCCGGTGGGGCCGACACGATGGATCTTGCGCGGCTGAAGGCCGATGTCGCCTTCGAGATGTTCTCGGCGCTGGGAACGCCGTTCTTCTGCTTCCACGACGCCGACGTGCGCCCCGAGGGCGACACGCTGAAGGAGAGCATCGCCCGCCTCGATTCGATCTGCGACTACTTCGCGGCCAAGATGGAAGAGACCGGCGTCAAGCTCCTGTGGGGCACGGCGAACCTGTTCTCGCATCGCCGTTACATGGCGGGCGCCGCGACCAACCCCGACCCGGACGTCTTCGCCTATGCGGCCGCCACGGTGAAGAGCTGCGTCGACGTGACCAAGCGACTGGGTGGCGCCAACTACGTTCTCTGGGGCGGCCGCGAAGGCTACGAGACGCTGCTCAACACCGACCTGAAGCGCGAGCGCGCGCAGGCCGGCCGCTTCCTGTCGATGGTCGTGGAGTACAAGCACAAGATCGGCTTCGACGGCACGATCCTGATCGAGCCCAAGCCGCAGGAGCCGACCAAGCACCAGTATGATTTCGACGTCGCGACCGTCTACGGCTTCCTCAAGGAGATCGGGCTGGAAAACGAGGTGAAGGTCAACATCGAGCAGGGCCACGCCATCCTCGCCGGCCATTCCTTCGAGCACGAACTGGCGCTCGCCGCCTCGCTCGGCATCTTCGGTTCCATCGACATGAACCGCAACGACTACCAGTCGGGCTGGGACACCGACCAGTTCCCCAACAACGTGCCGGAAATGGCGCTGGCCTTCCACGAGGTGCTGCGCGCCGGCGGCTTCACCACCGGCGGCACGAATTTCGACGCCAAGCTGCGCCGCCAGTCGCTCGATCCGGCCGACCTCCTGATCGCCCATGTCGGCGGCATCGACTGCTGCGCACGCGGCCTGAAGGCGGCCGCCCGGATGATCGAGGACAAGGCGCTGTCCGGCCCGCTCGAGGCGCGGTATGCCGGCTGGAACGAGGCCGAGGCCAAGGCCATTCTGTCGGGCGGGCGGACGCTGGAGCAGGTCTCCGAGCGCGTGCTCTCCGACGGCATCGAGCCGCAGCCGAAGTCGGGCCGGCAGGAATTCCTGGAGAACGTCGTCAACCGCTACGTTTGAGACCGCGTCCTCCCAAGCGTCGTCTCGCTCTCGGCCCCGTCCGGACCCCCGGCGGGGCCGCTTGCAATAAATCCGTCATTCTTCCGACATATGGATCGGGCGGGCCGCCTGGAGCGGCTTTGCCGGTTCTTGCGGGAGGGATGAATGGACGATGCCAGGCGCGACTCGGGGGCAACGGACTGGCTCGAAGCCGAACTCGCCGACACGTTCGACGAGGACATCGAACTCGAGCTTTCCGAGCCGGCGCTGACACTTGAAATGCGCCGCATCTACAAGGAAGCGCATCCCCAGACGATCGACCGGCAGGTCTACTATCGCGAGCTGATCAGGCTCCAGTCGGAGCTGATCAAGCTGCAGGACTGGGTCTCCTACCACAAGAAGAAGGTCGTGGTCGTCTTCGAGGGGCGCGACTCCGCCGGCAAGGGCGGCGTCATCAAGCGCATCTCGCAGCGGCTCAACCCGCGAATCTGCCGGGTCGTCGCGCTGCCGGCGCCGACCGATCGCGAAAAGACGCAGTGGTACTTCCAGCGCTACGTTCCGCATCTGCCGGCCGGCGGCGAGATCGTCCTGTTCGACCGGTCCTGGTACAACCGCGCCGGCGTCGAGCGCGTCATGGGCTTCGCGTCGCCCGACCAGGTTGAAGAGTTCTTCCGCGACGTGCCGGAGTTCGAGCGCATGCTGGTGCGGTCGGGCATCATCCTGGTCAAGTACTGGTTCTCGATCACCGACCAGGAGCAGCAGATGCGCTTCATGATGCGCATCCACGACCCGATGAAGCAATGGAAGCTCTCGCCCATGGATCTCCAGTCGCGCGTGCGCTGGGAACACTACACCAAGGCGAAGGAAGAGATGTTTGCCCGCACGAACATTCCCGAGGCGCAGTGGTCCATCGTCGAAGGCAACGACAAGAAGCGGGCGCGGCTGAACTGCATCGATCACCTGCTCGGCCAGATCCCCTACGAGCCGGTACCCCATGAGGAAGTCGAACTGCCCGAGCGGGTGTTCAATCCCGACTACGAGCGCGCGACGCTGCCGCCGGAACTCTACGTTCCGCGGAAATACTGAGCCGTCCGCGCTCCGCGCCCCGAGGTTGGCATTGCCTCTCGGAAGGGGCCGTACAGCTCGGGTCACGACCGGCGGAATAAGGCTTGCCTTGCGTTCGTAAACTGGAATACAAGTATCGATAAGGGTGCGAGAGGAGCGCGATCCGCTTTCGGTTCGTTTTCGGTCGAAGGTGGATGCGCGGCGCCAGATACGGGCAGGAGAGGCATGGCGGACCGACTGATCGATACGGCAGCGCTTGGCGCAGACGTGGCCGTTCCCGGCTACGACCGCGACGCGGCGAAGGCCGGCATCGTCCATCTCGGCACGGGAGCCTTCCACAAGGCGCATCAGGCGGTCTACACCGACGGCGCCATGGCGGCGTCGGGCGGCGACTGGATGATCACCGGCGTCAGTCTGCGCTCGGCCGATGTCGCCGACGCGCTCAATCCTCAGAACGGGCTCTACACGCTCCTCGTGCGCGGTCCCGAGGGCGTGTTTCCGCGCGTCATCGGTTCGGTGCGCGAGGTTCTGGTCGCGCCGCACGGCCCCGAACATGTTATCCAGGCGCTGGCCCGCGAGGAGACGCGGATCGTCAGCCTGACGATCACCGAGAAGGGCTACGGGCTCGACCCCCGCACGGGCGGTCTCGATCTGGAGCATCCGGCGATCGCGGCCGATCTCAACGACCCGCGCCGCACGGTCAGCGCGCTCGGCTTCGTCGTGGCGGGGCTGAGGCTGCGGATGATGAAGGACTACGCACCCTTCACGGTGCTCTGCTGCGACAACCTGCCGAACAACGGGCGGATCCTGCGCCGGCTCGTGCTTGAATTCGCCGAGGCGCGCGATCCGAAGATGGTCGCCTGGATCCGCGACCGGGTGACATTCCCGTCGACCATGGTCGACCGGATCACACCCGCCAGCACGCCGCGGACCTTCGAGGACGTCGAGCGGCTGATCGGCCGGACCGACCTCGCGGCCGTCGAGACAGAGCCCTTCACGCAGTGGATCGTCGAGGACGACTTCGTCTCCGGCCGCCCGGACTGGGAGGCGGCGGGCGCTGTTTTCGTCGCCGATGTCGCGCCCTACGAGAAGATGAAGCTCCGCATGCTGAACGGCGCGCATTCGACGCTCGCCTATGCCGGCTATCTGGCCGGTCATGCCTTCGTGCGCGACGTGATGGGCGACGCCGATCTGGTCGCGATCATCGAGCGGCACATGGCGGCGGCTGCCGCGACGCTTGATCCAGTGCATGGCATCGACCTCGCCGACTACGCACGCGACCTGCGCCTGCGCTTCGCCAACCCGGCCATCGCGCACCAGACCTACCAGATCGCCATGGACGGTACGCAGAAGCTGCCGCAACGGCTGCTCGAACCGGCGTTGGTGGCGCTGGAACGCGGCCAGTCGCTTGAGCCCTTCGCCTTCTCCGTTGCTGCCTGGATGCGCTATGCGGTCGGCCGCAAGGACGACGGTGAAAGCCATGCCTTGCGCGATCCGCGCGAGGCGGAGATCAAGTCCATCGTGGCGGGTGAGGGCGGCGATGCGACGGCGCTGGCGACGGTGCTCTTCAATTTGCCTGGACTGTTTCCAGCGCGGCTCGTCGAAGCCGACGGTTTCGCGGAGATGGTCGCCCGCAAGCTCGACATGATGCTTGGGCGGGGCATGCGCGCGGCCATCGCCGCGGAGGCCGAGACATGCCGCGGCTGAAGCACATACCCGCCGGGTTCGACCTCGCCGAGGCGATGGCGGGCATCCGGATCGACCGCGCCCAGCCGATCGCGCCGCAGATCTACCGCGCCCTGCGGCAACGGATCGTCGACGGACGGTTGCCGGCTGGAACCCCGATCCACGAGAACGACATCGCCGGCCTCTGTCTCGTCTCGCGAACACCGCTCCGGGCGGCCATGCAACAGCTGTCGAGCGAGGGCCTTGTCGTGACGCGCCCGCAGGTCGGCTCGACTGTTGCCGGTCGCGACCGAGCCCGGTTTCTCGAGGCGTTGTTCGTGCGCACGGCCATCGAGAGCCAGATCGCGCGGCGGCTGGCGAAGACGGGGCTCGACGAAGCCGCCCTCGCGCCGGTACTGTCGCGACAGGAGGAAGCGGCTCGCCGCGACGACTACGCGACCTTCTTTGAACTGGACGAGGAGTTTCATGAACTGCTGGCGACGATGGCCCGGGTGCCCGGCGCCTGGCAACTCGTCCAGTCGGTCAAGGCGCATGTCGACCGTGAACGCTACGAACTGATGTCCTCGATCCGGGGGCGTTCGGCGCGGGCGTTCGAGGATCATCTTGCCGTGCTGGCCGCCGTCCGAAAAAGTGATGGCGATGCCGCCGCCGGGTTGATGACGGACCATATCGAGAGCGTTCTCGATGAAAGCTTCGATCGTCCGGAGGGATCGTTCGATTGACTCTTATATAAGATATAAGATACGTTTTTGACGGCATTTCTGAAATTGGCAGTCCTGAAGACCAGTCTATCAAATGTCCTGAATGGGAGGAAAAACATGAAGACCCGTATCCTGCTTTCCGGCATCGCTTTTGCCGCGATGACAGCCGCCGTGCCCGCCAGTGCCGCCGAACTCCGCTTCGCCTGCTATCAGGACGGCGTGGAATGCGACGCCTGGGCGGAAGCCTTCAAGGAGTTCGAGGCCGCGAACGCCGGGATTACCGTCGTCGTCGACATCGTGCCCTACAAGTCGATCGTCGAAGGCCTGCCGCTGCAGCTCGCCTCCGGCGAAGGTCCCGACCTCGCCCGCGTCACCGATCTCGGCGGCCTGGCCCGCTACATGCTCGACGTGACGCCCTACGTCGCCGACGCGGCCAAGATCGAGGAGCAGTACGGCCGCACGCTGGCCTGGACGCGCGTCAATTCGCCCGACGACAAGGGCATCTACGCCATCATGGACCAGCAGACCGCGACCGGCCCCTTCATCAACTCCACGCTGTTCGAGCAGGCCGGCGTCGCCATTCCCGGCGAGGGCGCGACCTATGCCGACTGGGCCGCTGCGGCAAAGGAAGTGGCCGAGAAGACGCAGACCCCCTACGCGGTGGCGATGGACCGCACCGGGCATCGCTTCGCGGGTCCCGCGATCTCCTACGGCGCAAAGTATTTCGATGCCGACGGCAACCCGATCACGGTCGACGAGGGCTATCGCGCCTTCGCCGAGCAGTTCGTGGCCTGGAACAACGACGGCACGGTGGCCAAGGAAGTCTGGGCCGGCGCTGGCGGCGCGACCTACCAGGACGCGGCCAAGGAGTTCACCAATGGTTCGCTGGTGATGTACATCTCCGGCTCTTGGCAGATCGGCCGCTTCGGCCGCGACGTCGGCGATGCCTTCGACTGGCAGGCCGTGCCGGCGCCCTGCGGCCCCGGCGGCTGCACAGGCATCCCGGGCGGCGCCGCCATCGCGGCCTTCAAGCACACCAAGGCGCCGGAAGAGGTCGGCAAGCTCCTCGAGTTCATCTCCAACGAGGACGTGCAGGCCAAGGTGCTCGCCAAGACCAAGAACATCCCCGCCAACCAGGCGCTGCAGGTGAAGGGCATCGACTACGAGAACGCCACCGACGCGGAGAAGGCGGCGCTGACCACCTTCGCCAACGCGCTGGCGAACTTCTCGCCGGTGGCGTTCCAGTTCCAGGGCTACAAGAACAACCGCGCGATCATGAACGCCACGGTGACCCGCATCACCCAGGCGATCGTGGGCGAATCCACGCTCGACGAGGCGCTGTCGCGCATCGACGCCGACGTGAAGGAGGCGGTGGCGGCCGCCCAGTAGCGTCCGCGTCGACGCTGGCCGGCGCCGCCCTCATCTGCCTGCGGGGAGCCTCTTTCCGCAGGTCGGGCAGAGGTGCCGCGGCGTCGGCCTTGTCTCCGTCTCTCCGCTGCGCGGGGAGACGGTCCTTGGAACCTGTGGGGACGGACGGAGGGGACGGCCATGTTCGCACCGGTGACGACAGCGGCCTCCTGGCTCTATCGCGGCGCCTTCGAGATCTTCGAGCGCCCGATGCTGGCGATCCAGAAGATGACGGGCGCGCAGCGCATCGCCTGGGTCTTCCTGTTTCCCAACCTGCTGATCTTCAGCCTCTTCACCTTCCTGCCGATCATCCTCAACTTCTTTTACGCCACCACGGGCAGCGATCGCATCCTTTTGTCCGAGCGGCCCTATGTCGGCGCCGAGAACTTCGCCTCGCTGCTGGCCTGCGAGAACTATCTCGACCCCAACAGCTGCGGCCGCGACATCTTCTGGCGCGCCGTCCACAACACGGGCTGGTTCGTGGTGCTGCAGGTCGGCTTCATGATCCTGTTCTCGCTGGTCACCGCCCTGGTGCTCAACCGCGACATCCCGTTTCGCGGCTTCTTCCGCTCGGTCTTCTTCTATCCGGTGCTCTTGTCGCCCGTCGTCGTGGCCTTGATCTGGAAGTGGATCCTGCAACGCTACGGCGTTTTGAACGCCACGCTGGAGGCCTGGAACGTTCCGGTCGTGAACTGGCTGGTGGAGGCCGACTGGGCCTTCTTCTGGATCGTCTTCGTGTCGATCTGGGCGCATATGGGCTTCTACACGCTGATCCTGCTCGCCGGCCTCCAGGCCATTCCGTCCGACGTCTACGAGGCGGCCGAGATGGACGGCGCATCGAAATGGCGGGTGTTCTCGAAGATCACCATGCCGCTCCTGATGCCGACGATGGTTGTCGTGATCGTCCTGTCGCTGATCCGCGCCGTGCAGGCCTTCGACGAGATCTTCGTGCTCACCGGCGGCGGGCCGGGCTCGGCGACGCTGCTCGTGCTCCAGTTCATCTACGAAACCGGCTTCGCCTTCCGGCCGCAGCTCTTCGGGCTGGCGGCGGCTGCCTCGCTCTTGATGGCGGGGGTCTTGCTGGTGCTTACGCTGATGCAGCTCGCCGCCACCCGCAAGCAGGCGGAGGGGTAGGATGAGCAACGTCCTCGGCTTCCTGACCCGCCGTCGTGGCCGCAACCGGTTCGACCTGACCGACTGGCTCACCTGGGGCTACCTGCTCGCCGCCGTCTTCCTGATGTTCGGCCCGGTGTTCTGGCTGGCGCTGTCGTCGTTCAAGACCGAGTCCGCGCTGCAGGAGTATCCGCCGACCATGCTGCCGCTGGCGCCTGTGACGGCGGTGGTGGAGGGCTACGAGGAGCCGTTGCAGCTCTTCCGGGTCACCGGCGGCGAACATGAGGGCAAGGTGCTGGCGCAGGTGCGGCGCATCGGCCTCAACGCGCAGATGGTCGATCCCGCCAATCCCGCCGAACGCATCAACGTCAACATCAACGACCGCGTGCCGGAGCGCGAGTTCACGCTGGCCGTCGGCAACTACACGACGCTGTTCGAGCGCTTCAATTTCGCGCTCTATTTCTGGAACTCCGTCTTCATCACCGTCGTGGCGACGATCATCACCGTTCTGTTCAACTCGATGGCCGCCTTCGCCCTGTCGAAATACAAGTTTCGAGGACGCACGCTGGTGTTCATCCTCATCATCGCCACCTTGATGATCCCGCCGACGATCAACCTCGTGCCGATCTTCCTCGTCGTCTCCGAACTCGGGCTCGTCAACTCGCCCTGGGCGGTGATCTGGCCGGCGGTGGCGACGCCGACGGGGGTGTTCCTCCTGCGGCAGTACATGCTCACCATCCCCGACGACCTCCTCGATGCCGCGCGCATGGACCATGCCTCGGAGTGGCGGGTCTACTGGCGCATCGTCCTGCCCTTGTCGGCGCCGGCGCTCGCGGTGCTCGTCATCTTCTCGGTCATGTGGCGCTGGAACGAGTTCCTGTGGCCGCTGATCGTGCTCAATCGGTCCGAGCAGTTCACGCTGCAGCTGGCGTTGAACTCCTTCCAGGGCGATCTCCAGACGGCCTGGGCGCCGCTGCTGGCGATGACCGTGCTGACGCTCCTGCCGATCACGCTCGTCTTCGCCGTGCTGCAGAAATACATCACCGCGGGTATCGCGCAGTCGGGGGTAAAGTGATGGCCGTTCTCGAACTCGACGGGCTCCTCAAGGACTATGGCCAGGTGCGCGCCATTCACGGTGTCGATCTCAGGATCGACAACGGCGAGTTCTGCGTCTTCGTCGGCCCGTCTGGCTGCGGCAAGTCCACGCTGCTGCGCATGATCGCCGGGCTCGAGGACATCTCGGGCGGCGAACTGAGGATCGACGGCGAGCGCGTCAACGAGCAGCGGGCGTCGGAGCGCGGGCTGGCGATGGTGTTCCAGACCTACGCGCTCTACCCGCACATGACCGTGCGCCAGAACCTCGCCTTCGGGCTGGAGAACATCCGCACGCCTAAGCCGGAGATCGAGAGCCGGGTGGCCGAGGCCGCGCGCATGCTCCAGATCGAGGCCTATCTCGACCGGCGGCCGAAGCAGCTGTCTGGCGGCCAGCGCCAGCGCGTCGCCATCGGGCGTGCGGTGGTGCGCGAGCCGCGCGTCTTCCTGTTCGACGAGCCGCTGTCGAACCTCGACGCCGAGCTGCGCGTCACCATGCGCGGCGAGATCTCGACGCTGCACCGGCGGCTCGGCAACACGATGATCTACGTCACCCACGACCAGGTCGAGGCCATGACCATGGCCGACAAGATCGTGGTGCTGCGCGACGGCCGCATCGAGCAGGCCGGCTCGCCGCTCGACCTCTACAACACGCCGAGGAACAGCTTCGTCGCCGGCTTCATCGGCTCGCCGCGAATGAACTTCATCGACGTCACCGTGACCGGCATCGACGGCGAAGGCGTTTTGCTGACCGACGCGGCCGGCAATGCCTACCGCGCGGCGGTCTCCGGCGACGGGCTCGCGGCCGGCCAGCCGGCCGAACTCGGCATCCGGCCCGACCATCTGGAGATCGGCGGCGGCGACGGCGCGGCCGTCACGGTGCAGTCGGTCGAGCAGCTTGGCGGCGAATCCTACCTCTATTGCGAAGCCGCCGACGGAACGAAGCTGACCGCGCACCTCCCCGGCCAGACGGCGATCCGTCGCGGCGAAACCGCGTACCTCGTTCTCCGGCCGCAATTCACGCACCTGTTCCGCAAGGATGACGGGCTGGCGCAGAAGCGGCTGGTGATCGGGGAGGCGGTGTAGACTTCGTATTCGGACCTCGGCACTTCGCGATACCCCCCTCTGCCCTGCCGGGCATCTCCCCCTCAAGGGGTGAGATCGGCAGCTTCGGCGCCGCCGCACCTCCTGGGAGGTCGACGATTGGCGAAGCCGACCGGCGATTGTCGATCGCCCCCCTTGAGGGGGAGATGCCCGGCAGGGCAGAGGGGGGTATCGCAGAGCGAAAACATCTCGGAACCCATCCATGACCTTCCTCGCCCTCACATCCACCCTTTCCACCACCCCCACCAGCCTCTCAGCCCCCCTCAGCGGCGGCTTCACGCTGCGTGTCGAGGCGCTCTCCGCCTGGCTGCTGCGCATCGCCGTCGTCCCCGAGGGCGGCCTCGCCGTCGACCGCACCTGGATGATCGCGCCCGACGGCGACGTGCCCTGGGCCGGGCGCGACCGTCTTTCGACCGAAGGCTTCGCTCCGCTTTCCGCCGCGCTTGCGCAAGGCGGCGGCACGGTCCAGTTCGGCGACGACTGGGCCGTGGAAATCCAGGCCGCGCCGCTGGCGCTCACCGTGCGCCGCCGTGAGGGCCAGGGCTGGAAGACCATCGTCGCCGATCGACCCACCGGCGCCTGGCAATGGTTCGACAAGCGCGGCCTCTTCAGGCATTTCCAGGCGCGCGCGCTTGCCGACCGGCACTACGGTCTCGGCGACAAGGCCGGCCCGCTCGACCACACCGGCAAGCGGCTGCGCTGCCTTCAGACCGACGCGCTCGGCTACGACGCCGAGACCCAGGACCCGCTCTACAAGCACGCACCCTTCGTCATCGCCGATCGCGACGAGGGCGGCGCGGCGGGCCTGTTCTACGACACGCTGTCCGAAATCACCTTCGACCTCGGCGCGGAGCACTCGAACTATCATCCGCACTACCGCCACGTCGACGCGCAGGAAAAGGGCATCGTGCTCTACGTCATCGCCGGGCCGAAGGTGTCCGACGTGGTGCCCCGGCTGATGGCGCTCACGGGCCGGCCGGCCTTTGCGCCGCGCTGGTCGATGGGCTTTTCCTTCACCACCATGCACCATGCCGACGCGCCGAACGCGCAGGCGGTCATGACCAACTTCGCCGAGCGCTGCCGCGCCGAAGAGATCCCGATCAGCGCGATCCATTCCGGCTCCGGCTACACGACCAAGGCCGACGGACGGCGCTATGTCTTCACCTGGAACGAGAGCAAGTTTCCCGACCGTGCCGGCTTCTTCCGCCGGCTCTCCGAACTCGGCTTCAACACCTGCGCCAACGTCAAGCCGGTGCTCCTGACCGAGCATCCGGACTATCCGACCGCTGCCGCCGAGGGCTGGTTCGTGCGCCGCGCCGACGGGCAGCCGGCGGTGGAGATGTTCTGGGGCGGCAATGGCTCCAGCCTCGACTTCACCAACGAGGCGACGGTCGCCTGGTGGAAGGATGGTATCACCGCGCAAGTGCTCGGCGCCGGATTCACCGCCGCCTGGAACGACAACAACGAGTGCGAATTGTGGGACGAAACGGCCACGATCGCCGGATTTGGCTCAGCCCTGCCGGCGATCGACATGCGGCCTGTCCATGCGCTGCTGATGAGCCGGGCGACCTACGAGGCGACGCTGGCGCGCGAACCCGGCAAGCGCCCCTACACGATCTCCCGGGCCGGGCCGATCGGCATCGCGCGCTATGGCGAGACCTGGTCGGGCGACAATCGCACCTCCTGGCACACGCTGAAATGGAACCTGCGCCAGGGCCTGTCGATGAGCCTGTCGGGCATGCCCTTCACCGGCCATGACATCGGCGGCTTCGACGGGCCGAAGGCCGGGCCGGAGCTTTTCGTGCGCTGGATCGAGATGATGTCGCTGCACCCGCGCGCGGTGATGAATTCTTGGAAGCCGCAACTCACCGATCCGACCAACACGCCCTGGATGCACCCGGACGTGACCGACAAGGTTCGCGCCGCGCTTTCGCTGCGCTACCGGCTGATGCCCCATCTCTATTCGCTTGCCTTCAAGGCGCATCGCGACGGCACGCCGGTGATCGCGCCGAGCTTCTACCATTTCGACGATGCCGAATGCCGGGCCGACGCCGACGTCTTCATGCTTGGCGCGGACGTGCTGGTGGCGCCGGTGGTGGCGGAGGGGGATTTCCACGTCGAGGCTTACCTTCCGGATGTGAACGGCGGCTGGCACGATTTCCACACCGGCGCGGTGCATGAAGGGGGCCGGACCGCCGCCCTCGCGGCACCGCTCGGGCGACTGCCGGTGCTCGTGCGGTCTGGCGCGATCCTGCCATTGGCGACCGCCTGGCCCGACACCGCGCCGCATGACGCGAGTGCCATCGAGCTGACGCTGTTTTCCGGGGCGGGCGAGGGGTCGGGCTCGGCCGACATCTTCTTCGACGATGGGCTCGGCTTCGGCTATCGCGACAAGGACGCCTCGCTGGTGGCCTGTTCTGCCTCATGGGATGCCAACGGCGTGCGGCTCGTCGCCGAGGAACGGTGGAGCGGTCGTGGCCGGCCCGCGATCACGCTTGCCGGGCGGGGTCTCGGCGGGCGGGCGTTCGAGAGCGACATGCGGAACTGAGGCGGTGAAGCCTATCCTCCCCCGCGTGCGGGGGAGGGGGACCGCCGTCGGCGCCGGAAATGCGGGGACAGTTTACTTAATTCGGGGTCATCGCTGGCGCGGATCGATGGGTCATTCATCCGAATTAAGTAAACTGTCCCCGCATTTCCTGTCCCCGTATTTGACGCGTTTCCAGCCCCAGCCCCCTCGCGGTTCAGCGCACCGGGTTGCGCCCTCTTCACTGCACCACGAAATAATCCTCGATCCGCCGCGCCGCGTCGCGCAGGGCCGGGAGGACATCGTCGGTCATGGTCCGCGCCGACAGGCGTGCGGACTGGGTCGAGACGTTGATGGCGGCGACGACCCGGCCGGTGCGGTCGCGGACGGGGACGGCGATGGAGCGCAGTCCGGGCTCCAGTTCCTCGTCGACCAGCGAAAAGCCGTCGTCTTTTGCGGCGAGAATGGCGGCGCGCAGGGCGTCGCGGTCGATCACGGTCTTGTCGGTGAGCGCCCGGATCTCGGCGCGGGCGAGGAAGGCGTCGAGGTCGGCGGGCGACAGGTCGGAGAGAAGCAACCGGCCCATTGAGGTGCAGAAGGCGGGCAACCGGGTGCCGACGTGCAGCGCCACCGACAGGATGTGGCGGCCGGGTACGCGGGCGACGTAAACCACGTCCTGTCCCGAGAGAACGGCGGCCGAACACGCCTCGCCGAAGCGCTGCGAGACCTCGCGCATGGAGGGCTCGGCGAAGCTCCACAGCGAGGCGCCGCCGAGCCAGGCGCGGGCGACCGAGATCAGCCGCGACGACAGGCGGAACACGCGGCCGTCCTGCACGGCATAGCCGGAAGCGACCAGCGTCAGCAGGAAGCGGCGCGCCCCGGCGCGTGTCAGGCCCGCCTTCTCGGCCATCTCCGTCAGCGTCAGGCCCTGCGGGTGGGCGGCGAGGATTTCCATCACCGCCAGCCCGCGCGCCAGCGAACCGACCTGGTCGCGCTCCAGAGTCGCGACCTGGTCGCGGTCGGGCGTTGGGGCGCTCGTTGACTTCGCATCGTCATTCATGTAGCAAGTATCGCATAGGAAACATGTGTTCGCAATGCGAACATTTGGCGGCAAACATGCCGCCGCGCGGCGGAGGGTTCGACCGAGCATGAACAAGATCTATCCGGGCATCGAGGAAGCCCTTGCCGGCATCGATGACGGAATGTCCGTCATGATCGGCGGGTTCGGCGGCGCGGGCGCGCCGATCGAGCTGATCCACGCGCTGGTCGACCGCTACAAGAAGACCGGTTCGCCGGGACGGCTGACCGTCATCAACAACAATGCCGGCAATGGCGCGATCGGCATCGCGGCGATGATCTATGCCGGCATGGTGGCCAGGATGGTCTGTTCCTTCCCGCGCTCGTCCGACCCGAAGGCCTTCACCGACAAGTATCTGGCCGGCGAGATCGAGCTCGAACTCGTGCCGCAGGGCACGCTGGCAGAGCGCATCCGCGCCGGCGGCGCGGGCATCCCCGCCTTCTACACCCCGTCGAGCTTCGGCACCGACATCGCCGCGGGCAAGCCGGTGGCGGAGTTCGAGGGCCGTTCCTACGTGCAGGAGCGCTGGCTGAAGGCGGACGTCGCGCTGATCAAGGCCGAGCTCGCCGACCGCAAGGGCAACCTGACCTTCCGCAAGGCGGCGCGCAACTTCTCGCCTTTGATGGCGATGGCGGCGAAGACCACGATCGTGCAGGCGAGCCGCGTGGTCGAGCCGGGCGGGATCGATCCGGAGCATGTCGTCACGCCGGGCATCTTCGTCGACCGGGTCGTCGAGGTGCCGAACCCGGCCCAGGAAGAGGCGCTGCTGCGCGAGGGAGCGAAGTGATGAAGAAGCTTTCCAACGCTCAGATCGCCTGGCGCGCGGCGCAGGACCTGCCCGACGGCGCCTATGTCAATCTCGGCATCGGCTTTCCCGAGATGATCGCCACGTTCAAGCCCGAGGGCCGCGAGGTGACCTATCACACCGAGAACGGCATCCTCGACTTCGGCGAGGCGCCTCCGGCAGGCGAGGAGGACTGGGACCTGATCAACGCCGGCAAGAAGGCGGTGACGCTGAATCCCGGCGCCTCCTTCTTCCACCACGCCGACTCGTTCGCCATGGTCCGCGGCGGCCATCTCGACGTCGCCGTTCTGGGCGCCTACGAGGTGGCCGAGACAGGCGACCTCGCCAACTGGAGCACGGGTCCAGGCTCCGTTCCGGCCGTCGGCGGCGCGATGGATCTGGTACACGGCGCCAAACAGGTCTGGGTGGTCACCGACCACGTGACCAAGAAGGGCGAGCCGAAGCTGCTCGAGAAGTGCCGCCTGCCGCTGACCGGCGTCGGCTGCGTGACGACGATCTACACCAGTCTCGCCGTCATCGACGTGATCGACAGGCGCTTCGTCGTGCGCGAAAAACTGCCATCCATCAGCATCGAGGCGTTGCAGGCCGTGACCGGCGCGACCCTCGTCGTCGGCGATACGGTCGGCGATCTCAACGTACCGGAGCTCTGAGCCATGCGTGACGCCTACATCTGCGACTATGTCCGCACCCCGATCGGCCGCTTCGGCGGCTCCCTGTCTTCGGTTCGCGCCGACGATCTCGCCGCGATTCCGCTCCGCGCTCTGGTGGAGCGCAACGCGGGCGTCGACTGGGAAGCCATCGACGACGTGGTCTATGGCTGCGCCAACCAGGCCGGCGAGGACAACCGCAACGTGGCGCGCATGGCGGTTCTGCTGGCCGGACTGCCGACGGTCATCCCCGGCTCGACGGTCAACCGGCTGTGCGGCTCGGGCATGGATGCGCTGACCATTGCCGCGCGCGCCATCAAGGCGGGCGAAGCCGAGATCATGATCGCGGGCGGCGTGGAATCGATGAGCCGAGCGCCCTTCGTCATGCCGAAGGCCGATACGGCGTTCTCCCGCAACGCCGAGATCTACGACACCACGATCGGCTGGCGCTTCATCAACCCGTTGATGAAGAAGCAGTACGGCGTCGATTCCATGCCGGAGACCGGCGAGAACGTCGCCGCCGAGTTCAACGTGAGCCGCGCCGACCAGGACGCGTTTGCCGTGCGCAGCCAGGACAAGGCGGTTGCCGCGCAAGAGAATGGGCGGCTTGCTAAGGAGATCGTCCCGGTCACGATCCCGCAGCGCAAGGGCGATCCGGTCGTCGTGACCAAGGACGAGCATCCGCGCGCCGGCACCACGGTCGAGACGCTGGCCAAGCTCGGCACCCCCTTCCGCAAGGAAGGCGGCACGGTGACGGCCGGCAACGCGTCGGGCGTCAACGACGGCGCGGCGGCTCTGATCGTGGCCTCCGAGGCTGCCGTGAAGAAGTACGGCCTCACCCCGATCGCGCGCGTGCTCGGCGGTGCCGCGGCCGGCGTTGCGCCACGCATCATGGGCATCGGCCCGGCCCCGGCGTCGAAGAAGCTCTGCGCCCGGCTCGGCCTCAAGCCCTCCGACTTCGACGTCATCGAGCTCAACGAAGCCTTTGCCTCCCAAGGCATCGCCGTGCTCCGCGACCTTGGCATCCCCGAGGACGCGGAGCACGTCAATCCGAACGGCGGCGCGATCGCGCTCGGCCATCCGCTCGGCATGTCGGGCGCCCGCATCTCGGGCACGGCGGCGCTGGAGCTGCGCGAACGCGGCGCGAAGCTCGCTCTGGCGACCATGTGCATCGGCGTCGGCCAGGGCATCGCCATCGCGCTGGAGCGGGTGTAGGCGCGCGGCTCTGCACGCAGCTTGGCCGCCGCAGCTCTCGCCGTGTGATGCCGGCCTGGGATTGCGCTCGGGAAAGGAACCCGTGCTCGGCCCGCGAAGGCGCGAGCGCTACTGCCCGTCCTCCCGGCGATGCAGCACGGGCGCCTTGGTGTTCACCGTGAGCTGGAACACGTCGGCGCGGTTGTAGTGGCCGGCATAGTCGCGGCTCAGCTTGCGCCGCACGGACTGTTCCAGATCGCATTCGGCATAGAGGATGCCTTCCTCGCTGCCCATCGGTCCCGCCAGGATCTCGCCGTTCGGCGCCACGATCATGCTGCCCCCCGTCGATTCCGGCTTGCGCAGCCAGGCCTCGTGCTCCGGGCTTGGCTCCAGCCGCGCGATGGTGTCGTCGTCGAGTGCGCCGCAGGCCGACACCACGAAGGCGCCGGCCACTTCGGCGAAGTTGCGCGCGGCGACCTCGGCGATGCGCCTGACCGGCGCGGCGTTGGGGCCGACATAGGGCGGCCAGCTCATGGCATGGACATGGGTGTGCTGGGCCGCCAGCGCGAAGACGGCGAGCGGATTGTTGTTCTCGCCGCAGATGAGGCTGCTCATCGGACCGTGCGGCGTCGGAAAGGTTCCGAAGGTGTCGCCGTGGCCGCCCGCGTGGGCAAGCCGCTCGGCTGCCGTCGGCATCAGCTTCTGGTGCTTGCCGATCACGTTGCCGTCGGGGCCGATGTAGACCTGCGTGTTGAACAGGGTGCCGAGCGTTCCACCGATTTTCTCGCATACACCCATCACGACGACGGCGCCGGCCTCGCGCGCGGCTTCGCCGAGCTGGTCGGTCACCGGACCCGGAATCTCCACGGCGTTCCTGAACAGGTCGAGGAGAAAGCCGTTGGCCTTCGGTCCGGTCGCCACATGGTGGTGGAACCAGTTCGGGTGCGAGGGGATGAAACCTTCCGGGAAGACGACGAGCTGAGCGCCGTTGCGGCCGGCTTCGCGGATCAGGTCGCAGGCCTTCACCGTCGCCGCCTCGCGATCGTTGAAGGGACAGGCAGCCTGCACGGCGGCCACCTTGAGTTTCGGATACTGATCGCCAGCCATGTTACGGTCCTCGTTGTCCGGACATCATACTTGCCAGCGCGGGCGGCTTGTCAAACCTTTGACGCGGTCGCCGGCGAATAGAATTCCGCGATATGGCGATGTTCGCAAAGCGAGCCCCTTACAAATCGATCTTCGCCGATCCATATATCGATCATGACCGATCTGAACGCCGACATCGATCGAGACGCGATCCTGAAGGCACTGGCGAGCCCGGTGCGGCGGGAGATGCTGGCCTGGCTGAAGGAGCCCGGGAAGCACTTCTCCGACGAGCATCATCCGCTCGAAATGGGCATTTGCGCTGGCCAGTTCGAACGCTGCGGCCTGTCGCAATCGACCGTTTCCTCGCATCTGACGACGCTCGTCGCCAGTGGCCTCGTCACGCAGAAGCGGGTCGGCCAGTGGGCCTTCTACCAGCGCAACGAGCCGGTCATCGCCGCCTTCCGCGCCTGCCTCGACGATCTCTGACGATCGGTCCCGTCCACAATCCTCCCCAAGCAAAGGACTTCCCCATGACCTCGCTCTTCGACCCGACCACGGTCGGCGCCATTCCGGTCGCCAACCGCATCGCCATGGCGCCGCTGACGCGCAACCGTTCGCCGAACGCGGTGCCCGGCCCGTTCGCGGTCGAGTACTACACGCAGCGCGCCGAAGCCGGCCTGCTGATCACCGAGGCGACCGCCATCAGCCATCAGGGGCAGGGCTATGCCGACGTTCCAGGCCTCTACGGCGCCGACCAGCTTGCCGGCTGGCGCAAGGTGACCGACAGCGTCCACGCCGCCGGCGGCAGGATCGTTACGCAGATGTGGCATGTCGGGCGCATCTCGCATGACAGCCTGCAGCCCGGCGGCGGCAAGCCGGTCGCGCCGTCTGCGATCCGAGCCAAGTCCAAGACCTATCTCGTCGGCGCCGACGGCACGGGCTCATTCGCCGAGACCTCCGAGCCGCGCGCGCTCGCGTTGGACGAGATCCCGGGCATCGTCGAGGATTACCGCCGCGCCGCGAAGGCCGCGGTCGGCGAGGCCGGCTTCGACGGGGTCGAGATCCATGGCGCCAACGGCTACCTGATCGACCAGTTCCTGCGCTCGGGCAGCAACCACCGCACCGACGCCTATGGTGGCTCGATCGAAAACCGCGCGCGCTTCCTGTTCGAGGTCGTCGACGCAGTGATCGAGGGTGCGGGCGCAGGCCGCGTCGGCATCCGCCTGTCGCCGGTGACGCCGGCCAACGATTCTGCCGATCCTGATCCGCAGCCGCTTTTCGAATACGTCGTCAAGGGTCTTGCCGCGCGCGGCCTCGCCTTCATCCACGTCATCGAGGGCGCCACGGGCGGTGCGCGCGACTTCACCCAGGGCGAGAGGGCGTTCGACTGGGACGCGTTCAAGTCGGCCTATCGCGATGCCGGCGGCGCCGGCGCGTGGATCGTCAACAATGGCTATGGCAAGGCGCTGGCGCAGGAGGCCGTGGCCAGCGGCCGGGCCGACCTGATCGCCTTCGGCCGGCCTTTCATCGCCAATCCGGATCTGGTCGACCGCCTGCGCCGCGACCTGCCGCTCGCCGAACCCGACCGCGCGACCATGTATGGCGGCGGCGCCAAGGGCTACGTCGACTATCTGGCCTGGAGCGAGAAGGCAGCCTGACGCTTGCAACGACAGACGGGCGGCGCCTCATGGCGCCCTCCAGTCCTCGACGACGAGACCCGGCACGTGGCGAAATGCGGCATCGTTGGTGACCAGCGTTGCGCCTGCCTCCAGCGCGTGGGCGGCGATCAGGAGGTCGAGGGGGGCGAGGGACTTGCCTGTACGACGCAAACTGGCGCGCAGACCGCCGTAGACGTTGCCGGTCGCCTCGGTCCACGGCAGGACTGTGATCTCTCGAAGCAAGTCCGTCATGCTCCGTGCGAGCTTGCGGGCCTCCGCTTTCCATTCGAGACCGTAGATGATCTATCCATAGGTGATCGACGATATCGTTATTACATCTCCACCGATCTGAGCAAGTTTGCGGTCGAACGCCGACGATCGGCGGTGGACGGCCATGCTCACGGCATTGGTGTCCAGCATGAAAAGCGTCATGCTAGCGGGTCATCCCGCTCATGAACGCCCTGATCCCGATCCTCGAGGAAGCCCTCGAGTTCCCAGTCCGGAATCTCTGCACGAGACTTGAAGAAGGCGTCGAACGATCCCGTCCGCTCCAACCGCTTCGGTGCCAGGATCACCTCGCCGGGATTGGGCCCCGGGCGGAATTCGACCTCGGTTCCCTCGAAGCGGAACCGGTCGGGAATGCGCACGGCCTGGCTGTCGCCGTCCCTGAAGAGCTTTCTGATTTCACCCATCGCAACCTCCTGCCAGCCGCGTCTCAAAGAATACATAGCATTTCGCGGCCGGTCCGGCCAATGCGTGCTCAGCCTCGCCGCATCCGCATCGGCGGCTTGCCGAAGGCCTTCGAGAATGCGCGGCTGAAGGCGGCGGACGAGGAAAAGCCGGTGCGGGCTGCGATGTCGGCCATCGGCTCGGCGGTGTCGAGCACCAGGCGGCGGGCCGCGTTGAGGCGCAGGCGCAGATAGTAGGCGCCCGGCGTCTCGCCGATGGCGGCGGCAAAAATCTTCTCCAGCGTGCGCGCGGTGACGCCGGCGCGCAGCGCGATGGCCGGAACGGGCAGCGGGCGGTCGACATGGCTTTCCATCAGACGGATCGCCTGCGCCAGCCGCGGATCGTAGCCGTCGAGCCGCCCGAGCGAGACCAGCGGTTGCGCATCGGTCGCGGCGCGCGCCTGGTCGTAGATGAACACCGAGGCGACATCGAGCGCCACCGCCATGCCCAGCCGCGAGCGCACGAGATGCAGCATTAGGTCGAAGGTCGGCGAAGCGCCGCCGGTGGTGAAGACGGGACCATCGATGACGTAGCGGTCAGGCCGCACGTCGATGGCCGGAAAGGTGGCGGAAAAGTCTTCGAGGTCTTCCCAGTGCGTGGTGGCGGCGCGGCCATCGAGCAGGCCGGCGCGGGCGACCAGCCAGCCGCCGGCCTCGACGCCGCCGACGGCGCGGGCAGCTTTCGCCGCGCGCCGGAAGGCGGCGACCAGCGGTCCGGACGAGCCGGCGCGGGTGCCGAAGCCGCCAATGGCGAGCAGCACGTCGGCCCGGGTTGCTTGGTCGAAACGGCCAGACACCGCGACGGGCAGGCCCGACGTCGTGATGGCCGGCTGGCCGTCGGCCGAGGCGATGGTCCAGTCGAACAGCGTTTCGCCCGCCACGCGATTGGCGGCGCGCAACGGGTCGATCGCCGAGGCGACGCACATGATCGACGCGCCGGAGAAGACCAGAACGGTCAGCGTCAGCGGCGAGCGCTCGGCGCGGAAGATCGAGGCGGCTTCGTTTTTCATCAAATGGAATTCGTAAATCGTGAAGCGAAGGTTTGCAAGGCGGGGGATGCTCCCCACGACAGCGAACCGGAGGAACTCGATGCCGCTTTCCATGAACCGCGAGGTCTTCATCACCTGCGCCGTCACCGGCTCCGGCGGCACGCAGGACCGGTCGCCGCACGTGCCGCGCTCGCCGCAGCAGATCGCCGACTCGGCGATTGCGGCGGCGAAGGCGGGTGCCGCCGTCGTCCACTGCCACGTCCGCGACCCGGAGACCGGCAAGCCGCGCCGCGACGTTTCGCTCTACCGCGAGGTGACCGAGCGAATCCGTGACGCCGAGGTCGACGTGGTCCTGAACCTCACCGCCGGCATGGGTGGCGACATGGTGTTCGGCGACGTGGAGAACCCGCTGCCGCTGAAGGAGCAGGGCACCGACATGGGCGGCGCGTCGAACCGCGTCGAGCACGTGCGCCAGTGCCTGCCGGAAATCTGTACGCTCGACTGCGGCACGATGAATTTCGCCGAAGCCGACTATGTGATGACCAACACGCCTGGCATGTTGCGCGCCATGGGCGGGATGATGACGGCCATGGGCGTGAAGCCGGAGATCGAGGCCTTCGACACCGGCCACCTCTGGTTCGCCAAGCAGCTGGTGGAAGAGGGCACGCTGGCGCCGCAGGCGCTGGTGCAGCTGTGCATGGGCGTGCCATGGGGCGCGCCCGACGATCTCAACACCTTCATGGCGATGGTCAACAACGTCCCGTCCGACTGGACCTGGTCGGCCTTCTCGCTCGGCCGCAACCAGATGGCCTATGTGGCGGCAGCCGTGCTCGCCGGCGGCAACGTGCGGGTGGGGCTGGAGGACAATCTCTGGCTCGACAAGGGCGTTCTCGCCACCAACGCGCAGCTGGTGGAGCGTGCCGTGACGATCATCGAGAACATGGGCGCGCGGGTGATCGGGCCCGACGAGGTGCGCAAGAAGCTCGGACTGACGAAGCGGGCGATGCTGGCCGCATAAGGGGACATTCCATGATCATCAGGAAGGCAGCGTGCATCGGCGGGGGCGTCATCGGCGGCGGGTGGATCGCCCGGCTGGCGCTCAACGGCATCGACGTCTCCGTCTACGACCCGCACCCCGAGGCCAAGCGCAAGGTCGACGAGGTGATGGCGAATGCCCGCCGCGCCTACACGCGCATGGCGGTCAAGGGTCTGCCGAAGGAAGGCCGGATCACTTATGCCGGCTCGGTCGCCGAGGCGGTCAAGGGCGCGGACTTCATCCAGGAGAGCGTGCCGGAACGGCTCGACGTGAAGCTGAAGACGCTGACCGAGATCGAGGCGGCCGCGCCCACCGATGCGCTGATCGGCTCGTCCACCTCCGGCTTCAAGGCGACCGACATGGCCAGGGACATGGCGCAGCCCGAGCGCTTTCTCGTCGCCCACCCGTTCAACCCGGTCTACCTGCTCCCCATCAACGAGATCGTGCCGGGCGAAAAGACGAGCAAGGCTTTCGTCGAGCGCGCGCGCGCGGTCTACACGTCCATCGGGATGAAATGCGTCGTCATCAACAAGGAAATCGACGCATTCGTCGGCAACCGCCTGCTGGAAGCGGCCTGGCGCGAGGCGCTGTGGCTGATCAAGGACGGCATCTGCACGGTCGAGGAACTCGACGACATCATGCGCTACGGCTTCGGCCTGCGCTGGGCGCAGATGGGCATGTTCCAGACCTACCGCATCGCCGGTGGCGAGGCCGGCATGCGCCACTTCATGGCGCAGTTCGGTCCCGCGCTGGCCTGGCCCTGGACCAAGCTGATGGACGTGCCGGAATTCAACGACGAGCTGGTCGACATGGTCGCCACGCAGTCCGACGATCAGTCCGGCCAGTGGTCGATCCGCGAGCTCGAGCGCATCCGCGACGAGAACCTGATCGGCATCATGGAAGCGCTGGCAAAGGCCGAGAAGGGCAAGGGCTGGGGCGCGGGCGAACTGCACAATGCCTATGTGAAGCGCCTCGGCAAGGCCGCCAAGGCAAAGGTGTCGAAGGCGGCCGAGAAGGCGAAGGCGGAAAAGCCGAAGAAGCGTAAGGGGTGATCGTGCGTCCTTCGAGGCTCGCCCATTGGAGTTCGTGTTCCATCCTCCGAAGCGGTGCGGGCTCGCACCTCAGGATGAGGGACGTTGGAGGCAGGCCGCCGAGATCTGCCTGCAACCGTTCGTGGTCCACTTGCAGACGTCGAGGGGGCCTCGGACCTCGGGATGAGGGAGGTTGGCGCCGGCGGCCCGGATCCGGGGTTCGGATGAGCTATTCGAGGCCTTTCGCCGCCACTCTTTCTGCCATCGCAACAAGCCGCCAGGCGCCAACCATCGCGATAGTCGACCCGGCGCCAACCTCCCTCATCCTGAGGTGCGAGCCCGCGCGGCTGCAGACGGTTTGGTTCCAAACCTTGGCGGGCGAGCCTCGAAGGACGCACCCTGTTCACCCCGGTCTGGAGAACGACCCATGCATTTCGGCCTGACCGACGAACAGAAACTCATCGTCGAGACCACCCGCGCCTTCGTGGAAAACGAGCTCTACCCGCATGAGCGCGAGGTGGAGCGCACCGGGCGGCTGGAGATGGACCTGGTCCGCGAGCTCCAGCAGAAGGCGATGGCGGCGGGGCTCTATGCCGCCAACATGCCCGAGGCGGTGGGCGGCGCCGGGCTCGATACGCCGACCTGGCTGCTCTACGAGAAGGAACTCGGCCGCGCGAACTATGCCCTGCACTGGACCTGCGTGGCGCGGCCGTCGAACATCCTGCTCGCCGGCACGGACGAGCAGAAGGAGAAGTACCTCTATCCCTGCATTCGCGGCGAGACCTGGGACTGCCTCGCCATGACCGAGCCCGGCGCGGGATCGGACCTGCGCGGCATGAAGGCGACGGCGGTTCAGGACGGGACCGACTGGGTGCTCAACGGCACCAAGCACTTCATTTCCCATGCCGACATCGCCGGGTTCGCCATCGTCTTCATGGCCTCGGGCGAGGAAGAGACGAGCAGAGGCAAGCGCAAGAAGATCACCGCCTTCTTCGTCGACAAGGGCACGCCGGGCTTTGCCGTTCGCGATGGCTACCGCAACGTCTCGCATCGCGGCTACACCAATGCCGTGCTGGAGTTCGACGACTGCCGGCTGCCGGCCGAACAGGTGCTGGGCGAGGTGCATCGCGGCTTCGAGGTGGCGAACTCCTGGCTCGGCGCGACGCGGCTGCAGGTGGCCGCGACGTGCCTCGGCCGTGCCGAGCGGGCGCTTGGGCACGCGATCGACTATGCCGCGCAGCGCGAGCAGTTCGGCCAGCAGATCGGCAAGTTCCAGGGCGTCTCGTTCAAGCTTGCCGACATGGCGACGGAACTGAAGGCGGCGAACCTGCTCACCTTCGAGGCCGGCTGGAAATACGACGCCGGCACGGTCACCGACGAGGACATGGCGATGGCCAAGCTGAAGGCGACCGAGATGCTCGCCTTCGTCGCCGACGAGGCGATCCAGATCCATGGCGGCATGGGCCTGATGGATGACCTGCCGCTGGAGCGCATCTGGCGCGACGCGCGCGTCGAGCGCATCTGGGAAGGCACATCCGAAATCCAGCGCCACATCATCTCACGCGCCTTGCTGCGCGCCGTCGGCGGCTGATCACGGATGGCGAAGCCCGCGATCCGCGAGGCCGACCTCTACCTGCCCGTCAAGCGCCTGCTCGAGGGGCAGGGCTACACGGTCAAGGGCGAGGTCGGCGCGGCCGACGTCGTGGCGCTGCGCGCGGGCGACGACGAGCCGGTGATCGTGGAGCTGAAGGCCGGCTTTTCGCTCTCGCTCTACCACCAGGCGATCGAGCGCCAGGCCCTGACGGATGCGGTCTATGTCGCGGTGCCACGCGGCTCGGGTCGCGCGTCGCTGAAGGCGCTGGTCGAAAACCGCAAGCTCTGCCGCCGCCTCGGACTCGGGCTGATCACGGTGAAGCTCTCCGACGGCTTCGTCGAAATCCATTGCGACCCCGAGCCCTACCGGCCGCGACAATCGAAGCCGCGCAAGGCTCGGCTGCTCAAGGAATTCGCCCGGCTGGTGGGCGACCCCAACACCGGCGGCACGACGCGGCGCAACCTCGTGACCGCCTATCGCCAGGAGGCGCTCAAGTGCCTGCGACTGGTGTCCGCGCAGGGGCCCACCAAGGCTTCGGCGGTGGCCAGGGCCACGGGCGTGGCGCATGCGCGCCGGCTTATGGCCGACAACCATTACGGCTGGTTCGAGCGCGGGCCTGCCACCGGCGTCTACGGGCCGAGCCCGAAGGGCATGGTCGCCGTGACCGACTATGCGGACGAACTGCAAAGGCTCCCTATCGGCGATGGCGACGACGCATCTTGCGGGAAAGCGATCGCCTCATGATCCGTCCAAAGGCACGATCCCGACCTCGATCCATCTGCGCCATCACGGCGCTCTGTCGAGAAGATGATTTGCTCCGCTGCGGGTTCATCGCTACTCCGCAGGGCCATGTTCAAGCGCTACCTGCTCCCGATGATCCTCGCCGCCGTGGCCGTGTTTCTCGCGCATGGCGCGGCCGCGGGTACCTGCGGTATGGCCGGTGTGGTCATCGCCACGCAGGCGGCGCCGAAGGGCGATTGTGTCTGCGAGGACGGGCGGTGTCTTTCCGCCACCGCCGCGGCTTGCGCGACCTGTCTGGTTTCCGTGGCGATCGGCCCGCCGGGCGCTCCTCATACAGCGACGTCCAGCACCGTGGTTTCGTCAGGCAGGGAACCGCTCCTGATCGGGCGCCTCGTGCGGCCGGAGCAGCCGCCTCCCGAGGCCGGCTGAGGGCGCCTCTGCGCGATTCCATCCCGAATTTCATCTCAATGAAGGAGAACCGCAATGGTTCGCAAATCGCTCGTGGCTGCATCGCTCTCGATGCTCGCCCTTGTTTCTTCCTATGCTCCGGCTCTGGCGTCCTGCTGCGAGGCAGGCCTGGATTGCTGTGCCGGCATGGCCTGTTGCTTCTAGCCGCACCAGCTGAAAACGTCAGTTGGCCGCCATCCGCGAAAGCGGGTGGCGGCTTTGTCTTTGCATCCGGAGTCCTTCCATGACCCGTCTCGAACGCTTGCTCCGGCCTCGCTCCATCTGCGTGATCGGCGGCGGTGGGTTCGGCGCAAATGTCGTCAAGCAGACGCTCAAGATGCAGTTCCCTGGCGACATCTGGCCCGTCCACCCGACCAAGGACACCGTCGCGGGGCTGCCGGCCTTTCGCTCCATCGCGGACCTGCCTGCTGTGCCGGACGCGACGTTCATCGGCGTCAATCGCAACCTCACCATCGACATGGTGCGCGAACTGCGCGCCATGGGTGCGGGCGGGGCGATCTGCTTTGCCGCGGGCTTCAAGGAGACGGGCGCCTATGATGCCGCGGGCGAGGGCTTGCAGGCGGCGCTGATCGAGGCGGCCGGCGACATGCCGGTGATCGGGCCGAACTGCTACGGACTGATCAACTATGCCGACGGGGCACTCCTGTGGCCCGACCAGCAGGGCGGGCGGCGGCTGGCGCCGGGCGAAAAGGGCGCGGCGATCATCACCCAGTCGTCCAACATCGCCTGCAACTTCACCATGCAGACCCGCGGCCTGCCGCTCGCCTTCCTGATGACGGCCGGCAACCAGGCGCAGACCGGCCTGTCGGAAATGGCATTGGGCCTGATCGAGGACGACCGCGTCACCAGCCTCGGCCTGCACATCGAGGGCTTCGATTCCGTTGCCGGCTTCGAGCGTCTGGCCGCGCGGGCGCGCGAACTGAAGAAGCCGATCGTCGCCATGAAGGTGGGGCGCTCGGAACAGGCACGGGCGGCGACGATCTCGCACACCGCCTCGCTGGCGGGTTCCGATGCGGCATCGGATGCGTTCCTGAAACGGCTGGGCATTCCCCGCGTCGACACGATCCCCGCCTTCCTGGAGACGCTGAAGCTCCTGCACGCCATCGGCCCGCTGCCGGGCGGCAGGCTCTCCTCGATGAGCTGTTCGGGCGGCGAGGCCTCCGTCATGGCCGACAGCGTCGTCGGTCGACATGTGCATTTTCCACCCCTGATGCCCGGCCACAGGGCGCGCGTCGAGGCCGCGCTCGGGCCGCTGGTCGCGGTCGCCAATCCGCTCGACTACAACACCTACATCTGGGGCAAGGAGGACGCGCTGACCGCCGCGTTCTCCGCCATGGTCTCGGGCGGCTTCGACCTGAACCTCCTGGTGCTGGACTTCCCGCGCACCGACCGCTGCTCGGACGCCGACTGGTGGCCGACGGTCAATGCCTTCGAGAAGGCCCTGAAGGCGAACGATGCGCGCGGCGCGATCGTCTCCTCCATGGGCGAGAACCTGCCCGAGGGCCACGCCGAAGAGCTGCTGCGGCGCGGCATCGTGCCCATTTGCGGTATCGCCGAGGCGGTGGACGCGGCCGAGGCGGCGGCGTTCATTGGGGAGGCGTGGGAAGAAGAGCCTCCCACCCTTATAGGATTGCGCTCTGTCGCGCCCCCCTCTGGCCTGCCGGCCATCTCCCCCACAAGGGGGGAGATTGACGGTTCAGAGGCAGCTGCGCGATCTCCGAACGTTCAAGGCACGGCCGGGGCGACGGAGCGGGTAATCTCCCCCCTTGTGGGGGAGATGGCCGGCAGGACAGAGGGGGGCGCCCAGGCGAAGGCCTCTCCCGACGAGGCCGCGGCCAAGGCGCTGCTCGCGTCGGCCGGCCTGCCTGTCCCCGGCGGACGACGTGCGGCTTCTGCCGACGAAGCGGCGGCCGCAGCCGAGGGGCTCGGATTCCCCGTCGCGCTGAAGGCGCTGGGCCTCGCGCACAAGTCGGAAGCGGGCGCCGTCAAGCTCAACCTTCGCGATGCGGACGCCGTGCGCGCGGCGGCGCAATCCATGGCCGGACTGGGCACCGGCCTCTATGTCGAGCGCATGGTGACGGGCGGCATCGGCGAGCTCATCGTCGGCGTCACCCGCGATCCGCTGTTCGGTCCGGTCATGACGGTCGGTTCCGGCGGGGTCATGGTGGAACTCATGAAGGATTCGGCCACGCTTCTGCTGCCGTCCTCGCGCGAGGACATCGAGACGTCGCTGCGCTCGCTCAAGCTGTTTCCGCTGCTCGACGGGTTCCGCGGGCGGGCGAAGGCCGACGTCGGTGCGGCGGTGGCGGTGATCCTCGGCATTGCCGATTTCGCCCTTTCGCATGCGAACGACCTGGAAGAGCTCGAGGTCAACCCGCTGATCGTGTGCGCCGAAGGGCATGGCGCCTGGGTAGCGGATGCGCTGATGGTGGTGTCGAATGACGCCTGAGCGCGAACCATTCCGGCGAACAAGGCAAGGAGGACACCATGACTGACGTCATCACCACCCGCACCGACGGCGCGATCCTGGAGATCACGCTCGACCGTCCGAAGGCCAACGCCATCGACCTCGCCACGTCGCGGCTGATGGGCGAGACCTTCAAGGCGTTCCGCGACGATCCGGCGCTCAGGGTCGCGATCGTGAAGACGGCGGGCGACAAGTTCTTCTGCGCCGGCTGGGACCTGAAGGCGGCGGCCGGCGGCGACGCGGTGGACGGCGACTACGGCGTCGGCGGCTTTGCCGGGCTGCAGGAGCTGATCGACATGAACAAGCCGGTGATCGCCTGCGTCAACGGCATGGCGGTCGGCGGCGGCTTCGAACTGGCGCTGTCCTGCGACCTGATCTACGCCTCCGACCATTCCTCCTTCGCGCTGCCGGAGATCCGCGCCGGCACGCTGGCCGACGCCGCCACCGTCAAGCTGCCGAAGCGCATGCCCTATCACGTCGCCATGGATCTCCTGCTCACCGGCCGCTGGATGGACGTGGCCGAGGCGCATCGCTGGGGGCTGGTCAACGAGGTGCTGCCGGCCGACAGGCTGGAGGAGCGCGTCTGGGAGGTTGCCCGCCTGCTCGCCGGCGGCCCGCCGCTCGTCTTCGCCGCCATCAAGGAGGTCGCGCGCGAGGCCGAGGCGATGGGCTTCCAGGAGGCGATGAACTGGATCACCAAGCGCAAGTTCCGCACGGTCGACGCGCTCTATGCCTCCGAAGACAACATGGAAGGGTTCCGCGCCTTCGCCGAGAAGCGCGATCCGGTGTGGAAGGGGAGGTAGGAATGGCCGGCAGCCCGAAGGAACGCGGCTCTTCCGAGAGAGCACCGAAATGACCGACTACGCCACCCTCATCGACGCCGAGACCTGGGCGTTCATCGAACGGACCAACGCCTTCTACCCGCCCGACACGATCGACGCGACGATCGACGGGCAACGGGCGATCTACGACCGGATGTGCCGCGAGTTCCACGCAGGCCATCCCGACGGCATCGCGGTCGAGACGACGGCAATCGGCACCGCGACGCATCGCATACCCATCCGCATCTACACGCCGACCGCTGCCGCGCCAGCCGCGCTGGTGCTCTATTTCCATGGCGGCGGCTTCGTCGTCGGCGGGCTGGAAAGCCATGACGACGTCTGCGCGGAGCTGGCGAAGGGCTCCGGCTGCACGGTCGTCTCCGTCGACTACCGGCTCTGCCCCGAGCACGTGCATCCGGCGGCCTTCGACGATGCGATGACGGCGTTCCGCTGGGCGGCGGACGGCCAGGCCCTGCCGATCCTGCTGGCCGGCGATTCGGCTGGCGGAAACCTCGCGGCGGCCGTTGCGCACCACACGCGCGGCGACCCGCGCGCCGCGATCGGCCAGATGCTGATCTATCCGGGCCTCGGCGGCGACCAGACCAAAGGCTCCTACGTCACCCATGCCGAAGCGCCGATGCTGTCGGTGCGCGACATCGACTTCTACCGCGACATCCGCGCCGGCGGCGCCGACATCACAGGCGACGTTTCCTTCGCGCCGCTGTTCGACACCGACTTTTCCGGCCTGCCGCCGACCGTCATCGTGACCGCCGAATGCGACCCGCTGTCGTCGGACGGCGCGGCCTATCGCGATCGCATCCTCGCCGCTGGCGGCAAGGCCGTCTCGTTCGAGGAGGCGGGGCTGGTGCATGGCTATCTGCGCGCGCGTCATTCCGTCGAGCGCGCGCGGCAAAGCTTCGCGCGGATCGTGGCGGCAACAGCGTCGCTGGCAAAGGGCGCGTGGCCTTCTTGAATGCGCCGACGATCGCTCGTCTTCGGCATGTCGCGGCCCTGCCCGAGGATTGACGCAATCCTGCGGCAACGGCAGGAACACTCATCAGCATTCCCTGCAACGCCATCCCGACAGGACGTCCATGGTCCCCTTGTTCCGCCCCGCAGCCCTGATCGCGCTTCTCGTGCTGACGGCGGGGTGCAGCATCTCCGCGCTCGCTCCGTCGATCGACACGGCGAGCGTCGGCGCCTCGGCGAGCGCTGAGGTGGTCTACGGCTATGTGCGCGGTTCGGCCGGAATGTCCGCCGCAAGGCCCGATCCGGCGCTGGAGAAGGCGGCGATGCAGCAGGCGCGCTACATGGCGCAGACCGGACGCATGGTGCACACCACCGGACGCGGCCGCGACTTCTCCACCCGCATGCGTCAGAACGGCGTCGAGGGACCTGCGGCGGAAAACATCGCCCATGGGCGGATGGAGGTCGCCAAGGTGTTCCAGATGTGGGTCGACAGCCCGCCGCACCGCAAGAACATGCTCGACCCGCGCTTCTCCCGCTACGGCCTCGCCTCGGCCGCCGATGCCGAAGGCCGTCGCTACTGGGCGCTGGTGATGGGCAAGTAAGCGCGCCTCACGAGAGGAACGGCTTGGCCTTCATCGTCTCCGGCACGGGCACGCCGAGGCGGGTGAGGATGGTGGGCGCGAGCTGGAGCTGGTCGAGCAGCGTGTCCTCCGCCGGACCTTTGCCATCCCCGAAATAGTACAGCGCAAAGTCCTGCTGCAGGTCTTCGCGGCCGCCATGATGACCGCGGTCGGTCTGGCCGTGGTCGGCCGTCACCATCACCTCATAGCCGGCGGCGCGCCATTTCGGCAGGAACGCGGCCAGCATGGCGTCGGCCACCGCGCAGGCATGGTCCATCGGCGTGTTGTCGTGGCCGAAGCGATGGCCCATCGAATCCAGCGTGCAGGTGTGCAGGATGCCGTAATCGATGCCGTGGCGCTTGGTGAGCATGGTCAGCGTGGCGAAAAGGTCGACGTCCGACGGCGTCATCTGGTTGTCGTGGCCATAGCCGGTCATGGTGTGGAAGCGGCCATGCGTGATCGGGCCGGCCGGCTCGTCATACTCCATGTCCTCGACCAGATCGAAGGGATGGCTGCGGAAGAACTCCGACCAGTAGGAATGGGTCACCGCGCCGGTCTTGCCGCCGGCCTTCGTCACTTCGGAGAAGATGTCGGGCTGCGACACGCGGAAGCGCACCTCGTTCGACAGGATGCCGTGCACCTGCGGCGGCACGCCGGTGTGGATCGACGCATAGCAGCAGGCAGAGGTGGAGGGCAGCACCGCGCGCATCTTCCACACCCGCGCCTCGCCGGATTGCACCCAGCCCTCCAGGTTGCCGAACAGCCGGCGCCAGTTGCGCCACGGCACGCCGTCGAGGATGATGAGGAGGAGTTTGCGCTGCATGGGGTGGTCAGTCCTCGAGATGGGAAGAATGGTTCATTCGCTGATGAAGGACACGCATCACCTTGATGGCGCCATCGGAAGCAGATTTGTAGAAGATTATGTGCGAACCAACCGCAAGCCGCAGATAGCCATCTCTGTAATGGCTCGCCGAACGCCCTGAAACGTCACGGTTGGCAAGGCGCCGGAAACAACCCTCGATCATCGTGATGTAGCGATCAGCTTGGGCCGGGCTCCAAATTTCAGCGGTATAGAGCCAGATCTCTCGGAGATCGGCTCGTGCCGCAGGCGATACCGTGAAGCGGCTCATCTCGCGTGAGTGCGGCGCATCTCCGCGAGGAACTCCTGCAGATCGAACGGCTGGAGTTCGCCGCTCTCCTCGCCCTCGATGAGGGCCGCACGGACAGCCTCGATATGGGCTTCCCGCTCTTCAAGAAGCTTCAGGCCTTCTTGTACGACTTCGTTCGCCGAGGCGAAGCGGCCCTCCTCGACCTGCTGCTCAACGAACTCGCTGTAGGGCGTGTCCAGCGATATGGTGGTGCGCTTGTTCATGGCGACAGGATACCAGACACTCCCCCATCGGCCAAACCCTTACGTCAGTTCCCCGCCGCTTCCATCCGTCGGCCCTTGATCGCCTTCTCCAGCCAGCCGACCTCCATCTCCGGAACGGACGAGAGCAACAGGTCGGTGTAGTCGTCGAAGGGCGGGCTGAGCACCTGGCTCTTGGGACCGTAGCGAACCACCGCGCCGCGATACATCACCGCGATCGAATCGGCGATCGTCCGCACGGTCGCGATGTCGTGGGTGATGAAGAGATAGGCGACGTTTTCCACGGCCTGGAGGTTCAGGAGCAGCTTCAGGATGCCGTTCGCCACCAGCGGATCGAGCGCCGACGTCACCTCGTCGCAGATGATGAGCCGGGGCTTGGCCGCCAGCGCGCGGGCGATGCAGACGCGCTGCTTCTGGCCGCCGGACAGTTCGGCCGGGTAGCGGTCGAGGAAACCCTTGCCCATCTCGATCTCTTCGAGAAGCTCTGCCACGCGCCGGTCGCGCTCGGCGCCGCGCATGCCGAAGTAGAATTCGAGCGGCCGTCCGATGATGGTGCCCACCGTCTGGCGCGGATTCATGGCCACGTCGGCCATCTGGTAGATCATCTGCAATTCGCGCAGGTCGTCCTTCGTCCGGTCCGCCAGCTTCGCCGGCAGCGTCCGTCCGTCGAAGCTGATGGAGCCCTCGCGCGGCGGCAGCAGGCCGGTGATGGCGCGCGCCAGCGTCGATTTGCCGGAGCCGGATTCGCCGACGACGGCCAGCGTCTGGCCCGGATGGATGTCGACCGTGACGTTCTTCAACACGTCCACGACACCGCCGCCATAGGCGGCCGTCACGTTTTTGACAGACAGGAGCGGCTTGTCGCCGGGGGTCTTTTCCTCATGCTCGATGCGATGCACCGAAACGAGCTGGTTGGTGTATTCCTGCCTCGGCTCCCGGATGATCTGCTGGGTGTCGCCCCATTCGACGAGCTTGCCGTGCCGCAACACCATGATCTCGTCCGAGACCTGGGCGACGACCGCCAGATCATGGGTGATGTAGAGCGCAGCGACGCCGGTGTCGCGGATCGCGTCCTTGATCGCCGCAAGCACGTCGATCTGGGTGGTGACGTCGAGCGCCGTTGTGGGCTCGTCGAAGACGATCAGGTCCGGCTCGGAGCAGAGCGCCATCGCCGTCATCACGCGCTGCAACTGGCCGCCGGAGACCTGGTGCGGATACCGGTTGCCGATGACCTCCGGGTTGGGCAGGCTGAGCTTCCTGAACAACGCGACGGCGCGCTTTTCCGCCTCGGCGCGGTTCGCCACGCCGTGCAGCATGGCGGCTTCGACCACCTGGTCCATCAGCTTGTGGGCGGGGTTGAAGGCGGCCGCCGCCGATTGCGCGACGTAGCAGACCTCCTTGCCGCGCAGCTTTCGCAACCCGCCGATGCCGCCCTTCAGAATGTCGCGGCCATTGATGATCACCTCGCCGCCGGTGATGCGCACGCCGCCGCGTCCATAACCCATGGCCGACAGGCCGATGGTGGATTTGCCGGCGCCCGATTCGCCGATGAGGCCGAGCACCTTGCCGCGCTCGAGGGTGAGCGACACGCCGTCGACGATGACGATGTCCTTCGGGGCTTCGCCGGGCGGGTAGACCGTCGCCTCGATCTTGAGGTTGCGGATCTCGAGCAGCTTGTCGGGGCGTTTCTCGACCGCGGTGGCCGATGCGGGCGCCTTAGCCATTGCCGCGGCCTCCCTTCAGGCTGGTGGTGCGGTTGAGGATCCAGTCGGCGACGAGGTTGACGGAGATGGCAAGCACCGCGATCGCCGCGGCCGGAATGAGTGCTGCGGGAATTCCAAAGACGATGCCCTCCTTGTTCTCGCGCACCATGCCGCCCCAGTCGGCCTCCGGCGGCTGGACGCCCAGGCCCAGGAAGGAGAGCGCCGAGAGGAACAGGACGGCGAAGATGAAGCGCAGGCCGAGTTCGGAGACGAGCGGCGACAGCGCGTTGGGCAGGATCTCGCGGAAGATGATCCAGCCGCGGCCTTCGCCGCGCAGCTTGGCTGCTTCGACAAAGTCCATGACGTTGATGTCGACGGCGACCGCGCGCGACAGGCGGTAGACGCGCGTGGAGTCCAGGATGCCCATGACGAGGATGAGGGTCAGTATGGTGGAAGGCAGCACCGAAAGCACGACGAGGCCGAAGATCAGGGTGGGGATCGACATCAGGAGATCGACGAGACGCGACAGGATCATGTCGAACCATCCGCCGATGACCGCCGCGGTGAATCCGAGGATCGCGCCGAGCGAAAAGGACAGAGCGGTGGCAAGCCCGGCGATGAGCATCGTTGTCTGGGCGCCATAGAGCATGCGCGACAGGAGATCGCGTCCGAGATTGTCGGTGCCGAGCCAGTGCTCGGCGCTCATCGGTTCCCAGACGTCGCCGACGATCTGGCTCAGGCCATAGGGCGCGATGACCTGCGCGAACACGGCGCAAAAGACGAGCACGACCGTCAGGAACAGTCCGATGGCCGCCCCGATCGGAATGGTCTTCAGATCAGGCATCGATGTCCCCTCACTTCGGATGCCTCAGGCGCGGATTGGCGAGAATGGCTGCGATGTCGGCGATGATGTTCAGGCCGATGTAGACGGCGGCGAAGATCAGGCCGACCGCCTGCACGACCGGTACGTCGCGCTTGGAGACGTGATCGACGAGATACTGGCCCATGCCTGGATAGACGAAGATCACCTCCACGACGACCACGCCGACGATCAGGAAGGCGAGGTTGAGCATGATGACGTTGACGATGGGGGCGATGGCGTTCGGGAAGGCGTGCTTGCGGATGATGTCGAAGCTCGACAGGCCCTTGAGCTCCGCCGTCTCGATATAGGCCGACTGCATCACGTTGAGGATCGCCGCCCGGGTCATGCGCATCATGTGGGCCAGGACGACCAGCACCAGCACCGTGGCCGGCAGCACGATGGCATTGAGCTTGTCGCCCAGCGGCATGCCGCTGTAGACGGTCGAGATCGACGGGAACCACTGCAGTTGCACGGCGACGAAGAAGATCAACAGGTAGCCGATGAAGAATTCCGGCAGCGAAGTTGATGCCAGGGCAAAGCCCGAGATCGCCTTGTCGATGGGGCCATTGCGGTAGCGCACGGCAAGCAGGCCGAGCAGGACGGCGAGCGGCACAGATACGATGGCGGCCCAGAAGGCGAGGAACAGCGTGTTCCACAGGCGAGGCATCAGGGTTTCGACGATCGGCTGGCGCGTGGTCAGCGCGGTTCCGAGATCGCCGGTCAGGACGCCGCCGAGCCAGGAAAAGTAGCGCACGATCGCCGGATCGTTGAGGCCGAGCTCGCGGCGCAGGTTGGCGAGGGCCTCGGGCGTCGCGGTTTGTCCGAGAATGGACTGCGCGACGTCCCCGGGGAGAATCTGCGTGCCGGCGAAGATCAACACCGACACAGCGAAGAGGAGGAGAACGCCCAGCGCGATGCGCTGGGCGATCATTGTCAGGATTGGTGACACGGCTCGTCGAACCGTATCAGGCCTTCACCCAGCAACGGGCGAGCGCGTAGCCGTCCATCAACTCGTGATTCACGCCATCGCCATAGCCGCCGACCTTGTCGCTGATGGCGTCGATGTACTGGTTGAACATCGGCAGGATCAGGCCGCCCTCGTCGCGGACGATGATCGACATCTCGCGGTAGAGGTTCTTGCGCTTGTCCTGGTCGAGTTCGGCGCGCGCCTCGATGAGCAGCTTGTCGAACTTGTCGTTGAAGAAGCGCGTGTCGTTCCAGTCGGCGCTCGACAGGTAGGCGGTCGAGTACATCTGGTCCTGCGTCGGACGACCGCCCCAGTAGGACGTCGAGAAGGGCTGCTTGTTCCACACTTCCGACCAGTAGCCATCGCCCGGCTCGCGCTTCACCTCGATTGTGATGCCCGCCTTGGCGCAGGTCTGCTGGTAGAGCTGGGCGGCATCGACGGCGCCCGGGAAAGCTACCTCCGACGTGCGCAGCAGGACCGGGCCGTCATGGCCGGACTTCTTGTAGTGGAATGCCGCCTTGTCGGGATCGTAGGTGCGCTGCTCGATGTCGTCGGCAAACAGCGGATAGGACGAGTTGATCGGGAAGTCGTTGCCGACGGTGCCGTAGCCGCGCAGGATCTTGTCGACCATCTCTTCGCGGTCCATGGCGAGCTTCAGCGCCATGCGCAGGTCGACATTGTCGAACGGCGCGGTGTTGCAGTGCATGATGAAGACGTAGTGGCCGGGGCCGGAGACCGTCTTGATCTCGATGCCGGGCACGCGCTTGATCAGGTCGACGATCTTCGGCTCGACGCGGTTGATCATGTGGACCTGGCCGCCCTGCAGAGCCGACGTGCGCGCCGTCGGGTCGTTGACGACGATGATCTCGACCTGGTCGGCGAAGCCTTCCTTGTCCGGCTGCCAGTAGTTGGCGAAGCGCTCGCCGACGTAGCGGACGCCCGGTTCGTTGACGGCGACCTTGTAGGAGCCGGCCGAGATGCCGGCGTCCGGCGCATCCTTGCCGCCGTTGGGCTGGATGATCAGGTGGTAGTCGGCCATCAGGTAGGGAAGGTCGGCGTTCGGCTCCTTCAGGGTGACGACCACGTCGCGGCCGTCGACCTTCATGGATTCGATGCCGCGCATGATGCCGAGGGCGCCCGACTTGGACTCCTCGTTGGAATGGCGCTCGAGCGTCGCCATCACGTCTTCGGCGGTGACGGTCTTGCCGTTGTGGAACTCGACGTCCTGGCGGATCCTGAAGGTCCAGACCTTGGCGTCGTCGGAGGCGCCGAACTCCTCGGCGAGGCGGTTTTCGAGTCCGCCGGGCGCCAGCGCGACGAGATACTCGCCCCAGCACTTGGCGAAGTTGAACGGAACCTGGCTGAGGAAGGTCGCGGGATCGAGGCTGTTGGTCGCCTCGCCGCCCTGCAGGCCGGCCTTGAGAATGCCGCCGCGGATGGGCGCCTGCGCCTGCGCGGCGCTGGAAAGGAGCATGTTGGCGAATGGCGCGGTGATCCCGAGCGCCGCGGCGCGACCGAGGAAGTCACGGCGGCTCAGGCGGCCTGCCGATACGTGACGGCTCAGGAATTCGAGTTCTTTCGACATGGATTGCTCCTCAATGTGAAACGGTTGCCCCTGGCCCATTCTAATGGGCTCTGTGTGACAATGATATTGCCGTCAAGGAACCCCCGTCGGCAAGACCGAAAGCGACATTCCGTGGCGTAAACGACGTGTCGCGAATGGGATACGATGGCGCGATCAGATTAGGTCGCGTTTGATTTTATTGCTGAATCGTCTTGTAAACACAACCCTTGCACCCTCGAAAGCCTCGATGCGCCCTTCCAGATGAAAATGCGTCGAGTCCGATCGCATGCTCGTGTAGGTCTCTGTTCGCACCCGCCAGTCGCCCCGTCCGAGCGTCTCGGTCCAGTGGGTTTCGCCTCTGGCCGACAGGGGATCGGTCGGATCGATCGTCCATGTCTCGCGGGCGATCGTGCCGTTTTCCAGGCCATGGTCGAGGTCGCGGTCCTCGCCGAAATCGTCGAGGATGCTCAGTGTCACCAGCCCGGTCGAGGAATCGCGCGAGACCTCGCGACGGTTCGTCGCCTTGCGGATGTTCTCGATGCGCCAGCGCGGCGCGCCCTCGGGCTCATCGAAGCGCCACTCGTCGGCCTTCTGCGCGGATGGACGAACCGGCAGGTCGAGCGCGGCCTCGTGCAGGGTCAGCGTCACGGGTTCGGGCGAGGGCCACACCAACGGCCAGTAGGTGGACGAGATCGCGACCCGCAACCGGTGTCCCGGCTTGACGGAGTAGGCGACGTCGTCGAGGCGCAGCGCGACCTCCATGACCTCGCCCGGCACCACCGCCTGGGGAAACGCGCGCGAGGCGCGGTGGCACAGGTTCATGACGCCGTAGGTGATGCGGGTGGAGGCGCCATCCGGCTGCACGTCGCAGAGGCGCACGGCGACCATGGCGACCGGCTTGTCGGCTGAGAGCCTCATGCGCAGCACCGGGCCGCCGACGATGTCGAGATCGGCTTCCAGCGGTGTGCCGTCGAAGCAGGCCGATTTCGCGTCGTCGACGCGCTGGTCGCCGGGCAGTTCCGGGCCGAGCCAGATGGCGCAATACTCGCCGCCGGTCATGCCGCAATCCTGCGGCGACGCAATCTCGAGGTCGAGTGCTGCCGGATCGCCCTGCGCCAGCACGCCATCAGGCATGAGCGTCAGTGTCTGCTTACCAATCGTGGATGATGGCCAGTCACGCTCGGCGATCCAGCGGCCCGGCCGCTCCTCGTACCAGTCCCGCGGCGGCACCGAATCCATCAGGTAGAGCCGCATGGCCGGGTCGACCTCGACGCCGGTGTCGGCGTCCTTCAGCCAGCGGTCCCACCAGCGCAGCGCTTCCTGGAGAAAACCGATCGCCGGATTCGGGACGGCGAAGTGGGGGTACTTGTGGATCCAGGGGCCGACGATACCCTTTGCCGGCGCGTTGGTAATGCCGGCGACGAGGCGCGACACGGCGTTCTTGTAGGCGTCGCCCCAGCCGCCGATGGCCAGCGTCGCCGCCTTGATCCGCGAGAAGTCCTCGCAGACAGAGCCGCGCTGCCAATAGGCGTCGCGGTGCTGGTGCGACAGCCAGAGCGCGGGCAGGAAGGGTTCGTGCTCCAGCCGGTCGAGCCACATGTCGCGCCAGCGCTCGCCGACGATCGCCGGGTCGGGCGAACGCGACGAGTAGGCCAGCATGGTGGCGCCCCAGCCCTGGTTCTCGTTGAGCAGGAGCCCACCCTTGTAGTGGATGTCGTCGGCGTAGCGGTCGTCGGTGGAGCAAAGCGTGATGATCGCCTTCAGCGCCTCGGGCTGCATGGCCGCGACCTGCAACGCATTGAAGCCGCCCCAGGAAATGCCCATCATGCCGACGCGGCCGTTGCACCAGGGCTGGCTTGCGGCCCAGGCGATCACGTCGCAGGCGTCCTGCAGCTCCTGCTCGGAGTACTCGTCCTCCATCAGCCCTTCGGAATCGCCGTTGCCGCGCATGTCGACGCGCAGGCAGGCATAGCCGTGCCCGGCGAACCAGGGGTGGGTGAGGTTGTCGCGTGCGATCGTGCCGTCGCGCTTGCGGTAGGGCAGGTGCTCGAGGATGACCGGCACTGGATCGGCTTCGGCGTCCTTGGGGATCCAGGCGCGGACCGACAGACGGCAGCCGTCCGGCATGACGATGCCGAGATCGGGGTGCTCGATGACCCTGCGGGGAAACTCGGTGACGATCTTCATGGGTGCCCTCTCTGCTGGCCGCAGTCAGCCATGGGGGATTTCCCCGCGCAATGCGCCAGCGCGACGAGGACATTGGCGATTGCGCCGCGCGGCGGACTTTGGAAGACGGTCGTCGCTCTTCAGTTCAGCGGGATGTCGTTGTCGCCTTTGCCGTCCTGGTAGACGGCGGAAAGATCGTCATAGGTCTTCGCGATGGCCGCGATGCGCGCCTCGATGCGGGCGCGGTCGGGCTGGGGCAGCGCCGCCGCCAGCCTGCGGATCGAGTAGCTCTTCCAGAATTCGTTCTCGGCGGCATAGCCGCCGGGCTCCAGCGTGAAGACCTCCTTCAGGATCTTCAGGTCGTGCGGAATGGCGAAGGCGTCACGCGAATCCTCGTGGCTGAACAGGTAGTAGAAATTGTCGAAGCCGGTCCAGGTGATGGCCGAGAGGCAGAGCGAGCATGGTTCGTGGGTGGCGATGAAGATGCAGTCGCCTGTGCCGGGGCGGCTCTCCTTCGGCAGTTCGTAGAAGCGCTTCAGCGCATGCACCTCGCCATGCCAGAGCGGGTTTTCCAGTTCGTTGTTGGTCTCGGCCAGAACCAGAGAGCCGTCGGCCTTGTTCAGGATCGCGGCGCCGAAGAGCTTGTTGCCCTTCTCCACGCCGGTCCGGGTCAGCGGCACAACGTCCTTCTCGATCACGTCGAGCAGGCGGTCGAGCAGGGCGGCGTCGGTCATGCGGGCGTTCCTTCGGGTAGGGTGATGATCCAGGGTTCCTCGAAGCTGTGCTCCTCGAGGTTCTTGCCGTCACCGCCGCGGTCGACCACGAGGAAGTCCTGCGGCGCGCCGATCGGCGTCAGCACCGCGTGCCAGCGGCCGGCCGGGTAGTTTACGCCCTGGCCGGGGCGGGTCACAAAGGCGCGCGGCGTGCCGGGTCCGTCCGGCCCATCGGGGCAGACGACGACGAGAAAGGGCGCGGTCGTGAGCGGCATGAAGGCCTGGCTGCCGAGCGGGTGGCGTTCGACCAGCGTCAGTTCGAGCGGGAAGGCGTAGGGCGTGCCCTTGAAGATCGAGATGAGCACACGGGCGTTCGGGCCGGTTGCCTCGATCTTTGCCAGATCGTGATAGCGTTCGCACTTGCCGCCGTTGATCGGGTAGTGGTGCGCGCCCTCGGTCTCGATGACGTCGCCGAAGGGTGCGAAGGCCTCGCGGGTCAGGAGGGTGGCGGAGATGGTGCGGGTCACCGCGCTCCCCCCAGCCTGGCATGCCGGTTGACGTCCTTGTAGAGCAGATAGCGGAAGTTCGACGGGCCGCCAGCGTAGCAGGCCTGGGGGCAGAAGGCCCGCAGCCACATGTAGTCGCCGGCCTCCACCTCGACCCAGTCCTGGTTCAGCCGGTAGACCCCCTTGCCCTCCAGCACGTAGAGCCCGTGCTCCATCACGTGGGTCTCCATGAAGGGGATGACGGCGCCCGGCGCGATGGTGACGATGTTGACGTGCATGTCGTGGCGCAGGTCCTGCGGGTCGACGAAGCGGGTTGTGGCCCAGCGCCCCTCCGTGTCCGGCATCGGGTTCGGCGCGACGTCCCTCTCGTTGGCGAAGATCGGGTCGGGCAGGCCAAGGCCCTCCACCGGCTCGTAGGCCTTGCGGATCCAGTGGAAGCGGGCGGGAGCCGCCCCCGCGTTGCGTGCGGTCCAGCGCGCGGATGGCGGCAGGTAGGCGTAACCGCCGGGAACGAGCACGCGTTCCACGCCACCCATCGTCACCGTCAGCTCGCCTTCGACGACGAAGAGCACTCCCTCGGCCTGGGGGTCCGGCTCGGGTCGGGCGCTGCCGCCGCCGGGCTGAACCTCCATGATGTATTGCGAAAAGGTCTCGGCGAAGCCCGAAAGAGGGCGCGACAGGATCCACACCCGCGTCTTGTCCCAGAAAGGCAGGTAACTGGTGACGATGTCGCTCATCACCCCTTTCGGAATGACCGCATAGGCCGTGGTGAAGACGGCGCGGCTGGTGAGCAACTGCGACTGCGGCGGCAGCCCGCCATGCGGCGCGTAATAGGAACGTGCGGTCACATCGGTCATGAGGGCAGCCTGTCCTTGAGGCGCAGAAGCGCGATGCGCTCGACCTGCCGGCAGGCGGTGGCGAATTCTTCCTCGCGCGAATTGGCGATGCGCCGCTCGAAGGCGGCCAGGATGTCGGCCTTGGTCAGGCCCTTCACCGCGATGATGAAGGGGAAGCCGAAGCGCTCGACATAGGCGGTGTTGAGTTCGGTGAAGCGGGCGCGCTCGGCATCGGTCAGCGCGTCGAGCCCGGCGGAGGCCTGCTCGGCGGAGGATTCGGCCGTCAGTCGCTTGGCCAGCGCAAGCTTGCCGGCGAGGTCGGGGTGGGCGCGCAGGACGCCGAGCCGCTCGTCCTCGCTCGCCGAGCGGAACATGCGGGCGAGCGCGTTGTGCAGGCCGCCAGCCGAATCATGCGCGGGGCCGAGCTCGATCCTCCAGGCGCGTTCGGCGATCCAGGGCGAATGTTCGAAGACACCGCCGAAGGCCGTAACGAACTCGGCCTCGTCCATGCGCGAGGGGCGCAGTGCGGGCGCCTGGTAGGGGTGGTGCTCTGCCCAGTGCCGGGCGATGTCGATGCGCCGCGCGATCCAGACCTTCTCGTGGCCCTGAACGTAGTCGATGAAGCGCTTCAGCGCCGCCGCGCGCCCGGGACGTCCGACGAGGCGGCAATGCAGGCCGATGTTCATCATCCCGGCGCGGCCGGAAGCGCCCTCGGCGTAAAGCGTGTCGAAAGCGTCCTTCAGGTAGGTGAAGAACTGGTCGCCTTCCGAAAAGCCCGCCTGGATGGCGAAGCGCATGTCGTTGGCGTCGAGCGTGTAGGGGATGACGAGCTGCGGCGCGATCGCGTTGCCGTGGCCGTCATGGTCGAGCCAGTAGGGCAGGTCGTCGTCATAGGTGTCGGAGATGTAGGCGAAGCCGCCTTCCTCGCAGGCGAGGCGGACGGAGTTGACCGAAGTGCGACCCAGGTAGAGCCCGACAGGTCGCTCCCCGACGACCTCGGCATGCAGGCGAATGGCCTCGATCAGATCGGCCCGTTCGGCCTCTGGATCGTGGTCGCGATAGTCGATCCAGCGAAGCCCGTGGGTGGCGATTTCCCAGCCGGCGTCCGTCATGGCGGCCACCTGGTCGGGGGAGCGGGCCAGCGCGGAGGCGACGCCGTAGACCGTGACCGGCACGTTGGCCTGCGTGAACATGCGGTGAAGCCGCCAGAAGCCGGCGCGGGCGCCGTACTCGTAGGTCGATTCCATGTTCCAGTGGCGCTTGCCCGGCCAGGGCTGCGCGCCGGTGATTTCCGACAGAAAGGCTTCCGAGGCGGCGTCGCCGTGCAGGATGCAGTTCTCGCCGCCCTCCTCGTAGTTGACGACGAACTGGACGCAGATCCGGGCCCCGCCCGGCCATTTCGGGTCGGGCGCAATGGCGCCATGGCCACGCATGTCGCGGGGATATCGAACTGCGGTCATGCGCGCTGCTTCCACCCTGCCGTCGCCGATCGTCTTTCTTCAACAGTACCAGAGGCGATCATCTTCATTCCCGTTGAAAAATTTGAAAGTCTTTTTGCCGCGTCCAGAGCCGTCACGGCTTATGCGACGTTGTGAATTGCTGCACTATCTCGGGACGGACATGGGAACGGATGGATACGGGATGACCGCGGGCAAGCTGACCACGCATGTTCTCGACACCGCCACGGGCAAGCCCGCGGCCGGGCTCGTGATTGCGCTCTACAGGGTAAGCGGCAATTCGCACAAGAAGCTGAAGACCGTGGCGACCAATTCCGATGGGCGCTGCGACGAGCCGCTGCTGGCGGGCTCGGCCTTCAAGACCGGCAGTTACGAACTCGTCTTCTTCGCGGGCGATTACCTGCGCGCTCAAGGGGCCGCGTTGCCCGATCCGCTGTTCCTCGACCAGATCCCGATCCGCTTCGGCATGGCGGAGGCCGCCCACTACCATGTGCCGCTGCTGCTTTCGCCCTTCGGCTATTCCACCTATCGCGGGAGCTGAACGACTTGATCCAGGCTGAGACCCAGATCCGCTTCCTCCTCAACGGCGCCGAGGTTGCGCTGTCAGACATCCGGCCGGACGAGACGCTGCTCGACTGGCTGCGGCTTGGCAGCGCCCTGCGCGGCACCAAGGAGGGCTGCGCGGAGGGCGATTGCGGCGCCTGCACCGTGCTCGTCGGGCGGCCGACGCCGCAAGGTCTCGTCTACGAGGGCGTCAATGCCTGCATCCGCTTCCTGGGCTCTTTGCATGGCTGCCACGTGGTCACCATCGAGCACCTCAAGGGCGAGGGTGGCGCGCTGCACCCCGTGCAGCAGGCGATGGTGGACTTCCACGGATCGCAGTGCGGCTTCTGCACCCCGGGCTTCGTGATGTCGCTCTATTCCATGTGGATGCAGGATCCACACCCGAGCGAGGCCACTGTCGAGAAGGCGCTGCAGGGCAATCTGTGCCGCTGCACCGGTTACGAGCCGATCGTGAAGGCGGCGCGGGCGATCTCGTCCTATGGCACGCTGGAGGCGGATTTCCTGGCGAGGGAACGCGCGGCGGTGGCGCAACGGCTGGCCGCGATCCGCGCGGGCGGGCGGGTCGAGGTCGGAACGGGCAAGGACCGCTTCGTCCTTCCCGCCAGCGTCGACGATCTCGCCGCCGTGCTGGAGGCCGATCCGACCGCCACGATCGTCGCCGGTTCGACCGACGTCGGGCTCTGGGTGACCAAGTTCATGCGCGACATCGCGCCGGTGGTGTTCATCGGCCATCTCGACGAGCTGAGAACCATTTCGGAGCACGACGGCGTTCTCACCATCGGCGCGGGCGTCAGTTACACGGAGGCGTTCGAGACGCTGTCGGTCCGCATTCCGGCGCTGGGGCCGCTGATCGACCGGATCGGCGGCGCGCAGGTCCGCAACATGGGCACGATCGGCGGCAACATCGCCAACGGCTCGCCGATCGGCGACACCCCCCCGCCGCTGATCGCGCTCGGTGCTTCGCTCACGCTCCGCAAGGGCGGCGCGCGCCGCACCATCCCGCTGGAGGATTTCTTCGTCGCCTATGGCAAGCAGGACCGGCAGCCGGGCGAGTTCGTCGAGGCGGTGCATGTTCCGGTGCCCGCGGCGGGCATGCAGTTCACCGCCTGGAAGGTCACCAAGCGGCGCGACGAGGACATCACGGCGGTGCTCGGCGCCTTCGCGATATCGCTCGAGGATGGCATGGTGGCCTCGGCGCGCATCGCCTATGGCGGCATGGCCGCGACGCCGAAGCGGGCGAAGGCGGTGGAAGCCGCGCTTCTCGGTCAGCCGTGGACGCTGGCGACGATCGAGGCGGCGATGCAGGCCTATCCGGCCGACTACCAGCCGATCTCCGACATGCGCGCCTCGGCCGAATACCGCATGCTGGCGGCTAAGAACCTGCTCAAGCGCTTTTTCCTCGCCCATGGCGGGGCGGAGATGCCGGTGATGGTGACCCGGGAAAGGGCAGCGTGATCATGAACAAGCACGCACATCCCTCGCTGACGGCCAAGGCGATCGTCGGCGGCGTTGCCTCCAGCCAGCGTCACGATTCGGCGCACAAGCACGTGACCGGCGAGGCGGTCTATATCGACGACATGCCGGAGCCGGCCGGCCTGCTGCATGCCTATCTCGGCCTGTCGACCGTGCCGCATGGTGCCATCGTGTCGATGGACCTGTCGGCGGTGCGGGCCGCGCCCGGCGTGGTCGACGTCCTGACCGGCCACGACATGCCGGCCTCCAACGACATCTCGCCGACGCACCGGCACGACGAGCCGGTGCTGGCCACCGACATGGTGCAGTTCCTCGGCCAGCCGATGTTCGCGGTGATCGCCGAGACGCGCGAACAGGCGCGGCGGGCCTGCAAGCTGGCCAGGGTCGAGTATGCGGAGGAGCCCTTCGTCACCGACATCTGGGATCTCGACCGGCGCGCCGGCAAGCTGGTGACGCCGCCCCTGACGCTGAAGCGCGGCGACGCGGAAACCGCCATCGAGGCCGCGCCGCGCCGGCTCAAGGGCACCATGCGGCTCGGCGGCCAGGACCATTTCTACCTCGAGGGCCACATCGCGATGGCTGTTCCCGGCGAGGACATGGACGTGACGCTCTATTCCTCCACGCAGCACCCGAGCGAGGTGCAGCACATGGTGGCGCAGGTGCTGGGCGTGCCAAGCCATGCGGTGACGGTGGAGATCCGGCGCATGGGCGGCGGCTTCGGCGGCAAGGAGACGCAGGGCAACCAGTTCGCGGCGATCGCAGCCGTGGCAGCAAAGCGGCACGGCCGCGCCGTCAAGATCCGGCCCGACCGCGACGACGACATGACCGCCACCGGCAAGCGGCACGACTTCGTCATCGACTACGATGTCGGCTTCGACGACGACGGCGCCATCCGGGGCGTCGACTATTTCTTCGCCGCGCGGGCCGGCTTCTCGGCCGATCTTTCCGGCGCAGTCACCGACCGGGCGCTGTTTCACTGCGACAACACCTACTACTACCCGGCGGTGAAGGCGCAGTCCGCGCCGCTCTACACGAACACGGTGTCCAACACCGCCTTTCGCGGTTTCGGCGGCCCTCAAGGCATCGTCGGCTGCGAGCGGGTGATCGACGAGGTGGCCTTTGCGCTGGGCAAGGACCCGCTGGAGATCCGCAAGCGCAATTTCTACGGCACGACGGATCGCAACGTGACGCCCTACCACCAGACGGTGGAGGACAACATCATCCATCGCCTCGTCGCGGAACTGGAGGCGAGCGCCGACTATGCCGGCCGCCGCCAGGCGATCGCGGCGTTCAATGCCAGGTCGCCGGTTCTGAAGCGCGGGCTTGCGCTGACGCCGGTGAAGTTCGGCATCTCGTTCACGGCCACGCATTTCAATCAGGCGGGTGCGCTGGTGCATGTCTATGCCGACGGCTCGGTGCACCTGAACCACGGCGGCACGGAAATGGGGCAGGGGCTCTACGTCAAGATCGCGCAGGTGGTCGCGGAGGAGTTCCAGATCGACATCGACCAGGTGAAGATCACGGCCACGACCACGGCCAAGGTGCCCAACACCTCGGCGACGGCGGCCTCGTCGGGCACCGATCTCAACGGGATGGCCGCGCAGGCGGCCGCGCGAACGATCCGGCAGCGGCTCACCGACTTCGCGGCGGAGAAGTACCAGGTGCCGGCCGATCAGGTCGTCTTCCTGCCCAACCGGGTACGGGTGGGCAACCAGGAAATCGCCTTCGGGGCGCTGACGCAGCAGGCCTATATGGCGCGCGTGCAGCTTTCGGCGACCGGCTTCTACAAGACGCCGAAGATCCACTGGGACCGCGACAAGGGGCAGGGCACCCCGTTCTATTACTTCGCCTATGGCGCGGCCTGCGCCGAGGTCGAGATCGACACCCTGACCGGGGAGACCATGGTCGAGCGCGTCGACATCCTGCACGAGACCGGGCGATCGCTGAACAAGGCGATCGACATCGGCCAGATCGAGGGCGGCTTCATCCAGGGCATGGGCTGGCTGACGACGGAGGAACTCGTCTGGGACGGCAAGGGGCGGCTGAGGACGCATGCGCCGTCGACCTACAAGATCCCGCTGGCCTCCGACCGGCCGAAGATTTTCAACGTGACGCTCGCCGACTGGCCGGAAGCCGGAGAGCCGACCATCCACCGCTCCAAGGCCGTCGGTGAACCGCCTTTCTGCCTCGGCATCGCGGTGTTCCACGCCATCTCCGACGCCGTGGCGAGTGTGGCCGACCATCGCCTCTGCCCGCGCCTCGACGCCCCGGCGACGCCCGAATGCGTGCTGATGGCGGTGGAGCGGCTGAAGCGGGAGGCGGGGCGGCCCGCTTAGAGCCATGCCCGTGACCGCGCCCGCCCTCCGCGCCTTCCTCGACGCACATCCGCGCGTCGTCCGGGTCGAGGTGGCGGACGCGAAGGGGTCGACGCCGCGCGAGGCGGGGGCGTGGATGCTCGTATCGCCGAGCGCGATCTTCGGTACGATCGGCGGCGGCCAGCTCGAGTTCATGGCGATCGACCGGGCGCGGGAGATGCTCAGCGCCCAACCCTCCCCCTTGCGGGGAGGGTGGCCCGAAGGGCCGGGTGGGGGTGGTGCCGCATGGTCCGCCTCGGCTGGAGACGGGCTTTCCTTCGCCAACGCATCTCGTCGTGGCGGCCCCCACCCCCGGCCCCTCCCCGCAGGGGGGAGGGGGGGCGTTGCGCTCACCCTCTCCATTCCGCTCGGACCCGAGATCGGCCAGTGCTGCGGCGGCCGCGTGGGTCTCTCGATGAACCTCATGGACGAAACCGATCGCAAAGCCTCGGTCGCGGCGGCCGAGACGGAGGACGCGCGGCTGCCGTCCGTCCTCCTGTTCGGCGGCGGCCATGTCGGGCGAGCGCTTTCGCAGGCGCTGGCCCTTCTGCCGGTGCGGGCGATGGTGGTGGAGACGCGCGCCGACGCGCTCGAAGGCTTTCCCGAAGCGGTTGCGACGCGGCTGACGCCAATGCCGGAAGAGCAGGTGCGCGAAGCCCCGCCCGGCGCCGCCTTCGTGGTGCTCACCCACGACCACGCCCTCGACTTCCTGATCGTGGCGGAAGCCTTGCGGCGCGGCGATGCCGCCTATGTCGGCATGATCGGATCGCAGACCAAGAAGGCGACGTTCCGAAGCTGGTTCCTGAAGACCGCCGGCGGCAGCGAGGCCGAGTTCGCCCGCCTCGTGTCGCCGATCGGCGGCGCGGAGGTTCGCGACAAGCGTCCGACGGTGATCGCAGCCCTTGCCGCGGCCGAAATCATGACGGCGCTGGCGAAGGCCTGATCAGTCCACCACCTCGTCCACCGACCGCCGCAGCGACATCGGCAAGGGCGATGCATGGCCGAAGCGGACGACGAGATCGGGCCTCTCGCCGGCCTCCAGGCCCAGCCATTGCGCGAATTCCGCGCGCAATGCGGGCACCTCGACCGGCTGGTTGACAAAGGCGTTGGCGATGCCGAGCGCCGTCGCCTTGAGCGCGAAGCGCTGGTAGGCGCGTCCGGCCTTGATCCAGTGTTCCCGGTCATCCGCCGCCGACACGAAGACGGCCATTCCCGACGAGGACCGGATCTGGCGGGCATATTTGTCGTTCTCGCTGCCCGTCCTGAAAACCATGGGAAAGACGAGATTGGCAAGCCAAGCTGGGAGCGTGGGGTTGCCCGACGCGGCCGCGTACAGCCCGTCGCGCCTTTCGAGCGCCTGGCCGTCGTTGAAGCGCAGCCAGTGCTTCAGCTCGGCGACGAAGGCCTCGTCCTGCATCTGCGCAGTGTTGCCTGCGACCACTTGCTCGACCGCCGTCTCGATGCGAGGCCTGTCGAGAATGTAGATGATCCGGACGCCTTCGATGCGCGCTGCCTCCTCCAATGCCGTTAGGTCCGCCGCGGGCACCGGCCTGCCGTCATGGTCGGATCGCGTGCATTGCCGCCGGGGCACGGCTTCGAAGAGGTCGTCCGTCCCGGCCGGGCCGCGGTCCAGATCGAGGACGAGCCGACCTTCATCCGTCGGGTCGAAGCGGACGTCGCCGTGCAGGTTCTGCGCGCGGGCCGCGATGAGAAAATTCTCCGCCGCACAGCCGAGACTTGCCCAGAGGTGGTGATCGTCGGGATCGACCACCGGCGTGCGCCGCGACAGGTCTGGCCGAATCTCGACCTTGCGGGCGGAGAGGGAGAAACGCCATGGCTGGGTGTTGTGGCCATTGGCGGCGAGCGTCGCATAGCGCACGCAGTCGACGAGACCGGCGGGCCCTGGCATCGGCTCGCGGATCATTCGGGCCGCTTCATCGATAGTCGTCATGTCGGTCGCATCTCCGCACCCCGCCAAAACCGCGACGAATCCCGCGCCTCCCCCGCTCAGCACCGCGCGCCTCGTCAGCATCCGAGCCTCCCTCCGTGAAGTGAAACCAGATTGGCGATTCGCGCAAAGATTGTCATTGCGCGAGATCAAGCGTGGCGCTTCAGGGCAAAAGCCGGAGCTCTTCTCCGCCCGGGTTCAGACGCCAACGCTCGTAGCCACTCTTCCGAGAGGGCTTGCGTCAGGTCTGGTGTTCGTCGCGTCCAGTCTTAGGCGGGCTGGCGCTTGCGCCGTCGAGTATGGCGGCGAAGTCGCGCGCGGTCCGGCGCCGCAGGCGCTGGCGCCGCGCGATCACGGCGAGCAGGAAGAACAGTGCGAAGGCCGGCATGGCCGCCGCCAGCGCGATGCCGAAGGCGCCAGTGGCGCATCCGGGGTCGCCGCCGGGGGCCGCGCAACGCGGGTCCATGACGTGCGAAAGTGCGACGATGGCGAGGTAAAGGAGCGCGGGAAGAGCGACCATGCCGACAAGGCCCCAGGCGACAGCGGCAAGGAGGAAGCGGCCCATCGTCGTCCTCAGCGTCCCGCCAGGATGTCGCGGATCATGCGTTGGCAGCGGTCGGCCATGAAGTCGAGCAGAAGGCGCAGCTTGGTGTCCTGGTACTGGCGGTGCGGAAAGACGGCGGCGAGTTGCACGGGAGCCGGCGGCGCGGCGGTCAGGATCACCTGAAGGCGCCGGTCGCGGATGAAGGGTTCCACCTCGAAGCGCGGCTTCAGGATCACGCCGTGGCCGGCGAGCGCCCAGCCGGTGAGGACGTCGCCGTCATCGGAATCATAGGGCCCGCGCACGTCGAGCTTGCGCGGACCGGCCTCCGTCTGCAGCGTCCAGGCATGCTCGCGGGCGCCGGGATACCGCAGCATCAGGCAGTCGTGGGCCAGAAGCTCCTCCGGCGTCTTCGGCTCGCCGCGTTTTTCCAGATAGTTGGGGCTTGCCACGAGCACGCGCTCGCAATCGAGGATGCCGCGCATCCTCAGGCTCGAATCCTCGAGAAGACCAAGCCGGAAGGCGACGTCGATGCCTTCCTTCAGGATGTCGACTTCGTGATCGGAAAGGCGCAGGCGCACCTCGATATCGGGATAGCGGTTGCGGAATTCCGGAATTCCCGAGGCGATCATGCGGCGACCGAGGCCGAGCGGCGCGGTCACGCGGATCGTGCCGCGCGGCTGGCCCGACAGCGCGCTGACGGCGGCTTCCGCGTCCGACACGGCTTCCAGCACCTTCCTCGCCCCGTCGTAGAAGACGCGGCCCTGCTCCGTCGGCATCAACTGGCGCGTGGTCCGGTTGAACAGGCGCACGCCGAGGTGTTTCTCGAGTTCCTTGATGCGGTTCGAGGCGACGGCGGGCGAGATGCGCATGTCGCGGCCGGCGGCCGAGAGATTGCCCAGTTCGACGACACGGACGAAGACGGCGACGTTGTCGAGATAGGCCATTGTTCGGCATCCGCCCGGTTGGGGGGCTCTGCCCCTCGGTTTCTTGAGGACAGACTATTATTTTCTAGTTTTTTTTGAAAGTGTCGGGGCAGCGGCCCCCTTTCCGTTTGCACTGCAACACGTAGAGTTCCAGGATTGGCCGAAAGGAATGGGGCATGAACGATTTCGCTTTGTGGTGGGAATGGCTTTCCTTCGGCGTGCGCTGGCTGCACGTCATCACCGCCATCGCCTGGATCGGCTCCTCCTTCTACTTCATCGCGCTGGATCTCGGCCTGCACCGGCGCCCCGGGCTGCCTGAAGGCGCCTATGGCGAAGAGTGGCAGGTGCATGGCGGTGGCTTCTACCACGTACAGAAATATCTCGTGGCGCCGGCGCAGATGCCGGAGCACCTGACGTGGTTCAAGTGGGAGGCCTATTCGACTTGGCTGACCGGCTTCGCGCTGCTCGCCGTCGTCTACTATGCCGGCGCGGAACTGTACCTGATCGATCCGAACGTCCTCGACGTGTCGGCGCCCGTGGCGATCGGAATTTCGCTTGCCTCGCTCGCCTTCGGCTGGATCGTCTACGACCTGCTCTGCCGTTCGCCTCTCGGCATGAACGACACGCGGCTGATGCTGGTGCTGTTCGGGGTGCTGGTCTTCATGGCCTGGGGCTACACGCAGCTTTTCACCGGCCGCGCCGCGCTGCTGCATCTCGGCGCCTTCACCGCCACCATCATGTCGGCCAACGTCTTCATGGTGATCATCCCCAACCAGAAGATAGTGGTCGCCGACCTGATCGCCGGCCGCAAGCCCGACCCGAAATACGGCCGCATCGCCAAGACGCGCTCGTTGCACAACAACTACCTGACGCTGCCGGTCGTTTTCCTCATGCTGTCGAACCACTATCCGCTGGCCTTCGCCACGGAGTTCAACTGGGTGATCGCGATCCTGGTGTTCCTGATGGGGGTCTCGATCCGGCACTATTTCAACACCGTGCACGCGCGGAAGGGCAATCCGACCTGGACCTGGCTGGTGACCGCCATCCTGTTCGTCATCATCATGTGGCTGTCCACCGTGCCCAAGGTTCTGACGGGTGAAGACCGCACGGCCGCCGGCGCCGAACGCTTCCTCGCCTCGGTGCATTTCGAGCCGGTCCGCGACACGGTGCTCGGACGCTGCTCGATGTGCCACGCGGCGGAGCCGTTCTGGGACGGCGTCCACCTTGCGCCGAAGAACGTGCGGCTGGACACTGACGCAGCCATCGCCAACCATGCGCGCGAGATTTACCTTCAGGCCGGCCGCAGCCATGCCATGCCGCCCGGCAACCTGACTTCCATCACGCCCGAGGAACGGGCGCTGATCGTCGCCTGGTTCGAGGAGGCGCGCTAGCGTGACGGACCTTCTCATCCGCGGTCGGGTGCTTTCGTTCCTGCGCGAGCCGGAGAGCGTGGAGGATCGCGCGTCCTATCGTTTCGAGGAAGACGGCGCGGTTCTGGTGCGCGAAGGCCGGATCGTCGCGGTCGGCGACCATGCGGCGGTCCGGGAGCAAGCGCGGCCGGATGCGACCCTGGCCGACCACCGCCCGCACCTTGTTCTGCCCGGCTTCATCGACGCGCACATCCACATGCCGCAGATGCAGGTGATCGCGTCCTATGGCGCCGAACTCCTCGACTGGTTGAACGACTACACCTTTCCCGAAGAGACGCGGTTTTCCGACGCCCAGCACGGCCGGCGCATCGTTCGGCTGTTCCTGGACGAGGCGATCCGCCACGGCACGACGACGGTGGCCGCCTACTGCTCGGTGCACAAGGCTTCGGCGGAGGCCTTCTTCGAGGAAAGCCACGCCCGCAACATGCTCAACATCGCCGGCAAGGTGATGATGGACCGCAACGCGCCGGAGGGGCTCACCGACACGCCGCAATCGGGCTATGACGACACCAAGGCGCTGATCGCCGCCTGGCACGGCAAGGGCCGGCAACTCTACGCCATCACGCCGCGTTTCGCGATCACGTCCAGCCCCGAACAGATGGAAATGGCCGGTGCGCTGGCGGCCGAACACCCCGACTGCCACGTGCAGACGCATTTGTCCGAAAACCATGCGGAAATCCGCTGGACACAGGAGCTCTACCCGCAGGCCAGGGACTATACCGACGTCTATGCGCGATACGGCCTGCTGGGCGAGCGGAGCCTGTTCGGGCACTGCATCCATCTCTCGGATCGCGAGGCCGATGCGATGGCGGAAGCGGGCGGCGTCGCCGTCTTCTGCCCGACCTCGAACCTGTTCCTCGGCTCGGGCCTGTTTGACTACCAGCGCTACCGGCGGCGCGACAAGCGATTGCGCGTGGCCACGGCGACCGATGTCGGCGGCGGCACCAATTACTCCATGCTGAGAACCATGGACGAGGCCTACAAGGTGATCGCCTTGCAGGGCGAGAAGCTCGATCCGCTGCGCAGCTTCTGGCAGCTGACGCGCGGCAACGCCGAGGCGCTGTCGATCGTCGATCGTGCCGGCACCCTCGAGCCGGGGACCGACGCCGACATCGTCATCCTCGACGCTGGCGCGACGCCGGCCATGTCGATCCGCAACGAGCGCGTGACGACGCTGGCGCAGGAGCTGTTCCTGCTCCAGACACTCGGCGACGACCGGGCGGTGAAGGCCGTGTATGTCGCGGGGCGGGCGGCGAAGGGATAGTCTGACCCGGCAGCCGACATGCCTGCCCCAAGTCATGCCTAGCACTGCCGCTTGCCTGCCTCGAACCAGACGGTTCTACTGCCGGCCGAAGCAACCCGACGGAGTGGCCCCATGAACCTTTCGGCGACGATCGAGGCGCTGTTCATCGGCGTCGTTGAAGACCGCTGGGCGGGAAAGCCGCCCTCGGCGATCGGCAAGCGGCGCACGGCCGACAGGCTGGAGATAGGACCGACGGGCCTGGTTCGCGACGCGCAGGCCGACCCCGAGGCGCATGGCGGGCTGGAGAAGGCGATCCATCATTATCCGGCAGAGCATTATGCGGCGTGGCGCGGCGAACTCGGCCGCGACGACCTTTCGCCCGGCGGCTTCGGCGAGAACCTCTCGACGACCGGCCTGACGGAGGAGACGCTGTGCATCGGCGACGTGCTGTCGCTCGGCAGCGCCACCGTGCAGGTGAGCCAGGGGCGGCAGCCGTGCTGGAAGCTCGCCGCCCACACGGGCGAGGAGCGCATGGCCCATCTGTTCCAGAAGACGGGACGCACAGGCTGGTACTACCGGGTGCTCGAGCCCGGACATGTCGAGCCGGGCGACACGGTCGCGCTCGTCGAGCGCCGCTGCCCGGGCTGGACGGTGCGGCAGGTCACTCAGGCGCGACTGACACGGCGGATCGATCCGGCCGATGCGGCGATCCTGGCGGAGATGCCCGAACTCTATTGCGGCTGGCGCGAAGCGTTCGCGCGGATGGCGGCCGGCCTTGCGGACGAAGACACCTCGGCCAGGCTGAAGGGCTGAGCGGCGGCGGGCTGCTGTCGATACATGGCGGCTTGTCGACGCGTCCGCTCGCTGTTGGACCCGTGCGGCCGCCGTGGTAGGTCGGGCGGGGGCGAAGCCGCCCTGCCGGAGGAGCGCCATGAGCATCGAGATCGACATTTCCCGCATCAGCGAACAGGAGGCGGCGATCGTCTTCCAGCGGTTCGACGAGGACGAGGCCTTCCGCCTTGGCGTCTCGCTCCGTGAAAGGGCCCAGCGCGAGGCGCTGCCGATCGTGATCGACATTCGCACCTGGGACCGCGCGCTGTTCTACACCGCTCTGCCTGGCTCGACCGATGCCAATGCCGACTGGGTTCGCCGCAAGGTCAACGTCGTGCGGCGGATGGGCAAGAGCAGCTACCGGGTGGCGCTTGAGCAGAACACGCCCGACTCGCTGTTTCCGGCGCGCCACGGTCTCGATCCGAACGACTATGTCCTGGCCGGCGGCGGCTTCCCGATCCGGCTTGCCAATGCCGGCATCATTGGCTGCGTGACCGTTTCGGGCCTGCCGCAGCGCCAGGATCATGCGATCGTGGTGGAGGCGCTGTGTGCGCATCTCGGGCTTGATCCCGCAGGGCTGGCGCTGCCGGCCGAGTGACGTCGCGGACCGACCGCAATTTCCGCTCCAACGGAGAGCCTGCATGCCGAAACTCGCCGCCAACCTGTCGACCATGTTCACCGAGGCGCCGTTCCTCGAGCGGTTCGGACGCGCGGCGCAGGCAGGGTTTTCGGCCGTCGAGTTCCAGTTTCCCTATGCGTATGATGCCGATGACATCGCCGCCGAACTGAGGCGCAACAGGCTCGACCTGGCGCTCTTCAACCTGCCGCCGGGCGATCTCGCCGCTGGCGAGCTCGGTCTTGCCAGCTTGCCCGAGGCGCGCGACCGGTTTCGCGACAGCCTGGAGCCGGCGCTTCGATTTGCGCGTGCGACGGGCTGCAAGCGATTGCATTGCATGGCGGGCGTGCTGTCGGGGCCGGCCGCCATGGCCGAGCGTGAAGCCACCTTCGTTGCAAACCTGCGCGAGGCCGCGACGGTGTTCTGGCCGCATGGCGTCCGGCTGCTGATCGAACCGCTGAACCCGTTCGACACGCCGGACTATTTCCTGGCCTCGGTCGAGCAGGCGGCCCGGATCGTCGAGGCGGTCGCGTCGGAGGGGGTCGGCATCCAGTATGATTTCTACCATCAGAGCCGCACGCGCGGCGAACTGATCGCCACGTTCGACCGGTTCCGCGAGTTGGTCGGCCATGTGCAGATCGCCGGAAATCCCGGCCGGCACGAGCCGGATACCGGAGAGGTGGACTACGGCTTCGTGCTCGCGGCCCTGGACGCGCGCGGCTACGAGGGCTTCGTCGGCTGCGAATACATGCCGGCGGGCGAAACCGAAGCCGGGCTCGGCTGGGCGAAACAATGGCTGAAGCCGGGTGCTTCGGCATGACCGCGATCGAGCCGAAGCGCTTCTTCACCGATCTCTATGGCGCGGCGGTGGCGGCCGCCGATCCCGCGCGGGTGATCGGCCGCTACCTGCCGGACCGGCCGAAGGGCCGGACGATCGTCATTGGCGCCGGCAAGGGCTCGGCCCAGATGGCGCGGGCCTTCGAGGACGCGTGGGATGCGCCGCTGGAGGGTCTGGTGGTGACGCGCTACGGCTATGCGACGCCGTGCCGGACCATCGAGGTGATCGAGGCCGCGCATCCCGTGCCGGACGCCGCCGGGCTCGCAGGCGCGCGGCGGCTCATCGACAGGGTCGCGGGGCTGACGGCCGACGATCTGGTTGTCGCGCTGATTTCCGGCGGCGGGTCGGCGCTGCTTCCGGCGCCGGCGGGGCGGCTCACGCTCGACGACGAGATCGCCGTCAACAGGGCGCTTCTCGCGTCCGGGGCGCCGATCTCGTCCATGAACACGATCCGCAAGCACGTCTCGGCGATCAAGGGCGGGCGGCTTGCCGCCGCCGCGCACCCGGCGCGGGTGGTGACGCTCGTGGTCTCCGACATTCCAGGCGACGTCGCAGCCCTCGTCTCGTCGGGGCCGACCGTGCCCGACGGCTCGACGCGGCAGGACGCGCTGCGCCTCGTGGAGGCCTGGCGAATGGATCTGCCGGCCGCCGTCATGGCGCACCTGAAGTCCCCTGCCGCAGACGCGCCGCTGCCCGGCGACCAGCGCTTTGCCGGCAACGAGGTCCATGTGATCGCCTCGGCCGCCGCGTCGCTGGAGGCCGCCGCCAGGGCCGCACGGGCACGGGGCGTCGAGGCGGTGATCCTGTCGGATGCGATCGAGGGCGAGGCGCGCGAAGTCGCGGGCGTGCATGCCGCCATCGCGCGCGAGGTGGCGGCGAAGGACCGGCCCTTCGCGAAACCCGTCGTCATCCTGTCCGGTGGCGAGACGACGGTGACGCTGCGCAGCAAGGGCAAGGGCGGACGCAACAGCGAGTTCCTGCTGGCGCTGGCGCTCGGCATCGACGGCGTGGACGGGATCGCGGCCTTCGCCGCCGACACCGACGGCATCGACGGGTCGGAAGACAACGCCGGCGCGTTCTGCGACGGGACGACCGCCGCCCGGCTGCGGTCGGCCGGGCTCGACCCGCGCGCGATGCTTTCCACCAACGACGCCTGGACCGCTTTCGACGCGCTGGGCGACCTGTTCGTACCGGGGCCGAGCGGGACCAACGTCAACGATCTGAGGGCGATGCTGGTGCGATAGGACCGTTCACGCTATTGTCGCACCATGCAACGCGACCAGGCACTGGAGATCCTCAAACGGCATCAGGCCGACCTGCAGAAGCGGGGCGTGCGCCATGCCGCGCTGTTCGGGTCGACGGCGCGCGGGAACAGGCACGCCAGCAGCGACATCGACATCGTCATCGAACTCGATGATGAAACCGGCCTCGGGGTCTATGACTACGTCGACCTCAAGGTCTACATCGCCGGGTTGTTCGAGGGCCCTGTCGACGTGGTCAACCGCGACGGCCTGAAGCCGCATGTCAGGGGCGCCGCGCTGAGCGATGCGGTCTATGCGTTCTGACAAGGCGCTCCGCGCCCTCCTGAATATCTCGCAGAAAATCCGTCTCGCTCGTGACTTCATCGCAGGAATGGATTTCTCCGCATTCTGCGCGGACGAAAAGACCCTCTACGCTTATTCGATGCCTGGAGATCGTGTCGGAGGCGTCGCGGCGACTTCCGCCTGAGCTCAAGGCCCGTCATCCGATCGTTCCATGGGCGCAGATCGCGGGTGCCGGCAACGTGTTCCGGCACGACTACGAGGACATCCTTCCGCGCATCGTGTGGAACACCGTGAACCACCAACTTTCGGATCTGGAAGCCGCAGTCGATTCCGAACTTGGTCGAATCACGCCGAGATGAGCTTCGCCACCACCCGCATGTCGGCCAGGTACCGGCCACGTTCGGCCTCCTTTTCCGCCGGGTCGGGAATGCGCAGGATGAAGGAAGGGTGGATGGTCAGAAAGACGTGCAGGCCGTCGTCGCGCTCGATCACCTGGCCGCGCAGCCTGGTAATCGCCACGGGCTCGCCGAGCAGCGACTGCGCGGTGGCGGCGCGCTTAGAGTCGGCGGCTGGGGGAGCCCGGATGCCTCGGAAAAAGACGCCGCCTCCCGCCCTGTCGCATGCGTCATGTCGGCCTCGCCGTGGGAAAAACGACCTATCCTATTGAAAAGACTGATAGAAAAAATCTGCGACAAAGGTAAAAAATATTTTGTCCACGCCCCTGACACTCGCGCGCATACTCCGGTTGCAGCTTGCTGGCGGGATCTGGACGTACGACCGGACATCCTAGGCAAGTGTGACGCTGGCCGACACCCGCGAACGGTGGCGGGATAGGCCAGCCTCGTCGGATCCGTGAGCTGGTGCCCTCGAAAGCGGGCTTCGGCCGGAGGAAGGCGAGTGAAAACGTCGGCGGGGCGCTGAGGACCGCGCCACCCTTCGTTTGCGCATTTGGACGGCCGGCCTCAGGCCCCGCCTCCCGCGCACTTTCAATGGCCAGACGGAGTTTTCCGGGCGTGGCAACGACGAACCATGTCCGTAATCGCGAGCCGATCCGCCCCTGCAACGCCGGCGTCGCGTCGCGGACGACATTCGAGACGGAGCGGCTGCGCGCCGTCTTTCGCCGGATCAGACCTCGTGCAGGTAGAGATGGTAGTCCAGTTCGCTGACGGTGCGGGCGACCCGCAGGTACTCGGCGTGCTTGATGGCGGTAAACGTGCGGTGCAGGTCCTCGCCGAGCGCGTCCTTGAGGAAGGCCGACGCCTTGGCGGCCTCGATCGCCGAGCGCCAGTCGCCGGGCATCGCGGCGCGGGCGTCCGTGGCCGCTTCGTAGCCGTTGCCGGTCGTCTCCGGGCCGGGGTCGAGCGCCTCGTCGAGCCCCTTGGCGATGCCGGCGAGCACGGTGGCGGCAACGAGATAGGGGTTGGCATCGACACCGGAAGGCCGATGCTCGATACGGCGGTTCCTCGCATCGCCGGCCGGGACGCGCAGCGCGACCGAGCGGTTGTTGACGCCCCATGTCGGCGCGACGGGCGCATAGGACTGCGCCACGAAGCGCCGCCAGGAATTGGCGTGCGGGGCAAAGACCAGCATGGACTCGCCCATGGTCGCTGCCAGGCCGCCGATTGCATTCGACAGCCGCGGCGCCCAGCGGCCTTCCTCGGCTTCCGAGAAGACGTTGCGTCCCTCGCCGTCCCGCAGCGAAACGTGCAGATGCATGCCCGAGCCGGCATAGGCCTCGATCGGCTTGGCCATGAAGCAGGCGGTGACGCCGTGGCGCCGCGCCTGGGCGCGGACCAACCGCTTCAGCATGATCAGGTCGTCGGCGGCGCGCAGGATGTCGGCGCGGTAGTTCAGCGTCAGCTCGTACTGGCCGGGCGCGTATTCGGAGATGACCGTTTCGGCTGGAATGCCCTGTTCGCGCGCCGCGGCGTAGATGTCCGAAAACAGCGGCTCCATGCCGTGCAGGTGATCGACGGAATAGACCTCGGTCTTGCCCGAGCGGCGGCCGTCGACGACGGCGCTGGCCGGCCTGACGCCGCCGTCCATGTCGCGCTCGTTGGCGAGCAGGAAGAATTCGAGTTCGAAGGCGCCGGCCGGATGAAGCCCGCGCGCGGCAAGGGCCTCGACCTGCCGCTTGAGTGCATGGCGCGGATCCGACGTCATCGGCGCGCCGTCGAGGCCATACATCGACATCAGCACCTGGGCACGGCGGGGATTGGTGCCATGGAGGGGCACGAGCGTGCCGGGAATCGGCCAGGCGCGCAGGTCGCCGTCGCCCGAGTCCCAGATCAGGCCGGTTTCGTGGACGTCCTCGCCGGTGATGTCGAGGCCGAGGATCGAGATCGGCAGGTGGCGCCCGTTCTTGTAGAAACCCTCGAGTTCATGCCGCCGGATGATCTTGCCGCGGCCGACGCCGTTGACGTCGACGAGCACGATGTCGATCGCCTCGATATCGGGATGGGCGGCCAGGAAGGCGTGGGCTTCGTCGAGGGTAGAACCGGAAGGGGAGTTCATGTCGCGGGTCCGGAAGCGGAAAAGGAGGTCATGCCCGCGAACGGGCGGTGCAACGCATGCGTAGGGTCGTTCTTCATCCCGCCAACTCTCCGCACACCGCGCCGAACGCCTTCACCAGGCGGTCGACCTGGCGTGCGGTCGTGGCGGGAGAAACGAGCATCATGTTGTGGAAGGGCGCGATCAGGCAGCCGCGGTTGACGAGTGCAACGTGGATGGCAGCCTCCAGCTCAGGCGCATGGGCGGCTTCCGCCTCGGCGCCGCTGGTCAGCGGTCCGGGCGCGCAGATGAACTCGACCCGCGCACCGACGCGGGCGACGTGCCAGGGCAGTCCTGCCCGGGAAATCGCCTCGGACAGGCCTGTCTCCAGCCGCGCCGCCAGGCGTTCCATGTGTTCGTAGTTCTGCGCCGTCATCACCTCTTCCAGCGTGGCGCGCATGGCGGCGAACTGCAGCGGATTGGCCGAGAGCGTGGTGCCCATGCCCGAATAGCCGGGTTCCTTGGTGCGGCTGTAGGCGTTCCAGCGCGCGGCCATGTCGTCGGTCATGCCCCAGACGGCGGCCGGAACGCCGCCGGCGATCGGCTTGCCGAGCACGAAGAGGTCCGGTTCCAGGCCGAAGCGGCGCGTATAGCCGCCGAGGCCGGACGAGATCGTGTGGGTTTCGTCGATCAGGAGCAGCGTGCCGGCGTCACGCGTCGTCCTGCGCAGTGCCTCGTGGAAACCGGGCGCTGGCAGGACCATGCAGGAGTTGGTCAGCACCGGCTCGGTGATGACGCAAGCAACGTCGCGGGATGCAAGCGCGGCTTCGAGCGCCGCGATGTCGTTGAACTCGACGATCTCGGTTGCCCGCGTCAGGTCGCGGAACTCACCCGCGAGGCCGGGGCGGTTGATCGGCCGACCGTCCTTCAGGCGCACCATCGTCTCGTCGACCGAGCCGTGATAGCAGCCGTTGAAGATCAGTATCTTCGGCCGGCCGGTGACGGCGCGGGCAAGGCGCAGCGCGAAGCGGTTAGCGTCGGTGGCCGTCGTCGCCACCTGCCAGCGGGCGAGCCCGAAGCGCTCGACCAGCAGCCGGCCGACGATGGCGGCATCCTCGTTGGGCAGCATGGTGGTCAGGCCCTTACCGGCCTGGCGGCGGATGGCACGCGCGACCGGCGCAGGCGAATGGCCGAACATGGAACCGGTATCGCCTAGGCAGAAATCGTCCAGCCGGTTGCCGTCGATGTCGGTGATGGTGGCGCCACGCGCCTGCGCCACCACCATTCGAAAGGGCATCGGCCAGTCGAGCATCCAGTGCAGCGGTACGCCGTCGAGGAAACCCGAGGGCTCGGCCGCGGCGTCAGCCGATCTCGGCCGCGCCTTGGCGAAGGTTGCCGATTCGCGGACGCGCAAAGCCTCGATGCGCGCGACGGGCACGCCGCCGATCCTGTCGCTGGCCTGAAGCATGAAGACACCCCCGAAAGACGAATGTCTTCATAGCCGGGGCGACCCGAACCGGCAATCTTCCTGCCACCGCGCGCGCTGGACCAGAGATTGGGGCTTGAGCCCCTGTCGTTGGCGGATATGGTCCCGTTCGCCAAAGGATGAACCTGTCAGTCATGTCCGCGATCGAAACCATCTCGCCTGACGACGAGCCCGCAGTGCTCGCGCTCAACACCATCCATGCGGCGGAACTCTCGCTGCTCGACGCGGCCGGTCTGAAACGGCTGCTCGATGCGGCCTACCTGGCGCGGCGGATCGGGCAGGTCGACGCCTTCATGATTGCCTTCGACCAGGACGCCGCCTACGCGAGCCCGAACTTTCTGTGGTTCCGCGAGCGCTACAAGCGCTTTGCCTATGTGGATCGCATCGCGGTGGCCGAGGCGGCGCGCGGCAAGGGCCACGCGCGTCGCCTCTATGGACACCTGTTCGAGCAGGCGCGGCGGGACGGGCACTCGATCGTCACGTGCGAGGTGAATGCCGACCCGCCAAATCCCGCGTCGGACGCCTTTCATGCAGCGCTCGGTTTCCGCATCGTTGGCGAGGCAGCCATCTACGGGGGCGAGCGAACGGTTCGCTACTACGAGCGGCCTCTGTAGACGTTCGGACAGACCTCAGCCTTCATATCCGGGTCTCGAGAACGAAATCGTCTGCTAACGGTCATCCGGTGGTGCTATTCGTTGGTGAACGGTTGGCGACCCGCTGGCCGGGAGCGGCGGAGGATTTCGCATGCGTATCGTCATGGCAAAGACCCTGGCCATCATGGTTTCGATGCTGGCTCTGGCTGATGCCCGCGCCTCCGGAGGCATCCTGTGCACGGCCGACGATGCCTTCGTGGCCATCACGATCGAGAGCGGCGTGACACGTGGGATGGGCAGCCCGGTGTTCAACTTTCGCGCCATTTCTGTCATCCGCGACGATGCCGTGTCCGGCGACCTGCGCAACACGGCCTATGCCGGCGAGCATCTTGCGCAATACTGGCTCGATGGTGAGGAACTTCGTTTGCTGCTCTACCGCGAGAGGGAAGAAGGCGCGCATGGCTACGTCCAGATCGAGGTACGGACGACCACCGACGAGGAGGGGCTCTACAAGGGTTCCTACGGCCTGACGGTGTTCGACATGACGGCCGACACGACCGGCGAGGGCCGCACGTTCAGGGGCGACGGCCCGGTCGAGTGTTTCGTGGAATGAGGGTCAGCCGGCGATGTCGATGACGCCGCAGTCCCCTTCCGCGGAGCCGAAGACGACGCGTCGACCCGCCCGGTCCCAGGCCAGCGCGGTGATGGCGCCCTTGCCGGGTCTGCGCAGGAGCACCTCCTTCTGGTCGGCGATGCGGGCGGCGAGCACCATGCCGTCGGCATAGCCGATGGCGACGAAGTCGTCGGCCGGATGGCAGGCGACGGCCGAAACCTGGCTGTTGCCGCGCAGGCCGAGTTCGAGCGGCGCCTTGCCCATCGGCCCGTCCTTGCCCTGGAAGGGCCAGACGATGGCGGCGGGCGCGCCTGAACTCGCCAGCCAGCGGCCCTTGGGGCTCCAGGACAGGCTCTTCACCTTGGCGGGATAGCCGGTCATGCGCATGTGCTTTGCATCGGCGAGCTTCCAGCCATGAAGCGCGCTTTCCTGCATGCTGGTGACGAGGAAGTTGCCGTCGGGCGAAAACGTGATGCCGGTATGCGCGCCGGCCCATTCCAGTTCGGTCGGCTTGCCGTCGGCGGCCGGAAAATGCAGCGTCGCGCCATTGTAGCGCGCGACGCCGATGCGCATGCCTTTCGGAGAGAAAGCGATGCCTTCGACCGTTCGCGGATGGTCCAAAAGCTTCGTTCTGCCGTCGGAAAAGCGGACATGGGCGGTTCGCCCGGTCCCCCAGGCGATCGCGCCTTGCGGGCCAGAGGCGATGCATGTGATCCACTTGCGGCCGACGTCCGCCAGTTCCTCGACCGAACCGTCGGCGCCGATCGCCAGCACCTTGCCGTCCTCGCCGCCGGTCAAGAGCCTCTGGGCACGCTCGTCCAGCGTCGCGCAAACCAGGCCGTCATGGGCCCCCACATGCTTGTGGCCGTCGGCGAGGCGATGCACCGTTCCGTCGGCCAGCGCGAAGTGCGGAACGTCCGAAACGAAGGCGACGACGACGCAATGGCCGGGCAGGTCGAGAGGGGCGACGGTTGGCATCGTGTCTCCGGAAGATGCGTTGACCATATCTGGCGCGGGTCTAGCGGCGCATCTCGGTTTTGTCACGCGAGCGACCGCTACGTCGGCGCCGGGGAGCGGCCCCGGCGGCGGGCGTCCTGCGATCGAACGGGTGAGTTATGCTGCCTGGCAGGCCTCGAAGGTCCGCTTCAGTCGCTCCGGATCGAGTTCGCGGCCGATGAAGACGAGGCGGCTCTCGTGCGTCTCGCCGTCTTTCCAGGGGCGCTGGTGGTCGCCCTCGATGATCATGTGGACGCCCTGGACCACGTAGCGCTCCGGGTCGTCCTTCAGGGCGATGATGCCCTTGAGCCTCAGGATGTTGGGTCCTTCCAACTGGGTGATCTTCTCGATCCAGGGGAAGAAGCGCTTGGGATCCATCTCGCCCGCGCGAAGCGACACCGACTGCACGGATACGTCGTGAATCGGCGAGGCTGCGCCGTGATGATGGTGTCCATGGTCGTGGCCATGATGATCGTGATCGTGTTCCTCGTGGTCGAGAAAATGCGGGTCATCGGCGAGGACGCGCGACAGATCGAAGGCGCCACGGTCGAGCACCTCTTGCAGCGCCACGCCGGCCCGCTCGGCGCGATGGATCCGCGCGGCCGGATTGATCGCGCGGATCGTGGCCTCGACGGCGCGCAGTTCTTCTTCCGTGACGAGGTCCGTCTTGTTGACGACGACGACGTCGGCGAAGGCGATCTGGTCCTCGGCCTCGCGGCTGTCCTTCAGGCGCAGCGGCAGGTGCTTGGCGTCGACCATCGCGACGACGGCGTCGAGCCTCGTCTTGGACCGCACGTCCTCGTCCATGAAGAAGGTCTGCGCCACCGGCACGGGATCGGCCAGACCGGTGGTCTCGACGAGGATGGCGTCGAAGCGCCCTGGCCGGCGCATCAGTCCCTCGACGACGCGGATCAGGTCGCCGCGCACCGTGCAGCAGATGCAGCCGTTGTTCATCTCGTAGATCTCCTCGTCCGATTCGACGATGAGATCGTTGTCGATGCCGATCTCGCCGAACTCGTTGACGATGACGGCGTAGCGCCTGCCATGGTTCTCCGAGAGAATTCGATTCAGGAGCGTGGTCTTGCCGGAACCGAGATAGCCGGTAAGCACGGTGACGGGGATCTGGGACTGGGTATCGGGCATGGCGCGCCTCTTGGATCGTTTAACGGAATGTCGCGGTCATATAAGACGAAGTCGACCCGATTGCACGCGCGACGGGGGCCGGCGGTGCGGACGCGGCAACCGCGTGAAGGTTACTAAGAGTTCACTCGGCAGAAGCGTTCGACGCCGCTATCCCGAATCCATGGCTAAGGCGGAGCAGAGTTTGACAATGACGGATCCCAAGGGAGAAATGCGGTTCAACCGGCGCCGTGCGCTCGGCCTGATCGCGGTAACCGCGACTGGCGGCACCTTCCTGGCCGCCGACATGTTCCGGGCCGCGCGACCCGCAGGCGCGTCGCAAGCGCTGATCACCGGGGCAGGCGTTTGCACCATCATGCCGCAGGCCACCGAGGGGCCCTTCTACTTCGATCCGAAGCTCGACCGGCGCGACATCGCCGAGGGGCGGGCGGGCGTTCCGCTGGAGGTCTGGATCCAGGTGGTGGATCCCGGGTGCAGGCCGATTCCCTCGGCGCGGGTCGACATCTGGCACTGCGACGCGGATGGCCGCTACTCCGGCTATCCGCGCCAGCCGGGAGGCGTGGACACCTCGGGCGAGACCTTCCTGCGCGGCAACCGAATCGCCGACGGAGACGGCATTGCCGTCTTTTCGACCATCTACCCAGGCTGGTATCCGGGGCGCACGCCGCACATACACTTCAAGGCCTTTCCCGGTGCGGGTCAGGTTCTGACGGGTCAGATGTTCTTTTCCGACGAAATCAGCCGCGAGATCTACGCCATGACCGCGCCCTATGTTTCCCGCGATTCCAGCCGTGCGACCTTCAACGATCGCGACAGGATCGCTCGGCGGGCGGGCCCGGTGGCGATGGCGGACCTGACCCGCGGCGAGACCTTGAAGGCCGCGCTGGTGGTGGCGGTCGCCGCGTGAAACGGCGCTTGTCATCGAACTGATACAGTCGTCTGCCATGGGTTCGTCGGCGAATTAGCCGGCTGGTCTTTCCCGCCAGCCGGAAACGGCTCTGGCGGGGTTGAAGGCGATGCTCCGCGCATCCGCCGGAGCATGCAGGAGGGATTGATGGCGAAGGAAAAGGGTGCGGCGCTGAGCCGTCTGCAATCGGCGGCGCGGCTATCGCGGACCGCGCTTGCGTCCAGGCTCCTCGACCATGGCTTCTATGCCGGTCAGGACCAGATCATGCTGGCGCTCGCGCTCGAGGACGGGCAGACGCCGGGGCAACTGGCGGCGCGGCTGGGCGTGCGCCCTCCGACCATCACCAAGACCATCAACAGGCTTCAGGCGCAGTCCTTCCTCGACAAGCGCGCCTCCGAGAACGACGCCCGGCAGGCGCATGTCTTTCTCACCGAAAGCGGCCGCGACGCGATCAAGGCGATCGAGAAATCGGTTCGCAAGACCGAGAAGCAGGCTTTGAAGGGGCTCGACAAGAAGGAACAGAAAACGCTTGCGAAGCTGCTCGGGCGGATCGAAGGCAATCTCTCCGGCAATCCCCGACAGATCGACACGATGGACGACGCCGAGGACGACGAGTAGCCCTGCGAAGCGTTGGACTTTCCGCCACCGCAGCGGGAATTCACTTGCCCTCGCATTCTGGATCGCTGAAACAGGGCGCAACGATTCCTCTGACGGCGATGCCGGTGAACAAGTCTTCCCTGACCCGAGAAACCGCGACGCCGGCCGCCGCAATCCTGCTCGTTTTTTCGGCGGGGCTCTTGTTTTCGTTCCTCGATTCGGGTGCCAAGTACCTCGGCTCCGTCGGCCTGTCCTCGCCCTTCATTGCCTGGGTGCGCTTCGCCGTCCATGTGCTTCTTGCGCTCGTGCTCTTGCGCGCGTGGTCGAGCCCGGCAGTCTTCCGGGTCAAAAGCATGCCCCGCCAGGTGGTGCGCGGCATGTTCCTGTTTGGCTCCACCTTCTTCAACTTTCTGGCGTTGCAGACGCTGCAGCTGGCCGAGACCGTCTCGATCTTCTTCTTCGCTCCAATGGTGATTACTGCGATCGCCGGGCCGCTGCTTGGCGAGTGGGCGGGCTGGCGGCGCTGGATGGCTGTTCTCGTGGGCTTCGTCGGTGTCATCGTCGTGACGCGGCCGGGGCTCGGGGTCTTTGGCCTTGGCCACATCTACGCGCTTTGCGCCATGCTCAGCTATTGTCTCTACGTGATCACGACGCGCCAGATGAGCAGCCAAGAGACGTCCGAGAGCATGATCTTCTACTCCGCGCTGACGCCTGTCATCCTGATGGCGCCGACGCTGCCGTTCTATGCGACGATGCCGGAAGGCTGGCTCCAGTGGACCGTGCTCCTGTCGATGGGCGTGCTCGGCGGAATCGGCCATTGGCTGATCATCAAGGCCTATCGCATCGCCACCACGACCGCTCTCGCTCCCTATGCCTATCTGCAACTCGTCTGGATGGTGTCGCTCGGTTACGTCTTCTTCGGCGATCTGCCGGATTTGTGGACGATCGGGGGCGCGCTCATCATCGTGTCGAGCGGGCTCTACATCGTCCATCGGGAACGGCAGTTGCGGTTGCGCGACGCCGCACTGTCGAACCCCTGACGGAAAAGGGTTTGAACAGCCGGACGGCGATGGCGTATAGCTTGTTTAAACTGTTTAAGGCGACGTAGCGGGGAGGGCGTTCTGGCGCAGAAGATCAAGCTATCGACGATCGCCGACGCACTTGGCGTCTCCACCGCCACGGTTTCCCTTGCCTTGCGCGACAGCCCGCTCGTGGCAGACGTCACCCGTGAGCGGATCAAGGAACATGCGCGCGCCATCGGCTACATCTATAACCGCCGCGCCGCGAGCCTCAGGACATCGCGCTCGGGCATCGTCGGCGTGGTTGTGCACGACATCATGAACCCGTTCTTCGCCGAGATCCTCCGATCGATCGAAAGCGAACTCGACCGCAGCCGTCAGACGTTTCTTCTCTCCAACCATTACGACCAGCTCGAAAAGCAGCGCAGCTTCATCGACACGCTGCTGCAACTGGGCGCCGATGGCGTCATCATGTCGCCTGCCATCGGCACGCCGCGTGAGGACATCCAGCTCATGGAGGACAACGGCCTTCCTGCGGTGCTGGTCGCCCGGTCGGTGGAAGGGGCGCAGGTGCCCGTGTTTCGCGGCGATGATGCCTATGGGATCGGCCTTGCGACCAACCACCTCATCTCGCTGGGCCACCGCCGCATTGTCATGATTGGCGGTACCGACCAGACGTCGACGGGCCGTCACCGCTATCAGGGCTACGTGATCGCCATGAAGAAGGCCGGGCTCGAAGTGCAGCCGCACTGGCGCATACCCGGGCCGCGCACCAAACAGGCCGGCTTCGAGGTGGCGGGGCAGTTTCTGGCACTGCCCGACCGGCCCACGGCGGCGGTGTGCTGGAATGATCTCGTGGCGATCGGCCTGATGAACGGCATCGCTCGCGCCGGGCTGGTTCCCGGCGTCGACATTTCCGTCACCGGCTATGACGATCTCGAGGAAGCGGCCATAGCGACGCCTGCGCTGACGACCGTATGGAATGGCCAGCGCGATGTCGGCCGTCGGGCCGCGCGCGCGTTGCTGGACCGGCTGAACGGCATCGTGGTGCACGCGTCGCAGGAACTCATAAAGCCCGAACTGCACGTCCGGCAGTCGACCGGAAAGCCGGTCGAGCGCGGGTAGGAGATTACCTGGAGCTCAGAGCCTCAGAGCGTCGTTGACATGACCTGAAGGATCCGCGGCGGACGAAAAAAGGGCCCCGGCGATACCGGAGCCCTTCTGAATGAGCGCGCGTGACGCGATCAGTTCGTAGAGGCGGTCTCGCCCACGACGCCGCAAAGCCCGTTCGTGACGGTGCCGTAGGAGCCGGGGTTCAAGGCCGCCCGATCGCAGGCTGCTCGCACGCCGGCCTGATCGTCCGCGCCCATGGCATCGAAGGCGGTGCGAATTTCGTCATCCGTGCGGAACTCGCTCCAATCCTCGTTGAAGAAGGGCGCATAGAGCGTGCGGTCGTTTTCGTACATCATCCGCTCTTCGTCCGACTGCCACGTGGCGTTGCGGTCAAGCCCGCTCATGGCGGGAGTGCCCTGCGCGAAGGCCGAACCTGACATGGCAAGCGCTAAAATCGAGGCGGCGGCGAAAAGTGTACGTTTCATGATCGTCTCCTTCCATGGGCGTGGGATCGCCCCTTTTTCGTTGTGGTCACTGACCGCGCCTGATGTCGTGTCCTGCGCAGTCATGAGCCAAACGTCGCCCGAAATCTCATGTTCCGGCCAAGTCGTGCGTCAGTCGTTGACCTTTCCGTGAACGAACTGGACGGAACCGATTTGCTCCTGCCGCTAAACTGGCTAGGGTCCGGCCGACCGAACAGCCTCCGAGGAGTGAAAATGTCCCAGTCCACGATCCGCGATATCGTCGTCCTCGTGCCGGGGCGAATGCATGGCCATGCGATCACACGGCTCGGCGAGAAATTCACCCTCGTGACGATCGACCGGGCCGACCCCGCCTTGCTCGATGGTGATCTCGCCTCGCGGGTTCGCGGGCTGGCGGCGATGACCGTCGTAGATCAGGCCTTCATCGACGCGCTGCCGAATCTGGAGATCATCGCCAACTTCGGGGTCGGTTATGATGCGGTGGATGCCGCGCACGCGGCGAAGAAGAACGTAATGGTGACCAATACGCCAGACGTCCTGACCGAAGAGGTCGCGGACACGGCCGTTGGCTTGCTCCTCAATACGGTTCGCGAACTGCCGAAAGCGGAAGCCTGGCTGAGGGCGGGACGATGGGTGAAGGATGGCGCCTACCCATTGTCGCGCGCCACCTTGCGCGGGCGTTCGGTCGGCATCTTCGGCATGGGCAGGATCGGGCTGGCGATCGCGCGGCGGCTGGAGGCCTTCGGCTTGCCGATCAGCTACCACAATCGCCGCAAGGTCGAGGGCATCGACTACGCCTATCACGACACGCTGATCGGACTCGCACGGTCGGTGGACACGCTGGTTTCGGTCGCGCCGGGCGGCGCCGCGACCGAGAAGGCCGTGAACGCATCGGTGCTATCGGCCCTGGGCCCAGACGGCATCTTCATCAACATCGGACGCGGCAGCACGGTGGACGAGACCGCTTTGGCGACGGCTTTGAAGGAACGCGAGATCCTGGCTGCGGGGCTCGATGTCTTCGAAGACGAGCCGCGTGTTCCAGACGACCTTCTGGCGCTCGACAATGCCTGTTTGCTGCCGCATGTCGGCTCGGCCTCGGTCCACACGCGCCAGGCAATGGCCGATCTGGTGGTCGACAATCTCATAGGTTGGTTCGCGGAGGGCAAGGCGCTCACGCCCGTCGGCGAGACGGCATTGGTGGTAGCGCGTCCGCGCTGATCGACGGCATGCGAGCCGCCGTTCTACTCCGCGGCTGCGGCAATCCCTGAGCGGGCCCTTGCATGGGCGCGAACGGCATCGCCGAAGGCGCGGAAGATGCGCGCCGAATTGTCGTCGCTTCGGACCCAATATTCCGGGTGCCACTGAACGCCGACCGCAAAGCCCCTTGAGTCACGAACCGACACGGCCTCGACGGTCCCGTCCTCGGCGACGGCCTCGACCTGAAGCCTTTCGCCCAGGCGGTCGATCGCCTGCCGATGGACGGAATTCACGCGGATATCACCCGCTCCGAATATGCCGGCGAGGCAGCTTCCCGGCTTGATCGTGACATTCTGGCGGATGGCGAAGCGGACGTCGTGGTGTTCGCCGGGCGGCGCGCGATGATCCAGATTGCCTTCCTTCTCCTGAATTTCGGTCGCTAGCGTGCCGCCAAGCGCCACGTTCATCTCCTGGATGCCGCGGCAGATGGCGAGCAGCGGTACGCCGTGATCGATCGCCTTGCGGATCAAGGGCAAGGTGGTGGCGTCACGCGCGGGATCGTAGGGACCATTTTCCTCCGTCGCCTCGCCGCCATAGAGATCCGGGTGCACGTTGGTCTTCGATCCGGTGATGATCACGCCGTCGATGGACGACATGAGCCCGTCGAAGTCGATCCGCTCGCCGAGACTAGGCAGCACCATCGGCAGCACCCCGGCCCCGGTGATCGCGGCCTCGACATACTGCTGCGGGACCGCGTGCCATGTGTAGGCATCGAAGCTGCGGATGTCCGACGAAATGGCGACGAGGGGTTGGCTCATGTGGCGGGATCCTCCTGGTTGCGACATGCTGAACGTCGTCTCGCGCACCATTTATCGTTCTTCTCCATGCATTCCAATTGGATTTCCAGGGATCCCAGCCATGCCACGAGGCCATCGGATCGGTTGGACGGGTGTGACCGCGCGACGCTGGACCTTGCCCGGAGCCCCGTGTATTTATACGGCCCGGTTCCGGGGCAGGGCGTCGCATTGGCGGTGCTGCATGCCGCTTACCGACACATTCCGACAAGGGAGGATATCCATGGATCGTCGTTCATTCATCACCAAGGCGGGCTTGGCTGGCGCCGCTGCCGCCACCGCGTCCACGCTCGCCGCTCCTGCCATCGCGCAGGGGAACCAGACCTGGCGCATGGTCACCACGTGGCCGAAGAACTTTCCCGGCTTGGGCGTCGGCGCCCAGCGTCTCGGCGACCGCATCACTGCGGCATCCGGCGGCCGCCTGACCATTCAGGTCTATTCCGGGGGCGAACTCGTGCCGCCGCTTCAGTCGCTCGACGCGGTCATCGAAGGCTCGGCCGAAATGAGCCACGGCGCTGCCTACTACTGGCAGAACAAGAGCGCCGGCCTCTCCTTCTTCACCGGCGTTCCCTACGGCATGACCTCGCGCGAGCTGTCGGGCTGGGTTCGCTATCTCGGCGGCCAGGAGGTCTGGGACGAGATCTACGACCAGTTCGGCGTCCAGGGCTTCCTTTCGGGCGACACCGGCAACCAGGCGGGCGGCTGGTTCCGCAACGAGCTGACGGGCGTTTCCGACATTCAGGGACTGCGCTTCCGCACCCCCGGCCTCGGCGGCCGCGTGTGGGAAAAGCTCGGCGCCTCGGTGACCAACATGGCGGCGGGCGAGATCTTCCAGGCGCTTCAGTCGGGAACGCTCGACGCGGCCGAGTTCGTCGGCCCCTACAACGACCTGGCGCTCGGCTTCTACCAGATCGCCAAGAACTACTATTTCCCGAGCTTCATCGAGCCGGGTCTGGCCACCGAACTGGTGGTCGACAAGGCGAAGTACCAGGCTCTTCCCACCGACCTCCAGGCCATCATCCGTGACGTTTGTCAGGCGGAGTACGATTCGGTGGCCGCCGACTTCGCCGCGAATGACCCGCGCGCACTGCAGACGCTGGTCAACGATCACGGCGTGCAGATCCGCCAGTTCCCCGATGAAATTCTCGAGGCCGGCGCTGTCGCCGCCAAGGAGATCATGGAGGGGCTTCTGGACTCCAGCGACCCGCTGACCAAGAAGGCGGCGGAAAGCTTCGTTTCGGGGCTCAACATCGTGCGCCAGAAGACCGAAGGCACCGACTCCCTGTTCATCCAGGCGCGCGAGAAGTACTTCCAGATCTGATCGCGGATACGCGTCGCGAGATGACAGAAGCCCGGGAGCGATCCCGGGCCTCTGCATGTCTGGAGCTTGCGGATGGCCTGTATGGGCCGGCGCCTTCCCTTTGGTGAAAAACGGCGTCAGCTGTAGATCCAGCGGGGCAACCAGGTTGCGATATCAGGGAATAGGAACAAGAGCGCCAACGCCAGGATCTGCAGCCCCACGAACGGCATGACACCTTTGTAAATCATGCCGGTGGAGACGCTGTTGGGCGCCACGCCTCGCAGATAGAAGAGGGCGAAGCCGAAGGGCGGTGTGAGGAAGCTCGTCTGCAGGTTGACGCCGACGATGACGCCCAGCCACACCGGGTCGACGCCGAGACTGAGGAGCACTGGCGCCGTGATCGGGATCACGATGAAGATGATCTCGAAAGTGTCGAGGATGAAGCCGAGCAGGAACATGATGGCCATGACGGCTATCACCGCGCCAGTCGCGCCGCCCGGAAGCTGCGACAGGAACTCGTGAACGAGATTGTCGCCGCCCATCAGGCGGAAGACGATTGAAAACACCGATGCGCCGAACAGGATGATGAAGACCATCGAGGTGATGGTGGCGGTTGAGATGACCGCTTCGCGCAGAATTCGTGGTGACAGTCGCCACCGAAGCGCGGCCAGGACCATGGCACCCACGGCGCCGACGGACGCGGCTTCCGTGGGGGTGGCGATGCCGCCGAGGATCGAACCGAGAACCGCCGAGATAAGCGCCAACGGTGGAACGAGAGCGACCACGACCTCGCGCAGGAGATCCTTCTTCTCGGCTTCAGGGACGGGCGTGGCGGGGCAGGATTGGGGGTCGAAAATTGCCTTGACGACCATCCAGCCGAGATAGAGGCCGACAAGCAGAAGCCCGGGGAGCAGCGCGCCGGCGAAGAGGTCTCCAACAGAGACCGGTGTCGGGGCGAAATTGCCTTTGGCCATCTGTACCTGGGCGTTGATGCCCGAAAGCATGTCGCCCATGAAGATCAGAACAGTCGATGGCGGGATGATCTGACCGAGTGTACCCGACGCGCAGATGACGCCTGAAGCGAGCTTGGGATCGTAGCCTGCGCGCAGCATGGCGGGAAGGGAGATCAGGCCCATGGTGACGACCGTGGCGCCGACCACGCCAGTCGATGCCGCGAGCAGCGTGCCGACGATGATGACGGAGATGCCGAGTCCCCCTCGCAGGTTGCCGAAAAGCTTCCCCATCGTCAAAAGCAGTTGCTCGGCGATCTTGGACCTCTCGAGCATCACGCCCATGAAGATGAAGAGCGGCACGGCGACCAGCACCTCGTTGGTCATGAAGCCGATGTAGCGGCCTGCCAGCGAACCGAAATTGGACGGGTCGAACACCCCCAACCACATGCCGGCTAGCCCGAACATGAGCGACACGCCGGCGAGCGTGAACGCGACCGGGAAGCCCAGCATCAGGAAGCCGATGATGCCGAAGAACATCAGCCCGGCGAGGATCTCGCCGAGAAGGACGGGATCCATCAATGGGTCTCCTGCTGGTTATCGTACCGGAGGTTGCTGGGCAGCAGTTCCTCGCGGCCGGCAAGCACCAGCACCGAGCGCAGCAGCATCGCTATACCCTGCAGGGCGATGACAGCCGCGAAGACGAGGATGAAGCTCTTGAGGATGAAATAGCCCGGCATTCCGCCGGGATTGGGCGACGCCTCGTAAATCCGCCAGGAGCGGGCCACGAAGTTCCAGCCATAGGTATAGACGATCCAGGCAAAGGGCATAAGGAACAACACCACGCCTATCAGGTCCACCAGCGCCTTGCGGGGCACCGAGGCGGGACGGTAGAAGATGTCGACCCGAACATGGTCATTGCGCAGCAGCGCGAAGCCGGCCACGGCAGTGAACATGGCGCCGTTCAGCCAGACATACAGGTCCTGCATCCACAATTGCGTGGTGGAGAAGACATAGCGCTGCACCACGACGGAGAAGCAAACCACCACGATTGCCAGCGCCAGCCACGAAAAGACATTGCCAACGAGCCAGTTGAATCCACTGATGGCGCGGACGATGAATGCGATCAGGCGCACGGTGCCAACCCTCCCCAAGCGTGTGTGCGCCGATCCGTCGCGATATGGGTCGCACGACGCCCCCTGCGGTCCCGCAATGACATTGCCGACCGGTCCGACGATCGCATCATCGAAACTCCATCCGCTCCCTCGTCGCGTCTCCGCGCGACTTGATTCCAGTCAGGTTCCGGAGATTGCAACGCTCATCTCCGTGGGGTACCGTCGCATCTGCCGCGTTCCGAACCCCGCCGACGCCAAAAGCCCATTAACAGCTTTGGCGTCAAGCGAACAGGCCCCTTTGCCTAGGGCTATCGCATTTGGCCGATGATTGATCTGGCGAAGGCGTCGGACCACCCTGCTCGCTTTCGTTTTCGGCTGA
>JBHYDY010000022.1:0-102194 GCA_051860465.1 Mesorhizobium sp.
CGTAGCGATCCCACGTCGGGACGACCCCCGTCGTCACGACGAAGCGCCGCGCCTTCCACAGCACCGAACGGCCGCCGTGCCGCTCGCCTCCCCGCGAAACCCGCGGCCGGAGGGCGTCGGCGCTGGAATTGTCCTGGTCCATGGCGCCGCGCCTGCCGGCGCCCGGTCGGGAACGACGCGTATCGACGCCGCATCCGCCGACGTGGCAAATCCGCCGGACTCGCGCCTGCGTAACTCCCCTGTCCCGCGCCGGGGCGCCCGACAAGGAGACCCCCCGTGAAGAAAATGCTGACGCTCTCGCTGGTCCTCAACGTCGTCGTGCTGACGCCGATCTGCCTCGGCCTCTTGGCCGATGCGGCCTGGATCGCCGAGGCCTACGGGCCGCGCGCCCCCGCGCGCGACATCCTGCTGTCGGTCTACCTGGCGATCTTCCTCGCCTCGGCGGCGTTCCTGATCCGGCCGGTGCCTGCGATGATCGCGGCGCTGCTTCTGGTGCAGGTCGTCTACAAGGTGACGACGCCGTTCACCGTCGGCACGGTCATGAACCCGGTGGTCGCGAGCAACCTCGCCATCGCCGCCTTCCACGCCTTCACCCTGGCCCTTCTCTGGCGGGGGCGGTGAAGCGGAGGCGGCTGCATCCGGTCGCCACCAGCCACTTGCACACCCTTCCACCCCTCCTCCGCCGCCGTTACACTGCAACGATGAGCGACCTCCTTTCCCCCGATTCCCCCACCAACGCGGCCGAGTTCACCGTCTCGGAGATCTCCAACGCGCTGAAGCGCACGGTGGAGGATGCCTATGGCAACGTGCGGGTCCGCGGCGAGATTTCGGGCTATCGCGGGCCGCATTCGTCGGGGCACGCCTATTTCGCCATGAAGGACGACCGCTCGCGGCTCGAGGCGGTGATCTGGAAGGGCACCTTCCAGAAGCTGCGCTTCCGGCCCGAAGAGGGCATGGAGGTGATCGCGCAAGGGCGCCTCACCACCTATCCCGGCTCGTCGAAATACCAGATCGTCATCGAGAGCCTGGAGCCGGCCGGCGCCGGCGCGCTGATGGCGCTCCTGGAGGAGCGCCGCCGCCGGCTCGCCGCCGAGGGCCTGTTCGACCAGGAACGCAAGCAGCTGCTGCCCTTCATGCCGAAGGTCATCGGCGTCGTCACCTCGCCCACCGGCGCCGTCATCCGCGACATCATCCACCGGATTTCCGACCGCTTTCCGCTGCATGTGCTGGTCTGGCCGGTCCGGGTGCAGGGCGAGACGACGGGCGCTGAAGTGGCCAATGCGGTGGCCGGTTTCAACGCCCTCGCCGAGGACGGGCCGATCCCGCGCCCGGACGTGCTGATCGTCGCGCGCGGCGGCGGCAGCCTCGAGGATCTCTGGGGCTTCAACGACGAGGCGATCGTGCGCGCCGTCGCCGGCTCGCTGATCCCGGTGATCTCGGCCGTCGGCCACGAGACCGACTGGACGCTGATCGACCACGCAGCCGACATGCGCGCCCCGACGCCGACGGGTGCCGCCGAAATGGCCGTGCCGGTCAGGGCCGAGCTCGAGGCGACGCTGGCCGGGCTCGGCGCGCGGCTGGGAAACGGCGAAGCGCGAAGCCTCGACCGCAAGCGCCAGGCGCTGCGCGCCGCCGGCCGCGCCCTGCCCTCGGCCGACCAGCTGCTCGCCCTGCCGCGCCGCCGCTTCGACGAGGCCGCCGCGCGCCTCGACCGCTGCCTCGATGTCGGGCTGGAGCGCAAGCGCGCCCGTTTCGAGCGGCCGCGGCTGACGCCGGCCACGCTGTCGCGCCGCATCGCTGAGGCGAGCCGCCTGATCGAACGGCTCGGCGCGCGGCTGCCTTCCGCCCATCTGGCGCTGCGCCGCGACCGCCTGCACCGGCTTGGCGGCGCCTCGGCGAGGCTCGGGCTCGAACCGCTGAAGCGCCGCATGTCGGCCTGCGAGGACCGCGCCGCCAACCTCGCCCGCCGCGCCGACCGCGCCGCCGACGTCCGCCTCGCACGCCTGGCCGACCGGCTGGCCCAGGCCGCCCGGCTCAACGCCTCGCTGTCCTACAAGGCCGTGCTGGAGCGCGGCTTCGTGGTCGTCCACGACGCCTCGGGCGCTCCGGTGAAGCGCGCAGCAAGCCTTTCGGCCGGCGACCGCGTGGCGCTGCAATTCGCCGATGCCTCGGCCGCGGCGATGATCGCCGGGGACGGTCCTTCCAGGCCGCGTCCGGCGCGCGCCGGAAAGGCGGGCGGCGGCGGCGGCCAGGGGTCGCTTTTCTGAGGGGGGCGCGGGAAGGGAGCGAACGGCGAACGGCGAACGGCGAACGGGAAAGTACGGCAGCACTCCCTACTCCCTACTCCCTACTCCCTACTCCCTACTCCCTATTCGCCATTGGCCCCTTAACCTCCCGCTAAGCCTCTTTCGCAAGCGCGAAGAACAACCCGCCTAATCTTTGTGCGATATGCAAAAAATGCAGGCGAACCATGCGCCTGGCGCTCTTGTCGCAGTGCAACATGACGCCTATCTGAGCCGCATCAGATTGCATTTGCCCGAAAGAAAGACACAGGCCATGAACATCATCAAGAACTACCGCAACTGGCGCCGTTTCCGCAGCGCGATCGACGAACTGTCGCGCCTGTCCAACCGCGAGCTGGACGACATCGGCATCACCCGCGCCGACATCCCGCACGTCGCGCGTCGCGGCCGCTGATTCGAGAGAAGCACGGCAGGGCGCTCACCCTGCCTCGATCGGACATTGCACCCTCCCGTGACAATGGCCGTATCGCAAAGGCCCGTCGGCTCGTCCGGCGGGCCTTTCTCGTCGCAGCAAGGCGCGGCCGACGAGGCACGGCGGCGGTCCCGGTTGAACCGCGCCGCGCCAGCGCCTATCAGGCCCGCATGACCAAGACCATGCTGATCACCGGCACCGCCCGCGGCATAGGCCGCGCGCTCGCCGACATCGCCGCCCGCGACGGAATCGCCGTCATCAGCCTCGTGCGGACACGGCCGGCCCGCGCCCTGCCCGGCAAAGTCTTCGACGGCGTGGACGTGACCGATGAGGACGCCCTCGCCCGCGTGGCCTCGGCGCTGTCGGGCCGCCCGATCGATCTTCTCGTCAACAATGCCGGCATCATCGGCCCCGACCGCCAGTCGACCCTCGACATGGATTTCGACGGTTTCCGGCAGACGCTGGAGGTCAACGCGCTGGCGCCGCTGCGCGTCGCGCGGGCTTTCCTGCCCAACTTGCGGGAGGCACGCGACAGGACCGGCATCGCCCGCATCCTCACCGTGTCGAGCGCCATGGGCCGGATGAGCTACGCCAAGTCCGACCAGATCGCCTACCGGGCCTCGAAGGCCGCCGTGAACAAAATCATGCAGGGCCTCGCCACCGACCTCGCGCCGGAGGGAATTGCTGTGCGCCTGATTCACCCCGGATGGGTGCGCACGGACATGGGCGGAAGCGGCGCCGATATCTCGGTGGAAGAGTCGGCGGCGGGCGTCCACGCGCGCGCCTGGGACTTCGACATGGCTCAGAGCGGCAGCTTCGTTGACTACATGGGCGAAACGATTCCGTGGTGAGCAGCGCCAGCTCGGCAAAGCGAAAACGCCGTCAGGCGCACGCTGGAAACGCACACGCTCGGTGAGGGTCGCGGTTGTCGGGAAAAGGCGCGGCGGCGGGGGAATGGTACGGTTGCTCGGGATCGAACCGAGGACCTCCGGATCCACAATCCGGCGCTCTAACCATCTGAGCTACAACCGCACGCCCTGCGTTGCGAAGCGAGTGTGCAATAAGGTCAAACGACCGCGATTGCAAGCGTGGAAACCGTCTCGTTGGCCCACTCGCGCGGCGCCGCGGGCCGGATCGGCGATCGAGCGCGAAACACCGGCGACCGGCGCGGCATCAGCCAAAAGAAAAAGGCAGGCCCTTGCGGACCTGCCCTTTCGATCAGAGCGCACGGGAGGAGGAGCGCGCCCTGCACTTGGCATGGAAATGCGTCAGGCGACCTTGAGTTCCTTCATGGTCTTCTCGAAGGCGTCCTTGGCCGGCTTGGAGACCTCTTCGGCCATCTTGGTCGAGGCTGCCTGCATGTCCTTGGCCTGGTCGACGACCATTTCCATGCGCTTGCGCAGGTAGGTGGTCTGCAGTTCGATGACCTCGGAGAGCGACTTGGCGTTGACGAGCGACTCCATGTAGGAGAAGTCAGCCTCGGCGCCGGCGCGCATCGCGCTGATGCCCTTCAGCGACATTTCGCTGCCGGCCTTCTTCATGGTTTCCATCGCGGTCTCGACGGTCTTCTGTGCATCCTCGGCGGACGCCTTCATCTTGGAGTAGACTTCCTTCGACTGCTCGACGCCCTTCTCGGCGAAGGCGCGGAGCTGGTCGGTGGCCTTCGACGTGTCGAAGGTCGGGAACTCGATGGTTTCTGCGGACTTGGTCACTTTAGACATCTGCACTTATCCTTCTTCTCGTGGGAACTGGCCGACGCGAGCTGTCCACGCGTCATATGCCCACAATATAGGCAAAGAGTTTGTGCATTGCAACATTTTTCTTGCAATGCACCATACTCTCCGGAGGGATTAACCACGGAGGCAGAAAAGGATCGCAAAGCCACCGGGAATTGTGGACCTTGGCGACGGGGTCTTTTATTAACAAAGCGTTAAGGTCAGGCGGGACAGCGCCTGAGGATCGGGATCGTTCGGGACATGTCAGCAAGCGAGTATTCGTTCATCGACATTGCAGTGCTCGACGATGTGAGGGGACGTTTTGCCGCGGGCGATGCTCTGGCGATCCTGTCGGCCGATCTGGAAGACGTGATCTGGGCGAACGGGCCCGGCGCGCGGTTGTTCGGCTATCCCGACATCGAGGCGATCATGGGCGCCGCGGCCGGGCTGGGTTTCGCACAGAAGCGGCAGATCGCGGCCACGCCCGGCTATCCCGAGATCGGAACCGACCGCTCGCTCCTGCTTCGCCTGCATTCCGGCCACTCGAGCCGGGCCGTCAGTTTCCTTGCCAGCACGATCCGCCTCCCGGACGGGGAGCATGCCATCCTGCTGGCGGCACCCGCGGCGGCGGCCGGCGCGCGCGACCCGGACGAAATCGCCGCCAGGGCGATCTCGGGCTTCACCGAGGCCGGCTATTATGCCGCCTTTCTGCGTTCTGGAGAGATCATCGCGGCCGCGCCTGGCTATGACGACCTTGGCATCGCACCCGAGACGGTGCGAGCCCTGGTCGCGGACGTGGCGGACGCCTCGGACCGCCTGGTCAAGCGCCGCATTCCCGCTGCAGGCGGGCGCCTTCCCGCTGGCATTGCCCGCCTTCTGGACGACCCGGCGGCACACCTGCTGGTCGTGGTCGATGATCCGGAGTTATACCGCGCGGCCGATTTCCCCGAAAACACGGCCACCGATGACCCGGACCGGCCTGCGCCGACTGGGCCAGCGGCAACGTCCGGCGCGGAAAGCAGCGCCCCCGAGCCCGGATCGGGTCGTGACGACCCGAAAGCGGCATCCGGCAATGGCGGATCGCGCGGCCATATCGACGGCTGGTACTTCGAGACCCATGCGCGGGGCTCGACGACGGCTGCCACTGAGGAACCGCCCGCCGCGCCCGGCTTAGCCGATCCCGAGCCAGCGGAGTCGCCCGTCACCGAACCTCCCTTCACCCGATCGGACGCGCCGGTCCGATTTGCCTGGCGCACGGACGCAGAGGGCCGTTTCAGCGCGATGTCGCGCGAGTTTCTTCTGGCGATGGAAACGGACGAAGCCAGGGTGATCGGTCGTTCCTTCGCCGACGTCGCGGCCGAACTGGGCATCGACCCAGATGGCGGGATCGCTGGCCTGCTGGCGCGCCGCGACACCTGGTCAGGCAGGACGGTCCTATGGCCGCTGGGCGCCTTGGGCTGGCGCGCGCCGGTCGATCTCGCTGCCCTGCCGGTCTACGCGCGCGATCGCCAGTTCGAAGGCTTTCGTGGCTTCGGCATCGCCCGCCCGGCGGATTCCCTCTTCGTCCCCGTCGCCGTGCCCCATCCCCTCGATGATCCGGTCGAGGACGCGAGCGAGGTCCAGTCCACGCAAGCGGAGGCACCCGAACTGGACGGTGTGCCGGACGCCCAGTCCGATCTCCACGCGCCTGACGACGCGGCGGTGGGAGCCCCCGGCACGGTCGTGGCCACCGGGGAGCCCGCCGAGGTCTCGACGCCCGACAGCGCCGACGGGCCAGACACGTCGGAGACGACCGTCATCGCGATGGAAGAGGCGCGATCGCGCCGCTTCTCGGACAAGATCATCCGGCTGGCCGAACATCGCCCACCGTCCTCCGATCGCATCCTGTCCCCGGTCGAGCGCAATGCGTTCCGCGAGATCGGCGATCGGCTGAAGAAGGTGACCGAACCGCGCGGGGACGCGCCCGAATCGCCGGAGGATGCCAAACCCGGCGAGGTCGCCGGCTCGTCAACCTCGCCGGCCGGAGACTCCGTCGACGGGATCGCGTCGACGTACGACATATCGGACGTCGCCGCTCCACGCGCCGACGAAACTAAACCCGCCACGTCCGGGGAACGCTCCCTGGCCGAGGACGGCAGCGGACGGCGTCCGATCAATCCGTTCTTCATCGAGGTCGAGGAAGAAATCGCCGACGCGCCGATCGATCCGGAAGACTCCCGGCCCTCGCAGCCGCCGGCCGGGACAACGCCGGAACCGGCAGCCCCCGTTGACAGCATCGGCGCGGATGAGCGGCCATCGGCAGCCGGCGAGGCGGCGCTGACCGACGGAATCGGCCATGCGACCGACGGCCGGATGCGCTTCGAAGCGCCGCCGATGGCCGAGCAGCCTCGCCAGGCGCTGGGGTCGACGGGGCACGACGTTCGCCTGTCCGCCGACAATGAAAACGGTCTGGCGACGCCAAGCGGCGCCGAAGCGACGCCGACCGATGCTGAGCCGCCCGCCCCGCTGCCACAAGCCGTCGAGCCCTTGCCATCCGATGTCGCCGATTCCTCCGTTGTCGGCGACGCTGTTGACGAGCCCGCCTATCCCGTTGTCGGGCGCACGGTTCTGTCCCGCCTGCCCCTGCCCATCCTGGTGCATGCCGGCGACGTCCTTCACTTCGCGAACCGGAGTTTCCTCGACTTCACCGGCTATGCGAAGCTGACGGAACTCGACGAAGCCGGCGGACTGGGCGTCCTTTTCGCAGAGCCCAGCGCCGGAAGCGATCACGAGGATGCGCCCGCCCACTCGGCCGTGCTGCGCCGGCGGGACGGCACGACGATGCCCGTTCGTGCCCATCTCCAGTCGATCCCCTGGGGGCGCGGCAAGGCGCTGCTTCTGGCGCTTCGACAGGCCGACGAACCGATCGAGGATTTCGTCGAGCTTCCGACCTCCGATCTCGCGGCGCGCGTCGAGGAAATGCGCACGATCCTCGACACCGCGACCGACGGCGTTGTGCTGATCGCGCCGGACGGAACCATCCGCTCCATCAACCGGCCGGCCGAGGCGCTGTTTGGCTATGACGACGGCGAAGTGGCCGGCAAGCCCTTCGCCTCGCTGCTCGCGGTTGAGAGCCAACGCGCCGCGCGCGACTATCTGCAGGGCCTGTCCGACCATGGCGTTGCCAGCGTCCTCAACGATGGCCGCGAAGTGATCGGCCGCGAATCGCAGGGCCGATTCATCCCGCTGTTCATGACCATCGGCCGCTTGCCGGGCGGCAACGGCTTCTGCGCGGTGCTGCGCGACATCACCTCCTGGAAACGCGCCGAGGAAGAGCTGACCAAGGCCCGCACCCTCGCAGAGCGATCATCGTCGCAGAAATCGGAGTTCCTCGCCCGGGTTTCGCATGAAATCCGCACGCCGCTGAACGCCATCATCGGGTTTTCGGAACTCATGATGGACGAGAAGTTCGGCCCGATCGGCAATGACCGCTACCGCGACTACCTGCGCGACATCAACCGATCCGGCAATCACGTGCTCGACATCGTCAATGACCTGCTCGACATTTCAAAGATCGAGGCGGGCGAGCAGGAGATGGCCTATGAGGCGGTCTCGCTGAACGACGTCCTGGCCGAAACCGTTGCGATGATGCAGCCCCAGGCCAACCGAGAGCGGGTCATCATCCGCTCGAGCTTCGCCTCGCGCCTCCCGGAAGTCGTCGCCGACCTCCGGTCGGTGCGCCAGATCGGCCTCAATCTGCTGTCGAATGCCGTGCGCTTCACCCAGCCGGGCGGGCAGGTGATCGTCTCGACCGCCTATGAATCGTCCGGCGACGTCGTCATGCGGGTGCGCGACACCGGCGTCGGCATGTCGAGCGCCGAAATCGAGCAGGCGCTGAAGCCGTTCAAGCAGATCAACTCGTTGAAGCGGACCCGCACCGACGGCACTGGCCTAGGCCTGCCCCTGACCAAGGCGATGGTGGAGGCCAACCGCGCCCGCTTCACCATCAATTCGTCGCCTGGAGAAGGCACGCTGGTCGAGATCTGCTTTCCTTCGACGCGAGTGCTCGCCCAATGACCGGCCGGCGGGCGCCGTCCGACACGGAACGCCTCCTATCACGAAGAAGTGATGGTGGTCCCGTTTTCATATCTTGAGCGTTCCACTCTGATTTTTCTCGAAAATTCCTGACATTTTGAGTTTAGAATTCTTCTAAACATCTGATTTCACGCCGGAATTGCTTGACCGCCTACGATCGATCGACCATTCAGCGCGGGTAATCGGCGCCCGAACCCATGCGGCGCCGAGAAGAGAACCGAGAGAGGAGTTCAACCCATGCCCCGCCTGACCGCCAGCTTCGCCCGCGCTGGTCTCGCTGCCGCCGTCTTCGCGTCCTCCGTCGCCGTCCTGGCCATGCCCGCGCAGGCCGACGGTGTCGTGAACGTCTACTCCTACCGCCAGCCCGATCTGATCAAGCCCCTGCTCGACGCCTTCACGGCCAAGTCGGGTATCGAGACACAGGTGCTTTTCCTCGACAAGGGCCTGGAAGAGCGCATCGCCGCCGAAGGCGCGAACTCGCCGGCCGACGTCATCCTCACCGTCGACATCGCCAGGCTGACCGCCGCCAAGGACAAGGGTGTCACGCAGCCGGTCGACAGCGCCGAGATCAACGCCGCCCTGCCTACGGAAATGCGCGATCCGGAGGGACACTGGTTCGGTGTAACCACCCGCGCCCGCGTTCTCTACGCCTCGAAGGACCGCGTGAGCGAGGACGCGATCACCTATGCCGAACTGGCCGACCCGAAGTGGAAGGGCCGAATCTGCACCCGTTCCGGCCAGAACGACTACAGCCTTGGCCTCTTCGCCGCCATGATCGCGCACTGGGGCGAAGCGAAGACCGAGGAGTGGATGGAGGGATTCAAGGCCAATCTCGCCCGCAAGCCCGACGGAAACGACCGCGCCCAGGCCAAGGCCGTCGCTGCCGGCGAATGCGACATCGGCATCGGCAACACCTATTACGTCGGTCTGATGATGACCAACGAGAAGGAACCGGAGCAGAAGGAATGGGCGAACGCGATCAACGTGGTCTTCCCCACCTTCGAGAACGGAAAAACCCACGTCAACATCTCCGGCATGGCGATGGCGAAAAATTCGCCCAATCGCGACAATGCGCTCGCACTGATGGAGTATCTGGCCAGCGACGAAGCGCAGAAGATCTATGCCGCCCTGGTCTTCGAGTATCCGGTCAAGCCGGGCGCTGAAGCGTCTGACATCGTGAAGTCCTTCGGCACGATCAACGCCGACACCATGCCGCTCGCCGACATCGCCGCGCAGCGCAAGGCCGCTTCCGAGATGGTCGACCGTGTCGGGATCGACGACGGCCCGTCGAGCTGATCACGCAGCGACAAAGGTCGCTTGCATGAGAGGGTCCGCGCGGGTAACCGACGCGGACCCTTTTTTCTTGAGCGCCTGATGCAGGAAACCAGCCGCACAGACCTTTCACCGGGCATCGCCCTCCCCGCGCGTTCGCGACGGGAGCGGCATCCGGTCGCCTTCGTGCTGGCCCTCGTCATTGCCGCGATCGTGTTGGTGCCGATCGCGGTCCTGGCCTTCATCGCCGCGACCGGAACGGGTGCCGACTGGCCTCACCTGGCGCGCAACGTCCTGCCAGGCTCCAGCGTGACGACCATCTGGCTGCTCGTGCTGGTGGCCGGCGGCACCGCGTCGATCGGCGTGACCACGGCTTGGCTGGTCGTCACCTATGATTTCCCCCTCCGCCGGATGCTGGCCTGGGCGCTGGTGCTTCCGTTGGCGGTGCCGACCTATCTGGCCGCCTACGCCTTCGGGGAGTTCTTTCATTACACCGGACCAGTGCAGGGCGCCGTCCGGACTCTGTTCGGCTACCAGACGATGCGGGACTACTGGTTTCCCGACATCCGCACCACCGGCGGCGCGGCCATCGTGCTGTCGTCCGTGCTCTACCCCTATGTCTATCTCACCGCGCGCGTGGTCTTCATCATGCAGGGCCGCAACATCGCCGACGTGGCGCGAACCCTCGGCGCCAGTCCGGCCAAGGTTTTCTTCCGCATTCTCCTGCCGGTCGCACGTCCCGCGATCCTGGCGGGCGTCGCTCTCGTGCTGATGGAGACGATCAACGACATCGGCGCCGTCGAGTATCTCGGCGTGCGGACCCTAACTTTCTCTGTCTATTCGACATGGCTCAACCGCGGCAGCCTCGAAGGCGCGGCCCAGATTGCCATGCTGATGCTGCTCCTTGTGCTCGGTCTGGTCTGGGCGGAGCAATGGGCCCGCCGCAAGCAGCGCTTCCACGGTGCACGCGCCACGCAGATGAAGTCTAAGCCGCCCCGCGTGAGGCTCTGCGGCTGGCGCGCGGCGCTGGCAACCCTGTCGGCCGCGCTGCCGGTGCTGGCGGGGTTCGGCATTCCGCTCTACGTGTTTGGCGACTATGCCAGCCGTCGGCTGGACCAGATCGCAAACCCCGCCCTCCATGCCGCTTTTCTCAACAGCATCCTCACCGCGGGCGCGACAGCCTTGCTGACTGTGGCGGCCGCGCTCGCGGTCATGAACGCGGCGCGCCTGTCACGTTCGGCGGCGATGACGGTCGTCGCGCGGCTCGCCGCGGGCGGTTACGCAATGCCTGGCACCATCCTGGGTCTGGGGCTGCTGTTTGCCCTGACCCGATTCGACAACACACTGGACACCGTCATGCGCGACGGTTTCGGCGTCTCGACCGGACTGCTGCTCACCGGCTCGGCCGGCGCCGTGGTGCTGGCCTGTTCGATCCGCTTCCTGGCGCTGGCCGAGGGCGCCATACGCTCGGGACTGGAGAAGCTGCCGCGCAACATCGACGAGGCTGCCCGCAGCCTTGGCCGCTCGCCGCTGGCGAGCGCGCGCGAGATCCTTTTGCCGCTGCTGCGCCCTGCCCTGTTTACAGCCGCCGTCCTCGTCTTCGTCGACACGGTGAAGGAATTGTCGGCGACGATCCTCCTGCGCCCCTTCGGGTTCTCGACGCTGGCAACCCATGTCTATGAAAATGCCTCGCGCGGCGTCGTCGAGGACGGGGCGATCGCCGCACTGCTGATCATCGTGACCGCGCTGATCCCGGTAATGTTGCTTTCGGGGGCGCTGATGCGCGACGGCGACGCGCCGCTGTAGGGAACGCCGAGGCTTGCCGGCAGGGCTAAAAAAATCGGGGCGTTCTCGCGAACGCCCCGTGAATTGGATTGCTGTCAAAACGAGGACTTGAGCGAAACATTGCCTGGAACAGGCGCGGGATTTCTCCCTCAAGTTGACCGTAAGTATCGCGGCGAACCCTTAACGAAACCTTACCAGGTTAAGGAGAGGTTTAAAAATCGGACCCACCTCTTGTATCGAGGTAAATTTCCGGGTCACGTTTCGTTAACCTTCCGGCGACCGACCTCAGCTGCGCAGTTCCGGCAGATCGCGGTAGAGGTCCAGCGCCTCCGGGTTCGCCAGCGCTTCCTTGTTCTTGACCGCGCGTCCATGCACCACGTCGCGCACGGCGAGTTCGGTGATCTTGCCAGACTTGGTGCGCGGAATGTCGGCCACCGCCACGATCCGGGCCGGTACATGGCGCGGGCTGGCGCCGGAACGGATACGGGCCTTGATGCGCTTCTCGAGCTCGGCGTCGAGCGAAATACCGGGCGCCAGCCGCACGAACAGAACCACGCGCACGTCATCGTCGAAATCCTGGCCGATGCAGATCGCCTCGAGGATTTCCTCCATCTGCTCGACCTGATTGTAGATCTCGGCCGTGCCGATGCGCACGCCGCCCGGATTCAGCGTCGCATCCGATCGGCCATGGATGATGAAACCGTCGTGCTCCGTCACCTCGGCGAAGTCCCCGTGGCACCAGATGTTGTCGAAGCGCTCGAAATAGGCTGCCCGGTACTTGGCGCCGTCCGGGTCGTTCCAGAACATCACCGGCATGGCGGGGAAGGCCTTCGTGCAGACAAGCTCGCCCTTTTCTCCGCGCACCGGCTTGCCGTCGTCGTTCCAGACCTCGACCGCCATGCCGAGACCCGCCCCCTGGATCTCCCCGCTCCAAACCGAACGGGTGGGAATGCCGAGCACGAAGCACGACACGATGTCGGTGCCGCCGGAGATCGAGGCCAGGTGCACGTCGGCCTTGATGCCGGAATAGACAAAGTCGAAACCCTCCGGCGACAGCGGCGAACCGGTCGAGGAAATGATGCGCACCGTCGACAGGTCGTGCGTCTCGATCGGCCGCAGTCCCGACTTGCGGACAGCGTCGATGAACTTCGCCGAGGTGCCGAAATAGGTCATCTTCTCGGCTTGCGCGAAGTCGAAGATCACGTTGCCGTCCGGATGGAACGGTGAACCGTCGTAAAGCAGCAGCGTGGCGCCCGAGGCGAGACCGGATACGAGCCAGTTCCACATCATCCAGCCGCAGGTGGTGAAGTAGAAGAAGCGGTCGCCTTCGCCAATGCCGGCATGCAGCCGCTGCTCCTTAAGGTGCTGGATCAGGGTGCCGCCAGCCGAATGCACGATGCATTTGGGGATGCCGGTCGTGCCCGATGAGAACAGGATGTAAAGTGGGTGGCCGAAGGGCAGCCGCTCGAATGCGAGCGGCTTGTCGTCATGCGCGTCGAGCGCGGCCTGGAGAGTGCGTCCGTTCGGCAGAGAGGCCGCGACCGCCTCGGCGGCGCCGAGATAGTTCACCACCAGCGTACGCCGCACCGTCGGCAGCCTCGCCACCACCTTGGCCACCTTGTCGGCGACTTCGATGCGCTTGCCCGCGTACCAGTATCCGTCGACGGTGACGAAGATCACCGGCTCGATCTGCCCGAAGCGGTCGAGCACGCCCTGTTCGCCGAAATCGGGGGAGCAGGACGACCAGATCGCGCCAAGTGAGGTCGCCGCGAGCATGGCCGCGATCGTCTCGGGCATGTTGGGCATCATGGCGGCCACGCGGTCGCCCGCCTTCACGCCCTCGGCCGCGAAGGCCTGCTGCAGCTTCGACACCATGGAACGCAGCGCGTCCCAGGACAGGCGGTTCTCGACCTTGTCCTCGCCGCGAAACACCAGGGCATCGCCGCCGCCGCTCTTCCAGAGCAGGTTCTCGGCGAAATTCAGCGTCGCGTCGGGGAAGAATGCCGCGCCCGGCATCCTGTCACCATCGATCAGGTCGCGCACGCCCCGCTCGCCGATCACGCCGCAGAAGTCCCAGACCAGTTTCCAAAAGCCCTCACGATCTGTTACGGACCAGTCATGAAGTTGTTCATAGCTTGAAAGGGACGTGCCGGAGCGCTTGGTCGCGTCGGCCATGAATGCCATAAACGGCGAATGGCCGACGGCGTCGGGGGACGGGGTCCAGAGCGGGGCAGTCCGAGACATCGAGTTCCTCCAGATGGGCGCTGCGGTTATGCATATTGCGCCACGGGAGGGCAAGACGGCCCCGGATGCCGTCCCAACGCCATCGCCGGGCCACAATGGCTTGAAAAGGCTCGCATGGCGGCGCCCGCGAGGCCTGTGCAACCGCGCGATCCGCGCAAGGGGACGACGAGGCGCAATGCCATCCAAGGCCGCGAAACGAACGATCTGGATCTTTGCGGGACTGGCGGTCTTTGCCCTCGGTTTCATCGCGTTGATCCCCTATGTCGCCTCGACGCAGATCGTGCGCAATCGTATCGCCTCCGAGTTGAGCGCATGGAGCGGCTACCGCGTCGTGCTGAGCGGCATCCCCAGCATCCACGTATGGCCATCCTTCCACGCGGAACTGGCCGACGTCTCGCTGCAGGAATGGGGCAAGCCGGACGAGCCGCCCGTGCTTCGGTCGGAGCGCATCGCCATCGAGCTTTCCGCGATCGCCGCGCTGAGGGGAGAGATTTCCTTCACCAAGGTCGCGTTGCTGCGGCCGGTGCTGCGCGTATCGGACCAGGATGGGGCCCTCCCTTTCCCCGTGCCGCCGCGCGGCGGACGCATGCTGCGCGCCATCGAGACAGCCCGCGTCGTGGTGGATGGCAATCCCGCGCAGCCCGACCCGGCGCGCATGCCCTCCGATTCGCTCGGCGCCTTCGAGTTCGTCGACGGACGCGTTTTGCGGGTCGATGCCGATGGCGAACACGAAGTCCTCTCCAGCATCACCGGGCGTGGCTCGTGGCCGGCCCTCCAGCGCCCCGCTTCCGTTTCGCTAAAAGCGATCTGGCGCGGCGAGGGCATTTCCGTGGACGCCGGTGTCCAGCAACCGCTCGCCCTGCTCGCGGGCGGCCACTCGCGTGTTTCGGTTTCGCTGGCCTCTTCGCCGCTGACCGGCAGCTTCGAGGGACTCGCGACCTCGTCCAAGGGCGGCTTTCTGGATGGCGTCGCGAAACTGTCGTCTCCATCCCTGCGGCGCGCGTTGGAATGGTCCCGGGCGGACATCTCGCCGGGCCCGGTCACCGGGAACGCGTCCGTATCGGGACGTCTGATCGGCGATGCGCAGCGCATGAAACTCGAAGGCGCGCAACTGTCGTTCGGTGGCCATCCCGGCAATGGGTTGCTTGAGTTCTCGCTCGCCGGAGCGATACCGACGCTGTCGGGAACACTGGCGTTTCAGACCCTCGACATTCGCGCCTTCCTCGACGCCTTCGTCCAGCTTCCCGACGATCAGGGGCGCTGGAATGGTCCAATCGAACTGGACTTCGCCCGTCAGTTGCATCTCGATCTGAGGTTGTCGGCGGCGCGCGCGACCGCCGGGCCGATCGACCTCGGCCAACTGGCGGCCACCGCGCAGATCAACGAAGGCCTGGCGGCCTTCGACATCTCCGATTCCACCGCCTTCGGCGGCGCCATCCAGGCCAGTCTCCGCATCAACCGCAGCGCGACCGACCAGGCCGAAATACGGTTTCTCGCCAGCGATGTCGACTTCAGGGCCTTCGGAGCAGCGGCAGGGCTTGGCCCTTCCCTGCCGCAGGCCAAGGCGACGATCTCGGCGATCGTCAGCGGCCCAGCCGATCGATGGGAATCGATGCTCGCGGGCAGCGGCGGTTCGATTTCGATCAAGCTCGGACCGGGCTCGGTGGCCTGGTTCGATCTCGACGCCTTCCGCGAGCGGGCGTCGACCAGTGGCTTCTTTCCCTTGCGCGATGTCCCCGAAGGTACGATTGCCTTCGAATCGGCGGAGTTTCGCTCGACCGTCCTGAGCGGCGTTGCGAAGCTGGATGCGGCAAAGGTCAAGCAGGCCCGTCAAGTCATCGCTTTCACGGGCATTCTGCCGCTGGTCGGGCAAGGCATCGCCCTGTCGGGCACCATCCTGCCGCGGGACCCCGGCGAGCCCGTCGAAACTGCGTCGACTGGCCAGGGCTCGCCGCTCGCCGCGTTTTTTGTCGGCGGCTCGTGGCGAGCGCCCTTCATCTCCCCGATCCTCAGCGACTACCCGTCGGAGTGAGCCCGTCCGCGAGGCCGCGTCCCGGTCCGGCGACAACTCCAGTGCGGGACGGTCGAGCAAGCGCACCGCGCCCTGGTCAGTGGCGTTGTGCCGCCTGCTCGTCGCGCTGCCGCTGCACTTCGCGGCTCTTGTTGACCACCGAGGCGATGAGGACCCCCACCGCGACGATGGCGATGAGAATGGTGCAAGCGGCATTGATCTCGGGCGTCACGCCAAGGCGAACCTGACTGTAGATTTTCATCGGCAGGGTCGTCGCGCCGGGCCCCGAGGCGAAGCTGGCGATCACCAGATCGTCGAGCGACAGCGTGAAGGCCAGCATCCAGCCCGAGACGATCGCCGGCAGGATGACCGGCAGCGTGATCGCGAAGAAGGTCTTCACCGGCGTGGCGCCGAGATCCATCGCGGCCTCTTCCAGCGAGCGGTCGAAGGAGATCAGGCGCGACTGCACCACCACCGCCACGAAGCACATGGAGAAGGTGATGTGGGCGAGCGTCACGGTCAGGAAGCCGCGATCCAGCCCGATGGCGACAAACAACAAAAGCAGCGACAATCCCGTGATCACCTCGGGCATGACCAGCGGCGCAAACACCATGCCCGTAAACAGGACCCGCCCGCGAAACCGCGTGTAGCGGGTGAGCGCCAGCGCGGCGAGCGTACCGAGCACGGTGGCGATGCTGGCAGAGAGGAACGCCACGCGCGCTGTCACCCAGGCCGCGTCTATCAGGCCCTGGTTGCGGAAGAGTTCGCCATACCACTTCGTCGAGAAGCCGGCCCACACGGTCACGAGCCTGGATTCATTGAAGGAAAAGACAATCAGCAGAACGATCGGGATGTAGAGGAACGCGAAGCCGAATACGATCGAGACAATGTTGAAGCGGGACCAGGTGGTGTTCATCACAACGCCTTCACCTGTCCTTTTCCAGCGAACGCGCCTGTGCCTGCTGGAACAGCATGATCGGCACGACGAGCAGCAGGAGCAGGATGACGGCGACCGCGGAGGAAACCGGCCAGTCGCGGTTGTTGAAGAACTCGTTCCACAGCGTCTTGCCGATCATCAGCGTCTGCGAGCCACCAAGCAGGTCGGGGATGACGAACTCGCCCATGGCCGGAATGAAAACGAGCATCGACCCGGCCACCACGCCCGGCAGCGCCAGCGGGAAGGTGATCTTCCAGAAGGCGGAAATCGGCGGGCAGCCCAGATCCTGCGCCGCCTCCACCAGCGAATAGTCCATCTTCTCCAGCGCCGCATAGAGCGGCAGCACCATGAAGGGCAGGTAGGAATAGACGATGCCGATGTAGATGGCTGTGTTGGTGTTGAGGATGAGCAGGGGCGTGTCGATCACGCCCAGCCAGATCAGGAACTGGTTGAGCAGTCCCTCCGGCTTGAGGATGCCGATCCAGGCGTAGACCCGGATGAGGAAGCTCGTCCAGAACGGCAGGATGACCAGCATCAGCAACGTCGGCCGGAGCGAGGCGGGCGCGCGCGCCATCCCGTAGGCAATGGGAAAGCCGACGGCCAGCGTGATCAGCGTCGAGACCGCGGCGATCGTTATGCTTGAAACATAGGCGTTGAAATAGAGCGCGTCCTCGGTCAGCCACAGGTAGTTGTCGAGGGTGAGCTCGCTCAGACTGGCAAGCAACCCCGCAAGCCCTTCCTCCAGACGGAATACCGGGACGTAGGGAGGCATCGCGATCGCGGTCGTCGACAGCGAGATCTTGAAGACGATCAGAAAGGGAACAAGGAAGAAGACGAACAGCCAGAGATAGGGAACGATTATGACCAGGCGGCTGCCGACCGCCCTGCTGAGCCGGACGGAGATGGTGGCGGGCGCGGCGTCTGGATGGTCCGATGTAGCCAACTGAACCATCGCCCTACCTCGTCAGGACGACGCCGGCATCCGGCGAGAATGAAATCCAGGCCCGGTCGCTCCAGGTCAGTTGGTCATCGCTCAGCCGCGCGCTGTTCAACGCGCTGGCCTTGACCACCTGACCGTCCGCCAGACGCACGTGATAGACGGTCATGTCGCCGAGATAGGCGAGGTCGAAGATCTCGCCCTCCATGACGTTGGGCGTACCCTCGGCGGGCTGGCGCGGCGAGACCTTGATCTTCTCTGGACGGATCGCGAAGGCGACCTCGCCGGAACTGACATCGTCGGGCACGTTCTCGACCTGGATTTCCGCGCCGCTTGCGCCCTTGATCCTCAGGCTCGCGCCATGACGCGACATAACGCTGCCTTCGAGCAGGTTCACGGTGCCGACGAAGCCCGCCACGAAGCGGGAGGCCGGCGCCTCGTAGATTTCGGCCGGCGTGGCCACCTGCATCACCTTGCCCTTGTCCAGGATCGCGATGCGGTCGGCCATGGTCATGGCCTCTTCCTGGTCGTGCGTGACGACCACGAAGGTCAGGCCGAGATTCTGTTGCAGGTCCATCAGTTCGAACTGCGTCTCCTCGCGCAGCTTCTTGTCGAGCGCGCCAAGCGGCTCGTCGAGCAAAAGCACCTTCGGCCGCTTGGCCACCGAGCGGGCGAGCGCGACGCGCTGGCGCTGGCCGCCGGACAGCTGATGCGGCTTGCGGCGGGCGAACTGCTCGAGCTTGACCAGCTTCAGCATCTCGGAGACGCGCTCGGCGATCTGCGCCTTCGGCATCCCGTCCTGTTTGAGACCGAAGGCGATGTTCTGCTCGACACTCATGTGCGGAAAAAGCGCATAGGACTGGAACATCATGTTGACCGGCCGCCGGTAGGGCGGAATGCCGCGCATATCCTGGCCATCGAGCAGGATGCGACCGGACGTCGGTTCCTCGAAGCCCGCAAGCATGCGCAGAAGGGTGGACTTGCCACAGCCGGAGGCCCCGAGAAGCGCGAAGAACTCGCGTTCGTAGATATTGAGCGAGAGATTGTCGACGGCAACGAAATCGCCGAACCGCTTGGTGATGTTTTCGAAGGAGATATAGGGCCTGGCGGCCGGATCGTCCCAGGGAGCGAAGCTTCTGCGAATGCTGCCGAGCGATTTCATGTGGTCCCCCGAGTGCCCGCTCCCCGAACGCGAAGCCCCCGGCGCTGGCGCCAGGGGCCGGATCGTCCGCCTATTGACCGGTCACGACACGAGTCCAGATGCGTGTCACGAGGCGCTGCGTCCGCGCGTCGAGCGGAACGGTCGTGAACAGCTTGTTCATGGTCTCGTCGCTTGGATAGACGGCCGGATCGCCGATGACCTCCTCCTCGAGCAGATCCTTCGACGCAGCGTTGCCATTGGCGTAGAAGACGTAGTTCGACGCCTTCGCAATCACGTCCGGACGCATCATGTAGTTCAAGAACTCGTGCGCCTCGGCAACATGCGGCGCGTCGGCCGGGATCGCCATCTGGTCGAACCACATCTGCGCGCCCTCCTGCGGGATCGAATAGTCGATCGCCACGCCCTGATCGGCCTCCGCGGCGCGGTCGCGCGCCTGGAACATGTCGCCCGACCAGCCGACCGCCAGACAGATGTCGCCGTTGGCCAGCGCGTTGATGTACTCCGAAGAGTGGAACTTGCGGATCGAGGGACGGATCGACAGCAGGAGTTGCTCGGCTTTCCCGAGTTCGTCCGGATCGGTGGAGTTCGGATCGAGACCAAGATAGTTGAGCGCGGCGGGAATCATCTCGGCCGGGGCATCCAGCATGTAGACGCCGCAGTCGGCGAGCTTGGCCAGATTTTCCGGGTTGAAGACGACGTCCCAACTGTCGACCTTCTCGATGCCGAGTGCATCCTGGACCTTGTTGACGTTGTAGCCGATGCCGGTCGTCCCCCACATGTAGTTGATGGAGTATTCATTGCCCGGATCGTACTTGGCCGTGCGCTCGGATACCATGTCCCACATGTTGGAGAGGTTCGGAAGCTTGGCCTTGTCGAGCTTCTGGAAGACGCCGGCCTGTATCTGGCGGGCCAGGAAGGTGCCCGTCGGCACGACCACGTCGTAGCCGGTGCCGCCGGCAAGCAGCTTCGTCTCGAGGATTTCGTTGGAATCGAACACGTCGTAGACGACACGGATGCCGGTCTCCTTGGTGAACTCTTCCAGGATGGAATCGTCGATATAATCGGACCAGTTGTAGACGTTGACGGTGCGGTCTTGCGCGTTCGCCTCGACCGACACGAGCGCCGCGAGCGCGGTGGCGGCCAGCAGGTGTCCCCTGAATTTCATCGCGTGTTCTCCTCTTGTCTTGCCCCGTTTCCCGGCTCGCGCGAGTGACGCAACGCGGCCAAGTTTAGTCAACGAAGACTATTGGCGTTTTTGCACTGCGACAAGCGGCATTTTCCCGGATCGTGCGAAGGAGTATGATCCGCGCGTCCACCAAGATTCCGCCGCGAAAAACCTGCCGGGCGTCCGGGTCGAACGTGCGGCGGGACGCGCGCCGGTACACTCAGTCCGGCAGCGGCAGGCCGGTGGTGCCCGGCTTTTGCGGGCGCATCTGCCGACGGTATTCCATCCCAATATGAATCAGCAGCGCGGCAAAGACGATCGATCCGCCGATGAGCGTGCGTTGCGAGGGCACCTCGCCATGGATCAGCCAGACCCAGACGGGGCCAAGAAGTGTCTCGAAGGTCGCCAACAGCGCGGCGTAGGCGGCCGGAATGAGCCGCGCGCCTGTGGTGAAGAGCGCGAGACCCAGTCCCAGATTGATCGCGCCGAAGGCAAACAGGAACCCCATGTCCGTGGTCGAGACGAGAAGAGTGCTCGCCTGCGTCAGCGCGAAACCAGCGGCCATGACCGTGCCGAGGCAGACGGCGGGCGTCATCCGGACATCGGCGTATCGCCGCGTCAGCACGGTGGCGAGCGAGAACACCACGACGATGAGGAGCGCCAGCCCGTCTCCGACCGGAGAGACGTTGCCGTCGAACGAATCCGACACCATGACCGCCACGCCCGCGATCACCGCGAAGATCGCCACCCAGGTCGCGCGCGAAATGCGCTCGCGGAAGAACAGGAAGGCCAGCAAAGCCGCGATCAGCGGCGCGCCGGCCTGCATCAGTAGGATGTTGGCGACGGTGGTGTAGGAGAGCGCGACGACGAAGGCTGTCGACGCGGTGGCAAAACACAGGGCGACGATCAGGCCCGGCAGGCCCATCACCCGGAACAGCCCCAGCATGCCGCGCGGCCCGTCGCGCCACAGCATGAACCCGACCAGAAAGGCGGCCGCCCAGAAGGATCGCCAGAAGACGATCGTCCAGGCGTCGTTCTCGCCGAGGAAGCGGCCGATCGCGCCGCCCAGGCTCCAGGCGAGTGCCGCGAGGAAGACAAGCAGGAAACCGATGCGCTCCTCGGCCGCCGGTGCGGCGGGCAACAGCGAGGACGGCGCCTGATTGCTGGACATGGGTTCGCTCCCGGCGCGGCCCCTGGACCCGAAACGCCTTCGCATCCGCTAGCGGCAAAACACATGCCCGGCCTGATCCAGCCCGGCCTTGTCGTTGTGGCACGCGGCGACGCGGCGCTTCGCCGAGGCAAGCAGGGCGGCGCGACTGTCGTCATCCCGATGTTTGTGGGATACACCACGCCGACAGGGAAGGCGCGCAAGCGGCAGTCTCAGGGCACGGCGGCATGAGGATGATGATGATGAGAGCAGCCTGGTACGAACGTAACGGCGAGGCGCGCAATGTGCTGACGGTGGGCGACCTGCCCCTGCCCGAGCCCGGCCCAGGCGAGGTGCGCGTCAGGCTCGCGGCCTCCGGGGTGAACCCATCGGATGTGAAGTCGCGGCGCGGCCGGCCGCTGGCCTTCCCGCGCATCGTGCCACATTCGGACGGGGCCGGCGTGATCGAGGCAGTCGGCGCGGGCGTTCCAGCCAGCCGGATCGGCGAGCGCGTCTGGATCTGGAACGGTCAATGGAAGCGCGCATTGGGCACGGCCGCCGAGGTGATCGCGATTGCGTCGGACCAGGCCGTGCGCCTGCCCGATGGCACCGATTTCGCCGCCGGCGCCTGCTTCGGAATTCCGGCGCTGACCGCCGTTTACGGCGCGACGCTTGCCGAGGCCGGCCCCGGCAAGACCATTCTCGTAACCGGGGCAGCGGCTGCCGTCGGACACTACGCGACCCAGATCGCGGTTTCGCGCGGCGCCCGCGTCATCGGCACCGCGTCGACCCGCCGGGCGGACCATGCCAGGGCGGCCGGCGCCTCCGAAATCATCGACTACAAGACCGAAAACGTCGCCGAGCGCGTGAAGGCGCTGACCGACGGGCGCGGCGTCGATGCGATCCTCGACATGGACCTGTCGACCACCGCCCCTCTCCTGCCGCAGGGCGTTCTTGCCCAATACGGCAAGCTGGTGTGCTACGGCTCGAACGTGCCGGCCGACATCCCGGTCTCCTTCACGGCGATGCTGTGGGGCAGCCTGACGCTTCAGTTCTACCTCGTCTATGAATTGCAGCCGGCCGAACGCGCTATCGCCATCGCCGAACTGACCGCCATGCTGGAGGCCGGCACGCTGACGCATACGATCGGCGCCCGGTTTTCGCTCGACGACATTGCCGCCGCGCATGAAGCGGTCGAAAGCGGCAACGTGGTCGGCAACATCGTGCTCGAAACGGCTTGAGGCGGAACGGGAGCGGCCTGAGGGACGCAGGTCGGCGGGAGGGCGGTTCACGGCGGCGGTGCTCCGCCGGCGCCCTCAGGCCGCGTTAGCGCCGAGAAGTGACGAGAGTTTTTCCCTCAGCAGCCCGAACGTTCCCAGGTGCAGCAGTGCCTCTCGCTCCGCGTCGAACATCTCGTAGGCGGCGCCGGCCGTCGTCGCCCGGCTCGTCCAGCGATCCCGAAGGGCCGCCTCCCGCTTCGCGCGGGCATGGTTTTGCTGTTGTTGCCGCAAGCCGCGCGGTCGCATGATCACGCCACATCCGTCGTCGATCTCAAGCGTGAAATAGTCGAGGTCGCCATTGCCGAGGCAGAGATCGATCAGCGCCCGATACGTTTCTCCGTTCCACGCGGTCTCGACGAACTCCGGGTTCGCAACCTCAAGCGTCTTCGGGTTGCAGTCGTGCACGACGATGACGCCGCCCGGGGCGAGAATTCCAAGGGCCGCCTTCAGATCACGCAGCGAGCAGGCATGGGTGTGATGCCCATCCACCAGGATCAGGTCGAAGCGCTCCTTCGCCCGGTCGATCTTTTCGATGCAACCGGAAATCTCGTCATCGGGTGACGAGTAGTCGACGGGCAGCCCATCGTAGACAGGCCCGGTCAAGCGGTAGACGATCCGCTTTCGCATGGCAAAGTCGAGTTCCCTGGTCTCAACATAGCGCTGGCCCGTGAGGTTGGTGGTGATCTCGAGGTAGCGCGACAGACCCAGTGCGGCGGAAAAGACGCCGAGAAGATGGGCCTTGTTCCAGAAATCAGCTTCAAGGTAGCGGCGATTTTCGTGGATGCCGAACCTGGCATAGTGCTCAGCGGCATCGACGTTCGCCGCCGCAACGTCCGGATTCAAACGCAAATAGGTCGCTGCATCGAAATTCGGCGGCACTTTTTGGACGATCACTTGCCCGTCTTTCCATTGAGTTTTCCGGGAGGAACCTGCGCCTCGGTGCCCGGCACGCCGAATTCTTGAACGCGTCTATATCTTTACATCGTATCGGATGATCATGACATCGCCCAATTCGACAACCAATCGAGCCGGCGCCCGTCGATTAATCCGGCGCGCGCCTTGTTTGAAACGCGTTTGAGGCGCATATTAGTTCGGTAGCGATCCGGTGCCCATCGACAGCGGGGCCTGCCGCTCGTGATCAACTTCACAACCGTGACCGTATTCCGCTGAGCGGGCCCGGCAACCCACCGCCTTTGCAGTCCGAAAAGAGCCTTTTCGCGGCCATGATCCGATGGTTGGCAACGGCTTGGACGATTCAGGCGGCGCGACAGGCGCCAAGCGCTTTCGCGGGACCAGCTACATGACCGAGCGCACCACCCAATCAACCGTTCGTTTTTCTTCTGACGTGAACCTGCCCGGTTTGGACGAACCGCTCCCGGCCGGCGAATACCGCGTCGACCATGACGAGGAATCGATCGATGATCTGTCCAGGATGGCCTGGCGGCGCACCGGCACCTTCATCCACCTTCCGGCGATCGGATCCCGATCGCTGACCCGGCAGATGCTGCCGGTAACGCAAGCGGACCTCGACGCCGCGCTCGAAAAGGACCTGACATGACCGTTCTCCCCCTGAAGGTCGGCGCTCGCGCCGAGCCGACGTCCCGCCGCGAGGCGCCCACGCATCTCTTCGTCGTCGGACAGGCTGTCCGCTTCAAGAGCGCCTTTGGCCTGAAGGCCGGGCCAACGGAAATATACCACGTCACACGGACGCTTCCGCCGCGCGGCAACTCCCCGCAGTATCGCATCCGCAACGACGAGGAGCGTCATGAGCGGGTGACCTCGCAGGACGACCTCGAAGGCATTCCCTCGACACAGGGCGAGGCGTCCCTGATGGAACGAACTTTCGGGCATGGCTGACGCCGTCGCTACGTTCGACCCGCTTGGTCTCCGGAGCCGGATCGGCCTGAAGCTCGGCATCTCGCCCTATCGCCTGATGCGGATACCAGGAGGGAAGTCATCGTGACGCTCCAGTTTCCCAACCGAAGCCGAAGCTTCGACGACAGCCGCCGCGTCGTACGCTTCAGCGGCTATGACGGCATGTTCGAGGTGCATTTCTTCGTCGAGGCGGATGCGCTTTCGCCGCGGAACGTTTCGTCGGCCGCGGACGTTGACCTTGAAGACATCTGTCTTGCCGCCTTTGACGCGCAGCGCCCTTCGATCCAGGATGTCGCTCGTTCGATCTACGCCAGCAACCGTCGCGCCAGCTACACGCTGACGTCCGCCGATCTTCGATAGGACCGTTTCGCTTGTTCATTCGCTATGGCTACGAGATTACCGTGACGTGTCAGCAACCGACGGCGCTGGTCTGCCTTCTGTCGGTCCATGAGGATCGAGCCGCCGACATTCGCGTCCCCGAATCGTCGTTTACGATGCCGGAAGTGCCGACCACCACCTATCTCGATCTCTTCGGCAACCGTTGCCTCAGGTTGGTGGCCCCCGCTGGCGACCTGACGATATGGGGAGACGCCACGATCGAGGACGACGGGAAGCCGGATCGGATCGTACCATCGGCCCGCGAGCACCCGGTGCCGGACCTTCCCGACGACTGCCTCGTCTTCCTGATGGGCAGCCGCTACTGCGAGACAGATAGGCTAAGCCAGACCGCCTGGGACCTGTTCGGTAATGTGACGCCGGGCTGGAACCGCGTGCAGGCCATCTGCGACTTCGTGCACGGCCACATTCGGTTCGACTACCAGCAGGCCCGCTCGACGCGGACCGCCTACGAGGCGTATCATGAGCAGGTCGGCGTCTGCCGGGATTTCGCCCACCTGGCGGTCGCGCTCTGCCGCTGCCTCAACATACCGGCACGCTACGTCAATGGCCACCTCGGCGACATCGGCGTGCCGGTCGTCGATCCGATGGACTTCAGCGCCTGGATCGAGGTTTTCCTCGAAGGCGAGTGGCACACCTTCGATCCGCGCAACAACATCCCGCGCATCGGCAGGATCGTGGTGGCGCGCGGCCGTGACGCCGCCGACATCCCCCTGATCAATTCCTTCGGCCCGCATGTGCTGAAGGGCTTTCGCGTCTGGACCTACGAGGTGGAATCCCCCGGTGGTCCGATGGCGGACCCGACGGCGCGGTAGCGAGATCCGGGCCGACCCTAGCCTCACCTGAAATCGAACGCGCTCAAGCCCGTCACCATCTCGTCGAGGCCGAGCGGCCGGGTGACCGGCGGTTCGGCGCGGGCGAGGCAGCCGGAGCGCTCGCACAGTCGGCAGGCGGGGCCCACGTGGGTTGCCGGGACGCTGCCCTTCGCCGCCCCGGGCGCGGCGCCCGGCAGCGCCGTTGAATAGACGATCTCGTCGCGAAAGCCGATATCGCAGCCGATCAGCAGCGCGGTGCGCCGCGGACGCTCCGAGAATGACCCCTGCGGGCCTTCCAACGTGCGCGCGATGGTCAGGAACTCGGCGCCGTCGGGCATCTCGACCGCCTCGACCAGGATCTGCCCCGGCTGCATGAAGGCGGCATGCACCGGCAGTTTCGGGCAACCGCCGCCGAACCGGCTCTGCGGGAAACCTTGCGCGCCAGCGCGTCGAAAGCGATTGCCGGCATTGTCCAACTCCAGCATAAAGAAAGGCACACCCATGGCACCCTGCCGCTGCAGGGTCGTCAGCCGGTTGGCCGCATGCTCGAACGAGACGCCGAAGCGCGCCTTGAGCACGTCGATGTCGTAGCGCGCGCGCACTGCCGCCGTTTGGAAGGCCGCATAGGGCATCATCAGCGCATGCGCGGCATAGCGGCCGAGTTCGAAACGCGCGAGCCGCCGCGCTTCGTCGGAGGAGAGCTTCAATGCCTGGATTTCGCCCGCCACCGCCACGGTCATGCGGATCAGGCAGGCCTCCATCGCGATCTCGCGCAACTGGTCGAACGGCGAGAGGCGCTCGGACAGGAACAGGCGCTGCGAATGCCGGTCGTAGCGCCGACGCCAGTTGGGCATTGTGGCGACCGGCAGCACGCGCACGACGATGCCGTACTCGCGCTTGAGCCAGGCCTTCAGCGCGCCCGCCAGATCCTCGCCGGGGTCCAGCAGCGCGTGGAAGGCCTCCACCTCCTCCTCGATGCCGGCGAAATGGTTTGCCCGGCGCTCGAACACCTCGTGCATCTCGTCGATCGGTAGCCGCGCCGACGACAGAGCGGTCGCGCGTCCCTCGCGCGCCAGCATGTCCGTCAGGTCGGAGAGGCGTCCCGCCTGCTCGCGATAAGCCCGAAACAGCTTGACCATCGCAGCCGCCGCATTGGGCGCGGTTTCGGCCAGTTCGAGCATCTCCTGATCACCCGGCAGTTCGCCGGCCAGCAGCGGATCGGCGAACACTTCCTTCAGCGCCGCGATCGAACCGCCCGCCTCGCCCTGCAACTCCTCCGGTTCGACCTTGTAGACCGCCGAGAGCTTCAGGATCAGCTGCACCGTCAGCGGGCGTTGGTTGCGCTCGATCAGATTGAGATAGGAGGGCGAGATTCCGAGACCCTCCGCCATCGCCGTCTGGGTCAGGCCCTTGGCGTTCCGGATGCGGCGGATCCGCGGTCCCGCGAAGATCTTCTGCTCTGCCATGAAAAAAGAATCTGCATTCGCACTCTTTACAATTTTTACATCTTTACATCCCGCGCCTGTCAATCGCAAGACAGCTTCACCCGATTTTTCTGAACAAAATTCGCTATTTCCTCGTTCTCTGTCGCAGCGCAATGTAAATCCAGTCGCATCGACGGCGGCAATATCGCGCCGCGGAACTTTACAAAAGAGCCTTGGAGACAGCCATGACTGATTTTTACAACCTCGTTCCCTCCGCGCCGGAAGGCCGTTTCGACGGCATCGAGCGGCCCTATTCGCCCGAGGACGTGAAGCGGCTGCGCGGCTCGGTACAGATCCGGCACTCGCTAGCCGAGATGGGCGCGAACAGGCTCTGGAAGCTGATCCACGAGGAGGACTTCATCAACGCGCTCGGCGCCCTGTCGGGCAACCAGGCCATGCAGATGGTCCGCGCCGGGCTGAAGGCGATCTATCTGTCCGGCTGGCAGGTCGCCGCCGACGCCAACACCGCTTCGGCGATGTACCCCGACCAGTCTCTCTATCCGGCCAATGCCGCGCCGGAGCTTGCCAAGCGCATCAACAAGACCTTGCAGCGCGCCGACCAGATCGAGACCTCCGAGGGCAAGGGTCTTTCGGTCGACACCTGGTTCGCACCGATCGTGGCCGACGCGGAAGCCGGCTTCGGCGGTCCGCTCAACGCCTTCGAGATCATGAAGGCCTTCATCGAAGCTGGCGCGGCCGGAGTCCACTACGAGGACCAGCTCGCTTCGGAGAAGAAGTGCGGCCACCTTGGCGGCAAGGTGCTGATCCCCACCGCGGCACACATCCGCAACCTGACCGCCGCGCGTCTCGCCGCCGACGTGATGGGCACGCCGACGCTGGTGATCGCCCGCACCGACGCGGAGGCCGCCAAGCTCCTGACCTCGGACATCGACGAGCGCGACCAGCCCTTCGTCGATTATGATGCCGGCCGAACGCTGGAAGGCTTCTACAATGTCAAGAACGGCCTCGAGCCCTGCATCGCCCGCGCCGTGGCCTATGCGCCATACTGCGACCTGATCTGGTGCGAGACCTCGAAACCCGACCTCGACCAGGCCAGGCGCTTCGCGGAAGGCGTCCACAAGCATCATCCCGGCAAGCTGCTCGCCTACAACTGCTCGCCGTCCTTCAACTGGAAGAAACACCTGGACGACGCGACCATCGCCAAGTTCCAGCGAGAACTGGGTGCCATGGGCTACAAGTTCCAGTTCATCACGCTGGCCGGCTTCCACCAGCTGAACTACGGCATGTTCGAACTCGCGCGCGGCTACAAGGATCGCCAGATGGCGGCCTACTCCGAGCTTCAGGAGGCCGAGTTCGCTGCCGAGATCAACGGCTACACGGCCACCAAGCATCAACGCGAGGTCGGCACCGGCTACTTCGACGCCGTTTCGATGGCCATCACCGGCGGCCAGTCTTCGACCACCGCCATGAAGGAATCGACCGAGCACGACCAGTTCCGCCCGGCCGCCGAATAGTCTGCGCGACCCACAATCGAGGAAACGCCCACAGGGCAGAGAAGGACAGGAGGACCAGATGGCTCCCAACACGCGCGTCAAGGAACGGGCCGAGGAACAGGCATCGGCCATGAACTCGGACCAGCAGGCAACGATCCGCATGGTCGCCAACGACCTGCACCGCCTCAACCAGTCGGTGATGAAAGCCGTCGAATCGGGTGTCTCGGTGGAACTCGTCCGCTCCGCCCGGCATCACGGCGGAAACGGCAACTGGGGTGACCTGCTGATCCCCGTGATCGTTACCCAGGGACACGGCTGACACCGCGACCGAGCACTCCGCACGGCTCAAGGGGCCGGACGCCGACGCGTCCGGCCCCTTTTGCGCGCAATATTCGCACATATCATTTCAGGATTGCATGCGCCTCGCGGGAGCGCCGGCGGATCGGCCGCGAGGCCATCGCCTCCACATTCGCGCGAATGTTAGCCGACATTCATCGGCGGCCTACGACGGAAGCCCCGTCGCTCACCGTCAGCCTTGCCAGCGGTTCGGACGAGCCTTGACATGGATTGAGTCCATGGCGGAGCCGTGGTCGGTTCGCCCTTCGGCCATTGGTCCTATTTGCGCATGGCTCGACTGCGGAATAAGCCTTGCTTTTTCTTGTTCTTCTCACTTATGAAGCAAGTATAGAAATCAACTTACCGTTGCGAACAGGAATCGTAGCAGGTTGCTGGGTCGCTCCCAAGGGCGGAGTTCGGGCGATTCGATTGACAGGAACTGGAGGACGCTATCTAAATATTTGAATATAGTGGAGTATTTGATACGACATTTGACACACCCCTGACCGCGCCAGGGTCCAATTGTCGGAATCGCTTGATGACGTGGCTTCGTATACAAGCAGAATATACCAACCCGCTCGCTATGGAGTTCGCGGAATATGTCGGTGACAAATGGGATCAATCGTTCGCTTGTCCTGGTTGTGGGCGCTTCAACGATCAATTGCGTTGTCGTCTCGAGGGTCGTCGAACGCATGGGTCTGAAGGTGAAAGCAGAACGTCCGGACGTCGCCGCCGCCGCCCTTCTGGCCATGGAGCCGTCGATCGTCATCCTCGACGGGGGCGCGGAGAACCGGGATTGCGACATTTTGCTCGATGACCTGCGCCAGAGACGGGACGCGTCCGCCGGTCATTTTCCCGCCGTCATCCTGCTGTCGACGGCCAACAGGGGCACCGAGGACGCGCCCATCGCACCCGTCGTCGACATGGTCGTCACCAAGCCCCTGACCGTCGACCGTCTCCAGCCCGCGATCGAGAGCCTGAGGGCCCGCAACGGCGATTTCGCCCGGCCGGTGGCCTGACCTCTTCCCAGGACCGGTTCGCAGCGGCTATAGTTCGATTTTGCTGTTGAAGAACCGGTGATTGATGCCTCCTGAGAAGAAGGATTTACGAAACGCAGGCCGCGGGGCCCGCGCTCGCACACCTCAATTCGTCAAGAATTTCCGAGGCGTGAAGAACTGGAAGGAGGCTTCCACCTGGCTCGAATGGCGCCAGATCGAGGACATCGAATGCATCACGCCAGATCAGGCTGGCGTTGCGCGCGGCAAGATGATGCCGTCGAAGAAGTTCACGTCGAACACCTCGCTCGCCCTTCCCTCCGCCGTCTTCATGACGACGATCTCCGGCGGCTACCCGGAAGATGGCAATGGCTTCTCCTATCCGGAGGACGACGGCGACCTGAAGCTCGTCCCCGACCTCTCGACCCTGTCCGTGGTTCCCTGGGAGAGCGACCCGACGGCCCAGGTGATCTGCGACCTGGTGCATCAGGATGGTCGCTCCGTGGAGTTCACGCCGCGCAACCTGCTGCGCCGGATCGTTGCCGCCTATGCGCGCCGCGGTCTCAAGCCGGTGGTCGCCCCCGAGATCGAGTTCTATCTCGTCCGCAAGAACCCCGACCCCGACTATCCGCTGACACCGCCCGTCGGCCGGTCCGGCCGGCCGATCGGCGGCGGCCAGGGCTACTCCATCGCAGGCGTCAACGAGTTCGACGAACTGATCGACGACATCTATCATTTCTCGGAAGCCCAGGGCCTGGAGATCGACACGCTCATCCACGAGGAAGGTGCCGGGCAGCTCGAGATCAACCTGCGCCACGGCGACCCGGTCGAACTGGCCGACCAGGTCTTCCTGTTCAAGCGAACCATCCGCGAGGCCGCGCTAAAGCACGACACCTATGCGACCTTCATGGCCAAGCCGATCCAGGGCCAGCCGGGGTCGGCCATGCACATCCATCAGTCCATCATCGACAAGAAGACCGGCCGCAACATCTTCTCGACAGAGGATGGATCGGAGTCGGAAGCCTTCCTGCATTTCATCGGCGGCATGCAGAAGCACATGCCGAACGCGCTGGTGATGATGGCGCCCTACGTCAATTCCTACCGGCGGCTGACGCAGGCGGCCTCGGCGCCCGTCAACACCAAGTGGGGCTACGACAACCGGACGACGGCGTTCCGCATCCCGCGCTCCGACCCGGCCGCCCGGCGCGTGGAAAACCGCATCCCGTCGTCCGACGCCAATCCCTATCTTGCGCTTGCCGGTTCGCTGGCCTGCGGCCTCATCGGCCTGATCAACGAGGAGAAGCCCGACGCGCCGATCGGCACCACGGCCAACGAGGACAGGATCGACCTGCCGAGGGGCCTGCTCGAGGCCGTCGAGCGTTTCGAGGGCGACACAACGTTGCGCGACATGCTGGGCAGCGGCTTCGTCGCCACCTATGCCGCCATCAAGAAAGCGGAGTTCGAGACCTTCATGGAGGTTATCAGCCCCTGGGAACGCGAGTTCTTGCTGTTGAATGTGTGATGGAATGAGAGAGTTCGTATCGAGGATGTCATGACGATCGAAATCGACATCTCGCCGGAACTGCGGGGGCGGATAACAGCGATCGCCCAGCGTTCAGGCCTGTCGGAGGCGCAGGTTGTCGCCGATGCGCTTGAGAACGGTCACTCTCTGGAATGGCAGGAGAGGTTTCTTGACAAGGTCGCCGCCGGGATCGATGCGGCGGATCGTCAGGATTTCGCCACTCCCGACGAGATCGCGCGCGTCCGAAACCGCTTCCGCTTGTCCTGATGCAGGTCCTCTGGGCCCGTCCCTCACTGGCTGACGTCGAAGGGTTGCAGGACTTCATCGCCACGGACAATCCAAGTGCGGCAAGGAGGCTAGCCCATGCGCTTTTCGACAGGACGGAGAAACTCCTATCCACCAATCCCCATGCCGGCCGCAATGGCCGGGTGCCTGGGACACGGGAACTGGTCCTTTCGGGTATCCCCTTCATCGTGGCCTACCGGGTGACGGAGCGCGACGAGATTCTTGCCGTCGTCCATTCCGCACGCGACTGGCCAAAGGACTTCAGCTAGAGACATGCCCTACGCCTCCCCCATCTCCCCCGGCTATTCCTGGTACGAGGACACCGTCGGCGAACGCCCGCGATATCCGGCGCTCGACGGCGACCGCCGCGCCGACGTGGTCGTCGTCGGCGGCGGCTTCACGGGGCTGTCGGCCGCCACTCACCTGGCGAAGTCCGGCGTCGATGTCGCGCTCATCGAGGCGCATCGCTTCGGCGACGGCGCGTCAGGCCGCAATGGCGGGCAGCTCGGCACCGGCCAGCGCGCCGGCGCGGAGGAAATGGAGGCCGAACTCGGCTTCACCCGCGCCAAGGCACTGTTCGATCTTGCCGAGGAAGCGAAAGCGCATCTGCTCGAATTCGCCGAAACCAACGCCATCGACATCGATTACCGCCGCGGCCACCTCAACGTTACCCACAAGCCCCGCGAAATCGCCGAGTACCGTGTCCACGCCGAGGCGATGGCCGAGCGCTTCGGTTATCCGCACCTGACCATGATGGACGCGGCCGAAGCGCGCGCGCGCCTGGGTTCGGATCACTATGTCGGCGGCGTGTACGACGCCGGCACCGGGCACATTCATCCGCTGAAGCTCGCGGTCGGCACCGCGCGCGTGGCGACAGCCGCGGGCGCGCGGCTTTTCGAAGAGACGCCGTCGACCGGCATCGCCGCCCAGGGCGGCAAGGTCGTCGTCTCGACGGCGCGCGGCACGATCACTGCCGACAAGTGCCTGCTCGCGACCAATGCCCACGGCTCCGATCTCGAGCCGAAGAGCGCGGCCCACATCATGCCCATCGGCTCCTTCATCGGCGCGACCGTGCCGCTTGGCGATGGCAGCCCGATCCTGCCCGGCGGCGAGTCCGTGTCCGATTCGCGCTTCGTGGTGCGCTATTTCCGCCGCGCGCCCTCCGGCGAACTCCTGTTCGGCGGCCGTGAGATCTACGCCGTCGATGATCCGAAGGACATCCACAAGGGCATTCGCCGCCAGATCGCCGAAATCTACCCGGCCCTCAAGGACGTCGAGATCACCCATGCCTGGGGCGGTTATGTCGGTATCACCATGCCGAGAAAACCCTTCGTGCGCGAGGTGATGCCGAACGTCATCTCGGCCGGCGGCTATTCGGGCCACGGCGTCATGCTCTCCAACTTCGTCGGCAAGCTCTATGCCGAAACCGTCGCCGGCAACCGCGACCGGCTGAAGCTGTTCGAGGACCTGAAAATACCCCCCTTCCCCGGCGGCCGCCGCTTCCGCGCCCCGCTCCTGTTCCTGGCGCTGAACTGGTACGCGCTGCGGGACAGGTTCTGATCCGGCAATCCCACCCCTTGATCCGGATCAAGGCGGCCCGTGCGACTTCCGTCGCAGGATGTTGCCGTGCGCCGGCCTGCCCGGCGCCGTGAGGGGGAGGATTTCATGACGAACACGCCGCGGGAGGTGCCGCCTGGGCGCCAGTCTATGGCTCCGACAATGCCGAAGGTCCAAGCATTGACGGTGGCGGACCTGCGCGAGTGCCTGATGCTCGGCCTGTCCGACTTCGCGCGCGCGCCGCTCTACGGTCTGTTCTTCGGCGGCGTCTTCGCCGCGGCCGGCATCGCCATCGTGCTGGGACTGACGGCCTGGGACATGCCCTGGATGATCTATCCCTTCGCCATCGGCTTTCCGCTGATCGGCCCCTTCGCGGCAGCCGGGCTCTACGAGGTCAGCCGGAGACTCGAGATCAACCGACCGCTCGACCGGGCGCAGATCCTGTCGGTGATCTGGGCGCAGCGGCGGCGTGAAATCTCCTGGATGGCCTTCGTGATGCTCTTCGTCTTCTGGATGTGGATGTACCAAATCCGGCTGCTGATCGCGCTGTTCCTCGGCCGCATGTCGTTCTCGACGCTGGAGAAGTTCGCGACTGTCGTCTTCACGACCGAACAGGGCCTGATCTTCCTGGCCGTCGGCCACATCGTCGGCGCCGCGCTCTCGCTCGTCCTGTTCGCGCTTACGGTCGTGTCGATCCCGCTGCTGATGGAGCGGGAGATCGATTTCATCACCGCCATGATCACGAGCGTCAAGGCCGTGCTGGCGAGCCCCGGTCCGATGCTCGGCTGGGGCATCTTCGTCACCGTTGCGATGCTGGTGGCCTGCGCGCCGTTCTTCCTCGGCCTGCTGATCGTCCTCCCGGTGCTCGGCCATGCGACCTGGCACCTCTACCGGCGCGCCGTGCCGGCGACGGAACAGGTTCAGTTTTCCGGCCGGTCGGTCTCGTAAAGCGACGCCATGTAGCTTTCGATGAAACGGCGGCGCTCGCGGCGAACCGCCTCCTGTCCGGAGTCGTAGCCTGACATGGACGCCTGCCGCTGCTTGAAAGCGGCGAAGCCTTCTTCGGCCACCGGCAGGATCTGCGAACCCTCGCCCTGCCATGCGAGGGCGAGACGCACGGCCGTGGTGAGCACGTATTCCTTCATCTGAAGGTTTCCCTCGGCGACCGTCGCCGCGGCGCGGGCGAGAGCGAGCAGGTCGGACACGTCCCGCGCTTCGTCGGCCGGCAGGCGCTGGAGCCGCGCGATCTCTCTGTAGAGCCGCGCCAGCGCCGCGTTCATGCCGTCGCCGGCCTCGATCGCCGCTTCCTCCGATTGGCGGAAGGTCGCCTCGGCGGCCGCGAAGTCGTTCGTCTGAAACGCAACGCCCGCCCGCTGGACCATCAGCGCGAAACGCCTGTCCGGCAGGTCGGCGTAGTCCTGGGCGGTATCGATGGCGGCCGAAGCCAGGGCGGTATCGCGAAGAGTGGCAGCGACGGCGGCAAGATTGCCGAAGGCCTGAAAGGCCATCTCGCGCCAGTCGTCGAAACGCTCGACCTCGGGTCGCAGGCGCGCGCGGCCGACGCGGTCCCAGGGCTCGGCGCTCAAGAGGTCGGCGGCCCGCAGCAACGCCTCGAAGGCGGGACGCGCGCGCCCTTCCAGCGAGTAGGCGACGCCGGAAATCGTATGGCTGCGCGCGTTGATGCCAGCGATGTCGGCCACCTCCATCGCCGCGTTTCCGGGCACCAGGGCGCGGGAAGCGAGCGACAGCGCCCGTCCGGTATCCAGCTCGTCGAGGGCCGCATTGGCCTCCTCGAGCAGTTTCACGGCCACCTCGCCGGCCGAGGGCAACCTGCCTCCATCCCTGGCCAGCGCCGCCCATTCCGCCGCATCAGCCTCGAAGGCGCGCCCGCTCTCTTCGCCAAAGGTCTGCGCCATCCACAGCGCCGTGATGCGGGCGGCATCCACCGCCTCCTCGTAGCGGCCGAGATCGGCCAGCGCATAGGCGCGCGAGACCAGCAGTGCGTTCTTGATGCCCAGGTCCGGTTCGCCGGCGCGCACGACGAGGTCGAGCCCCTCCTCGGCGAGTTGCAACGCGAAAGCGGGATTGCCTTCGAAGCGGGACGTGTCCGAGTACATGGCGTAGACGATGCCGAAATCGGGAGGCAGCGAACCTGCCCTGCCTGCGGTTCGGATCCCCTCGCTCAGCACCGCGCGAACGTCGGCATAGCTCTCACGCTTCTGGTAGGCCGCCCCGGCGGCGTCGGCGATGGCGAAGGCGTCGACGCCCTGCGCCTTGGCGGGTCGGGTTGAGCCGGCAAACATGGCGGCCGGCAGGATCGCGACGACGAGAAGTCTGGCAAGCCGCCTCATCCGCCTTCTCCCACGATGACGAAAGGCGCCCAGGTGGCGGGGTGGGCAAATGTCGGGTCGCGTTCATCCGCCATCAGCCCAAGCATCGCCTCACGCAAGGCTTGCGACCGGCCGCTCGAGGCGTTCGTCCGCATGTTGTCGATCGTGGCGGTGGTGAGCAGCGCGGCCGCGTCGTCCCGCACCGGCCAGTGCGAGACGAGGATCGCCCTGGCGCCAGCGTAAAGGAATGCCCGCGCGAGGCCCGATAGTCCCTCCGCGTCGGGTTTTCCGTCGCCGCCGGCCGTGTTGCAGGCCGACAGGATGACCCAGTCCGCCGAGAGCCTCAGTTCCGCGATCTCGCTTGCCGTGAGTAGACCATCGTCGGCGGAAGTCGCCACCTCCGGCGGCGTCAGCACCAGCGCCGGTTCCGCCAGGCCGCGCAGGTCGCCCGAAAGCAGGCCGTGGGTGGCGAAGGCAAGGACGCGCGTATCCGAAAGATCGAGCGATTTTACGATCGCTTCGCGCGCGTCCGCGCCAAGGAAGACGCTCCCGTCTTCGGCGCCCAGCGCCTCCGCCAGCCGCCGCAGTTCAGGACCCGTCTGGGGCAGCGACGGCAGGTTGCGAACTGCGGCAACATCGGCATGGACGCCTCGAAAGAAGTCGCGTTCCGCGCTCGCCGACACGGGTGTCGCGACGACGCCGCCGAGCACCGGGGCGCCGAAACCGCGGAACGCCCTGCCGCTCTCTTCGCCGGCCCGGCGCTTCTGCGCCCGCAGCACCGCGAGGCCGCTGACCGTCGGCAGCGTCGTAAAGGCATGGCGCTTGACGAACCATGCGGTGTCGCGCAGCGCCGCCGGGTCGTCGTCGCGTCCGGATGGCCGTTCCGTGACCAGGACCGAGAGCGGCAGCCCGGCCAGCGGCCCGTCGGCGACCACGTAGACATGGCCGCTGCCCTCCAGGACATGGGCCACCGGCTCGATCAGTTCGAGATAGAGAAGATGGGGTATGGTGCGATCGAACGGAGCGATCGACGGGCCGCTCGGGTTTTCCGCGAGCGATTTGGCGCCCCTGTCGACGCCCTGCGGGTCGAGGGTCGCGCGTAGCGTTGCGATATCGCGGGCCAGCGTTTCTGCCCCGTAGACGCCACGGTGCCAGGCCGCGTCGTGCTTGCCTATGGCGAAGGTGAAGATGGACTGCGACCCCGCCAGGAAGAACAGGAGGCTCTCGCCCTCCGCAAGCAGCGCCTGCACGGCGGTCACGGGCAGCGGCGCGGGATTGGCGAGATCGGCATAGCCGGGAAACCGGCTGGCCAGTTCACTGTCGAGCTGCTCGACCTCGCCGCGCAGCGAATCGATCTCGCCGCGCAGCCGGATCAGCCGTTCCGACCTGCCCGCGGCACCGGCAGCGACGGCGGCTTCGCGTTCCGTCGCCGCCGCGATCAGATCCTGCCGATTGCGCACCAGCGCTTCCAGAGCCGCGTCGCTGGCCGCGGCCCGCGCGCCCAACTGCTGCAGGGCCTTGCCCGCCGACGAGAGGAATGCCCACTGCGCGGCTTCGAACGCCTTGTCGAGCGCGGGCGATACGCCGTCGGCCCTCGCGGGTAGCGTCGCCAGCACCAGGCAGATGATGAGTATCAGTGTTCGTCCCGTCGCCAAGCCCGCCAATGTCCCGCCCTTGATGCCGTTGCGGAAGATCACGGCAAAATGTGACGCGGGCATGGCTCCTGGCGCTCGATGCTTCCTGTCGGCGCGAACCGACCGTCAGAGCGGCCAGAAGTAAAGGATCGTCGGAACGGAAACAGCGACGATCAGGATTTCGAGCGGCAGGCCCATGCGCCAGTAGTCGGAGAACCGATAATCGCCCGGTCCCATGATGATGGTGTTGTTCTGGTGACCGATCGGCGTCAGGAAGGCGCACGACGCCGCCACCGCGACACCCATCAGGAACGGATCGGGCGAGACGTTGAGTGCATTGGCGACCTCGATGGAAATGGGCGCCGCCACCAGCGCCGTCGCGACGTTGTTGAGGAAGTCCGACATCGTCATGGTCACGGCGATGATGATCGTCAGGATCGCCCAGGCCGGCAGCGAGGAAGACTGCGCGACGATCAGGTCGGCGATCAGCTTGGTGCCGCCGCTCTCCTCCAGCGCCATGCCGATGGGGATGAGCGAGGCGAGCAGCACGATCACCGGCCACTCGACCGAATCGTAGACCTCGCGCGGCGACAGGATCCCGAGCAGGCCATAGGCGCATACCGAGACGGCGAGCGCGATCGGCAGGGTGGCGAAGCCGGCGACCGTGGCGGCGATCGCCGCGGCGAAGAAGCCGATGGCCACAAGCGCCTTCTCCCGCATGACCACGTCGAGACGGCGGTTTTCCAGCGGCAGGACGCCCAGCCATTCCATCACCTGCGCGACCCGCGCGTACGGACCGAGCAACAGCACCACGTCGCCGGGCAGGACCTTGAGCTGGCGCACGCGGGCGCGAAAGCGCTTGCCCTGTCGTGACAGTCCAAACAGCGTGACACCGCGGCGATATTGCAGCCTGAGGCTATCGGCGGTGCGGCCGTCGAGGCGCGAGCCTTCCGGCACGATCGCCTCGACGAGCGTCAGCGACTGGCCCGTCACCCCGCCATGCGTGTCCTCCGCGTAGGGGTCGAGCCCGGCCGCCCCGACGAATCCCTCGATCGCCTTGGTCGAGCCTTCCAGCACCAGGAGGTCGTCCTCGCCCACCTTCTCCGACATGGCGAAGCCGGGCAACCGGCGCCCGTCGCGCACGAGGCCGAGCACGGTCACATCGTGCTCGTCGCCGATGGAGTAGAGCTCCGCCACCGTCTTTGCGATCGACTTCGACCCTTCGGGTACCTTGGCTTCAACGACGAAGCGGCCGGAATTGTCTTCCTTGACCTCGCTTGCGGACGGGCGGGCGATCAGCCGCCATCCCACGGTTGCGACGAACAGTATGCCGGCAATCGCGCAGACCAGCCCCACGGGGGTGAAGTCGAACATGCCGAACGGCTCTCCGGTCGCGCGCTCGCGGATCTGGGCCACGATGATGTTGGGCGGCGTGCCGATCATGGTGATCATGCCGCCAAGGATGGTGGCGAAGGACAGCGGCATCAAAGTCAGGCCAATGGCGCGTTTTTCCTTGCGCGCGGCTTCGATGTCGAGGGTCATCAGCATCACTAGGGCAGCAACGTTGTTGATGACGGCGGACAGGGCGGCGCCGATCACCGACATGACGGTGATGTGGGCGCTGACCGAACGCCCGGCCGACAGGGCGACGCTGGCGACGAGTTCGATGGCTCCGGCATTGACCAGCGCGCGCGAGACGATGAGCACGAGTGCGACGATGACGACGGCGTCATTGCCGAAGCCAACGAATGCCTGGGAGGGCTCGACGGCACCGCCCAGAACCGCCGCGATCAAGCCGCCGAAGGCGACCAGATCATATCGGACCTTGCCCCAGACGAGGAGCACCAGCAACACGCCGAGCAACCCGAAGATGAAGATCTGCTCGCCGGTCATGGTGTCCACCGCCCCCAAATTCGCCGCGCCTCAACGCCGGGACCAACAAGTCGTTCCGGCGTTTGCGAGGCTCTGGTCAGATGCAGCGGCCGCCATCGACCTCCAGCGCCACGCCGGTGATGAAGGCCGCCTCCTCGGAGGCCAGCCACAAGGCGGCGTTGGCGATGTCGAGCGGCGTCGAAAGACGGCCGAGCGGGATCGAGGCGCGAAACTGCGCGCGCTTTTCGGGCGTGTCCTCGCCCATGAAGGTCGCCAGCATCGGCGTGTCGCCCGCCACCGGGCACAGGCAGTTGACGCGGATGTTCTTCGGCGCGAGTTCCACCGCCATCGACTTCGTCGCCGTGATCGTCCAGCCCTTCGAGGCGTTGTACCAAGTCAGTCCCGGCCGCGGGCGCAGCCCGGCGGTGGAGGCCGTGGTGATGATCGAGCCACCGCCCTGCTTCTCCATGATCGGCACAACTAGCCGTGCGGTGTGGTAGATCGCCTTCATGTTGACGGCCGTGATCAGGTCGAAGATCGTCTCGTCGACCTCCGTCAGCTGCCCGTTTCGATGGGAGTAGCCGGCATTGTTGACCATGATGTCCAGCCGGCCGAATTTTTCCATACAGGCGGCGACCATCGCCTCGATATCGGACGCGTTGGTGACGTCGGCCGCAACCGCGATCGCAGCCTCGCCGATCTCGTCCGCCACGCGCCGGGCGCCCTTGGCGTTGAGGTCGGCGACGACGACCTTGGCGCCTTCTTCCGCGAAACGCTTCGCCATGCCTTCGCCGAAACCCGACGCCGCGCCGGTGATGACGGCAACCTTGTTTTCAAGACGCAAAGTTTCTTCCTTCCAAGCTATGTTTTCCGAGTTGAACGACGCTCGAACCCAAACTTCAGAGATCCCAGGCCTTCAACCGTGGTTGAAGACGATCGTCTTGGTGGCGCTCATGTCGTAGAGGGCCTCGAAGCCCTTCTCGCGGCCATGGCCGGACTTCTTGAAGCCGCCGAACGGCAGTTCGATGCCGCCGCCCGCGCCATAGCCGTTGACGAACACCTGACCGGCGCGGACACGCTTGGCGACCCGGTGCTGCCGGCCGCCGTCACGGGTCCACACCCCGGCGACCAGCCCGAAATCGGTGCCGTTGGCGATGCGGATCGCATCCGCCTCGTCGTCGAACGGGGTGACGGCGAGCACCGGCCCGAACACCTCTTCCTGCGCGATCGCCTTGGCGGGGTCGACCGAGCCGAACAGGGCGGGCGCGAAGTAGTAGCCGCCCGAAGGCGCATCGCCGGCGATGGAACCTCGCGCCAGCACCCCGACGCCAGCTTCCTCGGCGGCGGCGACCATGCCGGCCACCCGCTCCTGCTGCTTGCGGTTGATCAGGGGACCAAGATCGAGATCCGCGTCGTGCGGACCCGCCACCAGTTTCGAAAACCGCTCGGCTAGACCCGACGCGACGGTCTCGTAGACCTCGCGCTGGACAAGGATGCGGCTACCGGCCGAACAGGTCTGTCCGCCGTTCTGGATGATGGCGTTGACGAGAACCGGCATCGCCGCGTCGAGGTCGGCGTCGGCGAAGACGATCTGCGGCGACTTGCCGCCGAGTTCCATGGTGACGCCGCGGTTGTTGACGGCGGCCGCCTGCTGAATCGCTGTGCCGGTGAGCGTCGACCCGGTGAAGGTCACGTAGTCGACCATGGGATGCGCCGACAACGCCGCACCTGCGTCGCGGCCATAGCCGGTGATCACGTTGAAGACGCCCTCGGGGATGCCCGCCTCATGCGCCAGCTCGGCGATCCGGATGGCGCTGAGCGAGGCGTCCTCCGCCGGCTTCACCACCAGCGTGTTGCCCATGGCGAGCGCTGCCCCGGCCACGCGGGCGAGGATTTGCATCGGATAGTTCCAGGGGATGATGCCGGCCACCACGCCATGCGGTTCGCGCAGCGTCAGCGCGGTGTATCCGGGCAGGAAGGGGATCGTGTCACCATGGATCTTGTCGCCGGCCCCGCCGTAGAACTCGTAGTAACGCATGGTCGCAGTGACATCGGCCTTGCCCTGGCGGATCGGCTTGCCGGTGTCGCGCGACTCGAGCGCGGCAAGCTCATCGCCGTGCTTCTCGACCAGGAGACCTAGCCGGGTCAGGCAGCGGCCGCGCTCGACCGCCGGCATGCGGCTCCACGGTCCGTCATGGAAGGCGCTGGCGGCCGCGCGCACGGCGCGGTCGACGTCCTGCGCTCCGCTTTCCGGGATCGACGCGAACACCTTGCCATCCGATGGAGAGGCGACGTCGATCCGCTTGCCGGAAACGGCTTCGACCTGGCGGCCGCCGATGAAGTTCATGAAGGCGAGGCCTTCCGCCACCGTGCGCGAGATATGCGTTCCCATCCTGCCAACTCCGTTAACGCTTCCCAAAGGCCCCATCTTATGTTGCATTGCAACAGGGGCCGGATGTCGAGACATGGTGAAAGCCTCGCCTACCGCGCCTGTCAAGCTCGTTCCCTGGATGGCATCCCGCTGGCCTTCCGGATTGGACCGCACTGGCCTTTCTAAATCGATTAGATTATAGCCACCGCTGAAACTGCTTCGGAAAGCGCGAAACCATGACGAGCCAGATCATTCCCGTCGAGCCTTTCGACTTCATCGCCTTCGGCGCGACCGGCGACCTGGCCGAGCGCAAGCTCCTGCCGGCGCTGTACCAGCGACAGATCGCCGGCCAGTTTTCCGAGCCGACCCGCGTCGTCGGCGCGTCGCGCTCCAAGCTGACCAACAAGGAGTATCGTGAGTTCGCGCGCAAGGCGATCGTCGACCATGTGCCGGAAAAGTACATCGTCGCCGAGGAACTCGATCGCTTCCTCGCCCGCCTGTCCTACGTCGCGGTCGACGCGCTGTCGGGCCAAGGCTTCGAGGCGCTGAAGAAGGTCATCGGCGACAGCGATCGTATCCGGGTCTTCTACATGGCCGTGGCGCCGTCGCTGTTCGGCGACATCTGCCTCAAGCTGAAGGAGCACGGACTTGCCTCCCCGAAGGCGCGCATCGTCGTCGAAAAGCCGATTGGCCGCGACCTCGCCTCCGCCCAGGCGCTGAACGACCAGATCGGCCAGGTCTTCGACGAGCACCAGATCTTCCGTATCGACCACTATCTCGGCAAGGAAACGGTGCAGAACCTCATGGCGCTTCGCTTCGCCAACGCGCTCTACGAACCCTTGTGGAATTCCGCCCACATCGATCACGTGCAGATCTCGGTCGCCGAGACCGTCGGACTGGAGGACCGTGTCAGCTACTACGACAAGGCCGGCGCGCTGCGCGACATGGTGCAGAACCACATCCTGCAACTGCTGTGCCTCGTCGCCATGGAAGCGCCTGCCTCGATGGACGCGGACGCGGTGCGCGACGAGAAGCTGAAGGTGCTGCGCTCCCTGCGCCGCATCAATGGCGGCGAGGCCTCGAAGATCACCGTCCGCGGCCAGTATCGCGCGGGCGCCTCCTCCGGTGGCGCCGTGCGCGGCTATGCCGACGAGCTCGGAGGCCCGAGCGGCACCGAAACCTTCGTCGCCATCAAGGCGGAGATCGCCAACTGGCGCTGGGCGGGCGTGCCCTTCTATCTGCGCACCGGCAAGCGGCTCGCCACCCGCGCCTCCGAGATCGTCATCGAGTTCAAGCACATCCCGCACTCGATTTTCGGGGAACAGGCCGGCATGGTCTATGCCAACCAGCTCGTCATCCGGCTCCAGCCCGACGAAGGGGTCAGGCAGTGGATCATGATCAAGGATCCAGGTCCCGGCGGCATGCGCCTGCGTCACGTGCCGCTCGACATGAGCTTTGCCCAGTCCTTCGGCGTCAGGAACCCGGACGCCTACGAAAGGTTGGTGATGGACGTGGTGCGCGGAAACCAGACGCTGTTCATGCGCCGCGACGAGGTGGAGGCCGCATGGCGCTGGATTGATCCGATCCATGCGTCGTGGGAAGATTCCGGCCAGGAGCCGCACGGCTACACCGCCGGCACGTGGGGGCCATCGGGCTCCATCGCCCTGATCGAGCGCGACGGGCGCACCTGGCACGATCCGCAGTGACGACGATGGGAGGAAGAGGCTTGCACAAGAGAGATTTCGCGACACCGCAGGAACTCGCCGAATCGCAGGCCGACGCCATCGCAGGCGCCCTGCGCGAGGCGATCCGCGAGCGCGGCGGCGCCACCCTGGCCATCTCCGGCGGGACGACGCCCGTCCGCTTCTTCCAGGCTCTTTCCGCCCGCGACCTCGACTGGTCGAAGGTCTCCGTCACCCTCGTCGACGAGCGTTACGTGCCGCCCACCTCCGACCGGTCCAACGAAAGGCTCGCGCGGGAGCACCTGTTGCGGGGAGAGGCGGAGGCAGCGCATCTCATCCCGCTTTACAGCGAGGCCGACAGCGTGGAAGTGGCTGCCCAGCGCGCCGACCTGCGAATGCTGGAAATCCTGTTTCCCATCGACGTCGTCGTGCTCGGCATGGGCCTCGATGGACACACGGCCTCCTTCTTTCCCGACGCGGAGAACCTCGAGGAACTGCTCGATCCCTCGACCCGCCAGGCCGTGTTCGCCGTCCACGCCGCGAGCGCCGGAGAGCCGCGGCTGACGCTGGCGCTCGCCCGTATCGCCAGTGCCCGCATGCTGGTCCTGCACATCGAGGGCGCCGAGAAGCGCGACGTCCTGGAGGCGGCGCTTGCCGCGCCCCAGCCGCGCCTGCCCATCCGGCGCGTCCTCGATGCCGCCGAAACCACGCCGATCATCTACTGGGCTCCCAGCCAGGAAGCGTAGCCATGACAGCCACCAGTGCCATCGAGACGATCACCGACCGCATACGCGAGCGTTCCCGCCCCACCCGCGAAACCTATCTCGGCCGTCTCGATGAAGCCGTCGGCAAGGGCGTCAACCGCTCGGTACTGTCCTGCGGCAATCTCGCCCACGGTTTCGCCGCCTGCGGACCGCGCGACAAGGCGGCGCTGGCCGGCGATCAGATCGCCAACCTCGGCATCATCACCTCCTACAACGACATGCTGTCGGCGCATCAGCCCTTCGAGACCTTCCCGGCCCTCATCAAGCAGGCGGCAAGCGAGGCCGGCGGCGTGGCGCAGGTGGCAGGCGGAGTGCCAGCCATGTGCGACGGCGTCACCCAGGGTCGACCGGGCATGGAGCTGTCGCTTTTCTCGCGCGATGTCATTGCCATGGCGGCCGCCATCGGCCTGTCGCACGACATGTTCGACGCCGCCGTCTATCTCGGCGTCTGCGACAAGATCGTGCCGGGACTGGTCATCGGCGCGTTGACCTTCGGCCATCTGCCCGCGATCTTCGTTCCCGCTGGCCCCATGACGAGCGGCCTGCCAAACGACGAGAAGGCGCGAATCCGCCAGCTGTACGCGGAAGGCAAGGTCGGTCGGGCAGAGCTCCTGGAAGCGGAGTCGAAATCCTATCACGGCCCTGGCACCTGCACCTTCTACGGCACCGCCAATTCCAACCAGATGCTGATGGAGATCATGGGGCTGCACCTGCCCGGCGCGTCCTTCGTCAATCCCGGCACGCCGCTGCGCGACGCGCTGACGCGCGAGGCGGCGAAGCGGGCGCTGGCCATCACCGCGCTCGGCAACGACTTCCGGCCAGCAGGCCGCATGATCGACGAGCGCTCCTTCGTCAACGGCGTCGTCGGGCTGCACGCGACCGGCGGCTCGACCAACCACACCATCCACCTGATCGCCATGGCCGCCGCCGCCGGCATCGCCCTCACCTGGCAGGACATCTCGGACCTGTCGGACACCGTGCCGCTGCTCGCCCGCGTCTATCCGAACGGCCTGGCCGACGTGAACCACTTCCATGCGGCCGGCGGCATGGGCTTCCTGATCCGCGAACTGCTCGACGCCGGCCTGCTGCACGAGGACGTCGAGACCGTGTGGGGAACGGGCCTTCGGCCCTATGCCGTGGAGGCGAGGCTCGCCGCCGATGGTTCGATCCTGCGCGACGCGGCGCCCGCCGTCAGTGGCGACGAAAAGGTGCTGGCCCCCTTCCCCAAGGCCTTCCAGCCGTCTGGCGGCCTGAAGGTGCTGGAAGGCAATCTCGGTCGCGCCATCATCAAGACCTCCGCCGTCAAGCCGGAGCGTCGCGTGATCGAGGCGCCCGCCCTCGTCTTCGACGGGCAGGAAGACCTGAACGCGGCCTTCAAGGCTGGCCAGCTCGACCGCGATTTCGTGGCCGTCGTGCGCTTCCAGGGTCCGAAGGCGAACGGCATGCCGGAACTGCACCGCCTCACCACCGTGCTCGGTGTGGTCCAGGACCGGGGATACAAGATCGCGCTGGTAACCGACGGACGCATGTCCGGCGCCAGCGGGAAAATCCCCGCGGCCATCCACGTCACGCCAGAGGCGATCGAAGGCGGCATGATCGGTCGCATCCGCGACGGCGACGTCATTCGTGTCGACGCCGAGACCGGCCGGCTCGAAGTCCTGGTCGAAGCGGACGAACTCGCCGCGCGCCCAGCGCCACAGCCCGATCTGTCCCGCAATGGCTACGGCATGGGCCGCGAACTCTTCGCAGGCTTCCGCGCACTCGCCGCGCGCGCCGATCTGGGGGCAGGAGCGTTCGGCACGGCGGCCTGAGGGCGCCGGCCATCGCGCCTCGGCCTGGACCGCCATCCTGCTGCACCGTTGACGAAACCGATTGCCCGATGCGGCGCGCGCGGCTAGTGTCCGCGGCCATGAAGAAGGTTATCCTCATCGCCCTCGCCGCCCCGCTGATGCTCTCGGCCTGTGGCGGCTCGCCCTATCGCATCGAAACCCGCGACGCCGTCGAGCCGCCGCCGGAGGTGCTGACGCAGGATCGGCTGGACGCCATCGTCCGCGAACGCCAGATCGACATGTCGAAAAGCGGTCGCTGATCGGCTATCGGCCGGAATAGTCTTCGATATCAGTAGGTCGTACGCCGTTCTTCGCTCGGCGGTCGACCGAATTGCAGCCGGTAGCTCTGCGCGAAATAGGAGTGCGAGGTGAATCCGGTCGCGATCGCCACGTCGAGGATCGGCAGGTTGGTCTGGCGCAGGAGTTCGCGCGCCCGCTCGAGCCGTAGCCGCATGTAGTAGCGGCCTGGAGTCATGTTGAGATGGCGCAGAAACAGCCGCTCGACCTGCCGCACCGACAATCCGGCCGCCTTCGCCAGTTCGACCGCCGACAGCGGTTCGTCCAGCCGTTCGGCCATCAGCGCCACGATCTTCTTCAGCTTCTCCGACTTGCCGGTCAGGTCGCGTTCCGGTCCGACGCGCTGCCGGTCGGTGGCGCCGCGGATGCGCTCGTGGTGGAACTGGTTCGCCACCTCGTTGGCGACGCTTGCGCCGAAATCGGCGCGCACGATCTCCAGCATCAGGTCGATCGACGTGGTGCCGCCAGCGCAAGTGTAGCGCTTGCGGTCGATCTCGAAGACGTTGCCGGTACACTGGATGTCGGGAAACCGCTCCTGGAAACCGGCGCGGTTTTCCCAGTGGATGGTGCAGCGATAGCCTTCGAGTTGTCCGGCTTCGGCCAGGAGATGCGCCCCCACCGACAAGGCGCCGAGCGCGCCGCCTTTTCGTCCCCAAGAGCGCAGCGCGCCAAGCACCTTGCTCTTGCCCGGAAACTCGGTGGCCAGCCCGACGCAGACGAACAGGATGTCGGCTGGCGGCATGTCGGCGACCGCGTAATCGACCTTGAGCGGCAGGCCGTTGGAGGCGATCACCGAATCGCCGTCCACCGAGACGGTCGTCCAGGCGTAGAAGTCGCGTCCGATCAGCCGGTTCGTCGAACGGAACGTGTCGATCGCCGCCGCCAGCGAGAACATGGAAAACTTGTCCACGAGCAGGAAGGCGAACTGTCGGACGGGATCGACGTTATCGGCCATGGGTTCCGGTTCTACTCAAGAGGACGATCCGGGATGACGGGCGGCATCGCTGCCCGTTGCCGCATCAAAAGCGCGGAGGTTCCGTCCCCGCCGAGCGACAGGCGGCCACCAGCGTGTTGGCCATCAGCATGGCGATCGTCATCGGGCCGACGCCGCCCGGCACCGGCGTGATGGCGCCAGCCTGCTGCGCGGCCTCCTCGAAGGCGACATCGCCGACAAGCCGCGTCTTGCCCTCGCCGCGTTCCGGGGCGTCGATGCGGTTGATGCCGACGTCGATGACGGTTGCGCCGGGCTTCACCCAGTCGCCCTTGACCATTTCCGGCCGACCGACCGCCGCGACAAGGATGTCGGCCGTTCGGCAGAGCGCTGGCAGATCCTTGGTGCGGCTGTGCGCGATCGTCACCGTGCAGTTGGCGGCCAGCAGCAGATTCGCCATCGGCTTGCCGACGATGTTGGAACGGCCGACGACCACGGCGTTGAGGCCCGACAGGTCGCGGCCCCTCACCCTCTCGACGAGAAGCATCGAGCCGGCCGGCGTGCAAGGCACGAAGGCCGATGCGATCTCTCCGGTCCCGAGCTTGCCGACATTGACGAAGTGGAAGCCGTCGACATCCTTGTCGGGCGAGATCGCCTGGATGACGCGCGCGGAATCGATCTGGCCGGGCAGCGGCAACTGCACCAGGATGCCATGGATGGCGGGATCGGCGTTGAGCTGGTCGATGAGCGCGAGCAACTCGTCCTCCGGCGTCTCGGCCGACAGTTCGTGCTGGAGCGAATGGAATCCGCATTCCTTCGCTTTGCGCGACTTGGAGTTGACGTAGACCTGGCTCGCGGGATCCTTGCCGACGATCACGACCGCGATGCCTGGCGTCACGCCGGCCTCGGCAATCAGCTTCGCCGCGCCGCGCCTGACGGTCGCGACGACTTCCTCGGCGACCTTCTTGCCATCGATCACGTCCGTCATGCCTCTTCCTCCTGCCATGCCTGGTGGATGCGAGGCTTATCCGACATTTGTCGCGATCGTAAGCGCGACAATGCGCCGTCCCATGCCGTTTCGCCGAAAATCGTCGCGATCAGAGAAAGCGTCTGCGGCCTCGGCTTTCCGCCAGATCGCGCAACGCTTCGCGAAACTCGCGCAGGCTGTCGCGTATCTCTTCCATCGCGGTCTTCTCGCCATCGCCCGCCGGAGCCGCCTGCGGCGCGGCGCGGGTCTGCTGCGGCTGTGGCTGCGCCGGCTGCTGCCAGCCCGGCTGCGGCCAGCCTGGCGCCATCGACTGCGGATAGGACTGGGCATAGCCGGGCTGCGGCATGCCGGAATGCGGCGGCTGCCCCCAGAAGGCGTTCGAGCGGTCGTCGTAGCCGTGCTGAGGCCCGCCGGGATGGTCCATCGAATGCGGCGCCTGGTGCTGGGCCTGCGGCTGGCCGTTCCAACCCTGCGGCTGGCCAGGATACTGGCGGTAGGCCGGTGACGGCTGCGGCGGATAGGGCGGCGCTGGCATCTGCGTCTGCGGATAGCCGGGCGCCTGCGGATAACCGGGTGCATTGGGATAGGCCGGTGCCTGCGGATAGGGCGACGCCTGCGGATAGGGCGGATATCCGCCCGGGGCATGGCTCGGGTACATCCACTGAGCCTGTGGCTCGGGCACCCGCTGCGGCGGCATTCCATCGGGATAGGGACGCGCATATTGCGGGGACGGATGGCGATCGGCCGACGCGGGGAAGTCGTTCGGAGTCCAGCCCATCGGGGCACGTGCATGTTGCATGTCTGTCTCCTCGGCCGTGCCGGCCGTGTTATCGGTGCGGTTTGTGTCCTGCGTCTGGCGGCGCACGCCTGCAGTCCTCTCGTCGGAAAAATGTGCCGGTTGGAGAACCGGTTCGCCAGCGCCGGGCTCGTCCTCGACGCGGCCAAGTGCGCGCGCGACGCTTCGCGGCAATGGCCTGTCGCTCGGCGCCGGCCGGAGGCGCTGGCCCATGCCCTCCGCACGCAGGCTGGAAACGGCGCCGCGCACGGCGCCGATGCCCACTCCCGCGCCGAAGCCGAGAGCCGCGCCTAAAAGCGTCATCATCGTCCGTGATGGACCGGAGGGCTCCAGCGGCGGGGTGGCCTTGGAGATCACGCTCACATTGGCGGTGTTCAGGTCGCGCTGCTGGCCGGTCTCTCCGGCGCGCAGCAGGAAGCCCTCATAGACGGCGCGCTTTGCCGCCGCTTCGCGCTCGAGTTCACGCAGCGTCACGAGTTCGCCGCTAAGGCCGGCCTGCCGCGCCTTGAGCTGCGCCAGCCGGGCGGCGAGTTCCTGCTCGAGCTGCACCGCGCGGCGCAGTTCCACCTGGATCGAAGAGGCAACGAGCCGAAGCTCCTGTTCGACGCGCTGGCGCGCCGCGTCCACCTGCGCGTCGATGGCGACCCGCTCCGGGTGTCGTGGGCCAAGCCGCGTCCCGATACGGTCGGCCTCTTGCCGCAGGAGCGAATACTGTGTGCGCATTTCCGTCAACACGGGCGAGTTCATCTGCTCGGGCAGGTTGCCGGCCAAAGCCGCGTCCACCGTGATCGTACGCGCCGAATCGGCCCGCGCCTGAAGCTCGAACGTGCGCGCGCGCGCCGTCGAAAGCTGGTCGTTGAGCTTGACGATCTCGTCGTCGGTGATCAGGCGACCCTGGGCATCGACGATGTCGTTTTCCGACTTGAACGTCTCGACCAGGCGCTCGGCTTCCTCCACGCCGTTGCGCAGTTCCGTGAGCCGCGCGGCGATCTCGTCGGACGCTCGGCCGGCGGCGCCCGCCTGGATGGAGCCATAGGTCTCCAGGAACACATCTGTCAGCGTGTTGACAATCAGCGCCGACTTGTCGGCGCTTTCGGTCCTGGCCGTTACGGCGACGACGAACGTCTTGCCGCCGCGCACCACGCCGGTTGCCTCGCCGAGATGCTCGATCGCCAGCGCCCGCCGCCGGACAGCGGGATCGCCCATTGCCCCGGGCGGCGACAGCAGCGACCGCAGGTCGCTGAGGAAGCTCAGCGGTCCGCCCTCGCGCGTGCCGTTGAACTCCGGATCGCGGTCGAGGCCGAGCGTGTCGACCACCTTGCCGAGCACGGTGCCGGAGCGCAGCACCCGCACCTGGTTTTCCACCACCGCAAGCATCGCCTCGGCCGACAGGCCGCCATCGGTGAGCTCGTTCTGGACGATCCTCAACTGGCGCGGGTCGATGATCAGCTCCGTCAGCGCGACATACTGTTTGGGCGTGGCGAGCGCGATGGCGGCGGCGATGGCCGCCCCGCAAACCGTCGCCGCCGCGATGACCCAGCCCGACCGGAGGACGCCGCGAACCACCTGCACGGGATCGATCAGCGGCCGCCAGGCGGGATCGTCCCCGCCCTGGATGGAGCGCGGCTCCTGGTGAGCGGCGGCCCCCGCACCGGCCCGCTCGTCCGGCATGTCGGCCGGCTGCGCCGTGCCTGCCATCGCCGCCCGTCTCGTCGGGCCTTGCCGCGCCGGTTTCGCCGGTTCGTCGATGCGGACGGTGTCGCGATCCTTGTCGTCCGACGCGAAGATGGCCTGCAATTCCCGCTCCTGCTCGACGAAGGGTTCCGCCCTGTCCATCCAGGCCTTGTCGCGGTCGGCCTGTGTCCGTGCCCGCGCCGTCGCCAGCGCCGCCACCAGCGGGCTGGCCTCGGCCTCCCGGCGCGAGCGCGCGCGGCGATGACGCTCTATGGCCGACGTCTTCAGGTCATCGGCCGTTCCCCGCGCGTCCGCGTCCACGCCGTCGGGCGAAGCCGGGACGAGGCTCAGGAGCGAACCGATATGGCCGCTCCGATCGCGGGTTTCGTGGTCGGACATCACGCGCTGCACTTCCAAGACAATGGGATGCGCCGGGCGGCGCTTGTTCCTTAAGGCAAGCTAAACAGGTGTGGGAAACAAATGGTTAACGCAGTGCGTGCAAGCCCGCCCGAAAATCGCGCCTGCCCTGCCGCGAAAGCCTCCCGCGCCCCGCATCACGCGGCATTAAGGTTTCCCCGCTAGTCTGGATCCTCGACAGTCGACGCCATCGGGAACCCGCATCGTGACATGGGCAGGCGGGGCCCTCGAAACAGGCCCCATGCAACGGATCAGCCGCTTCCTTTCGACGAAGGTCCACCTGCTGCGCGACTACGCGATGGCGGTCGGCGGGTCGTTCGGTCGTCTGGTCTTCTCGCTCGTCTACTTTGTCGCGCTCGCCAACACCTTGACCATCGCCGAGTTCGGCCTCTTCGCCACCGCCTCGGCGGCCGGGGTGATGCTGTCGCGCATCCTGGCCTTCGGCTTCATCTCCGCCCTGTACCGGGCGGCGACGGTCAAGCCGCGGTTGCTCGGCGTCTTCACCGGCGGCTTCTTGGCGCTCGCGATCCTGTCGCTGCCGGTTCTCGCGGCCGCCAGTCTCGCGATCTGGTTCATCTTCTTCGCGGGCGAGATGGCGCCAGCCGTCTTCGTGGTCCTGATCATGGCCGAAACGCTGCTCTGGCGCCCGGTCGAAGCGGTCATCATCGTCAACAACGGCATGGGCCGGTTCGGCCGCGCCGCCTTCCTCGCCATCCTCGGCACCGCGCTGCGCGCGCTCGCCGCCCTGCTCTTCGCCTTCTGGTCGACGCGCGACCTCGCCAACTGGTCGGGCTTCTATCTCGCCGCCAACGCCTTGTCGCTCGTCATCGCGGCGGGCTTCTTCTACCCGCGCCAGCGCATCCGCTTCCAGGTTCGTCTTTATCTGCGACGACTGGCGGATAGCGCCTACATCGCCGGTGCCGAGATGATCTTCTATCTCCAGATGGAGATGGACAAGCTCCTGGTGCTGGCCATCGCGGGGCCGCACCTGGCGGGTATCTATGCCATCGTCATGCGGCTGGTCGACCTGACGGCCATTCCCATTCGCACCTTCACCATGATGCTGGTGCAGCGCATGATGCGGGCACCCGAGATGCTCGCCAGATGGAAGCTCAAGCTCGGCATCGAGGCCGGTGTCTTCCTGGTGTCGACCGCCGGGCTTCTGGTTCTGGCCCTGACCTTGCGGTCCTATCCCACTCTGTTGGGCCGCAACGTCGCCGAAGCGGCGCCGCTCGTCCTGCTTGCCGTTTTCATTCCGGGATTGCGCAATCTCGTCGAATATCAGTCCGAGCTTCTCTTCGCGCGCGGCCAGACGCTGCTGCGCGCCCTCAATCTGGGACTGCTTGCCGGCCTCAAGGCGCTGCTGTTGACTGCCCTGCTGCTCCATACGACCGACAGCGCGGAGATGCTGCTGCTGTTGAACGGCCTCTTTGCCGGGCTCTACCTCGCGTCCTGCGCCCTCACCTATTCGGCGCTGAGAATGCCCGCCCGCCAGTTCTGATGGGGGATCGTCAGGCGACCAGTCGGCGGATCGTCCCGACATCAATGCCGATGAAGGACTGCATTCCAACCGCCACCTGATACGGGGCGAGACTGTGCAGGAAGACCTGCATGTCGGCTTCCGACATGCTCGGTCCCGTCCAGTAGACACGACAGAGTTCTTCCGATGACAGGAAATGCCCCTCGAGAGATTGAACCTCGTCGGCATGGCGCCCGTAGATCATGCACTCGGAAAACATCCGTTGCGAGGCGATGCCCGCCACCCAGTGGCGACCGGTGACCGCCTCGATCCTGCGGCACATGGCGATCGTCGAATCCCGGCGCCAGGCGATCAGCGTGGCGATGTAGTCGTGCGGCGAAACCTCCGGGCTTGCAATCCCGAGGATCCGCGCTGCATGCGCGGACCAGTCGTGGTGCTCGCTACGCGGCTTGTCGTCCAGACCGTTTTCCCGCCGGAACAATCGAAGCTCGCCCTCATGCCAGAAGCGACCGCAATCGAAGGGCCGCACGAATGCCACATCGGAATCGCAATAGACGAAGGCCTCTTCCGGAGCCTGCGAGGCGATGGCGATGCGCCGGAGCTGCTGCACGTGCCAGCCGCGCAGCGGCATCGTGCGGGCGCTGAGCCAGATGCGGCGGCGAAAGCCGCTCGTCGGATCACGGAAGGACCGGAGCCAGCCGGGCAAGAGTTCGCGCTCGTCGATCACCACCCGGTTCGGGCTCTCCAACTGGCGAAACAGCGCCAAGTCGCTCTGTTCGACCAGCAGGTAGTGCCGCGTGAAACCGGTCACGCGGGCGTCTATCGTCTCGCAAAGCAGCCGGCAGCGTTCCAGGTCGGGAGCGTAGCTGGCCGTGACGATGGCAGTGGCGGGGTGCTGAGGACTTTGCGATGGCGAGGGGTGGCTGGTCACCGCTGGTCCTTGCTCCGCGAAATCTTGCGGCCGAAAACCCGCATGAGGAACAGCGGGTTGCCGAGGATGTAGCGCCGCCACAGACGCAAGGGCTCCTTGACGAGGCGAAACAGCCATTCGAGCCCGAGGCGGCGAATACCCAGAGGTGCGCGCGGGATGGTCCCGCTCATGAAGTCCAGCAGCGCGCCCACGCCAAGGGCGACCGTACAGTGCCTGTCCGTCAGGGTCCGGGCGATCCATCGCTCCTGGCGCGGAACGCCCATGGCGACGAGCAGTATGTCGGGACGAACCTCTTCGAGGCGTGACAGGATTGCCGGCTCCTCGGATTCGGAAAAATAGCCGTCCTGCACCATGACGATGTCATGCCGCGGCGCAAAGGCGCGCAGGTGACTCGCTGCCAGGTCGACATTTGCCTTGGTGGTGCCGATCAGTCCGATCCGCAACGGCGCCGTCTGCGCGGCGATGAAAGCCGGAACGAAGTCCGTGCCGTTCAGGTTGGCCGGAAACGGGTTTCCGTGCAGCACGCTTGAGGCAATGTCGACGCCGATGCCGTCGGGAAAGACGACGAAGTCCCTGAGCGTCTCCTTGAAGGCCCTGTCGGTGGCGGCGAGGTTGGCGACATGAGCGTTGAGAAACGCGATCTTCGTGAACGCCCCGGTGCGGACCCGATCGCCCAGGAAATCGATGGCTTCGGCCTGCGTCATCGGCATCACGTCCACGCCGAGGATCGAGCGTTCCGCGGGGAGCGTGGGCCGCGCCACGCCTTCGCGCATGCCGGCAGCCATGCTCATGCCGCCTCCGCTTGCGGAGCCCGTCGTCCGCCGATGGCGGCAAGGCCAAGGGCGATCCGGGCGTCGAGCGCCTGGAGCTGGGCGGCATGAAAGGTCCGTCCATCGACATCGCCGATGCGATCGGCGGCCATCGCGGCGAGTTCGGTCGCGAACGCGGCGGGATCGTCGGCAATGCGGCAGTTCGTCGGAAGATGCGCGATTCCGCGCAACGATCGGTTGGTGGCGACGCAGGGAAGCCCCTGCTCGAAGGCTTCGATGGTCTTCAGCTGCACGCCGGTTCCGGCCCTGGCGATGAGCGGCACCACCGCGCCGCCGCGGACGAAGTCGACGGCGTTCTTCACGCGCCCGACGAACTCGACGCCCGGCGGACGCGGTAGATCGGCCGGAATGCTCCCCGCGATGCGCGTGCGGAAATTCCGCGGCAGCCACGGCGTCACGTCACGCAGGAACCATTCGAGGCCAATGCGGTTCGGGTGCCAGGTCCAGGTGCCGATCAGCGCAGCGTCGCAGACGATCGTGCGTGGGGCGCAGGGTGCGGGCGCCTCCCCTTGGGTCACCAGCGGCAGGGCCGCCGAGCGATGGTCGTCGGGCACGCCTAGCGCGGCGCGATCTTCCTCGGCCAGCGTGAAGACGAAGGCAGCGCGTTTGCACAGGCGTTCCTCGACGGCCCGTACCAGCCGAGCCTCGCGCCGGAACAGGGTCCGCTGGACCATGTCGCGCACCGCCTCGGCATTCTCTTCGGCTGAGCGATGCTCGACATTGTGCGCCACGAAGATGGAAGGCCTGTCGGTGAAGAGATGCTCGAAGGCGCCGGCAAACTGTGCCGCGTTGAGGACATAGGCGTCGTAAGGCTCGGCCCGTTTCAGTGCGGCGCGGATGTCGGCCGCGCTGGCGGCGCGAAGCTTGGCCGATGCGAAGGTCAGGCCCGACAGGACGGCGCCAGCCAGCCAGCGAATTTTTTGCAGGCTGCCCGCGCCTTCGGTGCGGACGTCCACTTCGCCCAGCGAGATCGTGTTCTCGGGATCCGACGGTGTCTTGCCCGGCCAGGTATAGCCAAGAACCGTCACCCGAGCGCCGGATCGGCGCAACGCGGAGATGATCGCGGCATTGGCGATCTCGTAACCGGTCGCCGGCTCACCATCGGGAACGAGCGAAGTGATGAAAACCAGATGCATGAGGTCCGTCCGATTCCATGGCATGAGTAGCGAATGCCGGTGAAGCCATGCTTAAGAACAGGCAACGGGCGTGCCGCAGACGGGTTTTCGCGACGTCGCCAGGCCATCGAGTTCGCACAGTGCTTAACCATGTCTTAACGGCGGGCTGTCTTTATGGGCCGATCACCCGAAAGACACGCGGATGCAGACCATTTCCAGCGCCAGCAACGTCACCGTGGTGGCCCGCTCTCCCGGTCTTCGCTTCGACGAGGTCGCGATCGCCGTGACGCTGCCCACCTACAAGCGGCCCGAACAAGTGCTGGCCACGCTCCAATCGGTCATCGGCCAGCGAACGCGCCGGCCCTTCGCCGTCGTCGTGATGGAAAATGATGCGGAATGGCACGCCGGCGCCGACGCCGTGGCCCCGCTGTTCGAAAATGGCACGGCGTCCGGCGTCCTTCTCATCGCGCATGATCGCGGAAACTGCTGCGCCTACAATGCGGGATGGTCGACCGCGCTTGCCGAGTTTCCCAACCTCCGCTTCGTCCTCGTCATCGATGACGACGAGATCGCCGGCCCGGGCTGGCTGGAGGCCATGTGCGCGACCGCCGAAAGGCTGGATGCCGACATTCTCGGCGGACCTCAGCTTCCCGTCTTCCACGAACCCGGGCACGAGCATTGGGCCGAGCACCCGGTCTTTGCCCCGCCCTATCGCGAGACGGGGATCGTTCCGGCGCTCTACTCCTCCGGCAACCTCCTCGTCGCGCGGCGCGTGCTCGACGCCATGCCGCGCCCCTTCCTCGACCTCTCGTTCAATTTCACCGGTGGCGGCGATTCCGACTTCCTGAGCCGCGCGGCGGCGCGGGGCTTCATCCTCGGCTGGTGCGCCGAGGCGCCCGTGCATGAGACTGTTCCGGCGCGCCGTCTCGAGCCCGACTGGATCCGCTCCCGTTCGCTACGCGAAGGCGTGCTGTCGACATGGGTGGAGAAGCGCAAGCGCGGCGGATCGCTCGCGGCGAGGTCAAGGGTGGTGGCCAAGAGCCTCGCCCTTCTCGCAGCCTCACCGGTGCGCGGCGCGATCCGCTTTGCTCGCACCGGATCGCTCTCGATCGGCCTCTATCCTTTCTATGTCGCGCTGGGACGCGTGCTTGCGGAATTCGGCTACGCGAATGAGCAGTATCGCCACGCCGAGAAGAACTGAGCCCGTGCTACCCGCCGCACTCCTCGACCGCCGCGCCACGGCAACGCTGTTTGCAACGCTGCTCTTCGGGATCTCCGTCATCTCGTTCCGTCCGTTCTCGCCCCAGGCTGCGGGACCGTCCGGCGGCGACATCGTCAACCAGCTGGGATTCGGAGCAGTGGGCGTCGCCTCGCTGTTTTGCCTTCTCGCCTTCGCCGATCGGCGCGCGCTCGGCGGTCTAGTCGGCTTCTGGTGGACATTGCTGATCGGCTTTTTTTTCCTGTCGGTCGCCAATGCCGCGGACCCGTCCTCGGCTTTCCGCACCGCGATCTTCACGCTGATCGGCGTCCTGACCATGATGGCCGTGCTGGCAACGCCGCGCGACGCGGATTCCCTCTCGACCGTCCTTTCGGTGACCGGCCTGGCCATCGTTGCTCTCTGCTATGCCGGGCTCGTCCTATATCCCGACATCGCGCGCCATACGAGCGATTCGCTCGAGCCGGAACATGCGGGCCTCTGGCGCGGCGCCTTCTCGCACAAGAACGTCGCCGGTCCGGTCATGGCGGGGCTGAGTTTCGCTGGGCTCTATCTGTTGCGGCGCGGCTGGTACGGGTCGGGCGGTCTGCTTCTCGTCTCCGCGCTCTACTTCCTCGCGCACACCGGCTCGAAGACGACCACCGGCCTCGTCCCGCTGGCAATCCTCCTCGTGATGGGGCCGAGCCTGATCGGACTGCGTCGCGCGGTGCCGCTGATCTTTGCCGTCGGGCTCGTCATTGCGACAGCCGCCACGATCGGCATCGTCATGTCTCCGACGCTCTGGGACCTGTCCCAGCAGGTCTCTCCCGGCCTGACCTACACCGGCAGAACCACTTTGTGGGCGTTCCTGATCGAGATGATCGCGCACAAGCCTTGGTTCGGCTACGGCTATGAAAGCTTCTGGAGCACGCCCGTGGTCCAGTTTCAGGAATTGCCGTTCGACGCCGAGTGGGACATCCGCGGCATCGTCCACGGCCACAATGGCTATCTCGACATCGCCGTGCTGATGGGCTTGCCCGCGCTCGCCGTGGCGGTCATCGCCTTCCTGATCGTGCCTATGGTCGATTTCCTGAGGGTGCCGCCGAAGCGGGAAAACATCCTCCTGGGCGATTTCTTCATGATGACGCTGATGTTCACCGCCTTCAACGCCTTCCTGGAAAGCTTCTTTTTCCGCCGCGTCGACCCGGTCTGGCTGTTCTTCGTGCTCGCGATCTTCGGCCTGCGCTACGTCTCCCGCGTCACGATCACGACCGCTGCGCGCACCCCGACTGCCCTGCGCACCCGTGATCGCACGGAACGATTGTCCTCGATGCCGCATTGACCGGCGGAACAATCACCGAAGGATAACCACCATGTTCTCGACCGATACCTGGCTCATGATCGTCTGCGCCCTGCTTGTGAACGCCGTCCTGTTCGGCATCGGCGCCATCACCGTTCTCACCGTTCCGGCTTTGGCCGAACAGGCCAAGTTCCTGATCCCGGCCGTCGTCGTGGCAAGCATCGCGCTCGCGCCCTTCCTCGGCGTCATGATCGCGCGACGGATGCGCATGCGCAACTGGAGCAAGCGGGGGTGGCGTGAAGGCGACTCCCTCTCCGGCTGACGTTTCGATGCTGGTGGGGCCTTGAACCGACATCTGTCTGCCTTTGCCGCTAGCAATGTCGGATATGGAATTGGCTCCACCAGACCGTCGCGCTTGCCGATCGCCTTGCGCGACCTGCGGCCGCGATGCTACGCGCAGGCGAACGGAAGGAAGCTATCATGAGCGTCAAACTGATCCTGGTGGGCTGCGGCAACATGGGCCATGCGATGCTCGAGGGTTGGCTGCGCTCCGGCCGGCTCATGCCCGCCGAGGTGATCGTGGTCGAGCCCAACGACGCCCTGCGCGAGCGCGCTGGCCGTCTCGGCGCCGGCATCGCGGCCTCGGCCGGCGAACTGCCGGCGGACGTCGAACCCAATCTGGTGATTTTCGCCGTCAAGCCGCAGGTCATGCGCGCCGTCGTGCCGGATTACCGCCGGTTCGTGGAGCGCTCGACCTTTCTGAGCGTCGCGGCGGGCGTCTCGAACGCCACTATGGTGCAGATTCTCGGCGACCGCGCCGCCATCATCCGCTGCATGCCCAACACCCCCGCCGCCATCGGCAAGGGCATGATGGTCACCTTCGCCAATCCTCGGGTCAATGAAGAGACGAAGGCCTTCGTGGGCGAACTGCTCGCCAGCAGTGGCGCCGTGGCGGAGATCGCCAGCGAGGACCTGATGGACGCCGTCACTGCCGTCTCGGGGTCAGGACCGGCCTATATCTTCCACTTCATCGAAAGCCTGACGGCGGCTGGCAAGGCCGCCGGCCTGCCGGAAGAGACGGCGAAACTGCTTGCCATGCAGACCGTCTATGGCGCCGCGTGCCTGGCCAAGGAGAGCGACGAGGAACCCGGCCGCCTGCGCGAGCAGGTGACCAGCCCCAACGGCACCACGGCCGCAGCCCTGGCAGTGCTGATGGGCAAGGACCGGCTGACGACGCTGGTCACGGAGGCGGTGGAGGCCGCCCGCGTCCGCTCTGTCGAACTCGGCAAATAGCCGGCGCGCTCGCCGTCTGATCCGCCTTCAGCCTTCGCCGTGTATCATGGCGTCCTGCGCCCGCCGCAAGGCGTAGAGGCGCGTGGTGGTGTCGGGCACGGCATTGTCGCGGGTCAGAAGCTCGCCTTTCTTCACGGGAGCCGTCACCTTGCCTCCCTCAAGCAGACCAACGGGGATGGCCCCGGCGGCGCGGGCATCACCTGCCAGCATCGTCCAGGAGCGGTAGCAGGTCTCGCCGATCGCATCGAGCGCCGCGCCGGCTGCAAGGTCGCGCTTGGCGACAGCGCACACCTCGGCCACGGGACGCGGCAGCGGCACCATGTCCGGCCGGCCGGTGAGCATGATGCGCGCCGCTGTCAAAGGCACTTCGAGCGACGTCAGGTGGTAGGGCCGATGGAAGACATAGTAGGGGCCCGTCCCGACATGCAGGTCGTCCATGCGCTCGATGATGCGCGGATGCGTTGCCTCGACCACCACGAACACACCCGGCGCCACACCCTTTCCGACGGTGTAGTCGACCACGCCCTTTTTCGACAGCACGCCGCCATCCTCGCGCGGGATCAACACCCTGGCCAGTTCGTCACGCCCGGCATTCGGGCCATGCATGCCGGGAACGTCGGGCACCAGCCCGGTGGCGTTGGCGATCGCGCACATCTCCACCATGGTCTTCGACCCGTCGACGAACTCCACCAGCATGCGAGGGTTCATGTTGCGGCGGATGGCTTCCTCGGCATAATCGTCGGGCACCGCGTCATGGTTGAGCGGGTTGTTCTTGCCCTTGCCGGCCGAGACGATCGTGTAGCCCAGCGCAGAGGCGAACTCGATCAGTTCCATGCAGGAGGACGGCTCGTCGCCGGCTCCCACCGAGTAGACGACGCCCAGCCTGTCTGCCTGCATCTTCAGCCATGGCCCGATCGTGACGTCGGCTTCCACGTTCATCATCACGACGTGCTTGCCGTGCTCCATCGCCATCAGGTCGAAATCAGCCGCCACGCCTGGCTTGCCCGTCGCGTCGATCACCACGTCGATCAGCGGGTTGGTGACCAGCCGCTCGTTGGAGGTGATCGCGATGCGGCCGGCCTCGATCGCCGCCGTCACCTGCGGTTCCGAATCGGCCTCGCAGGCCATCGCCTCGTCGCCATAGGCGATGCGGATGGCCGCGCGTGCCGTGTGCGGACGCCGCGTGGAAATGGCCGCCAGGTGCACGCCCTTCATCAGCATGCACTGCGTGACGAGGTCGGTCCCCATCTCGCCCGAGCCGATGACGCCGATGCGCACCGGGCGTCCCTCGTCGGCCCGGCGGGCGAGGTCCCGGGCAATCCCGGTCAGGGCGACATTGGTCATGAACACGATCCGGCTGTTGGCAATGGCTTGCGCTGATAGCAGATGAGACGGCGGAATTGTCAAACAACGATGGCGTGCGGGGGACGTCTGCGGTCGCAGCCATACGATTTTGCAGACGGGGCAGCGAGGTTTGCGTTCCCGAACGCGCCATCGCTCGCCCCTTCCCTTTGTCGTGGCTTCTCCGCTAAGCCTTCGATGATGACGAGCATGATCCGCATCAGCACGGCCGACCTCGAAACGCTCTGCCGCGACGCAGCCGTGGCGGTGGGAGCGAGCATGGACGCGGCCCTTTCGCTCGCCCGCGCGACGGTCGCGGCGGAAGCCGAGGGAAACCGCGCCGTCGGGCTCGACCACCTGCCCTTCTATCTCGATGCCATGGCGGAAGGCCGTATCGACGGCCGTGCCGAGCCGACCATCGAGCAACCGTTGCCGGCCGTCATCCACGTCGATGCGCGAAGCGGCACCGCGCATCTCGGCTATGATCGATCGCATGACCTGCTCGTCCAGGCTGCCCGAAGCTGCGGCATCGGCCTGTTCGCCCAGAAAAACGCCTACACCTGCGGGTCGCTCGGCACCTTCGTGCAGCGCCTTGCCGCCGAGGGCATGGTCGGGCTTGCCGCAACCAACGGCCCCGCGCTGATGACGGTGCCCGGTGGGCAAACTCCGGTCTATTGCACCAACCCGCTGGCCTTCGCCGCCCCCATCGCGGATGGCGATGCGCTCCTGATCGACCAGGCGTCGAGCCAGACTGCCTACGTGAAGGTACGCGACGCGGCCGAGCGCGGTGAACCCCTGCCACAAGGCTGGGCGATCGACGCGGATGGACACCCGACCACGGATGCCAATGCCGCTCTGAAGGGCGCTCTCGTCACCTTCGGCGGCGCGCGCGGCGCCAACATCGCGCTGATGGTCGAAGTGCTGGCGGCGGGCCTGACCGGGGCGAACTGGTCCCTCGACGCCCCGTCGATCACGCAAGGCAACCGATCGCCCGGCACCGGCCTTCTCGTCATCGCCATCCAGCCAGAGGCCTTCGGTCCCGGTTTCGAAGAGCGGTTGGCCCGGCACGCCAGGCGGCTGGAAGCCGAAGGCGTCCATCTTCCCGGACGGGCGAAGGCAGAAGCTCGGCAACAGGCCGCAGCCCATGGAATCGAGGTTCGCGCGGATGCGGTCGATCGTCTTCGGTCAGCGCTACGCGCCAACGGGGAATGACCAAGCGTATCAAGGGATTGCTCGACGCCTCGGACTCATCCAGCGAGCTTGCCGGCGGCGCCGAAAGTTGATGCCTGCGCACCTGCCATGCAAGGGCAACATTGGCATCCGGCGTGAGTGCGCGCATAAGGAACGTCCCTTTCTCGCAGCGCACCATGTCCGACAACCCCGATTCGCCCGCCCGCCTCGCCCGTTTCGCTGCGCCATGGCAATGGCTCCTGCTTGCCGCGCTCTCGACCGTCCTTGCGATCGGACTCGAGCTTGCCGCACTTCCCGCCGCGCTGCTGATCGGCCCCATGATCGCGGCGATCGTGGCTGGCGTCTCCGGCGCCACGGTCCGCCCCGCGCCATCGCTCTTCGTCGCCGCGCAGGGGATCATCGGCTGCGTCATCGTCAGCGCAATCGAGCCGTCGCTATTCCGGACGCTCTTTTCGGGATGGCCAGTTATCGTGGCGGCCGTTCTGTCCACGCTCGCCGCATCAAGCCTGCTCGGCGTGATGGTCGCGCGCTGGGGCTCACTGCCGGGCACAACCGCCGTCTGGGGATCAGCGCCCGGCGCGGCCAGCGCCATGGTCGTGATGGCCGACGCCTTTGGCGCCGACGCCCGCCTCGTCGCCTTCATGCAATATCTGCGCGTCCTCATGGTTTCGATCTCGGCGGCGGTTCTGGCCCGGATCTGGGTCGATGTCGGCGATGCGGCGCGACCCCCGGCCGACTGGTTTCCGCACCTCATCCTTCCCGATTTCGCCATGACGCTCGTCATCGCCGTCGTCGGGGCTTTCGGCGGACGGATGACCGGCATTCCGGGCGCGACCCTGCTCGGGCCGCTCCTGATCGGCATTCCGCTGCATCTCGGGCTCGGCCTCGATCTGCAACTGCCCGAATGGCTGCTGGCGACGAGCTATGCCGTCATCGGCTGGTCGATCGGCTTGCGGTTCACCCGGCCCATCTTGCTTCACGCTGCCCGGTCGCTGCCCCAGATCATCGGAGCCATCCTCGTCCTGATCGCCTTTTGCGCGGCGGTGGGCGCGGTGCTTGCAGCCACGTTCGATGTGGATCCGCTGACGGCGTTCCTGGCCACCAGCCCTGGCGGCATGGATTCGGTCGCCATCATCGCCGCCGCGTCCGGCACCGTCGACCTGTCCTTCGTCATGACATTGCAGGTGACGCGTTTCCTGATCGTACTCATCGTCGGGCCGCCGCTCGCCAGGGCGATCGCAGTGCGCATGAACCGCCGCCCGCCTTGATGAAGACGCGATAAAGTCCTATCTCGCGCTGCATCGCGCCTTTCAAAGGATGTCCCTGTCCGTGTCCGGTTCCGTATCCCGCTTCCTCGGTGACAGCCCGCTGCGCGTGCTCGTCAAGCTCGTCGTCCTGTCGTTCCTCGTCGGCTTCGCCATGCATGCCTTCGGCTGGATGCCGCAGGATGTCTGGTATGCGCTGCGCAACGCCGTGCTCGACGTGTGGCGCATGGGTTTCGACGCGATCGACCGCTTTTTCGGCTACTTCATCATCGGCGCCATGATCGTGGTACCGATCTTCATCATCATCCGGCTCTTCAGCTTCAGACGCTGACCGCGACGCGCGTTTGCGCGTCTACAAAGGCGGTGGCGACCTCGAACAGGATCGCATGGCGTTCGGCGAGCGCCGGCACGTCGGCCGAGTAGCCGCCGCCGATCACCCCACAGACCGGCACGCCCGCTTGCCGGAAATGGCCGATCACAGCATGGTCGCGCTGCCGCAGGCCCTCATCGGTGAGCGAAAGCTTCCCCAGCCTGTCCGAGGCATGGGGGTCCACGCCCGCATTGTAGAATACGAGATCCGGACGGGCGTAGTCGGACAGGAGTTGCAGGAGCGGTTCCAGCTTGGCCATGTAGGCATCGTCGCCGGTTCCGTCCGGAAGGCTGACGTCGAGATCAGACGGGATCTTGCGGGCCGGATAGTTCTTCTCGCCATGCATGGAAAAGGTGAACACACGCGGCTCGGCGGCGCAGACGTCAGCCGTACCATCGCCCTGGTGAACGTCGAGATCCACCACCAGCACACGCCGCACGGCGTCCTCGGCAAGCAGGGTCAGTGCGGCCACGCCGACATCGTTGAAGGTGCAGAAGCCGGCGCCCTGCGTCCGGCGCGCATGATGGCTGCCCCCGGCGGTGTTACAGGCAAGGCCCTTGGCAAGCGCCAGACGCGCGGCCAGAAGCGTTCCGGACGTCGCCAGATGCGCGCGCCGCGCCACCCTTTCGTCGACGGGGAAGCCTATCTCGCGCTCGATCTCGTCCGGGACGCTGCGCGTCAGAACCTGTTCGACGTAGATCGGATCATGGGCGAGTGTCAGCAGGTCGGCGCCGATGGGCTCCGGCTCATGCAGGCGGGAGGGATCGACGAGCCCGCGTCTCCTCAGCGCCTCCATGAGCAAACTGTACTTCCCCATCGGGAATCGATGGCTGGGTGGAAATCTGGCGTCGTAGTCGGGATGATGGACGATATCGATTGGCATTCCTCTCTAGCTAGGTCTGCAACGCACGGAAGAAAAGGGCTGGGTTCACTTGATTGTGCATTGGATCAAGGCGGCCCAGGCTTCGGCCCATTGCGGCTGGCGACGACGCACCTGCGCGATATCGGGTTTCTCGACGTCGTGTCTCGCCAATGGCGGGCCGCGCGGGGTCGGGCTACGGGACGGACGTGGGGATGGATGCGGCCGTCTGCTTGATCCGCGCCGCCTTTGCTCTACACAGGCGTCTTGAGGTTGAGGAAGCGGGCTGATGCGGTCGGAAGTCGAGGAACTGGCGCCCGCGCCGATGCATGGCCGGCCCTTCATCGTGACCAACAGGCTCGTCCTGTCAATCGCCCTGCCGATGACGCTGGCCTACTTGACGACGCCGTTGCTCGGAATCACCGACACCGCCGTCATCGGACAATTCGGCGATCCCGCCATGCTGGGCGGCCTTGCCGCCGGTGCGATCGTCTTCGACCTCGTCTTCTCCACCTTCAACTTCCTGCGCGCCGGCACGACGGGCCTCGTCGCGCAAGCCTTCGGCAGCGGCGACGGCCGCGCCGAGCAGGCCGCGTTCTGGCGCGCCCTGGCGCTTGCCATCGCGATCGGCACCGTCCTGGCGCTCGCCGGACCGGCAGTCGCATGGGCCGGCACGCTCTTCATCGCCGGCGAGCCGGCCGTGAACGATGCTTTGAAGAGCTATGTCGTCGTTCGACTGCTCAGTTCCCCCTTTGCTCTCGCGAATTATGCCATCCTTGGTTACGTGCTCGGACGGGGCGAAGGCATGCTTGGCCTTGGTCTCCAGATCGTCCTCAACGGCGCGAACATCCTGTTGTCGATCTGGCTTGGGCTGGTTCTCGGCTGGGGGATCGAGGGCGTGGCATGGGGAACGGTCTGGGGCGAGATGATCGCCTGCATGATTGGCCTGACGATCGTCTTTAGACGCTTTTCGGCGCTTCCGAGGCTGACCATTGCGCTCATACTCGACCGCATGGCGCTGAAGCGCATGTTCGCGATGAACGGCGACATCATGATCCGCTCCTTCGTGCTGCTCTTCGCGTTCGCGCTGATGACCCGCCAGGGCGCGCAACTCGGGACGCTGACGCTTGCCGTCAACGCCGTGTTGATGAACTTCTTCCTCGTGGCCGGCTACTTCCTCGACGGTTTTGCGACAGCGGCCGAGCAACTCGCGGGACGGTCGGTTGGCGCAAGGCAGCGAAAGTCCTTTGTCGACGCGATCTGGCTCACCGGCCTGTGGGGCTTTGCGCTGTCGGGCGCGGTAGCGGTCGTCGTGATCCTGTTCGGAGACGCGCTGGTCGCCTTCATCACCACTGCGCCGGACGTCCGCGAACAGGCATCGATCTATCTGTCCTGGGCCGCGCTCACGGCGGTATCCGGCGTGCTCGCCTTCCAGATGGACGGAATCTTCATCGGGGCGACGTGGTCGCGCGATTTGCGCAACATGATGGTGTTGTCGTTCGTGCTGTTCCTGGCAGCGCTGCTCTTCCTTCCGGGGCTGTACGGAAATCATGGACTGTGGGCCGCGCTGCACGTCTTCCTGATCGCGCGCGGCCTGAGCCTCGCGGCGATGGTGCCCATTCGGCTCCGCCAGACCTTCGGCACGCCGGCCTGATCAGTCGAGCGGCACGGCGGCCCAGTGCGAAAGCCGGCCGTCGCGCAGCTCGGCGAGCGACGACGCCCCCTCGCGATCGAGAATGGCCGAGAGGCCCTCGACGATCCGGCCGGGCAGCGCGGGACCGGCATAGATCATCCCGGTATAGACCTGGACGAGATCCGCGCCGGCGCGGATCTTCTCGGCCGCGGTCTCGGCGGAATCGACACCACCGACACCGACCAGCACCCGATCCGGGCCAAGCCGCTGGCGCATGCGCGCCAGAATGGCGGTCGAGCGGGAAAACAGCGGCCGGCCCGACAGGCCGCCCGTCTCGGACCTCCGCGCGGCCGTAAGGCCGGTCCGCGACAGGGTCGTGTTGGAAATGATGACGCCGTCGATGCCATGCGAGGCGACTTCGGAGGCGACGTCGTCGAGGTCGGCCTCATGCAGATCGGGCGCGATCTTGAGGAAGATGGCGATCCCGGGTTTCGCGCTGCCGGCGCGCGCCTGCGAAACCCGCGACAGGAGTTCGGCAAGCTGCTCGCGGCCCTGCAGGTTTCGCAGGCCCGGCGTGTTGGGAGACGAGATGTTGACCGTGAGGTAGGATGCCACCGAGGCGAAGCGCCCGACGCCTCTTTCATAGTCGGCGATGCGGTCGTCCGCATCCTTGTTGGCGCCGATGTTAACGCCGACGATGCCGGGAGCCGCCGGCAGGGACGACAGGCGCGCGAAGGCGGCGTCATGGCCATCATTGTTGAAGCCGAGACGGTTGATGACGGCCTGATCCTGCACCAGGCGAAAGATTCGAGGCCTCGGGTTGCCGCTCTGCGGCCGGGGCGTGACGGTGCCAACCTCGGCGAAACCGAAGCCGAGGCGAAGCAGCGCATGCGGAACCTCGGCGTTCTTGTCGAAGCCGGCCGCCATGCCCAGCGGATTGGTAAAGGACAGGCCCGCGACCCGTGTTTCCAGCCGCCCGTCCGCCTTCGGCCGACAGCCGAGCGGCGCGCCTGATTTCAGTGCCGCAATGGACAATCCATGCGCCGTCTCGGGATCGAAGGCAAAGAGCGCGCGGCGACCGACCGCCTCGACCAGGCCCCTCATGCCCCGAGGTCCGGAAAAACGTGGCGCCCCTCGGGATCGAGCGGCAACGCCCTTGCCCAGAGCGCCTGACGCGTGTCGAGCGGCGCGTACAGATGCGGAAACAGCGCGCCCCCGCGCGACACTTCCCATTTCAGCGCCTCACCGAGCGCGGCGGTCTTCACCGCAACCAGCAGAAGATCCCCCTGCCCGGCAAAATGCTTCGCGGCCGTCTCCGCAACCTGGCTGGCTGTCGAGAAATGGATATAGCCGTCGGCGAGATCGACGGCCGCCCCCTCGAAGATGCCCCTGTCTTCGGCAAGCCGCCACTGCGCCGCCGTGCAGATCTTGTAGATGCGTTCGTTCATGCCCGCTCTATAGGGCGAGTCCGGTCATGGCGGAAGTCGCCGGTCGACCGGACGTCCCAATTCCGGCACATTGACGTGCATTTCCTGAAGCGTCGTCCCATCGGAGGGTGCCATGCCGACGAGACTTGCCGCTGCAACCGTGCTCATCGTCCTCGCCGCCTCGGCGGGTGCATCCGCGCAGGAAGAGCGTTATGCGATCGAACGGACCGAAGACGGCTATGTGCGCCTGGACACGCGGACGGGCCAGATGTCGATCTGCTCCGAGCAGTCGGGCCAACTGGTCTGCCGCCTGGCCGTCGACGAGCGCGACGCTTTCCAGAACGAGTTCGATGCGCTCCAGTCTCGCCTCGCGGCGGTGGAGGATCGCCTGTCGGCGCTTGAAGGGGCTCCGCCCCCAAGCTTGCTAGGCGAAGAGGAGTTCGAGCAAGGCCTGAGCTATATGGAGCAGTTCTTTCGCCGCTTCATGGACCTCGTCAAGGAATTCGACCGCGACAGCCCTGCCCCCGACCGGACCTGACGTCAGGCGCCGGCGGTCCCCGCGAGCGGCATGGCGACGGACTTTCGCGTCTTGAGATCGAGAATCACGGCTACGACCTGAGCGGTCGCGACCGGCGCTCCATCGGCAAATCGGGTGATCTCGTGGTGTAGCTGCAACGCCTTCCCTCCCGTCGGGGTCGCGTGGGAATGGATCAGCAGGGCGTCACCCGCCCTGGCGGGCCGGTGATGGGTGAGTTTCATCTCCAGCGCCACGCGGCCGTAGCCGAGTTCCCGAAGCCGGGCTATTCCGACGCCCGCAACCTCCCAGACATGCGCGGCCGCGTCGGACAGGCGTCCCACGAAGCCCTGTGCGAGCAGTTCTCCGGCCGCATCGCATTGCATCGGCTGGACGATCGTCCGGCTGGACACCAACCCACCAAGTGCGAGCACTTCCTCCGGCGCCATCGGCGCGCTCGGCGTTGCATCGACGCCCCGCGGCAAGGCTTGCTCGATGTCGCGATCATGAACCTGGTGGCCCGAAGCCTCGATGCCCATCGGGGCGTCGAGCGCCGTAGCCGCGATCCGGCCCGTCTCGATATCCTCGAGGAGGTGCACGGCATATCCGGCGAAGCGTCCATCCGCCAAGATCGCCGAGCGGGTGCGCGAGATGCCTCCGGCATGCAGTTCGGCGTGATAGCGCACATGGCGCGTATGCGGCAGCGGTCCGGCCATGTCGCCGCCACTCATGCCGACCAGAAAGCGTGCCGCCTCGTCGAAGCGCTTGAAATAAAACTGGACGTTCATGTGGGCGTTTTCGTCGCACTCCCAGGTGTTCACGAACGACCGATGGGTTTCGACGAAACCGGTCATCCGCCAACCCCCGTTGCCATGGAACCCGGCGTCCGCACCGCTCGCTTCGTCCTCATCACCGGGTCGCTCCTTTTCACAACGGTCGCCGCCCCGTTTGCACGGGGCGGCGTTCGACGCAACCACGAACGTCTGGGCCACACGGTCATTCCGCCTCGGTGGCCAGATCAGAAGTCAGGCGATAGACGACAGCACCATTTCGCCTTCGTGGAGGAAACAGGCCTTCGAAAACAGCTTCAGGTCGGCGGGATTTGGCAGCCTGACGTCGCCAAGCGCGGGCATCCGCCTGTCGGCACTCTCGAAGTCGCGATCGATCTGCGAAACAAGCACAATGATCGAACCCGAACCGCGGGCATAGTCGCTGAGCGCGGTGAGCTGTTCCGCGAGAGGCGGGTTCTCCCGCTTCTGATCGAGGAGCTGGAGATAGTCGATCGCGGCAAAAGCGGGATGACTCTCTTCGCTCAGCCGATTCACCACGTGGTCGGCGCGGATATCGTCCGATGTGTCGATGACCAAGGTCGCTTCGCGCTGGTCGTTGGCGTGTCCAAGTGACGCCAGCCGCGCTCGAACCTGGGCTTCGGTGTATTCGAGCGTGAAGAAGGTGCTTGGCTTCCCGTTCCTGGCGGCGGCAAGCGCCAGTTCGAGCGCCAGAAGCGTCTTGCCGTGACCGGGTCGGGCGCCCAGCAACACCATCTCGCCCTGACGAAGCTCTCGCAGTAGACGGCTCGCCGGATCGGATCTGGCGGCGAAAGCCAGATGATCCCAGCTTCGAAAACCGCTTTCGCGTGCGATGGAGTCCAACGCCTCGTTCAGGGCGATGCCGCGCTGTCGCGACAACATTCGTGCATTGCGTTTCAATCGGTAAATCGGGGTAGAGAGCCTCATCGGCGACGTCCTCATGCGAGCGATGTTCGCAACCCCTCCTCATGCAAACGCTCGAACCAGGGTGGTCCGCAAGGCTATCGCTCTGCATGCCGGATGCTGCCCCATTGGAGGGAGGAGGCTCGAGCCAAGCCCGAATCGACGCTAGCCCGCGGTCGATCTGCTTACAAGCAGCCTTGTTTCGGCTGGACGCGGCTCAAGGCTCAACGGGGATCAAGGGTCGCACACCAGCTATCGAAAGGGTAACCGACATGGCGAAGAACAAGCAGGCGACATTCAGCGCAATCCTCGCGAACTGACCGTAGACGTCGCTGAGTGTGGCCGCGAAGGCGCGGTTCGCGCCTTCGCTGGATGGGCGGCTCCGCTCGTCCAGGAACAGCCAGACCTCCGTCCTGCGCGGCGGCTGTCGAAGGGCCATGATCGCCTTTTGCGTGAGGATACCCGCCATTAGCAGCGTGCAGATGGCACCGCACCGAAAGGCCAGGACGGGATCGAAGGCAAAGGCAAGCATCATCATGGCGATGGCGAGCGCGCCGAAACCGACGGCTCTGCCGACGCAGACAAAGGCAACCTTGCGCACGGGCTCCATGGCACTCTCCATTCACCCCCAAATCCCCAAAGCTCGGGAACTGCAGTTTCGAACGGTTCAGCACCGGAAAGGTTTCGGTCCGGCGCGCGCGCAGACGTGCCCCGAAGACGGAATCCCGGCTTAAACCAGTCTTACTGCTTGAAAAGCAACCGCAACGCCGCATAATCACCTTCCCGTCATCCACAGACAAAACAAGAATTGGATACGGATCCAGGGAGGGCGGCCAGTGTCATCGGGCCTGAAAATCGTGATCGCCGACGATCACCCGCTTTTTCGCGGCGCGCTGAAACAGGCGCTCGCCAGCGTGGCCAAGGACCCGATCATCCTCGAGGCCGGAACGTTTGCCGAGACCAAGGAGATCGTGGCCGGCAACGACGACATCGACCTGGTGCTGCTCGACCTGACGATGCCAGGCGCCAGCGGACTGTCCGGGCTCGTCGCCATACGGGCGATCAATGTCGGCGCGCCCGTCATGATCGTGTCGGCCCACGACGATGTGGAGACCATCCGCCGCGCGCTCGACCTTGGCGCATCGGGCTACATCTCCAAGTCTGCCAGCATGGACGAAATCCGCAAGGCGGTGCAGACCGTGCTCGACGGCGGCGTGCACGCGCCGACCGACAGCGAACTCGGCACCGAGACCGACCCGGAGATCGCCGACCTCATCCAGCGGCTGCACAGCTTGACGCCGCAACAGGCCCGGGTTCTGTCGATGATTGCGGAGGGACTGCTGAACAAGCAAATCGCCTACGAACTCGGCGTCTCGGAAGCGACCGTCAAGGCGCATGTCTCGGCCGTGCTGCAGAAGCTCAATGTTGACAGCCGTACCCAGGCGGTGATCCAGCTTTCGCGGATCGGCACGGACACGATCACCGCGCCAGTCACCTGAGACAGATCCCGCAACCGATTCAGATCCCGGCCTATTCGGCTGCCGGAGACATCTTGCGGCAGCGCCTGAGAACGGTGCGCAAGCCGGCCGGCTTCACAGGCTTGTTGAGGATCACCACATCCAGCGCGGCCGCCTTCTCGCGCACTTCGCTCGACCGGTCGGCGGTGATCAGCACGGCCGGAACATCCACCCCATAGGCCTCGCGCAACCGTCGGATCACGCGGATGCCGTCATCGCGGTCGAGATGATAGTCGGCCAGAATGACGTCAGGGGGGTCGCCGAGTTCGCTTTCGGACACGTCCGGCATCGCACCATGGGTGGTGACCCGACAGCCCCAGCCCTCGAGCAGCAGCCGCATGCCGTCCAGGATGCGCGGCTCGTTGTCGATGCAAAGGACGTCGAGCCCGGCGAGCGACTGTCCGCCTTCGGCAGCACGCAGAGGCGTCACGGACGCTTCCACCGCCATGGGTTCCGCCACCGGCATGATCACCGAGAATCGCGAGCCGCGATTCTGGAACGACAGGATCTGGATTTCCAGCCGGAGCACGCGGGCAATGCGGTCGACGATCGACAGACCGAGGCCCAGGCCCTGAGCCTCGCGCATGCCCTCGTCGAGGCGCGTGAACTCGCGGAAGACCGTGTTGAGCTTGTCGGGTGCGATGCCGATGCCGCTGTCGAGCACCTGGACCTCCACGAGTTCGCCACGCCGCCGGGCTCCGACGAGAACGGTGCCGCTGCGCGTATACTTGATGGCGTTGGAGACGAGGTTCTGGATCAGCCGCCGCAGCAGGTTGCGATCGGTGGTCACCGTCAGCGAACAAGGCACGATGCGCAGCCTGAGGCCCTTCTCCTTGGCCATGGGCTGGAAATCGGTGCCGATCTGGCGCAGCAGCCCGTCGAGCCGGAACGAGGTTTCCTTCGGCCGCATGGCCCCGGCGTCCAGCCGCGAGATGTCGAGCACGGCGCCGAGGATCATCTCCACCGATTCCAGCGCCGATTCGATGTTGGCCGCGGCCGCGCCCGACGGCCCCTTGCCGGCCTGTTCGAGCAGAGAGGAGCAGTAGAGCCGCGCGGCGTTGAGCGGCTGAAGGATGTCGTGGCCGGCGGCGGCCAGAAAGCGCGTCTTGCCAAGATTGGCCTCCTCGGCCAGCATCTGCGCCTGAGCGAGTTCTTCGTTGACCCGGAGCAGCTCGGCGGTGCGGCGCGCGACGCGTTGTTCCAGTGTCTCGTTTGCGCTTTTCAGCTCGATGTCGGCATGCACCCGCGCGGTGATGTCGGCATAGGTGGCCACGATGCCTCCATCCGGCATCGGGTTGGAGCGGACTTCCAGGATGCGGCCGCTGGCCTTGAGCTCGATCTGCCAGGGCCTGGCGAACGTGTTGAAGCGCTCGAGCGTCCGGCCTTCGGACCCGTGCTCGATGTCGCCGCGATCGGCCAGATGGTCGAGCACCTGGCCCAGCGACACGCCGACCTGACCGAGGTCGTCGGGCAGGTCGAGCAGAAGCCTGTATTGCCGGTTCCAGCAGATCAGACGGAAATCGCGATCGAAGACGGTGACCCCCTGCTCCATCTGGTCGAGCGCCGTCTGGAGCAGGTCGCGATTGTGCTGCAGCGCCTCGGAGGCATCGTCGAGCAGCTTGTAGGCATCCTTGACGGTCTTGTCGCGGCGCTGCAGCAGAAGCGACAGGACAAGGCGGGCCGACGACGATCCGACGGCGCTCGTAAGCAACTGTTCGGAGAAGCGGATGACCGACATGTCGGCCGGTTCGCCGCCGTCGATCTTGCGCCCTCGCCGCTGCGAAAAGCTCTCGAAGGATCGCTCGGTTCGTTCCGCGCCCAGATAGCGTGCGATCGTGTCTTTCAGGTCGTCGACGGTCGCCGTGGTGCGGAACCGGCGCAGACTCGGCATCGGGTTAACCTCGCGCGGAACGAAGATCGACGCCTGGATGCGCTCAAGCGGGCGGGCCGCGCGCGACAGCGAACCGAGCACGAGCCCGAGCATGTTGACGAGCAGGCTCCAGAAGACGCCGTGGTTGAGCGGCTCGGCGACGACGCCGAACAGCGCCTGCGGGCGTAGCGCCTCGATGCCGAACGGGCCGTGCAGGACCAGCGGCAGGTCGGCTGGCGCGAGCGACGGCAAAAGCAGCGTGTAGGCCCAGACGAGGATGCCGCCGGTCATGCCGATGATGGCGCCGCGGCCATTGGCCTGGCGCCATATCAGCCCGCCGAAGAAGGCGGGCGCGAACTGGGCGATCGCGGCAAACGACATCAGCCCGATCGCGGCCAGCCGCGTGTTGTGGGTCGTCTCCCGGTAGTAGAGGAACGCCGCGAACAGAACGAGGAAGATCGCCGCGCGGCGCACGTTGAGGATGATCCGCGACCAGTCCTCGTAGCCCGATCGCCCTAACCGGATGAGCCGGCGGAACAGGAGCGGTATGACGAGGTCGTTGGAAATCATGATCGACAGCGCCACGCTCGCAACGATCACCATGGCGGTGGCGGCCGAAAGCCCGCCGATGAAGGCGGCCATGGCCAGGAGATCATGGCCCGCCAGCAGCGGCAGCGACAGGACATAGAGATCCGCGCTCGTCTGGGCCCCGACCGACACCACGCCGGCGAACGCGATCGGGATGACGAAGAGATTGATGCAGACGAGGTAGATCGGGAACAGCCACGTCGCGGTGCGCAGTTCGACCGCGCCGCGGTTCTCCACGATCATGACGTAGAACTGCCGCGGCAGCATGATGATGGCGAAGGCGCTGAGCAGCGTCAGCACGAACCAGGTGGCGAACGAGGTCGGATAGGCCGAGGCGGCCGCAACCTCGGCATTGTCGCGCACCGCCTCGATCAGGTCGGCCGGGCCGTCGAAGAAGAGGAACACGACGAAGATGCCGACGGCCAGGAAAGCGGCGAGCTTCACGACCGATTCCACCGCGACCGCCAGGATCAGCCCGTCCTGGTGCTCCGTCGCGTCGGCATGGCGGGTGCCGAAGAGGACGGCAAACAGCGCCAGCAGGATGGCCACCAACAGCGAGATGTCACCGAGGAAGAGGTCGATCTCGGGCGGCCGGCCGTTGTAGTGCTCGACCATTAGGCTGACGGAATCCGAGATCGCCTTCAATTGCAACGCGATGTAAGGGATGGCGCCGACGGTGGCGATGATGGTGGCGATCGAGGCGACCACGAAGCTCTTGCCGTAGCGTGCCGCCAGGAAATCGGCGATCGAGGTGATCTTCTCGGCCTTCGAAAGCCGCACGATGCGGTGCAGCAACTGGTATCCGAACAGGAAGACGAGGACCGGGCCGATGTAGATCGCCAGGAACTCCAGCCCGCGCTCGGAAGCCAGGCCGACCGAACCGAAGAAGGTCCAGGACGTGCAGTAGATGGCAATGCTGAGCCCGTAGATATAGGGGCGCACGCGGTCGGGCTGGCGCGCCGCCCTGCGATCCCCGAGGCTCGCGATGACGAAGAGCAGCGTGACGTATGCGATGGCGATGATGACGACGACCCAGCCGTGCATTCACCCTTGTCCTCCCGACGAGAATGTTTCGTCAACTCGAGGCGAAAAAGCAAATCAGACTTCAGTAGAGCAGTCCGGACAACCTGCCACGGTCGGACCGAAGGAGATTTCCTATCGCGCAGAGCGGCGCTATATTGTTGATCGCAACAAGGGCAGCGACCGACGCGTCGCCGGGGGAACGAGGGACATGCTTAAGGAATTCCAGGAATTCATCTCGAAGGGGAACGTGATCGATCTCGCCGTCGGCGTCATCATCGGTGGCGCTTTCGGACTGATCGTCAAGTCGCTGACAGACGATATCATCATGCCGATCGTCGGCGCCATCTTCGGCGGCGTCGATTTCTCGAACTACTTCCTGCCGCTCGCCTCGGGGGTTACGGCCACCACGCTGGAAGCGGCGCGGGAACAAGGCGCGGTCTTCGCCTACGGCAGCTTCCTGACGGTCGTGATCAACTTCCTGATCCTCGCCTGGATCATCTTCATCATGATCAAGGCGGTGAACCGGATGCGCCGGACCCTGGAGAAGCCGAAGGCGACGACTGACCAGCCGGCTCCGCCGCCCGCCGACGTGATGCTGCTGATCGAGATCCGCGATCTGCTGGCCAAGCGCGACGACCAGAGCCGCGCGGTCTGACGAGACCGGCGCGGCGGAGCGATTTCCGCCGCGCTGGCCTATTGCAAGGCGGCCCGATGCGAGCGTAATCCGTGCGCCTCTCGCATACGGACAAGCCCAGACATGAGCCTTCTCGACGACATCCGATCCGAAGCCCGGCTCGCGCCCGACAGCGGCATTTCCTCGATCATCGATTATGGGCGCGGGCGTCCAGGCCTGATCCCGATGTGGGCGGGCGAAGGCGATCAGGCGACGCCGGATTTCATCACCGCCGCTGCTATCGCGGGACTGCAGGCGGGCGAGACGTTCTACACCTGGCAGCGCGGCATGCCCGACCTGCGCCGGGCGCTGGCAAACTACCATGGCCGTCATTTCGGGCACCTGGCCACACCCGAGGAATTCCTTGTGACCGGATCGGGGATGCACGCGATCCAGCTCGCTCTGCACGCGACCGCGGGCGCCGGCGACGAAGCCGTGTACCTGTCGCCGGCCTGGCCGAATTTTTCCGCCGCGGCCGGCGTGATGGGCACGACGCCGGTTCCTGTCGAGCTCACCTTCTCGGAACGGGGTTGGGCCCTCGATGTCGAGCGCCTTGCCGCCGCGATGACACCAAAGACACGCGTGCTCTTCATCAACTCGCCGTCGAACCCCACCGGCTGGACCGCCGACCGGGAGACGCTGGCGGCGATCCTTGCGCTCGCCCGCAAGCATGGCTTGTGGATCATCGCCGACGAGATCTATGCGCTGTTCAACTACACGGGCGACCGCGCCGCCTCTTTCCTCGACGTAATGGAACCCGAGGACCGGATCATCTTCGTCAACAGCTTTTCCAAGAACTGGGCAATGACAGGATGGCGCATCGGCTGGCTGCGGGTCCATCCGAGTCTCCAGCAGATGTTCGAGAACCTGATCCAGTATTCGAACTCCGGCGTGCCGCAGTTCCTGCAGCGCGGAGCGCTGGCGGCGCTCGACCATGGCGACGAGTTCATTGCCAAACAGGTCGAGAGCGCCGCTGCCGCGCGCGACATGGTCTGCCGCATCCTTGGCGCCACGAACCGGGTGAAGCTGTCGCCGCCGGCCGGCGCCTTCTATCTGTTCTTCGCCGTCGATGGCCTTCCCGATGCGCGGGCCGCCGCCGCCGAGATCGTCGACAAGGCCAATGTGGGACTGGCACCGGGAACCGCCTTCGGCGTCGGCGGCGATGGTTATCTCAGGCTCTGTTTCCATCGCCGGCTGGACCAGGTCGAGGAAGCCGCCGAGCGGCTTGCCACCTGGATCCAGGGACGCTGAAGCCCGATCGCTAAAATTGCACCGGCTGACTTAACGGCACTTCAGACGATACCTGTGCATATTCCGCTCGTTGGCGCACCGGGGACGTGTGCCGGGACAACAGGTGGAATTCACATGGCTGTGCTCGTCACGGGTGGCGCCGGCTACATCGGCAGCCACATGGTATGGGAATTGCTCGATGCCGGGGAGGATGTCGTCGTGATCGACGATCTATCGACCGGATTCGAATGGGCGTTGGCGCCGGAGGCGGCATTCTACAGGGGAGATATCGCCGACAAGCGTCTCGTCAAGCGTATCATCCGTGACCATTCGGTGGACGCGATCATCCATTTCGCTGGCTCTGTCGTCGTGCCGGAATCGATCTCGCAGCCGCTGTTCTATTACAAGAACAACACCTGCAAGTCGCGCATGCTGATCGAGCAGGCGGTGATCGGCGGCGTTCGCCACTTCATCTTCTCCTCGACGGCCGCGGTCTACGCGTCCATGAACTCGCGGCCGCTCGACGAGGACGCCCTCGTCGCACCACAGACGCCATACGGCATGTCCAAGTTCATGGTCGAACTGATGCTCCGCGACGTGGCCGTTGCGCATCCGCTGGACTATGCGATCCTGCGCTACTTCAACGTCGCCGGGGCCGATCCGAAAGGCCGCACCGGACAGTCGACGAAGGGCGCCACCCACCTGATCAAGGTCGTCTGTGAGGCCGCCCATGGCCGGCGCGACCATGTGGATGTCTACGGTTCCGACTGGGAAACGCGCGACGGGACCGGCATTCGCGACTATATCCACGTCTCCGATCTCGTCATGGCGCACCGCCTCGCGCTGCAACGACTGCGCAATGGGGGCGGCAACCTGGTGGCAAACTGCGGCTATGGACGCGGCTACTCCGTCAGGGAGGTCATCGACAGCGCCAAGCGGATTGCGGGCAAGGATTTCCCCGTGGCCTTCGCGCCGCGCCGTCCCGGCGACCTGGCCTCGGTGATCGCCAATGCGGCCCGGGCACGCAAGGAGCTTGCCTGGACGCCGCGCTTCGACGCCATCGACGACATCATCGAGACGTCGCTGGCATGGGAAGACAGCCTCTCGCGGAAGAACTCGGCGACCTGAGCGGCAATCCGCTCCCGGAATGAGCCGCCATATGGCAGCCCCCTGAAAAGAGCTTCCCGACCTTGTCACGACCGCCGGCATCTGGAACGCTGGCGCAAATCGACGGGGACTGACAATGATCGACGAAGGCTTCTTCAACGTGCTCCTGCACTGGACCACCCGGTCGATCGAGGTTGCCGGGATTGCCGCCATCGTGCTCGGCATCCTGCTGGCGACGGGGCGGTTCGCTCTTCGCCATGTCCTCGAAAGCCAGCGCGAGATGACGTTCCAGAGCTATCGAGGCGATGTCGGACGCTCGATCCTGCTCGGACTGGAATTCCTGGTCGCGGCCGACATCATCAATACGGTCGCAATCGACCCAACGATGGAGAGCGTCGCCGTGCTGGCGGGCATCGTTCTCATTCGCACCTTCCTGAGCGTCGCGCTCGAGGTCGAGATCGAGGGACGCTTTCCCTGGCAGGCCCGGCCGGAAGATCAGCCCCGCAGATAGGGATTACGCCTCGGCAACGGCGTCAGCCGGATCAGGCAACCGCCATCTCCACCACGCGTGAACTCGACCAGCGTGTCGCGGTCGGCATCAGCCCAGAGCCATCGCTGCGAGGGCGAGAGCCGCCGCGAGACGGGCGCCCCATGTTGCCGCATGAGCGCATCCGATGCGGCCTCGCAGTCCCGGGCTTCGTCGGACGGGCGCAACTCCACCAGACCGAGTTCGCCGAACTCGCTGAACCCGAGACGGGCCTGGAAATCGATCCCCGACGACTCGACATCGACCGCGAGAAGCATGGTAAGATTCGACCCCGCGACAGGCTCTTCCACCCGCCCGGTCCCGGCGGGCGCCGCCAGGCGGGCGGCGTGCCGCGTCATGCCCCATTCCGTCCACTCCCAACCCGCCCGGGCGGAGGTGGAGGCAAGGGTGGCGATGGCGATGGCGAAGAGGAACAGGCGCATGGCCGATGCATTGGACCAAGAAGGCGCCGCTTGCATCCCCGAACACCAGCGGCGGTGAACGAATCCTTTGCCTGACAGAGCGGATTCGACCGAAAGCGGAGCGTCCGTCTGCGCGCGTCTGGGTGGGTAGCCGCGCGAACACCCTTTAAAATTGTATTGGTGCGGTTTGCGGCACGACAAGGTTTTGCGGCGATCATGGGAGAATGATCGGACGCCGCAAACCGGAACCTGATTTGCGCCCCTCGCCGGCCCCGGCAAGGCGGTCGCGGTCGCTGCCGGTTCTGCCAGCGGTGCTTCTCTTGAGCGGTGGCGGGGGCTACCTGATTGGCGATGTCGATCTTGGGTGGATCGTCCAGTCGGTCGGGGCCGCTTCGAACTGCGACATCAAGGGCAATGTCAGCATCGAAACCGGCGAACGCATCTACCACGTTCCCGGCCAGCCGGACTATTGGCGCACGAAGATCTCTCCGCAGTATGGCGAGCGCTGGTTCTGTTCAGAGGACGAAGCCCGTCTGGCCGGCTGGCGACGCGCGCGAAACTGACGCGAGGACAGCGCGGGCCGCAGGAACGGGAAAGACCCCGCCGGCGTGCTTTCGGCGTCTATCGTCGTCGGCCCGCCGCGCTGATCCCCACCGCCGCCACGATGATCAGCCCGGTGGTCAGATCCTTGTAGAAGGGATCGGCGTTGAGGATGTTGAAACCGTTGTTGATCAGTGCCAGCATGAAGACGCCCGCCACCGAGCGCCAGACCGCGCCCTGCCCGCCATAGATCGACGTGCCGCCGATGATGACCGCCGCTATCGCCTCGAGCTCCATGCCCGTGCCGGCGGTTGCCTGGCCGAGCGAGATGCGCGAGGTGGCGATGGCCGCAGCCAGCCCGGCCGCGAAACCGTTGATGGAAAAGGCGACGATCTTGACGCGTTTGGTGCGGATACCCGAGAGGATCGCGGCTTCCTCGTTGCCACCGACGGCGAGGATCTTGCGTCCGATCGTCGATCGGTTCAGCAGGATGGTCAGCGCCACGGCGAAGACGACCAGCACGATCACCGCGTAAAAGACCACGCCGATCCGGCCACGGCCGAGCCAGGTGAAATCGTCCAGCCGCACCGGTAGCAGCGTGCCGCCGGTGATGAGGATGGCGATACCGCGATAGACCAGCCCCGTCGCCAGCGTCGCAAGGAAGGAATGGATGTTCAGCGTCGTGATGGTCAGCCCGTTGACGAAGCCGAGCAGCATGCCGACCAGCGGCGCGGCCATCAGCCCGGCATAGGGGTGGACGTTGAGCGCGAGCCAGGCGGCTGTCACGCTTGCCACGGCGAAGATCGCCGCGACCGACAGATCGAAGCCGCCGCAGATGATGACCAGCGTCATCGCTGCCGCCATGATGGCAAGCGGCGTGTTCTGGTTCAGGATGTTGATCAGGTTCTGGACCGTGAGGAAGGAATCGCTCGACAAGGAGAGCAGCACCATCAGGACCAGGATCATCACCGCGACCGCATAGGTCTGGAGCATCCTCAGGGCGGCAGCCGCGCCGAACCCCTGTTCCTTCCCGCGCGCGCTCGTCGTCATGCCGTTGCCCCCGCCTTGTCGGCGCCCTGTTCGTGAAACAGCCGCCAGATGACCTCGTCCACCGTCGTCTCTGCCGGAGAGAATTCGCCGGTGACGCGACCACCGGACACCGTGTAGGAGCGATGCGCCAAACCCAGCACCTCTTCGATCTCTGACGAGATGAGCAGGATGGCGGCGCCGCGCCTGGCGGTTTCGCCGATGAACTCGTGGATGCGCCTGCGCGCGCCGACATCGACGCCGCGACTAGGCTCGTCGAGGATGACGATGCGGGGATCGCCGAGGATCCACTTGCCCATCACCACCTTTTGCTGGTTGCCGCCCGAGTAGTTGGCGACTTCGCCGTCGACATGGCCGGGCTGGACGCCGAAATAGTCGATCAGGCGGCGCGCCTCGCCGCGCTCCGCGCCCGCGAGGACCAGCCCGAACCGCGCGAAGGCCGAAAGGTGGGGCAGGGTCATGTTGGGTCGCACGGTCTGCGTCAGGACGAGCCCCTGCTTGCGGCGGTCCTCGGGCACCATGGCAAGGCCGCGTTCGATGGAGGATCGCGGCGAGCGGTCGGCATAGGCTTCGCCGGCAACCGTGACCATGCCTGCGACCGAGGCATCCGCGCCGAAGATCGCGCGGGCGATTTCCGTGCGCCCGCTGCCGACCAGCCCGACGAGGCCGACGATCTCGCCGGGCCAGAGATGGAGATCCGCGCCGCGCACCCCGGTCGACGTGACAAGGCCGCGCACGGAGAGAAGCGGCGTGCCGGTGCGGTCCGGCTCGGGCGGGAGCGGCGGATAGGCGACATCGGCCGCCGGCCGGCCAATCATGGCGGCGATCAGCGAGACCTTGGTCTCGTTGGCTGCTGGCGACGTGCGGATGACGGCGCCGTCGCGCATGACGGTGACGGTGTCGCAGACGTCGAGCACGTGGTCGAGAAAGTGCGAGACGTAGATGATGGTGCAGCCGCGGTCCCGCAGCTTGCGCATGACGCCGTGCAGGCGCTCGGCTTCGTCGTGGGTCAGTGACGAGGTCGGCTCGTCCATGACGATGACGCGCGCCTCGCGGGCGAGAGCGCGCATGATCTCGACCTTCTGCTGGTCGGCGATCGAGAGCGAGCCGGCGGTTGCCGCGGGATCGAGGTCGAAGCCGGCGAAGGCGGCGACGTCGGCAAGCCGCCGGTCCTCGTCACCGACCAGAAAGCCGACGCGGCTGTGCTCGATGCCGAGGAAGACGTTCTCGGCGACCGACAGCGCCGGCACGAGTTGCAGTTCCTGGTGCATCATCGCGACGCCGCGCGCCAGCGCTAGCGGCGGATCCCACTGCGTGACGCTCTCGCCAAAGACCATCAGGTCGCCGGAAGAGCGCGAATAATAGCCGCCGACGATCTTGCCGACCGTCGACTTGCCAGCGCCGTTTTCGCCGATCAGCCCGTGGATCTCGCCGGGAAGGAAGTCGATGGACACGTCGCGCAGGACCACGACGCCGGAAAAGGATTTCGCAACGCCGGAGAGGCTGATGCAAGGGGCGGACGCCTCAGCGCGTGCCGCCTGCCCCGTTTCGACCTCCGTTCCAGCCGCCATCTCGTGCCTTTCCAACCCGCTGCGAACCGCCGGCTTTTCGCAGTCGGTCAGGCTCTCGCCTCGGTGCGGACGGGATCCACCGTCAGGTCCGCGCCGATCGCCACACCATAATGCGAAAGGGCGGCCTCGCGCGACACCGCGCCGGACACGACGTCGTGCAAAACCTCCTCGACGGGCCGCGCCTTCGGATCGCCATTGCCGCCGCCGCCGCCGGTGCGGGTGACGAAGAGCGTGCCCTTCTCGAAGCGCCGGGCCCGCATCTTGAGCGGCTTTTCCACGCGGCCGTCGGGATGGATGATGTCGTTGTCGGGCCCCTGACCATCGCCGCCGCCATTGATGCCCCAGGCTGGCGTGCGCGAGCGCTCGAACCACAACGCGCCGTAGCAATCCTCGAGCAGCCTGTAGCTGCGCACCACGCCCATGCCGCCGCGCCAGCGCCCCGGCCCACCGGAATCCTGGCGCAGCGAGAACTCCTCGACGCGCACCGGAAACTTGGTCTCGTAGACCTCCGCCGGCAGGTTGCGGAAGCCGCCATTGACGAGGTTGATCAGCGCGCTTTCGCCATCCGAGCCGTTGGCGCCGCCCCAGCCGCCGGCCGTCGGCTCGACCGAAATCCACTGGCCACGATCGGAATCCATGTCGAAGAAGGCCGCGACCATGGAGTCGCCGTAGTGCGCGGCGGTCGCCTTTTCGGGCATCGCCTCGCCGAGACACGAGATCATCAGGTCGGCGAGCAGGCCGAGACCGGTGAAATACCATTCGCAGGCGGCCGGCTCGCGCGCGTTGAAGATGCACTTGTCGGGGATGCGCACCTCCATGGTGGAGAAGGAACCGCCGGTGATCGCCCTGTCCGGGCTGATCATGGTCTTGTAGGCAAGGCGCAGCAGCGACTCGGTCTGCACCGCGCCGCAGTTGATGGAGCCCTGCACGGGGCCCGACGAGCCTTCGAGATCGATGATCATGCGCTCGCCCTCGATAGTGAGGCGAAGCGCGACCTTGACCGGGTCGGTGGTCACGCCATCGTCGTCGAGATAGCCCTCGCGGTAGTAGCTGCCGTCCTTGAGCTTGCCGATCGCCTCGCGGTCGAGAAGCCGTGCCTGCTCGAAGATGTTGGCGCAGGCGGCGCGGTAGGTCTCGGGTCCGATCCGGTCGAGGATCTGCGACAGACGCTTCTCGCCGGTGCGGATCGAGGTGATCTGGGCGTTCAGATCGCCGATGGTCATGTCCTTCAGCCGCGTGTTGCGGGTGAGAAGGTCGTACCATTCGGGGATGCGCTTGAACTTGGTCACGATGCGCGTCGGCCCCAGGCGAAGGCCCTCGTGGAAGATCGACGTCGAGCCCATGGTGGAGCCCGGATCGATGGCGCCAATGTCCTGCCAGTGCGCCCGCGCCGCGCCGAAGCCGACGAGCTCGTCCTTGTAGAACAGCGGGCCAATGGCGGTGACGTCGTGCAGGTGCGTGCCCTGCAGGTAGGAATCATTGAGGATGAAGATGTCGCCGGGATGGATGTCCTCGCCGTAGCGATCGAGCACCAGCTTCACGCAGGCGTCGATGGCGCCGACGAAGAGGGGCACGCCGGTCGACTGGCCGAGCATGTTGCCCTTTTCGTCGAGCAGCGCGACCGCGCTGTCGCGACCCTCGTAGATGATCGCCGAGAAGGCGGAGCGCCACAGCGCGGCATTCATGTCCTTGGCGCAGGAGATGACGAAGTTGCGGACGACTTCGGTGGTGATCGGGTCGGCGTGGGCCATGGTCGATATCCTTCTCAGCGTCGCGTCAGGAGAAGCTGGCCGCCGGTGATCACCTCGGCGCGCCAGTCGGGCGGCAGGATCGTCGTCGCGGTCGCCTCCTCGATGATGGCGGGTCCGTCGATCGCCTCGCCCTTGGCGAACTCGTCCCGGTTCAGCACGGCGGCGTCGTGCTCGTCGCCGTCGAAATAGACCCGGCGGCCGCGTGGCGCCGTGCGTCCCAGCACAGCCGGATCCGGAATGCCGGGACGCGCCAGCGTGCCGAGCGCCGCAACGCGCAGGTTCGCCACCTCGACCTGCGCTTCCGGGCTCGAGTGGCCGTATTGCCGGTCATAGGCCTCGTCGAAAGAGGCACGAACCGCCGCCATGTCGATAGCCCCGGCCGGCACGGGGATGGTCAGCACGTATTCCTGGCCGTGGTAGCGGAAATCGGCGAAGCGTTCGAAGGAGATATCGGCGTCGGCGAAGCCTTCCCTGTTGAGGTAACCGGTGCCTTCCGCCTCGAGCGCCGCGAACTTGTCGGCGAGGTCGTCCGCGTCGATCTGATGCCAGAAGCCGTAATAGGTCATCTTGAAGTCGTGCCGGACGTCGGTCTGCAGCATGCCCCAGGCCGAAAAGGCGCCTGGCATGACCGGAATAACCACCTCGCGAATGTCGAGTTGCTGGGCGAGCGCCACGGCCTGCGCCGGCCCGGCTCCACCAAAGGCGACCAGCGCGAAATCACGTGGATCGATGCCACGGCGGATGGTGATTGTGCGGATGGCGTCGGCCATCTTGGCATTGATGATGTCGATGATACCCTGTGCCATGGCTTCGGTGGAGAGACCGAAACGCGCGCCCAGCGCGCCGACAGCCTGGCGAGCCTTCTCCTTGTCGAGCGTCATCGACCCACCGGCGAAGTTGGACGAATCGAGCCGACCGAGCACCAGGTTGGCGTCGCTGACCGTCGGCTCCGTCCCGCCGCGCCCATAGCAGGCGGGACCGGGCACCGAGCCGGCAGACCGCGGGCCGACGCGCACCGCGCCCGCCTCTTCCCAGGCGATCGAGCCCCCACCGGCGCCGATGACGTGGATGTCGACCACCGACATCTGGATAGGCAACCCTTCGAGCTCGGCCTCGTTGGAGGCCGATGGCCTGCCGTCGATGATCAGGCTGGCGTCGAAGGACGTGCCGCCCATGTCGACGCAGATCAGGTTCGGCTTGCCGATCTCGGCCGCCAGTGTCTGTCCGCCGATGGCCCCGCCGACAGGTCCCGACAGGAGCGTCTGCAACGGCATGTCGGTCGCCGCGGCCGCCGTCATGGCACCGCCATTCGACTTCATGACGTGCAGCTGCCGACCTTCGGGAAGACGCGACGAGAGCTGGGCGACAAGCGTGTCGAGATAGCGCCGCACGACCGGCGCGGCATAGGCGTCCATGGCCGTCGTCGACGTGCGGGCATACTCGCGCCACTCCGGCGACACGCGATGCGACAGGGTGACCGGAATGCCGGGCAGCCGCTCCTTCAGATAGGCCTCGACGGCCAGTTCATGAGCGGGGTTCTTGAACGCGAAGAGAAGGCAGACGGCGATGGCCTCGTAGCCCTTCGTGCGAACGGCCTCGACGACCGCATCGAGCTCCGCGACGTCGAGGGCCGTCTCGATCTCACCCTTCGCGTTGACCCGCTCTGTCACGGTGTAGGTGTCGGGGATCTCCACCAGCGGCCGGGGCTTGCGCCAGTGGATCGAGAATATCTCGCCGCGGTCATTGCCTTGTATGGTGTAGATATCGCGGTAGTTTTTCGTGGTGATGAGCGCGACCCTGGCGCCCCGGCGGGTCAGCACCGCGTTGAGGCCGACCGTCGTGCCGTGCACGAAGAAAGCGATGTCGCCGCCCGAAAGGTGCGTTTCGACGCCCTCAATGACGGCGAGCGCCGGATTGTGCGGCGTGGACAGAACCTTGAAGGCTTCGCACACGCCGGTTTCGGCATCCTGGAAAACAAGATCGGTGAACGTACCGCCAATATCGGCCGACACGCGATAGGACCTGCCTGTCACGTCAATTCTCCCGCAAGAATAGGGTGTCGAAGGGGCCGGCCCCGATGCCCCTCGGGGCCGGCGGTGTCGATCGGGTCTTCCTCTTGGTCTACTGGGCCCATTCGCCCTTGAAGTCTGGATTGGCTTCCAGAACCTCTGCATTGACAAGAGCCGGAACGGGGCCGACCTCGTCCATGTTGACGAAGCTCGGCGCGTCCTTGCCCTCGAGCGTCTTCACGACCGCATCGAGCGCATAAGAGCCCATCGAAACGGGGAACGCCGCGAGCGTCACGTCCCAGCGCCCCTCACGGATCGCGTCGATGGCCACGGAAGCAGCGCCGCCACCCGACAGGTACATTGCCTTGACGTCGCGACCGGCCGCCTCGATGGCAATCTCGGCGCCGATCAGGTGCTGGTCGGCATTGGAGAGCACGACGTCGATCGAGGCATTGGCCTGGAGGATGTCCTGCATGACGGTCAGCGACTTGTCGGGATCGTAGTTGCCCTCGCCCGTGGCGACGATCTTGATGTTGGGATGCTGGCCGAGAACCTCGACGTAGCTCTCATAGCGCAGGTTGTCGAAGGGGTAGATGCGCTGGCCGATGAGGATCGCCACGTTGCACGGATCCTTGCCCTCGCAGAACCTTGCCACGTCCTCGGCCTGGGCGCGAGCGCCGGCGGCCGGCGGGCCGGCGACCGTGGTGGTGACGCCCGGAACCTGCGGCTCGAGCTTGGAGAGATCGGGGCCGATCGGGAAGAGCGCCGTCGCGAGCGGCTTCCCAGCCTTGCCGACCTCTTCCACCGCGCCGGCGATCCCCACCGTATCGTTGGGAACCACTATGAAGGCGTCGAACTGGCCGCCCGCCAGCACGTCCTCGATCTGGCTATACTGGAGCGCAGCGTTGAACTGGCCATCATAGATGGACGTCTGGACGTTTCCGAGCTCCTTCGCCTTGTTCTGGACGCCCTCGTAGATTGCCTGATTGAAGCCATTCTGGGCCGACGAGGCGAAAACGGCGACCTTCCAATCCTTGGCGAAGGCCGCTCCGGTCAACGAGGCCACGACCAGCGCGGACGACGCCGCGAGACGGCAGATTCCTTTCAGCATGACGGTTCTCCTCTTGTCGGCGTTATGTCGCCAATCCCTCTGGACAACAGGATCGTATGCATAATACAAACTTTATGCAACCGGAATTTCCGCTGCGGAATTTGGCTTTGACGACCGGGCTAGGTCGGCTAAGCAGCCTCGGGGCGAAGCACTCGGGGAAGTCGGAGGAGACGGGAATTGGCGACCGGCGCGCGCAAGGCACCATCCAGAACGAAAGCGGTAGCGGAAGCGCCCGACGCTGGCTCGACCAGACGCGGACGCGGCTCGACCGCGGTCTACGAGGAACTGCGCGAAGACATCCTGTCCTTGCGCATGGCGCAGGGTTCCGCCCTCGACGAGGTGGCGCTGGCAGCCCGGTTCGGCCTGTCCCGCACCCCGATACGCGAGGCGCTGCTGATGCTGCAGCGCGAGGATCTCGTGACCTTCCTGCCCGGCCGCAGCGCCATCGTGACGCCGCACACGATGAGCAATGCACACGAATACATGGACACGCTGATGCTGCTCTCGCGCGCCATCATCCGGCTCGCAGCCGAGATGCGCACGCCGGAAACGATGGAGCGCATCCACGCCCGCCACGCCGACTATGCGGACGCTGCAGCATCCGGCAAGCTCGACGACATTGTCGCGGCCGACCTCGCCTTCCACAACGCCATCTCGGCGGCCAGCGGCAACACTTTCCTTGGAAGCTTCTACAAGCTCGCGCTCGACTACGGCCGGCGCATGCATCTCCTGCACTACTATCCGCTGTTCGACGCCGAGGAAGCGGCGCGTTGCGTCGACCAGCACGCCGCCATGCTCGCCGCCATCGGAGCGGGCGATCCTGTACGCTCGGAACAACTGGCGAGCGACCATGTCATGTCGGAACTGCGCGTGGTGCAGCGGTCGCTGGAGCCGAAGGTCGGCATCAAATTCTCACTTGGAAACGGAACTGGAGGCGGCAGATGATCGAGCCCGGCCTGAAGGACGCGCGCAGGCGGAAACTGCTCGCGGCCATGGAAACGAGCGACGCCGAGGCAGTGGCGATTGTCCCGGGCGCGAATTTCTACCACCTGACCGGCGTGCATTTCCACCTGATGGAACGTCCGACGGTGCTCTTCGTCACCCGTTCGGGCGCCATGCATGCCGTGATCCCGGAACTGGAGAAGGCCCGATGGAAGGCGCTCGCGCCGGAGGTCGAGACCGACTACTGGCAGGATTCGGACGGCTTCGACGCCGCCTTCGCGTCGGTGGCGCGCCGCCTGAACGCATCGCGCATCGGCGTCGAGGGCCAGCGCATGCGCGTCTTCGAGGCCGACGCCCTGCGCCGGGCCTTTCGCGACACGCCTGTGCTCGACGCCCATGCGGCGATCTCCTCGATCCGTCTTCACAAGGACGTTGCCGAGGTCGCCGCCATGGAAAAAGCGATCGCCATCAGCGAGACCGCGCTCGCCGCGACGCTCGAAGGCGTGCGGCCAGGCATGAGCGAATGGGACGTGCGCGGGAGGCTTCTGGCCGCCATGCTGGCGGAAGGCGCCGACGGGCCGGCCTTCGAGCCGATCGTCCTGGCCGGAGGCGCGTCCGCCGATCCGCACGGCTCGCCCACTGCCGAGCGCGTGCTGAAGACGGGCGATGCGCTGCTGATCGATTTCGGCGCCGCCTGGGGCGGCTACAACGCCGACATCACCCGCACATTCTTCATCGGCCAGGCAAGCACGCGGCATCGCGAGGTATACGCGGCCGTGCTCGCCGCCAACGCGAAGGGTCGCGCCATCACGCGACCGGGCCTGACCATGGACGAGCTCGACCGCACCGTCATCGGCGTTCTCGTCGACGCGGGCTTCGGCGACCTCGTCGTGCACAAGACCGGCCACGGTCTCGGCCAGGAAGTGCATGAGGCGCCGCAGGTGATGAAGGGCAATCTCCAGCCCGCCGAGCCGGGCATGGTCGTCACCATCGAGCCGGGGCTCTACAGGGCCGACGACATCGGGGTACGCATAGAGGACGACGTGCTGGTCACCGAAGATGGCTGCCGCTCGCTATCGACCTTTGCCCGTGAACTGACCATCGTCGGGGAGCGCGAGCGATGACGCGGAGCATCCAGGGTGGCGCGCTTGTCGACGCCATGCCGCGCGGCGCAATCGCAATGTTCGACATCCTGGCAGAGCGGATCCGCGAGAATGTCGGCTATCTGCTGATGACGGTGCTGGCGCCAAACGGCGACGAGCCGTATCTCACGCGTGTTTTCTCGACCAATCTCGACCAGTACCCGCTCGGCGCGGCTGATCCGATCGAAGACAGCCTATGGTTTCGCAGGCTGTTCTCTGACGGCGAGGCGATCATCGCCAACGACGCGGAGGCGATCGAGGCATGGCTGCCGGGCTTCGACGCCTATGTCGAGCAAGGATATGGCTCTCTCGCCAACATACCCATCATCGTTTCCGGAACCACGATCGGCCTTCTCAATCTCATGGACGAGACCGGGCACTTCACCGCCGAACGCGTCGCGATGCTGCGCGAGGAACTGCCGCTCGCCGCTCTCGCCATCCTGGCAAAGCGGATGTAGACGCTCTCGATCGTCAGCCGCCACGCCGACCGCGCGGTCAACCGCCAGCCCACGCCCGGGATCGCCGACGGCTCCGCCCCGCAGGCTCCGCGATCGGCACGAGAATCGTGTCGCCATTGTGCCGCACCTCGATGGCCTCGTCCCGCGACAGCGGTTTGAACAGCGGCAAACGATGGAAATAGATGCCGTTCAGCAGCGCGAAGGTGACAGCGATCGCCATGGTCCGCAGCGGATAGTCGATCGAGGAATGGAGCAGGATGAAGACGATCGAGAGGAACGCCGCCCGCTGCAATGGATCGAGCCTGTGACGCAGCCGCGCGAGAACGCATAGCCCGTAGAGCGCCATCAGGCCCATCGCCAGGATGCCGCCTTCGAACGCAACCTCCAGAAAGTCGTTGTGGACGTGGTTGACGTAGGTGCGGAAGATCATCTCCCCGCGCTCGTAGAGGCCGTAGCCGCTGGTGAAATTCCCGTAGCCGATGCCCCAGATCCAGTTCTCCCGGATGCCTTCCATCGTGCTGCGCACGAACTCGAGGCGGCCGAACGCGGGATCCAGATCGCCAACGAACTTGGTGGTGGCGCCGAAGCTGTAGACGCCGATCCCGGCAAACAGTGCGCCGATGGTCAGGGTCCCGATCCGCGATCGCCAGGCCAGGAACAGAAGCGACAGGACGGTGATCGCGAGACCGATCAGGACCCCTGCCCTGGACCCCGCAGCCAGAAGCACGAGAAGGATACCCGGGATGGCAAGGCTCACGAGGACGCCCCGCCCGACGAAGAGCCCATAGTAGACGAGGAGCGGTATGCTCGCGAACAAGAGGGTCGAGAAGTGGTTCACGTTCGCAAACAACCCGGCCCTGATCGAATAGGGCAGCCAGCTTTCGAGGCTCGTATCCTGCGCCATGGAGAACTGCATGGCGCCGGCCAGCATGTTGCAGGCGACGCCGATGAAGAAGAACGGCAGCAGCCCCCGCACATGCTCGCCGCGGAGCGTCGAGACCGCGAAAGCGAAGAGGAGTCCGGAGACGGCGAAGGCCGTCGCCTCCAGGGTGCGGCCGACCCCGAGACTGATGACGCGATAGCCGCCGCCATCGCCGGGCGGATTGAAGACCGCCGGACGCGTGCCCTCGATCATCCACGCCGGCATGGGCACCACCTGGAGCAGACCCGCCAGCGCGGTCAGGATCAGAAACGCCAGCACGATGGGTGACGCCTTGACCTGGCTTGGCCCGGCAAGGACGAATGCGACGGCCATGATGATCGCTGCCTGCAGGAGCGAATCCGTGAACAGTCCGGGTCCCGCTCCGCCGCCAAAGACCAGCGCCAGGAACAGGACGATGCCCAGCCCGATCTTGCCTCGGGTTTCCACCGTGGACATCAAGAGATGCCCTTGCGGACATGCAGCCGGCGGATGGCCACGTTGCCGGAATAGCGGTCTTTCCAGCTCTCGGCGATGACGGCGGTGTGGATCGAGATGACCTGAAGCGGGCAGCCGATCGCGGGAAGTTCGAACTGCGCAGAAATCGTTTCGCCGCGATAGCTTCCCTCCGGAAAGTCGAGCCGGGCGAGTTCGCGCGCGGGTGACAGGCATTGCAGCGACCAGAACAGTCCCTTCGGCAGCTTTGCATTCGCCGCGCTGACATCCATGGCGAATTCATAGTTCCCGGGTGGCAGGTGAAGCACCTGCCTGACATGCATGTCCTTGACGGGCGTGCCGTTGAACTGGATGAGAAGTCCGGACGTTTCCGTCGCGAAAGCCGCGTGCGGCAGTCGCTCGATCGCGTGACCGGGCCGTCCGCGAATCTGCCAGTTGAATGGCTTCGAACTCGCCCGGCCTTCGAAACCGGCATCATGGATATAGCCGCCGAGCGCGACGTCTTCATCCGACTGCGTTCCAAGAAAGAGATTATATGCCTCGAGCGCCCGGCCCTCTCGGATCAGCGCCTGAATGATGGTGGAGACCTCCCAGTCGCCGACCGGCGCGCCCGCTTCACGGAGGTCGATGAGGAGCGAGGCGCCGGCCGCGAGGCACTCGGGATCGGCGGCAATCTGCGAAAAGATCGCGCCGCGCCATGGCGGCACCAGCGCCAGGCGCTCCCGCAGTTCGGCATAGCCCTCCTCCGTCGCGACGAGCGCGGCGAAGAGCCCGCCGAGATCCCTGATCTTCGTGGGATGCCGACGCAGCAGGATGTCGAGGTTCTGGATCGCGCCCGAGACATCATTGCCTTCGATCGACCAGGCGATCGTCCGCTGCAGGGCAGCGCTCTCGGTCTTGGAGAGCCGCAGGGCATGCTGGAAGCCCTCGACGGCGCCGTCTCGGTCGCCTCGCCGAAGCAGGACTTCCGAACGAAGGCTCTGCAACCGGGCTTGCCCCGCGTTGAGGCGCAACGCCTCGTCGAGGAAGGCTTCCACGGCGGGTAGCTCCTCCTGTGCCGGCTGGCCATCGAGCGTGCTCTCGACGAGGGAAACCGTCGCATCAACGTTGAACGGAAAAAGAGTCAGCGCAAGTCCGGGATCGGCTTCTTCAACCAGCCTGCTTGAGGCGTGCAAGAAAAGCGCCAAAACGGCCGCGGACGCCGCGAGCCAGATCGCCAAGCGTCGGATCCTGACCAACTTCTTCTCCCTCCACGCGACCGGCGGTTCCGGCAAGCCTCGGAGTTTCTGCTCCATAGGAGTAGTAGTCGCTGTTGATGTACCGGTAGGCATAATTGTAGTCGAGACGGCTGACCGCAAACTTCGACAGCGTGGTCCCAAGGACATTCGCCCCAGCCGCTCGGAGCCGCTTCAGCGCATTGACGGCGGACTTCCGGGTCACCTGGTTCGCCGAAACCACAAGCAGCGATCCGTCGGCAAGGCGGCTGAGGATCGGCGCATCCGAGAGGCCGACGATGGGCGGAGCGTCGATGATCACCAGATCGTAGCGCTTCGAGAAACCGCTCAGGGCGGCGGCCATCCGGGAGGAAGACAAAAGATCGGCGGGATTGGGCGGTATCGTTCCGGACGTCAGGACGGTGATGTTCTGAAACTTCGTCGTTCGCAGGAGTTTTGGATAGTCCTCGCGGCGGATCGTGTTGGTGAGAAGGTTGCTCAGTCCCAAGGTGTTGTCGAGCCCGAAAAGCCGGTGAACATTCGGCTTGCGCATGTCCGCATCCACCAGAAGGACGCTGGTGTTCAGCGACGCGAAATCCTGCGCCAACTTGAAGGCCGTCGTCGACTTGCCTTCAGACGGCTCCGAACTGGTGACCAGCAAGGTCCGCGGCATGCCCTCGCTGCCCGAGAACTGCAGGGCTGTCCGGAGCGACCTATAGGCCTCCGACAACCCGGATCGCTGATCGGCAAGCGCGTTCGCGATCTCCCTCTCGTCGACCGACGGCAGAATGCCAAGCACTGGCAGGCCAAGTTCCTTCTCGACCTGTTCGGGGTTCGAAAAGGTGTTGTTCAGCAGTTCAAGAATGTAGATCAGTGCCGCGCCGAGTGTCAGGAACAGGGACAGCGCCAGTGCGACGTTGATCGTCATGCGCGGCGAATAGGGCACTCCCGGAAGAACCGCCAGATCGACGATCGCCGCGTTCTGGCTCTTCAAGTCGGCGCCAACGCCGATATCGTTCAGCTTGTCGATCAGGCTTTCGTACTGCGAACGGTTCGATTCCACGTCGCGCTTCAGGATCGTGTACTGGATGTTCTTGTCCTGATAGACGGCCTGCTCGGCCTCGAGCTCGGCGAGCTTCGACCGAAGGTCCGAAACCTTGGTCAGGGTCTCCTCGTGCTTGAGACGGATCGATTCCGTGATGACGGCGACACCGTTGTTCGCCTGTTTGCGGAGCTCCTGGATCTGGGAGTTCAGCTGCTGCATTTCGGGGAAGCCAGGCTTGTAGAGCGAGAGCTTCTGCTGGTACTCGGCGCTGAGTTCGGCGATGCGGCCGCGAATGCGCTCAAGACCCTCGCTTTCCAGCACCTGCTCGAGGCCGTCGCCCCGTCCGGCATCGATCTGCTGAACCAATCGTCCATACTCGAGCTGCTCTTCGATCGCCTTGGCGAGCGCGCCGTTGATGGCGGTCATGTTGGCAGAAATTAGCGAGTTCTCGTCACCGGTTACGGTGATTCCAGCCTGCTTGGCATAGTCGACGAGCGCCTTTTCCGACTGCTGCAGGCGATCCTTGACCTGCACCACCTGCTCCTGGATGAATTGCCGGGCAAGACCGGACGTCTCGCTCGTCTGGTCGACCCTCTGGTCGATGAAGCTCTGCGCCACCTGATTGGCGACGCTTTGCGCGTACACCGGATTCTGGTCGCTGAAACTCACCTTCAGCAGACTGGTGTTGGTGACGAGATCGACCGACAGGTTCTGCATGATCCGGCCGACGGCAATGGCTTCGCGCTGCTCGGGCGAATACTGCGCGATGTCGGTCGTACGATCGATCCCGAAGGCACGCGTGAACAGGTTGAACGGCGAGAAATCGGGCTTCGGGAAGAGGAAATCCTGCTTCTCCGTCAAACCCAGTTCATAGACCGTGCGCTGCGCGAGCGCGCGACTTCTGAGCTTTTCCCGAGCCGTCAGGAAGGAGCGGACATCGGACACCTCCGACACCACCTCGATTTCCTGGAACACCTTCGCCGACGGGACCAGGACCTCGAGCTGCGCCGTCGCCTTGTAGCGCGGCGTCTGCATCATCGTGAACACGGCGCCGGAAACGAGGCCCACGGCCATCACGAAGGCAATCAGCCAGCGGTATCGCACGACGTAGAGAAGCAGCGCGAGCGGGCTGAATGCATCCGGCTCCGGCTCGGGTTCCCGATAGCCGTAGGAGGCATAGCGATGCGGACCGTCATACAGATACTCGGAAGGCAGCGGATACGCTGAACCGTGCCCCCCAGGCTGGATCTGTCGATTCATCTCAAGCAACTCTTCGAATCCGCGACATCAAGGAATGATCGCGAGCCTCGACGCGCTGGTCGCAATGCCCAGCGCCTCCTTCAGGTTCTGCATAGCGACTTTGGTCTGCGAAGTGAACACGATGATTACATCACCACCATATATCCGTGGGTTCGCTTTCCGACCTGTCCTTATTTCGGCGACGTCGTAGTTGGCGACGAGCTTCTGGCCGCCGACATCCCGGTAGACGTAAACCTTGGACTGGTCGGCGATCGGCCGGAAGCCACCGGCGAGCGCGATCGTTTCCATCAGCGTTGAACTCGCCGAGACGGGATAGACGCCGGCCTTCGCGACTTCGCCATCGATGGTCACACGCTGACCGAATGACTCCTTGAGGAAAACGGTGACGTCGGGATTCTGCAGGTAGTTGCGGCCATAGGCTGCCTCGATTTCATTCTCCAGCACCCTTACGCTCTTGCCGGCCGCCTGCATGGCGCCGATGAGGGGAAGCGAGATCCGGCCAGCCGAGTCGATCTGCACCGTCCGGTCCAGCGTATCGGCCTGGAAGACGTCCACTTCGAGGATGTCGTTGGGTGCCAGCGGCTGCTCTTGCCCGTCTTGCGTATCGGTGGGAGGCGGCAGGTCGCGAACCACCCTCAGTTCGCCGGGGCGACCGCCAGCCGAGCCTTGCAGCGCCAGGATATCCTGCGTCGTGGCGTCGGCGGCCGATGTCGGAGTATCCGTCGACGAGCAAGCCGACACGCCAACGGCGAGAACCGACGCTACAAGCGCCAGTCGCGGCAAGCAGAAAACGAGATTGCGCATCAGGAACCTGTCCGTCCGAATAGCCGACCCAAGAAACTGCGTCGCTCCGGCTCAGGCGTTCCCGCCTCGCTGAACTGACCCACAGGCGCAATTGTCTTATCGGCAAGCACGGCGGATGGCCTTGTTTCAACCATCGCCCTTGCTTCCGCTTCGCCCAGCCGCCGCGCCACGGCATCGTGCGCCCGCGCAAGAACGGGACGGCGCCTCGTGGTCCCGTGCGCATCGCTAGCCAGGATATCGACCCGCCCTTCGTCCAAGAGCCTCTCTGCCAAGTATTGCGGCACCTTACCGAACTCCCCCAGCACCGATCCGGCCGTGACCTGCATCAGACATCCGATCCTGTTCAGACTCTGAATCACGCCGAACGAGGAACGAGCCCACTGAAGCCTTTCAGGATGAGTTACAATAGGGAAGAACCCGGCGCCAATGAGGCGTTCGGCGAACTCTTCCAGTCTCGGCGTAAGAATCCGGTGCGACGGCTCCAGGAGGAAGTAGCGCGAACCGTTGAGGGTGGGGACCACGCCGGAGTTCAACTTTTCGACGAGGTCGGGCGCGACGTGGACGTCGGCGCCGATGACGATCTCGAGCGGTATGTTCTCGTCAAGAAGCGTCTTGCGCAGCGCGCCCATCGCGGTTGCGATCCCATCCGCGGAGTTTTCGTAGAGGCCGGGAAGGATGTGCGGCGTGCAGGCCATGCACGTGATCCCGTCGGCGATCGCGATCCGGGCCATCTCGACCGAAGTGGCCATATCGGCAGCACCGTCGTCGATGCCCGGAAGGATGTGCGAGTGAATGTCGATCACAAGTTTGCCGGCGCCACCAGCTTCACAACGAATTGCCGCGAACGGGACGACCTCTCTGGATCCTGGGACCGAATGGCGACCTCACTGGGAGCGATCGAGGGTTTGCCGCCCTCGTTGCTCAATTCTGAAGGCTGACCGGTATCTTCTCATCGTCCTGGGTGAACAAGATGGCGCCGCCGACCACCAGCAAGGCACCCCCGGCCACGCCCAGAGCGGTCCCGACATTGCTGGAGGCGGTCGTCTGCCCGGTATCGACCGCAGCGCAGAGGGAGCCGTTGGACGCGATCAGCGTCAGCGACGAGTTGGCGCCGAGCGCGATGTCGCAGTTGTCGCCGAGACGCACGTTCGCCGACCCGCGCCCCACGAGAATCCGGGTTCCTTGGGCTAGCTCCGTTCCACCCGATGCACGGGTGAAGTTCGTGGCCTGCGCGATGCGGACATCGCCGGACGCGTTCAGGATTTGCCCGACGGCACCCTCGGATATGGGAACCCGGCACGTGCATTCTTGCGCCCAAGCCGATCCGGCGGCTGTAACCAATCCGGCAGCCAGAACCGCGGTTCGAACCTTTGCTTTGATGCGCATCATTTCCCTCTATCGAATACCGTCCAAACCTTTGGAGAAACAACTAACACATGGTTCCACCCCGTTCAACCGGCGCCACGCCAGAAAGGATCAAATAACATCAAATCCAAGCCACGAAACGGATGCGGAAAACGACCCCCCCCGGACACGGCGACATCATCATGTAAAGTGCTTGAAATTGCAAAATAAGCATTTCAGATTAACAATCGATTATATTAATGTCACATTGTTGTATTTATGCAATATTTTTTAAAAAAGGAGAATTTTAAATTACAATTCTTTTCCATCAATGTTCTCGGACGATTTGTACGTCTGGAAAATTCTCAAGATTTTCCTAATTCAAAATCATCGGCAAGCCCACTCCTCGGCAAACCCACAACGGCACTTGAAAAGGCCGTCAAGCAATTCATTCATCGGGTGGTTGTATAAGGAACCTATGCACTACGGGGATCCTGACAATGATTGCACCGCTTCCGTATCATCCAGAGGGATACGCTTGAACGCCGATCCGGCAAGCGGATCATCTGCTGCGCTGCAACACGGAAAACTATGCCATTCGCGACGTTCATCGATCGAAAGCGCCATGGAATGCCGCGCCGACGCCGCCGAATCAACGGCCGCTTTGACTGCGCATCAGGATTTCACCACCGACGGGGCGACGACACCCTTTCGATGAAAGACGTTGCGGGTGTCGACCACCAGCCTCGCGTGCCGCGCGATCAGCGAGTAGTCGACCGCATCATGGTCGGTCGAGACGATCACGGCGTGATACTCCGCGACGGCCTCGGGCGTCAGCGCCACCGAGCGGATGCCCTCGTACTGCCCGTGCTCGCGGGTGGCGGGAATCACCGGTACGTGCGGGTCGTGGTAGTCGACCTGCGCGCCGCGCTGCGACAGGATGTCCAACAGGTGGAAGGACGGGCTCTCGCGAATGTCGGAGACGTTCTTCTTGTAGGCGAGTCCGAGAATCAGGATCCTCGATGCGCTCAGGGACCGCTTCTGGCGAAGATCGAGCTGCCGCTCGACATTGGCGATGACGTAGCGCGGCATGGAGACGTTGATTTCGCCGGCAAGCTCGACGAACTTCGTCGTCAGCCCGTATTCGCGCGATTTCCAGGTGAGGTAGAAGGGATCGATCGGGATGCAGTGCCCGCCGAGCCCGGGGCCAGGATAGAAGGGCATGTAGCCGAACGGCTTCGTCGCGGCGGCGTCGATGACCTCCCACACGTCGATCCCCATGGCGTCGTAGATCACCTTCAACTCGTTGACGAGGGCTATGTTCACCGCGCGAAACACGTTCTCCGTGATCTTCACGGCTTCGGCGACCGACGGCGACGACACCGCCACCACGCGCGCCACGACCGCCCCGTAGAAGGCCTCGACCAGCGCTGCCGCGACCGGCCCGTCGCCGGCCACGATCTTTGGAATGGACACCGTCTGGAAGGCGACGTTGCCGGGATCCTCGCGCTCGGGCGAGAAGCCGAGGAAGAAGTCGACGCCGCAGGAAAGACCGCTTCCTTCCAGGATCGGCTTCAACACTTCGTCCGTCGTTCCCGGATAGGTCGTCGATTCCAGCACGATGAGCTGGCCCGGGCGCAGATGCGCCGCGATCGCCTCGGCGGTCATCGTGACATATTGGAGATCGGGCTCCCGGTGTCGTGTCAGGGGCGTCGGAACGCAGATGACGATGACGTCGCATCGGGCAAAGGACGCGACATCGCCCGTGGCCGAGAAGCGTCCGGCCGCGACATGCGCGGCGAGATCGGCGGAAGGCACCGCGTCGATATAGGAACGCCCGGCATTCAGGTCGCGGATCTTGCCGGGATCGACATCGAAGCCAAGCGTCGAAAAGCCCGCGCGGGCACAGGCCGCCGCAAGCGGCAGGCCGACATAGCCAAGGCCGACCACGCCGATCACGGCCTCGCGCCCCTCGATGCGGGAGGCCAGGCCGTGGTCGGGTAACGTGCGGGCTTGTTCGTTCATGGCAAGGGAGTCCGTTGGTTCAGTTGACTGACAAGGTTTGCGCGGGTTCAAGCTGTTGGTGGCGCGAAACGCTTCGCATCAAGTCGATGCGTTCGTGCGATACCAGCGATACGCGTCCTCCAATCCTCGACCAAGCGAAGTCTTGGCGGTCCAGCCCATGGTCGACAGGCGAGACACGTCCAGGAGCTTGCGTGGAGTGCCGTCGGGCCTTGATGGATCGAAAACGATGCGTCCGCGAAACCCGGTCACGTCTGCGATGGCCCGCGCCAGTTCCGCGATGGAGATGTCCACGCCTGTGCCGACATTGACATGGGACATCATCGCTTGCGTGTTCGCGGCATAGATGTCGACGGGCAATTCCATGATGAACAGCAAGGCCTCGGCCATGTCGTCGACATGCAGGAATTCGCGTCGCGGCGTGCCCGAGCCCCAGACCACGACCTCGTCCGCGCCCCCGACCGCCGCCTCGTGGAAACGGCGCATCAGCGCGGGAATGACGTGGGAATTCTCCGGGTGGAAATTGTCACCTGGACCATAGAGGTTCGTCGGCATCGCGCAACGGTAGTCGACCCCATGCTGTCGGTTGTAGCTTTCGCAGGTCTTGATTCCGGCGATCTTGGCGATGGCATAGGGTTCGTTGGTCGCTTCCAGCACGCTGGTCAGCAAAGCGTCTTCGCGCATCGGCTGCGCAGCCTCGCGCGGATAGATGCAGGATGATCCAACAAAAACCAGGCGCCGTACTCCGGACGCGTAGGCCTGGTGGATCACGTTGCTCTGGATCATCAGGTTCTGGTAGATGAAATCGGCCGGGTAGGTGTTGTTGGCGTGAATGCCGCCAACCTTCGCGGCCGCGAGGATCACGACGTCGGGGCGCTCGGCGGCCATGAAGGCACGCACGGACGCCTGGTCCGTGAGATCCAGTTCGGCGTGGCTTCGCGTTACCGTCTGGACATCCTCGCGCGAGGAGAGCTTGCGCATGATGGCAGAACCGAGCATGCCACGGTGCCCCGCGACGTAGATCTTCAGCCGAGACATTCAGTTCTCCAGCGACATCGAATCGTCGAAACCGTGGGCCTTGAGGAACGCGTGCCGGCGCGCGATCTTGAGATCCTCGGCAACCATTTCGGCGCACATTTCGCGGGCGGAGACTTCGGGGATCCAGCCGAGTTTTTCGCGGGCCTTGCCGGGATCGCCAAGCAAGGTCTCCACCTCGGCCGGACGGAAATAGCGTGGATCGATGCGGACAACGACGTCGCCCGCCTTCACGGCCGGAGCCTTGTCGGAGATGACCCGCTCGACGACGGCGCGTTCGTCTATTCCGTCGCCGTCGAAGCGCAGAACGATGCCGAGTTCCTCGGCCGTCCAGCGGATGAAGTCGCGGACCGAGTGCTGCTGCCCGGTCGCGATGACGAAATCCTCGGGTTCCGCCTGCTGAAGCATCATCCACTGCATGCGGACATAGTCCCGGGCATGTCCCCAATCGCGCAGCGCGTCGATATTGCCCATGTACAGACAGGTTTCCAGGCCCTGCGCGATGTTGGCCATGCCGCGCGTGATCTTGCGCGTCACGAAGGTCTCTCCGCGACGCGGGCTCTCATGATTGAACAGGATGCCGTTGCAGGCGAAAAATCCGTAGGCTTCTCGATAGTTCACGGTCGTCCAGTAGGCGTAGAGCTTGGCTATGGCGTAGGGACTGCGCGGATGGAACGGCGTTGTCTCGCGCTGCGGCGTCTCCTGCACCAGCCCGTAAAGCTCCGACGTGGAGGCCTGGTAGAAGCGGGTCTTGCCGCCGAGCCGCAGGAACCGGATGGCCTCCAGGAGCCGCAGCGTTCCCAGCGCGTCGACGTCGGCCGTGTATTCCGGCGCCTCGAAGCTGACCGCGACATGGCTCTGCGCCCCGAGATTGTAGACCTCGTCCGGCTCGACCTCGCTGAGGATCCGCGTCAGGTTCGAGGAGTCCGTCAGGTCGCCGTAATGAAGCGTCAGATGAGGATTCGGAGCATGCGGATCCTCGTAGATGTGGTCGATGCGCTGTGTGTTGAACAGCGATGCTCGCCGCTTGATCCCATGGACTTCGTAGCCCTTCGCGAGCAGGAGTTCGGCGAGGTAGGAGCCGTCCTGTCCGGTGATCCCCGTGATGAGCGCTCGCTTGGTGCCGGGTTCCATCGCTGTCCTATCCCCTCGCCACCAACTGGCCGACCTTGCCGAAATTCTTCATGAAGAGCGCGGCGCCTCCCCCGACGCCGTTGGCTTTCAGCGCTCGATAATCCTCGCGCGACTTGCGGACAAGGTTGCCCAGCGATCGATTGCTCTCGCCGCCGAGACGCATCTTGACGAGCACGTCCGGGATGTAGGCCGGATTGAGGTTTTCGCGGCTGAAATAGCGCAGGATCGCATCATAGTCAGCCGCGATGCGGTAGTTGGTGTCGTAGGCGCCATGACGCTCGAACACCTCGCGCCGCAGGAACAGGGCGGGATGTGGCGGCATCCAGCCGCGTGCGAGCTTCTTGCGACTGTAGGAACCCGAGCGCCACCGACGCACCACGCGGCTCTCGTCGTCCGCCGACACGTAGTCGAGATCGCCATAGACGGCGAGAACGCCGGGGGCTTCGAAGGCGGCGGCCACCTTCGCAAGCACTTGATCGTGAGCGAAGAAATCGTCGGAATGCATCAGCCCCACGACATCGCCACTGGCCAGCGCCACGCCCTTGTTCAGCGCGTCGTAGATCCCCTTGTCCGGCTCGCTGACGAGCCGCATCGCCTCGTGGCGCGCGCCGTCGATGGCGGCAAGCGTGCCGTCGGTCGACGCGCCGTCGATCACCAGATGCTCGACATGCGGCCAGGTCTGCGCCCGCACGCTCTCGATCGCCTGGGCGATCGTCGCCTCGCGGTTGAAAACGGCGGTGATGATGGTGATCTTCATTCGGACTGGGGTTTCTGGACGCAGTGATCGGATGGTTGGTTACTCTGGTCCATCGGTATCATTGATACGACTTGAAGTAGTCGACCGTCTTCGACAGGCCCTGGTCCAGCCCGATCTTCGGTTCCCAGCCGAGAAACGCGCGCGCCTTGCCGATATCGGGCTTGCGCTGCCTTGGATCGTCCTGCGGCAGCGGCAGGCAGACGATTTCGGAGGCCGATCCCGTCATCTCGATGACCTTTTCGGCAAGCTCGAGGATGGTGAACTCTTCCGGATTGCCGAGATTGATCGGCCCGGACACCTCTGCTCCGGTTTCCATGAAGCGGAGAAACCCCTCCACCAGATCGTCGACATAGCAGAAGGAGCGGGACTGGCTGCCGTCTCCATAGATCGTCAATGGTTCGCCGCCGAGCGCCTGGACGATGAAGTTCGACACCACCCGCCCGTCGGCCGGGTGCATGCGCGGCCCGTAGGTGTTGAAGATGCGGGCGATCTTCACCTCGATGCCCCATTGCCGCCGGTAATCGGAAAAGAGCGTCTCGGCGCATCGCTTGCCCTCGTCATAGCAGGCGCGAAGGCCCGTAGGGTTGACGTTGCCCCAGTATTCCTCCGGCTGGGGATGGATGCTGGGGTCGCCGTAGACCTCGCTGGTGGAGGCGTGAAAGATCTTGCATTTCAGGCGCTTCGCCAGACCGAGCAGGTTGATGGCGCCGAGAACCGACGTCTTGGTCGTCTGGATCGGGTCATGCTGATAGTGGATGGGCGAGGCCGGACAGGCGAGATTGTAGATCTCGTCGACTTCCACATAGAGCGGAAAGCAGACGTCGTGGCGCATGAACTCGAAATGCGGATGGCGATGCAGATGATCGATGTTCCGTTTCGTGCCGGTGAACAGGTTGTCGACACACAGGACCTCGTGCCCCTGCGCCAGAAGCCGGTCGATCAGATGCGAGCCCAGGAAGCCGGCGCCCCCCGTGACGAGAATTTTCTTCCGGCTGTCGTAGAGTCTGGGCACTAGGGCTCATGAATCCCCTCATTTCACAAACGACTCACTTTTGCCGCTAGCGCTCGGGAAACCGCTTGTCGACGAATCGGTCGAAGGGATGGCGGAGCGATGCGGGCGAGTGCGCAACGAGCGGAATTCATTGAAAATTATTTGACTTCCCTGTTCGGTTCGGACCTCCACGTCAAGCGCGTCTGCTCGCTTGCGAATGCGGTATTGGGGGTGATTACGAGCGCCGCGCTGGCGGTGTCCGTCATCGGTCAGGCGCTGGCGCAGGCGCGCGGCAAGTCGGCCAAGCATGCGATCAAGCAGGTCGACCGTCTCTTGAGCAACCAGGGCATCGACGTGTGGGAGTTGTTCCCGCTCTGGATCAAGGAGGCGATCGGCGCCAGCCGCGATATCGTCGTCGCCATGGACTGGACCGAGTTCGATGCCGACGATCAGTCGACGCTGGTGCTCAGCCTGGTCACCCG
>JBHYDY010000023.1:0-94521 GCA_051860465.1 Mesorhizobium sp.
CGCTGCCAGGTCTACAAAACGCACAATCGACAGCTTCTCTTCACGATGATCCGGCCCTTGCCGGAAGCCAGGGCCGACCCTCCGAAGCACCGGAGACGGCCCGTAGCCTTTGAAGCCGCGCGGCATGCCATTCTCCACGCAGCCGCGCCGCAAGACGCCCAGGCGGCGATCCGCACCCGAATACGCCGGATCAACCACCGCTCCGGCCAGACAGACCCCGGCCGCAAGGCCGCAGAACGCCAGGACCAACCGGATCCAAGGCGAGACAATCCGGCGGAAGTCCCGCCAACACCCTGGCGCGGGGTGGAGCAGCCCGGTAGCTCGTCAGGCTCATAACCTGAAGGTCGTAGGTTCAAATCCTACCCCCGCAACCAGATTTTCCACAATATATCAAACACATAGGCCGCCCTCGGGGCGGCTTTTGCGTGTCGCGTCGTGTCGCAACCCCGTCCCGAACACTCCCCAAAGATTCCAAAGGCTTACGTCCAGCCCCGATTCCTCCGTGCAACACGGATGCGACACGGGATGCGCAAAGTGTTCACGGCACGTTCCGCCTAACGAAGGAACGCCTCGCCCTTCTTGGCCCGCGCTACGGAGTATTCGACGATCCGGTCGATGACTCGGTCCGGAGTTTTCCATTTCATGACGAGCTTGCCCGGATCCATGCCGTACTCGGCCACAATGTCCCGTAGCTGGTCGAGTGTCAGCGGCTCAAGCTTCGTCCGGAGCGCGTCCTCCCCCTCTCGGACGAGCGAAATCGGGTCGAGGATGGCAGCCGCGCGCCGATGAGCGGATCGGCCCTTTTCCTCCTTCTCCGGCTTCGGTTCTAGGCCAAGGGCAGTTTCAAGCTCCTTGGCGAATTCCGGGTTCCGGTTGGCCTCCTCGATGACCACCTTCATCAAGTCTTGGAGTGTCTTCTTGAGCTTCATCTTCACGCACCCAACTTGGCCAATATCTCTTTGGTCAGATTCGAGAAGCTCTCGTGTAGCCCCTGATATCCCCACTTCTGCTTGAGTGTGGCGTAGTTCGCATGTTCCCCAGCGGCTGCGATCTGGTTCGCTTGTGGGATCCGCGTCGCGAATACGGGCGGCCAGTTCCTCGGCTCGGCATCGTGGTTCTGCTTGAGCTGCTTGATCATGTTGCCATGCACGTTCGAATTGGCTTGGTACTTCTGGATAACGATGCCGAGGGGCTCGATTGGCTCGGCGATCTCCTCGGCAAATTCACGCACGCGTTTGACGATCTGAGGGATGCCGTACGTAGATAGAATGTCCGGGATCGTCGGGATGATGAAACCCTGTGACATCCGCAGGCCGTTCTGCGTGATCTTGCCGAGGTTCGGTGGGCAATCGACAATGACGACGTCATACTGCTCCACGATGTCCTTCACGGCACGCCACAGGATATCGAAGGGCCTGATCGCCCCGTACTTGCCGACCGGCGTGTTCACCAACTCATCTTGCACGTCGATCAGGTCCAGGCTCGAGGGAAGCAGGTCGATAGATCGCGCGGCAGAAACGTCCGAGACGCGCTTCTGCAGAGTCTTCTCGAGGTCGAACTTTTTGCTCGAGGGGTCCAGCGCACCCTTAAATAGCTGAGCGAGCGTGTGACCTGCGTCGTTCAGTTCTCGCCAGCGCTCCTCACCAATCAGCATGGTGGTCGCGTTGGTCTGAGGGTCCAGGTCGATGACGAGAACCTTCTTGCCGAGCTCGCCAGAAAGCGTTTCGGCAAGCGCTACCGTCGTCGTGGTCTTTCCGACGCCGCCTTTCAAATTGATGGTCGAAAACACGTGGGCCATCGGTATCCTCCTTCTCCTGAGCCAAGCACTAACGTGCGAGCGCTTGAACACAGGACCAGAAGCGAGTTCGACGACTGGCTTTGGGAAGTCGGACATGCGGGTTCGCCAATTGGCTACCGCTTGCCGCGTTACCTTGGCCATGTCGGCAATCTCGTTGATGCCGACGAAATCCTCATCCTCAGACACTTTGGGTGATCCTGTGAACAACGTAAACAAGAAGTGTGTACGTTGCTCACAGTGCGCTTGTCAATCCTTCCGTCAAGCCGCCGCCGTCGCCACGCCATCCAGCCGCACAGCGAAGCTGGTGACGCCGCTCCCGGCTGCCTCGACCGCCACGCCGATAGGGAAGCGTCCCGCAGCTGGGGTGGTCACTTCCTTCGCCGTGTTGTCCCACGCCACCCGCGCGCCGACCGTCAGCACCGCCGCGCTCGCATTCGGCAGCTGGAACACGCCGGTGGTGGAGAGCTCGACCGGGTCGCCCTCGGCCGAAGAATAGGCGGCGATGCCGAAGATGCTGCCAACGATCAGCGCGTTGCCCGAGGCGATGCCGCCCGCGGGCGTGGTGACGCGGACGATGTGGCCGTTCTGGAGGTAGTTCTTCATCTCAGAGCCCTTTCGAGGATTGGATGCGGACGACCCAGATGCGGTCGGTCGCCCCAGCGATATGCCGGTTGAGGTCCGCGAGCGCGGCGGCCATCTCGCCGTCGCTCGCGTAGGTGAGGCGCTTGCCGTCGTATTCGACGGTGCGGACGCCCCGGTAGCGCGCGGCCATCAGGGCGTCGCGCCAGGCGGTGAGCTGGGCGAGGTCGGCCACGTCATGCCCCGGCGTTCATGAACCAGCCGCGGTGGTCGATGAAGCCCGCCCCGAAGTCGAGGATCACCCGGATCTCCACGCCGTCCACGTCCCAGCCCGAGCGGCTCTCGACCTGCGGGCCTTCGGCGCCAGAGAGATAGGCGAACTCCAGCCCGTCGATCTCGCCGGGATCGGCGGTGACGTACCAGCGGGTCGCGCTCGACAGCCGCGGCTCAACCACCAGCGAAAGCGAGCCCGAGAACGGGTTCACATCCGCCGCCCTGGCGGGCGCAATGCTCGCCAGCCACTTCTCGGCCGTGGTCTCCAGCGCAGGCGGCACCAGCAGGTTGCGCGGCGTCACGCGGATGGTGCGATCCTCGATGCCCTTCTGCGTCCTGAGCGCCAGCCGGGCGGCCGAGAGCGTGGCGTCTGAGATCGCAGCACCCGTGCCCGCCTTGTTCCCGTGGTCGGCGTGGAACAGCGTCTTGCCGTCCGACAGGGTCGGCCCGTTGCCGCTGCCCGCCTCGAGAAGGGTGACGAGGATGCGCGCCTCGGTCTCTGCGGCGGCCTGGCCCATCCGGCGGGCGAGGTCCGCGAAGGCGCCGAGGTCGTCGTTCACCAGCACCTGACGGGTGACCCCAATCTTCCGCGCCCAGGTCTCGACCTTGTATGCCTCGCGCGCCTCGGTCATCGTCCCGGCCTTGATCTCGCCGTGCTCGTTCAGCTTCTCCAGCAGCGGCGCCTCGCCCAGCATGATCTTGTTCACCGCGCGGAAGTCCCGCGCCGTGGTCTGGCGACCGAGGCGGCGGATGCCGGAAGGTGCGGCCTGGTAGGCGTCGCGCAGCACCCGGCCTACCGTGTCCCCGAGGATGATAGGGAAGTCCGAGGTCGTGTGCAGCGCGCGGGTGACGAGGCTCGCGGGCGACAGCGCCATGGTGGACTCGCCGCGCAGCGTCAGCAGTTCCTTCGCCATGTCGACTGGGGTCGAATAGGCATAGCGCCGGGCGGGCTCGCTCAGCTCGTGGCGCGGGTTGATCCGGGCGTAGAGCGCCTCGCCCATCTGCCGGGCGCGCAGGGCGGGGTCGTCCTGGCTCTCGCCCATCTCGACGCGGACCTGCTCTGTGCGGATCGCGGGCGCGGACCGCTTCGCCAGCGCCTTGAAGGCCGCGCGGCGGGCGGTGTCGGCATCGGCGGCGGCGTCGATCTGGCCGTCGATCCAGGACTGGTCGAGCCCTGCGATCCGGGCGATGGAGCGGATCTCGGCGTTCGCCTCGGCGCGGGTTTCGGTCTGCGCCTCGGGCGGGGCCGCGGTGGTGGTCGTGTCGGTCATCTCTGTCTCCATGCGAATGTGGGCGCCGGGGTCGGCGGGCGTCGGCACGAGGGAAATCTCGTGGGGTGTCCAGCGCACGGCGGTCAGCACGCGCGCGCCGTTCTCGGCGGTCTCGGCCCACTCCTCGACCGAGTAGCCGACCGAGACATGCCGCAGGATGCCCGCCAGCACGTCCTGCCAGACCGGCTCCACTTCCGGTCGGGCCGAGAACTGGATCATCGCCGTGCCGCGCCTGCCGTCTACGGCAGCGCTGCGGACGGAGCCCAGCACGTCGCGCACTGCGGTCTGGCGATGTGCATCGAGGACGCTGGCGCCTTCGAGGCGCGACAGGTCCACCGCCTGCGGATCAAGGCTCAGCCGCTCGATGTATGGACCCGCCATGTCGCGACGGCGCACCGGTGCGCCGGTGGACCAGACCACCTCGACCGTGCGAGCCTCCGCATCGACCGTGGCGGGCGCCAGCGTCGAGCGGCGGGTGAGCAGTTCCATCGTGTCAGCCATCGGCGGCCTCCTTCTGCTGCGCGGCCGCCGTCTGGCCGAAGCTCAGCCTCAGCCCCTCGGCGCGCTCGCGGTCGGCGGCGATCTCGGCATCCACCTGCTCGGCGTCGTAACCGCGCTCGGAGATCGCCTGAGACCGGCTCTTGAGCCCGGCGCCGATTGCCATGATCTCGGCCTGCACGTCCTTCATCGGATCGACGTAGTCGAACTTCGGCGGCAGCCATTCGCATCCGAGGTAGGCGTCCGGGTTCCGGTCGAAGTCCCGCGCGGGCAGCTCGCCCGTGAGCACCGCCAGCCGCATGAACCGCTCCCAGACCGGGCGGCAGAACAGGTGGACCACCACGTTGTGCTGCAGCTGCTCGACCCGGCGGCGGAACTCGATGAGCCCGGCGCGGATCGAGGAATAGGTGACGCCCTCCAGGTCGCCCGAGACCAGCTCGTAGGGCAGGCCCAGCCCGGCCGCGACGGCGCGCAGGTGGTTCTTCACGAAGGGCGCGTAGGCGTCGTGCTCGGTCGGGTTCGAGAAGCGGATGTCGGTGCCGGGCGGCAGCGGGATCAGACTGCCGGGCTCCATGCCCACGGTCAGCGCGCCGCCGGTGTTGGTGCCCGAGAGCCCGCCCGCCGTACCGTCCGGATCGGTGATGAAGCCGGTGAACAGCGCCGCGACTTTGGCCTTTACCAGCGCCGCATCCTCGAACTGGTCGAGCTCGTGCAGCCGCAGCAGCACCGGCGCAAGCCAGGTGATCCCGCGCAGCTGGCCCGCGGCGAGCGGCTTGAACAGGTGCAGGCAATCGGCGGCGGGGACGCGGAGCGGGTCCATGCGGAGAGACCCCAGCGGATCGCCCGGGCGGGAGGACAAGACCCGGTAGGCGACCCGGCGACCGGTGGCATCGAACTCGATGCCCGCGCGGATCCGCGCCCCGCCGCCGATCTCGCGGTGCAGGTCCATGGGAACCTGCTCGCGATCCAGAAGCTCGAGGTGGAGGGGAATGGTGGCGGCGTCGCTGGCCACGCGTAGCCGGGCGAAGCTCTCGCCGCTCTCGACCATCGCGCGCACGGCCAAGGCTTGAAGCCCGTAGAAATCGGCCAACCCATCCGGCGCGGCATGATCGGTCCAGCGCAGCCAGAGCGCCTGCAGACGCTCGTGCACCGCACGGTCCGGATGAGTGGATTGTGGCTTGATCCCGGCGCCGACGACATTGCCGACCAGGCTGTCCACCGCCGCCGCGACCCATGGGTTGTTGCGCGCATACCAACCGGCCCGCCGTGCCGCCGTGGTCGCGCCCGCCAGGATCGCCGCGTTCAGCCCGTCGACCGTCCGCGCCCCCTCCCAACGCCGCCCGCCACCCGCAGCGTCGAAGCCGCGAGCCCGCGCGAGGCCGAGAAGGCGATGGAGAAGGGTCCGCATGGGCGCGATTCTCGCGCGGCAGCGATCACATGCCCATTCAGAATGTTTGGGAATGGTTGAAAGGGCTCGCAAATTATTGTTGCCACAGATAGATTTGGTCGCGTCACTGTGGGGTGCGAGAGGCCGCGTTTACTTGGAGAGAAGCTGGTGTCGCCTGTAGAAGCTGCTGTTCGTACCTATTTCCAGCGCATGGCCGAAATCCGGAGCACGGGTGGTGCCACCAGCGAGACTTCGTATTATTCCGCGCTGGAGAACCTGCTCAACGAGTTAGGCAAACTTCTCGACCCGCAAGTCATCTGCAACGGTCAGCTTCGGAACCAGGGCGCAGGCCACCCCGATTTCGGCCTCTACAGCAGGAAACAGTGCAGCAAGGGTGCGCCGAAGCCTGGCCAGGGGGAGATCCCGGAGCGCGGCGTCATCGAGGTCAAGCCTCTTGCGGACAAGAGCTGGCAGACAGCCAAGGGAAAGCAGACAACCAAGTATTTTGATCGTTATCGACTGGTGCTCGTCACCAACTACCGCGAGTTCCGACTGATCGGGGAAGATGACGCAGGGAAGCCGGTCGAACGCGAGTTCTTCAGTCTGGCAGCAGACGAGCCGGCCTTCTGGTCGATGGCCGCGCACCCGGTGAAGTCGGCCAAGGAGCAGGGCACGCATCTGGGCGAGTTCTTGCGGCGCGTCATGATGAACGCCGCGCCGCTGACGCGGCCAGAGGACATCGCGTGGTTCCTCGCGTCATATGCGCGCGATGCGCTTGCGACGCTGGAGGAAAAGGACGGGAAGGCGCTCGCGCCGCTGCGCACCGCTCTCGAGACTGCGCTCGGCATCAAGTTCGAGGGTGAGAAGGGTGAGCACTTCTTCCGGTCGACCCTCGTCCAGACGCTGTTCTATGGCGTCTTCTCCGCTTGGGTGATCTGGGCGAGAGGTGGCGGAACGGGCAAGTTCGACTGGAAGTCGGCGGGCTACATCATGACCGTGCCGATGATCCGCTCGCTGTTCGAGGAGGTAGCCAAGCCGAGCCGCCTCGCCCCGCTCGGATTGATGGGCATTCTCGACCGAACCGGCGAGGCGCTGAACCGCGTCGACCGAACTGCCTTCTTCAAGACCTTCGACAGCGGCGAGGCGGTGCAGCACTTTTACGAGCCGTTCCTGGAGGCGTTCGACCCTGACCTGCGCAAGGAGATGGGGGTCTGGTACACGCCACGCGAGATCGTCCGTTACATGGTCGAACGAGTGGACACCGTCCTGCGCACCGAGCTCGGCATCGCGGACGGGTTGGCCGACAAGAACGTCTACGTTCTCGACCCCTGCTGCGGCACCGGCGCCTATGTTGTCGAGGTGCTGCGAAAGATCGAGGAAACGCTCCGAGCCAAGGGCGAGGACGCGCTGATCGGGCAGGATGTGCAGGAGGCGGCCCGGGAGCGCGTGTTCGGCTTCGAGATCATGTCCGCGCCCTTCGTCATCGCACATTGGCAGGTCGGGAACCTGCTCGCCGGGCTGGGCGCGCCCGTCGACCCGGCGAAGGGCGAGCGACCGGCCATCTACCTGACGAACGCGCTGACAGGATGGGAGCCGCCCGCTGGGCCGAAGGCGACGCTGCCGATGTTCCCCGAACTGGAGCAGGAGCGCGACCAGGCCGAGCATGTGAAACGCGATGTGCCGATCCTCGTGGTAATCGGCAATCCGCCTTACAACGCGTTTGCCGGGACCAGTCCGGAGGAGGAGGCGGGGCTGGTCGAGCCTTACAAGGACGGCCTGATCAACAAGTGGAAGATTAAGAAATTCAATCTGGATGATCTCTATGTCCGCTTCTTCCGAATTGCGGAACGCCGGATCGGAGCTACCGGTCGCGGCGTTGTCTCATACATCTCGAACTATTCGTGGACGCGCGAGCCCTCCTATGTCGTGATGCGCGAGCACCTGCTGCAGAGCTTCGACAAGTTCTGGATCGAGAACATGCACGGCGACCGGAATAAGACCGAGTACGCTCCAGACGGCACGACAAGCGAGACGATCTTCGCCATGCCCGGATTTTCGCCGGGCATTCGACAGGGCGTTGTCGTCAGCCTTGCGATAAAGACCGGCAAGACCGACGAGCCGAAGCTTGTGCGCTATCGCGACGACATCGACGCCGGCAGGGCGGCGGTACGGAGGCAGCAGCTTCTCGACAGCCTCGCTGTCGCACCCTTCGATGACCAATACGAGGTTGCAGACCCTCAACCTTGGAACCGGCTGTCGTTCCGACCACGCGACGTAGGCAGCACCTATCTCGCGTGGCCGAGATTGCCTGATCTGGCTGTCCTGGAGCCGATCAACGGACTGATGGAAAAGCGCGGCGGGGCCCTGATCGACATCGACCGTGTCGCCCTCGCTACGCGCATGAAGACCTATTTCGACAAGGGAGTCGACTGGCCAGCCTTGGAATTGAATGCTCCGCAGCTTGCGAAAAACGCTTCCGGCCACAATGCGGAGAGGGCCAGAAAGGCGGCACTTGCTGCAGAGATCTTCGATGCCTCGCGGCTGGTGCGGTATATCGTGCGGCCATTCGACGTGCGCCACGCCTATTACACGAATGTCTCGACGATTTGGAACAGGGCGCGTCCTGAACTTTGGGCCCAGTTCTCGGGTGGAAACGAGTTCCTGATGTCCCGGCCTTCCGGGGTTGCGGATCCCGAGGGTCCCCCGGTCTTCTTCACGCGCTGTCTCGGCGACAACGATGCGCAGCGGGGACACTCCTACTACTTCCCCGTTCAGAAGCATGACCCGGCGCACGGCATGTTGGCCGCCGGGGCGACGGGGGCGAACCTTTCCGCGCCCGCGCGTAAATGGCTCGCAGATCTCGGCCTCCCGGACCCCGACAAGGATGCCGACGCGGCAGCGGCACCGTGGCGCCATGCTCTCGCGATCACCTATTCGCCGCAGTATCTGGGCGACAACTCCGACGGCGTCGCCATCGACTGGCCCCGCGTGCCACTGCCGAACGAACGCACGCTGCTCGACACCTCGGTCGCCCTCGGTGCGAAGGTTGCAGCGTTGCTGGATACCGAGGTCGATGTGGCCGGGGTGACCAGCGGCAGCGTTGCCGAACATCTGCGCGTTCTCGGCGGCATCTCGGCAACCGACCTTCGGGTGACGGCAGGATGGGGCAGCCGCGACAGCAAGGGCCGGATCAATCCCGGCCGTGGGAAGACCGAAACGCGGGATTGGACTGAGTCCGAGAAGGACAGTCTGCGGAAGGGCTTCGCGGCGGCCGGTATCGTGGAGGCGAGGGGTTTTGCGCTGCTTGGACGCGCGGTCGACGTCCACCTCAACGACACAACCTTCTGGCGCGGCGTCCCGGAGGCAACGTGGGACTACGTGATCGGCGGTTATCTCGTGATCAAGAAATGGCTGTCCTACCGAGAGGAAGCTATTCTCGGCAGAGCCCTGACCAAGGACGAGGCGCGCGAGGTGACAGCCATGGTTCGCAGGCTGACGGCCCTGATCCTGTTGAGCGATGATCTCGACGCGAACTATGTTGCCTGCCGCGACAAGGCATACAGCTGGCCTACGACCTGATCACGTCATCCACGCTGACCGGATCACGCGCCCGGCCTCGACAATGGGCCGCGCCGGTGCGGCTGCCACCCCCTCCACTTCCTCGTTCAACCTGAGTCCCATGCTGATCAGTCCGTGCAGGGCGGCGTGGGCGTAGACGAAGGTGTCGAGGGCCTCGTTGCGTTCGCCGTCGCGCTTGGGCTGCCAGGAGCGGATGGGGCGCCCGCGCTCGAAACGGGTGACAACGCGCTCGGCAGTCAGCTGGCGGAAGTAGTCTGCGTCGAGGCGGCGCGGGAAATGGATCGCTCCGGGGCCGGGCTCGGTGAGGCGCAGGCGGGCGTAGACGGCGTCCTTCACCGCGTCCACGCCGACGATGAACAGCGGGATCTTGCCCTTGTTCGTGCGCGTCGGGCGGCGCGGCCAGACCGGGATGCCGGCGCCGCCCCGGCCCTTGATCGCCCAGATGCGGCGGGCGAGGCGGGTGCGGCAGAACTCGTAGGCCATCTTGGTGTGGTGGCCGCCGGTGTCGATGGCGACAGCGCGCACGGGCAGGTCGAGCCCGGCGGGATGCGGGAAGGTCGCCTGCAGGACCATGTCGAGATCGGACCAGAGACGCGGCCCGGACGGGTCGCCCCAGAGCACGCGGTAGTCGATCACCCACGCCTCCTCGTCGCGGCCCCAGCCGAGGATCTGCACCTCGATCCGGTCGCCCTGTACGTCGACGCCCGCGGTGAGGACGGCGACGGTGGCGGGCAGCGCCTCGCCCCAGTCCTCGCGTCGCGCCATGAGCGGGTCTGCGGGAACGGTGTCGCCCGCCTGGTCCTCCCACGACTCGCCCAGCTTCGTATTGACCCAGACCTGCAGCCGGGGTGGGTCCTTGCGGACGCGGCCGTGCTCTGCGGCGATCTCGGCCCATGTCTCCCATGGGGAATAGAGCGCGGAAAGGTGGAAGCCCGCGGTGCGGCCATCGCCCTCGGCCGTCGCGCGCCATTCGCCTGCGGCTAGCAGGCGTGGCTTCTCGTGCTCGTGGTGGATGCCGCCGCAGGCCTCGCAGATCAGATGCGCCTGGTCGTGCCGCCCCTCGGGCCAGCGGATGCGCGCCCAGGTGATCGGAGCCATGTCGCCGCAATGCAGGCAGGGGACGTGGTAGAAGCGTTGGTCGCTGTGCTCGAAGGCGGCCTCGATGCGGGAATGGCCCTTCAGCGTGGGCGTCGAGACCATGTAGATCTTGCGCCGGCCGCGAAACGTGGCGGTCCGCTGGATCGCCAGATCGACGGGATCGCCCTCGCCATCGGCGTCACCGGGATAGCCGTCCACCTCGTCGAGGAACAGGTAGCGGACCGGTGTCGAGCGCAGGCCCACCGCGCTGTTCGCGCCGGTCATCACCAGCTGGCCGCCGGGGAAGGACTTGCGGAACAGGCTGTTCCCGGCGTCACGGGAGCGGGGCGCAGCGACCAGTTCGCGGAGCGCGGGCGTGGCCTCGATAAGCGGGTCGATGCGAACGGTGGTGTTCCGCCGCACCATATCGAGCGAAGGCATGACCAGCATGGCGATGCCGGGCGCGTTCTGGATGATGTAGCCGAGCCAGTTCAGCCCCGCCTCCGAGCCGCCGGTCTGCGCGCCCTTCATCAGCACGACGCGCTCGTAAGGGCTGGCGGTGGACAGTGCGTCCATCACGGCGCGGAGATATGGCGTGCGGTCGGTGCGCCAGCGGCCAGGCTCGGCCGAGGTGGGCGGCAGGATGCGGTGCCGGTCGGCCCAGTCCGAGACCGGGATCGGCGGTTCGGGGCGGATGCCGCGCCGCCACGCGAGGTCGATGTCAGGCACCATCGCCAAGGCTCCCGAGCGGCAGGTCGGCCAGGTGTTCGAGATGCTCGCGCATCATCCGGTCGAGAGCGGCGAAGGTGGCGCGCGGATCAGCGCCGAGTTCCGCCGCCAGCAGGGGCGCCGTGCGCTGCACCCACGCGAGATGCGCGTCGCGTTCGGCACGCGCGCGCGCAAACACGGTCCTGGTGGCGGCGGCGGTCTCGACCAGTTGGCCCTGTTCGCGCTCGAACGCGAGCTTGGCGCGCTGGACCTTCACGATCTCATGCAGCCGCTTGGCCTCGGCCAGCGTGGTCGTGGCGCGGCCGGGGACGGCGGCACCACCTCGGTTGCGCCGGGCGGGGTCGAGGTTGTCCTCGATCCACGCCAGTCCCACCGCCACGTCGATCCGCCCGTCCGCGCGAACCGGCAGCCCCTCGGCCACCAGCTGCGAGATGCGGCCCTTGGTCAGCCCGACGCGGGCGGCGAAGGCGGTCTTGGTCTCGTGGCTGTCGAGTTTAGTCATTTCCGCCCCCTGACGCTGGCGGGCCAATGCGCTGCGCGTCCCCACATACGGATCGGCCCGGGAGGAACCGCCCGGTGGCGCGCGATCCGGTGTTCCCGTCTGCTAACGACGGTTCTGAAGTTGTCGCGGGGCGTGCCGGGCCGTCCCGCCGGTTGACGATCTGTCTGGTGGGGATGGTGGAGATTGGTGGGGTGATCCGGCCCGCCCCTGTAAACTGTCATGTCATGCGTCGCGGTGTGATGCATGGCGTCGCGTGTCACGACGTTCCATGCCGCTGACACTTCGGGCGACAAACACAGATTCGGACGGGGACAAGTCCACCAAACCCACCAAACCCACCAGACAGATCGGGAACGAGCGTCACGCATCGGCATGACTCCGGAGAACTTCAGAACCGTTGTTGATCGGCGACGCCCCGGCTTCCGCGACCTCCAGCTGCCACCGCGCGCGCCCTGCCGATACCCCAGCCGAGACCAGGCGCAGCCCGTTCACGATGCGGTTCTGCTGCCCGCCGATCCACTTGCCGAGCCGCCCGCCGTTGATTGCGCCGCCTTCGCCCGCTACGCGCAGCAGGGCCTCGCGGAACTCGGGGTGGATGAACTCCGACCGGCCGTAGAGCTGCGGGCGCTGTTCCGTGGCGCGCTCGATGATCTCGCGAACGCTGACCCGGTCCATGCCGATCACCTCGCGCCATTGCTCCAGCACAGTGGTCAGGGCTTCCAGCTTCGGGTCCGCCCCGCGCATGCCTTCCATGGTCTCGCAGGGATCGGCCTCGCCCAGCCAGATCAAGGCGTCGCGAACCCAGCGCGACCAGTCGGTGAAGGAGCCGAGGGGCGCGCGCATCTCGGGCCGACCGGCGATGTGGTAGGCGCGCAGCACCGTCAGCCCGGCCGTGACGTAGTCGCCGCGCTGCGCCGTCACCATGGCGAGGGGATCGCGGTCGAAGGCGCGCAGCTCGGGCCGCTCGACGCCCGCGTCCAGCGTCGCCCGGATGGCGCGGCGGGTCATATCGCCCTCGAGGGTCAGGTTGTTGCCGGTGGCGAAGACGGCGGCGTTGCTCGGCACTTCGGCGTTGACGGACTTGCCGAGGATGCGGACCTTCAAGCTGGTCTGGGTGAGGGTCTGGCACAGGAGCTCGCCACCCAGCGGTTCCTCGCAGTTGTCGATGGCGATCAGCACGTCGCCCGCGATCAGCGCGGCGCCCAGCCGCTTCTCCATTTCCTCCTCGGACTTGCCTTGCGCGATGACGGGCGCGGGGCGGGCGGTTGCGATCTGGCTCGCCAGGTCGACCAGCATGGACTTGCCCGTCCCGGCTGTCGGCGCGTTGAACCCGTGCAGCGGCGCGGTCGGCAGCGACCGGCGGATCAGCGCGGTGAGGATTCCGGAGAGCGCGACCGAGCGGTCCGCGTCGGTGACGAACGGGAAGGTCGCGATCAGATCCCTGAGGAAGCCGAGCGCGCGCTGTGCCGTCGCCTGGTCTGGGTCGCGCGGCAGGGCGGGGAAGCGGACATCCTGCGGGTCGAACAGCAGCCCGGTCTGCGCATCATAGCCGGGCAGATCGAGGATCGAGCCGTCAGGCCGCAGGGTCGGGCAGTTGATGATCCCGGTCAGCACCGGCAGTCGCCACTGGCCCTCGCGCGCCAGGAAGGTCTCCGCGATCCTGTGCGGGCAGTCGGTGCTGAGCCACACGCCCTCGCGCTTGTCGAACCGCTTCCAATTCGCCGCGCGGGTGAAGGCCTCGGCCATGTGGTGCGCCTTGACGTCGACCAGCCGGGGCGCGTCGACAGTGCGCCCATCCGAGACCGCCACCGGCACCATCGCCGGGCGCACCACCATGCTGCCACGCTGATAGTAGCCGAGCCCTGCCTGCATCAGCGCGCCCTCGGCCATGTCGACGGCCCGGTGCAGGAAGCCCGCAAAGATGCGGATCACCGGGCGACCGTCTCCGTCGTCATCGTCGGCATCCTGGCCGTCTGGAATACGAGCGCGCGAGGTTCGCACCCGCTCCACCCGTTCCGCGCGCCAGCCGTTCTGCCGTGCGAGCCAGAACAGCGTGCCCACGGTCACGCTGCGCACGGACGAGAAGCTGTCCCATTTCTCGGCGGTGTAGGCAGCGTCGTTCTTCGACGCCTCGGCCGACCAGGTCTCCCAAAGGTCGCGGCCATCGGGCCCGAGCGCCGCGTAGAGCGCGAGCCCGACCTTGATCCAGTCGTCGTAGGGCAGCTCGTCGTTGCGGATGTGGGCGACCGCTTCCTCGATCAGCGCGCGCGACGGGGCTTCCTTCTGCTTTAGCCCGGCGGCCTTGCGCCCATCGCGGTCGATCTCGCGCCGGTCGGCGGTGGTCTGGCCGCCCACCTTGCGCAGGTAATCCTCGGCCGCCGCGATGAAGGACGCGCAGCGGTCGCGGCTGACGATCGGCAGCTCGTGCAGCGGCACGTCGAGCGGCGAGCGTTCCGGCCAATGATAGGGCGCCTTCGTGTCGGGATGGATGCCGAAGGCCACGAACTGCTGCCCGGTCGCCAATACCTCGACCCGCGCCACCGTGCCGTCGAGCATGTGGAACTCGCTGGTCTGAACCTTGTCGAACGGCGCATCGGTGCGGAAGGCGAGCAGGATTTTCGGCGCGCGCCCGATCCGGTAGGCGGGCGACATGCCGAGCATTTCGGTCGCGATGCAGGTCAGCCGGTGGGCATGGTCGCGGTCCAGCAAGTCGATGTCGACGCCGACGAGCTCGCCGCAGAGCAGCCCGGTGTTGGTGCAGTTGCGCTGCGCACGCCCCCAGCGCGCGATCTCGGCGTCGTCGGCGCTGGCGCAGACCGTCTCCCAGCCCTTCATCATCGGCCGCTTGCCCGCGCCCTTCATGGCGACATGAGCGCCAAGAACCGGGATCGGGCGATAGCCGTTGCGACGCAACCGCAGGCGTAGCTCGGTCGGATCCTCGGGCATGGCCGGGGCGCTTGACGTCGCATCCGCAGTGTCGGCGCAATTCGTGTCGATGGTCATGGGGATGGGCTCGTCCATGGTCACTCCTCGAGCTCCCATCCTGCAAAATCGTCCTTCTCCCGTTCCTCCTCGTTGGTGAGGCAGCCGGAGATGTGCGTCAGCCCGCCATAGATGTGCCGCGTCATGCGCCTCGGATCGCGCCGCAAGGGCCTCGTCACCTGCAGATGGCAATCCATTTCGGAGCGGAGGCGGTCCATCGCAGCGACGGTTTCCCGCGCAATGCGGCTGACCTCGGTGTCGGGCGGCGCAACCAGCAGAAGGCCCATCGTGGCCTCGCGGGCCTGGCGCAATCGCTGGCCAAGGGAGACGTGATCCCAGGGCAGGAACCGGTAAAGGGGGTCCATCATCGCGCGGCCTCCTGTTGCTCGATCCAGTCGAGAAGCCGCGATTTGCGTGCGCAGATCACGTTGCCCATCCGGAAGGTGGGCATCCGCACCTTGGCCTCGCCCGCATAGTAATAGACCTTCCGCCGCGCCTTCGCGTCGCCGAAGACGAAGATCGCGATGGCGTCCGCGCCGCGCAGCAGATCGTCGGCCAGCGTTGGGCAAACCTCTCCTGTGGCGGGTCCAGCCCGCAATTGCTCCTGCATGATGTCCTCCGAAGTTTCTGGTAGGGGTCAGGCGACGCCGAGGGAGGCCTGCACCCGGTGTTCGAGTTGCTCGAGGTTCACCACCGCGAAGGCGCGAACCTTCGGATCGGCAATGATGCTGGCGATCTCGGCCGTGGGGACGATGCTGCCCGAGGTGATGTCGATCTCGCCCTCGATGTCGGGGTTGGCCTCGGTGGCGCTGACCTGCCGGAAGACCGTGCTGATCACGAACAGCGCCCCACGCCCATCGCGGAACCGCAGCTGCGCCGTGTGCATCGAGACGACCGCAGGCGAGAGCCCGAGGCGGCTGAACTCGGCAACCGCGCCGAGAACGATGGCATCCTCGTAGGTGAACTTCCGTGCCTTGCCGGTCTCGACCGGGTTTTCCGGCTTGAAGTGGCCGCGGGAGATCCACGCCTCGACCTGATAGCGGGTCAGCTGCGCCGCATCCGCGAGCTGCTGGATGGTGAATTCCTGGTTCATGGCGATTACCTTTGACAGTTCGTCTGAGCTATGGATAGATGACCTCCGACACTCTGTCAATGGTATTCGTCCGCCTCGGAAATTCGGGCCTTGCCTGTCCCGCGAACCTGAGCGTGATGAAGCGTTGGAGGACGCGCATGGCCACGATCCGGAAGAGAACGCTGCCCTCGGGCCTGGTGCGCTGGCAGGTGGACTTCACCGACCAGGCGGGCAAGCGCCGCTCGAAGCTGTTCCCGCGCCGGAAGGATGCCGACGTCTATCTGGTGAAGGTCCGCTCGCTGGTCGCCAACCACACCTATCTGGCCGATAGCGAGAGCATCACGGTGGCCGAGGCCGCCAAGGCGTGGCTCGACCACTGCGAGGTGCGGTGCAAGACGGGGCGGCGGATGGAGCGCTCGACGCTGCGCGGCTACAGCGATTATGTTCGGCTGCACATCAAGGATCCCGAGGTTGGGATCGGGGACAAGCTCATCGCCCACCTCACTCGCCGCCATGTCAACGAGTTCCGCGACCGGCTGCTGCTAAACGGGCGGTCCGAGCATCTGACCCGCCGCGCCATCTCGATGCTGAAGCTGATCCTCGACCATGCCATCGACAACGGCCAGCTGTTCACCAACGCCGCCCACGGCGTCCGAATCATCAAGTCCAGCCGGATCGACCACAAGGCGCCCGTGCCGTCGAAGGAGGCGATCCGCGCGCTGATCGAGGCGGCCGACGAGGATTTCAAGCCGCACCTGATCGTCTCGGCCCTCGGCGGTCTGCGCGCGTCCGAACTGCGGGGACTGCGCTGGCAGGACGTGGATTTCGAGAATGGCTTCATCCACATCCGCCAGCGCGCCGACGCCTACAATCAGATGGGCGAACCGAAATCGCGCGCGGGCTATCGCGACATTCCGGCCGGTCCGATGGTGCTGAACGCCCTGCGCCGCTGGAAACTCCGCTGCCCGAAAAGCGATCTCGGGCTGGTGTTCCCCGCACCGCGGGGCGGGATCCTCCAGCACACCAACACGCAGGCGCGCTTCCGCAAGCTGCAGGAAAAGGTCGAGGTGACGATGCGCTGGCACGACCTGCGCCACTTCGCCGTGTCGCTCTGGATCGAGCAGGGCTTCTCAATCAAGGAGATCATGACCTTCGCGGGCCATTCCTCGATCCAGATGACCATGGAGCGCTACGGCCACCTGTTCCCGTCGCCCGACCACCAGAAGGCGATGGCGATGGTCGAGGCGAAGCTGCTGGGATAACAGGCGCACTATTGACAGGTGTCATTTTCGCATGATACCCGTGACACATGTCACATATGGAGGGTATCATGCAGATGCGCGGTGTTCCTGATCTGAAGGGGCTGGACTACCAGCCACAGAACTTTCGGGACCTGTACGAGACCGAGCTCGGACAGGAGATCTGGAGCTTCATGAAGCGACCGGAGAACGTGGTGAGGATGGAGACAGCTACGTTCTTGGAGCGAGCGGCGGTGGAGCCGCTGGCGCCGGGGCTCCTTACGGAGTTCGGGCCAGATGTCGGCGAGGACCGGATCAAGCAGATGATCGGCCACATGGCCCGCCAGATCATGGAAGCGATTGGCTACGAGATTGAACGTCCGGGGTTGCGGATCACGCGCGAAAGCTTGTTCTCCAGCGCCGCTCGCTACCGAAAGCCCGGTGAGGATCGCGACCGGTCCATGAAAATCACGCGAGAGCAGCGCGAAGCATGGAAAGAGAAAACCGCGTCCAGTCCGTTCAATCGGTGGCTGGATCGGAAGGTCAAGCAGCCCGGGGGCAGCCTCGACCTTGACCAGCTGTACGCCGTGGCCCGGCAGTATGGGATCGAGAAGAGATACGATCATCTAAACCCCGGCCAGCAGCGCATGACCATCGGCATCATGCTGCGGAAGGCGGTACCGGAAGCCGACTACGCCGACGCGTGATCGGATTCCCGTTTCCTCCCAACGGTTTGCGGCTGTTCCGTGCGACACGACGCCGACGTTTGGCGCCCAAAAATCGGCTAACCTGCGGAAATCACGAAAGAATTTTGACCGCCGGGGTAGCCCTCATAACCTGAAGGTCGTAGGTTCAAATCCTACCCCCGCAACCAAAATCTTCCGTTTTATCAAACGCTTGAACGCCGCCCTCCGGGGCGGCGTTCGCGTTTCCAAAACCCGTGGATGCACCGTGGAAGCAAGAGGACACGAAGTCCTTCGCAGGCAAGAGCATGTCGCATGACAATGTGCTCGGCCCATGGCTGCCATCGGAAGATCAACGTTTGCGCATCTCTGATGCTCCAGTAGGATTGGGAAATGTCAGCCAGCGGCGATCGACTTCTTTGGGTCGTAGAAGGGCCGCTCGACTACCGTAGCCCGGCGCGGGCCGGTCGCGGAGGCAACCATGAACTCGGTGCCAAGTGCTGCGTGACCCACCGATACCATGGCCAGCGCGATGTTCTGCTTCAGGCGCGGCGAATGGATGGCCGAGGTCACCTTGCCGATCACCGTACCGTTGCGGCTGATGGGCCAGAAGGTGGTGTTCGGGCCAGTTAGTCGGGAGCCGTCGATCGCGAGGCCCACCTGCTTGCGGCTTACACCCGTCTCCTTGATCTGCCGCAGCGCAGCCTTGCCGATGAAATCGGCCTCGATCTCAAGGTTCACCAACCGGTCCAGACCCAGCTCGTACGGGTTCGTGTTGATGTCCGCGTCGGCATGATAGGACAGCATCCCGCCTTCAATCCGCCGGATCGACGAGGTGTGGCCTGGTTTCAGCCCGAGTGGCTGGCCCGCCGCCATGATTTTCTCCCAAAGCTCGTCGCCCCGTGCGGAATCCTGCAGGTAAATCTCGTATCCTAATTCGCTGGACCACCCGGTGCGCGACACGATCAGCGGGATGCCATCCAGTTCCATCCGGCGCAACCAGTAGTATTTCAGGTCCATGATGCCGTCGCCGAACAAGGCGCGCATCACCTCGCCTGATTTCGGCCCCTGCAGCTGCAGGGGGGAAACATCGGGTTCCCGGATCGTCACATCCAGTGCGGAATGCACCGCCACGCCCTGCGCCCAGAGCAGGATGTCGCTATCGGCCAGAGAAAGCCAGAAACGGTTTTCCGCCAACCGCAGAAGGACCGGGTCATTCAGGATGCCGCCATCGGCATTTGTAATCAGGACGTATTTGCACTGCCCGATCGCTAGCTTCGACAGATCGCGCGGGGTCAGCATCTGCACGAACCGGGCCGCGTCCGGACCGGTGATCTCGACCTGGCGTTCTACTGCCACGTCGCACAAGATCGCCTCGTGGATCAGGTTCCAGAAATTCTGTTCCGGGTCCCCGAAATCACGCGGGATATACATGTGGTTGTAAACTGAAAATGCCGTGGCGCCCCAACGGACGGTTGCCTCGAAATAGGGGGATCTCCGGATCTGTGTCCCAAAGCCGAAATCGTCTGCCTTTGCCATGCTACTTGCCCTTGCTGGCGGATTTGTCACCGACCATCCGACTTTGACTGTCTGACAAGGGTTTTAGGCAAATCGGGGCGTAAGATCGGGCCAAAGGCGGCGTAACGGTAGACTGATCAGACCAAAATCCCCACAGCGTCGGCACGATCAGTCTTTTCGCCGGCTCAGCCGGTGCCAGCTTTGGAGAGTTGCCCGGCAAGAAGGCGCGCAAGGTCGGGGCGGGCCGACTTGATCTCGCGCGTCACGATGTAGGTCATGTAGCGGTCGATCCCAAGTTCCGCCTCCAGCATCCCTTCCATCAGGATCTGGAATGCGGGAAGGCTATTCGTGACAACGGTCATCACATAATCCATCCCGCCTCCGGTCGAGACGCAGTCTGTCACCTCGGGACAGTTCAGGATGTGCCTTTCAAACCGCTCGAAATCGGATTTCCGATGGCTTTCTAAGGATACCGTGACTACCACCTTGGACAGCGCCACGACGCGGTTCAGTGCGATGTTCGCATGATAACCACGGATCAGTCCCGCCTTCTTCAATCGCGTCAGACGGGCCCAGCAGGGCGTCGCCGACAGCCCAACCAAGTCGGCCAATCGTGACTTGCTGAGCTGACCATTTTCCTGCATCGCACACAGGATACGGATATCCGCCGCGTCAAGCTCGATGGATTTCATTTGGGGGGCTGGCTGCATGGCTGGAGAGTTTCGCGAGAGCAACAGTTCCACAGGGCAGTTTTTCTTTCTCCTTACGCCTTGATGCCAAGGAAGGCCACCTCGCCGAACGTCGTTGCGACAACCACAGCGTCTTCGGCTCAAGTGGATGTTTCGCCTGTCGCGAGTGAACGCGGGGTGCCCTTGTACCGTAGCACGAACACGACCATGCACCCGGATTCCGACTTGACCGGCATCCGGGTGACAGCGATCCTTTATCCTGGTCCATTCAGGCCCTTGGGAGGTTGAATGCGGATGCCATCCGCCAGATCGGTGCGCAACGGGGTGGCAGGACTTCTGGCGGCGCTGGTAGTCATTCTTATGCCCGCTGTGGCCTTGGCCGACCTTCCCGGCCCCTCTCCACAGATCGTGACGCAGATCCTGATTGCGCAGCACGAAGGCGAGACCGGCACGCCAGGCGAGGGTGCCGCCCGGTTGCTGGCGCTGCGCGAAGAACTTCCCGCACCCGGTGAGCGCACCCAGCAGGAAGCGGTGGATCACGCGATGCTGTCGCTCTATGCTGCCGCGCTTACCTCTGCCACCGGCGCCCACGACGCCGCGCTCCGCCTGTTCGAGGGCGCTGCTGCGGAATTCGCGGTACTTGGCCCCGGTGCGGCGGGTGTGCAGGCCTTGGCGATGGAAAACGCCGCGGCACTGGTCGGCCAGCTTGATGGCTTTGCGGCAGGACATGCGCGGTATCTCGAGGCGCGCGCCTTGCGGAACCGCCATGGGCTGCCGGTGGATGCCGCCATGATCGGGGCGCTGGAACAGGCCGGACGACTGGCGCAGGCGATGAGCGATGTCCCGGCGGTTCTGGAGGAATTGCGCGTCACTACCGAAACGATAGCGGCGATTCCCCCGGACGCGCCCCTTCTGCAGGCTCGCGCCATCAGCCTTGGTGCGCAGCTTGCCAAGACGTCCGGGATCTACAAGGTGGCGCAGGATTCCGCCGGGCTTGCCGTCATCACGGTGCAAAATCTTCTGTACGCGATCGAGTTTGGCGCGCCTGGACAGGACCACGCCGCACAATGCAACGCACTGGCTCGCCTCTTGCGCGATCTGCTTGGTCTTCAGATCGAGATCGGCGCCAATGCCGAGGCCGCGCAGTTGTTGTCGTTTCAGGTACCTAAACTGCGTGAAACCTGTGGCGTGCAAGCGATGGCGCCGCACGACGTCCGGGTGAACACGCTGGCGGCCAGGCTCTATCTCAGCGCGGGCGATCCCTTTGCCGCGCATTTGCGCCTGCGCGCGGCCGCCGTCGATCTGGCCGCCGGCGATACAGCGAACGAGGAAGATGCCCTGACCCTTGGGGTCATTCGGCTGCGGCAGGCCGAGGCACGCCTGGCGCTTGGCTTTCCCGGAGAGGCCGAGGCCCTGCTGGCGCAGGTGCCCGCTGGGCTAGGCCTGCCCGAGACGCATGTGCACGAGCGTGAACGCCTGACGGTGCGGGCTCGTCTGCAAGCCGCGCAAGGGCGCAGGCAAGACGCGCTCCAGACACTGGCGCAGGCCGAAACACTGCAGCACGAACGCGAGCCGTTGCACTGGTATCCGAGAATGGGCATCGCCTATCTCCGGGCACTGTTGCTGCTGGAGATAGGCGAGCGGGACGAAGCCGCCGCAGTGCGAAACGCCTTTGAGAACGCGCTTTCGGGCTACATCGCGGAGGTGCGGGCTGCGGAGCGCGCGGTCGATGCGGGATCGGCGGACGAGACGCTGAAACTCATGACCGGGGTCTTCGGCCGCGAATTCGCGCAGCAGCACGAGAATGACCGACGCGCCGGGGCGTTCGACCATGTCGGACATCGCGCGCTGGACCGGCTGCGCATGCTTTATGAACTGGCCGACGCAGTGGCCAGCGACGACGAGCAGGCAGCCCGCGCGGCCTTTGACGCTGTGCCTGAACGCGGGCTGCCGTCCGACATAGCCTTCTCCGGCCTTGCGCAGGCGGCCTATCTGCGCGCCTGCTATGCGGGCTATGGCATTGGGCTGCAGTGTGAAACTGCCGCGTCTTCGGCGATCGATACGCCGTTTGCGGTGCCCCATGCCTGTGTCGGTGGCTGCCCGTGGGTGATGCCCGGTGCGGATGAACTGGTCGTTTCCGCCGGAATGCTGCGGCGGGGCCCGACTCTGGACAGGTATGCTGAGCCGGTGCTGCAATCGCAGATTGCCGCAGCTAACGCCGCGCAGGCGGAATTGTTGCCAGCGCCCGACCAGGATCCGTCCCTGGCCGCGGCTCAGCGCGAGACGGCGCGGGCGATCGGCCGTTTCGCGGGAGCGGGGGCCGCGTTCGACCTTGCGCAACGACGGCTGGAGGGCCGTGCCGCGGAGACCGTGAACCAGGTCGGTGCCCGCCTCGCTGCGGGGGATGACGCGCTCGCACAATTGCTGCGCGCGCGGGACGGCCTGACCAGCCAGCTGGACATGCTCTTCCGCGACAACGGCGATCCGGCCGATGATATCGCAAAGCTGACTGCGGCGTTGGATGCCAATCGTGCCGAACTTGCAGCACTGCGACCCGATCATGCCGATCTGTTTGATCCGGCGCCCCTGGCTCCGGAAGAGATAACCGCGCTTCTGCCCGATGGCGCGGCCTTCCTGATGATCTCCACGACGGAGGCCGCAACCTATGTCTTCGTGGTGCGCGAGGGCAACCTCGGCTGGTGGCGCGCGCCCCTGGGACGGGCGGCGCTTGAAGCCGATGTCGCCGCGTTGCGCGCAGCGCTTGATCCGCTGGCGCCGGATCGCGGGGCGAAATCTTTGTCGGAAGCCGGGTCATCGGGGCGGATTTTCGACCGTCGACTTGCGCATCGGCTCTATCGCGACCTGATCGCGCCGCTGGGCGATATGCTCGCCGGCGCAGACCTGCATGTCGTGGCGGATGGCCCGCTCGGGGCGCTTCCGCTGTCGGTGCTGGTCGTGTCACCGCCGAAGGGCAACGACAGTGATCTTGAGGCGCTGCGCGCGACCGACTGGCTCGTGCGCCATCATGCGGTCACGCTGCACGCCGCCCCCACCGGATTGCGGCTTGCGGCCTTACAGCGAAAGCGTCCGCGCGCACCACGCGCCTTCATAGGGTTCGGAGACCCCGTCTTTGCCCCGCGCGACGCGCCTGGTGCTGCCTTTTCGCGCCTGGCCCGACTCCCCGGCACGCGGACCGAGATAGAGGAACTTGCGACCTTGTTCGACGGTTCGCAGGCAGATGTCCGCCTCGGACGGGACGCCACCAAGGCCGCCGTTATGGCAGCCGATCTGAGCACAGCGCAGGTCATTGCCTTCGCCACACATGGGTTGTTGGCGCGGCAGATGGAGGGGCTGGAGGAACCCGGCCTGGTCTTTTCGGCCCCGCCGGGGCAGGAGGGGGACCCTTTTTCCAGTTACCTGACCGCCTCGGAAGCGGCTACGCTGGATCTGAACGCGGACTGGGTGCTTTTGTCGGCATGCGATACCGCAGGCCCGGACGGTCGCCCGGATTCGGACGGCCTGTCAGGGCTGGCCCGCGCCTTCCTGTTCGCAGGCGCACGCTCGGTTCTGGTGTCGCACTGGCCGGTCCGCGACGATGCCGCGATGTTGCTCACCACGATAGCCCTGCGCTGGCAGGCCCAAAACCCCAAGACCCCGCGCGCAAGGGCGTTGCAGGCGTCGATGCTGCAGGTGATGCACAACCAGGCGATACCAGAGCTTGCGCATCCTTCCGCTTGGGCGCCTTTCATCCTTTTGGGAGACGGCTGAACGGACTGGAACTGAAAACGGACCACCAGTCCCGAACCATTCCGTCGTCTACCAGAAGGGCGCGCATGGGCTTTTCCCGTTGGACAGACGCGGCGGCGTCGACCGCCGCGCCTGTCAGTTCAGCCCATTCGCTGCATCAGGCTTGGCGCATCCATCACCGAAGCATAGTCGCGGTAACGCGCGAGCGCCTCGTCATAGCTCGCCCTGACCTTGGCGAAGGCCGGGTTGGCGCCGGCCTGTTCGTCCATGACTTCGGCCGAGGCCTTGCGCAGCGCGTCCACCACTTCGCCGGGGAAGTTCAGGAATCTGACGCCCGAATCCTTCAACTGCTGGAATGCGAGCGCGTTGAACCACTGAAACTGGCCCAGCGTCTCGTGCGCGGAAGCCTCGGCTGCGTTGGCGACGACGGCCTTCAGATCGTCGGGCAGGGCCTCCCAGGCTTTCAGGTTCACGACGATCTCGAGCGCCGCGCCAGGTTCGTGGAAGGCCGGCACGTAGCAGATGTTGGCGACCTTGTTCAGGCCGAACGCCTGGTCGAGCACCGGTCCGACCCATTCCGCCGCGTCGATGGCGCCGGACTGGAACGCACCGAAGATCTCCTGCGGGGGCAGCAGCACGGCGTTGGTGCCGAGCTTGCGCATGGCCTCGCCGCCCAGACCGGCGATTCGCATGTTGAGGCCGGAGAGGTCGGAGACTGCATTGATCTCCTTCTTGAACCAGCCAGCCGCCTGGACGCCGGAATTGCCCGAATAGAATGGCTTCAGCCCGCGTTCGGCGTAAATCTCGTCCCATAGCTGCTGGCCGCCGCCATAGCGCAGCCAGCCCGCCATCTCCATCGCCGTCATGCCGAATGGGATGGTGGAGAAGAAGTGCAGCGCGGAATTCTTGCCTGCCGCGTAATAGGGGGTCGAATGGCCGATCTCGGCCGTTCCGTCCTGCACCGCGTCGGCGACGCCGAAGGGCGGCACAAGCTCGCCGGCTGAGAAGACCTTGAGGGTCAGCCGTCCGCCCGAGAGCGCATTCACACGCTCGGCGAAGGTGGTGACGTTGGTGCCGACCCCCGGCGCCTTGGCAGGGAAGCTTGTGGGCAGCTTCCATTCCATCGTGCCCTGGGCGATCGCCGGGGTGGCGAGCGCGGCCACCGGCGCGATGACGCCGGCCTTGAGGATATCCCGTCTTTTCATGTTCCTGCTCCCTCTTTTGTATTTACCTGAAAAGTACCGATGGCAGCCACGTGGCCAACGCCGGAAAGGCGACCACCAGAGCGACCGCTATTAGTTGGATGATAACGAAGGGAATGATCGACAGATAGATGGTTGTGGTGGGGATCGAAGCAGGCGCCACCGAACGGTAATAGAACAGCGCAAAACCGAAAGGCGGCGTCAGGAAGGAGGTCTGCAGGTTCAGCGCCACCAGGATGGCAAACCAGATCGGGTCGATGTCGGTCGCCAGCAGCACCGGGCCGAGGATCGGGACGACGATCAGCACGATCTCGATGAACTCCAGCACGAAACCCAGCAGGAAGATCACCAGCATGGTGACGAAAAGCATGCCCCATTTGTCGCCGGGCAGGCTGGTCAGAGCCTGGTGGACAATGTCGTCACCGTTGAAGCCGCGAAAGACGAGCGAGAGCATCGAGGCCGCCAGCACGATCGCGAAGATCATCGCGGAAATCTCGACCGCCTTCGAAATGGAAGGACGCAGCACGCGTCCGCGCCAGAGCGACCAGGCCGCGCCGAGCCCGCCCGCCAGCAGCAGCAGAGTGAGCACGATGCCGGCGGCCTGTCCCGGGCCGACCGAAAACCCTGCCGTGAAGTCGATACGGGCAACGCCGGAAACCCGCAATGCGACGAGGCCGAATGCGGAGGCTGCCGAAACGGCCATGGCGAGGCGCAACCCCCTTCCGGCACCGTCCAGATTGGCCGCCGTGATGAGCAGCGTGCCGAGCACGCCCACCGAGGCGGCCTCCGTGGGCGTCGCCACGCCGAACAGGATCGAACCCAGCACGGCCAGGATCAGAAGGACCGGCGGGGCCGTGTCGGCCAGCAATGCGCGCCAGCCCACCGAGGCGGTGATCGCAAGGCGTCTGGTGTCCGGCAGGGGCTCGATCGCGCCGGTCTGACGCCCTTTCGTGAAGGCCAGCACGGCCAGCGCATAGAGAGCGTAGAGCACGACCAGCAGAAGTCCCGGCAAGAGGGCGCCAGCGAAAAGATCGCTCACCGTAACCGGATCGGGGGCGAAATTTCCGGCCTCGCGCTGCGCCTCCATGTAGACGTTGGAAACCTGGTCGCCGAGCAGGATCAGGACGATCGAGGGGGGAATGATCTGCCCGAGGGTCCCCGATGCGCAGATGAGACCGCTTGAAAGCCGCGCGGAGACGCCGGCCGAGAGCAGGGCGGGGAGTGCGATCATGCCGAGCATGATGATGGTCGCCCCTATGATGCCCGTGGAGGCGGCAATCAGGGTGGCGACGATCAGCACCGAGAGCGCCAGCATGGAACTGGACCCACCCATCATGCCTGTGAGGTTCAGCAGCATGCGTTCGGCGACGCGCGAGCGCTCCAGCAGCACGCCCATGAGAACGAACAGCGGGACGGCGATCAGGATGGAATTGCCCATCACGCCGAAGGCGCGCTGCGGGTAGGCCAGCAGGTAGGTCAGGTCGAAGGCGCCGAAATACGAGGCTGCAACCGCGACCAGAAGCGGCGCACCGGAAATTGAAAGGAAGACCGGTACGCCCGACAGGATTGCCGCAAGCAAGGCGGCGCCAAGGATCAGCAGCCAGAGGACTTCAGTCTCCATGGGTATCCCCGCCGCTGAAATCATCGCGGCGCAACATCAGGGCGGCGCCCTGAAGCAGCATCAGGGCGCAAGCGAGCGGGAGGGCTGTCTTGACGATGAAGAAGCCGGGCAGGCCGCCGGTTTCGACGCCGCCCTCGCGGATCGACCAGGAATAGAGGGTGTGCGGCAGAACCAGCCACAGTGTCATGCCAAAGACCGGGAGCATCAAAAGCAGGATGCCGGCATGGTCCCAGCGTCGCCTTGCCGCCGGGGTCTGGCCACTACGAAGGATGTCGACGCGGACATGGGCATCGCGGGTCAACGCCACCGGAATGCCCAGCACGACCACCATCGCAAAGGAATAGCTGACGACATCCTGCAGTTCGAGGAAGCCGACGCCAAAGGCGTATCGCAGGATCACGATCGTTATCTGGGCGGCAAACAGGGTCGCGAGCAATACTGCGCACATGCCCGCCGTGAGGTGGTGCAGCATGTCGGCGAGCGCAAGGAAACCCGAGCGGATCTTCATCAACCGCCATTCCCCAACTGGCCTGCCGTTTGATTGCAAGATCGGCTGACGAGGCTGAAAGATCAAGCCCTGTCGTCTGCCGCGACGGGCGAGACGGGCCACGGATACTCTAGGACCAGAACCGCCGCGAGAACCAGAGGGATCGTACCGCGCATCGACGTCTCCTTTTTCCAAGTCATCTCACGTTCGGCCTCGGCCGGGTGGAGGGAAATGAGATCGCCCGTTCACCAGCACCGCGGCGCGGTAGCGATCAGACCGCGCGCCATAGCGAGCGGCCAAGCGGCGTTCCTTTAGTCGGAGGGGCGAGAAGGCAGTAGGCGGTAAAGGTGACGGCCAGCACCGACTGGTCCGGCGTCCAGACCGGCACGGTCCACAGCGTCAGGGCAAAGGCAACATAGATCGGCTGGCGAATCACGCGGAACAGCCCGTGGGTCGGCATGTCGGGAGAACCGGCCGGATACGCGCCAGAAGTGACATCCAGCCGAGCGCGCCCGATTGTACCTCGGCGCCGGCATTAAAGCTGTCCTTGAGCAGGAGCAGCCAACTGTTGGTCACCGTCACCATGGCCTCACATGCGCGTAGGTCCTTGATCGGGCGTGCTGCATCGAGATCTCAGATCCGGTCCCAGAACGTCCGATTTCATCCTCGTTGATTTCGCGGTCCTCTGTCCAAAGCCGCAGCGCGACGCGCGTGGTTTCAGTAGAATCCAATCTCGCGAACATCGATCAGGGCGTCGTGGTCGCGGCCGTAGGCGACGACGGCAACCGATGTCAGGCTGCCCGGGCGGGGAACGCTGCGCAAGAGAGCCCCGGAGGCAGTGAAAACATCGAGCGGCAGCCGCACCTCACGCCAGTTGTCCGTCACGTCGAAACCGGCCTGATAATACTGCCATGGCAACAGCGTCCCGCCGGTGCGCAGGTGGACGAAGTAACGCTGACCGTTGCCGCGCACGACAAGCCGCACGCCGGTCGTACCCTCGGGCGGTCGGCTGGGCAGGTCCAAGCGCATCTGGATGAACCCGCCCCGGTTGGCCGTGCTGACATATCCGGTCATGCGCGCAAAGGCCTGCCCGTCTTCCCGCGCAAAGGCGATGCCTCCTGTCGAGACGCCTCCCATGACCTGATCGGTGAAAAACCGCCAGCGGGTTTCCGGCTGCATCATGAAGTCCTCGATCAACGCATCCCCGTTCAACGGCTCCTCGGACAAAGCAGGCGGAAGCGTCCCGCCCAGCAGGACCGCCGCAAGCGCCCAAGGAATCAGACCACGCACCAATACCTCCGTTCCGCAGTCTCTTTCGCCTGTCGCATACTACCAGTGCTGCGTTCCCGGCGCACCCTTGATCCGCCCGTCGAGATTGGACGTGACCCAGCCGCCATAGAAGTTGCCCGGCTGCGGGATGACGCGCGCATCGCCGACCCAAGCCTCGTCCATCCGTGCGGCGTAAACCGCAACATGTCCAGCAATGGCTGCAAAGCGCGCGGTGGGCTTGTCATAGGCCCAGGCGGCGCGGGGAGCCGTGATAGACCCCGCCAGCACGTCGAAGTACCGCGCAACGCCCTTCCATTCGCAAAAGCTGCTGCCTTGCACTGGGCGCAGCGTGGCGTGGATATCCTCGCGCGGCAGGTAATAGGTCGGCGCGTGGTGGGTCTCCAGAACCCGCAGGGCGCGGGTGGTATCAGCGACGAGAGCGCCTCCAAGCCGGACGATGATCCGCTGCGGTACCGGTTCAAGCACCGGGGGGCGTGGGTAGGATTGCACGTTTTCGCGCGGCAGGTCGGTCATGCGAAGCCACCAGTGGCGGGTTTGTGAGCGATCCCCATGCAGACGATAGCGGTCAGAGGCAGGGGACCAAAGGTCGGGTCAAGGCGGCGATTGAACCAATCCGTCCCCCATTCGGCGTTCAGCAAGCTTTGCGGCTGTCGCCGAGGCATGTAGCGGACGCCAACCCGCCTCCTGCCGAGGATTGCCGGCCGTTCACCGGGCGGCATCAACCCTGGGTCCATGGACAGCAACCGTCCGAGGGTCAGCAGATGCTCGACGCGGCCGGTCGGAATGGCAGCGCCGTCGTCATCATCCGTTGATGGCATCGCATGCTCGGCTTGCGATCTTGTAAAGATGGAGCATGACGATTGACGGTCGAGCTGAACTCAGGAGCACGTCATCGGACCAATGTTTTGGTGTTCTGTTTGCGCAACCGGCGTAGGTGCCAGCGGAAGATGCCCGGGGCCAGGACATGGTCATAAACCGCCGAAGCGATCTGTTTGACCCCAGGCAAGCCCACCACGTTGGCCAGCCACTTGTACTTTGGCATTTGCGCCCACAGCACCAGGAACGCCGGAATCCCAGACGTTAGCGAGCCCTTGTGCAACACATAAAGCCGCCTCGCCGCGGTATCGGCATCAAGCCCCCATCGGGCGCGCGCGTCCGAGTTCAGGTCGTCAAACCTGATAGGCAAATCGTTCTCGCCCGAATACCGCGCATACTGCTGTATCTCGAAATTGCAGACCGGGCAGTTGGCGTTGTAGAGAACCGAGGTCGTTGGATCTTTTCTCATCGGAACACAGGTAGGCCTGCACACCGCGAATTCCAGCAGGCGCGTTGTCGCAGAGCCGTCGCCGATGTGCGCTGCGCGCTGAAGGATGAGCTGTCCGGGCGTGGTTGGCGGGACGTCGGCATCCCATGGCGTGGCCGCGGGGCAACGGAGGGGCCCCGGCCATCGATGCGAAGTGCCATTGGGTCGCCCGAAATCGGCGGCGCACCCTCGGGCACGGGGCGTTGCGCATGGATGTGCAGATGCGGCTCGGTCAAGGCGCCGGAATTGCCAACCGCGCCAGGCCGGTCGCCCACTGCCACACGTTCACCCGCCTTCAGACCGTGGCCTTTGCCTGCATCCGCGCCGCTCCATCACCGGCCGCGGTCCACAAGTCGATGCTGTCGGCGCCATTGATCGCGTTCAGGCTGAAGGCGCCGCCGTGCACGAGGGGGGCGATGCCGCGATAATCGAAGTGCGCGGGAGACCGGTCGAGCAGTCGCGTGGCCATGTGCAGCATCAGCGTGGCCTGCAGTGGTCCGTGGACGACGAGGCCTTGATAGCCCTCCTCGTGGCGCGCGTAGTCAAGGTCATAGTGAATGCGATGGCCGTTGAATGTCAGCGCGGAGTATCGAAAGAGCAGTGTCGTCGTGGCTTCGATGGTCTCCACGCGATCCGGCCGGCGCGGGTCCGGGGTGGCGGGCGGTGTCTGGTCGGCCAAACCGGGTTCGGCCTTGGCCCGGTAGACGATGTCCTGGCGCTCCCGGATCGCGAGAGTGCCGCCGCACTGGATCTCGTGGTTGACGGTCACGAAGACGAGTTCGCCGCTGCGGCCCTGCTTGTGGGCAATGTTTGCGATGCGCGAAATCCGCGCCACCTCTTCGCCGACACGCAGCGGCGCCAGGAAGGCAAGTTCGCCACCCGCCCACATCCGGCGCGGGAATGGCACCGGCGGAAGGAAGCCGCCCCGGGCGGGATGACCGTCGACGCCGAGCCCGTCGGCGGCAACGGCCGGCTGGGTCATGCACCAGTGGATTCCAAGCGGCGCCTCGCCCTTGATCCGGGCGAGTGACGGCCCCATCGTCGCCTCGAAACGTTCGACCAGGGCCGCCGTCAGCTGCTCGGATTTTCGCTCCTCGCGGCCGATCCACGCCTTCAGCGTCTCCACCTCGTTCTCGGTCATGCCGCGTCCTCCATGAATTCGGCCCGAATGGCTTGCGTGTGGACGCCCAGCGCGGGGACCTCGCCACCCTTGATGTCGCGACGGACGGGCGACGCCACGCCTTCGAAGTCGCCGCCCGGCACGGATAATGGCATCCTCGCAAGAGCTGGATGGCGGGCCAGATCTTCGACCGTCGATACTCCCGACCAAGCCAGGTCGTGGCGCGTCAGCCGCTCCACGGCCTCGTCGCGCGTGAACGTTGCGAAAGCGGGGCCGAGAATGGCCGCCAGTTCGTCCCGGTTCCTGACCCGCGACGGATTGTCGGCAAAGCGGCTGTCACTGACGAGGTCAGGCCGTTCCAGCACGCCCACGCAGAGCCGCCGCCATTCGCCGGGGTTCTGCACCACGATGATGATGTCGCCGTCGCGACAGGATAGCCGTCCATAGGGATAGATCACCGCATGCTCCAGTCCCGTCCGGGGCGTGGTCCGGCCCTCGTGGACGTGATGCAGGAGTGGCACGGTCATCAGGTCGGCCATGGCGTCGAACATGGCGATCTCGATCGCCTTGCCCCGCCCGGTGATGCCTCGCTCGATCAGCGCCTCGAGAATTGCCGCGTGCGCGTTCATGCCCGTGCAGACATCGGCCAGCGACACGCCGACCTTTACCGGCGTCTCGGCCGTGCCTGTCACGGAGCAGATGCCGGACTCGGCCTGGATGAGCATGTCATAGGCGCGCATGTCGCGGTAGCTCGTGTCCTGGCGGTAGCCGACGATGTCGACAGCGATGATGGTCGGGAACCGCTCGACCAGTTCCTTCGCGCCGAGACCGAGGCGCGACGCGGAGCCCGGCGCGAGGTTCTGCACGAAGACATCGGCCTTGGCGGCCATGCGTTCGACAAGGACTCTATCCGTCTCGTTCTTGATGTCGAGAACGACGCTTTCCTTGCCGCGGTTGAGCCAGGCGAAATAGGCGCTCGTGCCATGCACCGCCCTGTCGTAGTGGCGCGCGGTCTCGCCCTCGGTGCGCTCGATCTTGATCACGCGCGCGCCGGCGTCGGCGAGCCGGAGCGTGCAGGTCGGTGCTGCGACTGCCTGCTCGATGGCGACGACGAGGAGCCCGTTCAGCGGAAGCATCCGTTCCGGCCTCAGTAGGAGCGCGGCAGACCGAGCACGTGCTCGGCGACATAGCTCAGGATCAGGTTGGTCGAGATCGGCGCGACCTGGTAGAGCCGGGTCTCGCGGAACTTGCGCTCGACGTCGTATTCTTCGGCGAAGCCGAAGCCGCCATGGGTCTGGACGCAGGCTTCCGCCGCCGCCCAGGAGGCCTCGGCCGCAAGCATCTTGGCCATGTTGGCCTGTTCGCCGCAGTCCTCGCCGGCCTCGAAAAGTGCGGCAGCCTGATGCACCATCAGCTCGGCCGCCCGCATCTGGGCATAGGCGCGGGCGATCGGGAACTGGACGCCCTGGTTCTGCCCGATCGGCCGGCCGAACACCTTGCGTTCGCCCGCGTAGGCCGAAGCCTTCTCGATGAACCACTTGGCGTCGCCGATGCACTCGGCCGCAATCAGGATGCGTTCCGCGTTCATGCCCGACAGGATGTAGCGGAAGCCCTTGCCCTCCTCGCCGACAAGGTTTTCGGCGGGGATGCGGACATTGTCGAGAAAGACCTCGGTGGTGGAGTGGTTCATCATCGTGCGGATCGGCTTGATGCTCATGCCGGCCTTGAGCGCCTGGCGCATGTCGACGATGAAGACCGACAGGCCGTCGGTGCGCTTGACGACGTCTTCCTTCGCCGTGGTGCGGGCCAGCAAAAGCATCAGATCGGAATGCTCGGCGCGCGAGGTCCAGACCTTCTGGCCGTTGACGACGTAGTGTTCGCCCTCGCGCCTCGCGAAGGTTCGGATCGAGGTGGTGTCGGTGCCGCTCGTCGGTTCGGTGACGCCGAAAGCCTGCAACCGCAGTTCGCCCGCCGCGATGGCAGGCAGGTAGGCCTGCTTCTGTGCCTCGTTGCCGTGCCGAAGCAGCGCGCCCATGATGTACATCTGGGCATGGCAGGCCGCGCCATTGGCGCCCGCGCGCTGCACCTCCTCCAGGATCGCGGCAGCGGCCGAGAGCGGCAGGCCTGAGCCGCCATAGGCCTCGGGGATCAGCACCGACAGATAGCCGGCGTCGGACAGCGCCTTCACGAAATCCGTCGGGTAGGCGCTTTCGCGGTCGAGCCTGCGCCAGTATTCGGGCGGAAAAGTCTCGCACAGCTTGCGCACGCTCTCGCGAATCTGGGCGATTTCCTCACCCTGCGGGATGTCTTTCAAGTCCATTCGCTCCGTCCTGTCAGGTGAATCGATTGGCCGTCACGTCAGCGACCGGTCAGGCCATGAGCAGACCGATGGAGTTACGCTCGCCGACCGACCAGAGGCGCGGGAACAGGCCCTGCATCTCGGCCTCGCTGGCCGCCTTGCCGTAGATCGCGAGCCCGCTCACCTTCGCTTCGATTTCAGCACGGGACAGCGTATTGCCCGGGTCTCCCTTGGGCTCATCCACGCGGGCATCGAAAACCCGGCCATCGCGGGTCGTGACCGTCGCCTTGCCGATCCATCGGGCCGGATAGGCATGGTCGACCTCGGGGTCGAGTTCCATGGTCACGCGGTCGCGGATGTCGATCACCTCCGGGCGGTGAAAGCCCTGGTCGAACTCGACCATGCCCGCCTTGTCGTAGATGGCGATGAGACCAAGCGTCGTTCCCATCGAGAACTTGGCCTGATGCACGGTCGACGGATTCGTCACCGGTCCGAGCACGTCGATCGCGCCCTGGTGGACACGCGTGACGACGCGTTCGATGTCGTCCGGTTTCAGCCCGTTCTCTCGCATCGCCTTTTGCAGCGCATCGGCTGCCGGATGCGTGTGGCGGCAGGAGGCGTGGTACTTGAACGACGTTTCCGCCGTGGCCCAGCGCGTGCCCAGCCCGTCCGTCAGTTTGGCCGGATCGGCATCGCTCGACATGCCGGCGGCCATGCCCTTCGCCCCCTCGAGGATCTGCCGGGCGCCGGTGAAGCCGTCCGCGGCCAGATAGGCCGCGATCAGCCCGTTGGCGGCGGCCTTGGCCGTATGCAGGGGTTTGGAATCCGCGGCATCGCGCAGGAACTCCCATAGCCCCGCCGCTTGCGTGCCGGCCGAGCCGAACGCGTCGAGCATGGCCTCGGGGGAGAGCTTCAGCAGGCGACCGGTGGCGGCCGCCGCCGCGAGCGTGCCGGCGGTGCCCGTCGTGTGGAACACCTTGTAGTGCGACCGACCAAGGAACTCGCCGACGCGAATGCCGACTTCGTAACCGGCAACGCTCGCCGCGAGGAACTCCTTGCCGGAGGCGCCGATCGCCTGTGCGACCGCGAGCGCGGCCGGGAACACGACGGCGGCGGGATGGAACACGGATCCGTTGTGGACGTCATCCTGCTCGGCGACATGCGAGGACGCGCCGTTGACGAGCGCGGCGAACAGGGGGGAACTCGACGAACGATCCATCAGGATCTCGCTCGGTCCCTCGGATGGCCCCATCCGCCGGGCGAAGGCCGCGATCGTCTGCACGGGTTCGGCGAACTTGCCGGCGAGGGCGGAACCGAGCCAGTCGACGAAGAGGTCCTCGGTGCGCGCCATCACGTCCCGCGGAATGTCGGCATGGTTCAGCGCGGCGGCGAAGGCCGCAAGTCGGGCGCTCGGGTGGTCGGTCATGACTTGCCTCGTCTGGTCTCGTCCGGAATGGTGCTATCCTCACCCAGTGTCTTGCAGCAACCGGCACGGCATGAAGACGTGCGTTCAGTGCGCGAAATGATGCATGCCCCCGTCGACCGGGATCACGTTGCCGGTCATGTAGGCTGCCAGCGGCGATGCCAGGAAAGCAACGAGGTTTCCGATATCCTCCGGCTTGCCGAAATAGCCGATCGGAATGTTCTTCTCGATGAAGTCCCGTCGCGCCTCGGCGGTCGGGTGAAGCTTCTCCATGATCTGTTCGCTCTCGATCCGCCCGGGCGGGATGGTGTTGATCGTGATGCCTTCCTTGGCGATGTCGCAGGCGAGCCCCTTCGCCCACAGATGCAGCGCCGCCTTCGCGGCGGACGCGGCATTGATGCTGCGTGGCTCCATGGTGCCGCTGATGTTGATGATGCGGCCCCAGCGGGCGGCGCGCATCGACGGCAGCAGCGCGTGCGTCATGCGGCGCACGGCGGTGAAGTTCAGCGCCATGGCCTCGTCCCACTCTTCGTCGCCGGCATCGATCGGCAACGGCCGAGAACCGCCGGCGGAATTGACGAGGATCTGGATCGGCCCGACCGCCTGCTCCGCTTCTCGCGCGATGCGCGCGACGTCCGCCTTGTCGGTGATATCGGCCGGGATCAGGGCGGGGCGCCTGCCGCCTCCCGCTTCCACCCGGTCTGCCAGCAACTCCAGCAGATCCGCGCGCCGGGCCGTGGCGACGACCACGGCGCCTTCACGCGCCAGAACCTCGACCACGCCGGCACCGATGCCGGCACTGGCGCCGGTGACGAGCGCCGTGCGCCCGTTAAGTTGCAGATCCATCCTGGGATCTCCTTTCACTGAAAAACTCGGCGAAGCGGTTCTTCTGGACCTTGCCGGTCGTCGTCAGCGGCAGGTCCTTCTCCTCGACGAAATGGTAGAGCCTCGGTACCTTGTAGGCCGACAGTTCCTTGCGCAGCGCGCCATCCAGGGTCTTCTGGAAGCCTTCCGGAACGTCGCCATCGGTGACGATCACCGCGCCGATGACCTCGTCGCGAACGGCATCGGGTACCCCCACCACGAAGGCGAGCTTGACGCCCGGCTGGCGCATCAGAAGTTCCTCGACCTCGGCGGGCGAAACGTTGATGCCGCCCGTCTTGATCATCTCCTTGATGCGTCCGCGGAAATACAGGTAACCCTCGTCATCGACATAGCCGAAGTCGCCGGTTCGGAAGTAGCCGTCCGGCGTGAAAGCCTCGCGATTCTTGTCCTCGTCCTTGTAGTATCCGATCGTGACGTAGCGTTTGATCTGGATCTCTCCGATCTGGCCGCGCGGGACTTCAATGTTCGTCTTCGGGTCGGCGATACGCTGGATGACGCCGTCGAGCGGCCTGCCGACCGAGGCAAAGACCTTGTCACGGGGGTCGAGCTTGCCGTCGGAGACGTTGCAGTTTCCGTAGCTCTCGGTCAGTCCGTAGATATGGCAGATCTCGGAGGCGCCGAGATCGACGATGCGCTTGAACTGTTCGGGTGAACCCGTTGCCCCGCCAGACCGCAGGCTGGACAGATCGCGCCGGGGACGGTCGGGATGCTCGTGCATGGCCTGCGCCATGTTCGGCGTGCCGTAGAACAGCGTGCAGCGCTCCTCGTGGATGAGCCGCAGAGCCTCCTCGGGCTCGAAATGTTCCTGCAGCACCACGCAGCCGCCATGCGTCAGCAGGTTGAACAGTGCATTCTCGCAGCCAAGTCCCCAGTAGAGCGAGACCGCCAGCCAAAGCCGGTCTTCATGTGTCACATGCATGCGGTTGCCGATGTTCCACATGTTTTCGATCAGCGCGTAGTGCTGGAGCTGGACACCCTTGGGGGTGGAGGTCGAGCCGGAGGTGTAAAGAAGATAGGTCACGTCCTGCGGATCGATTGCCGCTGCCGCATCATCCAGAACCTGGTCGGGCACGTCGCGCCCCAGCACGGGAACTGTCTCGAAGGGAATGCTGTCGCGGTATCCGCGAGCCCCGAGATGGATCAGCGTCTTCAGCCTTGGCATCTGCTCGGCATGAGGCTCGAGTTCGCCGAGCATTGAAACGTAGTCGTACTTGAGGAAGGTATCGGCGAAGACCAGTGTGTCGGCATCGGAATGCTCGAGGATGTAGGCCAGCTCGCGCGCCGTCACCCAGGTGTTGACGGCGACCATGATGCCGCCGAGGCTGCAGATGGCGAGATCGGCAACGATCCATTGCGGCTTGTTGCCCATCAGGATCGCCACGCGGCTTCCGCGTCCGACACCGAGGGCCGAGAGGCCCTTGGCAAAATCGCGGACGGCCTTTCGCAGCGAGGAATAGGTGTAGCGCTGGTCGCCGCCGACCAGAACCTCGCGATCACCGAAACGGGCGGACTGTTCGGCGAGAAGGGCAGGGATGGTCCGGCTGTGCGGCATCTGTGTCGTCATTTGCGGTTGATCCCGTAGAAGAGCGAGGCATTGCCGCCCGCGATCGCGGCGGCCTCCTCGGCCGTGAAGCTGTAGCCCCATTTCGCCGCCGTTTCGGGCAGCCGGCGGATGAAGTCGGTCCACCCGGGTAGGGTCGAACGGGAACCGGTGAAACGAGGACCCGAAGCCTGGTCGGAGGCAAACAGGATGCGCTCCGCGCCGATCAGTCCGCGCCACGTCGCGAGCCGCGCGATCAGCTCGGCTTCGTCCTCCGCGAAGTGCTCGTTCCAGTTGGAGATGTCGATCACGCAGTTCGGCAGGTCGACGATGAGTTCCGCCGCGCGCTGCCACCAATGCGGGAAACCGGCATGGCACAGGATGATCTTGAGGTCCGGCAATTCCCGGGCGAGCCTGGCGACATGAACCGGATGGACGGGATTGGCCTCCGAGAAATCATTTCCGGCGAGATCGGTCCAGACCCCGGTCCGCGTGTGGATCTGCACCGGTACGCCGAGCGTGGCCGCCAGCTTCATCACCGGCCGGACGGACGCGTCCGCGGCGGAGAAGCCGTCCGGTGTGATTTCGCCGATACCGACGAGCCCCTGGTGGACGATCGCTTCACGGATGAGATCGAGATGGTTGCCCCGGCGATAGTCGACCCAGACGTGGCAGTAGAGCCGGCCGGCATGGCGCTTCTGCAGATCGGAATAATAGGCGATCTGGTCCTCGATCGGCGTTGCGGGCTCCTCCCCGAAAACAGGGTGCCCGACATCCAGCATCATCACCATCGTGGCATCGATGCCTGCCGCGTCCATGTTGGCGATGAAATCGTCGCCGTCGCGATCGACCAGGCCCTCGAGAAGCCTGGGCATGATCATGTCCGGCGTGCGGAGCGCGTCCTTGGCGGCCCAGCCTTCCGCCGCGCGGCGAAAGAAGGATGCGGGCAGGAAGCCCGCGCCCCAGATATGGGCATGCGAGTCGATCACTGGCGTCGTCGTTAGGCGTGCGTTTCCCATCCGCGAATGTTTCCGGGATGAGGGGCTCGGCTGCAACGTTCAATCGAGGGGTATTGCTGCATAGCAGGTATAGGTTCGCGGGGACGCCGGGTTCGCCGCGCTCAAACTTGGGCCCGTCGACCTCGGCGCCGTCATCGAACCGCGGCGCGCATTCCCCTGGCCCATCGCCGGGCCGGAACCTCGAGGATACCGAGCGAACGCGAACAGGGCGGGTTAGTGAACGCTTTCCTTGCTTGGCAACTCGGCCAGTGCTGCGTCCCGCGTGGCATCGGGAAGTCTGGGCGCGCCGTCATTTCCGAAACGCGGGATCCAGGTTCCTTCGGCGACGAGGTCGCGCACCAGCTCCTTCACCGTCCTGGCGAGCGAACGGGTCGCGTTCGTGGTCGGCAACTGGGTCGAGGTGGCGAGCACCAGTTGCCGGCTCATGCGCGGCTCGACGATCTGCATCACCACGAGGCTGCCGGCGCGAACCTGCTTGATGACGCTCGCATAGGGCAGGATGCCGTAGCCGACGCCCCGCTCAACGAGATCGAGCGTCGCCGACAGGCTGTCGATCTCGCATTCGACCTCCGGTATCACCTTGATCCTGCCGAGCAGTGTCTCGACCAGCACGCGAAGGCCGTGCGGATGGGATGGCAGGATGAGCGGGAGCTCACCCAGCATGACCCCCTGGATGGGCTTCTCGCGAAGCGCGGCCGGTGTGTTGGCCGGTCCGATGAGGAGCAGTTCCTCTTCGATCAGGGGTTGCGTCAGGAGTGTCGAGGTTTTCGGTGCGTCGTAGAGCACTGCGACGTCGATGCGGCCGGTCGAAAGCCACTCGAGAACATGTCCGCTATAGCCTTCCTGCACCTTGAGCTTGACCCGCGGATAAGTTTCGCGGAACCGCTCGATGAGGGGCACGGAAAGGATGGCGCCAGCCGTCGGCGGGAGACCGAGGATCAGCTTGCCGCTCGGGCTGGTGCGCATGGAATCGATGTCGGTTGCAATCGCGCTGGCTTCGCCGAGGATCAGCCGCGCCCGTTCGATGAGAAGCTTGCCCGCTTCCGTGATGACGATGCCGCGACCGTTTCGATACAGAAGCTCGATACCGAGTTCTTCCTCGAGGCTGCGTATTTGCCGGGACAGCACCGGTTGGGCAACCGAAAGCACCACGGCTGCCTTTGAAAAGGTGCCGAGTTCGGTGACCGCCAGAAAGTACTTAAGCTGCTTGATCTCCACGGAACGCTCCTCCCTCCGCGAATGATTTCAATGCGCTAGTCCCATTGCAATGTCGCATATACCAGACCCGGGCGCCATGGTTATGGAGAGAAGGCACGTTGCGGTCGAGGTTTTCAGAAGAAGGGAACGAAAACAACGCCTTGCCCTGACAGCATCCATCGAGCCGCTGGCTCCACGACAAACGCATAGCAGTTAGACGGCTGGATAACCGGGGTTTGCCGCCAGCCGGACGCTCACTCGGACGGCTCGAGATCCAGCCTCACAGCCCAGCCCTCCATGTTCGCGACCGCCGGATAGCGCTCGAAAACCTTGGGATCGTGGCCAGGGACGATGTGCTTCATCGACGGCGCCAGCCGCTTGACTGTCCGGTAGCCTTCCAGAAGGTCGCCCAGGTTCTCGAAGACGGCGAATGCCCGATCATTCTCGATGTGTTCGTAGTAGTGAGTGGCATCGCTGGCCAGGACGACCGGCCCGCGCTCGGTGTTGACCCGCACGATCTGCAAACCCTTCGAATGGCCTCCGACCTTGTGGACCGTGATGCCCGGCGCCACCGTCGCCTCGCCGTCATAGAACTCGACCCGGTTGGCGAACACCTTGCGCACCATGGACACGACATCCTCTTCCTCGAACGGATGGCGCATCAGCTGGTGGCACATGCACGGGCCGGTGGCGAAAACCATTTCACAGGCCTGGACGTGGTATCGCGCACGCGGCAGCATGTCGTGATTGCCGGCATGGTCATAGTGCATGTGGGTAATGATCACGTCCGAAACCGTCTCGGGGTCGAGTCCGATCGCCTTCAGCCCGAGCCCGACAGGCTTGAGGGTCTGGCGCCCGCGTCGCGCACCGACGTCCTCGCTGAAGCCGGTGTCGACCACGAAGACGCGCTTGTCGTTCTGGATGACCCAGTTGAAGTACTCGATCGGCATCGGCCCGTCATGCGGGTCGCCGCCGTGGAAGTTTTCCGGCCGGCGCCTGTCCGATCGGGCATAGCGAAGCATGGTGATCCGATAGGTGTCGTCCATATGGTTCCTCCCCTGAGAGCCGTCATTCGAAAGGCTGTAACGCCTATCGACTTAAAGCCTGGGTTCGTCGGCCTTGAGGCTTCGCAAGACACGACGCGATCCGATGATCCGCCTGGCACGCAACTCGCCCGATTGATCGGCGCCGGCCTCAGTCCGTCTTCTTGCCGACCTGTACACCCGCCCAGCGCTCCGGCACCTCGACCACCTGGGTGAAGTCCGACTGAGGGCCGATCTGGCTGTTGACGAGTTGCCAGAGTTGCTTGACCGCGTTGCCGACCCACATCTGGACACCGAGAGCCTCCGCTTCGTCCATGCAGAGACGCAGGTCCTTGTACATCAGCCCGGTCGCGAAGCCGTAATCGAACGTGCGCGGAATGATCGCGTTCGGGAACTTGTCCTGCGATGCGCTGTTGCGCCCGGAACCGACGTTGATGACGTCGACCGCGATACGCGGATCGATGCCGGCCTTGACCGCCATGACGACCGCTTCCGAGGTCGCGGCCAGCGCCGTCGCCGACAGCAGGTTGTTGACCAGCTTCATCGTCTGTCCCACGCCGGGCGTTTCGCCGATGAAGAAGAGCTTGCCGATGTTCTTCAACAGCGGCTCGATCTCGTCGTAGTGATGGCGCGGCCCCGAAATCATGACGGCCAGCGTGCCCTTCTCGGCGCCCGCCTTGCCACCCGAGACGGGTGAATCGAGATGCGCGATCTGCTTCTCGGCCAACCTGGCGGCGATCCGCACGGATGTCGTGGCGCCCGTCGTCGAGAGATCGATGAAGCGGCGCACCTTGGCGCCCTCGATGATGCCGCCGGGTCCCGTGGCGACGGCTTCGACGATGGGAGGCGTCGGAAGGCTGGCGAACACGGTCTCGGCGGCGTCGGCAACCTCCTTTGGCGACGCCACGGCGCGGGCGCCGAGTTTGGCGAAGGCCTGGCGAGCCTCCTCGCTCAGATCGTAGACGACGAGCTTGTGTCCGGCGTCCATGAGGCGGCGCGCCATCGGCACCCCCATGTTGCCGAGACCGATGAAGCCGATTTCCTCGCTCATTTTGGTACTCTTTGGCTGGAGATTATTTCTTGCCGTCAATCTCTGCGAAGACGCGACGTGCGATGCGGAACGAGTCGACCGCGGCCGGAACCCCGCAATAAATGGCCACCTGCAGGAACACTTCGCAGATCTCCTCGCGGGATACGCCGTTGTTCAGTGCGCCTTTGATATGGACCTCGATCTCGTGCGGCCGGTTCAGCGCGGAGAGCATACCGAGATTGAGGAAGCTGCGCGTCTTGCGGTCGAGACCCGGACGGCCCCAGACGGCGCCCCAGCAGTACTCCGTGACGAGTTCCTGCAGCGGGCGATTGAAATCGTCCGCCGTGTTGATGGCGTTCTGGACGTAATCCTTGCCCAGGACCGCCGAACGGATGGCCAGGCCCTTGTCGTACAATTCGCTGCTCATTCTTCCTATCCTCGTTGCTTGCGCGCTTACTCGGTGCGTCGACGACGTGCATTATGGTCGTGGGCTCGCCTCGGCGTGAGGGTGCGGACCCTCATAGCTGCTATTCCCCGCTTCCCGTTCAGCCTGCCGCGGCGGTCATGATCCGCCTGGCCTTTTCAATCAGCGGCTTGTCGATCATCTCGCCATCGACCTTCACGGCCGCACCCGTGACCGCGCCGGCAAGCACGCGCTCCGCCCAGGCGATCTGATGGGCGGACGGGCGGAAGGCCGCCGCGATGGGGGCGATCTGCCGGGGATGGATGGAGAGCTTGCCGCCGAACCCCATGGCGCGAGCCCGCAGGGCATCCTCCTGGACGATCCGCGGATCGTCGATCGCCATCGTCACCCCGTCGATCGGCGCGGCGACGCCAGCCAGCCGCGACTGAAAGACGATCCGCGAGCGCACGTAGAGCAACGGTTCCCAGCTCGCCTCGCAACCCATGTCGAGCGCGAAGTCGAGCGACCCGAAGCAGGCGCAGAGCAGGCGGGGTGCCGAAAGGATTTCGTCCAGGGCTTCGACGCCCTTCACGCTCTCGACCAGCGCGATGATCGGGACGTCGCGGCCCACGGCTTCGGCTGCCGCCTCCAGTGCCGCGCGCGTCTCGGCCTTGGGAACCAGAACGACATCGACCTTTGCCTGACCGAGCATGGCGAGGTCGTCGTTCCACCAGGGCGTGCCCTCGCCATTGACCCGCACCATCACCGGCTTGCCCGTGATGGAATGGGCCAGGAGATTGGCCCGGGCAGCATTCTTCGCCGATGCGTCGACCGCGTCCTCGAGATCGATGATGACGGAGTCGGCCGCACTCGCAGCCGCCTTGACGAAACGTTCGGGACGGTCTCCCGGAACGAACAGGGGCGTGACGGGAACGAACATCAGCGGATCACGAACGGGTTGGCGACACTCGTTTCGGTGGCGATCCACACGGATTTGGTCTGGAGGAATTCGTAGACCGCCTCGATGCCGCTTTCGCGACCGAAACCCGAGCGCTTGTAGCCGCCGAAGGGCGAGGTATAGCTGACGGCGCGATAGGTGTTCACCCAGACGGTCCCGACTTCGAGCCGCTCCGACATCCGGATCGCCCGGCCGATATTGCTGGTCCAGACGCCTGCCGCCAGACCGAAATCGATGTCGTTGGCGATGCGCAGAGCATCCTCCTCGTCATCGAACGGAATCACCGCCAGTACCGGGCCGAAGACTTCCTCCTGTGCGATGCGCATGTCATTGCGCACATTCGTGAAGATCGTCGGCTCGACGAACTGGTTGCCGCTGACGCCCGGCCCGGTATAGGGTTTGCCACCGAGCACACAGCGCGCGCCTTCGCCCTTCGCGATCGCAATGTACTCGAGCACCTTGTCGTATTGCGGCGGCGTGGTGACCGGACCGACATTGGTCTCGGAACTCATCGGGTCGCCGATCCTGGCGGCGCCCGCCACCTCGACAAGTCGATCCACGAAGCGGTCGTGGATCGAACGCTGCAGGAGCAGGCGCGACCCCGCGATGCAGGTCTGCCCGGAGGCTGCGAAAATCCCCGAGATCGCCCCCATCACCGCTGCCTCGATGTCGGCATCGTCGAAGACGATGTTGGGCGACTTGCCGCCCAGTTCCAGCGAAACGTGCTTCAGATCACGGGCCGCTGCCTCGTAGATCTTCTGGCCCGAGAGATCTGAGCCGGTGAAGGCGATCTTGGCGACATGCTTGTGCGCGACGAGGGCGGCCCCGACATCCTTTCCGAAGCCGGTCACGGTATTGACCACGCCCTTCGGGAAGCCGGCGCGCGCGAAAAGGTCCATGAACTCGAGGGTCGAGGCTGAGGTGAACTCCGATGGCTTGATGACGGCCGTATTGCCGGCTGCGAGCGCCGGCGCCAGCTTCCAGGCGAGCAGCAGCAGCGGCGAGTTCCATGGCGTGATCATCGCGACGACGCCGAGCGGCTCCCGTCGCGTGAAGTTGAAGATGTTCTTCTTGTCGGACGGAATGACCGTCCCTTCGATCTTGTCGGCAAGCCCGCCATAGTAGCGATACCACTCGGCGAGATAGCGTGTCTGCGTGGCCATCTCCGCGAGCAGCTTGCCGTTGTCGCGAACTTCGATCTCGCCGAGATGGGCGGAGTTTTCCTCGATCAGATCGGCAAGCTTCGTCATCAGCCGCCCACGCGCCGAGGCTGACATCGTGCCCCATTCACCGTGGCGCGCCGCCTTGGCGGCCATGACGGCGCGGTCGACATCGGCGGCGCTGCCATGGGCGATCCGGGCCCAGACCTCTCCCGTGTATGGGTTTTCCGTACCAAAGGTGCGACCGCCTTCGGCGTCCGTGTAAGCGCCGTCGATGTAGAGCCCGTAGGTCTTCATGTTACCAGTTCCTTGCCCGCACGGGCTCTAGTTCTTGCGCGAAAGCAGCCCGCGGCCGATCACCTGCGCCTGGATTTCGGCTGCCCCTTCGAAGATGTTGAGGATGCGCGCGTCACACAGCACACGGCTGATTTCGGTCTCGATGGCGTAGCCGATGCCGCCATGGATCTGCAGGCTGTTGTCGGCGCCCGACCACGCCACGCGCGCGGCCAGAAGCTTGGCCATTCCCGCCTCGATGTCGCAGCGGCGCCCCTTGTCCTTCTCCCGCGCCGCGAAATAGGTGAGTTCGCGCGCCATCACGATTTCCGTCATCAGCAGTGCCAGCTTGTCGGACACGCGCGGGAAATCGACGATCGGTCTGCCGAACTGCCGTCGATCCCTCGCGTAGCGCAGTCCGAGGTCGAAGGCATTCCTGGCGACGCCGATGGCGCGCGCCGCCGTCTGGATGCGCGCACCCTCGAATGTCTGCATGAGCTGCTTGAAGCCTTGCCCCTCGGCGCCGCCGAGCAGGCCGTTCTCCGACACCTCGAAATCCTCGAAGGCGATGTCGTATTCGCGCATGCCGCGATACCCGAGCACCTCGATGTCGCTGCCGCGAATGCCTTCGTCGGGAAAGGGATCGGCCTCCGTCCCGCGTTTCTTGGCGGCAAGAAACATCGACAGACCCGAATAGTCGTTGCTGTCGGGGTTCGTGCGCGCCAGCAGCGTCATGAGGTCGGAACGCGCAGCGTGCGTGATCCACGTCTTGGCGCCATTGATGCGCCAGGAGCCGTCTTCGTTCCTCGTCGCGCGGGTGCGCAGGCTGCCCAGGTCGGAGCCGGTGTCCGGCTCCGTGAAGACGGCTGTCGGAAAGACCTCGCCGGAGGCCAGCTTCGGCAGCCAGTAATCCTTCTGTTCCTGCGTTCCCGCGATCGCGATCAGTTCGGCCGCGATCTCGGTGCGCGTTCCGAGCGATCCCGCGGCGATCCAGCCGCGGCTCAGCTCTTCGGTGACGACGCACATGGCCAGCTTGCCCTGGCCCAGGCCGCCATAGGTTTCATCGACACAGATGCCGAACGCGCCCAGATCGGAAAGCTCGCGGATGACATCGCTCGGTATCAGGCTGTCAGCGAGGTGCCAGCGATGCGCATGGGGAGCGACCTTGGCTTCGGCGAAACGGCGGAACTGGTTGCGGATGATGTCGAGCGTGTCGTCGTCCAGCGTCTCGTCGATGGTGCCGCCGTCGCGCAGATGCGCGATCAGGCCGGCACGGATCGCGGGACCCTGCTTGTCCTCGGTGAAATACCGGCATTCGTCGGCAAGCCTCGCGGCTTCCGCCATGGTGCCGAAATCCTGCGGGCGCACGATCTCGCTCTGGCTCATCGGCAAGCCGCCGACGAGCTGGCCGAGATATTCGGAGAAGCCGATCCTGAACAGCATCTGCTCCGGATCGCAGAAGCGACGGAGGTCGTAGAGACGTTCCGCCCACGCGAGCGTTGCCTTGAGCGCCTGCACCGTGGTCGAGACCCAGGCCAGGCCGTGCAGGGCGCGCTGTTCGCTGTCGGCGCGTATCGGATCGACCTTTCCCTCGCGCACGATGCGTACATCGACCGCGGCGCGCACGACCGCCAGATACTTGTCGGCCGAGGTGATGGCGCCGCGCGCCGCTTCAATCAACTCGAGGTCCGGAAGATCCCGTGGCGAAAGCTGCGGCGATGTCATTGGGCCCATCCTGGGGTCGCGGACGCGCCGGCGACGACTTTTGCGTCGTGCAGTCGCCCGATTGTCGATTCCGGAAGGCCGAGCACCGAGGAGAGAATCTCGTCGGTGTGTTCGCCCAGGCGCGGCGCCCGACCCGGAATCCCTCGTGTGAGATCCGTGAACGTGCCCGGCGCGCCCGGGGTCAAGTAGGTTTGGCCGGCGGGATGCGAGATTTCGGAGAACAACGGATTGGACAGGTCAAACGGTCCACCCTTGCCAAGCGCCTGCGCAAGCGATCGGTATTCGCCCCAGCAAACGCCGCTGCCGGCGAATGCGGCTTCCAGTTCGTCGAGCGTCCTGCTTCCGACCGCCGTCGCGACCATCGGGTTCAGCCGGTCTCGATGCTCGAAGCGCACGCCCTCGTCGGACGACAGATCGATGTCGCGCTCGCGTTCAAGCGATGCGACCGCCTCCGTCAGTCCGAGCGTCTTCACCAGGTCCGACCAATGGCGAGGGGTGAGCGCGACGATCATCACGCGGCGGCCATCGCGCGTGGCGAAATCACGGCCGAAGGCACCGAACAGGTTGTTGCCCATGCGCGGGCGATCCTGTCCCGATGCCGTCACTTCGGCGACTTGGCCAAGGCTCGCGATCGCGGCCATCGCGACGTCTCCGAGCGGCACGCGCACTTCCGTGCCCTTGCCGGTCCGACCGCGACGACGCTCCGCGGCCATCAGGGCAAGGGCGGCGTAGTTGCCTGTCGCAATGTCCCAGGCGGGCAAGACATGGTTGACCGGTTCGTCGCCGAGACTTTCGGGGCCGGTCATCATGGGAAGCCCAAGGGCCGCATTGACGGTGTAGTCGACGGCCGTGCTGCCATCGGCCCAACCCATGACGCGAACCGTGATCATGTCGGGACGGCGGGCCGCCAGCTTTTCGTGAGCCAGGAAACCTCCAACCGGATAATTGGTCACGAAGAGACCGGCTCCTTCGCCGGGAGCCGTTGCAAGCTCCACCGCCAGTTCGCGCCCTTCGGGCGACGACAGGTTGAGCGCGACCGATTTCTTTCCCTTGTTGAGTCCTTCCCAATACAGGCTGGCCCCGCCATCCGGCGCGCGGGGCCAGCGCAGGAAATCCGGCCCGCCGCCGATCGCGTCTATGCGGATGACCTCGGCCCCGAGTTGAGCCAGATGCAGCGCACACAACGGCGCGGCCACGAAGGCTGCGCCTTCCACGATTCTCAGGTCGGCAAGCACCGGATACATCGATACGTCATTCTCCGTGTTTTGCATGCGGCCTTCGCGGCCACCGCCACCGGTTCGAACCCGCCGGGCAAGGCCGACTGGCTCACTGGGCAATTCTTCCCCGATCGAGTGCCGTAAGGCGACGTTCATGCGATCGAAAGCTGTTATGTCGGCCATTGCCCTCTACACGTGCGGCAAAGTCACCGATGATCAGCGAGGTATCACGGTGGTCGCCACGAGCGTCTCTGCCCGGCCAAGTCGGCCTGCTCCGCCCGAAACATAGTTGGTCAACCAACGGATCGAGCAGACGCCGGGCGGGCGGTCGGCCTCGAAATCGATGGTTCCACGAAGGAGGTTTGCATGGTTCCTGCGCAAGGCGCCGCTGCCGGCGAGACGGCCGGACACAGCGATCTGGCAGCAGCCAGGCTCGCCCGGTTCGCCATCGGCACGGAACGCGAACTGGTTCCGCAAGCCGTGATCGAGAAGGCGCGGGCCTGTCTGGCCGACTATGTCGCCTGCGCGCTGGAGGCGGCGCACCTGACCTGGGGACGGCAGGCGATCGCCTACGGATCGATCGGACCGAAAGGATCCTGCGGCGTGATCGGGACGCAGCTCGCGCTTGGGGCCGGCGAGGCGGCATTCGTCAACGGTGCTCTCGGCCACGGCCTCGTGCGGGAGGACATGCACGTCGCAAGCTGCACGCATCTCGGCGTGGTCGTCTGGCCGGCGCTTCTGGCGATTGGTGAACTCGAAGGCGTTCCGGGCGACGACCTGCTCGCTTGTGCAGCGGTCGGCTACGAAGTTGGCGCCCGCGTCGGTCGCGCGCTCTTCGACACCGAATTGCAGGCCAAGATCCGTCCGACCGGCACGGTTGGCGCGATCGGCGCGGCGGCTGCATGCGCACGTCTGCTCGGCCTGACGCAGGATCAGACGATCGCGGCGATCGGCCTGGCCGCCAACATGGCAAGCGGCGTCAACGAATGGCCCTGGGTCGGTGGGCACGAAATGGTCTTTCATGCCGCGACGGCCGCGCGCAGCGCGGTGACCGCCACGCTGCTGGCGAGAGAGGGCGTGTTCGCCTCGCCATCCGCCATCGACGGTCGCGCCGGCCTGTTTGCCGCCTATGATCGCCGTGCCAGGGCTGCGCAGATCATTCCGCTCGGCGACGGTCAGTGGGAGATCATGTCGGTCTATTTCAAGCCGGCGCCGGCCTGCAACTATGTGCAGACGCCGGTCCAGGCCGCGCTGTCGGTGGTCCGGCAGGGCGCCAGGGCAGGGGACATCGAGCGCATCGACGTCGCCAGCTTCTCGGCCGCCATCGGCTATCCGGGATGTGACCAGCCGGGCCCGTTCCCTGGAGTGTTCGAAGCCAAGATGAGCATCCAGTATGCGGTCGCGGCGGTGTTGGCGCGCGGCGAGATCAGCGAAGCCAACTATCGCAAGCTGGACGAGCCCGAGATCCTCAGGCTGGCCCGGCTGGTATCGCTCTCGGTCGATCCCGCGTTCGAGGCAGCCTACCCGCTCAAGCAGGGCGCGGGCGTCGCGGCAACGCTACGGGACGGAACCGTGCTGTCCGAGCGGCTCGACGACGTCCGGTCATTCGATACCGGCGAGGTCCGCGGCCGGTTCGCGGAAGTCGCGAAGGCCGAGATCGGCGCCGACGAGGCCAAGGCGCTGCTCGCGGTCATCGATGCACTCGGTCGGTCGGGGGATGCGGCGGCGATCGTCGCGGCGACACGGCGCGACTTCGACGTGAGGAGAGCGGCATGACAAGACTGAAGGCGGCAATCGCCGGTGTCGGCACCACGGATTATGGCCGTATGCCGCAACACGATGCGTACGACCTCGGCATGTGGGCGCTGACCAACGCGCTTGAGGATGCGGGACTTGGCTTCGGCGATATCGATGCGATCCTGGTCAACCGCATTCCCGACTATCAGCGCTTCTGCGAGATCGCCGGCATCGACCCCCAGTTCGTCAACCTGACCCCCGGGCATGGTCGCTTTTCCGGCATACTGGTCGACACCGCCGTCTCGCTGGTGATGAGCGGTCGGCACGAGGTCGTGGCCCTCGTCTACGGCAACAACGGCCGGTCGGCCGGTGTCGCATATGGCGGTGCGGACGACAGCTATGGTTCGGGGGGAGGGGCACTCTGGTTCCCCTATGGCATGACGTCGCCCGGCGCCTTTCACGCGATGATGATGCGGCGCCACATGGAGCTTTACGGCACGACGAACGAGCAATTGGCCGAAGTGCCGATCGCCTTTCGCAGACATGCCTCGCTCAACCCGCAAGCCGTCATGCGCGAGCGCTTCGATCTCGATGGTTACATGAACGCGCGCATGATCGCGGAGCCGCTTCGCCTGCTCGACTACTGCCTGATCAATGATGGCGGCGTGGCGCTGATCGTCACCACGCCGGAGCGTGCGAAGGATCTGCGAAAGCCGCCGGTCTATGTTCGAGGCGCGGCTCTGCAGACCGTGTTTGCCGACTCCACCTTCCCACCGGACGATTTCTGGGCAGGCGCCCTGGGTTCGGTACGCAAGCGCAGCTTCGCCGATGCCGGGCTTGTCCACGACGACATGGATGCGTTGATGATCTACGACAATTTCTCCGCGACAGTGCTCTTCTCGCTCGAGGGGCTCGGCTATTGCGGGATCGGCGAGAGCGGCGCCTTCGTCGAGGGCGGGACGCTCCAGCTCGGCAACCGCTTCCCGACCAACACATCCGGCGGACACCTGTCCGAAAGCTACATGCAGGGCTGGGCGTTGACCGCCGAGGCCGTGCGCCAGCTGCGGGGAGAATGCGGCGAGCGCCAGGTCGTGGGCGCCACCAACATCCATTTTGCCGCCGCGTCTCCAGTCTGTTCGTCGATCATCTACTCGAGGGACCCGTCATGAGCTCTGCTCTCCAGCCTCTGCCTCCAAAGCCGCTGCCCTCGAGAAACGGGCCTGAGCAGCCATTCTGGGAGGGCCTGCGCGCAGGCCAGATCCGCGTGCAGCACTGCCTCTCCTGCGGCACGCCGCATTTTCCGGCCAGCCGCTATTGTCCGCGATGTCACAGCGCGGAGAGCGAATGGCGCGCGGTCACGCCGACAGGCGAGATCGAAACCTTCTGCGTCTTCCACAAGGCCTATTTCCCGGGCTTCGTCGCCGAAATGCCCTATGCGGTCGTGCAAGTGAAGCTTGATTGCGGGGTGCGCTTCTTTTCCAACATGGTCGGTGTGCCCAACGACCAGCTCAAGACCGGCATGCGCGTCGAGGCCGTATTCGAAGGCGTGACGCCGGATATCGCGCTGCTCAAGTTCAGACCCGAGGGAGGCTCGCAATGAAGGCCATGGTCGTCGAGGCGCCGGGCGGCGTCGATGTGCTCCAGTACCGCGAGGTCGAGGATCCCATCGCCAACCGCAAGGATGTGATCATCAAGGTCGATTCCTGCGGGGTTTGCTATCATGACATCGTGACCCGGAACGGAACGCTCAAGCAGGGCGTGAGAATGCCGCTGATTCTCGGTCACGAGATTTCGGGTACCGTGGTCGACATCGGTGAGGATGTCACCGATTTCAAGCCCGGCGATCGGGTCGCGACGGCGCAGCGCTATCACATCTGCGGCCACTGCTCGCACTGCCGGACCGGTCATGAACCCCTTTGCGAGGATCGCAAGTTCCTCGGCGACTTCGGCATGGTCGGCGGCTATGCCGAGTATGTCGCCGTCGAGCATGACAACGTCGCGCTGGTGCCCGACGGCGTTGCGCTCGACGAAGCCTCCATCGTGGCTTGCACGATCGGCACGATCTTCAACGCGATGCGCGACGTGGGAAACGTCAGGGCAGGCGAGACCGTTCTCATCACCGGCTCCGGCGGCGGGCTTGGCATGGCTGCCGTTCAGTTCGCCAAGGCGCAGGGAGCACGCGTGATCGCCCAGACGACGTCCCCCGCCAAGGCCGAGCAGTTGCGCGAACTCGGCGCCGACGAGGTTGTCGCCCACGGCCGAGGCGATGATTTTTCGGGCGAGGTTCGCCGCCTCACCGGCGGGCGCGGCGTGGACGTGGCGGTCGACAATGTCGGCAATCTGCTCTTCAATCCCATCCGAAAGTCGATTGCGGTCGGCGGGCGCTGGCTCATGATCGGGCAGCTAACGGGTGATTTCGTGCCCTTCAACCCCGCGCAGCTGTTCTTGAAGAACATCTCCATGCTGGCCGCCACGTCGACCACGCGCGACCAGCTTCGCCAATGCCTCGACATGGTGGCACGCGGCGCCATCCGACCGATCGTGTCGAAGCGCATGCCCCTTTCGGAGGCGCGGCACGCGCACGAACTCGTCGAGGCGGGCGCCGTCTCCGGCCGCATCCTGCTCCAGCCGGGGTTGTGACGATGAAGATCAACGCCGCGATCGTGGGGGTGGGCGCATCCGCGTTCGGCCGCTTCCTGCCCGACAGCCAGCTCGGGCTCGCCGCCAAGGCCTTCAAGGCCGCATTGGCCGATTCGGGCCTCGAGCGCGAGGACATCGACGGCCTGTCGATCCACATGGGGTCGCCGGTGGGCCTCGATTACGACCGCGTGGCCGAAGGTCTCGGTCTCGACATCCGATACGTGAACCAATCCTGGCTGCACGGTCGTTTCGTGACGAATGCGCTGCAGCACGCGGCGCTTGCCGTCTCGGCGGGGCTGGCCGACGTCGTCGCCTGCGTCACCGCCATCTCTTTCACCCGCGAGCGCGACATTCTGGGCGGCCCGGGCGATGTCGAGGGCAACCGCGAGGAAGGCGGCACCCATGGGGAGAGCCCGCCATATGGCCTGACGGCGCCGGCCGGCGGCGCGGCGCTGTCGATGCAGCGCTACATGGCGCTCTACGGCGCCACCAGCGAGAAGCTCGCCGCCGTGCCCATCTCGATCCGCAAGCACGCGCTCAAGAATCCCGATGCGATCATGAAGCACGAACTGACGCTCGACGCCCACCAGGCGTCGCGCATGGTCGTCGATCCGCTCCGGCTCTTCGACTGCTGTCTGATCACCGACGGCGCGGTCGTCACCTTCGTGACGACCATGGAGCGCGCCCGCGATTTGAAGCAGAAGCCGGTCCGCATCGCCGGCATGCAGGGCATAAGGTCGGGACGCGACGAATTCATCTTCGCCCCGCCCGGCCTCGGCATCGCGCAGCAGCCCTCCGACGGCAACCATGCCCGCGCGAAGGACCAGGAGGTCTACCGCGCGGCCGGCGTCGAGCGCTCGGACGTGAAGGGCCTCTACACCTATGACGCCTTCGCTCCGCTGCCGCTCTTCGCGCTGGAGCGGTTCGGCTTCTGCGGCACCGGCGAGGCGGCCGATTTCGTCCAGGACGGCGCGATCGGGCCGGGCGGCCGATTGCCCGTCAACACCAATGGCGGGCTCCTTTCCGAGGCGCATGTTGCCGGCTGGAACCATATCCGCGAAATGACGCGGCAGTTGCGCGGGACGGCCGGCGATCGCCAGATCCCCGGTGCCGACGTGCTCCAGTGGGGCACTGTCTGGGGCGATTCCGTCATCATGACGTCGGCGTGAGGAGAAGGCGATGAGCCACCAAGGGATAACCTCGAAACCGCGGCCGCGCATCAGCCCGGACAGCGCGCCCTTCTGGCAGGGCTGTAAGGATCATCGGCTGATGCTTCCCTGGTGCGAGGAGTGCGGGAAGTCGCATCTGGTGCCCGGCCCCGTCTGCCCGTTCTGCCTCTCGGACCGTCTCGACTGGCGCGAGGCAAGCGGTCGCGGCACGATCTCGACATGGGTCGTCGTCCACAAGGCCTGGTTCCCGGCCTTCGCCCGCGACGTGCCCTACAATGTCGTGCAGGTGGAACTCGAGGAAGGCCCGCGGCTGACCGCCAGGCTGGTCGGCGCGGACGATTCGGTGCTGAAGGTCGGCCTGCCGGTGACGATCGCCTTCGAGCGCATCGACGACGATCTGACCATGCCTTGCTTCACGCCGGCCTGAGGGCTCACGCCGTCCCGGTCGGGCGGTAGGACGCTTCGGGCAGGCCTGCCATGTCGCTGTCCATCGCCAGGAGACCGCCGGCCCAGGGTTCGGCCGCCAGTTCCTCGGGCTTCATGCGGAAGCGCCCCGTCGTTACGTAGATCGTCTTGAGATCCGGCCCGCCGAACGCCAGATGCGCGATTCGCTTGACCGGCAGGCCGATCGTCTGGTCGAGCGATCCGTCGGGCGCGAAGCGCAGGATGCAGCCCCCGCCAAACCGCGCGTTCCAGAGGTATCCCTCGCAATCGACGCTCGACCCGTCGCATTCTCCGGGCAATGCGCTGGTGTCGGCGAAGAGGCGGCGGTTGGAGATGTCGCCGGTCTGCTGGTCGTAGTCATAGGCGAAGATCAGGTTCGAACGGCTGTCGCCGAGATAGAAGGTCGCGCCGTCCGGGCTCCAGCAGACCGAGTTGGGCAACGTCACGTCCTCGCCCTGCAGCAGGCGGGTCTCGTCTCGATCGACCTGCCACAGGCGGCCATTGGGTCCGGCGAGGTTCTTGTCCATGCTGCCGACCACGAAGCGGCCGGAAGGATCGACGCGACCGTCATTCAGGATGTTGTCTGGGCGATCCGCCTCCGGCGTCGAAAGCCGGTCGAAGCGGCCCGTCGACGGTTCCCAAGTGGCGATGCCGCCTCGTCCGGCGACGATGTAGCGTCCCTTGCCCGCCAGGCCATAGGAGCCCAGCTTCTCCGGCGGCGTGAAACTCTCCAGCCGGTCCTCGGCCGGATCGTAAAGATGCAGGGCGGGCTTGAAGATGTCGATCCAGCTCAACCTGGCGGAGGCTGCATCCCAGAGCGGAACCTCGCCGATCACGTCCTCTGTCTGGAGAACGAGACGAGGCTCCGAGAGATGGACTGACATGGAATTGAACCTCCTCGGAACGCGCACCGGACTGACCGCGACATTATCCATGAAGCCGTCGGGAGCGGGACTATAGCAGCTATGCAGCCCACGGAATTGACCTAGAGGCTGACTCCCGAACCAATAGCGTTCGGACGCGATGCCGGGTTCGCGGCGCGTTGGCGCCCAAAGCCCGGCGAAGAGTTCACGCTTTGGAGGAGCAATGTCCATTTTTCGATCGGTTCGCCGACCACGGCGACGGATTGCGTCACCGTCTGACGTTCAGGCACTCATTGAATGGGTGGCGGGACGATGACACCCGGGATGATCCTTCTTGAGAACTTTCTTCAGGCGCTTGCGGCCGGCCTCATGGTCGGCTGCCTGTACGGCCTGATGTGCGTGGGCCTCGGCATGATCTTCGGGATCATGCGCGTCATCAACTTCGCGCAAGGCGATATGATGATGCTCGGCATGTATGCCGCATGGTACCTCTTCACCGGCTTCGGCGTGCTGGCATTCCTGGGCGGCTACGGCGGGCCGATCGCGGCCGCACTTCTCGCCGGGCCGCTGCTTTTCGTTGTCGGCTACTACGTCCACAAGTTCCTGATCTCCCGCGTGACCGGGTTCAAGGTGGCCAATGCCGAGGGGGAGGGCCACTACGCCCAGCTGATCCTGACGCTGGGTGTCGCGCTGGTCCTCACCAATGGCGGCCTCATCGTGTTCGGCTCGGAGCCGATTTCGGTGCGCACGCCGATGTCGTCGCGCGCTTGGGAAATCGGACCGTTCTGGGGCGACTTCGTCTCGGTTTTCATCAATCAGGCCCGCGCCGTCGGTGCGATCGTCTCGGTCTGTGTCGCAATCGCGCTGTTCCTGTTCGTCAGCCGCTCCAGGCTGGGCAAGTCCATGCGTGCATCGGCGGACAACGCCGAGGCAGCCCTCTACATGGGCATCAATGTCGACAAGGCGCATCGCATCGCCTTCGGCATAGGCACCGGCGTGACCGCGATAGCGGGTGGTCTGGTGGCGACCTATTACCCGTTCCAGCCCTATGTCGGCATTGAGTTCGTCATCATCATGTATGCCGGCGTCGTCCTTGGCGGGTTCGGCTCCATCATCGGCGCCTTCTGGGGAGGACTGGTGATCGGGCTGGTCCAGCAGTTGTCGACCCTCATCCTGCCCTTCCAGCTTCAGAACACGGCGATCTTCGTGGTCTTCCTGCTGGTCGTGCTCTTCCGTCCGCAAGGCCTGTTCGGCCGCAACGTGGAGCGCGTGTGATGGGTAAGAGGACCGGTTTCCTTTCCTCGCTGCTGCCGCTTGCCGGCTTCTGCGCGGTCTATGTCATCCTGCTGTTCTCGCTGAAGTCGCAGTACTACCAGCTGATGCTCATCCTGGTCGCGGTATGGGCGGTCATGGGTATCTCGTGGAACGTCCTGTCGGGGTATTCGGGCCTGATCTCTTTCGGTCACGCCTCGTTTTTCGGCCTTGGCGCCTTCACCGTGGTGCTCGGCCAGATCTATTTGGGCATCACGCCGTGGATAGGCATCCCCATCGCCGGGGTTGTCGGCGCGGCGGCCGGCATCCTCGTCGGCCTGCCGACGTTCCGCTTGCGCGGCCACTACTTCGCGCTCGCCATGCTCGCCTACCCGCTGGCGCTTCTCTACGTGTTCGAGTGGCTGGGCTACCAGGAAGTCGCCATCCCGATGGAGCGCGACAACCCGGTCGCCTGGATGCAGTTCTCCGACCAGCGCATCTATGGCCTTCTCGCGCTCTGTTTGCTGATCGTCGCGATCGTCGTGTCGCGGCTGATCGAGACCTCGCGCTTCGGCATGTCGCTGCTCGCGATCAAGCAGAACGAACTGGCGGCGGAGGCCGCAGGCATCGAGACGCGCAAGTGGAAGCTGCGGGCCATCGCCGTTTCCGGCGCCATCGCAGGCACGATTGGCGGCTTTTACGCCATCGTCCTGCTGGTCATCACGCCCGCAACCGTGTTCGGAATGCTGACCTCCGCACAGGCGCTCATCGTCACGCTGTTTGGCGGCATTGGAACCGTGTGGGGGCCGATCATCGGCGCCGCCATCCTGATCCCTCTCGCCGAAACGCTTCATGCCGAAGTCGGCCACTTGCTGCACGGCATTCACGGCGTGGTCTATGGCGTCGCCATCATCATCATCATCCTCGTGGCGCCCGAAGGCCTGATGTGGAAGGTGCGCGACATCATGCAGGCGCGTCGCGAGGCGCGTGAGCCGCGTTCCGAGGTGACGGTTGCCGACCTTTCGGCCAACCCGGGTCCGCTGCAGGAACGCCCCAACGCGTTGTCGGGACGAACGGTCCTCGAGGTCCGCAACCTCTCGAAGTCGTTCGGAGGCCTCAAGGCGGTGCAGGATATCTCCTTCACTGTGCCTCAAGGCGCGGTCATCGGCATCATCGGTCCGAACGGAGCGGGGAAGACGACGCTGTTCAACCTTCTCAACGGCTTCCAGAAGCCGGATCAGGGCGAGGTTGTGTTCGAGGGCGAAAGCCTTCTCGGCCTGACGCCGTCGGGGGTCTGCAAGCGCGGCATCGGCCGTACCTTCCAGGTCGCCCGCCCGTTCAGGCGCCTGTCGATCCTCGACAACGTGCTGATCGGCGCCTATGTCGGCGCCGCCACCGACGAGATCGCCCTGGAGCATGCTCGCGAGGCGCTCGCTCTGGTCGGTCTCGACCGGAACGCCGATCGCCTGGCCGGTGGCCTGACCTCGATGGAACAGCGCCTCATGGAGCTTGCCCGCGCACTGGCCGGCAAGCCGAAGATGCTCTTCCTCGACGAAACGCTGGCCGGGCTCGGTGGCGTCGAGGTCAACGAGATGATCGCTGTCATCCGTCGGCTTTCCGACACGGGAATAACGATCGTGATCATCGAGCACACGATGCAGGCGATGCTCCGGCTGGCCGACCATTTCATCGTTCTCGACCATGGCGCGCTGCTCACCCAGGGCAAGCCGAGGGAAGTCGTGCGCGAGGACGCGGTCATCGAGGCATATCTTGGCAAGAGGTGGCGTCAACGTGCTTGAGATCAGCAAACTGCATGCAGCGTATGGCGGCGTCACCGCGCTCGACCGCATCACGCTGTCGGTCGAAAAGGGCCAGTTCGTCTCGATCGTCGGTCCGAACGGGGCCGGCAAGACCACTCTGTTCAAGGTGATCGCGGGCACCGTACCGGCCCGTTCCGGATCCATCACCTTCGAAGGCAAGGATCTGCTTGCAACCCCTGCGCACGAGCGCGCGCATCTCGGTATCGCGCACATTCCGGAAGGTCGTCAGGTGTTTCCCAACATGTCGGTGCTGGAGAACCTCCAGATGGGCGCCTTCACCGAAGCCGGGCAGAAGCAGTGGAAGGAAAACCTGGACTTCATCTACGGGCTGTTCCCCATCCTGCACGAACGGGCAGAGCAGATGGCGGGTACGCTTTCGGGCGGACAGCAGCAGATGGTGGCGATTGCCCGCGGACTGGCCTCGTCGCCCAAGCTCATCATGCTCGACGAGCCTTCGATGGGGCTTGCCCCCACCGTGGCGGATTCGATCTTCGAGGCGATCGTGGAAATCCGCCGCCAGAAAAACCTGACCGTCCTGCTCGTCGAACAGAGGGCGCTCGAGGCGCTTGAATCCTGCGAGAGGGGATACGTGCTGGAAACCGGACGCGTCGTGCTCGAGGGCACGCCAACCGAACTCCTGTCGGACGACCGTGTCCGCCAGGCCTATCTCGGCATGTAGCCGGGTCTTTCGAATAACCAGTTCTAGGGAGGAACAGTATGTTTACGCGCAGAACCATTCTGATGGCGACAGCCGCGGCCGGCACCGCGGCGATGGTCGCCGCAACCAGCCTGCCCGCGATGGCGCAGGACGGTCCCATCCAGGTCGGCCTCATCGGGCCGATGTCGGGTCCATGGGCTCGCCAGGGCGAACTCATGCTCAAGGGTGCCGAGCTCGCGATCAAGGACATCAACGAGGCCGGCGGCATTTCGTCCCTCGGCGGACGCCAGCTTGAACTGGTGGTCTTCGACGCCGGCGAATCGGTCCAGACCGCGAAAAACGCCGCACAGCGCATGGTCTCGGAGTATCCGGATCTCGTCGCCGTGACAGGGTCCTGGCTTTCGTCCTTTACCCTCGCCGTTTCGGAAGTGACCGAACGGGCTGGACTTCCGATGATCACGCTCTCCTATTCGGACCAGATCACCGGTCGCGGCTTCAAGTATATCTTCCAGATGCCCAAGACGGCCGGCGCACAGTCGCGTGAGGCCGTGCCGTCGCTGATGGCGCTTGCGGAAAAGACCACCGGCAAGAAGCCGACCAAGGCCGGCATGATCGGCGACAACACCGCGTCGTCGGTCAGCTTCGTGACCCCGCTGCGCGAAGGCATCATGAAGGATCTCGGCGTCGAGATCATGTTCGACGAGACCTGGACGCCGCCGCTCGCCGACGCAACCGCGCTCATCCAGCGCGCGCGCTCGACGCGCCCGGACTTCATGATCATGGCCTCGACCGCGGTGCCGGACAACAAGCTGCTTCTGGAAAAGGTCAACGAGTTCAACCTGGGTGGCGGGCGCATGCCGATCATCGGCTCCGGCGCCCACCTCGGCACGCCCGAGCTTCTTCGCAATGTCGGCGCCGAACTCGTCGAAGGCGTCATGACCGTGGTCGGCAACTGGCCGGGCAAGGGTCAGGAGGAACTGGTGGCACGCTTCAAGGAAGCCTCGGGCGAGCCCTGGATGACGCAGGACTCGATCTCCACCTACGGCGACCTCCAGCTCATGGCCTATGCCCTCGACAAGTCCGGCGAGGCCAGCCGCAATGCCGTCGCTGAAACCCTGCGCACGCTCGACACGACCGAGGGTCCCGCGGCCTACTATCCGGGCGGCAAGATCCAGTTCGACGAAACCGGCCTCAACGTTGGCGCCAGCCTCGTGATCGTGCAATGGCAGGGCGGCGAGCCCTACAGCGTGTTCCCGCCGGAAACCGCGCAGGCCGCCCCGATCTGGCCGACCAACTGAACCGGGTTTTCACGTCTCCACCCTCAACTGCGGCGCCTCCGGGCGCCGCTTTTTTCTGGGGCGTGACGCCTTGCACAAAAAAGAGAAGGCCGCCCTCGGGACGGCCTTCTGCATGTTTTGGGTAGGCGCGGTGTTGAATGTCGGGACCGGACTGCCCGGACGCGGTGACGGCTCTATTTGCGTTCGACGATCTTGCGGATCTGTTCGTGGATCGCGTCGGGAACCTCGATGAAGCCCTCCCTCGTTTTCTGGTCGCGTAGCGCGCGCGAACGGTCGAACGGCATGCGGACGGTGCCGGAGCCCTCGATCGGGCGGGTCGAGCGGATGGCGTCCGAGTAGGCCGCGGCCTCTTTCTTGAAGGCGTCGAGCGAGGTCAGGAGATCGGGGCGGGCCGCCATGATGACCATTCCGAAAGACGTGACGTCGCCTGGCATCATCGGTGAACCCGCCATCATGCCGAAGAGCTGGACGACGATGGCAAGACCCGAGCCGCGGGGCCCGCCCCAGGCCTTGAAGGAGCCGCCGAGCGCCGTTGCGGGATCGCGGGTCGGCTTGCCGTCGGCGCCATAGGCGACGTCTTCGGGGATCAGCTGGCCGAGACGCTTCGCGAGCACGACCTGCGCATGGATGATGTCGGACGTGCCGATATCCCATATCACCGGATCGCTGGCGCTGGGGAAACCGAAGCAGATCGGATTGGTGCCGAACCGGCCTTCCGTGCCGCCGTAAGGGGCGACCCAGGGCGAAGCGTTCGACGCGATCATGATCACGAGATCCTTGGCCGTCGCCTGCTCCGCATAGTAGGAGAGCATGCCCGTATACCACGTCTCGTTCGCGCCCACGATCGAGATGCCGCTGGCCAGCGCCTTCTCGATGGCGATCTCGGTGGCGCGCTGGCCGACGAGATAGCCGACCTTGTCGGCGCCATCGATGGCGGCCGAGACCGGCGTCTCCCGGATGATCGAGATTTCCCGCCCCGAATGCCCCGTCCGATCGATACGGTCGGTTATGGAGAGCATGCGCGCGAAGCCAGCATATTCGAGGCCGCGCAATTCGCAGTCCATCAGGTGACCGGCGGCGATCGTCGCCTCGTCCTTTCGATAACCGATCTTCATCAGGACGGCTTCCGCGAGGGTATTGGCTTCCGCAATCGACAGTCTCACAATCGTCTCTCCTCCCTGCAGGATCCGGCCACGAGGCGGATGCCCCGCCCCAGCTTGGAGGCAACCTAACATGGCGATGCCCACCCGGGCGGGCGGCTTGCCTCATTCGCGGGCAAATCAGCTATGCGCCGTGCAGGCCAGACGGGAGACGCCGCGCCGTCTATGCTTCGCGAAAGGGACTGGGGGAGGGAGGAACGCATGAAGGAAGAAGCCCTGCTCATGGTGCTGTGGGAACCTCCCGCGGCCATGGAAGAAGAGTTCAACGCCTGGTACGACACCGAGCACCTGCCGGAGCGGGCCTGCATCGCGGGCTTCCGTACCGCTCGACGCTATGTCGGGCTCGGCGACGGGCCGCGGCACATGGCGCTCTACGACCTGTCCAGCCTCGGCGTTCTGAAGGAGCCTGCCTACCAGGCGATCAGCGGCGCCAACTACAGCCCCTGGTCAAACCGCATCATGGCGCGAATTCCACCCCAACGCCTCGCCGCCGAACTTCACACCGGCACCACGGACGTCACGACCGATTGCGTCCGCCTGATGGTTTTGAAGTTTTCGGTCGCCTCTGCGAGCGATGTCGACCGGCTGGGCGCTGGCTTGCCATCGCTGCTGGACGGTGCCGCTGGCCTGATACGCTGGCGGTTGTTTGCCGGTGTCGATCCACGTCGCGACATGGCGCTCGTGGTGGCGGAATGCTCGTCGACCTCGGTCCCGGAAATCGATTCCGCGGGAACGGGACTATCGATGACGTTGGCTGCGACCTACCGGCCCTACCTTACATAGAGGCAATCGATGCAACTCGACGGCAATCTCAACTTCGAACGCGCCGGCAATCGCGCCGGTCGCACCCTGCTGCTCGTTCACGCTATGGGTGCAGATCTCTCCTTCTGGGCTGCTTGCCGGTCGATCTGGGAGCCGCATCTAGACTGTGTGGCGATCGATCAGCGCGGTGCAGGCCGGTCACCGGCTTCCTCCGCGCCCCTGTCGCCCGCCGACCACGCAACCGACCTCGTCGCCTTCTGCCGGCGCGAGAACCTCGGACCTGTCGTCGCGGTCGGCTGCGCCGTCGGCGCCATGGCGGCGGCCTTGTTCGCTGCGCGTCAACCGGATCTCGTCGACATGCTCGTGCTGTCCAATCCCGGGTACCGGATTGAAGATCCGGCGCGGTCGCTGCTTGGCAAGCGGGCCGCGACCGCACGGACTGGAGGCATGGCCGCGATCATTCCAGCGGCCACGGCCGCCGCCTTCGAGGGCTGCCCCGACGACGAGCGCCAGCGCGCCTATGTCGCGCGCTTCGCCGCGCAGGACCCGCGGGCTTACGCCCTGCAGATCGAAGGTATGCTGGAAGCCGACCTATCCGCCGTGCTCGGTTCGATCACCTGCCCGACACTGATCGTCGCAGGCGGACGGGACCGGCTGCTGCCGGCGAGCCATGCCGAAGCCATCCATGCCGCGATGCCTGCTTCGCAGTTGGTCCGCTTCGAGGACGGGGCCCATTTCATCCCGTATCAGCAACCCGAGCGCTTTGCGCGCGAGGTTCTGGCATTCATCGCGCAGGCCGGCGACAAGATGGCGGGCGCTTGAAAGGACGTCGACATGGATCTCGGGCTGGTCAACAAGGCGGTCATCGTCACCGGTGGCTCAAAGGGCATCGGCTTTGCCTGCGCACAGGCTTTCCTGGCCGAAGGGGCCAGAGTGGGCATCGTGTCGCGATCGCGTGACAACGTCGATATGGCGCTCCGCAAGCTGCCTGGAGCCTGCGCCGCCATAGCCGACCTGACCGACCCAGACGCTGCCGAACGCGCGCTCGATGAACTCGAGGCGGCGCTTGGATCGATCGACATACTGGTCAACAGTGCCGGCGCCGCGCGCCGCACTCCGCCCGACGAACTGCGGCCCGCGGTCTGGCGGGCGGCGATGGACGCCAAATTCTTCAGCTACATCCACATGATCGATCCCGCCATCAAGCGCATGGCGGACCGCGGTTCCGGCGTGGTGGTCAACATCGTCGGAAACGGCGGCAAGGTCGCCGCGCCGACGCATATCGCCGGCGGTTCCGCCAACGCGGCGCTGCATCTGGCAACCGCCGGCCTGGCCACGGCCTATGCGGGGCGCGGCGTAAGGGTCGTTGCCATAAGCCCCGGCCTGACCGAGACGGGCCGCGTCGCGGAAGGCCTCAAGGCCGAGGCCACCGCATCCCAGATCTCCATCGAAGAGGCGCGCGAACGTGCCGTGGCACGAATACCGATGGGGAGGGCGGCGGCGCCGGAGGAAATCGCCAATATGGTGGTGTTCGCGGCGAGCGGAAGGGCGAGCTACCTCACCGGCGTCTCGATCATCATGGACGGCGCGTTGAACCCGATCGTCGTCTGAAACGCTGCCGGTTCGCCCTCTGGCGCCCGGCGGACCGTGGTCGACGTTCTCCCCATGCCCCATGCCCCATGCCCCATGGCGGGCAGTCTGCGCGCCTTGCCAGGCCTGTGTCGCTGAAATCGTCGCGTCGACGTCAGCGCGATGGCTTGGCGGGGTCGGCGGCCACGTCGGCGAAGCGCAGCGCGCCCGTGTGCTGGAAGTGACGCTCGAGCGCGGCCAGGGCGGCGGTGTGGTTGGCGCGCAGGATGGCGCCCGCAAGGTTGGAATCGTGGTTCTGATAGGCCTTCACCAGTTGGGTGTGGTCCTCGAGCGACTTCGCCATCCGGCCCGGCAGGGCGAGGCTCAGCCGCCGGATTGCCAGCGTGCGCAGCAGAAGCGAATCGTGGATGCGCTTGGCGGTCAAGTTGCCGGAGGCGCGCGTGTCCTTGTCATGGAACTCGACGCTGAGCCACGAGAACGCGATCACGTCGTCGATCGCGGCCGCCGCGCGCATGCGCTCGATGATCGCTTCCAGGACGGCGATATGGTCGTCCGTCGCCTTCTTGGCCAGATCGATCGCCATCAGTTCGAACAGCACCGTTCGCGTGCGGTAGATCTCCGAGACTTCGGTCATCGTGTGGATATGCGCACGCGGTCTTCGACGCGGCGGAATGTCGACCAGCCCTTCGTTCTCGAGCAGGATCAGGGCTTCGCGAACCGGCGTCCGGGAGGTGTGGTAGCGGCGCGCCAGTTCGACCGTGTTGAGATCGTGCCCCTGCGGGATGACCGCCTCGACGATTTCGGCGCCGATCTCGCAGGCGATTTGCGCCACCAGCGAGGGACGGTCGTGGCGGCTCGCCACGACGGACCGGATGACGTGTTGCGCCTGGGCGAGGGACGCCTCCCGCAACATCTTTCCGTCCTTGCCGCGCGGCCAATCGAGTCCCTGGAGGGATTGACCGGCTGGCCCTGGCCCGCTCGCATCGTCCAGTCGAGTGCTAGTCAGGCCCGGCATCCGTCAATCATCCCGTCTCGGCCGTCTCCGACGAGGACGCTCCCCGCCTGTCGACACACGTCAGACCATAGATCCGCCGAGCGGTACCAAGGAACAGCGCATCCTTCTCGGCTTCGGTGCAACGTGCCGCAATCTTCTTGAAGGCGTTCCACAACACTGGATAGGAAGTCGTTCCCTTGTCCACCGGAAAATTGCTCTCGAACATGCAACGTTCGGGACCGAAGATCTCGATAGCCGCACCCATGTAGTCTCCCCAGGCGGCGGCCAGCTCCCGCGAAGTCGGCGGCATGGAACGATCGTGAAAATCGAAGCCGGTCATCGGCATTCCAAAGCCGCCAAGCTTGACGACGATGTTGTCGTACCGCGACAGCCTCGCCATGAAGTGTCGCCAGTCTTGTGCCACCTCGTCGCGACGACCGGCATAAGGGCCATTGCCGATCGGGCCTCCGACATGATTGAGCACGATGGAAAGTCGCGGAAGGTCGTGCGCGAGGTCGATCACGTCGTTCAGTTGCGTGTGATACATCCAGGCGTCGAACACGAGGTTGCGCCGCGCAAGCTGCTCCAGTCCGAGCCTCATCTGCGGATCGTAGAGCATCCCGGCGGGTTGGACGATCACCGATCCGCGCGCTTCCGGGTCGGCATGCCAGGCGCTGGTGTCGCGAATGCCGCGGAAGCGGCCCCTGCCGGCCTCGATATGCGCGTCCAGCACGGGACCGACGGCTTCGCCGAGGCGAAGGTCGGCATAGCCGACGATCCCGGCCCCGACATGCGCGACGGTCGCCCGCTTCACGGCGTCCTCGGCAATCCGCGCGATCAGTTCGGTTTCGCCCACCGGGCGCAACGGTTCCGGGCCGCCGGTTCGCCAATGGCACTTGCCCTCCACGAAGACGGTGGCGATCACGTTGTGGCCGCCGCCAATGTCGGCGAGCATCTCGTCGAGCAGGTAGCGCCCGCCCGGCTTGTCCCAGAGGTGGTGATGGGCATCGACGATCGGCCGCTCCGGCTCGATCGCCTCCTCCGTTCTCAGTGCCAGCCAATCCTCGCGGATCGGAATGTGCCTCGGCCTGGCTGGGGACGACATCGCGGCACTTACGGGATCAGCACGCTCGCACCCTGCGTGCGCCGGCTTTCGAGCGCCCGATGCGCTTCCGCCGCGTCGGCAAGGGCGAAGGTCTGGTTGACCTGGATCCTCACCGCGCCGCGTAGCACCACGTCGATCAGATCGTTGGCGCGGGAGAGGAGTTCGGTCCGGTTGCGGACGAACCAGGCAAAGGCAGCGCCCGTGACCGCCAGCGAGCCCATCCGATTGAGATCGAAGATGTCCAGCGGCGGCACTTTTCCCGATGCTGTGCCGTAACTCACCAGCAGGCCATGCGGACGCAGGCAGGCGAGCGACACCTTGAACGTGTCCAGGCCGACGCCGTCGAAGACGACGGGCACGCCTTCGCCTGCCGTCAGCTGCCTGACGCGGGAGGCGACATCCTCCTCGCTCGAGACCAGCACGTGATGACAGCCGTTCGCCCCGGCGACGGCCGCCTTTTCCCGGGAGCCGACCACGCCGATGACGCGCGCGCCGAGAAACGCTGCCCATTGGGTGAGCACGGTGCCCACACCGCCTGCCGCGGCATGGACCACGATCGCGTCGCCCGGTTTCACCGGATAGACGCTCTTGAGGAGGTATTGCGCGGTCAGTCCCTTCACGATCATGCCGGCGGCGATGACATCGTCGATCTCGTCTGGAAGGGGCACCAGGCGGCTCGTGTCGAAGAGGCGGGCCTCGGCGTAGGAGCCGGGTGGAAAGGCCGGCCCTCCGGCGGCATAGGCGACGCGGTCGCCGACTTTCACGTCGGTGACGCCGTGGCCGATCTTCTCGACGACACCGGCCGCTTCACCGCCCAGCACATGGGGCAGGAACGGCAGCGGATAACGTCCCTCGCGGTTATGCGTGTCGGCGAAGTTCAACCCGATCGCTGTGTGCCGGACATAGGCCTGGCCGGGACCGGGCTCGCCGATCTCGATGTCCTCGTAGCGCAGTTTCTCCGGACCGCCATATTCATGGACTCGAACCGCCTTCACCATCGTCGTTCTTCCCTTCAATCCGCGAATTCGAAGCGCGGCAGCACCACGCCGTCATCCATCGCCACCAGCTTGAGCCGCACCTTGCGGCCGATCGGGCGATCTCCGTCCTGCGGGTCCTCGATCAGGTTGCTGATGAGCGTCGGCCCCTCATCCAGCCGCACGGCAATCACGTTGTAGGGCGCAGGATACGCCGGCAGGTACTGCTTGTGGAACGTCACCCAGCTCAGGAGTTCGCCAGAGCCGGAGACGGGTTTCCATTCGCTCTCCGGCGAGAGGCAGGCGTGGCAGGCAGGCCCCGGGGGATACCGCCAGGTGCCGCAGGCGCTGCAGCATTGCAGGTGCATGCGTCCGTCGTCTTTCAAATGTCTCCAGAACGGCTCGTCGTAGAGACCGAGGACACGAGGCGGGGTAGCGGTTGTCTGGCTCGGCATCGCATTCACGCTCCGTAGATGACCGAGACGGCCTTGCCGGCGACGTCGGACGTGTAGTGCACGCGGCGGCAGTTCTCGACCTGCCGGTCGCCGCACTCGCCGCGAGCCTGGCGCACGCACTCGATCTGGTGGTTCCAGCCCTGCATGTACGATTCCGACAGGTGCCCGCCGCTGGTGTTGGTCGGCAGACGGCCGCCGAGGCCAATGCCCTGCTCGCGCATGAAACGGCCGGATTCCCCGATGCCACAATAGCCATAGCCTTCCAGCGCCAGCGGAACATGCACGGAGAAGCTGTCATAGACCTGGAGCACGTCGATGTCGGACGGGTCGAGGCCCGAAGCGCCGAAGATCTGCTCGGCCACCGCCTGTTGCGCCGGCCGGTAGAACTCGGTCAACCGCGGTTCGAGACTGGTCGCGCCCTGGTTCAGGTCGAAGCGGCCTACCGCCTCGATGGTGATCGGGCGCGGCGACAGTTTCTTCGCGAGCCCGGCTTCCGCGATGATCAGCGCGACGCCGCCATCATTGATCAGGCAGTAGTCGAAGAGCCGGAGCGGCTCGGTGATGTAGGGGGCCGCCATGTAGTCGTCGAGCGAGATCCGCTTGCGCTGGATCGCGTTCGGATTGAGTGAAGACCCCTCGCGCTGGGCCACCGCGACATGGCCGAGGTCGCGCTCGCTGACGCCGTGGAGCTCGCAGAATCGGCGAAACATCAGCGCATAGAGCGCGCCCTGGGACGTCAGCCCCCAGGGGGCGTGGTAGACGTAGGACAGAAACTGGTCGCCGCCCATCGCCTGGGGACCGCCATACTGCGTACCCACCGAGCGCTGGTCGTTGCCGTAGACCAGCGCCACGACGTCCGCCATGCCGGATTCGATCGCCATGCAGGCCTGGAAGACGGAGAGCACCGCATCGGCCTGATCGCCCCACCGAACGTTGAGCCCCACCACCTCGGCCATGCGCTCATAGGCGGTGGTTGGTCCGACGATCAGCCCGTTTACCTGGTCCTTGCCGATTCCCGCGTCCGCGAGAGCGTTTCGAAGCGCGCCCGCGGCATAGCCGTAGCAGTCGTCGGGGCGCTCGCCGGCCCGCACCCGATGCCAGTCGCTCACCCAGTCCGTATGCCCGACGCCAATGACGGACGCCACGCGTTTCAGCGAATTCATTTGAACACTCCGGCGGCTTCAAAACGGTCGAGATCGGCGCTGGACATGCCCAGAAGGTCACCCAGCACGGCTCGCGTGTGCTCACCCAGCAGCGGCGGCCGCGCCAGTTCGACCCGCTCGCCGTCGATGCGATAAGGCGGCGAGGCGTAGAGACTGTCGCCCAGTTCGGGATGCTCGACGCGCTGCCAGTAGGCGCGCTGCGCCAACTGGTCGTCGCGCTCGATCAGATGGCGCGCATTCGCAACCATGGCAGCGGGAATGCCGGCCTTCGTCAGCGTCTCCGCGATGATCTCGGCGCTCTTGTCGGCAGTCCAGTCTTCGATGAGCGCGTCGATCTCGTGCCGCGCCGCTAGGCGTGCGTCGACCGAGGCGAAGCGACCCGACCTGGCCTTCCCGCCAAGGATCGAAGCGAACGCCGTCCACTGCTCGTCCGTGGCGACCGTGATCGCACACCAGGCATCATCGCCGGCGCAGCGATAGATGCCCTGTGGCGCCATCGTCCACGAGGCATTGCCAGGTTGCGGGCGATCTCCACCCTCCGCCGCGCAACGCACCATCGCGGAGCCGATGAAGTTGATGGTGGATTCGACCTGCGAGAGGTCGATCTTCATGCCCTCGCCGGTGAGCCGCCTGCGCCGCAGCGCCGCAAGCACTGCGAAGGCGGCATGGTAGGGGTTTGCCGCGTGGTCGGGATAGTGCGTGCCGGGCCCGACGGGATCGTCGCGACGATAGCCGGTCGACCACATCAGGCCGCTGACGGCGCTGATCGTCATGCCGACGCCGAGCAGTTCGGCGCGCGGACCGTCCTCGCCATACATCGGCATCGAAAGGTAGATGATGTCGGGCTTGATCCGCCGTACCGTCTCGTAGTCCATGCCGAGGCGCTCCATCGCCCCCGGGCCGAAATTGTTCGTCACCACGTCGGACTGCCGGACGATGTCGTGCGCGATCCGCCGCCCCTCGGCCGACTTGAGGTCCAGCACGACGCTCTTCTTGCCCGTGTTGCGGGAGGCGAAGTAGCCGCTGCGGTTGACGCCGAATTTGCGATCCTTGAACGGCCCGCCGGTGCGCACGGAATCGAGGCGCACCGAACTCTCGATCTTGATGACATCGGCGCCGAAATCGGAAAAGACCTTGGTTCCGAACGGGCCAGCGCCGGCCCATGTGAAATCGGCCAGACGGACGTTGGCAAGAAAGTCCGGTCTCATCCCGCGTCCTCCTCGAGGTCGACCTCGGAGGAACCGAGCATGGGGGCGGACGAAACGTTCCAGACCTGCGGATCGAGCCTGTAGGGCGGTCCGGGGAAGGCGACATCGCCGCCGTCGGGTAGGGCTACGGATCTGTAGAAGCCGCGATGCAGCAATTGCGGGTCATGGAACGTCTCCGAAAGCCGGTTGACCGGTCCCATGACGATGCGACGGGCGAGGGCGCCGGCCGTCAGCGCCTCCTTGTCGTGCTCCATCGTGAAGGCGGTGAACAGCGTCCGGAAGTCGGAGCGGGCCTCCTGCGTCAGGCGCCATTCCCGGCTGGACCATCTCTCCTGCGAGAGCGCGGCGGCGGACGGATGTCCGACCTGCGTGATCCACGCGACAAGCGACCCCCAGGAGGCGCCGAGCGCCAGGGGAGACGCCAGGAACACATGTCCATCGCGGCACGGGAAGATGTCCTCGGTCGCGTCGCGCGTGCCCGCGCCGCCGCGGATCGATATCCGTTGCTCGAGGTCCCACACCTGGACGGCGTTCTGCAGCGAATGGGCAATGCATTCCTGGACCGAGACGTCGATCACATGGCCGCGCCCGGTGCGTTCGGCATCGGCCAGCGCGATTGCCGTGACGGTCGCGGCGTAGATCGACCCGACCATCGTCGCCTGATCGAAGGGCAGCGACAGCGGCGCTTCCTCGATGCGGCCCGACATCCACGCGATCCCTCCCGCCGCCTGGAGAACGAGGTCCGATGCCGGTGCATCGGCCATGGGTCCCGTCGTGCCGTAGGGCGAAATCGCCGTCACGACGGCGCGCGGCTGGATGGCTGCGATCCGTCCCAGGTCGTCGAAGAGCGGTCCGCCACGCTCGACCAGCACGATGTCGGATCGCGCGACCAGTCGCTCCAGCGCCGCCCGTGCGCCCGGTGCGCCCTCGTCGATGACGACGCTCTTCTTGCTGGCGTTGAGGAAGGCGAAGCGGGCGACGTCGCCTTCCGGCCCCGCTTGCCTGTCCGCCAGGCCTTCGGGCGGCTCGACCAGGATGACCTCGGCGCCGAGGTCGGCGAAGAGCCGTCCGGCGTAAAGCCCGAGATGGCGGGTGAGGTCGAGGATCCGCACGCCCGAGTAGGGTTGGAGCGGGGGGGCGCTGTCGCCGGGCTTCGTCTCGCCGGGCATCAGTTCATCGACCTTGGCAGAAAGAGGGCCAGGTCCGGGAAGGACAGCAGGATCACCAGCATGACCGCGCAGGCGATCATGAACGGCCAGAGCGCCGCGAATATTTCCTCGAGCGTCACCATGTTGCCGGCGGCGCCCTTCACCACGAAGCAATTGATTCCCACCGGCGGCGTGATGGCGCCGATCTCGGCGAGCACGATCACGTAGACCCCGAACCAGAGCGGGTCGAAGCCCAGTCCCATCATCACCGGATGGGTGATGGGCAGCGAGATGGCGAGCAGCGACGGCGCATCCATCAGCATGCCGAGCACGAGGTAGATGACGGTCACCAGCGCGACGACGACCCAGATCGGCAGGCCGCCGTCGACCAGCACCGAGTGTATCGCGCTGGAGACGCCGCTCAACGCCAGGAACCGCGCGAACAGGAGGCCGCCGATGATGATGGCGAAGATCATCGCGGTCAGCGTGACCGTGTCGATCAGGGTGCGCCCGAGCCCCAGGCCGCGCAGGCCGCGCTGGCGGATCATCGCCATGACGAAGGTCACCAGCGCACCGATCCCGCCCGCTTCGGTCGGGGTGAACACGCCGCCGTAGAGCCCACCCAGCATGATGGCGATGACGAGGAAAAGCGGCCCCACCATCCGCAGCGACCAGAAGCGCTCTCGCCAGGAGTAGCGTCGATCGTCGGCCGGCGCGATGCCTGGCTTGAGCAGCGCGACGATCAGGATGGTCGCGCCGATCAGGGCGGCAAAGACGATGCCAGGCAGGATCCCGGCGATCAGCAGGCGCCCGATCGGGGCATTGGTGAGGATGCCGTAGACGACCATCAGCGCGCTTGGCGGGATGAGCACAGCCAGCGTGCCGGCGATCGCGATGGAGGCCGCGCCGAAGCCGCGGTCATAGCCGCGTTCGATCATTTCGGGCAGGGCGAGCTTGGTGAACAGCGTCGCGGTGCCGACGCTCGACCCCGACGCCGCGCCGAAGGCGGCGGCCGCTCCCGTACTGGCGATGGCCAGCCCGCCGGGCAGTCGACCGAACCACTTCGCGCAGGCGTCGAACAGGTCGCTGCCGATGCCCGCACGCATGGCGAAGAAGCCCATGAGCAGGAACATCGGGATGACGCTGAAGTGGAAGCTGCTGACCACCGAATAGTAGAGCGTTCCGACGATCGAGATCGCGGCGCCGAAATTGTTGAGAGCGATAAGCCCGGCGAACCCCACGGCCGTCAGCGCCACCATGATCGGCGCGCCGAGCAGGATCGAGGCCAGCAGCGCGAAGACGCCGGCAAAACCGATGGCCAGGCTAGACATGTCCGTCGATCGCCTTGTCCTCGGGCCTCTGTTCATTGAAGCCCTTGATCAACAGCGTGCCGACCGCATCGAGCAGGAACTGGATGGAGATCAGCGCGGTGCCGAGGCTTACGGCCATCTTCGACGGCCAGATCGAGAACTGGATCGTCGACCCCCAGATCTGCTCGTTCATCCGGTAGGATCGCATCGCATACTGGAACGTCCCATAGGTGATGGCGGCAAACAGAAGGAAACCGACCACCGACCAGAAGAAGGCGAGCCAGCGCCGGGCCGCGGGCGACATCCGGGACGTCAGGAACACCGTGCTCACATGATCTCGCCGGAACAGCGCATAGGCGAAGGGCAGCATGATCGCGCCGACCAGAAGCGACTGCGTGATCTCGAGCGCGGCCGGCAGCGGCCAGTTGAGGAGCTTGCGAAGAAACGCGTTCGTGTCGATCACGACCATGATCGCGAAGGTGAAGGCGCCAGCCAGAACGGCAAACATCCAGAGCGTCTTGCCGTAGAGGCTGTAAAGCTTCAGGAACCCGTCCCGCACGGCGGTCCTCCTTCGGTCGCGAGGGGAGGCGCGGCTCGACGCCGCGCCCCGGTTTTCAGGTCACCTCAATTGGTGAGTTCGCTGATCACCCGGTCGGCATCGGCGGCCGGCATGCCGGCGGCGACCGCGCGGTCCTTCCAGCTGTTGCGAACGCCCTGGACCCGGTCCGAACCGAGCGTGACCTTGAGGAACTCCTCGGCCGGGATGGAGTCGATGATCTCGACCGTCCCTTCCGCCTTCCACTTGGCCTTCAGCTCATCTTCCTTGGCTCGGAAGAGACGCAGCAGTTCGGCCAGGTGGTCGCCCTGGAGCGAGTCGATCACCTTCTTCTCGGCATCCGACAGCGACGCGTACTTGTCGGTGTTCATGACGATGATGTGGCCCCATGAGGCGCCCATCGGCACGTCGACGAAATACTTGGCCACCTCGTGCAGCTTGAAGGCGTCGACAAGCGCGATGTCGGCCGCCGAGCAGTCGAGCACGTTGTTGGACATCGCCTCGTAGGCCTCGACGTCGGCCATTCCGACCGACACGGCGCCCAGCGCTTCGAGCGTCGCGGGCAGCGCCACGCCGTAGGACCGGATGCGCTTGCCCTTGAAGTCCTCAAGCGTCCGGATCGGCTTGTTGCAGATGAAGCCGTAGGGCGGCAGCGGCCGCACGGCCACGAGCTTGAGCTTGTACTTGGCCAGTTCCTCGCCGAAGGCAGGGATTTCCGCATGCCATTTCAGCATCAGCTCGCCGAGTTCCTGCTGGCTCTTCGGCTGCGGCCAGAAGAACGGAATGGCGTTGTTGATGACGAACTGGTCGGGGAAATAGGGCGTTACCAGGTTGCCCATGTCGATGACCGCGTTCTCGATCGCCGTGGGGATCTCGCCCACGGTGGCCAGAACGCCGCCATACTGGATGTCGATCTTCATCTCGCCATTGGATCGCTTCGCGGTTTCCTCGACGGCCCACTGGGCCGCCGCCGCATACATCGAGCAGCACTGCGGCAGGTGCTCGCCCCAGCGCAAGGTCGTGTCGGCGGATGCCACCGCCGTCATCGCCGCGGACGCAGTCAAAGCCGCGAACATCGTCTTCATGATTTTCAGCATGGGTCTCCTCCCAGAGACAATCTTGCGCGATTGCGACGCCCGTGCCAGCAACCGGTTGCGCGACCGGGCAGGCCTGTCCAGTCGGGCGGTCAGTTGCCTTCGATAGGCCTCAGGAAACGGCCTTCTTCCATCCGCATGTCGCCGTCGACATAGAGGGTCGGCGCCAGCACGACGCCGTCCATGTGGATCTTCGAGCGGATCGAGCCGCCGACGTCGATGTTCGTGCCGAGACCGAAATGCATGGTCCCCATCACGTTCTTGTCCTCGCGCTGGATCCCGCGGATCAGCGCCTTCGCGTTGACGCCGATGGACGCCTCCGCGGGGCACATGTAGGCATTCTCGTCGCCATACTCGATCAGGTAATCGCGCAGCACGCGCGCCGAGGCCCCTCCCTCGATCGAGACCACGCGACCGTTCTCAACGTTCAACTCGATCGGGTCTTCCAGTCGTCCGATGTGATGCATCGTCAGGTCGATGACCAGCTTGCCATTGGCCGAACCTTCGACCGGCGCGACGTTGAATTCGCCCGTCGGGAACAGGTAGTAGTAGAGGTTGCCGCCCTTCCGGTTCTCGTCCTTGTCGAAGTCGACGATCTTGTAGGGATCGAAACTCTCGCCCGGCAGCGGCGGCACGAAGATGCGGCCGTCGACACGATAGGTGAAGTCGGTTCCATGTTTCGAGGTGACGCGGCACTCCCTGGCGTCGGCGCCGAAGATGTCCCTGGCGACGTAGTGCTTGCGTACCATCACCTGCTTCATGTCTTCCGTCACGGCGCCCGACTGGAACCATTCGAGGGTCATGCCGCCGTCCATGCAGATGGACGGAATGCGCGCTTCCATCGCCCGGAAGCTGGCGGGCGAATGCAGCATGCCCGTGGAGGCGAGCAGGATGTTGACGTCCGACTTCATCATCGCCTCGCATACGGCGGCGGGCGGGTCGTAGTAGTCGGCGGGCCGGCGCTCGAAAAGCGCCACCGTCACGTCCGCGCCGATCTCCTGGAGGATGCTCATGACGACCTGCCAGACGCGTGGATCATGCGCGGTATCGGTGAGAACGAGCGCTCGGTCGCCCTTCTTGACGTTCCGGACCAGCGGCTTGCGCAGGTATTCCATGCTTCCGGTGACCAGCGAGCCCGCAGTCATGACGATGATTCCTTTCAAGGCAATGCTGCCCGGCGATCCGGGCCTCGATAAGTGTCGACAGAAAGACAGATATGGAGCGAGCCGTCAAGAGTGTCGACACTATTCCTGTGTTGGATAGCAGTTATCCGGGACGATGATCCCGCACCGATCGAAGGCGCTTCCGCAAGGATCCTCGGGGTGGCACGAGTTTTGTCTAGGCGTGAAACCGATCCGGGTCCGATCTCAGCCGCTTGGCGAAGCCGGAGGCTAGGACGCGCACGCGGATGCGCTCTCGTGCGTCAAGCGGGCAGAGGTTAATTCTGTCGACATAAGCCGCAATGCTGAAAAATGACGGCCGAAAAGCTCAGCGCCGGTAAGGGCGGTAGGTCGCGGCAAGCGTGATCCTGCTCGCCAGGGTACCGAATGCGCGCAGATCCAGCGCCGGGATTTCGAGGCCGGCGAAACCGCAGATCGCCAGCATGAAATCCGGCGCCGGCTCGATCCCCTGGAACAGGCGGGTTTGGAGCAGCGCTGGATGTCCGCCAAAGCTGTCCTTCAATGCCGCCGCGATCGTCGCGGCGTCCTGGCTCGTTCCGCTGAATTGCAGCAGCAGCAACCTCGTGCAAGCGTCGGTCGTAGCGTCAGAGCCGACTTGCCGCGCCGTCATCCGTACCGGATGCGATCGCGCGGTGACCCTTTTCGTCCAAGGGCTGAAATTTGAACCTGAGACCGCGCGATAAGCTGCCATGTCCAGCACGTCGAGGTCGGCGAGATCGTAGATGGCCAGGTAACGCGGTCCGTCGCCCAGCGAGGTGAAGCGCAGCGCGGACTCGAAGCCGGCAATCGCCGCGCGTTCCGGCAGGTGTTCGGTGTCATACCAGGCATTGAATTCCTCCTCCAGCGACGACTCGGGGTCGCAGTGGACGAGAAGCAGCCCCGTTGCGCTCATGACGCCGCGCTTTCCGTCTCGTCGAGGAAGCCCTCGACCGCTCTGAGGAAAGCCTCGGGCTGTTCTATCTGCATCATGTGCGGGGTGCCTGGAAGGACGACGAGCCGTGCGCCCGGAATGGCAGCCGCGAGCGCCTCCTTCGCCGGTAGCGGCGTCGCGAGGTCCCCTTCGCCGGCGATCACAAGCGCCGGGCCTCGATATGCTCCCAGCCGCTCCAGCGCGTCGTGCTCGGCGATCGCTTCCCAGGCGGCGGCCCAATTCGACGGGGCGTCGTCAAGCAGGCGCTGGCGGACGCGCGCAACTGCTTCTGTCGACATGAAGCCGGGCGTGAACCAGCGCTCAAGGGTCGATTCCACCACCGCGGCCATCCCGCCCCGTTCCGCGTCGGAACCGCGTGCAAGGATCGCGTCGCGTGCTTCGGCCGGGATGCGCCCTGGGCAGCCGGCCAGCACAAGGCCCGCGACGAGTTCGGGTCGAGAGAGCGCGACATTCTGCGCGATCATGCCGCCGAAGGACACTCCGACCAGAATGGCCGGCCCGAAGTCTTCCTTCAGGATCAGATCGATGACATCGGCGACCCGATCATCCATGCGCCCGGGACGACGTGCATCGGGAGACGCACCATGTCCCGCCGCGTCAACGGCAAGCACGAGGCATCGTCTGGAAAGCGGCTCGATGACCCCGCTCCAGAACGTCCCGTCCAGGCCGACGGGATGGAGAAGGAGCAATGGCCGGCCCGAGCCGGCTCTGCGGATGTTGAGAGGTGTGGTCGACATGGGGCACTCCATTTGTCGACACTTGCTAGCAGATTCGAGCGGTGCGCAACAACAGCCCTCCGTCAAGCTCGCACCCGTCGAGAACCGGCGGCGCGAGCGGTCCGTCAGCGCATCGGTTCCTCCTGCCGATCGCCGTCACAGATCTTGTGGCCGGTCGTGCGCGAGATGCCGAATTCCCGGCAAACCTCGCTCAACCCTTCGCCGTCAAGGAGATGGACATCAAAGGAATGCGCTCGTCCATGACCAAACACTCCGTCCACGGCAACAACAGCTCCCCAAAAGGCGAAGTGTCACCCATGTGTCCGGAAGGTTCCGTCACCTATGTCTCAGTCCATTCAGAAAGCCACATCGATGACTTGTGAAAACCCCCGCTTGGCGCCAACTGGCGGGGCTTCTGCATGTCAGTGACATCGCGTGTTTCTTCTGCGTGCCGTGACGCCGACTTCCCTACAGTCCGCGCTTTCGTCGACGTGGCGGCTCTGATACCACCCACTCTTTGACGGGTGCTTCGGTGAGCGAGCAAGGGATCTCATGAACCAGGACACGAATGAACCGGTGACCGAGGTTGCCCGTCCGAAACGCGGCAGCGGCGTGTCGACGGTCTATGGATCCCTGAAGAAGGAAATCCTGGAACTGACGATCCCGCCCGGCAGCGCCATCGACGAGGTCGCGCTGACAGAGCGCTTCGGCATGTCGCGGACACCGATCCGCGAAGCGCTGGTCAAGCTCGCGGGCGAAGGGCTGGTCGTCACGCTGCCCAACCGAGGCACCGTGGTGGCGCCGATCGACATCCTCGACCTGCCGCAGTTCTTCGATGCGCTCACGCTGATGTACCGGGTGACGACACGGCTGGCGGCCGTCAATCACAGCGACGGCGAGCTCGCCGGCATCCGTGCCCTGCAGGCTGGCTATGCGGGCGCGGTATCCACACGCGACGTCGCGGCGATGATCGAGATCAACCGCGATTTCCACGCCGCTATCGCGCGCGCCGGCCGCAACGGCTACTACACGGAATTGTTCGAAAGGCTGCTCGACGAGGGCCGCCGACTGCTGCGGTACTACTATTCCTCCTTCAACGACGATCTGCCGCGCGCCTTTCTCGAGGAGCACGAGGAGATGATCGCCGCGATTGAGGCGAGGGACGTCGCTCGGGCTGACCGCGTCGCCAAGGCGCATGCCGATCAGATCGTTCGCCAGATTCAGGCCTACATTTCCAGGGACACGAGGATCAACGCCGACCTGTCGCTCTGAAGGCGTCGATAAGGCGCGCTTCGATCCGTTGTATATTAGTTGTCGACAAAATGTGCGCTGTACTGTAAAGGAAACTGGCGCCCTGGACATCCTGCGGGAGAGACGATCATGACGAGCAATATCTTCACCGGCACCATTCCGGCCCTGATGACGCCGTGCACGGCCGACCGGCAGCCCGACTTCGACGCCCTCGTCCGCAAGGCGAAGGAACTGGTCGAGGCCGGCATGTCCGCCGTCGTCTATTGCGGCTCGATGGGCGACTGGCCGCTCCTGACCGACGAACAGCGGATGGAAGGCGTGGCGCGTCTCGTCGGCGCGGGCATCCCGACCGTGGTCGGCACCGGCGCGGTGAACACGAGGCAGGCTGCCGCCCACGCCGCGCATGCGGCCAGCGTCGGCGCGCAGGGCCTGATGGTGATCCCGCGCGTCCTGTCGCGCGGTAGTTCGCCGATCGCCCAGAAGGCCCATTTCAAGACCGTGCTTTCGGCCGCGCCGGATCTTCCGGCGGTGATCTACAACAGCCCCTACTACGGCTTCGCCACCCGCGCCGACCTGTTCTTCGCGCTGCGCGCCGAGCACCCGAACCTGATCGGGTTCAAGGAGTTCGGTGGCGCGGCCGACCTGCGCTATGCTGCCGAGAACATCACCTCGCAAAGCCCGGACGTCACCTTGATGGTGGGCGTCGACACCAATGTGTTTCATGGCTACGTCAATTGCGGCGCCACCGGCGCCATCACCGGCATCGGCAATGCCCTGCCGCGCGAGGTGCTGCACCTCGTCTCGCTCTGCCGGAAGGCCGCCAGGGGCGATGCCCGCGCTCGGGCGCAGGCGCTCGAGCTGGAACAGGCGCTGGGCGTGCTCTCATCCTTCGACGAGGGTCCGGACCTCGTGCTCTTCTACAAGCATCTGATGGTGCTGAACGGCGACGCCGAATACACGCTGCACTTCAACGAGACCGACGCGCTGACCGATGCCCAGCGCAACTACGCCGAGGCGCAATATGCGCTCTTCCGTGCCTGGTATGCAGACTGGTCGAAGTCTGTCGACTGATCGATCCGCCCAAGGCCAATGAGAAAGAGCGCGGCTGGCCGTCCGCGCTCGTTTTTGCGTTCAGTTGCCGAGCGGCATCCGCAGTGCGAGACCGAAGGCGACGTCCGTATCGCCCTTCGCGAAGCTCGTCTCGATCCGGGCGTCGAAGGACAGTCCCGACGCCGTCTTGCGCGTGAAGGATGCGCCGAGACCGACGGCGGTGCGGTCGAGATCGGCGCCGCTGGAGAAGCTCAGCGTCTGGTTCTCGAAAGCCGCCGAAATCAGGTCCGCCGATCCGGCATGATGCGTGACATGGGCGAAGCCGCGCAGCGTGCTCTCCGGGTCGATGGAGTAGGGCAGGCCGATTTCCAGCCGCGCATAGCCGGCATTCGCGTCACGATCGCCGATCGATGTTTCAAGGTCCGACATCGTATATCCATCGGCGGCATGACGGCTGAAGCCGCCTTCGACGGCCATGTCGAGGCCGAAACCGCCGGCCGCTGCCTGCAGGATGACGGTCGAGGCGCGCGCGGCGATGCCCAGCAGCGTACCATCGGCACCATCCGAACCGCCGAGATCGTCGCCGTTCGTCAGGCCGGCGAAGGCGGTCGCCTGCATGTCGAAGGGGCTGCCGTCGGCGAGATCGAAACGCAGACCGGCAATCCAGGCCTGGAGGTCGCCGGCCTTGGCGAATGCGCCATAGGCGCCGAGTGCATGGCCTCCGACCGCGAAATCGTAGCCGACCACGCCGCCCAGATAGCTGCGATCTCCGTCGCCGAGCGCCGCGCCGCGCCCGGCGGTCCAGAAGCCGGTGCCGCCCGGCGCCGTCAGCACCGTGCGCGTCAGGTTGAAGGCGAGGTCCTGCGCATCGCGATCACCCGCGCCGAGCGCGTCCGGATCGAGCAGGATGATCGCCGAGGTGCCGATGAAGGACGGGCCCGCCGTGGTCACGGTCTCGATCGCGGAACCGATGTCGAGCCGGTCGAGCCGGACATAGTTGACGATCAGCGTGTCGTTTCCGCCGCCCATTTCGATCAAGCCGATGATCCTGGAGCCTTCGTTGAGGATCAGCGTGTCGTCGCCGAGACCGAGACTGAGCGCGGTGCCGCCGCGGCCGATCAGCGTACCGTGGTTGATGATGGTCTTTACGCCTACGTCGTCGGGCTCGATGCCGTCGTCGGTGTGGGTGTTGATGGCGAAGGCGCCCTGGATCGTGCCATAGTTGATGACCAGCGATGCATCAGTCGAGTAGTCGAAATCGATGCCATCCTCGCTGCCGAGCGACTCGATGAGTCCGTGGTTGATGACCGTCCCGGAATCGATGTCGACGCCGTCCTGGTCGCCGGTCGAGGTGATGCGACCGTAATTGGTGATCATGGCGTTGCGGGCGGCGTTGATGCCGTCGTCACCGGCTTCGATGATGCCGTAATTCTCGATCGTCACGTCGTCCGCGTTGGCGTTGATCGCTTCGTCGCCGCCGCGGATCACGCCGGTCGCGGTGTTGATGATCGTCGAATTCGCTTCGACCTGGACGCCGTCGTCAACGCCGGTGATCGTGCCGCTGTTCTCGACGCGGGCTCCGCTCTCGACGTTGATGCCGTCGCGGACGTTGCCGGTGATCGTCCCCGTGTTGATGACGGTGACGTTGGTCGTGCCGGAAACGCCGTGATCGCCGCCGATGATCGTGCCGTCGTTTTCCACGCGACCGTCGCTCTCGATCTGTACGCCTTCATCCCCTCCTGTGATGGTGCCGGTGTTCACGACCAAGGCGTTATTTCTTAGATTGATGCCATCCTTTGGGTCGGTGGGATCCATCGATCCAGTGATCGTACCGCTGTTCGAGACCTCCGCACCATCACGACCCTGGATTGCATGCTGGCTGTTCGAGCGAATGATGCCGTTATTGGTGATCGTCACGCCGTCGCGGAAGCGGAACGCCCGGCCGGAACCGCCATTGACGTCGGCGCCATCCTCGACGGTGATCGTCGCATCGTCAAGGTTGGTGTTCTCGATGCCTGTACCCGATCCGCTACAGGTCACGGTCGCGCCGTTCGACGGGTTCGGCGGCGAACAGGCCTGCGCTGCCGCCGTTCCTGGAAGTGACACACCCCACGCAAGCGCCGAGGCAGCGGTGCTGAGAAGCAGGAAGCGGGGAAGTGCTTTGCGCGACACGGGAACTCCTATTTGCGCCAGGTCAATCCGGTATCGCGTAACGTCTCCTTGTGACAGTCTTGTGAAATCGCGCCGGGGTTGAACCCGGCATCGGATGTTGTTCATGCCACCCGCTTGCCGATGATGAACTTCCGCTTTTCCAGCTCGCGGAAATAGGTCGGCACGTCGAAATAGGCTTCCGGCGCGAAGACGCCGGGCCGCATCGGCTGCGACAGGATGAGCTGTGCGGCGATCGATCCGTTCATCGAGGTACAGGCGTCGACATAGGGCTTGTACAGCGCGTCCGGCTTGACGATCACTTCGACGGTGACGGTCCGCTCCCTGCCGTCCTTGCGGCCCTTGCCGATGGCGAAATGGATCTCGTGGCTATCCTGTTCGGGAATTCTCCGCGCGTTCTCGCGCATGTTGCGCTCGATCACCTTGTTCAGCACGTCGAGCGGACTGACCTTTTGACCGCCGATCTCGACCGGCCGGTCGAAATCGCCGAAGCCGGCCTTCACCAGCCCGACCCAAGCCTCGTGCTCGCGATGCGGCAGGTGCAGCTTCCAGGAAAACTCCTTGATGCCCTTCTCGCGGATGCCATCCGCCAACGGCACGGTCAGCTGCTCGGAATGCGGCGAGTGCATGAACTCGCATCGGCCCCAGGGCTCCGGCAGGTCGAGAAACTCGCGCCCGCTCATCGGCGGGCAGGTGACGTGCCGTCCGTCATAGAACTGGGTGCTCTCGTGGGCATATTCGGCAAGCACCGTGGAGACGCTATAGGGCGGGACGAGGATCGGGTTTTCCTCGCCCACCAGCTCGGCCGCCCAGTAGAGCTTGATGGAATCGATCTCGTCGAGTTCGTCGGCAACGGCGCGGCAGATCACGTTCGACATGCCCGGATCGGCCCCCGCGCCGATCACGGCCGTCACGCCAGCGCTCTTGAAGCGCTCGTGCTCGGCCATCTGCTTGACCGTGTAGGTGCCGAGCCCGCCGAGATCGACATAGGCGACCTTTGCGGCGAGTGCGGCCTCGAAGATGCGCATCTGGTAGCCGAGCAGGGTCGGAACGCAGTTGATGCAGATGCTGGAGCCGGCGATCGCCGCCTGCAGCGCCTCCGGCGTCGCCACGTCGAGATCGACGAGTTCGATGCGCGGATCGCCGAGTTCGGCGGCCAGCGCCTGCATCTTCTCGCGCGAGGCGTCGCAGACGCGCACCCGGGTGATGTCGATGATGGCGCGGTCGGAAACCAGGTCGCGGACGATGCCGGCGCCCATGTAGCCGGCGCCGCCGAGAAGCGTGATGATCATGGGGTCGTTCCTGAAGTTGTGGAGTTCCAAAGGCGATGTCAGGCGTGCTTGCGGCCGCCGGCGTCGTAGAACCAGTCGTCCGGATAGGGGTACCACCAGCCTTGCACGACGGGCTTGTGGTCGATGATGACCATCTTCGAGCGGCGGAACGTGTCGAGCCCGAGCCGCGACAGTTCGCGCCCGATGCCTGATTTCTTCCAGCCGCCGAAGGGCAGGGCGTCGTTGTCGATCAGCGGGTTGTTGACCCAGACCATGCCGGCCTCCAGCCGCTCGGCCGCCTCCATCGCCTCTTCGAGCGAGGTGGTGAAGACCGAGGCGCCGAGGCCGAACTCGCTGGCGTTGGCCATCTCGATCGCCTCGTCGAAATCCGTTACCCGGCAGACGGCGGCGACCGGGCCGAAGCATTCCTCCTTCAGGATGTCCATGTCAGGCGTGCAGCCGGTCAGGATGGTGGGTTCGTAGAACCAGCCGACCGGCTCGCTCGCGGGGACGCGACCGCCGACGACCACCGTCGCGCCCTTGGCCCTGGCGTCCTCGACGAGACGGATCACCTTGTCGCGCGCGACCTTCGAAACCAGCGGCCCGATCTCGGCCCTGGACAGGCCGTTGCCGACCCGCAGTCGTCGCGTCTCGGCCGCGAAGCGCTCGATGAAGGCGTCATGGACCTCATCGACGACGAAGAAGCGCTCCGCCGAGGTGCAGACCTGCCCCGACATGTGGAAGGCAGCCGTCACCGCGCCCGCCGCCGCGACGTCGAGCGGCGCGTTTCTCGTGATGATCATCGGGTCCGATCCGCCGGCCTCGATCACCGCCGGCTTCATCTCGCCGGCCGCGGCCATCGCGACGGCCCGGCCGGCCGCCACCGAGCCGGTGAAGGCAACCGCATGCGTGCGCGGCGAGTGGATCAGCGCCTGCGCGACGTCGACGCCGCCGGGCAGGCAGGCGATCAGTCCTTCGGGCAGGTCGGCGAAGACCTCCATGAAGATCAGCGTCGACAGCGTCGTGGCGAGTGCTGGCTTGATCACGCAGCCATTGCCGGAGGCGAGCGAGGCGGCAACCGTCCAGCACATCAAAAGGATCGGGAAGTTGAACGGCATGATGTGTACCGACACGCCGAGCGGCTCGTAGCGCGCGAACTGGAACGAGCCCGCCTGCGTCGTGCCGGCCACCTTGCCGGCCTCGTCGCGCGCCATCTCGGCGAAGTAGCGGAAGGCGCCGGCGCAGTTCGCCACCTCGCCGATCGCCTCGGGATAGGGCTTTCCCATCTCGCGCGACATGGTCTCGGCACAGAAGCGCATGTCGGTCGCCTCGATGCGATTGGCGATGCGGTGCAGGATGGTCGCCCGGCTCTTGGCGTCGAGCCTCGCCCAGGCCTTCTGCGCCGTCGTTGCGGCAGCCAGCACCGGCTCGATCTCGGCGGCGCTCGTTTCGGCAAGATGGCCGACGGTCGCCAGCGTCGCCGGGTCGATGACGGGCATGGGAGCTCCGCCGGAGGCGCGGTAGCCGCCCTCGGCGAAATGATGCGGCTTGCTCAGATCGAAGCGCATGGGCTTGTCCTCGTTCGTCTGTCGTCGCCGGTTCGCGTTCGCGAACCGAAGACTGTTCTTGGCCGGGCCGCGCCTTAGCGGATCATGTAGACCTTCTTCACCGTCTCATGGACGGTGCAGACTCCCTTCCAGTCCTGCGGGAAGAAGGCCGCCGTGTCGGGCGTGATCTCGATCACTTCGCCGGATTCGTGCACATAGGTGCAGCGACCCTCGAGGAAGTGGCAGAACTCGTCGCGGGTGACGTGGCACTCCCACTTGCCGGGCGTGCAGACCCACAATCCGCATTCGGACCGGCCTTCCGGTCCCTTGTGGATCAACAGGCCCGAGGTGCGGCTCTCGCCCTCGATCATGGTGGGGATCACGCCCCAGTCCTTGAGGTCGGTCTGCTCGAGCGGCTTGCGCATCAGCGGTGTCGCGGTCATGTCGTTGTCCTCGGATTGCGCTGGCGTTCAGGCCAGCATGTAGATGTTGCGCATGGTCTCGATGACCGTGCATTCGCCCGTCCAGCCGGCGGGAAACATCACCGCCGTGCCGGGGCCGACCTCGATCGTCTCCCCATCGTCGGAGCGGTAGACCGCCTTGCCCGACACGAAATGGCAGAACTCGTCGCGCGGGATCGACAGCCGCCAGCGTCCGGGCGTGCAGACCCAGATGCCGGTCTCGGGCTGGTTGTTTAGTCCCTTGAACAGCAGCCGACCCGACGAGGCCGAGGCGCCCTCGATCGCGTCCGACTGGACGCCCCAGTCGACCAGGTCGGCGAAGGTTGTGGCGCCGTGAATGTGCGGCGCGGAGGATTTCAGCGTCTCGGTCACGTCAGGCGCCCGCCTTGACGATGCCGTCGAGAATGCCGGCGGCCTTCTTTGGCCCGCTCTGCGACTGCATGTGCGCCGAGGTGGCGGCGAGCCTCGCCTTCATCGCGGGGTCGTTGATGCAGGCGTCGAGCTTGGCGGCGAGGTCGGCATCGGTCCAGTCGTAGCGCGGCATCTTGAAGCCGTGGCCGGTCTCGTCGACGCGGGTGGCGTTGTCGTGCCCGTCCCAGACATAGGGCATGATGATCGCGGGCTTGCCGAAATAGAGGCACTCGGTGAAGGAGTTGTTGCCGCCGTGGTGGATCACCGCGTCGACCTGCGGGATCACCGAAGGCTGCGGAAACCAGCTCTCGATCACCACATTGCCCGGCACGTCCTCGTAGCCGGCCTTGTAGTCGCCGACATTGACAAGCGCCCGGTAGGGCAGGGTGCCGATCGTGGCGATGATGCGCTTCAACAGTTCGGTGTCGCCGGCTCCCAGGCTGCCGAAGGAGACGTAGACAAGCGGCTTGTCGTTCTTCTCGGCGAAGGTCGGCACCTCGTAGGGCTTCTCGCTGCGCACGCAGCCTTCGAGGTACTGGAACTGCTTCGGATCGAGCGGATGTTCGCGCTCGAACTTCACCGCCTCCGGATAGAGCAGCAGGTTCATCGTCGGCGAAGCCTCGAAGAACTGGCCGAGCGGATAGGCCGCTTCGCCGGTCGAGGCCAGGAATTCGTTGAAGTCGTCGTGGATCGGCTTGATCACCTCGTTGAAGCGGGCCCGGTAGGCGTCGTGGCAGGCGAAGTCCGTTGCCCCGCAGCCCGAAAGGTGCGGCGGGATCTTCGGATCCTCGATCTCGTTTTCCGAGCACGAGATGATGCGAACCCACGGCTTGCCGAACTGCTTGATCGCCGGGAACAGGATCACGTTGTCGACGCAGATCAGGTCCGGCTTGATCTTGTCCAGCACGCCGGGCAGGTCCTTTTGCGCCCATTTCGCTGTGTCGACGATCGCCGTCCAGCAGTCCTTCACGTAATTGTCGATCTGGTCGTAGGGGCTCTTGCGGAAGTTGGGGATGTGGCCGTTGATGAAGTCCTCCCAGAACTTCGCCATCTGCTCGGGCGGCATCGGCGCCGACAGATTCACCGGGTGCGCCTCGAAGCCATAGCCTTCGTAGACGGCCACGAAACCGGGATCGGACAGGAACACGGCCTTGTGGCCGAGCGCCTGCACCGCCTGCGCGATGCCGACCGAGTTGAGCGCCGGCCCGAAAGCCGCTTCGGGAAAGAATGCAATGGTTTTCGACATGGGGGTCTCCTCTTTCGGCTCAGGCGGGGAAGAACTTGCAGCGGTCGGGCGCGATCGCGATGCGGATCGGCTCGCCGATCAGATGGCCGGCTTCGATGCGCGCGGGTACGCGCACCTGAAGCGGCGTTTCGCAGGCGTCGATCGCCACGTGCAGCACGCGGTCGAGGCCATGATAGGCGATGTCGGTGATGCGCCCGGCGATGCCGTTCGCGCCGCCGTGGTCGATCGTGACGTCCTCGGGCCGGATGGCCAGCGCGGTCGCTCCGGCCGCAAGCTCAGGCACCGGCAGGCGCATGCCCTTGGCGGTGAAATGACCGTCCGCGCCGATCCCGCCCTCGATGAAGTTCATGACGCCGATGAAGTTGGCGACGAAGCGGTCGGTCGGGCTCTCGTAGACGTCTTCGGGCGAACCGCACTGCAACAGCTTGCCGTCCTTGAGGATCGCCATCCGGTCGGCCATGACCAGCGCCTCCTCCTGGTCGTGCGTGACGATGATGAAGGTGATGCCCACATCGTGCTGCAGCCGCTTGAGCTCGAGCTGCATGCGCTCGCGCAGCTTCTTGTCGAGCGCGCCGAGAGGCTCGTCCAAGAGCAGCACCTTCGGCCGCTTCACCAGGGCGCGGGCGAGCGCCACACGTTGCTTCTGGCCGCCGGACAGCTGCTCGGGCTTGCGGTCCGCGAACCCGGTCAGGTCGGTCACCGCCATGATCTCGTCGACCCGGGCGCGGATTTCCGCGCGCGGCAGCCGCTCCATCTCCAGCCCGTAGGCGATGTTGCGCACGACGCTCATGTGCGGGAACAGCGCGTAGGACTGGAACATCAGGTTGAGCGGGCGCCGCTCCGGCTTCAGGCTGGAGATATCCTTCCCTTCGAGAAGAATACGGCCGCTGCTCGGCATTTCGAAGCCGGCGAGCATGCGCAGCAGCGTGGATTTTCCGCAGCCCGACGGGCCGAGCAGCGCGAAGAACTCGTTGCGACGAATGTCGAGGGACACGCCGTCAACGGCACGCACCGGCCCGAAATCCTTCGACAGGGTCTCGATGCGCAGGATGGTGTCGTTGATGGTCCTCGGCGTGTCGGTCATCGCAACTGGTCTTTGTTGAGCCATTGCGACAGGAGCAGCGCGGCGGCGCTGACGCTCATGACGATGGTGGCGAGGGCATTGATTTCCGGCGTGATGCCGAAGCGGATCATCGAATAGATCTGCATCGGCAGGGTGATGGACGAGCGTCCGGCCCCCGATGTGAAGAAGGCGATGATGAACTCGTCGATCGACAGCGTGAAGGCGAGCAGCGCGCCGGCCACGATCGCCGGCATCAGCACCGGAAAGGTGACGCGCCAGAAGGTCGTCCAGGGCGAGGCGCCCAGGTCGCGCGAGGCTTCCACGATCGAGTAGTCGAAATGCTTCAGCCGGGCCCGCACGATGGAGCAGACGAAGGCGAGATCGAAGATGACGTGGCTGATGATGATCGTGTGCAGACCGAGCGTGACGTCGAGCCGCGAGAAGAACGAGAGCAGCGCCACCGCCAGCACGATGTCGGGAATGACCATGGGCGCGAAGACCAGCGCTTCCAGGCCGTTGCTCGCCCGACGCCGCGTTTCGATGCCGATGGCGAGCAGCGTGCCGAGCACGGTGGAGATGGCGGTCGCGAAGATGGCGACGATCAGCGTGTTCCAGGCCGCGCCGAGGATGTTGGCATTGCCGAGCAGCGCGCCGTACCATTTCGTCGAGAAGCCGGACCAGACGGTCGGCAGGCCCGCCTCGTTGAAGGAAAGCCCGACGAGCACGGCGATCGGCAGGTAAAGGAAGCCGAAGACGACGATCAGCGTCGCCCGGCCGCCGGCGTTCTGGCGCGTGAAGCCCATCATCGCTCGGCCTCCCGCACCGTCCCGGCGGCCCGGTTGGTGGCGCGCGCCTGGAGCGTCAGGAGCACGATCATGATGGCGATCAGGATCATGCCCAGCGCGGCGCCGAAGGGCCAGTCGTTGGCGGTGAGGAACTGGTCGTAGACGAGGTTGCCGATCATCTGGAACCGGCCGCCGCCCAGCAGGGCCGGCGTGACGAAATTGCCGATCGACAGCACGAAGACGAAGACGCCGCCCGCTGCGACACCGGGCAGGGTCAGCGGCAGCGTGACGCGCAGGAAGGTGCGGATCGGCCCCGCGCCAAGATCGCGCGACGCCTCGACCAGGCTCATGTCGAGCCGCGACAGGCTGGAGTAGATCGCCAGGATCACGAAGGGCAGGTAGTTGTAGACGAGGCCGGTGATGACCGCGCCCTCGCTGTAGAGCATCGACAGCGGCTCGCCTTCGTAGCCGCCCCAGCGCAGCACGTTGTTGATCAGGCCTTCGCGGTTGAGCAGCACGATCCACGCATAGGTGCGGATCAGATAGTTGCTCCAGAACGGCAGCACGGCGAAGAACAGGAGGAGCGGCTGCCTCGATTTCGGCGCGCGGCTGATCGCGTAGGCCGCCGGGTAGGCGATCAGGATCGCCAGCAGCGTCACGATCGCCGCGATACGGGCCGAGTTCAGGAAGATCCGCGCATAGAGCGGGTCGAACACCCGTTCGAAGTTCTCGAGCGTCAAGGTATAGACCACGCCGCCCCAGGTGCCGCGCTCGAAGAAGGCATAACCGAGGATCAGAAGGCACGGCGCGACCATGAACGCGAGCAGCCAGGCGATGGCCGGCGCGGCGAGCAGGTTTGGTCGTGTGGCCTGGAAGGACAAGTCGAAACCTGTTGCATGCTTGCGGCGGACCGACCCGTCAGTGAGGCCGGTGTCGATCGCGATCCCGCAAGCTACCGAGATGGGAGACGGGGAGGGCGCTGGCGCGCTCTCCCCGTCCTGTTCGTCGGATCGGGGCTCGGTTGTCGCCCCGCCTCGTCAGTTGGCGGCCTTGATCTCGCTGACGGCGCGCGAATAAAGCCGCTGAGCATCGCCCAGGTCGCGCATCAGTTCGTAGCCGGTGAGTTCGGTGGGCGTCATGCCCATGTTCGGATACTGCTCGGCAAGCGCGGGATCGAGGCTCTCCATCGCCGCCTTGTTCGGCACCTTGTAGAGGATGTTCTCGGCTGCCCAGGCGTGGTTCTTGGCGTCGAGGACGAAGTTCAGGAAGGTCATCGCGTTGGCGGTGTTGTCGCCGTTCTTCATCACCACCATCGTGTCGACCCAGAGATCCGAGCCTTCCGACGGCACGACGAACTTGATGTCGGCGTTCTCGGCGATGCCGTAGTTGCACCAGCCGTCCCAGGCGTGCACGAGCGAGGCTTCGCCCGAGACGAGCTTGGCGTAGAAGGTCGTGTCGTCATAGGCGAGAAGCGTCTTCTTGGCCTCGATCAGCAGGGTCTTGGCGGAGTCGATCTTGGCCGGGTCGCTCTCGTTGACCGATGAACCCTCGGCGAGCAGGCCGGCTCCCATCAGCCAGCGGTCCGTCGCCAGCATGGTGATCTTGCCCTTCAGCGCGTCCGCGGGCTTCAGCATCGCCATCCAGCTGTCGGGCGTGCCCTCGACGAGATCGGAACGGTAGCAGAGCCCCGTCGTGCCCCAGGCGTAGGGGACGGCGAAGCTGTTGCCGGGGTCGTAGGCAAGGGCAGCCGCCTCCGGATAGAGGTTGGCGAGGTTCGGCACGGCGGCCTTGTCGATCTCGGCCAGCAGGCCCTGCTTGTTCAGGATTTCGGCAAAGGGCGAGGACACGAAGACCACGTCGTAGCCCTTGCCCTGGCTCGCCATCAGCTTGCCCATGATCTCTTCGTTGGTGGCGTGGTTGACGATCTCGACATCGAGGCCCGTCGCGGCCTTGAAGGTCTCGGCGATGTCGGGCGCCATGTAGCCGTCCCAGTTGGAGATGACCAGGTCGGCGGCCGATGCGCTCTGCGCGGCGCCGAGCATGGCTGCTGCGGTCGCCAGGCGGATGGCCCAGCTCCTGGTTACGGACCCTTTCGTCGGTGTCACGGGGATTCTCCTCATGTTGATGTTCCAGCCTCTGGATGGACGCTCGTCGCTTTCTGCGATCTTCTCGGTCGGGCCAGATTGTATTGTTTTCGAAAAAAATACGTCAATAGCGGATTCGCGATCTCCGAATCTTTTTCAACGGTCCCGACGCGCCGCTTGCCAAACCAGCGAAGCGGACGCATTCTCCGGGCTTTACATCAACCAGGGTCGCTCATGTCTGACGCAGGCAAGCCCAACAGGCGTCATGTCGAATTGGCGCAAAAAATACTGGACCTGGCAACCGAGCGCGGGATGGTGTCCGGCGAGCGGCTGATCGAGCAGTCGATCGCGACGCTCTGCAGCGTCTCGCGAACCCCCGTCCGCAAGGCGCTCCAGGTGCTTGCCGAGCAAGGGCTGGTGTCGCCCGATGCGGAGGGCGGCTATCGCTTCGCCATCGATCCGGCGATGGTGCCCGGCCTCGATCTCGAGCCCAGCGCGCAGGCCGAGGACGAGGTCCATGCCGCGATCCTGCGCGACCTGGCGGCCGGCCGCATCGAGGAGACCCAGACGGTCGCGGCCTTGCAGCGCCGCTATGGCGAAGGGCGCCTGGCGGTGCAGAACGCGCTGTCCAGGCTGTCGGAGGATGGGCTGGCCGAACGCGGCGCCGGGCAGCAATGGCTCCTCAAGCAGTTCGCGATCAGTTCGGACGCGGCGGCTGCGAGCTACGAGTTCCGGCTCGCCACCGAGCCCGTGGCGCTCGCCATGCCGGATTTCCGCCGCGACGCGACCGCGATCCTGTCGCTGCGCCAGTCGATGCTGGCCTTGCGGCGGATGGACGAGGACAGCTTCAACCGCAAGCTCTTCGACCGCACCGATTTCGATTTCCATCTTCTCGTGGCCAAGAGCTGCGGCAACCCCTTCATGGCCGAGGCGCTGGTCAACCACCACCGGCGCCGCCGCGCCGCGCCGTCCGGCCACGTCTCGACCTGGCGGCTGATGCAATCGAACATCGAACACCTCCAGATGCTGGAGCACATCGAGCGCGGCCAGATGAACCTTGCCGCCGACCTGATGCGCGTGCATATCCAGCTCTCGCAATCCCAGCGCCCGCGTCTGGCCGGCCGTGGCGTTCCCCCCGCCTTCAAGATCGTCGCGCGCTGACAAGCGATCAGGAACCGCATGACCGCATCCAGGACCATCGCCCTGTTTCCCGAAGCGAGCTTCGGCGCGGCGCTGAACTGCGTCGGCATCGCGCAGGAACTGCGGCGCATGGGCGCGCGGCCGGTCTTCATCTGCCATCCGGGGTTCAGCGGCGTGTTCGCGGAGTACGGGTTTGCCGAGTACCAGCTTGGCGGCGGCACGGAGAGCACAACGGACTGGACCGGCTTCATCGCCCGCCACCAGAGCGCGTTCCGCCAGTCGCCGGACCGCCAGCTCGACAGCTATGTCGGGCCGACCTGGGATGCGATCGTCGACACCGCGATCGCCGTCGAAATGCCGCTGCGCCAGCTCCTGTCCAGCCTGAAGCCCGACGGAATCGTGCTCGACAACGTCGTGATGTTCCCCGCGATTGCCAATGCGGGCGTGCCCTGGATCCGCGTCATCTCCTGCGCCGAGACCGAACTGCCCGACCCCAACGTGCCGCCCTACCTGTCGGGTCTCGGCCTGGCGGAACGCGATCGCTGGGCCGACTTCGCCCGCCGCTACGAGGCGGTGACGGCGCCCGCGCACAAGCGGTTTTCGGCATTCCTCACCGAATGCGGGCTCGCCCCGCCACCGGCGGCAAGCTTCCTCGACCCGTCGCCCTGGCTCAACCTCCTGCTGGCGCCGCAGATCATCCGCCATGATCGCGCGGTGCCGCTCGATCCCGGGCGCTTCGTCTTTCTCGATGGCTGCGTGCGCCAGGAAGCCGGTTATCAGCCGCCGCGCTTTGCCACCCACAACGACGCGCCGCTGGTCCTGACCAGCTTCGGCTCGCTGGGTGCGATGGACGTCGCCATGACGAAGCGGATGATCGAGGTCTTCGCCGACCTGCCGTGCCGCTTCCTCGTCAATGGCGGGCCATGGAGCGACGAGTACTCGTCGGTGCCCGACAACGTCTATGTCGGCAGCTGGTTTCCGCAGCCCTCGGTCGTCGCCCAGTCGAGCCTCTTCATCCACCATGGCGGCAACAACTCCTTTTGCGAAGCGCTCACCTTCGGCGTGCCCTCGCTGGTCATGCCCTATTGCTGGGACGGTCACGACAATGCCCGCCGCGCCGACGAGACCGGCGTCGGGCGGGCGCTCGACCGCTACCGCTGGGAGCCTGACGGCCTTGCCGAGGCGATCCGATCGCTGCTCGCGGATGACGCGATGAAGGCGCGCCTGCAACGGAATGCCGTCGGCATGCAGGCCCACAAGGGCGCCAGGCGCGCGGCCAAGGGTATTCTGGATGCGGTGAACCGCGCCGACGCACCGCGCCGCGCGGTGGGGTGACGAAAGAGGAGAAGGCAATGCGAGACAGGCTCTTCATCGATGGCGCATGGGTGGCGCCGGTGCGCGGCGGCAGCTTCCCGGTGATCGACCCGGCGACCGAAGAGGTCTTCGCGCACGCGCCGGCTGGAACCGCCGAGGACATCGACCGTGCCGTCAAGGCCGCGCGCAGGGCCTTCGACGACGGGCCGTGGCCGAGGATGTCGGGCAGGGAGCGCGCCGCCGTCCTGCGTCGCATCGCCGACGGCGTGACCGCCCGTCAGGACGAGCTCGCCCGCATCGAGGTGCGCGACAACGGCAAGCCGTTGCCCGAGGCGCTGTGGGACATCGGCGACGTCGCCGGCTGCTTTTCCTACTATGCAGGCCTGGCCGAGAATCTCGACGAGGCGCCGGAGGAGACCGTCCCGCTCGGCGACGACCGCTTTTCGACGAAAGTCGTGCGCGAGCCGGTCGGCGTCGCCGGCGCCATCGTGCCGTGGAACTACCCGTTGTTGATGGCCGCCTGGAAAGTGGCGCCCGCCTTGGCGGCCGGCTGCGCCATGGTGCTGAAGCCCTCCGAACTCACCCCGCTGACGGCGCTGGAGCTCGGCGCCATCGTGGCCGAGGCCGGCTTGCCGGCCGGCGTCTTGAACATCGTCACCGGCACTGGCCCGGACGCCGGCCAGCCGTTGTCGGAGCATCCGGGCGTCGACAAGCTGGCCTTCACCGGCTCGGTCCCGACGGGCTCGAAGGTGATGATGGCGGCGGCGCGCGACATCAAGGCCGTGTCGCTCGAACTCGGCGGCAAGTCGCCTTTCGTCGTCTTCGCCGATGCCGACATCGAAGCCGCCGTCGAATGGATCATGTTCGGCATCTTCTGGAACCAGGGCCAGGTCTGCTCTGCCACGTCGCGCGTGCTGGTGGAGGAGAGCCTCTATCCCGCGCTGCTCGAGCGCCTGGTTGCGGAAGCGGCGAAGATTTGCATCGGCAACGGCATGGAGGAGGGCACGCTGCTGGGTCCGCTGGTGTCGAAGGGTCAGTACGACAAGGTGCTGGCCGCCATCGAGCGTGGCCGGGCCGAGGGCGCGACGGTCGCCGGCGGCGGGCGCCGACCCGCGGGCCTGAACACCGGATACTTCCTGGAGCCGACGATCCTGACCGACATGCCGGAGGAATCGTTCGTCTGGCGCGAGGAGATTTTTGGACCGGTCGTCTGCGTCAAGCCGTTCGCCGACGAGGCCGATGCCTTGCGGATGGCCAATGACAGCCGCTTTGGCCTGGCGGCTGCGGTCATGTCGAAGGACCGCGCGCGCTGCCAACGCGTCGCGCGCGCCTTCCGCGCCGGCATCGTCTGGATCAACTGCTCGCAGCCCACCTTCACCGAAGCGCCCTGGGGCGGCTACAAGCAGTCCGGCATCGGCCGCGAACTCGGTCCCTGGGGCCTGTCGAACTACCTCGAGGTCAAGCAGATCACCGCCTACGAGACCGACCAGCCCTGGGGCTGGTACATCAGGTAGCGGTGTTTCCGGGCGCCAGCGGGAAGGCGATCGATGCTCGGCGTTTCGATATGCGGGTGCCCTTAGGCCTGCTTGCGCGCAGCGATCCGTTCGGGATTTGTTTGACCAGCCGCCTTGATCAGATAGTATTTTGTCGCCTTAGCCAGGATATCGGGAAGAAAAACCGTCTAGAGGCAGGCGCACGTCGGTGAAGCGGGCCGTCGAGGCGGCCGAAAGGGAAGAAAAATGAAACTCATCGCCTATGTCGAGGATGGCTACCAACTCGACATCCGGCCCGCGCGCGCGGACAGGGCGTGGATGTCGAAGCTCAACAAGGGCTTTGCCTATGGCTGCCTGCCGATGGTGATCGCCAACCAGCACGGCTGGGAAGTATGTTCGCCGGTCGGTTTCACGGCGGTCTGGAACGGCGGCGACCATCCAGATTGTCTCGCCATCCTGCCGGACGAACCAGGCAATCATCGCATCGTGAGCCATTTCGGCTTCGGTATCGTCACATTCTCCTTTCCGGCGGTCTTCCGCACCGAGCCGGGCTATGACCTAGTCATCCAGGGACCGCCGAACATGCCCGTCGATGGGGCTTCTCCGCTCTCCGGTACGGCCGAGACGGACTGGCTACTCTCGTCCATAGCGATGCATTGGCAGATCACGCGGCCCAACCACGCCGTGCGGTTTCGCAAGGGTGACCCCCTGGTTCAGTTGTTCCCGACGCGCCGCGGCGAACTGGAGGCCTTCGAACCCGAGATGAAGAGCGTTTCCGACGACCCGGAGGTGGCGCATTACATGGATGAGTGGCGCACCAGGCGCCGCGCCTTCCAGGCCGCGCTTCAGGAGCCCGGCTCGCCGGAGCGGGAGCAGCGCTGGCCTGGTCACTACCGGCGTGGACAGGACGTAACCGGCGAGAAGGTCGCTCCCGCCGATCACCGCACAAGGCAGAGGCTGGCGCCCTTTGCCGACAAAACAGGCGAGAAGCCCGCTTCCTGATAACCACCGAGATGATCTCTAAGGTTGATTGAATATTTGCCGTTTTTGAAGTACGCATTCCCGACTGTATGTATCGGAGTGGTGGTGCTCCACAGGGAGAGGGTCGAAATGAAAAGGACTTACAAGAAGCCGGTTCTTTCGAAGCGGGGCAAGCTTGGCGTCAATACGGCGTCGATCTACGTCTCGATCGTTTCTCCGGCTTAGGGCGCGGCTCGACGCTTCGCGACAGTCGTCTTGTCCACTGGTGCGTCGCGGTTGCGTCTCGTTGGAATTCGATTTGCTACGCCAGCTTGTGGCGATGACGTTCAGGAGGAACGCGGGTGAAGAAGACGTATGAAAAACCGGCGTTCTCTAGGAGAGGAAAGCTCGTTTCGGTGACTGCGGTCACGGTGTCGCTTCTTGCTCCCGAATAGGGTTCATGGTGTAAGCAACGATCATGGCGCTCGCTCCAAGCTCGGATTTGCATCGCTGACTCTCCTGACGTATTCTTTCGAATCAAGCTGGCCTGATGTGCCGAACAACAGGAGAACGATCTTGAAGAAGACCTACGAAAAGCCGGTTTTCTCGAAGCGTGGCAAGTTGGGTGCGGTAACGGCTGTGCCGGTGACACTCATCTGTTTCATATCGCCGCTTTAAGCCGCAATCGGCGCCACTCAAGTATCCCCTCATTTATTATCCGACGGCGAGGACGGCGGCGGTGAGGTTGTTTTGGCGGATCAACGCCTGGAAGCGCTGGATCAGGGCGCATAAGTCTGGCTCCGGCATGTTGGGGATGGCGTCGTAGTAGAGGCAGCCCTGGCGGAACAGGGAATGGACGCGGCGCTTGACGGTGTTGCTTTTGAGCAGGCGGTCCATGCCGAGTGCCTCGCCGGCGCCGCCGAGCAGCGTCAGCAGCATGACGGCGATGGCGCTGATCAAAAGCAGCCTGTCGCGCCGGTGGGGATCGCCGACGCGCGCCGCGCTCAAGCCCATGCCGAAGCGAAGGTCCTTGGTGTCCCTGAACTCGGGCTCGATGCTCCAGCGGCGGGCGTATGAGTTGACGATCGCACGCGCCGTCGCCTGGCCGTCGCTGGCGGCCAGGTGCCAGGCGTCCTTCATGCCCTTGGCGTGGACGCAGACGACCGCGCCGACTTTGTGTTTTTCGCACGAGATTTCAGCGTCCGCGAGCTTGCGCGCCCGCCCGCCGGTGC
>JBHYDY010000024.1:0-92061 GCA_051860465.1 Mesorhizobium sp.
TCATGAGAAAGATCATCGTCATCGCAAACGCCAGACTCGCCCAGCTCGAAGCGCAACTGACTTGATGAGGACCGTCGAGGCCTCGGCTTTGCCTCACAACTCGTCGTGAGGGCCGTTTGCAAACGGCGGCCTTCGCCCAGGGAACCCAAGTACGGCAATCAAGACGAAACCTTGGAGAGCAACGGCGGCACCAACGGTCCTCATCCTGAGGCGCGAGGCGAAGCCGAGCCTCGAAGGACGCACCCCGCCAGTTTCTCCAACGGTCCTCATCCTGAGGCGCGAGCGCCGCAAACGCTTCTTGCCGGAGCCGCAAGCAACCCACGGTCCTCATCCTGAGGTGCGAGCCTGCACGGACTTCGCAAGTGCAGGCCAGAGTTCCGGCGGGCGAGCCTCGAAGGACGCACGACCCATCGCCTGCCCCCCGCGTGGACAGATTCGACCCCACCCCCAACGAAATCAACATCTTCCACGATTTCTGTCCACGCCTCCGACCACCCGCCCCACAATGGCGGCTGGTTATGGAGAGGACGGGCATGGACGTGGGACTGGACGATCGGACGCTGAGACGCATCATCGCGACGTTCGTCGCGCTGGCGCTGCTCGCCGAGCGTGCTGGCGCCCGGTCGCTTCCGATCCGCTGGCTCGTGCTCTCCATCCTGCGCCATGCCGAGGGCGTCGCGCGGGTCTATGTCGTCGACGTCACGCAGCTGTCCTGGCAGGGCTTCGACGAGGACCTGGCGCCCGGCAGCAGCCCCGACGATGCCGCGCTGCTCGCCTGGCGCCTGCGCCTGCTGGCCGCCGTGCTCGGCACCCTGTTGCCGCCGGAAGGCCGCCTTTCTGGCGAGACCGCCCGCATCGACCATGTGCGTGCCGTTGCCGATGGCTCCGCGCGCTGGCCGGCGCGCCGTTCCGTTACGCGCGGCGGCTGGCCGCATCAGGCCCCCGACACGTCCTGACGCCGACGATCCGGCGGAAGCAATCGCATCCTCGATCTGACTGGCCGGGCGGCAAAACCGCCTCCCGGCGCGTCGGCGTTGGCCGTGGGAAATACGGGGACAGTTTACCCAATTCGGCTGCCTGGCTCATCCATCCCCGAGCGCCGCGATCCCGAATTGGGTAAACTGTCCCCGCGTTTCCTGTCCCCGTATGCGCCGTTTCCGGCATCCCCCTACCCCTCGCATCCCCTGATTTCCACCGGCTCGCCCGGCTCGTCGCCGATCGTCAGGCACTGGCCGTCGGCACAGAGTTCCCAGCCTTCTCCGGTTGCGCCCGAGCGTGCCAGCAGCAGCGCCGGTTGCGGCGGCAGATCGGGCCGGTACGTCCAGGCGCCGTCGGCGAAAACCGCGCCCTCGGGGATCTCCATCCCGGCGCCGGTGCCCTCGACGCGCGCCGACACGAGTTCGAGCCCCGCCGTCGTCACCCGCCAGTCCTCCGCCCAGCGGGTCCTTTCCACCGAGTGGGTCCAGGCGAGCGTGAAGGCGGACGCGGCCAGCACCGTGGTCTTGCCGGCGGCGATGATGCACAGCGCTAGGGGCATGAAGGCGTCACGCCGCCGCAGCCTTCTCCCGGGTCCGCCACCAGTGCAGGCCGAGCATGAGGGCGGCGAGCGCGAAGCCGATTTCGTCGGTGACCGGCAGCGCCACGATCAGCGTGAAGGCGGCGATGGCGGCCAGCAGCCGCTCCCAGGCAGCGAGCGGTGCGCGCAGATAGCCGATCACCGCGGCCCCCCACAGCACGATCGCCAGCGAGGCCTTGAAGATGATGTAGATCACCGCCGGCACGAAACCGATGGCCTCGGAGAGCGGCCCGCCTCCCTGCAGCATCAGGGCCGGGGTGTAGACCGCCAGATAGGGGATGACGAAGCCCGCGGCGGCGACCTTGATCGCCTCCATCGAGATCTTCAGCCCGCCCTCCTTGGCGATCGGCGCGGCGGCGAAGCAGGCGAGCGCCACCGGCGGCGTCAGGTCGGCCAGGATGCCGAAGTAGAAGACGAACATGTGGCTGACGATCAGCGGCACGCCGAGTTCGAGCAGCGCCGGGCCGGCGATCGTCGAGGTGATGATGTAGTTGGGGATGGTTGGAATGCCCATGCCGAGCACGATGCAGGTGAGCATGGTCAGCACCAGCGACAGGAACAGCGAGTTCTGCCCGACCGAGACGATGTACTGGCCGAAGGTGTTCGCGACACCCGTCAGCGTCATCGTGCCGATGATGATGCCGACGATGGCGCAGGCGATGCCGACTGGCAGTGCGGTGCGCGCGCCGTCGGCGAGCGAATCGCGGCAGACCGCCAGTGTCTTGCGCCCGCCCTCGACGAAGACATTGGCCAGCACGAGCAGCGCGACGGCCCCCAGGACGACGCCGATGCCGAAGCGGAAGAAGCTCGCCGCCACGAGGCCGAGGCCGATCCAGAAGAGGATGCGGATCACCTGCCCCGGCAGGCCGAGCGCCACCGAACCGCCGAGGATGAGAAGCACCGTCAGCGCAAGACCGACCGTGCCCGCGAACAGCGGCGTGTAGCCCGTGAAGAGCAGGTAGACGAGAACGCCGAGCGGCAGCAGGAGGTACCAGCCGCGCTTGAGCGCGCCGAGCGCCGACGGCAGCTCCGACCGGGGCAGCCCGACGAGACCACGCTTGCCGGCTTCCAGGTGCACCATCCAGAAGGTGGAGGCGAAATAGAGGATGGCCGGCACGATCGCCGCCTTCACCACCTCGTAATACTCGATCCCCAGCGTCTCGGCCATGATGAAGGCGACCGCGCCCATCACCGGCGGCATGATCTGTCCGCCCATCGAGGCGGTGGCCTCGACGCCGCCGGCGAAGGCTGGGCGGTAGCCGAAGCGCTTCATCAGCGGAATGGTGAACTGGCCGGTGGTGACGACATTGGCGACGCCCGAGCCCGAGATCGTGCCCATCAAGCCCGACGAGATGACCGACACCTTGGCCGCGCCCCCGCGTGCATGGCCGACGAGCCCGAGAGAGATGTCCGTGAAGAGGCGGATCATGCCGCCTTTCTCCAGGAAGGCGCCGAACAGGATGAACAGGAAGATGAAGGTGGACGAGACGTAGATGGGGATGCCGTAGATGCCCTCCGTCCCGTAGGTCATGTGATCGATGACCTGCGAGAAGTCGTAGCCGCGATGGTTGAGCGGCGCCGGCAGGTACTGGCCGAACAGGCAGTAGGACAGGAACGCGCCGGAGATGATCGGCAGCGCCGGCCCCATGATCAGCCAGGCGGCGGCGAAGATCGTGACGAGAGCGATGACGCCGAAGACGATGTCGCTGGTGAGGGGATCGCCGGCGCGCAGGATCAGCGGCTTGTACTCGACCCATTGATAGATCGCCACCGCGACGCTGGCGGCCGCCAGTCCCCAGGCGAGCGACTTCCAGGGCAGCCGCCAGCCGCCGGCCGCGGCCACCAGCGGAAAGGCCAGCAGCAGCAGGAAACCGACGTGGAAGGAGCGGACGATCTGGCTTGGCAGGTTGAGCACATGCGCGGCGGTGGCGAGCTGGAACGCCGAGAAGGCGACCGCGATCCAGAACAGCAGCCGGCCTTCGAGCGTGGCGGGAAAGCCGCCGCCCGTCGGGTCATGGAAGGTCGCGGAGGAACCAACGTCGCTGGCTGCTGGATTGCTCATGTCATGCCCCGACAAAGGCGCCAGATGGATCAGCGGCCGCCCAGTGGAGGCGGCCGCTCGGTGCTCGTGGTCTTGCCGATCCGCGAGGGATCAGAGCAGACCCATTTCCTTGTAGTAGCGCTCCGCGCCCGGATGCAGCGGGATCGGAAGGCCCACGGCGCCGGTCTCGGCACTGATCGCCCGGGCGGCGGCGTGCGCCGCAATCATTTCGGGAAGGTTTTCGAACAACTGCTTGGTCATCTGGTAGGCCGTCTCCTCGGAGACGTCGGAATGCGTCACCAGGATGTTGGTGATGGCCAGCGTCGGTACGTCCTCGGCCTGGCCCTCATAGGTGCCGGCAGGGATGGTGGCGGCCAGGAACGGCGCGCCCAGCGTCTCGGCGACGCTATCCGGCACGGCCACCATGGTGATCGGCAGCGCTGTGGCGAGATCCTTGATCGAGGCGACGCCGAGGCCCGCCGATTGCAGCGTGGCGTCTAGCTGGCGGTTCTTGATGAGCTCGACCGACTCGCCGAAGGGCAGGTACTCGGTCTTGCCGAGATCGTCGTAGCTCATGCCGAGCGCGGTGAAGATCTGGCGCGCGTTGAGCTCGGTTCCGGACTTCGGCGCGCCGACCGACAGGCTCTTGCCCTTCAGGTCGTCGAAGACCTTGATGCCGGATTCCTGCGAGGCGACGATCTGGATGTAGTTGGGATAGATCGCGGCGATGCCGCGCAGCTTCTCGAGCTTGGTGGCGAAGCCTGCCTCCGCGTCGCCTTCCCAGGCCGCCTTGACGGAATCGCCGAGCGCGAAGGCGATCTCGCCGCTGCCCCTCTGGAGCAGGTTGAGGTTCTCGACGGACGCCTTGGTGGACTGCACCTGGGTGCGCACGCCCTCGATCTTCTCGCCATAGATCTTCGCCAGCGCAGCGCCGAGCGGATAGTAGACGCCCGACGTGCCGCCGGTCAGGACGTTGATGAATTCATCCGCCTTGGCCGGTATGGCGCCAAGCGCGAGCGTGGCCGACATGGCGCCGGCCGCAAGCAGACGAGTGCCGATTTTGAACATGGTATTCCTCCCGATCGATGTTCCCGCCACGCGGTCTCGCGCAGCCTGAGAGACATTGTCAGGGATCGGAATGGGAAAGCCAACCCCAAAATACGGGTTGCTCCGAACAGGTCGGCGCGTATCCGGTGCGGTCGGCAAGGGGTCGACCTGGACTGCTCTGGAAAAGTGCGGGCGCCGGCCACCGTCAGCCAGCGCCCGTTCCCCCCGCCCCCGGAACGCAAAGCCTCAGAAGAGGTCGCAGTCGCCGAAATCGTCGTTGCGCACGACCTGCACCATCTGCGCCCGCGCGCCGATGCGGCCGGCCAGTTCGGCGAGCTTGACGTCGCGTGTCGCCACGCCCGTCTCGACTTCCCACTCGTCCGGCATCACGTCCATCAACGAGCGCAGGAAGCCGGCGATGCCGGAGACCTTCTGGTAGATGAGGTCGCCCTCCTGCATGGCCCTGATGAAACCCGGCTTGCCCTGGATCGCGTCGCCGACCGCGACCGCGATGTGGGCATGGTTCACGTCGATCGCATGGGCGATCGTCTCGAGCTCCGCCTCGATGCGCGCGATGACGTCGCGCACCGTCTCGTGATGCGGATCGTGTTCGACGGTCTTGGCTGAAAGCGGCATGCAGGCGAAACCCTATTCCTAGAACAGTTCGAGTTCGCCACCGGCGGCGGGCGCCGGCACGCGTGGCTCGGGGGCGGGAATGGGCGCCGCCGCCTTTGGCAGCAGGAACTGCCGCGCCTTGGCGCTGTAGGGCTGGAACTCCAGCCGGCGACCCTGGTCGCCGCCGACGCTGCCACCCGTGTACTTGATGCCCTCGTTGTCGAGGAAGCGCCGCGCGAACTCGATGTTCTTCGCTCCGATATCGGTGAAGTTCTGGATCGTGCGACCGCCGCCGAACAGCTTGGCTTCGAGATTGTCGCGCCGGGCGCCGCGCTTGAGCAGGCCGTTCACCAGAAGCTCCATCAGGTAGACGCCGAAGCGCTCGGCCTCGTTCAGGCGCGAGCGTTCTCCCTCGCCCGGGAGCAGGAAATGGTTCATGCCGCCGATCTTCAGCACGGGATCGTACATGCAGGCCGCGACACAGGACCCCAGGACAGTGGTAAGCACCGCCTCGGGCTTGTCGGACACCGCGCACTCGCCCTGGATGACGTGAATCCGGTCTGGTCGACCAGGCAGGATCATTGCAGCTTCCCCACGATAGCTTCCAGCGCCTTCTTGAGATCCGGGGTGGTGAAGGGCTTGTTGAGGTAATTGTTGAGGCCCATTTTGCGACCTTCGATCAGCACGTTCTTGTCGTTGTTGCCCGTCAGGATCATGAACGGCACGCGCGACGTCGGCCGATAGGTACGGATCGCATGGAGGAGCTGCAGGCCGTTCATCTTCGGCATGTTCATGTCCGAGATGATCAAGTGGCAAGGCTGCGACATCATCACCTGCATCGCCTGCTCGCCGTCCGCCGCCACGGAAATGTTCCGGAAACCGATGGTTTCGAGGGCGTCGCGCAGCAGCATGCGGCTGGTGGTGGTGTCGTCGACCACGAGGATCTTCAGCTGAGCTAGGAGTGACATGACACGGTCCCTTCTTTCGTCGACCTTGCGCCCGTGAAGATCTCCCGGGCGATGCGGCTCAGTGGCAGTTGCTTCTGGACCGCGCCGACCTCGTGGGCCACGCGCGGCATTCCGTAGATCAGGGAGGACATCTCGTCCTGCCCGATGGTTCTGGCGCCGTTCTGCCGCATCCTCAAAAGACCCTGGGCGCCGTCGCGTCCCATGCCCGTCAGAATGATGCCGACGCAATCCCGGCCGGCGGCCGCGGCGACCGAATTCATCAGGACGTCCACCGACGGCCGATGTCCCGAGACCGTCTCGCCCTCGCGCAGGCGCGTCTCCAGGCCGCCTCCGCCACGCACGACCTCCATGTGCCGTCCTCCCCCCGGCGCGATGTAGATGTTGCCCCGCTGGAGCGGACGGCGGTCTTCCGCCTCCTGCACCGTCGGCCGGCAGAGTCGGTCGAGTCGCTCTGCGAACGAGCGCGTGAAGTTCGCCGGCATGTGCTGGGTGACGACGGTCGGCGGACAGTCCATCGGAAACTCCGACAGGACGGCGATCAGAGCCTCGACGCCGCCGGTCGACGCGCCGATCGCGATCAGGCGCTCGAGCGGCCCGGCAGCCATCGACGGGGCCGGCATGGACGGCGCGGCCGGCTCGCGGGCCGGGACCGGACGCCCGAGCGCTGCACTGGACCGGTTGCGCACGGCGCCGGCGGCAATGACCTTCTCGATCAGGTCCTCGAACGAGCGATCGTCCTTGAGCGACGGTTTGGCCACGCAATCGAAGGCGCCGAGCGCCAGCGCCTCGATCGTCACCGCGGCGCCGTTGACGGTCAGCGTCGAGACCATGATGACCGGCCGCGGCCGATGCTTCATCACCCGGCGCAGGAAATCGATGCCGTTCATCTTGGGCATCTCGATATCGAGCGTGATGACGTCGGGATCGAGCGAATCGACCATCTTGAAGGCTTCGGTCGGATCGGGCGCTTCGCCGACGACCTGGATGGCCGGGTTCGAGGCGAGCGCGAAACCGATGATGCGGCGCATCGTGGCGCTGTCGTCGATGATCAGGACACGGACCGGCTTCATCTTGCATTCCCCCTTGAATGACGCCAGGTCGTGATACCGTCGCTGACGAAGTTGTCGGCCGAAGGCCCGGAGACCCTCTCGGAATGGCCGATGTAGAGCCAGCCGTCGGGCTTGAGCGCCTCGGAGAAGCGCGTCCAGAGAGCCGCCTGCTTGACCTTGTCGAAGTAGATGACGACGTTGCGGCAGAAGATGACGTCGAACTGGCGCTGCATCGGCCATTTGGCGAACAGGTTGAGTTCCCGGAAAGACACCATCCTGCGCGCCTCGTCGGCGACCTGCCACAATTGCTGATCTCCGAAGCCGCCCGGCGCGCGATGCAGCCAGCGCTTCTTCAGGTCGGCGGGCACATCGGTCAGCGCATGGTCGGGATAGACCGCGGCCTTGCCCTCGGCGATCATGTTGGGATCGATGTCGGAGGCCAGGATCTTCACGTCATGGCGGCCGACATCCGGCATCATGGACAGGATCACCAGCGCGGCCGAATAGGCCTCCTGCCCGTTCGAGCACCCGGCCGACCAGATGCGAACCGGTGCGCCGCGGCGCGCGGCCTCCAGCAGCGGCGGCATGACGGTGCGTTTCAGGTGCTCGAAATGATGCGCCTCGCGAAAGAACTTGGTTACGTTCGTCGTCAGCGCCGCCACCATGCGTTGCCGCTCATCCAGTCCTTCGGACCGGGCGACATGGGCGCAATAGTCTCGGAAGTTCTCCAGGCCCAGCGCCCGAAGGCGCTTGGCCAGCCGCGCATAGACCAGCGCGGCCTTGGTTTCCGAGAGCTGGATGCCGGCGTGATCGTGCAGGATCTCCGCGATCTGGCGGAAGTCTTCCGCCGTCAGCAGGTATTCCCCTGGAACGATGCCGCCGGACAAGGAAGCGGCGGACGATTTCAATTCAGGAACCCCGAGTTCTCGCGGGTCGACTGCAGCACGCTGTCGAGGCCGATCAGGCTGATCATGCGGCCCTCGATTGCCAGCACGCCCTTCATGAAGGCCCGCGCCAGTTCGGACGCCACGTCGGGCGTCGGCTGGATCGTATCGGCGTTGATGGTCAGGATGTCGGAGACCGCGTCGACCAGGAGACCCACCGACTGGTTGCCGACTTGCGTCACGATGATGACGTGGCGTGCCGTCGGTTCGGTGGAGCGGAAGCCGAGACGCGCCGCCAGATCGATCACCGGCAGCACAGAGCCGCGCAGGTTGATCACGCCCTTCACATAGCCCGGCGAATGCGGCAGCGGGGTGGTGGGCGTCCAGCCGCGAATATCGCGGACGGACATGATGTCCACGCAGAACTCCTGGCCTCCGAGACGGAAGGCGATGAGTTCGCTGTTCTTCGACAGATCGTGTTCCTTGACGTGCATCATAGCTGCGTTCCTCTTTCCTTGGGCGTGCCCGGCCTGCGCCGACTAGGAGCGGTTGCCGGCGACGATGGCGTCGACGTCGAGAATGACGGCGACCCGGCCGTCGCCGAGGATGGTTGCGGCGGCCACGCCGAAGACCTGGCCGTAATTCGTCTCGAGGCTCTTGATGACCACCTGCTGCTGGCCGATGATTCCATCGACCATGAGGGCGCTCTGAACCCGGTTCTCCGATTCCACCATGATGGCGACGCTGTTGAGCGGATCGGCCTCGTCGTGGCGGTAGCCGAGCTTGTAGCCGACGTCGATCAGCGGAATGAACGAACCGCGGATGGCGATGACCTTGGCGCGTTCGCCCAGGCCGTGGACTTCAGGGCCCTTCGGCTGCAGCGTCTCGACGATGGCCGTCAGCGGCACCACCAGCGTCTGGCCCGCCACAGTGACCACCATGCCGTCGAGAACCGCGAGAGTCAGCGGCAGGCTGAGCGTGAAGGTCGTCCCCTGCCCCGGCTTCGAGGAGATGGAGATGCGTCCGCCGAGCGCCTGGATGGAGCGCTTCACGACATCCATGCCGACGCCGCGTCCCGACACGTCGGACACCGTGCTGGCGGTGGAGAAGCCGGGCGCGAAGATCAGATCGTCGATCTCGCTGTCGGACAGCTGCACGCCGGGTTCGATGACGCCGCGCTTGACCGCGATCTCCTTGACCTTGGCGCGGTTGATGCCGGCGCCGTCGTCGGAGACCTCGATGATGACCCGACCCGAACGATGGGCAGCGGTCATGCGAACCACGCCCTGTTCCGGCTTGCCCGCCTTGATGCGTTCTTCCGGCTTTTCCAGCCCGTGGTCCACGGCGTTTCGGATCATGTGGGTGAGCGGATCCGCCAGCCGTTCGATGACGGTCTTGTCGACCTCGCAGTTCTCGCCTTCGGTGACCAGGCGCACCGACTTGCCGACCATGTCGGCCACTTCGCGGATGACGCGCGACATGCGCTGGAAGATCGGTCGGACCGGCTGGGCGCGGATCGCCATCACCGAATCCTGGATCTCGCGGGTCAGCTGCTCGAGGTCGTCGAGCCCCACGGCGACTTCCGAGAGCCGCGCGATACCGGCTTCGGTCACGCGCTGCGACAGCATCGACTGGTTGATCACCAGTTCGCCGACGAGATCGATCAGGCGGTCGACGCGATCGAGATCGACGCGAATGGTGGTCTGGGCCTGCTGCGCCGGCTGCGCCTGGGCGGCAGCGGCGGGCGAAGGGGCCTTTGCGGGATCAGCGTTGACCTGCGCGATCTTCGCCAGCACCGCCTCTGGGATGATCGGGCCGTTTTCCACCGGCAGAGGAACCGCCTGGCGGGTTTCGGCGATCGGGGCCGGAACGAACTCGAAGTCCGGATCGACCTTCGGCTCCGGCGTCACGGAGACGTCGCAGTCGAACTCCACGAACTCGAACACTTCGCGGACCTGAGCCTCCGTCACGTCCGCGCCGAGGCGGATCGTCCAGGACAGGTAGGCGCCTTCCGGGTCCAGTTCGGTCAGCAGCGGCACGTCTGAGATGTCGCAGGCGACGTCGGCGCTCCCAAGCGCGCGGATTTCGCGCAGAAGCTTGATGGCGTCATTGGCCTTTGCGTAGAGTTCCGGCTTCGGCTTGAAGCTGACGACATAGATCTGCTCGGCACTGGAGGCTTCGCCGCCGTCGCCGAGGATGTCGTCGAATGAGATCGTGATCGGAACGAAGTCATCGTCCGATCCGCCGGCATCGAACGCGGCGACCGGCTCGAACGAAGCCGGAACCAGTGCGGCGACCTTGGGGGCGGACGCAGCCTCAAGGTTGGCTGCGCGCGTCAGTTCCTCGTGGATCTGCGTGACTCGGCTCTCGTCCATCTCGCCGCCGTCGCGGGAGTAGCGCACCAGATCCGCCAGGATGTCGGACGACCGCAGCATGAGCTTGAGCAGCCCTGCATCCGGCTGTATCTGCCCGCCTCGGACGAGATCCAGCGTCGTCTCGAACGTGTGTGCGAATCGCACCAGTTCTTCAAGTCCGAACGCCCCCGCGCCGCCCTTTATCGAATGGACGGCTCGGAACACCGCATTGATGGTGTCCGGGTCATGCTCTTCGCTTTCGATAGCAAGCAGTCCGGTCTCCAGCTCCGCGAGTTGCTCCTCGCATTCCTGGAAGAATGTCTGCTTGATTGCCGCCATCGTATCCACTGGCAAGCTCCCCCGGTCTTATGTTTGATCAGGCCGCGACGCGGTTGATTGCATTCACCAACTTGGTCGGGTCGAACGGCTTCACGATCCAGCCGGTCGCGCCGAGACGACGAGCGCGGTCCTTCTTGTCGTCGACGCTCTCGGTGGTCAGGACCAGGATCGGGATCGCCCGGTGCTTGTCGCTGCCGCGCACCGCCTCGATGAAGCCGAAGCCGTCCATCCGCGGCATGTTGATGTCGGTGACGATGACGTCGGGCATCGCGCCATCGAGAACCTCAAGCCCATGCACGCCGTCTTCGGCCTGCAACACGTTCATGCCGGCCTCGGTCAGTGCGGCACGCAGCATCTCCCGGATCGTGCGGGAGTCATCCACAGTCAGTACCGTTTTCGTCATCTCAAGCATTCCTTGCAACTAGGTTAGCCGGTTCCAGCCCCGCGATTTCGAGACCTTCCACGAGCGCGGCGGAGGGGTTCGCGAGGTCGAATTCCATTCCATCGAGGGTCCAGGTGGCAACTGCCGACAGCAGCACCTGGATGCACTGGGCGCCGACGCGCTCGACCTTTGACGCATCGACGGAAACGTCCTTGCCCCGGACGCGGAGGAACTCCGACGCGAGAGGTCCGGCGGCGGTGATGTCGAGGACCGGTGGCAAGGCCACCGCTGTAGACATGGCTGATTTCATTCTTGTTTCCCTCAGAATTCTTCCCATCCGTCGGCCTCGGCGGCGACCTTCAGGGCGGTCGCGCCGCGAACGGCGGAAGACGGCACATTCCTTGGCGCGGCGGAACGCGCGGGCGCTTTTGCGGCCTTGGCGCCGCCGGCAGGTCCAGCCGAGCTGATGCTGAAGCCGGCGACGGAACGGACGAGTTCGGCGGCTTCGGCGCGAAGCGAGTGGACCGCGGCGGTCGTCTGCTCCACCATCGCCGCGTTCTGTTGCGTCGCCTGATCCATCAGCGAAACCGCCGTGTTGATCTCAGACAGTCCGGTGGACTGTTCCTTCGTCGAGGAGGCCATCTCGGCGACGAGCGAATCGATCTCGACGACCTGGCGCACGATCCGTTCCGCGACCTTTCCGGTTTCGTCGATCAGCTTCACGCCGTCGTCCACCTGGGACGAGCTCGTCTGGATCAGGCCCTTGATCTCCTTGGCCGCCTCTGCGGAACGCTGGGCCAGCCCCCGCACTTCCTGCGCGACCACTGCAAAGCCCCGACCAGCTTCGCCGGCACGCGCCGCTTCGACACCTGCGTTCAACGCCAGCAGGTTGGTCTGGAAGGCGATCTCGTCGATGACGCCGATGATCTGCGATATCTCCCGCGACGACTTCTCGATGCCGGCCATGGCGCGCACCGCGTCCTGCATGATCGAGCCGGAGTTCTCCGCTTCCTTGCGGGCGGCGATCACCTTCTGCGCCGCAATAAGAGCGCCTTCGGACGCGCGCCGGACGCTGGCGGTGAGTTGCTCGACGGCCGCGGCGGTCTGTTCGAGGCTTGCCGCCTGTTGCTCGGTGCGGCGGGAAAGGTCGTCGGACGCCTGGCCGATCTCGTCACAGCTGCCGCCGATCCCCACGGCGGCGCTGGAGACTTTCCCGATGGCGCTTTCGAGTGCGCCTGCGGTCATGTTGAAGTCTAGGCGGATCTGATCGAACTCCGGCGCGAGCGCATCGTTGATACGCACCCTCAGATCGCCTTGCGAAAGAGCCGACAGCCCGGCGCTGATCGAGCGCATCGCAGCGTCCTGGCGCTCCCGCGTCTCGCTAACCTCGCGGTCAAGTCGCTGGCGTTCCTGGTCGATCGCGTCGAGATAGGTCGAGATGGCGAGGTCCACATCGAGGAGGACGGCCTTCATCAGGCTGCTCATCGATGCCGCCATCGCGGGATATCCACCGCGGCCGACACTGAAGCGCGGCCACTGGTCCGCCACGATGGCGCCGATCAGCTTCTCGACGATCAGCGCGTAGCCGCCAATGTACCAGCGTGGCTCGAGACCAAGCCTTGCATGGGTGTTGCCGATGGCATTTACAGCGCGAGCGTAGGTTTCGCCGAAATCACCCTCGGCGATGACGTTCCAGTGCGACGACTGGCGGCGCTTGGCGCTCGCGACATGGTCGTCGCCGGTGAAATGCCTGCTCGTGGCCGGGTTCGAACGCGCTTTCAGATAGAAGGCGTCGAGAGCCTCGTCGATCGCGCCGGCGATGATCGGCTTCAGCTTTGTCAGCTGGGCACGCGCCTCGGCATCGAGCCCCATGAATTCAAGGCGAGCGGAGATATCGTGGTCGTTCGTACGGGTAGTCGCCATCCCATGTCCCCCAGGGCGCGATCTCGATACATCCCGGTACGACCGGCCTCGGCGTCGCGGCTTCATGCCTTTGGCGAAATCCGCCAAGCCACCGAAGCTTACGTTTGGCACGGAATCGTTTAACCCCTCTTAACGGTGCAGGGCCAACCGCTCCCCGCAAAACGATTTTCTGGCAGACGCGGGGTGCATCCAGCAATACGCAAGAGACCCCTGGATGACGAAGCGTGGCGAACCCGGGCCGGGATAGGTCCGGCGCGGGTTCGCGAGAGCGTGCGATGAATGGTGGCGGGCGGCCCGCGTGGGCCCTGGACCCCTTAGCCCTGGAAGAGCGACAGGATGCCCTGAACGCTGGCGTTGGCGATCGACAAGCCCTGGATGCCGAGCTGCTGCTGCACCTGCAGCGCCTGAAGCCGGGTCGATTCCTCGTTCATGTTGGCATCGACCAGCGAACCGACGCCCCGATCGATGGCGTCCATGAGGTTGCTGACGAAGTCGACCTGCAGGTCGACGCGTTTCTTTGCCGCACCGAGATCGCTTGCGGCGATGGTCATGCGGCTGATCGCGTCGTCGACGCCGGCGATGTAGTTGTCGAGAATGTCGAGATCGGTGGCGTTGTTTGTCAGCGCGCCGATGTCGAGCGTCGAGACCGAGAACGTGGAGACCGACGTATTGGTGATTGGCTGACCCGTGTCCTCGTCATAGCTGGCGTCGAGGATGCCGACGCCCGTCTCGACGTCGCCGACACCGGCTGGCGGCACGTCGACGGCCGCGTCGAAAAGCTTGATCGAATCGGTGCTGATGGTGATCGTGGAGACCGAGACGGTTCCGTCGGAGGCGCGGGTGAAGGACGCCACCATCGATTTGCTGGAATTGTAGTCGGTCGAGTCGGAGTCGACCGAGAGCCAGTTCTCTCCCGCGAAGGAAGACGTCGAGGCGTTGCCCAGAAGCTGACCCTGGAGCGCGGAGATCTCGGCCTGGATCTTCGAACGGTCGACACCCGGCTCGCGGGCCGCCACCAGCTTCGCCTTGATTTCGTCGACGACCTTGATGGTTTCGCTGACGCCTGTATAGGCGATGTCGATCTTGGCGGCGCCCAGCCCGAGCGCGTCCTGAACCGTCAGAAGTGCCTTGTTGTCGGAGCGCATGGTCGTGGCGATCGACCAGTAGGCGGCGTTGTCGCTGGCCTGTCCGACACGGTAGCCCGTGGAAATGCGCGCCTGCGTCATTTCCAGCGACTTGTTCGTCGCCTGCAGGCTCTTCAGCGCGGTCATCGCTGCGGCGTTGGTCAGAATACTGGACACGCTATGGCCCCTTCATGATCTGCCCGGACATCATTCCGAGTCGAATTGTCACCCCGATGCAGCGATCGTTCCCCCTGGTCGGTTTGACCGATTGCCGCCTCTTAATCTTTGTGAATGAACGTGCTTAACAAAGAGTAAATCAGCGTTAACGGCTTGGTTCAGCAACCGGCAGAGTATGAACGAACCTGAGCTCATCCCCCAAGAACCGGCGATTTATGGGCTATTTTCGAGAGATAATGGTGAATCTGCACGTCCCGCAAAGCCGCAAGGAATTGGCAATCATCGTTAACCGGCAGCCGACGAATCAGGTCGACGACCGACGGATCCGAATGCCGCACGAGGCGATGTCTCAAGGTGATTCGCACTCTGGGCCCGCACCCGCGGGGCGCGTGGCCCGGCCTTCATGCGCGTAGGCGACAATGGGCCGAACGCGAAAAGGCCCCCGACAGGCGGGGGCCTCGACGACGACGAAATGATTGGATGGAAGCGCTAGCCGCGCCGCGTCAGAGCGCGTTTTCGCTCACGTCATCGAAAAGGACTTCGAGCGCCAGTTCCACCTGGTGGAAGAAGGCACCCACCAGTTCGTCCTGCTCGACTTCCCGGACACCCATGCCCGAAAGCTCGATGAAGAACTGCTCCGCGACTTCGTAGCGGTAGTCGTCGGCCTCTTCGGTTTCGGCGAGCACGGCAAGATTCATCGCCACCCGCCGCACAAGAGCAGTCCTGCGCCAAAGAGGAAACACGACGACGCTGTGGTTGCTCTGGTCAAAACCGGCTTCCGATGCCTGGGACTCGATGCTCAAGACGTCTCTCCTACTGACCGGCGGCAAGCGCGACCGTGCATCTGGCCGAAGCGCACGCAGGCGTGGCGTTCGTCCATCGGGCATCGCGACAGGCGGCTGGAACTGCAACCTTTCGGCCGAATCGCTTTTGATCGGCATGACCGACACTGGGCGGAGAGTGTTGACGGAAGGTTATCGGCCCGTCGCAAAGCGTGACCGGCCGACGGTCGACCCTCTGGATCAGGTCTTCAACCGGTAGCCCGTGCGGAAGATCCAGGCGACGGTGCCGAGGCAGACGAGGAGAAAGACGAAGGTCATGCCGAGGCTGACGATGACATTGACGTCCGATTGGCCAAAGAAGCTCCACCGGAAGCCGCTGACGAGGTAGACCACCGGATTGAACAGCGTCACCGTGCGCCAGAAGGGCGGCAGCATGTCGATGGAATAGAAGCTGCCGCCGAGGAACGTCAGCGGCGTGACGATCAGCAGCGGCACCAGTTGCAGTTTCTCGAAATTGTCGGCCCAGATGCCGATGATGAAGCCGAACAGGCTGAAGGTGACGGCCGTCAGCACGAGGAAGAGGAGCATGATCACGGGGTGCTCGATGCGCAGCGGCACGAACAGGAACGCGGTGGCCAGGATGATCAGACCCAGGATCGTGGCCTTGGTGGCGGCCGCGCCAACGAAGGCCACGACGATCTCGAAATAGGAGATGGGCGCTGCGAGCAGTTCGTAGATCGTCCCCATGAATTTTGGAAAGTAGATGCCGAAGGCGGCATTGGAAATGCTCTGCGTCAGGAGCGATAGCATGATCAGCCCCGGCACGATGAACGTACCGTAGGCAATGCCGTCGATCTCCTGCATGCGCGAGCCGATGGCCGCGCCGAAGACCACGAAGTAGAGGGCCGTCGAGATGACCGGCGAGACGATGCTCTGCAGCAGCGTGCGCCGGGTGCGCGCCATCTCCTGCCGGTAGATCGCCCAGATCGCGAGGAAATTCATCGGCCGTTCCTCACCAGGTTGACGAAGATGTCTTCCAGCGTGCTCTGGCGCGTGTCGAGGTCGCGCAGGCGGATGCCCGCCGCATCAAGGTCGCGAAGGAGGCGCGTGATGCCGGTGCGCTCGGCCTGGGTGTCGTAGGCATAGGTGAGCGTGTGGCCGTCGGGCGACAGCGCGAGCTGGTACTCTGCGAGCGCCTCCGGCACGGCGGAGAGCGGGTCTCGGAGAGCGATCGCCAGTTCCTTGCGGCCGAGCTTGCGCATCAGCTCGGCCTTCTCCTCGACAAGGATGATCTCGCCCTTGGAGATGACACCGACCCGGTCGGCCATTTCCTCGGCCTCCTCGATGTAGTGGGTGGTCAAGACGATGGTGACGCCCGACGCCTTCAGCGCCCGCACCATCTCCCACATGTCGCGGCGCAGCTCGACGTCGACGCCGGCGGTCGGCTCGTCGAGGAACAGCACGCGCGGCTCGTGCGACAGCGCCTTGGCGATCAGCACCCGCCGCTTCATGCCGCCCGACAGCGTCATGATCTTGTCGTTCCTCTTCTCCCACAGCGAGAGTTCGCGCAGCACCTTCTCAAGGTGCGAGGGGTCGGGCTTCATCCCGAACAGGCCGCGGCTGTAGGACACCGTGTCCCACACCGTCTCCCACATGTCGGTGGTCAGCTCCTGCGGCACCAGCCCGATCAGCGCCCGCGCCTGGCGGTAGACCGTGACGTTGTCATGGCCGCCGACGGTGATCGTACCTGAACTCTTGTTGACGATGCCGCAGATGATCGAGATCAGCGTCGTCTTGCCCGCGCCGTTCGGCCCCAGCAGGGCGAAGATCTCGCCTTCGCGAATATCGAGATAGACAGACTTCAACGCCTCGAAGCCGGTGGCATAGCGTTTCGACACGCCCTGGATGGAAATGATGGGAAGCATGGCCGCCATTTAGGGCCGCTGCGACCGTTTGTCAGCAGGCGGGGCGTTGGACCAGGCGAGGCTGCTGACAGCTGTGGCGTCAGAACAGCGAAAAATACTCCCGCTGCTCCCACTCCGACACCGTCATCAGATAGCGGTCCCACTCCGCCCGCTTGATGCGGGTGAGATAGGACACGACGTCCTCGCCCAGCGCCTCCCTGTAGAACCCGCTCGCCTCGAAGCGCTCGATGGCGGCGATGAGGCTCTTGGGTAGCAGGGCGGCGTCGCTCTCGTAGGGGCTTTCGACCGGTGGCGGAGCGACGAGGCCGCGCTCCAGCCCGTCCAGGCCGCACAGGATCTGCGAGGCGAAATAGAGGTAGGGATTGGCGGCAGGCTCGGCGACGCGGTTCTCGATCCGGCTCGCCCGGTCGCCCGGCGCCATCAGGCCGCGGATCATCGCGCCCTTGTTGTCGCGGCCCCATTGCACGCGGTCGGGCGCCAGCTGGAAGGCCTGGTAGCGCTTGTAGCCGTTGACGGTCGGCGTCGTCAGCAGGCAGGTCTCGGCGGCATGGGCGAGCAGCCCGGCGATCCAGCCCGACGCCACCGGCGAGATCGTACCATCGGCGGCGGGCATGAACAGGTTGTCGCCGCTCGACGCATCCACCACCGACTGGTGCAGGTGCCAGCCGCTCGCCATGCCGTTCTCCACCTTCGGCCGGCACATGAAGGTGGCGTGCAGGCCCATGCGGGCGCAGACCTGCTTGGCCGCCATGCGAAACAGCATCATCGCGTCGGCATGCGCCATCGCGCCGTCCGGCTCGAAGGTGAACTCGCACTGGCTCGGGCCGAACTCGGCCTCCATCGAGCGCACCGGCAGGCCGAGCGCCAGGCAGGCGCGGCGCAGCGCGTCCATCACCGGCTCCAGCGCGTCGTAGCGCGCGTCCGTGAGATACTGGTAGCCCTGCGAAAGCAGGCTGGTGGCGGGCGGCGTGCCCGGCATGCCGCCATCGGCATGGGCGAGCTTCGGATCGTCGAGCCGGTAGACGTGGAACTCGACCTCGAGCCCGCAGACGAGCCGCTTTCCCGTCGCCTCCAGCCGCTCGACGGCCCTTTGCAGGATGGCGCGCGAGGAGAACGGGATCGGCGTCCCGTCCTTCTGGACGAGATCGCAAAGCACGTAGCCCGATCCCCGCGACCAGGGCAGCACGCGGAAGGTTGCCGGGTCCGGCACCATCACGATGTCGCCCGCCCCCGTCATCATGCCCGCGCCGAAGCCGATGTCGCCGCCCCAGACCGGGAACACGGTGCGATGCGACGTGTCCTTCAGGAGCAATGTCGAGGTGACCGCGAGCCCGCTGCGGAAGGCCGAGGCGAGCGCGCCGGCGACGATGGTCTTGCCGCGCAGCACGCCGTGCTGGTCGGCGAAGAGAACCCGAATTGTCTCCAGCCCCTCGGCCTCGACGCGGGCGAGCACGTCTTGGGCGAGGCGAAGCTGTTCGGGGGAGAGCAGGCCATGGTCGTCAGTGAAGCCGGGGGAGAGGGGCGGGGTCATGGATGTGGCTCTTCGATACACGCCGAGGAGCGAGGAAACGAGAGGTCGCGCTCTGTCGCGCGCCCCTCTGTCCTGCCGGACCTCTCCCCCTCAAGGGGGGAGATCGGCAGCTTCACGGCCAGCGATCCTTCTGCGACGACGGAAATTGGCGAAACCGGTCGCGACAGCCGATCTCCCCCCTCGAGGGGGAGAGGTCCGGCAGGACAGAGGGGGGTATCGTGGGGCGAGCGGTCAATGCGGCAGCGCTGAAGCCCGGCGCCGTCGAGCGAAAACATCGGAACCTCTGCCACTACAGCACCGCTGCCGCCCAGCCGCACGCCGCGCGCCGCGTGCGGTCGGCCTGCGGCCAGAGCGTTTCCCAGCCGGTCGTGTCGCCGATGGCGTCGATCGAGACGGGTCCGCGGATCGCCGCGACGGCGGAGGCGGCCCCGCGCATCGGCAAGGCCGCGACGTCGCCCTCCTTCAGGCTTTTGATGGCGGCAAGTAGCTTGCGACGATGCTTCATGATAGCGACGTCGGTGCGGCCCAGGTGCTCCTCCGTGCGGTCTTGTATGCGGCCCATGGATTCCACCGCCCACTGGTCATGCACGTTGATATCGAGGCCCATGCCCGTGTAGGTCAGGCTCTCCTGCTCGTCGGGATTGTAGCCGTAATTGTTGCGCTTGTTCTTCAGCGGCGCATAGTCCGGCAGGCGATGCTCCTTCATGCGCTGCTCGCGCATCAGGCTCTTGTCGACGGGTTTCCCGAAGCTCGTGAACATCGAATACCAGTAGCAGGTTTCGTCATCGACGGGCACGTGCCACTGTGTGATCGTCATCTCGTTCGACATCGGGATGCAGATCGCCTCGGGAAAGATCTGGTTGGTGACGCGGACGTGGCTCCGACCGTCGTCCATGTGCCGCAACGAGATCAGCCGCAGACCGAAATCGGTGTCTTCGACCCGGATTTCCGGACGCGGATACTCGCGCAGCAACTGTGTCATCGGCATGTCGGTGCTGCCGGCCTTGTCGCGGAACTGCTTGCCGTAGGACTGCGAGGGATCCTCGTCCTGCAGGAAGCGGTGCAGGAACGAGGCATGCGCCGGGTCGATCCCCACTTCAAGTGCCTGCAGCCAGTTGCATTCCCACAGGCCCTTGAAGGCGAAGACATGGCTGTCGGGGGCGGCGAAACAGTCGAGGGCGGGAAAGGGCGGCGGCTCGCCCGGCCCCATATAGGCGAAGACGATGCCGTTCCGCTCCACCACAGGATAGGAGACGGTGCGGATGTTCTCGTGCATCCGGCTGCCTTCCGGCTCTCCCGGCTGTTCGACGCACTGGCCGGCGCGGTCGAAATGCCAGCCATGGAAGGGACAGCGCAGGCCGTTGTCCTCGCGCCGACCATAGCAAAGGTCGGCGCCGCGATGCGGACAATGACGGCCGATCAGGCCGAGTTCGCCGGCATTGTCGCGAAAGAGAACAAGGTCCTCGCCCAGCAGCCTCACCGGCACGACGGGCCGCGCCGAGACCAGTTCATCCGAGAGCGCCGCGGGCTGCCAATACATCCGCAGCAGCGCGCCACCATCGGTGCCCTTGCCGACACGGGTCAGAAGATCGTTCTGTGCCTGGCTCATCATGGCTGGGGGTCCTCCCTGGCTTGCCCTCGGCAGAGGGGCGCCAGTGACTTGCCCGCCTCCGCACAATGTGCGATTATCGCACGATCGACATATTATCGACCAAGCCTAGTCCGCCGATCCGAGCGGTGTCAAGCGAAGCCAAGGACGAAACCATGCCGCTCGACCATGTCCAAACAATCGCCGAGAAGGACATCTCGCTCACCTTCGCCAAGGGCATGTCGGTGCTGAAGGCCTTCGACGCCGAGCACACGCATCTGACCCTGCCGCAGATCGCCCGCCTCACCGGCTACGACCGGGCGGCCACCCGCCGGCTGGTGCTGACGCTGGTGCATCTTGGCTATGTGCGCCAGCAGGACCGGCTGTTTTCACTCACCCCGCGGATCCTGGTGCTGGCCGGCGGCTTCCTGCAGGGGCGGCAGTTCGGCAAGACCATCCAGCCGGTGATGCGCGCCTTCTCGCTGCGAATCGGCGAAACCATCTCGCTCGCCATGCTTGATGGCACCGAAGCCGTCTACGTGGCCCATGCCGGCGGCGAGACCGAGCGCGCGCGCATCGGCTTTACCATCGGCAGCCGCGTGCCGCTGCTTGCAACCGCCATCGGCCGCATGTTGCTGGCCGCCGGCGACGCGGAGGCCGCAGCCGAAGCGATCCGGACCGCGCCGCTCGAAGCGCATACACCCGCCACCACGCTTGACCGCGACGCGATCGCAGCCTCCGTGCGGGCGACCGCGGCGGCCGGCCACGCGCTGGTCGACGGTGAGTTCGAGCCGGGCGTCGCCGCGCTCGCGGTACCCATCGCCGCCGCCAGCGGCGAGGTCGCCGCGCTCGGCTTCTCGGCTGGGTCGCCGCGCCTTGCCGACGAGGACTTCCGGCGCGAGGCGCTGGCGACGCTGAAGGACTGCGCGGGGGCGCTGGCGGCGTTGCTGTAGGGCGGGACGGCGGTCTGACAGGGCGGCCGGCCTCGCCGCGATTCGACAGCGAGCGTCACGCCGATCATCATCATCATCGACCGAACGCGAACGTTCTGGATCGGGCGGCGTCGTTGCAAACCGGAGTTGCGCACCGCTCTAGTCTCGGTGTTCTTGAAAAACCATCCGAGACCGCCAGATCGGCCTGAGCACGGTGACGGCCACTCCGATGGCAAGGCCGAGCGCGATATCATCGAGCATCACGCCGATGCCACCTGGCACGGCTTCGATCAGGTCGAAGGGCCACGGCTTCAGTCGGTCCAGAGCCAGGAATGCAATCGCGGTGAATCCGCCAATCCGCCATGACGCCGCGCCAATGATCGCCATAGCTGCAGCGAACCCCGCTACTTCATCGATGACGATCAGCCGATCGTCGGAAACGCCACTGGCCCCTTCCCAGGCTCCCGCCGCCAAAGTCCCCGCGAGGGTTAGGACAGCAAGCGTAGTCAGCCAGAATACACGCCGCGTCTGGATGGGCGTGAACAGGACGAGCACCGCACTTGTCACGGCCAGCCCCGCCCGTAGGGGTTCGACCAAGCCAGCGCCGAACCATGTCGCAAGCCAAACGTACCAGTGCCAGAAGCCCAGCCCTTCAGGCAGTAGCAATACACTCATGCGCTTCTCCTTCCTCGACAATATGCTCCCTCGGCTGAACGACGGAAGAGGAATTGTTCATTTTCGTCCCTGGCTCTCTTCAGCCCATGTAAGGTCTCTCGGTTCTCGATTGTTCATCGGACGGTCAAGGTCTCCGGCAGTTGCGGAGATTGAAACAGACCTGTCGCTTTCTGTTTCCAGCCAGCTCCGCGATGGTTTTGCAACGTTTGACAAACGGGTCGCGCCCACCCCTCCCGTCGACATCCCTCCCCTCCCCGTGCATGAATGCGCCGAACGCATCCTCTGCGAGGCCCGCCATGCTCACCCACCTCACCCCCGACGGCGTGCGAAGACCCTTCGCAGCCTACAGCCATGCGGTGGAGGTACCGGCCGGGGCGAGACTGGTGTTCTGCTCGGGGCAACTCGGCATCTCGCCCGACGATGTCGTCCCCGAAAGTGCCGAGGCGCAGGCCGAACTCTGCTTTTCCGCCATCGCGACCATCCTCGCGGCCACCGGCATGACGCTCTCGAACGTGGTCCGCATCAACGCTTTCGTCACCGCGCGCGAACACATGAGGCCCTACATGGCCGTGCGCGACCGGCTGTTCCCGGCGCCCTCGCCGGCCTCCACGCTCATGATCGTCGGCGGCTTCACGCGCGCGGAATTCAAGGTCGAGATCGAGGTGGTGGCCGCGGGTTGACGCGGACCGTCATGCCTTTGTCAGATAAAACTGCGATGGACGACGACCTCAGGCGGCGTATCAGCTTCGGCGCGACGACTGCGCTGAACGAAAGGGGATACGACCATGCTACCGAACGGCGTCGCCGGCACCGGAATCACCGCCCACAAGCGCCAGAACGACCTGTCGGATTTCGCTGACGAACTCGACATGATCGAGGCTCTCGGCGTCGAATTCATCGAATTGTCGACCTTCGACATGGACGTCGTGGTCGGCGGACGCATTCGCCGGCCGCAGCTCGCGGCGCTGAAGCGCGCCTGCGCGGGCCGCTCGATCGGCTACTCCGTACACGGTCCTCTGGCGATCAATTTCATGGACGAGCCCTACCGGCTGCAGCGCCACATGGACGTCCTCGCTGCCTCGCTGGACGTCGCCGCCGAGTTGAACGCCGGCCACTACGTCATCCATTCTGGCCTCGCGCCGGTGCAGCAGGGTGACGGGATCGAGGCCGCCTATGGCCGCCAGCGCGAGGCATTGGCCAGGGCGGGCGACCTGGCGCGCGGCCATGAAATCGTGCTCTGCGTCGAGACGCTGTTCGCCGGCTTTGACGGCAAGGGGCACGCCTCCTCCCCGCGCCGGCTGGCCGTAGAACTGGCCGCCATCGACCACCCGAACGTGATGGCGACCATCGACTTCTCGCACTCCTGGCTGATGCTCGGCTGGGACGGTCGTCGAAGCGACTTCCTCGACGAGATCAAGGCGCTGGCGCCATTTGCACGCCATCTGCACGTGCATGACAGCTTCGGCCGCCAGGACGATATCTGGATGTACACGGAGGGCGAACGACTGGCCTATGGCCATGGCGATCTGCATCTGCCCGTCGGCTGGGGCGACATCCCGTGGGAGATGCTGATGGCCGAATGCGTCTTCCCACGCGGTGTGCTGTTCAACATCGAGTTGAACCAGCGCTACTGGTATGCCGCACAAGAGACGGTCGACGCAACGAAGGCGCTTGCCGAACGGGCCCGCACCCGGTCGGAAGCGGTCGCTGCCTGACCGCAGTCTTGAACCACGCTCACGGCTGTGAGACGGATGATGCTGGAGCGCCGATGATGTCCCTGACCCACACCGTGGATGACACCACCCGATGCCGAAATCGCCGACCTTCATACACCTGACCGATCTCCATGCGAATTGCGGATCGAAGGTCGAGGGCATCGACACGATGGCAAACCTCGACATGGCGCTGGCAATGATCGCCGCGATCGACCCGGCGCCCGACTTCGTTGTCGTCAGCGGGGATCTGACCGACGAGGGCGACGCGGCCAGTTATAGCGCGGTGCGCGAACGCCTCGACACGTTGCACCTGCCGGTGCTCTGGGCGCTCGGCAACCATGATTCCAGGCCGGGATTCTACGAGGGCATGCTCGACCGGACAAGCGACCCCGACGCGCCCTATTTCCATGACAGGGTGTTCGACGGCGTGCATGTGATCGTGCTCGATACCAGTGTGCCGGGCAAGGTGAGTGGCGCTCTGGGTGACACCCAGTTCGAATTCCTCGACGCCGCGCTGCTTCGTAACCCTGCGCTACCCAAGATCGTGGTGATCCATCACGGACCCCGGATCGTGACGGAATCGCCCTTCGCCTGGGAGAGCCTGAACGAGGCCGAGACCGAGCGGCTGCGCCGCACGCTCGCCGGCAGGCCGATCGCTGGCATCCTCACCGGCCACATACACCATGATGGCGTTTCGTCCTGGCACGGCGTGCCGGTGGTCGTCGGCAACGGCCTGCACGACTTCATCGACCCGACCTATCGCAAGGGCCTGAAGATCCACAACGGCGCGACCTTCGGCTATTGCACGCTGCGCGACACCGGGCTTTCGGTCGCCTTCGTCCCGCTGCCATCCGACCGCAGGCACCTTGTCACGCTCGACGCCGACAAGGTGCGCGGGTTCGAATAATCCGGCGGGAAGCCCCGCCCGGCAACAAGATGTCGCGGCATGGTCCGCCGCCGGACTGCTTCTTGCTATCTTTCCTTGGGAACCGTTTCCCCCTTGTCCGCGCTTTTCACTGGTGGACAATGACGCCGCCCGCCGCAGCCTGATCGCGCGGCCAGGGCCGCTCAGGGAAGAGACATGCCATGGCAGACACGGTTCCGCTTCGCCTCAACGTCCCCGAGCCCGAGGTTCGTCCGGGCGGCAAGCCGGACTTTTCCAAGGTCAACATTCCAAAGGCCGGCACCGTCGATCGGCCTCCAGTCGATGTGGCGCCCGAGGCGATCCGCGATATGGCCTGGTCGATCATCCGCGTGCTCAACCGAAAGGGCGAAGCAGTGGGACCGTGGGCCGGCACCCTGACCCCGGAGGAGACGCTTTCGGGGCTTCGCGACATGATGCGGGTGCGGGCCTTCGACAAGCGCATGCTGATGGCGCAGCGCCAGGGCAAGACCTCGTTCTACATGCAGTGCCTCGGCGAGGAAGCGATCGCCTGCGCCTTCCGCAAGGCCATGGACGACGGCGACATGAACTTCCCGACCTACCGCCAGCAGGGCCTGCTCATCGCCGGCGGCTATCCGATGGTCGAGATGATGAACCAGATCTATTCCAACACCAAGGACCCGATCAAGGGACGCCAGCTGCCGGTGATGTACTCGTCGAAGGCGCACGGCTTCTTCACCATTTCGGGCAATCTCGCGACCCAGTTCGTGCAGGCCGTGGGCTGGGCCATGGCCTCCGCCATCAGCCGCGACACCCGGATCGCGGCGGCCTGGATCGGCGACGGCTCGACGGCGGAGAGCGACTTTCACGCCGGCCTTGTCTTCGCTTCCACCTACAAGGCGCCGGTGGTGCTCAATATCGTCAACAACCAGTGGGCCATCTCGACCTTCCAGGGCATCGCACGGGGCGGGTCGGGCACGTTTGCCGCGCGTGGTCATGGCTTCGGCATTCCCTCTCTGCGTGTCGACGGCAACGACTACCTCGCCGTCCACGCGGTGGCGAAGTGGGCGATCGAGCGCGCGCGCCGCAATCTCGGCCCGGTGCTGGTCGAATACGTCACCTATCGCGCCGCCGCGCATTCCACCTCCGACGACCCCTCCGCCTACCGGCCAAAGGAGGAAAGCGACGCCTGGCCGCTGGGCGATCCCGTCGAGCGGCTGAAGAACCACCTGATCGCCATCGGCGCATGGTCGCCCGAGCGCCACGCCCAGGCCGAAGCCGAGATCGACGCCGAGGTGCTGGCCGCGCAGAAACAGGCCGAGGCCAACGGCACGCTGCATTCCGGACCGAAGGCCTCGCCGCGCGACATCTTCGAGGACGTCTATGATGTGATGCCGCCCAACCTCAGGCGGCAACGCCAGGAAGCGGGGTTCTGAAATGCCCCGCATGACGATGATCGAGGCGATCCGCGACGCCCACGCGGTAGCGATGGAGCGAGACGGCAAGGTGGTGGTCTACGGCGAGGACGTCGGCTACTTCGGCGGCGTCTTCCGCTGCACGCAGGGCCTGCAGGAGGGCTTCGGCAAGGAGCGTTGCTTCGACAGCCCGATCAACGAGGCCGGCATCGTCGGCACCGCGATCGGCATGGCCGCCTATGGCCTTCGTCCCTGCGTCGAGATCCAGTTCGCCGACTATGTCTACCCCGCCTACGACCAGATCGTTTCCGAGGCCGCGCGTATCCGCCACCGCTCGGCCGGCGACTTCACCTGTCCGATTACCATCCGCATGCCCACCGGCGGCGGCATCTTCGGCGGCCAGACGCATAGTCAAAGCCCGGAAGCGGTGTTCACCCACGTCTCCGGCCTGAAAGTGGCGATGCCATCGAACCCCTATGACGCAAAGGGCATGCTGATCGCCGCCATCGAGGACGACAATCCCGTGATCTTCCTGGAGCCGAAGCGGCTCTACAACGGCCCCTTCGACGGCCATCACGACCGACCGGTGACGCCCTGGTCGAAGCACCCGCTGGGCGAGGTACCGACCGGCCACTACACCGTGCCGCTGGGCAAGGCGGTGGTGCGGCGCGAAGGCGCGGCCGTCACCGTGCTCGCCTACGGCACGATGGTCTATGTCGCCGAGGCGGCAGCCCAGGAGAGCGGCATCGACGCCGAGGTGATCGATCTGCGGACCCTGCACCCGCTCGACCTCGACACGATCGTGGCGTCGGTGAAGAAGACCGGCCGCTGCGTGGTGGTACACGAGGCGACGCTGACCTCGGGCTTCGGCGCGGAACTCGCCGCGCTGGTGCAGGAGCACTGCTTCTACCATCTGGAGGCGCCGATCCGCCGCATCGCCGGCTGGGACACACCCTACCCGCATGCGCAGGAGTGGACCTATTTCCCCGGTCCTGCGCGCGTGGCGGCGGCGCTGGTCGAGGTCATGGAGAGCTGAGATGGGCGTTTTCGTGATCAAGATGCCGGACGTCGGCGAAGGCATCGCCGAGGCCGAACTGGTCGAGTGGCAGGTCAAGGTCGGCGACCTCGTCAAGGAGGACATGGTGCTGGCCGCCGTGATGACCGACAAGGCGACCGTCGAGATCCCCTCCCCCGCCGACGGCACCGTGGCCTGGCTCGGCGGCGAGATCGGCGACCGGATCGCGGTCGGCGCACCGCTGATCCGACTCGACGTGGCCGGCGACGGCAATGTGGCGACGGACAACGCCGCGCCGACGAAGCGCAAGCCGGAGCCAGCAGCGGCGAAGGCTGCCCCGACGGCCACCGCGCCGGCTGGTTCGGGCGATGACGAGGAGGACGCCGAGGCGCCTGCGCGGCAAGAGCCGCCGCGCCGCCCGCTGCCGGCGCATGCCCGCAGGGAGGGCCAGAAGCCGCTTGCCGCACCCTCGGTACGCCTGAAGGCCCGCGAGCGCGGCATCGACCTGCGCTTCGTCCCGGGCACCGGCCCGGCGGGGCGCATCACGCATGAGGATATCGACGCCTTCGCCGAGCAGGGCACGCGGCCTCTGGCCCCGGCCGGCAAGGCGCCCGACGGCCGCGTCACCGAGTTCAAGGTGGTTGGCCTGCGCCGCAGGATCGCCGAGAAGATGGCGCTGTCGAAATCGCGCATCGCCCACATCACCTATGTCGACGAGATCGAGATGGACGCGCTGGAGCAGTTGCGCGCCAGCCTGAACGCCACCCGTCGCGAGGACCGGCCAAAGCTGACGCTTCTGCCCTTCCTGGTGCTGGCCATGGTGAAGGCGCTGAAGGAGCAGCCCAACATCAACGCCCATTACGACGACGAGGCCGGCGTCGTGCGCCAGTTCGGCGGCGTGCATTGCGGCATCGCCGCGCAGACGAAGAACGGCCTCGTCGTGCCGGTCCTGCGCCACGCCGAAGTGCTCGACCTGTGGGGCGCAGCCACCGAGATCGCGCGGCTGGCCGATGCCGCCCGCAATGGCACGGCAATGCGCGAGGAATTGTCCGGCTCGACCATCACGATCACCTCGCTCGGCGCCCTGGGCGGCATCGCTACGACGCCGGTGATCAACCACCCCGAGGTGGCGATCGTGGGCGTCAACAAGATGCAGGTGCGGCCGATGTGGGACGGCACACGGTTCGTGCCGAAAAAGATGATGAACCTGTCGTCGAGCTTCGACCACCGCGTCGTCGACGGATGGGACGCGGCGGTGTTCGTGCAGCGGGTCAAGGCGCTGCTGGAGACGCCCGCCTCGATCTTCATCGAAGGGTGAGGCGGATGGCCAGGGAAACGACCATGAGAGACATCACCTGCCAGCTCCTCGTCATTGGCGCGGGTCCCGGCGGCTATGTCTGCGCCATTCGGGCCGGACAACTGGGGCTGGACACCGTGATCGTCGAGGCGGAGAAGCCCGGTGGCACCTGCCTGAACGTCGGCTGCATTCCCTCGAAGGCGATGATCCACGCGGCGGACGAGTTCTCGAAGCTCGCGCATTTCGCCATCGGTACGTCGCCGCTCGGTATCTCGGCGGCAAGCCCCGCCATCGATCTGGCGAAGACCGTCGAGTGGAAGGACGGCATCGTGCGCCGGCTGACCGGCGGCGTCTCAGGGCTGCTCAAGAAAGCCGGCGTCAAGCAGATCGAGGGCTGGGCGCGATTTCGCGACGGCAAGTCGGTGATGGTGGAAACCCCGACAGGACCGCAGCGAATCATGGCCGAGACGGTGGTGATCGCCACCGGCTCCGAAGCGGTCGCGTTGCCCGGCCTGCCCTTCGGCGGCAGCATCCTTTCGTCCACCGAAGCGCTTTCGCTGACGTCGGTACCCAAGCGGCTGGCGGTCGTCGGCGCCGGCTACATCGGGCTTGAACTCGGTACCGCCTTCGCCAAGCTCGGTGCCAAGGTGACCATCCTGGAAGCCGCCGACCGCATCCTCCCGCTCTGGGACGCCGACCTCACGCGCCCCGTCGCCCGGCGGCTGGAAAAGCTCGGCATCGAGGTTCTGAACGGCGCGAGGGCGGATCGCTACGCCGAGAGCACCGGCGCCCTCGCCTTCCTCGACGCCGCTGGTTCAAGCCGCGCCATCGACGCCGACAAGGTGCTGGTGACAGTCGGCCGCCGCCCGGCAACGCGCGGCTGGGGCCTCGAGGAGCTCGACCTGACCATGGACGGAGGAGCCATCGCCGTCGACGAGCATTGCCGCGCCTCGATGCGCGGCGTCTACGCCATCGGCGACGTGACCGGCGAACCGATGCTGGCCCACCGGGCGATGGCGCAGGGCGAGATGGTGGCGGAGATCGCGGCCGGCCACCGCCGCGCCTGGGACAGCCGCGCGGTCCCCGCCGTCTGCTTCACCGACCCGGAAATCGTCTCGGTCGGCCTGTCGCCGGCCGACGCGGAAAAGGCCGGCATCGACACGCGCGCTGGAACCTTTCCCTTCCAGGCCAACGGCCGCGCCATGACGCTGGAGCGCGACGACGGCTTCGTGCGCATCGTCGCCCGCGCCAACGACAACGTCATTCTCGGCATCCAGGCCACCGGCGTGCAGGTATCGGAGATGGCGTCGTATTTCGCCCACGCCATCGAGATGGGCGCTCGGCTGGAGGACGTGGCGGCGACCATCCACGCACATCCCACCATGGGGGAAGCCGTGCAGGAAGCGGCCATGCGCGCGCTCGGCCATGCGCTGCACGTCTGATCGGCCGGGACCTGCCGTGGGGTCGCCACCCGAAGCCGGGGGAAATGCAATCCGGTCGATCGACACGGGTTGCGTTGGCCTCGCCTTTCTCGGATAGTACGAACCTGGGCACGACGGACCGCGCAGAACGACGGTCGGTGCCACATATGGGAGTTTTCTTGATGAACGCACGATTCCGTACGAACGGCCTTTCCATGTCCGGTCGCGGCCTGCTGCTGGCCGCCGCCGCGAGCCTGCTTCTCGGCTCGGCGGCCCATGCCGAGACGCTGCGCTGGGCCCGCGTGGGCGATGCCCTGACCCTCGATCCGCATTCGGCCAACGAGGGACCGACCTCGACCCTGCTGCACCACATCTACGAGACCCTGGTCGAGCGCGGCCTGGACGGCAGCCTTCAGCCTCGCCTCGCAACGGAGTGGTCGATCCATGCCGACGATCCGACGGTCTGGGTGTTCAAGCTGCGCGAAGGCGTGAAGTTCCACGACGGCGCCGACCTCACCGCCGAGGACGTGGTGGCGAGCGTCACCCGCGTGACCTCCGAAACCTCCGACTTCAAGGGCCTCCACGCGGCTGTGGCCGGCGCCGAGGCGATCGACGACTATACCGTCCACATCAAGACCAACGGCCCGTCGCCGCTCTACGTCCAGAACCTGACCAACTTCTTCATCATGGACAAGGGCTGGATCGAGGCGAACGGTGTCGAGAAGCCCCAGGACTTCAAGGCCGGGGAGGAAAAGTTCACCGTCCGCAATACCAACGGAACCGGCCCCTACGTTCTCGAGAGCCGTGACCCCGAGGTGCGCACCGTCCTGAAGCTCAACGAGAACCATTGGGCCGAGAAGCCGGCTGTCACCGAGATCATCTACACCCCCATCAAGGAAGCCGCGACCCGCGTCGCCGCGCTGCTGTCGGGCGAGGTAGACTTCGTGCAGGACGTGCCGGTGCAGGACATCGCCCGTCTGCAGGAGACGCAGAGCGTCGCCGTGACGACCGGCCCCGAAAACCGGACGATCTTCTTCTCCTACGACATGACGTCCGACAGCCTGGTCTCGCTGGCCGGCGACAACCCGTTCAAGAAGCCGCAGGTTCGCGAGGCGATGGCCCTGGCGCTTGATCGCGACGCGATCAAGACGGTGGTGATGCGCGGTCAGTCGGTGCCCGGCGCCCAGAACGTTCCGCCCTTCGCCAATGGCTATGACGCCGAACTCGATGCCTACGGCGCTCCGGACTACGACAAGGCCAAGGCCCTGCTCGCCGAGGCCGGCTATCCCGACGGCTTCACGGTGGACCTGCACTGCCCGAACGACCGCTACATCAACGACGAGGCGATCTGCCAAGCCTTCGTCGGCATGCTCGGTCGCATCGGCGTGAAGGTCAACCTCGTCAGCCAGTCGCGGACCGTCCACTTCCCGGCGATCCAGAACCTGCAGGTCGACTTCTACCTGCTCGGCTGGGGCGTGCCGCCCTTCGACAGCCAGTACGTCTTCGACTTCCTCGTCCACACCCGGGAAGACGCGCGCGGCGGCTGGAACGGCTCGCGCTACTCGAACGCGGAAGTCGATGCCAAGATCAAGTCGCTGGCGACCGAGACCGACCTCGATAAGCGTGACGCCACGATCGCCGAGATCTGGAAGCAGGTCCAGGACGACCGCGTGTTCCTGATGGTCCACAACCAGGTGCTGGCCTATGCGACCAAGGCCAACATCGAGATCGCCGTTCATCCGGAAAACCAGCCGAGCATGACAAACGTCACGTTCAAGTAGGCTGGAACTGACGTGCGACCCGCGCCGGAGCTGAAGCTTCCGGCGCGGGACCGCCTGCCCCGGGGACTGGCATGATCGCCTACATCCTGCGCCGGCTCTTCCAGTCCATCGTCGTGATGCTGGTCGTCGGCCTCGTTTCATTTTCGCTCTTCCGCTATGTCGGCGACCCCGTCGCCACCATGATGGGTCAGGAAGCCACCGTGGCCGACCGCGCGGAGCTGCGCGAGCGGCTGGGTCTCGACGACCCCTTCTTCGTCCAGTTCGCGAGTTATCTCGGGCGCGCGGCGAGCGGCGATTTCGGCATCTCCTACCGTCTGCAGCAGCCGGTGATGGAATTGATCCTGTCTCGGCTTCCCGCCACGCTGGAGCTCGCCTTCGTCTCCGGGATCCTGGCCTTCGTGGTCGGCGTGTCCTTCGGCGTCTATACCGCCCTGAACCGCAGCGGCATGCTCTCCAGTTCCATCATGACGCTGTCGCTGATCGGGGTCTCGCTGCCCACCTTCCTGATCGGCATCCTGCTGATCTGGCTCTTCGCCGTCGAGCTGCGCTGGCTTCCCTCGTTCGGACGCGGCGAGACGGTGCGCCTCGGCTACTGGACGACGGGCTTCCTGACGCCTTCGGGACGCGCGAGCCTCATCCTGCCGGCCATCACGCTCGGGCTCTACCAGATGACGCTGATCATGCGCCTGGTGCGCGCCGAGATGCTGGAGGTGCTGCGCTCGGACTACATCAAGTTCGCCCGCGCGCGCGGCCTGTCGAACCGCGCGATCCATTTTGGTCATGCGCTGAAGAACACCATGGTTCCCGTGGTGACCATCGCCGGCCTCCAGCTCGGCTCCATCATCGCCTTCGCCATCATCACCGAAACGGTGTTCCAGTGGCCGGGCGTCGGAGCGCTGTTCATCAACTCCGTCCAGTTCGTCGACATACCGGTGATGGCGGCCTACCTGATGCTGATCGCCCTGATCTTTGTCGTGATCAATCTGACCGTCGACCTGCTTTACTACGCGATCGATCCGCGTCTGCGGATCGAGCAGTCCGGCGCACGGCATTGAGGGGGCGAGAATGAGCCGGTTCGCGCGCATGTGGGACAGCGACATCGCCTGGAGCTTTCGCCATTCGCCGGTTGCGATCGGCGCCGCCTTCATGGCGCTGCTGATCATCCTGGCGGCGGCGTTCGCGCCACTGATCGCCCCGCATGATCCGTTCAACCCGGCGACCCTGAACCTCATGGACGGCTTCACGCCGCCCATGGAGCCCAACATGATCTCCGGCAACGTCTACTGGCTGGGCACCGACAACCAGGGGCGCGATATCCTCTCGACGATCCTCTACGGCGCACGCATTTCCATCTTCGTCGGCTTCTCGGCCGTCGTCTTCGCCATGGTGCTCGGCATCGGCCTCGGCCTTACGGCCGGCTGGCGCGGCGGTTGGGTCGACAGCACCCTGATGCGGATCGCCGACATCCAGCTCTCCTTCCCCTCGATCCTGATCGCGCTGCTGATCTTCGGCATCGCGCGCGGCCTGATCCCGCCCTCCATGCGCGAGGACCTGGCGATCTGGGTGCTGATCGTCTCGATCGGCCTTTCGGACTGGGTTCAGTTCGCTCGTGTCGTGCGCGGCGCCACGCTGGTGGAAAAGAACAAGGAGTACATCCAGGCGGCGCGCGTGATCGGGGTCCGCCCGGTCCGCATGGTGCTAGGCCACATCCTGCCCAACGTGATGGGTCCGGTGCTGGTCATCGCCACGATCAGCCTGGCGCTCGCCATCATCGCGGAAGCGACGCTGTCGTTCCTTGGCGTCGGCGTGCCGCCCACCCAACCGTCGCTCGGAACGCTGATTCGCATCGGCCAGGGTTTCCTGTTCTCCGGCGAATGGTGGATCCTGCTGTTCCCCTCCATCGCCCTGCTTGCGCTTGCGCTGTCCGTCAACCTGCTTGGCGACTGGCTGCGCGACGCTCTCAATCCGAAACTGAGGTAGGCATGACCGAGCCCGTCCTCTCCGTTCGCAACCTGATCGTCGAGTTCCCGACGCGCCGAGGCGTGCTCAGGGCCATCGACGATCTCTCCTTCGACATTGCACCCGGCGAGGTGCTGGGCGTGGTGGGCGAATCCGGCGCCGGCAAGTCGCTCACGGGGGCCGCGATCATCGGCCTGCTGGAACCGCCGGGCCGTGTCGCCGGAGGCGAGATCAGGCTGGGCGGCGAACGCATCGACAATCTGTCGCCCGAACGCATGCGCACCATTCGCGGCAAGCGCATCGGCATGATCTTCCAGGATCCGCTGACCAGTCTCAATCCGCTCTACCGCATCGGCGACCAGCTGACCGAGACGATCCTGACGCACGAGCGCATCTCGGCCCGCGCGGCGCGTGACAAGGCGCTGCGCCTGCTTGAGGAAGTGGGTATTCCGGCCGCCGAAACGCGATTGTCGGCCTATCCGCACCAGTTCTCCGGCGGCATGCGCCAGCGGGTGGTGATCGCGCTGGCGCTGGCCGTCGACCCGCAACTCGTCATCGCCGACGAGCCGACGACCGCGCTCGACGTTTCGGTTCAGGCACAGATCATCGCGCTCCTGAAGCGCATCTGCGCCGACCGCGGCGCGTCCGTCATGCTGATAACCCACGACATGGGCGTGATCGCCGAGACGGCAGACCGCGTCTGCGTGCTCTATGCCGGGCGACTGGCCGAAATCGGCCCCGTCCGCGATGTCGTGAAGCACCCGCAGCACCCCTACGCCAAGGGCCTTATGGCGGCGATCCCCTCGCTTGCCGGAGACCCCGACGAGGAACTTGCGCAGATCCCCGGCTCGATGCCGCGGCTCGGCGCCATTCCGCGCGGCTGCGCGTTCAACCCGCGCTGCGACTACGCCTTCGACCGTTGCCGCACGGAGCGGCCGGACGCCTATCTGGCGGGCACCACCCAGGCCGCCTGCTTCCTCCATGACGCAAAGATCGCACCGCCGTCGGAGATGGCCAGCAGGGCCGCCCATGCCGGGATCCGCGTCGCGCGCATGCCGGCCGAGGCACCTCAATGACAGATGACGTCGTCAACCGCGAACCTGCCGCCCCGCTGGTCGAGGTGAAGGGGCTGCGCCGGGTCTTCGACCTGTCGAAGCCGCTGCTCAATCGCATGCTCGAAGGCGGCGGGCGCGTGTCGCTGACGGCGGTCGATGGCGTCGACTTCACCATCAGGCGCGGCGAGACCTTCGCGCTGGTGGGCGAGTCGGGATCGGGCAAGTCGACCATCGCCAAGATGGCGGTCGGCCTGCTTCGTCCCTCGGCGGGCTCGGTGACGATCGACGGCATCGATGTGGCGGGCAAGGCATCGGCCGACGCACAGCGCCGCATGCGTCGGCGGATCCAGATGATCTTCCAGGATCCCTATGCGAGCCTGAACCCGCGCTGGCGCGTGCACGCCATCGTCGAAGAGCCGATCAAGGCCTTCGGCATGCTCCCGGACACCCGGGAACGCGCTGCGCGCGTCGGAGAATTGCTGTCGCTCGTCGGACTCGACCCGCGCGACGGCCAGAAGTACCCGCACGAGTTTTCCGGCGGGCAGCGCCAGCGCATCGCCATCGCCCGCGCCCTTGCGTCGGAGCCGAACTTCATCGTCTGCGACGAGCCGACCTCCGCGCTGGACGTGTCGGTGCAGGCGCAGGTACTCAACCTGCTGCGCGAACTGCAGGAACGGCTCGGCCTGACCTACCTCTTCATCAGCCACAACCTCGCCGTCGTTCGCCACGTGGCGACCCGGGTCGGCGTGCTCTATCTCGGGCGCCTGGTCGAGGAAGCGCCCGCCCGCGAACTCTTCTCCGACCCGAAACACCCCTACACGCGCATGTTGCTCGACGCCGTGCCCGACATCGAGATGGAGGGCAAGGAGCGGCTGACGATCGCCGGCGAGATCCCCAATCCCGTCAACCCGCCATCCGGCTGTCACTTCAATCCCAGATGCCCCTTCGTGATGCCGCACTGCAAGACCGTGGTTCCCCCGGTTCTGGACAGGGGCAACGCCCGGGTGCGGTGCCATCTGTTCGCGGATGGGGCGCAGCCGCCTGATCGCGGCCGGGCGGAGGCGTCGAGGCCGCAAGGCGGCGACATCGGCGCGCGCGCAAGCACCGTGTGACGACCTCGGGATTCGGGGCATCCACCGATCCAACCCACTGAAATGAAAAGGGAATGCCGAGGATACTTCTCGCGTACCTTACCTTGGCCTATCCGTTGCGACGGTTGGCAAAGGAGACGTCCAGTGAAAATGCTGACGTATGGACTGATCGCGATGGGTGGCGTTGTCGGACTCATCATGATCGTCGGTATGCTGCTGCCGGCGTCGCGAACCGGAGGCGCTTCGCGGATCATCGATGCACCGCGTCAGGACGTGTTCGCCGCCATGACCGATATCGAAAGCCAGACCGGCTGGCGATCAGGTGTCGCAGCGATAGAGCTTGACGCCGAAGGGTGGACGGAAGTGACGAGCCGCGGCGAACGCATACGCTTCACGTGGACCGAGACCGGGATAGATCGGCTGGCCCTACGCTTCGAATCCGATCGCGGCTATTCTGGCGAGTGGCGGGCATCCCTGCGGGATGAGGGAAGTGGCACGGGAATCGACGTCGAAGAGCAGGCGCATATCCAGAGCCCGATCGGGCGGATCATGGCCCATCTCCTGTTTGATCCGGCCGCCTTCTCGCAGACATATCTCGCTGAACTTCAATCGCACCTGGAGCAGCGCTGATGCCCACGAACCCCAAGAAGGCGCCCGATTGGCACAAGCGCTTTCGCAGCGCCAAGGAGCCTCGCGTCGTGACGCTCCACGCGGATTTTGCCGGGGTCAAGGCCGGGTCGCAGATGCTGATCTCGTCACCGGCGCAGATCGCGGCCTATCTGTGCGCGATCCCGCGCGGGGAGACCCGCACAATGGTCCGCATGCGCAGCGACCTCGCGAAACGTTCAAAGGTCGACGCCATGTGCCCCGTCACGGCGTCGATATTTCTGAAAGTGGTTGCGGAGGTCACCTTACGCGATCTGGCGGAAGGCAAGGCGCTGGATTGCGTCGCACCCTTCTGGCGCATGATCGAGCCGAACTCGAAGATTGCGGCAAAGCTGTCCTGCGGGCCTGACGGCGTCGAACACTATAAGCGGCTCGACGAAACAGCCCCGGCCTGAGATTGCCCCTATCCCAGCACGGCTCGCAGCATCGGCGCCTTGGGATCCTCCCAGGCCAGTTGCCCCCGCCGCAGCATGAAGTTCACGTGGGCATGCACCTCCGAGAAGGCGAAGGAGAGCTGATGCGGGTCGAGCGGGCGGGGGAAGATGGCCGGCAGCAGTTCGGCTACCGAGCCCGGCCCTTTACCACAGGCCTCGGCGAGTCGCTCGCAGCGCTCCTCGTGGTGCGCGATCAGCTCCGCACAGCGCGCATGAAGGCCGAAGAACGGCAACTGGTGGCCGGGCAGCACCAGCGCGTCGGCCGGAATGCGGTCGCGGATGGCATTCAGCGAGCGGATGTAGAGACCGAGCGGATCGCCTTCCGGGTCGACCGCCCAGACGCTGATGTTGGGCGTGATTTTCGCCAGCACCTGGTCGGCGGCGAGGAAGAGGTTGTCGGTGGGCGCGTAAAGCATGATCTGCTCGGGCGCGTGACCGTCCCCCGACAATACGTCGAAACGCCGCCCGCCGATCATGAGCGTATCGCCCGCCACCAGACGGCCAAAGCTCATCGGCAGCGGCGTCACCATGCGCAGGTAGCCGTGGCCCTGCGTCGAGACGATCGCCGCGGTCTCCTCGCTCATGCCGTGGCGCAGGTAGAAGTCGCGGTAGGGCTTGGCCTCCATCGCGCCGGGGCTGAGCGAGATGTTGATGCAGCCGAGATAGGCGGTCTGGCTGGTCAGAAGCGGAATGTCGAAGCGCTCGCACAGCCAGCCGGCCAGGCCGATGTGATCTGGATGGTAGTGGGTTACGATCAACCGGGTCAGCCGGCGCCCGGCGAGCGGACCCGAGACCAGCGCGTCCCAGACTTCCCGCGTCGGCTGGTTGGAAATGCCGGTATCGACCACAGCCCAGCCGTCGCCGTCCTCGATCAGGAAGATGTTGACGTGGTCGAGCCGGAACGGCAGCGGAATGCGCGTCCAGAGGATGCCTGGCGCGATCTCGACGACGGCGCCGGTGGGCGGTGGCGCGGCATGCGGAAAAGAGAGCCCGGATTGCGGGAGTGGGGCCGTGCGCCCGGGCTTGGTGTCGTTCGGCAATGACCTGTCTCTCGCTGCGGGACGCTGTGCCCGGGCACGATGCGGCAGGGCTGCCACTGCCGCTAAGGCATCCCGCGCAGGACGCGACCCGGATGGTCCCGTCCGATTAGCCCCTGCCTCCCGACTTGGCAAGAACATGCCGTCGGCGACGGCTGGTCCAGTGCGCATGGATTTCGAGGCTTCTTTCGGTTCCACGCGGTTCCAGCCCACCAGCAATGCGGCTAAGGTCGGTTGCGGGTCGGGTTGGAGCGCGGGGGCGCATGGTCAGGACAGTCAGGATCGTTTCGGGATTGGTGCTGTTCGCCTATGTGGCGATGCACCTCGTCAACGTGGCCTTCGGGCTGCGCTCCATCGAGGCGATGGATGCCGCGCGGCCCTACTTCATGGGGTTGTGGACGAACTCGCTCGGGAGCCTCGTCCTGATGACGGCCTTCCTGGCGCATTTCTCGCTGGGTCTCGTCGCGATCTACCAGCGCAACACGCTGCGGATGTCGGTCACCGACGGAGTGCAGATCGTCGCCAGCCTTCTGGTGGTGCCGCTGCTGACCCCACATGTCGTCGGCACCGCGCTCGCCGCGCGGTACGGGATCGAACCCAGTTTCGCGTCGCTCATCCCCTATTTCTGGATCTGGGCTCCGGAGGAAGGGCTTCGTCAGGTGCTGCTGCTGGCCTTCCTTTGGATCCACGGCTGCGTGGGCGTGTTCACCTGGGCGCGCATCCAGCCCTGGTGGAGCGGTGTCGGCGCATTCTTGCATCCTCTCGCGGTCGCCATTCCCGTCCTGGCGCTTCTCGGCTTCGTCGGCGCCGGCAATGAGGCGATCGAAGCGCACGATGTTTCGCGGGCCGTCGCGGCCGAAGCTGCGGCGCCTGCCGACGCGTACGCGATGGCCGAAGACGATGCCGGGTACGGCGCGCCAGCGGCCGAGGAACTCACCCGCGGCGAGATCCTGGCCATCCTCAGCCGCGTCAACTGGACGGTCTTCACCCTCTATCTTGTCGTGATCGCGGCGGTGCTGGTCGCCAGGCGGGTTCGGCTTGCCGGTGACCGCAACACGGTGCGCATCGCCTTTGCCGAGGGTCCTTCGGTATCCGCTCCCGCCGGCCTCAGCGTTCTGGAGATCGCCGAGCAGCAGAACGTGGCGATCGCCCACCTGTGCCGCGGACGCGCCCGCTGCGGGACCTGTCGCATCCATCTGACGGGCGGAGACGCCCTCCTGCCCGAGCCAGACCGCGAAGAGGCGCAGACGCTCGCCCGCGTGGGCGCCGCTCCGGGAGAGCGCCTCGCCTGCCAGCTGCGGCCGGGACCGGGAAAGCTCGCGGTGGAGCGAGTATTGGCGCCCTTCGTCCGAGCGGGCGACCTGCACCGCATTCCCGAACCGACCCGCCCCGCATCGGAAGGAAGCGTGGCATGACCCACGTCCGCATCGCTGCATTTTTTCTGGCGCTGTTCCTGTTGCCGGCCGTTGCAGCGGCCCAGAGTGTCCTCCAGCTCGCGCAGCGCGGGCCGGCCACGACCGAGGTTCCCGCCACGACCCCTTCCGCCGACGATGTGCAGGAGCTGTTGCGCATCCTTGGCGATCCGCGTGTCGTGGACTGGCTGAAGGACGCGGCGGCGACTGCGCCCGCGACCGGCGCGGAGGAGGGCTCGTCGCTGCGCGTGGCTATCGAGCAGCGCCTGGCCGCGGCTCGGCAACGCATGGGAGAACTCACGCAGGCATGGTCGAATTTCCCGCTCGTGCCGAAGGTGCTCGCCGAGGCCTGGCGTTCGCAGCTGTCGCCCGCCGAGGCGCTGCGCAGCCTGACCTATGTCATCATCTTCCTGTTCGTGGGCGGCGGGCTCGAATGGCTGTTCTGGCAGTATTTTCACCCCACGCTGGTCCGGGTCGAGCACACGGTCCCAAAAACACTGATGCGACGGCTTTCAGCCGCCTGGGCGCGCCTCTTCTTGCAGGCGCTGGCGATCGCGATCTTCTCGATCGGCAGCGTCGGCGCCTTCCTCTCGTTCGCCTGGCCCGGCTTCCTCGAGAGGCTGGTCGTCAACCTGCTGATCGGCGTCATCGCCGTGCGCGCGCTCGGCACGCTGTCGCGGTTCCTGCTGGCGCCGCATTTCCCCGCGCTGAGGCTCGTGCCGCTCCACGACCTCGTGGCGCCGAAGGTCCATCGATGGAACGTCTTCGTCGCCATCGTCTTTGTTGCCTCGCTGCTGATCTCCGACACGTTGGCGGCGTTGGCCCTCACCGCTTCGGACCCCTCGCAGGCACGGAGCGCGGCGCTGGCCGTCTCGGTCGGTCTCGGCGCCATGACCGCGCTGGCCGTGCTGGCGATGATCTGGGCGATGACGCCGCGGATCATGCGCAACGCCGCCGCGCTGCGCTTTTCTCGCGGCCGACTGGAGCCGGTGGCCATTCGGCTGCTTCCGGCGGCCCAGTCGCTCGTGCTGGTGGCAGCGCTGCTGCTCTGGATATCGGGCGCGTTCGAACTGATGTGGACCGTGCTGATCGTCGGACTTTTCGTTCCCGTGGCCAAGCTCGTGCAGGCCATGGTCGAACACTTCTTCGATCGCGCGGAGGAGGCCGCCGCGTCTGATGATCGCGCGGCGGCCATCAGGGACGACGAACCGATCGAGCCTGCCGCCGGCATTGTCGAAGCCCGCTCCCCCGGCGAGCCGCCCGATGCGGTGGCTCTGGCAGCCGCGCGGCCGCTGTCTGCAACCGCCGCCGAAGCCGCCGGGCGCTATGCGATCTACAGGCCCATCGTACGACGCCTCGCGCGGTTCCTGCTCGCGGTCGCCACGCTTTTCGCGCTTGCCGCCGCATGGGGCACGGACATCTTCCTCCTGTCGGAAACGCCCACCATCGCGGGTCGCATCGCCAAGGTCGCGATCAACGTCGTGGCGGTGCTGCTGCTCGCCGATCTGATCTGGGTCTGGGCCAGCACGGCGATCGATCGCCGCCTTGCCGGATACGTGGCCCCGCCGCCCGGCGAAGCGCCTGGTCCGGAAGCGCGCATGGCGACGCTGCTGCCGCTGATGCGCAACATCCTGCTGATCACGATCCTGGTCATCGGCGGGCTCACCATGCTGTCGTCGATCGGCATCAACATCGCGCCGCTGCTTGCCGGCGCCGGCATCGTCGGCGTGGCGGTCGGCTTCGGAACCCAGTCGCTGGTACGCGACATCGTCTCGGGCATCTTCTTCCTGGTGGATGACGCTTTCCGCGTCGGCGAGTATGTCGAGATCGGCGATTTGCGCGGCACCGTCGAGTCCATGTCGCTTCGCTCGATGCGGGTGCGCCACCATCGCGGCGCGGTCCACACGATTCCCTTTGGCGAACTGAAGTCACTGACCAACTACAGCCGTGACTGGGTAATCCTGAAGCTGGAATTCCGCGTTCCCTTCGAGACCGACCTGAAGCTCGTCAAGAAGCTGGTCAAGCAGGTGGGAGCCGAGCTGCTGGCGGACCCGAACTATGGCCACTACTTCCTGGAGCCGCTGAAGTCGCAGGGCGTGCGCCGGATGGAAGAGTTCAACATGGTGGTCGGCGTCAAGTTCATGGCGCGGCCGGGAGCGCAATGGGTCATCCGCCGCGATGCCTACCACAAGCTGCGCGACGCCTTCGAGAAGAACGGCATCCACTTCGCCCAGCGAAACGTGAAGGTGGAGGTGCTGTCCGACCAGCCGCTGCCCGAGCAGGTGCGCGATGCCGTGGCCGGCGCCGCGCACGCCGCGATCGAGGGACGACGTGCTCAAGCGCCCGTGCGCGACGAGCCCTGAATTGTGAAGGTTCCGCGACTTTGCGCTTTGGGACTTGATTTCGTCGCGGCGAGCGTGAATGTTCGACTTGCTGTTGGTCGCTGGCCCGCCGATCGTGAGTGCGACGGACCGAGGGAACCGTGAATGGCTGTCCCGTCTCGGAGGGGGCGAGCGAGGATACGGGCGCACGTCGCGCCTTGTTGGTCCTTGTTCGGCACCGAGGCAACGAGGTGTTTGCCGAACGTAACCAGGCGCGCATGGACCCGGTCTTCGAATTTACTGTACTCATGTACAGTCACGACACGTTCGGCCTTGGGCATCTGCGGCGCAGCCGCACGATAGCCCATGCGCTCGTGTCGCATTTTCCGCGCGTTCGCGTGTCGATCGTCTCCGGCTCGCCGGTCGTCGATGCCTTCCCTTTCGAGGATCGCGTCGACTACATCCAGATTCCCGCGGCCAACAAGCTCTCCAACGGAACCTATACCTCGGGCAGCGGCGAACTGACCTTCGAGCAGACGGTCACCGCCCGCGAGGCAGTGATCCGCGAGGCCGCCGAGCGGATCCGTCCCGACATGATCATTGTCGACAAGGAGCCGCTCGGGCTTGCCCGCGAAATGCTATCGACACTGAAATGGGCAAAGACGAGGGGCACCATCACGGTGCTGGGCCTGCGTGACGTGCTCGACGCGCCCGAACTGCTGCGCGAGGAATGGCAGCGCAAGAATATTGTTGAACACCTGGCGCTCTACGACGAAATCTGGATCTACGGACCCGGCAGCTTCTACAATCCGTTGGCCGGCATCGATCTGTCGCAAGGCATCCTGTCGCAAACGCGTTACACCGGCTTCCTGCCCCGTACCGTTGCCGATGAGGACGTCAGCGAAAAATATGGGCGCGACTACATTCTGGTGACCGCCGGCGGCGGCGGCGACGGCTACGAACTCATGGCCGCCGCGCTCAATGCCGTCCGCCAGGACAAAACCGCCGGTCGGGAATTCCTCTTCGTGCTGGGCCCGTTCATGACGGAGCGGGAACGCTTCGAGATCGCCGCCCGCGCGGGCAATGTTCCCAATATCCGCATCATCGATTTCGACGCGAACCTCGAGGCCGTGGTGGCCAATGCCAGCGCGGTCGTCGGCATGTGCGGCTACAACACCTTCTGCGAGGTGATCTCCTTCGACAAGCGTGCGTTGTTCGTGCCCCGCACGTCGCCTCGTCGCGAACAGGCGATCCGCGCCAACCGCGCGGCCGAATTCGGCTGGGTCGACGTCATCGACATCGAGCAGGCGAAGAACCCGCGCCGCTTCCTGGCCGCCATCAACGCCGTGCTCAAGCGCCCGAAACCCTCCGCCGCCGTGGCGCGCCCTGACCTGGACGGTCTCAACCGCATCTGCGCGCTGACGAAGATCCTGTTCGACCGGCGCGAAGAAATCCTGGCTGCATCGGAAACGCGCAAAGCCGCGACCTCATGAAGCCTGCCATCGTCGTCGTGTTGAAGGGATATCCGCGCCTGTCGGAAACCTTTATCGCTCAGGAACTGCTCGAACTGGAACGCGCCGGCTACGATCTGCACCTCGTTTCGCTGCGCCACCCCACCGACAGCAAGCGCCATCCCATCAACGACGAGATCCGCGCGCCGGTGACATACCTGCCGGAGTATCTGCACGACGAACCCATGCGGGTGCTGAAGGCCTGGTGGCATGCGCGTCGGCTGCCCGGATACGGGATCGCACGGCGGCACTGGCTGAAGGACCTCGGCCGCGACACGACCCGCAACCGCATTCGCCGCTTCGGCCAGGCGCTGGTGCTTGCGGCCGAACTCCCAAAAGGCACGCGCTGGATCTACAGCCACTTCATCCACACGCCCTCCTCGGTGGCGCGTTATGCCAGCGACATGACAGGCATCCGATGGAGCGCGTCCGCCCATGCGAAGGACATCTGGACCTCGCCGGACTGGGAACTGACGGAAAAACTCGACGCCGCCGACTGGACCGTCACCTGCACCGCCGGCGGGGCGCGCCACCTGAAGGACCTCTCGCCCGACCCGACGAAGGTCTCGCTGGTCTATCATGGCATCGACCTCGCCCGTTTCCCCAAGCCGCTGCGGGAGCCGTCGGCGCGCAATGGCGCAGATCCGGCCGATCCGGTCCGCATCCTGTCCGTCGGCCGCGCCGTGGCGAAGAAGGGGCTCGACACGCTGGCAGACGCCCTGGCGCTCCTTCCGCCCGGTCTGGCCTGGCAATGGACGCATGTCGGCGGTGGCGAACTGGCCGACGACCTGAAGGCGCAGGTCGAGCGGCTCGGGATCGCCGCGCGCGTTGCCATCCACGGCTCGCGGGCGCAAAGCGAGGTGCTTCAGGCCTATGCGATGTCGGACCTCTTCGTCCTGCCTTGCCGCATCGCCGATGACGGTGACCGGGACGGCCTGCCGAACGTTCTGGTGGAGGCGCAGAGCCAGGGGCTGCCCTGCATCTCCACCCCGATCTCGGGCATCCCCGAACTCATCGATGATGGCCGAACCGGCGTGCTCGTGTCGCCGGATGATGCGGCCGCGCTGGCAGTCGCTGTCGCGGATGCGATCCGTTCTCCGGAGCTGCGCGCGCGCATCGGCAATGCCGCGATGGAGCGGGTGCATGGCCATTTCGACCATCTCGGCACCATCGGCCAGTTGATAGCGCGGTTCGAGGCGAGCGGCCTGGTCGGCGAAAAGCCAAGGGAGACGGCAGCATCGTGACACAACGCGTCCTGTTCTATGTCCAGCACCTGGTCGGCGTCGGCCATGTCTTCCGTGCCTCCCGTATCGTGCGGGCGCTGCGTAGCCTGAATGTCGAGGTCGACCTCGTCTTCGGCGGCTTTCCCATTCCCGACCTCGACATCGCCGACGCGCGCATCCACTACCTGCCGCCGGTGCGGGCCGGCCTCGAAGTCTTCAACAAGCTGGAGGACGACAAGGGCAACCCCGTCGGCGATGCGTACAAGGAACGCCGTCGCGACCTGCTGCTGGAGATCTTCCACGACACCAAGCCCGACGTGGTCGTCACCGAAGCTTTCCCCTTTGGCCGCCGGCAGATGCGTTTCGAACTCATCCCCTTGATGGAGGCCGCGCAGGCGCGACGCCCACGGCCGGCGATCGTGGCGTCCGTGCGCGACATCCTGCAGGAAAACGCCAAGCCGGAACGCGACCTCGAGGTGGTGGACATCCTCGACCGCTTCTTCGACCGCGTGCTGGTGCACGGCGATCCGGATTTCGTGCGCATCGAACACACATTCCCGCATGGCGGCCAGATCGCCGACAAGCTGCTCTATACGGGCATCGTCGCGCCCGAACCGCCCGTCGCGGCCACTGGAGATGATGTCTTCGACGTGGTGCTCTCGGTCGGCGGCGGCGCCTTCGGCCACAGGCTGCTGCTTGCAGCGCTGCAGGCCCGCAAGCTGTCGGTGCTTGCCCATGCCCGCTGGCTCGTCCTGACAGGCCTCGCCGCGACATCCGAGCAAAAGGCGGAACTGGAAGCGCTGGTCGACGAAAACGTCGTCTTCGAACGCTTCATCCCCAACCTGCCCGCAAGGCTCGCCGCCGCAAGGCTGTCGATCTCGCGGGCCGGCTACAACACCACCGCCGACATCTACACCGCCGGCTGCCGCGCCGTCATGGTACCACTGTCCGACGGGATCGAGACGGAGCAGATCACCCGCGCGGCGCTGATCGAAAAGAAGGGACTGGTGATCGTCGTCAGCCACGAAACCGAGACGCCGGAGGCTATCGCGGCCGCCATCGACCGTGCCATGGCCGCACCCGCACCGAACCGCTCGTCCATTGACATCGGCGGAGCACCAAACGCCGCAAGGATGCTGGCCGCCATCGCCAGGGGCGAGGATCCGTCGGCCTGACGCCTGCGAATGTGCGGCTTGACCCGGCCGCCCGTCCCGCTACGGTTCCATGCGATGACGAGGATCGCCTTCTACGCGCCGTTGAAGCCGCCGAGCCACCCGATTCCGTCGGGTGACCGCGAGATCGCCCGCAACCTTTTGAAGGCGCTGGCGCTGGCGGGTTTCGATCCCTTCGTCGCCAGCGAGGCCATCGCCTACCAGAAGCGACCTTCCCCCGAACTGTTTGCGGATCGTAGGTCGCGTTGCGAGGCCGAGGTCAACCGCCTGCTGGCGGCGTGGCGGGAAGAGCCCGCGCAAAGGCCGGATCTCTGGATGACCTATCATCCCTACTGCAAGGCGCCCGACTGGATCGGCCCGCCGATCTGCCGGGCGCTGGCCATCCCCTACGTGACCGTCGAAGCCTGCCGCACGCGCCAGGACACCGACGCCGACTGGGCCGAGGGTCGCGCGGTCGTACAGGCGGCAGTGCGCCAGGCCGCGGTGAACTTCTGCCTCAAGCCGGCCGACCGCGCCTATCTGGAAAGCTTCCTGCCAGACGCCTCGATCATCGTCCCGCTGAAGCCCTTCATCGACCTGGCAGACCTGCCGGAAGCTGCGAATGTCGGCGGCACAGGAACCAAGCCCGATGGGCCGCTTATCCTCGCCGTCGGCATGATGCGACCCGGCGCCAAGATCGACTCCTACCGGCTCCTGGCCGAGGCGCTGGCTGGCCTCGTCGATCGCCCCTGGCGCCTGGTGATCATCGGCGACGGGCCAGGGCGGAACGAGGTCGAAACGATGTTTGCCTTTGCCGGCGATCGGGCACGTTTCACCGGCGCGGTGCCACATGAGCAGGTTCTGGGCTGGATGAAGAAGGCCGATCTCTTCGCTTGGCCAGGCGTGCGGGAAGCCTTCGGCGTTGCCTATCTGGAAGCGCAGGCGAGTGGCTTGCCAGTGGCCGCCTTCGCCACAACAGGCGTGCCGGTGGTCGTCGGTCACGGCGAGAGCGGGTTGCTGGCGCCCGAATTCGACATCGCTGCCTATCGCGACAACCTCGCCCGTCTCCTCGCCTCGCCGGAGGAACGCGCTCGGCTCGGCGCCGGAGGACGGTCGAAGGTCGCGCGCGAGCACGGACTGGATGCAGCGGCGACAACCCTGGGAGGCGCGCTGCTACCGCTCGTCGGCGTATGGCCAGCCGTGACAGCAGCGCCATGAACGCATTCGCTGCTGTCGATGATGAGCTTGCGCTGTGGAAGGCAGCCGGCCTGACGCCGCGCTTCTGGCTGCGCGACGACGACGCCGTAGAGCCAACGCCTCCGCTCGAGCGGCTGATCGAATTCGCGCGCCGACATGACTTACCGGTGCTGTTGGCGGTGGTGCCGGCCGGCGCGACGCGGGCTCTGGCGGAACGGTTGGTCGGCGAGCCGCTGGTCACGCCCTGCCAGCATGGCTTCGCCCACCGCAACAACGCGGCAAAAGGCGCACCAAGTCTTGAGCTCGGCGGCGAGAGACCGACCGGGGATATCCTGGCCGATCTGGCGGCTGGGCGGGCCCGGCTTCTCGAAATCTTTGGCGAACGCCTCTCGGGCATACTGGTACCGCCCTGGAACCGTATGGCGCCAGACGTCGCCGCACGCCTGCACGAACTGGGCTTTACCGGGCTGTCGACCTGGTCCTGGCAACGCAAGGGTACGCGCTTGCCCGAGATCAACGCACAGGTGGACGTTATGGATTGGGCCGGGGGGCATCGCGGCCGCGACCTCGCCTGGACGGTGGGCGAGCTTCTGCGGCGACTGGCGCAGGCGCGCGAAAGGGGCGGAGCGCCGCTGGGCATCCTTGCCCACCACCTCGTCCATGACGGCCGCGCCTGGACCACGCTGGACGAACTGGTGGCCTGGCTCAAGGACGAGCGCGGCTTTGCCTTCGAGAGGGCCGACGCGCTGATCGCCGCCGGTGCGGCGATGCAGGGGTGACACGTTGTCCGGGCGGCCGGCCGGAGCCGGCCGCGACCGTCACGCGGAGTGGTATGGATCGGCCGCGTCGCGCAATCCGTCGCCAAGGAAGTTGAAGGCGAGGATGACGAGGATGACCGGCACGACAGGCAGGATCAGCCAGGGATAGAGCGCCACCACGTTGATGTTCTGAGCCTCGTTGAGTAGCACGCCCCAGCTCGTGACCGGCGGCCGCAGGCCGAGCCCGAGGAAGGAGAGCGCGGTTTCGCCGAGGATCATGGTCGGGATCGTGATCGTGGCCGACGCGATCAGGTGGCTCATGAAACCCGGGATCAGGTGCCGGAAGATGACACGCGGGGGCGATGCGCCCATCAGTTCGGCCGCCACGACATACTCCTCCTCGCGCAACGACAGGAGTTTCGAACGCACAGCTCGCGCAAGCCCGGTCCAGTCGATGAGACCAAGGATGATGGTGATGCCGAAATAGACCACGATCGGCGACCACGTGACCGGCATGATGGCCGCAAGCGCCAGCCATAGAGGAATGCTGGGCAGGCTTTGCAGCACCTCGATGATGCGCTGCACGACGTGATCGATCCATCCGCCGTAATAGCCCGCCAAGCCGCCGATGCTGATGCCGAGCAGGAAGGACACGGTAATGCCGATGAGACCGATGGTCAGCGATATTCGAGTGCCGTAGATGATGCGCGAAAGCACGTCCCGACCGAGCCGATCAGTGCCGAGCAGATAGAAATAACCGTTCTCCGCCGGACAGACGAGGTGCAGGTCGCTCTCGACCATGCCCCAGAAGCGATAGGCGTCACCGCGGCAGAAGAAGCGCAGCGGCTGCACGTCGTTTTTGTTGGGAACATATTCGCGCTTCAGCGTCTCCATGTTGAGCTTGAAGTCGTAGCCATACACGAACGGTCCGACGAAACTGCCTTCGTGGAACAGGTGGATGCCCTGCGGCGGCATGTAGATCGCCTTCACGTCGCGCCGTTCGAGACTGTAGGGAGCCAGGAACTCGCTGATCAGGATCGAGAAATAGATCAGCAGCAGAAAGATGCCGGACCAGACGGCAGCGCGGTGCTTCCTGAACTTCCACCACATCAGCTTCAGCTGGGAAGCAAAATAGACCTTCTCCTGCTCCGGCGACAGCTTCTCGACACCCTGCGGGTCGAATGGGGTCTGCGACACGAAGTGGCTGATCGCCCCTCCGTCCGGCGGTATCGACGAATTCATCGACGTCCCCCCTGGAGCCTGATGCGCGGATCGAGGATGGCGAGAGCGATGTCGGAGATGAGGACGCCGACAACGGTCAGTGTGGCGAGAAACATCAGGAACGAGCCTGCAAGATACATGTCCTGGCTTTGGAGCGCGCGGATGAGCAGCGGACCGGTGGTTTCGAGCGACAGCACGATGGCGACCACCTCCGCGCCCGAAATCACCGCTGGCAGGATGGAACCGATGTCGGCGATGAAGAAGTTGAGCGACATGCGCAGCGGATACTTGACCAGCGCACGGGTGGGCGGCACGCCCTTGGCGCGGGCGGTGACAACATACTGCTTCTGCAACTCGTCCAGAAGATTGGCCCGCAAGCGACGGATCATGCCGGCCGTGCCGGCCGTGCCGATGACGATGACCGGGATCACCATGTGCTCGGCCATGGACCCGAACTTCGCCCAGCTCATCGGCTGGTCGATGTACTGCGCATCCATCAGGTGGCCGATCGACGTGCCGAACCAGACGTTGGCGAAGTAGAGCAGGATCAGCGCCAGCAGGAAGTTGGGTGTCGCGAGGCCGAGCAGGCCGAGGAACGTCAGCCCGTAGTCACCCCAGGAATACTGGTGCGTGGCCGAATAGATGCCGATCGGGAAGGCGATGAGCCAGGTGAAGATGATGGTGATGGTCGACACGAGGATGGTGAGCCACAACCGGTTCCCCACCACCTCGCTGACCGGCAATTCATACTCGAACGAGTAGCCGAAATCGCCCTGGAGCATGCCACCCACCCAGGTGAAATATCGTTCGATCAACGGCTTGTCGAAACCATACTCCTCCTTGAGATACTCGATCTTTCTCGGATCGACGGTCTCGCCCTGCGCCTGCAGTTCCGCGATGTAGTTCTCGAAAAAGTCGCCCGGAGGCAACTCGATGATGGTGAAGACCAGCGCGCTGATGAGAAACAGCGTCGGTATCGCGGCCAGCAGACGGTAGAAGATGTAGCGCAGCAAAGACGCTACTCCTTGTCGAACCAGAACGTGTCCGGCATGTAGACGCCGAAGAAGGCGACCGGCGAGAAGGCGTAGATGCCGTCGTCGGGAACATTGTTCAGCGAATTGCGGACCACGACCGGCTGGAGGACGCCGTTCACCGTGCCGATCGTGTAGACCTGATCGGTGAAGATCGTCAGCATTTCGTCCCAGATCCTCGTCCGCTCTGCCGTGGTCGAGGAGACGCGCCAGTCCTGAAACAACGAAGCCAGCTGGGCGACCTCCGGAACGTCGATCTTTTCGCCTGCTACGCCGTTCGTTTCCAGGTGCTGGCCCCACTTCGGCCAGATCCCCTGGACCGACGACACCGGAGCCAGTTCCTCCGGCGGCATGTCAGGCGTAGCGAAGCCGACATTGAGGCCCGACCAGACCGACATCATGGTTTCGCCGGACAGGAAACGGCGGCGCATGTTGTCGAGCTGCATGGCGCGCGGAAACACCTTGATGCCAAGAGCGCCCCAGTACTCGGTGACGAGTTGCGTCACATCGGTTTCCTCGGTGCCACCCGCCATCTCGATGATGATCTCGGCAGGGCGCCCGTCGGGCAGCCGGCGAACCCCGTCCGGCCCGCGCTGCAGGCCGATTTGGTCCAGCAGCGCATTGGCCTTGTCAGGGTCGTATTCGGCCCAGGCCTGCGCGTGTTGCGGCTTGTAGAGCGGCGAACCTTCCAGCACCGAATTGGACGCGGGCTGCGCCAGCCCGAAATAGAATTGCTGATTGATTTCGTCTCGATTTATGGCAAGCGACAGCGCGCGGCGGAACCGGACATCGCGGAACAGGTCGCGCCAGCCGGGATCGTTGGTGTTGAGGTTCGGCAGATAGGCGACCTGCGAACCGGTCCCGTCCTTCCAGAGCTTGACGTCGAACTTGTGCTGTTCGCTGGACTGCTTGAGGAAGGTGAAGTTGTCGAAGCGCAGGTAGCGGGCCTGAAGGTCGCTGTCGCCCGTCCCGGTCTTCGCCGGAATGATGTCGGCGGAGCTGATGCCGAGATAGACCTCGTCGAGGTAGGGCAACTGCCGACCTTCGCCATCGACCCGGTGGAAATAGGGATTGCGCTTGAAGATGAAGCGCTCGGCCGGCGGTGGCGTCGTGTTCATCCAGGGTTCCAGCGTGGGCAGTTCCGGATTCTCGGGACGGTAGGCGCGCGCCTTGACGGTATGCAGCGCAACCCAGTCGCGCGAACCGTTCTGCTTGACCTTTGCGGCGAGTTCTTCGGCCCCGACGTATTTCTCGTGGAACTGCTTCAGATAGTGAGCCGGCTGGGTAATGTAATTCGGGCTAGCTCCCGCGAGCGAAGGCAGGAACTGCGGGTTGGGTTTCGACCAGGTATAGCGGACAGTCAGCTCGTCGATAACCTCAAACCGCGGCGCTTCGCCATCCACCATCATCACCGCCGACGCGCCGCCGCGCGACAGCGCTTCGTTGGTTTCAACGTCCTCCCATGTGTAGCGGAAATCTTCTGCCGTGAACGGCGCGCCGTCCGACCACCGGTGACCCGCCCGGATCTTGAACGTGAAGATGCGTCCCTCTTCGACCTCGAAGCTCTCGAGGATGTCGGGGACGATTTCCAGCTTCTCGTTGAATCCGACCAGGCGGGAATAGCCGTAGATCGTCATCATGCGGATGTCCTTGGCGTCGGCCATGAGCATCCGCAGCCTGCCGCCATACGTGCCGTTGCTCTTGCCGAGCGCGGCCATGTCGATGACGCGGGGCACGTCGGGGAGCCTTTGCTCCATCGGCGGGAGCTGTCCGCTCGCCACCGCTTCCTTCAGGGACGGCGGCTCTTCGGCGAAGGTCGCGGACACGAGGGCCGCCGTTGCAGCTGCAGCGATCGCCGCAAGGCCCCAGGCCCGGCTGATGAACGTGGTCATGCGTAGATCCTTTCACGGGATGGCATGTCGCGCGCGAGCACGAGATGTCCCTCGCCAACCTGCAGGAGCGACAGATCACTCCCGTCAGCATGCTTGCTTTGAAACTCCGGCGGCCATTCGTCGCTCGGATCTGATTCGTCATCGCCCTGGGCCGCAAAATCCAGCTTGCGATCCAGGCTGACGCTGGGCACGGCACTCAGCAGCTTTTGGGTGTACGGGTGCATCGGCCGGGCGAAAAGCGTCTCGCAGTCCGCGATTTCGACGATCCTGCCGCGCCGCATCACGGCGATCCTGTCGGCGATGTACTTCACCACCGCAAGGTTGTGGGAAATGAAGACCATCGTCAGCGACAGTTCGTCCTGCAGCGATTTCAGCAGGTTCAGAATCTGTGCCTGCACGGACACGTCGAGCGCCGACACCGGTTCATCGCAGATCAGGAGGTCCGGCGCGAGCGCGAGCGCGCGTGCAATGCCGATGCGTTGGCGCTGACCGCCGGAGAAACTGTGCGGGTAGCGGTTGAGATGGCTTGTCTGCAGGCCCACCATCGCCATCAGGTCGGCGGCCGTCTGGGTGATCTCGCGCGCACCGCCCTGGCGATGGATCTCCAGCGGCTCACGCAAGGTGTTGAGGATGGTTGAACGCGGGCTCAACGAACCGAAGGGATCCTGGAAAACGATCTGGATGCGCTTGCGGAAATCCTTCAAGGCGCGGCCATGCAGCTTGCGGATGTCGCAGTTGATCTCGCCATTGTCGAACTGCATTTCACCGCTGTCGGCCTCGGTCGCACGCATGATCAGCTTGCTGAGCGAAGACTTGCCGCAGCCGCTCTCGCCCACGATACCGAAGCATTCGCCGCGCCGCACGTCGAAGGAAACGCCGTTGACGGCGTGGATCTGGCGGTTCTGGCCGCCGAACCAGCTCCCTGACTTGATGGTGTAGGTCTTGTGAAGGTCGCGGACGGTGAGAAGTGGCCTCTCCGACGAGCAACGCCCCTCGCTTGCACGGCGCATCGAGGCCGGGATGACCTTGTCGATCTCGCGCAGCGCCACGAGTTTCTCGCCCGGCTCCATGTCGAGATCGGGCACCGCCTTCATCAGCGCGCGCGTGTAGGCATGGCCGGGGTTCGTGAAGATGTCCTTCAGCGGCCCGGCTTCCAGGATCCGGCCGTGATAGATCACGACCACCTCGTCGGCCATGTTCGCAACAACGCCGAGATCATGCGTGATCAACAGCAGCGACATTCCAAAACGCGCCTGGAGTGATTTCAGCAGGCCGAGCACCTGAGCCTGCACCGTCACGTCCAGCGCCGTCGTCGGCTCGTCGGCGATCAGCAGGGCCGGTTGGCAGATCAGCGCCATGGCGATCATAGCGCGTTGGCGCAGGCCGCCCGAAAGCTCCATCGGATACATGTCGTAGGCACGCGACGGATCGGGAAAGTTGACGAGCTTGAGCATGTCCTCGGTCAGTGAGCGCGCCTCGCCCCTGGCCACCTCGCGGTGCAGGACGAGCGCCTCCTCGACCTGATTGCCGATCGTGTGAAGCGGCGACAGGGACGTCATCGGTTCCTGGAAGATCATCGCGATGCGTCCACCGCGCAGGTCGCACATTTCGGCCGTCGTCGGATCGAGCGCGGCAATGTCGGTCTCCGTGCCGGGCTCCAATGGATCTCGAAAACGGATCCGGCCACCCGTGACCTTGGCGACCCTGGGCAAAATGCCGAGAATGGCCTGCGCGATGATGGACTTGCCCGAACCGGACTCGCCGACGAGCGCAACCGTCTTGCCTTCCGGAATCCGGAAGCTGACGCCCTTCACCACTTCGATGCTGCTCTGCTGTATAGCGATCGAAATGCGCAAGTCCTCGATACGCAGCAAGTCCCGTCTGTCGTCCAAGTCGATCTGTCCCATCCCTGACGGTCTCTTACGCCCGGCCGTCTTGCTCCATCTGCCGGCGGCGGAATGCCTGACCGGTCGAGGAGTCTAAGGGAGTTTTGCAATTCCCTATCCGTGCGGCAAGTGCCTGAAAGTCCCCTAGTTCTCAATTTGCGGCAAGTGTGCCCCCAAGTTCACACTTTGGCGTTCACACGTCGGCGAACCTGCCTCTCGACCAGCGGAAGACGCGGTCGTGCGGTATCGTACGACGCACGCTCTCGTCCTGGTCAAGCCCCTCTAGCATCCCAATCATGACACGCAGATTTCCGCTGTGCGTCACCACGATTGGTAACGCGTCAGCAGCAAGGCTGTGTGTGAATAATTTCATTCTGGCTTGAAGATCGGCGTAGCTTCCCCCTCCCGCCGGGGCGAAGTTCCAGCGATCCGCCTTGCGGGCCCGTCTTTCCTCCGGGAACCGGGCCTTTACCTCATCCGTGGTCAGGCCTTCCCAGCGTCCGAAACCCGCCTCCGCGAGACGATTGTCGATCTCGACGACCGTCTCGGGCAGACCGAGATGTTCGGCAAGGATACGGGCTGTCTCCACGCACCGCGCGAGCGGCGAACTCAGCAGCCGCGTCCGGCCTGGATACGAACCGCCATCGGCGAGATGCCGCGCGAGCCGGCGTCCGTTCGCTTCGGCGTCCGCTCGGCCGGCCGCCGATAGCGGGACGTCGGTGAGCCCCTGGAAGCGACCCTCCTCGTTCCAGGCGGTCCTGCCGTGTCTCACGAGGAAGAGCGTGTTGTTGATCATGATTTATCTTGCTGTCGCGACCGGATATGCCATGCCTGTCGAGTATCGACAGACGCAAGCCTTGACAACGACCGAGGCGAAAGGAACGGACATGGACGTCTCTGCAAAACAGGCGCGCGGCTGGCTCAGGCTCTGGGGCATTGCGGCGCTCCTTGTTCTGTCTGCCGGCATGATGGCGCCCGTTCAGGCCCAATCGCCGCTCCATTTGCTGACGCAGGACAACAAGACCGAGGCCGTGGCCCCTTCCGGGATGGAAGCGATCCTCCAGCAGGCGGAGAAGGACGGCTCCACCATCATCATCATGCGGCCGGGCGGCGAGCAGGCGGCGACGCCTGACATGCCGATGGCGATGGCGCTGTCCAGCGAGAGCCTGCTCAAGGCGCGCGAGAGCCTGAAGCGGATGGTCGCCAACGCGCGGATCTACTTCGACTATCTTCCCGAGGCGCTGAAAGCGGCGAGCCCGGACGGAACCGCGCTCTGGCTGGTTGTCGCCATCGCCACGGCGGTCGGCGGCCTGATCGCGGGACGGCTGGTCTTCTGGCAGGTGACGCGGTGGGGGCGCGGGCACTTCCGCCACCTCTACCGCGAAGACGAAAGCCGCCTGTCGAGGAAGCTCGGCTACATCCTGTCTCGCGCCGGCTGGATGCTGCTCAGCGCCGGCATCATGTTCGTGACCGCGGTGCTCGTCGCCGTGATCTTCGATTCCGGGCACAAGCCGTCGCGTGACACGATCTTCGTCGTCATCTCCACATACGTGGTCTATCGGATCGTCCGGTCGGTCATCTTCTGGAACTTCTTCGCGCCGACTTCGCCCGCGCACCGACTCATCAATCTCTCCGACGCCGAGGCACAAAGGCTGTTTCGCGACTGGGCCATCCTGCTGTCCGTCGGCGCGATCGTGATCGGCCTGTGTCGGTGGATCCTCATTCTCAACCCGCCGGGCAGCGTGACGGACATGTCGATGGTGGCCGTGAACCGGGACGCCCAGAATCTCGCCTTCATCCTCGGCATGTTGCTCTGTGCATTGATGATGGGTGCCCTCGCAATCGTCCATCGCAATGAACTGACCGCCATCATCCTCGGCGCGGGGGATCCGGAGAGGGCGCCGTTCATGCGCCGCATCGCGGCGGCGACCGCCCTGCCGGTGACCATCGTCTACCTGATCGTGGCCTGGCTGGTGAGTTCGGTGCGACTGACCCTCGGCCTCCCTGGCGGCTATGTACCTGTGCTCGCTCCGATCATCATTTTCGTCGCCGGTGTCTTTGCCTATGCCATCGCCGCCTATCTGCTCGAACTCGTCTACGAACGCCGCGCCGCATCGCACCGTCGTCGCCAGTTGCTCAGGCAGCAATCGGAGCGACGCGCCTGGCGGCGTGCCCAGGCTTCCCGCGAACTGATTGCCGGGATGGACGAGACCGTCCGCGACATGCTGGAGGACAGCGACGAAATGACCGTGATGGCGCCGGTGCAGGCGCCAGCGATGCAGGACAAGCCCTACTTCCCCGCCTTCAAGCCGTTCTTCCAGAGTGCGATCCAGGCCACGATCCTCGTGGTCTGCGCCGGTGAGCTCGCCCGCCTGTGGGGAGCCGACCTCGGCCGCGAAGGCGGGCATCCGATCGCCGCCGCGCTTGACATCCTGCTCGTCCTTATCATCGCGGCCGCGCTTTACCGCGCCGTCAATGGCTTCATCGACCATAAAATCGTCGAGGAGGGCGGAACCCTCGACGGACAGGCCGGCACCCCCGGCGAAGGCGAGGGCGAGAGCGGCAAGGGTCAGTCCAGGCTCGCGACTCTGCTGCCGATCTTCCGCAACGTGATCGTATCGATGCTCGCGGTATTCGGCACGATGATCGTCCTGGCCAACCTCGGCGTTGATATCGGCCCCCTCTTCGCCGGTGCCGGTGTCATCGGCATCGCCGTCGGCTTCGGGGCGCAAACGCTGATCCGCGACATCTTCTCCGGCGCCTTCTTCCTGGTCGACGATGCCTTCCGCAAAGGCGAGTACATCGAGGTCGGCAGCGTAAAGGGCGTGGTGGAGAAGATCTCCATGCGCTCCTTCCAGTTGCGCCATCACCTCGGCGCCGTCCACACCGTGCCGTTCGGCGAGATCCAGCAACTGACGAACTACTCACGCGACTGGGTGATGATGAAGCTGCCACTGCGGCTGACCTACGACACCGACGTCGAAAAGGTACGCAAGCTGGTCAAGAAGATCGGCGAGCGGCTGCTCCAGGACCCCGTCGTGGGCCATCTCTTCCTGCAGCCGCTGAAGTCGCAGGGCGTCTATGCGATGGAGGATTCGGCCATGATCATCCGCGTCAAGTTCATGACGCGCCCGGGCGACCAGTTCGTCACCCGAAAGGTGGTCTATGCCGCCGTGCACGAGGTTTTCAACCATGAGGGCATCCGCTTCGCCCACCGCGAGGTCACGGTGCGGCTGGCCGAGGGGCAGAAGGCGGAGGAGTTGACGAAGGAGCAGAAGGAGGCGATCACCGGTTCCGTCCGCGCGGTGATCGACGATGTCCAGGCTGGAGCGCTCGATACAGGCAAAGCAGCAGCGGCCGCCCTTTGACCTCGAACGGATGAACGCCGCCCGGATGCCGCTCCTCCTCGCTCCGCTCGACACGACGACCGCCTTCGGACATCGCCCGCCGAGCCGCTTCGCGCGCCTTGTCTGGGCGCTGACGGTCTCAAGCGACATTCCGCAAATCCGGCGCAAGGCGATCCGCAAGCATTTCGCGGCGCGTCTGGCAGGCCCGTTCGACGTGACGGCCGGCGGCATCGCCTTCCGCGCCTACCCGGCGGAAAACCGCGACGATCGCATGCTGGTCGGCCGCGGCGCGTTGCCCGAGGCCGAAGAACACGCACTGATCGGACCCTTTTTGAAGCCCGGCATGGTGTTCGTCGATATCGGCGCCAATGTCGGCACTTATTCGCTGTACGTGGCGAGGAACGCCGGGCCGGGCGCCCGCGTCATCGCCTTCGAGCCGCACCCACGCACCTTCGCCAAGCTGGCCTACAATCTCGACGCGAACGGCATGGGGAACGTCGCTGCGCAAAACCTCGCCATCGCCGCCGAGGCCGGCACCATGGAGCTCTACTCAGACGGCGGCGGCAACATCGGCCATGCCTCGCTGCTGAGGGAAGGCGCCGGCGCAGTGCGCAGCACGCAGGCTGTGCCCGTCGCGCCGCTGGCATCCGTCCTCGCCCTGCAAGGCGTCGAGCGGGTCGACCTCCTGAAGATCGATGTCGAAGGCTTCGAGGACCGCGCACTGCTGCCGCTCTTCGAGCAGGCACCGCAGCGGCTGTGGCCGAAGGCGATCCTGATCGAGACCGTGCTGTCGACGCTCTGGCAACGCGATTGCCTCGCCGTGCTCGAAGACAAGGGCTATCGCCGCGCGGGCGAGACGGCAGAGAACGTGCTCCTTGTGCGCGGGACGCCCTGACAAGGCTCTACCCGCAACGGTTGCGGGAGATACATTGTCGAGAAGGCGATGTTCGACCATATTCGGAGGTGGAAGGTGAGCTTTCGCCCGCCTTCCGTTTACTTGAGAAACCAGGCGAACCCGGACGATGACTTGCCAGCCTGTCCGAGTCCATCTGATATCAAAGCTGACGCCAGACGGCCTTCGCCGCATGATCGTCACCTCCGTTCGAGAGCAAGGCTGTTGCCGCGGCCGGGGAAGCCCATCTTCCGCTGTTGCGCCGGCTGGCCTCGGCGCAAGTTGCTTCTGCTTCCGACGGAAACGACTTTGGCGAGTTCTCCCAGATCAATGCAGCCGAAGCAACGTAGCGTTGTGCAATCTACGGTGACAGGCCTCTACATGGCGCGCCGGTAGAACGTGTCGCCAACGACGAAGCCTTCGAGGCCGGTGTCGCGAACATATCGCACCAGATCGCTCATCCGGTTGATGAAGCCCTTTCCGGAGAAGTTGAGCGAAGTGTTGCAAAGCACGCCATAGCCCGTCCGCGCCTTGAACGCCGACAGCAGCGCGTGCATTCGGGCATTCTGCTCGGCCGTGACCGTCTGCGCCCGCGCCGAGCCATCGACATGGGTCACGGCCTGGATGGCGTCGGTCTTCACGCGCTGGAAATAGAGCATGTGCGGGCTAGGGCCGTGGTGAATGAACAGCCGGTCGAGTTCCTCTTCCAGCAGGATCGGCGCGATGGGGCGAAAACCTTCGCGCTTCTTGATGGCGTTGAGACGCATGTGCATGTCCTTGGTGAACGGTGCGGCGATCAGCGAGCGGTTGCCGAGAGCACGCGGGCCGATCTCGTAGCGGCCCTGCACCCAGGCGAGCACGGCGCCACCGGCGAGCGTGTCGGCGATCAGCGCGTCGTCGGCTTGCACGGCGTCGAAGCCCGAGAGATCGGCGGCGTCGTGCACGAACTCCTCGCCCGCATAGGCCGTCCATTGGATCTTGGCATTGCCGGTGATGCGCAATTGCGCGTCGGCAGCCGTGCCGATGGCGGAGCCGGAATCGTTCGTGCAGGGCTGCACGAAGACGTCGGCAAACAGGCCGGCGCCCTTCCACGCGCTGTTCCAGTCGCAGTTCAACCCGCAGCCGCCGGAGACAAGCAGCGGCAGGCCGTCGGTCAGGTTCGCCTTGGCGAAAGCCAGGAAGCGCGAAAAGATCGCGTCCTGGAAGCGGCGCGCGAGGTTGCGGAAGGCATCGGTCTCGAGACCGATGTCGAAGAAGGGGCTGCCGACGAAGTCGGCTTTGCGCAGCGGCGCGGCCACCGCGTCCCAGGCGATCAGCCGCTCTATCAGATCGCGTTCCTCGGGCGTCTCGGACACGTCCTTGCCGTAGCCGGCGATCGCCATCAGCTTGCCGGCGTCCTCGCGGCGCGACTTGCGGGCATCGACCGCGAGCGTCGGGTCGGCGAGACCGTAGAGGAAGCCGTATTTGTGGCCGGGACCGGTCACCGGCGTGCCGAGCTTCGTCACCTGAAGCTTCTCGTCGATGCGATAGAACGAGCCGAGCACGCCTTCCCAGACCAGTGCATAGCAGGCCTGTCCCTGCGGAAATGGCGACATGGCATAGCTGCCGATGATGTGCGAACGCTCGTGCGAGGAGGAAAAGAAGCGGATCTCCTTGCCGGCAAAAAGCTGCGGCCGGTCGATGATGCCGCTCTCGTCGTGACCGAAATATCCCGAACCCAACGGCTGCGCGAACGGACGGAAGGACCCCATCCAGCCGGAAAGTGCCTGCACGTCCGGGATCTCGTCGCAAAGCCCAAGGCCGCGCAGCACGAGTTCGGGCGTCACCGGCGCATAGCGCGGGCCCGAATCCTTCTCCGCCTCGATCGAAAAAGCGAGCGTGGCATCCTCGATCAAGGCGACGTGGCCGTCGTGACCGGGCTTGTAGGCGAAGATCTTCATGCGCACTCCGGGGCAACCTGTCGGAATGCGAGGCCTCCCCGACCCCGCACGCGATCCTTAGTGCATGAAGGGCCGCCGGCCTATAGCCGCGCGGCAACGCTCTGCCAGAAAGCGTGCGCGCCTTATTCGGCTGCCTCCGCGAAGGCCATCGGCACGTAGTTCAGGACCGGGGCAAGCCAGCGCTCGACCTCCTCGACGCTCATGCCCTTGCGGCGGGCATAATCCTCGACCTGGTCGCGCTCGACCTTCCCGACACCGAAATAGTAGCTATCGGGATGCGAGAGGTAGAGACCCGACACCGACGATCCCGGCCACATGGCATAGCTCTCAGTCAGCCGCACGCCGATCTGCGCCTCCGCATCGAGCAGCGAAAACAGCGTTGCCTTCTCGGTGTGGTCGGGCTGCGCGGGATAGCCGGGCGCGGGCCGGATGCCGCGATAGGGCTCGCCGGCCAGATCCTCGGGCGGGAAGGCTTCGTCGACGCCGTAGCCCCACAACTCCTTGCGCACCAGTTCGTGCATGCGCTCGGCGAAGGCCTCGGCGAAGCGATCGGCCAAAGCCTTCACCAGGATGGAGGAGTAATCGTCATTGGCCCGCTCGAAGCGTTCCGCGATCGCCACCTCCTCGATCCCGGCGGTGACGACGAAGCCTCCGATGTAATCCGCCTTGCCGCTGTCGCGCGGTGCCACGAAATCCGACAGCGCCAGGTTCGGCTTGCCATCGCGCCGTGGCAATTGCTGCCGCAAGGTGTGAAAGGCCGCGCACTCGGTCGAGCGGCTATCGTCGGCATGGAGCACGATGTCGTCGCCGACCGCATTGGCAGGCCAGAAGCCGACGACCGCCTTCGGCGCAAACCACTGCTCGTCGATGATCTTGGCCAGCATCGCCTGCGCGTCCTCGAACAGCTGGCGCGCCGCCGCGCCCTGCTTCTCGTCGTCGAGAATCGCCGGGTAGCGCCCCCGGAGCTCCCAGGTCTGGAAGAACGGCGTCCAGTCGATGTAGCGGGCGAGTTCCGACAGATCCCACTCTCGAAACACGCGCGTGCCGAGGAAGGACGGCTTCGGCGGATCGTAGAATGCCCAGTCGATGCGATGCGGGTTGGCGCGGGCGCGGGCGAGCGGCAGCCGCTGCTTTTCGGCCTCGGATCGCGAATGCGCGGCGGCCACCTTGCGATACTCGGCGCGCAGGGTCTCGACCGCGCCGGCTTTCATCTCGGGCGACAGCAGGCTGGAGACCACGCCGACGGCGCGACTGGCATCGGTGACGTAGATCGCCTGGCCGCGATGATAGCGCGGATGGATCTTCACAGCCGTGTGGACGCGGCTCGTGGTCGCGCCGCCGATCAGCAGCGGGATGTCGAAGCCTTCGCGCTCCATTTCCGAGGCCACATGCACCATTTCGTCGAGCGACGGCGTGATCAGGCCGGACAGGCCGATGATGTCGACCTTGCGCTCGCGCGCGGTCTCCAGGATCTTCGTCGCCGGCACCATGACGCCGAGGTCGATGATCTCGTAATTGTTGCAGGCGAGCACGACGCCGACGATGTTCTTGCCGATGTCGTGGACGTCACCCTTGACGGTCGCCATCAGGACGGTCCCGGCACTCTGTCGTCCGCCGGCGCCGCCGTTCGCCAGCTTCTCGGCTTCCATGTAGGGAAGGAGGACCGCCACCGCCTGCTTCATGACCCGCGCCGACTTGACCACCTGCGGCAGGAACATCTTGCCCGACCCGAACAGGTCGCCGACGACGTTCATGCCGGCCATCAGCGGGCCTTCGATGACATGCAGCGGACGCTCTGCCGCCTGCCGCGCTTCCTCCGTGTCTGCCTCGATGTATTCGGTGATGCCGTTGACGAGCGCGTGCTCCAGCCGCTTCTCGACCGGCCATTCGCGCCACCGCAGATCCTTCTCGCGAGCTTCCTTGCCGGCCGAGCCCTTGTAGCGCTCGGCAAGGTCGAGGAGGTTTTCGGTCGGCGTACCGCCGGCCGCCGGCACGCGGTTCAGCACCACGTCCTCGCAGGCTTCACGCAATTCGGGATCGATGGATTCGTAGACGGCGAGCTGGCCGGCATTGACGATGCCCATGTCCATGCCCGCCTGGATGGCGTGGTAGAGGAACACCGCGTGCATGGCCTCGCGCACCGGCTCGTTGCCGCGGAACGAGAAGGAGAGGTTCGATACGCCGCCCGAGACGTGGACGCCGGGCATGGCGGTCGTGATGTCGCGCGCGGCCTCGATGAAGTCGCGGCCGTAGTTGTCATGCTCCTCGATGCCCGTCGCCACCGCGAAGATGTTGGGATCGAAAATGATGTCGGCCGCCTCCATGCCGGCCGTCTCGGTCAGGAGCTTGAACGCCCGCTTCGAGATCTCGACTTTGCGCGCCTTCGTGTCGGCCTGGCCCTTCTCGTCGAAGGCCATCACGACGACCGCCGCGCCATAGGCCCGGCACAGCCGCGCCTGATGCAGGAAGGCCTCCTCGCCCTCCTTGAGAGAGATCGAGTTGACGACCGGCTTGCCCTGGACGCACTTCAGCCCGGCTTCGATGATTTCCCATTTCGAGCTGTCGATCATCACCGGCACGCGGGCGATGTCGGGCTCGGCGGCGATCAGGTTCAGGAACTCGACCATCGCCTTCTGCGAATCGATCAGGCCCTCGTCCATGTTGACGTCGATGATCTGCGCGCCGTTCTCGACCTGGTCGCGCGCGACGTCGAGGCCGGCGGCATAGTCGCCGGCGGTGATCAGCTTCCTGAACTTGGCCGATCCGGTGACGTTGGTGCGCTCGCCGACATTGACGAACGGAATGTCCTTCGTCAGCACGAAGGGCTCCAGCCCCGACAGCCGCATCAGCGGCGCGATCTCGGGGATGGCCCGCGGCGGGTGCTTCGCCACCGCCTCCGCTATCGCGCGGATATGGTCGGGCGTCGAGCCGCAGCAGCCGCCGACGATGTTGACCAGCCCCTCGCGCGCGAAAGCCTCGACCTGGGAAGCCATGAACTCCGGGCTCTCGTCGTATTGGCCGAAGGCGTTGGGCAGGCCGGCATTGGGATAGGCGCAGGTGAGCGTATCGGCGACGTTTGAAATCTCGGCGATGTGCGGACGCATGGCGGCGGCGCCGAGTGCGCAGTTCAGGCCCACCGAAACCGGCCGGGCATGGCGCACGGAATGCCAGAACGCAGTCGGTGTCTGGCCGGATAGCATCCGACCCGAGAGATCGGTGATCGTGCCCGAGATCATGATCGGCAGGTCGATCCCTTTCTCGGCGAAGACCTCGCCACAGGCGAAGATCGCCGCCTTGGCGTTGAGCGTGTCGAAGATCGTCTCGATCAGGATGAGGTCCGCGCCGCCGTCGATCAGGCCGCGCAACTGCTCGCCATAGGCCAGCCGCAGATCGTCGAAGGTCACCGCGCGATAGCCGGGATTGTTCACGTCGGGCGAGATCGACGCCGTGCGGTTGGTCGGACCCAGCGCGCCGGCCACGAAGCGGCGGCGGCCGTCTTCCTGGAAGGCGCGGATCGCAGCCCGGCGGGCCAGCCGCGCACCGTCGCGGTTCAGGTCGTAGACCACCTCCTCCATGCCGTAGTCGGCCTGCGCGATGCGCGTGGACGAGAAGGTGTTGGTCTCGATGATGTCGGCGCCGGCCATGGCGTAGGAATAGTGGATCTCCTCGATCGCCTTCGGCTGCGTGAGGATCAGGATGTCGTTGTTGCCCTGCTGGTGGCAGGCGCAACCTTCGAAGCGATCCCCGCGGAAATGCTCTTCGCCAAGTCCGAGCCCTTGGATTTCAGTGCCCATAGCCCCGTCGAGGATCAGGATCCGCTCCCGCGCGGCCGCGTTGAGTGCAGCGCGGATTTCAGCGCCGTCGCGAGGCGGTAGGGCTGCACCGAACAGATCGTCGAGGCTCGAAGCCATGGCAGATTTCCTCATGCACGCATCCGATAGAACTGGATATGCACATAAGGATATATTTATGTCAACATGAGAGTCCTCAAGGTCGTATGTCGATGTCGCCCTCGAGCTTGACGAGTTCGAAGTCGCTGATGAGCACGTCGACCCGCAGCGTCCATCGGCCGGGCAAAGGCAGCACGAGGTCGCCCGCGCGCCATGTGCCCTCTTCCGTTTCCACCATGTCGCGGCGGATCGGTTCGATACCGGTGTCGGACCGCGACAGGACGAGCGTCACGCCCTTGGCATCGAACGGGCCATAGTCGCCGCCCGTCAGCGCGACGGTCGCCGCGACGGGGCCGGCGAGCCCCGGCGTGATGGTGACGTCGGCCATGACGCGCGCGCCGTGCAGATGCACCCAGGCGGGTTCGGCGGCCGCGCGCGCCAGCGCCCGCGGCGGCGGGGTAAAGCGCCAGGCGGCGACCGTGCCGAGAATGAGGACGGCGATGAAAAGTTCGACGACGATGACGCGAACGAGCCGATGTCGCGCCGCTGCGTCGCCACGCGCGACGGCCGGCGTCAGTCGCCACCGGTTGAAGGCGGCGAACGCCAGCAGCAGGGCGACGAGCGCCAGCTTGACGAGAAGGAGGGTCCCGTAAGCCGTCGACAGGAGGGCGGCTGGCGATCCGACCTGGATGACGGCGAGCACGCCGCCCGAGACGAAGGGGAGACCGAGCAGCCACGGAATGGCGCGCGAGAAGCGCAGGAGCATGACGGTCGCACCATCGCCGCCGGCCCGCAGTCTCAGCCCCAGCGGCAACAGCGCGCCGATCCAGATTGCCATGGTCGCGGCGTGGAGGGCCACCATCGGCCGCGTCAGCCATTGCGGCTCCGCCGAGCCGGCATGCCCGCTCGCGGCCACGGCGACGCCGGCCCCGAGCACGGCGATCAGCGACGGCAGGCGGTTGGTGCGGTCTGGCAGGACGATTGCAATCATCGCCACCGCCGATGCGGCGAGGAGCCCGAGCGCTGTCCGTCCAAGCGAGGTGCCGAGGCCGGTTGCCCAGACATGCGGATCGACGAGGCGCGCGACCGGCTCGGCCAGTGCGTCGAGCCCCTGCAGGCCGACCGACAGGACCGCCGCGACCATTCCGGCCATGACGAACCCGGCGGCCACGTCCCGTCCGGCTTCGCGTCCCCCGCCGAACCAGGCGATGGCGAAGGCCCCGCCGATGCCGAACGCGATGCCGCCGGTGACCACGAGTTTCGAGACCCAGACCAGCCCGCGAACCAGCCGGTCGACTGCTTCGACGGGTCCTCCCGGCATGGCGCTCGGAGCGCCGATGGAAAAGACCACCGATCCGCCGACCGGATGCCCGTCCTCCGAAACGACGCGCCAGGAAAACATATGCGTGCCGTCCGGCAGTCCCGCCGGCAACGCGACGCGCAGGACGTTGCCGCTGAAGGCGACCTCTTCGAGATCCTGCGACGAGCCATCCGGACCGAGGAGCCGCAGGACCAGCGGCGAGACGATCTCGGAGAAGCCGAGTGCGATTTCAGGCGGCGCCGTGGCGATCACGGATCCGTCGGCCGGATCGGCCGACGCGAGCGAGGCATGTGCCAGCGCGCCGGTCATCCCGACGAACAGGAGCGCCAGCGCGCCAAAGACCCCCGCGAGCAAGGAAAGGCTTGCCGGGCGTCGGGCGTTGCGCGGCATGGATGGCAGGTACATTCCGGTTGCCTCCCGCGACGGAGCGGGCGGGCCATGGCGGCCCGCCCGCGTTCGGTCAGTGAGCGTGCGGCTTGGCGACGAGCTTCACGCCCGGTGCGGGACCGTCGAGGTCGTGCGGGTTCTGCCCTTCCTTGGGGATCTCGATCCAGCGCTCGGCGGCGCCTTCCGGGCATTCCTGCACGATCGGGAAGTAGAGCATCTGGCCGACCGGCAGGCTCTTGGTCAGGAAGACGCGCACGACGAACTCGTCATACTCGTCGTCGCCGAGGTTGCCGCCGCTCCAGACGACTTCTTTCACGCCCTCGCTAAGCGTGCGGCCATGATACTCATAGGACTGGGCATAGGCGCCGGTCACCTTCTCCAGCGTCCAGCCGGCCTTCGGCATCGGCTTGGCGGTGATGACGCCCTCCGGGATCTGGACGCGCACGGTGTTGGTGGGCTTGCCGTCGCAGCCATGCGGCACGCGGAACACAGCCTTGTAGCTGGCGCCGACCGGCGCTTCCGCCTGTTCGAGCGTGGCATGGGCTTGCGCGAGGCCGGTGGTCGCGAGGAAAAGCGCGCAGGCGGAGAGAATGGACTTCGACATTTGAAAGTCTTTCCTTGATCGGGTTGGGTGCAGGCAGGACGCCGGACAAAGGGAGAGTGTTCGGTCCGGAGATGTCCGGACCGCTGGAGGCGGCCGCTGCTGCGCGGCCGCGTGGCTGCTGGCTGTCTGCTGGCTAGAGCATGTCTCCCGAAAGTGGGCACCGGTTTCGGGTGAAAGACATGCTCGAAAACAAGAACCTGAAGCGTGCGGGGCGAATCTGAAAGATCGCGACACGCTTTAGCGGTTTCGGCCCGGCGTCAGCCGCCGTGGCTTCCGTGGCCTTCGTGCTTGGGCGCGCCGCCCATCGCCTCGACGGCGAACTCGACCTCCACCTTGCCGGCCTTCTCGAACTCAAGCGTCGCCTCGAAGGTTTCGCCTTCGACGGGGCGCGCGGTCAGGCCCATGAACATCAGGTGATAGGAGCCCGGCTTCAGCTCGACCGAGCCGCCCGCCGGAACCTCGATGCCACCCTCGACCGGGCGCATGGTCATGACGCCCTTGTCGTCGATCGCCATCTCGTGGACCTCGCCCTTCATGGAAATGGGCGAGGAGACGCCGATGAGACGATCCGCCTCGGTGCCCGTGTTGGTGAGCACGAGGAAGCCGCCGGCCACCTTGGCGCCTTCCGGCGTCTGGCGTGACCAGGGATGGTCGATGACGATGTCGCCGGCCTTGAAGTCGTGGGCGAGCGAAAGGGGCGCCGAAGCGAGAAGGGCCGCGACCGACAACGCTGTCGCGGTGAAAACGCCGGCCAGATGGGTGCGGCGAGCAAAGGCAAGCGCCGAAGCGCGAAAGGAAGTCGACATGATGGTTCTCCGAAGATGGCGATGGGCACCGCAGGCGCGGAACCGATGATCACGCAAGGTTTGCTAGGGCAGCCGGGATCAGTTCGCGGTCGGAGGGGCGCGCGGGCTGCCCGGGCGCGAGGGCCTGTCTTGCGCGACGACAGGCGCCGGTTCGGGCGCCGTGATGTCGGAGAATGGCGGATAGGAGACTGGCCGGATCTCCGCATCCATGGGTGCGGGAAGCGACGAGACGGCATTGCCGCAGCCGAAGGTGCAGCAGTCGTGGAAACCCGGGGAGCCGCCCGCCGGCATGTCGGCTTGCGCCTCGCCACCGAGGCAAAGGACATTGCCGAAGGCATCCAGTTGCGGAGCGCCCGCGTGGACGGCGGTCGCGAAGCCGGCGGCGAAAAGCTGGACGAGCAGCACGAGCAGCGCAATCTGCGCCGTCCACCTGCCCGATGCTTTTCGCAAAGCCTTCACGACCCGTCCAGTCCTTCTGCCGCCGACAATCCTTCTGCCGGCTGGAAGGTTTCCTAGCAGGTTGCGCCGCACCCGCCAAGAAGGGCGATGCTCCCACCCGCCGATGCCGGGTGCGGCATTTGCAACGCTCGTCTCGGCCGGCGCGGCTCTGGCACGGCACCGGGATCTGGGAGGAGCGCGACCGGTCAGGCGGCGCGGGCAGGCTTTGCAGGGTTGGGCGCGAGGAGCGCCTTTGCGTCCTTGGCCGACAGGGCCTCCGGGCGCTCGCAGGTCGTCTTCATCTCGACGAACTTGCCCGTCTCGCCCGACTTCAGGATCGAGGTCATGATTTCGATCGCATGCAGGGAGGCCTCGATCGAACAGCGGTGCGGACGTTCGTCGCGGATCGCAACCGCCATGTCGGCCAGACCCGAGGCGCGGTAGTTCGCCAGCGGGCCGCGCGGGCTCTCCTGGTTGGGCACCGCGAAGGGATGATCCCACTTGGCCGGCTTGGTCACCGGCTTGTCGCGGATCGTATGCCGCACCTCGCCGCCGAAGAAGTTCGGGTCCGGCACGAACAGCGTCCCCTCCTCGCCATAGAGCTCGATCGGCGAGTGCCCGTGCGCCCACACGTCCCAGCTGGCATTGAGCGTCACCACAGCGCCGTTCTCGAAGTGCAGCAGCGCGTGCAGCGTCGTCGGCGTCTCGACCGCGATGGTCTGGCCGGCGCGCGGTTGCGAGGTGATGAGCCGTTCCTTCGCAGGGATCGACGAGAGGGCCGCCACCCGCCGCACCGGGCCGATCAGCTGGATCAGGTTGGCCACGTAGTATGGACCGACGTCCAGCACCGGACCGCCGCCGACCTTGAAGAAGAAGTCCGGGTTTGGATGCCAGTGCTCCATGCCATGGCTCATGACATAGCAGGTGCCGCTGGTGATGCGCCCGATGGCGCCCGAATCGACGATGTGGCGGGCATGTTGGTGCGCTCCGCCGAGGAATGTATCCGGCGCAGAGCCGACGCGCAGGTTCTTCTTCGCCGCGACCTTCTTCAGGTCGAGCCCTTCCGCCACCGACAGCACGAACGGCTTTTCCGAATAGACGTGCTTGCCGGCATCCAGCGCCCGGCGCGAGATCTCGTAGTGCGCCGCCGGGATCGTGAGGTTGACGACGATGTCGATGTCCGGCGCTGCCAGAAGCGCGTCCACGGTCTCGGCACGGACGCCGAACTCGGCGGCGCGCGTGGTCGCCGCCGCCATGTCGATGTCGGCGCAGGCCCGCATCTCGATGCCGCGGAACAGCGGCGCGAGCCTGAGATAGGCCGCGGAGATGTTGCCGCAGCCGATGACGCCGACGCCTAGTTTCTTCGCCATAGGTAGTCTCCCTGAAGGTCTTCGTTCAGAAACTGTTCGCGGCTTCGATCGAGCGGCGGGCGAAACGATCGATGTCGTTGGGGTTGTCCTGCTCCATGACGTAGTGTCGGGCTTTCGTGGACGCGCGCAGCGCCTTCATCAGGCCACGCCAGTCGACGGACCCATGACCGACGTCGGACCAGCCGTCCTCGTCGAGCCCCTCCCCCGGCTTGGCGATGTCCTTGACGTGGACGGCGACGATGCGCGCGCCATGCCGCTCGATCCAGGGCAGCGGGTCGACGCCGCCGCGGATCACCCAGGCGACGTCCATCTCCCAGCCGATGTCTGGCGCCGTGTTCAGGATATGCTCCTGCGGCGTGGTGCCATCGGGCAGCGCCTTGAACTCGAAGTCATGGTTGTGCCAGGCAAAGCCGTAGCCGTCGCGCGTCGCACGCTCGCCCACGCTGGCCAGCCGCTCGCCGAAGCCGCGCCAGCCTGCGGCGTCCGACGGCCGTGCGTCCGGCATCAGATGGGGGCAGATCAGGAGCCGCACGCCCAGCGCATCGGCGATGCGGCGCACGCCGTCGAAGTCGTTCTCCAGTGCATCGATGGAAAAATGGCCGCTCGGCATGGACAGGGCATTGCGGTCCATCTGCGCGCGGAAGCCGGCCGGGTCCGAATAGACCCCGCCATAGCCTTCGACCTGCCGGTAGCCGCATTCGGCGAGTAGCGTCAGGATCCGATCCCAGGGTTGGAAATTGCGGGCGCTGTAGAGTTGGAACGACCAGTCCATGGAGGTTTCTTTCCGCTTTCGTGAAGGTCGAGCGGCTCAGAGCCGCGCGTCGGTGGCTGCATCGAAGATGGAGGCGCGCGCCGGATCGAAGCCGATCGTGATGCGCTCCCTGAGTTTGAGCGTCCGTTCCGATGGCGCGCGGAACGTGAAGTTGTGATCACCGAACGTCGTCCAGACGAGCGTGTCGGACCCCATCGGCTCGACGATCTCCACCACCACCTCCTGCGTGAACGGCATCGCCGCGCCCGCCTCGTCAAGCGCCACATGCTCGGGCCGGATCCCCAGCACGGCCGTCCCGGCGGCGTCGGCGGCGCTGAACTCGTAGCGGTCGAGCGGAATGCGCAGATCGCCGACCCGGAAATTGGGGCCGCCATCGCGCGACACCGTCCCGTCGAGGAAATTCATCCCCGGCGAGCCGATGAAGCCCGCCACGAAGCGATTGACCGGTCGGTTGTAGATGGCCTGCGGGCCGTCGAGCTGCTGGATGACGCCGCCCTTCATCACCGCGATGCGGTCGGCCAGCGTCAGCGCCTCGATCTGGTCGTGGGTGACGTAGATCATCGTGTTGGCGAGCTTCTGGTGCAGGCGCTTGATCTCGACGCGCAATTCGGACCGAAGCTTGGCGTCGAGGTTGGACAGGGGCTCGTCGAACAGGAACACGTCGACGTCGCGCACCAGCGCCCGACCAATCGCCACGCGCTGCCGCTGGCCGCCCGACAGCGCCGCCGGCTTGCGCTGCAGGAGCGGCTGGATCTGCAGGATCTCGGCTGCCCGCGCCACCCGCTTGGCGATCTCGTCCTTCGGCAGGCCGGCGTTCTTCAGGCCGAAGGACAGGTTCCCCTCCACCGTCATCTGCGGATAGAGCGCATAGGACTGGAACACCATGCCGATGCCGCGATCCTTGGGTTCTTCCCAGGTGACGTTCTTGCCCTTGATGAAGATCTGCCCTTCCGAGACGTCGAGAAGCCCGGCGATGCAGTTGAGCAGCGTGGACTTGCCGCAGCCCGACGGCCCGAGGAGCACGATGAACTCGCCCTCCGCGACGTCGAGGTTGAGCGATTTCAGCACCTCGACGGCGCCGAAGTTGAGCGAGACGTCGCGAACGATGACACTGGACATCGCTCAGCCTTTCACCGCGCCCGCGGCGATGCCGCGGACGAACAGCTTGCCCGAGATGAAGTAGATGATGAGCGGCACGAGGCCCGTCAGAAGCGTTGCGGCCATGTTGACGTTGTACTCCTTCACGCCCTGCACGGAATTGACGATGTTGTTGAGCTGGACGGTCATCGGATAGACGTCCGGCTTGGTGTAGATCACGCCAAAAAGAAAGTCGTTCCAGATGCCGGTTATTTGGAGTATGACCGCCACGACGAAGATTGGGAGGCTCATCGGCAGCATGATCTTGAAGTATATCGCCCAGAAGCCTGCCCCGTCGACGCGCGCCGCCTTGAAAAGTTCTTCCGGTACCGAGGCGAAATAGTTGCGGAAGAGAAGCGTCAGGATCGGCATGCCGAAGACCGTGTGGACCAGGACGAGCCCCGTCAGCGATCCGTAGAGACCCATTTCGCGCAGGATGATGACGATGGGATAGATCATCACCTGGTAGGGAATGAACGCGCCCACGATCAGGATGGTGAAGAAGATGTCGGCGCCGCGGAAGCGCCAGTTGGCCAACGCATAGCCGTTCACCGAGGCGATCAGGATCGAGATGATCACCGAGGGCACGGTGATGCGCACCGAGTTCCAGAAGCCGCGCGACAGGCCCTCGCAGTTCAGTCCGGTGCAGGCGGTTGCCCAGGCCTTAACCCAAGGCTCGAAGGTGATCTCCATCGGCGGCGAGAAGATGTTGCCCATGCGGATCTCGGGCATTCCCTTCAGGGATGTGACGATCATCACGTAGAGCGGCAGCAGGTAGTACAACGCCACTATGGTGAGCGTTCCGTAGATGATGATGTTGCGTCGCGAAATCGTCCGGCGCGGACGCGGGCCCCAGGCCTCGGAAGCGGACGTTCGAGTAGCGCCCAAGCCGGCGGCGGAAATGGTTGCCTGATCAGCCACGGTGACGCCTCCTGCCGAATTCGAGATAGGCCCAGGGGACGATGACGATCAGCACGGTGACCAGCATCATGGTGGAGGCCGCGAAGCCCTGGCCGAGGTTTTGCGACAGGAACATGGCGTCGTAGACGTATTTGGCCGGCACTTCCGAAGCGATGCCCGGCCCGCCGCTGGTCTGCGCCACCACGAGGTCGTAGACGCGCACGATGCCCGACGCGATGATCACCAGGGTGGTGACGAAGACGGGCCGCATCATCGGGATGACGATGAAGAGATAGGTCTTCCACATCGGAATGCCGTCGACGCGCGTCGCCTTCCAGATGTCCTCGTCGATGCCGCGCAGGCCCGCCAGCATCAGGCACATGACCAGCCCTGTTCCCTGCCACAGCCCCGCGATCAGGATGCCGTAGATGACGATGTCCTGATTGTAGAGCGGATCGAAGTTGAAGCTCGTCCACCCCAGCCCGCGCACGACCGCCTGGATCCCGAAATCGGGATTGAGGATCCATTGCCAGACGAGGCCGGTGACGATGAAGGATAGCGCGAAGGGATAGAGGAAAATGGTGCGGAAGGTGTCCTCGAAGCGGATCTTCTGGTCGAGCAAAGCCGCCAGCACGAAGCCGATGACGAGCGAAAAGATCAGCGTCAGCACGCCGTAAATGAACAGATTCTCGATCGAGATCAGCCACTTGTTGGAATTCCACAACCGTTCGTACTGGTCGAGGCCAACGAAGTTCAGGCGCGGCAGAAGCTTCGAATTGGTGAAGGAATGGACGACCGTCCAGATGGTGCCCCCGACGAAGACGACCGACGCCGTCAGAACCATCGGGATCGAAGCCACCTTGGAATTGAGGTTTCGGAAGACCTGGCTCGGCCGTCCGTTCCGGGTATTTGCCATGAAGAAGCCTCCCGCGTGCCAGGGTCCGTCGAACGATCGACGAGGAGCGCAGCCGCCGATCCAGCCCGACGGGGCCGGACCGGCGATGTGTCCGCGACGGATCTCGTCAGTCGGCGGCGGCGACGATGCTCGCGAAGGTCTTCTGCGCGTCGGCCGCGGACATGGCCGGCGTGTTGAAGAACTGCACGAACAGGTCGTTCACCTGCGTAAGCGAGTCGGCCGACATCAGCTGGTCGGGCGACTGGATGACGTTGCCCTTGGCGAGAATGTCGAGACCCTTCTTCATGCAGTCGTTGGCCGCGGCGAGATCGACGTCGCCACGCACCGGCAGCGAGCCCTTCTTGAGATTGAACGCGACCTGCGTCTCAGGCGCAAGCATCGTGGACGCAAGCGTGGCCTGCGCCGCGGACTTTTCGGCATCCTTCAGCACGGGGAAGTAGAACGCATCGCCGCCGGTCTGGATGACCTCGTTGACCCCCAGGCCGGGCAGGCAGGTGTAATCCACGCCCGCGACCTGACCGGCCACGGCGAACTCGCCCTGCGCCCAGTCGCCCATGATCTGGCCGGCCGCCTGGCCGGATATCACGAGGTTGGTTGCCTGGTTCCAGTCCTGCACGTTCGACTTGGTGGCCATCGAGCGCGCCTTGTCGGCCGCCTCGAACACCTTTGCCATCTCCGGCCCGGCGGCGAGTTCCGCATCCTTGTCGCCATAGACCTTGTTGTAGACATCCGACCCAGCGAGCGCGACGACGAGCACCTGGAAGGCGAGCGAGGTCTGCCAGGGTTGCTGACCCATGGCGAGCGGGATGATGCCGGCCTGTTCCAGCGCCGGTGCCGCTGCGACGTACTCGTCCCAATTCGTCGGCACCGGCACGCCGGCCTTCTCGAAGGCCGCGTTGGACAGCCAAAGCCACTGCTGCGAGTGGATGTTGACCGGCACGCAGTAGATCTTGCCGTCCAGCGTGCAGGAATCGAGCAGGCTCGACGGACGGACGATATCCTTCCAACCTTCCTTCTCGGCGATGTCCGTCAGGTCGCGCATGAAGCCCGCCTGCACCAGTTCCTCGGCCTGGCGACCGTGGTTGAACTGCGTGGCGGCCATCGGGTCGCCACCGGTGATGCGGCTGATCATGATCGGGCGCGCGGTGCCGCCCGATCCGGCGATGGCGCCGTCGATCCATTTGTTGCCGGTGGCGTCGAACGCTTTGGCAAGCTCGGCGACCGCGGCCGCTTCGCCGCCGGAGGTCCACCAATGTGTGACCTCGAGGTCTGTTGCAGCGGCCGGGGCCGCGAAAGCCACCGAAGCCGCGAGCGCGGCCGTCGTGAAATGATAACGCACTGGTGTTCCTCCCTGGAATTCTGAAACGTTACAGGTGGGACCATACGGGAAGCAAAAAAGGGTGGCAATCCGGAAAACGCCCGCGCCGAGATTTTTTTCGAGCACCGAACTAATGCAACTGCGTAGCGATCACGCTGCAACGCAGCAATTTCTCTATCGGTTCGACATCCCTCTCGGGGAAAGGCCGCATCTGCGCGATGTCGCTGGGCTCGATCAGTGGGATCCTGCCGCCGTTCTTTCCTCTCGCGAACGGCATGAATTTTCTGTAACGTTGCAGTCGTCTGATGGCAGGGGCCCCTCCGCGACGATGGCCAGGAATGTTGCCAGCAGCAATGGGGGCTGATAGGCGAAGCCGATGGACAGTCCAGACACCAGTCCCGAGTCCCCCCCTGCCGAAGGCGCGCGTCCGACGCTGAAGACGATTGCCTTCATGACCGGTCTCGGCGTCACGACCGTCTCGCGCGCGCTGAAGGATGCGCCGGAAATCGGCGAGGAAACGAAGCGTCGTGTCAGGCTCGTCGCCAAGCAGATCGGCTACCGGCCGAACCGCGCCGGGGTGCGGCTGCGCACGGGCAAGACCAATGTCATCAGTCTCGTCCTAGATACCGGGGAGGATCTGACCGGCTTCGTGTCCGACATGATCTACGGCATCTCCGAGACGATCGCCGACACCCCCTACCACCTGATCGTCACGCCCTATTCGCGGCGCAACGACCCGATGGACCCGGTGCGCTATGTCGTCGAGACCGGCTCCGCCGACGGCATCATCCTGTCGCGCACGGAGCCCAACGACCCGCGCGTGGCCTACCTGCTGGAGCATCATTTTCCTTTCGCAACCCACGGCCGCACGGCGATCGGCGAGGCCCACCCCTTTCACGATTTCGACAACCGCGCCTTTGCGGCGGCAGCGGTGCGCAAGTTGGTCGAACTTGGTCGTCGCAGGCTTGCCCTCCTGCCGCCGCCGCCGGACCTCACCTATCACCAGCATATGCTCGAGGGCTTCTCGGACGCCGTGCAGGAACTCAACGCCACCGAAGTCGCGTGGAACGGCATATCCATCGACGACCCGATCGATGCCATCCGTTCGAAGACGGCTCGGTTGATGCGACGCGCGGATCGTCCCGACGGTCTGGTGGCGGCAAGCGGCGGCGCCACCTTCGCGCTCGTCGCCGGGATCGAGGAAGCCGGGCTGAGGCTTGGCCAGGAGGTCGACGTGGTCTCGAAGCAGTCGTCGCGGCTGCTACGCTGGTACCGGCCTGAACTGTGGATCTCGCGGGAGGATTTCCGGCTGGCTGGGCGCGAGGTGGCCAAGGCGGTCCTTGGTCGCATCGAGGGCCGCCCGGTCGCCGCCCTGCAGAGCCTCGCCGCCCCTGGAGACGTCGTTTCCTGCCGTATGCCCTCGGGGGATTGAGCACCGACGCCACGGTTCGCGAGTACCACCGGCGGAAGTCCGCTTGACCCCCCAACATTGACATGGAATTCGTTGGACATGTCCAATGATTCGACCTGTCTCGCGGGCGGACGTCGCGCTTCGGTGAGCGTGGGAGCGATGTCATTGCGCCCGGTTCCGCGTTGTACATCGACGGCGCGGCGATGATCCCCGCTCGGCCGAAACTCTCGCGCGAGACGCTCGCCGCGATCACGAAAGTCGAGAGCAGCGAGCAGTTCCGCCTCTGTCTGGGCCGGATTGCCGGTGAGACCGGCGCATCGCATCATCTTCTCCTGCTCGAACGGCATGTTCGCGGCGCAAGCGTGCCGCATGTCGTGGCCAGCAACTGGGTCTACGACGCCGTTCAGACGATCGGTGCCGGGGAACTTCAGCGCTACGCCCTGGCTGTCGCCTCGGACGGCGGGTCGCTCCAGCACGGTCGCGCTGCATTGCGGGACGCGGACACGTCGGCAGTCGAAGAAAGGCTGCAAATGCCGCTGCGCCGACTCGGACACGCCCAGATCCACGTGCTGCCGATTCGCGATGCCTGGCGCCGCTGCCATTTCTTCCTGTCGAGCGGGCGCACCGGCTTGATCGATCGAACAGCGCTACCGCTGGCCCGGCTCGCCTGCTGCTACCTTCTGTCTCGACCACCGCCAGGCCTTTTCGACGATCTCTCGGCCGAGACGCTCTCGGAACGCGAACGTGAGTGCCTGCATTGGGTCGCCGAAGGCAAGACCGCCGGTGAGGTTGCCATGATCCTCGGCGTCACGGCCAACACCGTCAACAGCTACCTGAACCACGCCATCCGCAAGGTCGGGGCCAACAACCGCGCCATGGCGATCGCGACCGCCATCCGCGCGGGGATGATCTGACGATGCCCGCCTGGACGACGGAGGGCACCTGGATCGAGTTGGCGGGCCGTGGCCTGATCGTCACGTCCGCGAATGTCGGGCTGCTCCTCGACGTCGTCCGCCAGGTTCGTCGCATGTCGGTAGACGCCGGAGCCAGCTACTACGGCGTTTTCGTGTTGTCGCGCACGACGCCGAGGCCGGCGCTCGCGCTCTGCTTCGACCGCAAGTTCCCGCGAAACTCGGAAACCTCGCGCACGCTGTGCGGGGACCGGGGCATGGCATGGCTGGCGGATGCCGGGCGATCCATGACGCCGTTCTGGTGGCACGGTGAAACCGAGCGCGACCGCTGCCCGGCCTTCCCGCTGCTCGCGATCGGCCAGGAAACGCCACCGCTGACGCCCGAGTTGCCCGGACTGGCCTTGCCGGCCTTCGCCGATGACGGCGCGCAGGGCTTCGTGGTGCTGGCGGGCGCCGAGATCGGCGTCGATGACGCCTTGCTCTGCGACCTTCACATCCGTGCTTTGGCTCTCTTCGGCACGGTCGCGCGCATGCTCCTGTCCCAGACCGGCGAAGTGCCGGCGATGTCGACCCGAGAACTGCAGTGCCTGAGGCTTACGGCCGAGGGCAAGACCAGCGACGAGATCGCCGCCGCGCTTGGCCTGTCGATCCACACCGCCAACCAGTACCTGACCGCGACGACGCAGAAGCTCAATGCGGTGAACCGCATGCATGCGGTCGCCAAGGCGCTGCGTCTAGGGCTGATCGACTGAGCGCGCCCTTGCGCCATCAGCCGCGCATGGCCACCGGTGCGCTGCGCTGGATGCGGCTCGCTTCCAGGGCATGGGCCAGGAACCGGGTGTTCTCGGCCGGATCGGGTGACGGATCGTCGAAGGAGACGTAGTTGACTTCGACGCTCGCCTTCAATGCCGACATCTTCAACGCGAAGTAGATCGTCGCTCCCCGGGGTTTCAGCTGCAGGTCCAGCGTGATCGTCGGCTCGCCGGTCCAGCCCACGTTGATGTCGCCGCCATGGCCGAACCCCAGCGTGCCCGGCATGAGATAGAGTTCGGCCGCCGACTCCACGATATCGGCCAGATTGCCGTGCTGTTCCAGCCGGATGAACGCGATGTAGTCGGCAACGTCCACCAGTCTCAGTTCCGAGACGACCTCGCGCAGGACGCTGGCTACGATGATCTCGCGTGCGGAAGAATGCGGCTGCCGATTCATGAAACTGAGGTGCCTGCCTTCGGGGCTTTGCGATTGCCCTGGATGATGCGGATGAGTTCTGCGACCGCCTGGTAGAACTGCGGCGGGATCATGCTATCGACCGAAACTTGTTTGAACATGGAGCGGGCGAGCGTCACGTCCTCGAAAATCGGAATTCCGTGTTCCTCCGCGACCTCGCGGATCTTCAGCGCGATGAGGTCCTGGCCCTTGGCCACCACGATCGGCGCGGCCGTCTCCTCGCGCACGTAGCGAAGCGCGATGGAATAGTGGGTGGGATTGGCGATGATGAGGGTCGCCCGCGGCACCGCCGCCATCATGCGCTGGCGGGCGCGATCGCGCGCCAGGGACCGCATGCGCGCCTTCAGGATCGGATCGCCTTCCGCCTGCTTGTGCTCGTCCTTGACCTCCTGCTTGGTCATGCGCAGTTCTTCCATCCAGTGGTAGCGAGTCCACAGAAGGTCGACGCCCGCGATCAGCGCCATGGCGATCACCACGCCCAGGACGAGGTCGATCACGATGTCGCGGATCTGCATGCCGAAGGCCGCGGGAAGCATCAGCATTCCCTCCAGCAGCCGGACATGGACATCACTCAGCGCGAAGGTGAGGAAAACCGCGGCGAAGAGCACCTTGCCCACGGATTGCAGGAACTCGACGAAGCCCTTGAGGCCGAACAGGCGCTTCCAGCCGGCCATCGGCGAGATGCGGTTCGCCTTGGGAATGATGCGGTCGCCGACCAGCCGCGGCATGTTCTGCATCACCGATGCGCTGACGCCGGCCGCCACCAGCAAGGCCATCACGACGACGATCGCGCGGGCGATCTCGAGGAAGACGATCTGGTAGAGCGAAATCGCGTCCGCGGAGGTGGCCAGGCTCCATTCGTGCGGACGTTCCAGAAACATCGCAAGGAAGACGCCCAGGCGTACGATCGAATCATAGGCGAAGAACAGCGTGAAGACGAGCATGGCAACCAGCGTCGCCAGGATCGGCGCTTCCTTGGAAAACGGCAGATTGCCCTTCTCCACGGCATCGCGAACCTTCTTTTCGCTGGCCTGCTCTGTCTTGCTTTCCTTGTCGGGCTCATCGGCCACGGCGCAGCCCTCGGCTCATGCTGATTGGAAGGCTGATGCCGTCGCGGCTCAGGCTGCTTCCTTGGCCGCGGGCATGGTGATGCTTCCGTCCTTGCCCATCCGAATCGCCGTCGTCGCGATCTCCCGCCGCGCGCGAACGACGGCGGCCTGCTGGATGTTGCCAGGATCGGCCGCGAGCTCGGCCTCGATCATGCGCCGCGCCCGTGCGCCGACAGCCGTCAGCACGGCCTCGATGATCGCCTTGTCCGCGCCGCGCAGCGCAAGCGTGACGATTTCCGTCGACATGCCATCGAACAGCGTGAGGCGCGAGCGCTGTTCCAGCATGGGCAGGTCCTCGAACGAGAAGAGCTGCGCCTTGATCGCCTTGACGTCCGAGAACCCGGCGCTCTCCATATCGGACAGGATCTCGTCGAGCTGCGACTTGTCGAGTTCGTTGAGCACGTTGGCGACCCGGGCATGGCCGACGGTCGCCGACTTCGCGCCTGTATCGCCAAGCAGTCGGGTTCGAAGCTGGTTCTCCACGATCCTCAGCGCAGCAGGCTTCACGTTCCCGATCGTGACCATGCGTTTGGCCACGTCGCCGCGAAGCGCCTTTGGCAGCGTCAGCAGCACGTTGGCGGCCATGGCAGGCGCGAGATTGGTCAGCACCAGCGCCGCCGTCTGGGGATGTTCTCCGGCCAGGAATGCCCCGACCCGCGCTGGCTCCAGGGCCTCGATAGCCGGCCAGACGGGAGGGGGTGCTTCGACTTCACCGCTCGCGACGCCGTGGTTCATGATCGCGTTGACTTCTTCTGGCGAAAGCGACTCGCTCAGGATCTTGTCCATCGTCGCGGCCGAATCCATCAGGCCGGCGCCCTCCGCGAACTCATCCTCGAATTCGGCGATGATCTTCTCGAGCTCGCCCTGCGGGATGGTCTTCAGCATCCGCGCCGCCTCGATCAGCGCCTTCAATTCGTCCTGCTTGAAGAACTTGAGCAGCCTGCCCGCGGCCGGCTTGCCCATGGCCACCAGGATCGCGGCCGCTTTCTGCGGAGCCGTCAGCGACGACGCCGTGAAAGCCGTGGGTTCATCAATGGATCCGATTCCGAAGTCCATCGTTCCGTCAGCCAATCTTTCCAGCGGAGATGATCTCGGTGAGACGAATGCCGAATCGCGTCGGGTCACTGTCGAGCACGGTGATCTCGCCGCGCGCGACCTTGCGTCCGTTCACCACCACGTCGACCGGCTCGCCGATGCGGCGGTCGAGCGCGACCGTTGCCCCCTTCCTCAGGGCCATCAGTTCGGAGACCTGCATCTCGGCGCTGCCGAGGACGATCTGCACATCGACCGGAATGGTCATGATGATGCCGGAGTTCTGGGCGCCCGGGCCGGAATCTTCGCCGAAATCGGGTATGGCCGTCCCGCCGAAGGACGGCGTCTCCGGCGAATCGAATGACGGCATGCCCCCGGCATCGAAGGATGGCGCACCGAAGGACGAGACGTCATCGCCGAAAGACGGCATGTCGGCGCCGAACGAGGCGGCACCCAGTGGGCTCGCATCCTCCTTCAGCACGCCGCGCAACTCGTTGATCGCGCGGTCCAGTTCTTCCTCGCCCGACGTCTGGGCTGTGGCCTTGCTCATACCGTCACTCCATGCCGCTCGGCCGACCCGTCATCGGCCTCACGGGGAAACGAGCCCGTCGATGATGTCCTGGCTCTCGGCCACCGGCGTTTTGATTCGCACCGTATAGTTTTCGTCAAGTCGCCCGAACTCGCAAACGAAGAGCTGCTTGTTGCGCGCCGAAAGCCGCGTCTCGGTCGGCGCGGTGCGGGAGAGTTCGATCACCTGCCCGCGCCGGAATGCCGCCACCTGGCCCAGTGTCATCCGCCCCACCGACAAAGTTGCCTGCAACGTCACCCGGGCGCGCATCACCTCCTCGTTGAATCTCGACGCCCATTCCGCCGAAAGGGCCTCGGCCAGTGCAGGGTCCGACGCGTCTTCCCCCCCGCGCTGGAGGGCCACGCGTTGCGGCATGAAAACCGAGATGCGGCCGCGTTCCGTCTCGGCGCCAACGGCGAAGTCGATGCGAAGGCCCGGGCCGTCGCGGACGGCAAACTCCTTCAGGCCGTCGCCGGACGCAACCGACGGCAGCGGCAGCTTGATACGCTGAGCCGGAGCGTTGAAGCCGTTGTAGGCGACCGTGAGAAGGCGGCAGACGAGGTTCGCCACCTCGACCTCCACCGGCGACAGGTCGCGCTCGATGCCGCCCGCGGCCACTTCTGCTTCCGCGCCGAACAGCGCATTGACAAGAACGGCGATCACCTTGGCTTCCAGCCGGATCGAGAAGGCATCGGGTGAGGTCGGCGAGGCCCCCACGGTCAGGGCGTCATGCGGCCCAGCGCCCAAAAGCAGCTCGGTCGTCCGCTCGACGACGACGTCCTCGATCTCCACGGCAATAGGCTCGCTGGCGGCATCTTCCAGGCTCGCGCGCAGCGGCTTGAGGATCCGTTCGGCGATCGCTCGTCCGGCCTTGACAACCACCTCCGGTTCGCCGGTCGCGCCGATGAGCCTCTCGATGATCGAAGAGGTCTCAGGCGAAGGATTGATCGCGGCCTCCCGCATGTCAGGCCGCCTTGTCCATATGGGTGTTGAGGGTCTGCTGCTCCACGGCGTCGATGGACGGGCGGTCATGCGCCGAAATCGTCTTGCGGCCGAATTCGAGAGCTACCTGCGGCAGCGCGCCGTTCATGTAGGCCAGCAGCGTCTGCTTCACGATCACGAACAGCCGGTTCTTCTTCTCGCGCACGGTCTTCACCTTTGTCGCGACCGGACCGACCACGCCGTAGGACGCGAAGATGCCGACGAAGGTGCCGACCAGCGCCGCGCCGATCAGGCCGCCCAGCACCTCAGGCGATTCATTGAGCGCGCCCATGGCCTTGATGACGCCGAGCACCGCCGCCACGATGCCGATGGCCGGCAGCGCGTCGCCGATCGCATTGAGCGACTGATAGGGCTTCAGCTTGTCGTGCCGGATCGTCTGGATCTCCTCGTCCATCAGCGCCTCGATCTCGAACGAGCGGGCATTGCCGATGATGATGAGGCGGCAGTAGTCGCAGATGAAGTTGGTGAGGTCCTTGTTCTTCAGGACGATGGGATAGGCTTGGAACACCGCCGATTCGTCGGGATTGTCGATGTGGCCTTCCACCTCGCTGCGCGACTTGGTTTTCAGCTCGCGCATCAGGCTGTGCAGCACGCCGAGCGTCTGGAGATAGTCCTGCTCCTGGGGAACCGCGTTCTTGAAGGTTTCGAGCAACGCCTTGCCGGTGTCCTTCACCGTCTTCATCGGGTTGGCGATCAGGAAGATCCCGATGGCCGCGCCGAGAATGATGACGAGTTCCCACGGCTGCCAGAGCACGCCGATCTTGCCGCCCATGGCCATGTAACCGCCCAGCACGCAGCCGAACGTCACGACCAGTCCGATGAGAATCCCCAACTCAGCCCCTCCATACGGTACGCCTTGCCTGCACGAATAGACGTCTTGCCTTGTGTGAAGCTTGTTGGCGCCCTGTACGCGGCGCCAACATCTCCAGGCTCCCGAAAGGTTCAGGCAAGGATTGACGGGTATTGTGCAATCCGACGACCTCCCTTCGGAGACCGGAATTGGTCAGCACCTACGTCAGCTATGCCTCGATCACACGCGATCTGAGCCTCTCGCTCAAGCGCGTGGAACAGCAGCCTTTCGTCAAGCGCGAGACCGAATACTATCTCGAGAACATCGGCAAGGTGAAGACGATCGACGAGTTCGTGAATGATCGCCGGCTGTTCGCCTATGCGATGAAGGCCCACGGCCTCGAGGACATGACCTACGCCAAGGCGTTCATGGTCAAGGCGCTCGAAGGCGGCGTCGACGAGGACGACAGTTTCGCCAGTTCGCTGAGCGACACGCGCTACAAGGACTTCGTCGAGACCTACAATTTCGTCCGGCACGGCGAGACGGCCACCGTGTTCACCCGCGCCCAGCAGGGTACGGTCGACAAGTACATGCGCCAGACCATGGAAGAGGACGCCGGATCGTCGAACGAGGCGGTGCGGCTGGCGCTCTATTTTGAGCGCAAGGCGCCGAGCATCACCAACATGTTTGAGATCCTCGCCGACAGCGCCCTGTCGAAGGTCGTGCGCACCACGCTCGGCCTGCCGGATTCCTTCGCCATGCTCGACATCGACAAGCAGGCGGACATCCTGAAGACCCGGATCGACATCGAGGATCTCTCGGATCCCGAAGCGCTGTCGAAGCTGATCACCCGATTCACCAGCATGTGGGACGTGGAGAACCAGACCAATAGCGGCGTCGCCAACGTCAGCATCCTGTTCAGCAAGCCCGCGGTGTTCGGTATTTCGACGGACCTGCTTCTGGCCATGCAGCAGCTGAAAGCCTGAGGAGCGGATCGTGCAAACGGGTCTCTACGTCGCCATCTCCGCCCAGGTCGCGCTCCAGAAGCGCCTCGACACGATCGCCGACAACGTCGCCAACGCCAACACCGTCGGCTTCCGCTCGACCGAGGTGAAGTTCGAGGACGTTGTTTCGGCGCTGGGAGACCAGAAGGTCGCATTCGTTTCTCCCGGCAGCACCTATCTGTCCGGCAAGGCGGGCGGGTTCACGCAGACTGGCAACCCGCTCGACTTCGCCGTGCGCGGCGAAGCCTGGTTTGGCATCGAAACCCCGGTCGGGACCGTGATGACCCGCGACGGGCGCTTCACCATGCGCGAAACCGGTGACCTCGTCACCCTGGAAGGCTACCCCGTGCTCGACGCTGGCGGCGCGGCCATCCAGCTCAATCCGCAGGAAGGCGCGCCGGAAGCGTCCGCCGACGGGATGCTGCGCCAGAACGGCCAGCCGATCGCGGCCATCGGCCTGTTCGCCTTCACGCCCGGCGAAAACTTCACGCGCTTCGGCAATTCCGGCGTGATTCCGACCACGCCGCCCGAACCGATCGTCGACCAGCTGGATGTCGGCGTCGTCCAGGGCTTCGTCGAGCAGTCGAACGTCAATCCCGTTCTGGAAATGACCCAGCTCATCATGGTGCAGAGATCCTTCGAGAACGCCTCGGCCCTGATCAAGGCCAGCGACAGGACGTTGGGCGAAGCCGTCAAGGCCCTCGGCAGCTGAGGGTCGCATGCTCGAGGAGGAATACGCGCCAGCCACGCCGGGCCATCCGACCCAGCCGCAGCCGGCGGGCGGCGGATCGGCCTCGCTCGACCTGCTCGAGCGCATCTATCTCAAGGCCGGCGCGGAGACGGAACTCCTGCGCCGCGGCGGTCGCATCACGGAAGTGGCGCCGACGCATTATCGCGTGCGCGGTCTGTCGGCGGCGGCGCGGCTGGGCGACGTCGTGGAGCATCTCGGGCGACAGGGCGCCAGCACCGGCGAGGTCGTCCAGATCACCGAACGCGACATCCTGGTGGCTCCCTTCGATCAATCAGCGGACGCTGGCGTCGCCGACCCGGTCTACCTGCGCGGCCCCTTCCAGGTTTCGCCGGACGCGAGTTGGCGAGGCCGCGTCGTAGACGCACTGGGCCGGTCGGTCGACGGCGGCTCGCCGCTCACTGACGGCACCGACATATCGAACGGCATTCCGAGCGCGCTGAAGCGCCAGCGCGTCGAACAACCGTTTCAGACCGGCGTCAAGGTGATCGACCTGTTCACTCCGCTCTGCTTCGGTCAGCGCCTGGGCGTCTTCGCGGGATCCGGCGTCGGCAAGTCGACACTGCTTGCCATGCTGGCCGCGGCCCACGCGTTCGACACGGTCGTGGTCGCGCTCGTGGGAGAGCGCGGCCGGGAAGTGCGCGAATTCCTTGAAGACACGATCGGCGAGCAGGCGATGAAGAAGACCGTCGCCATTGTCGCCACCAGCGACGAAAGCGCCATGATGCGCAAGCGCGCCTCGGGCACGGCGATGTCGGTGGCGGAATACTTTCGCGACCGCGGCGACCGCGTTCTCCTGGTGATCGATTCCATCACCCGCTTTGCCCATGCGCTGCGCGAGGTGGCGATCGGCGCGGGCGAACCGCCGGTGGCGCGCGGCTATCCCGCCTCCGTCTTTACCGACATGCCGCGTCTGCTGGAGCGCGCCGGTCCCGGGGCGACCGGCGCCGGCTCGATCACCGCCATCATCTCGGTTCTGGTCGACGGCGATGACCACAACGATCCGGTCGCAGATTCGGTGCGCGGCATCCTCGACGGGCACATCGTGCTCAGCCGCGGGATCGCGGAGCAGGGCCGCTATCCGGCGGTCGACCCGCTGGCCTCCGTCTCTCGGCTGGCCAACCGGGCCTGGAACGATGGCGAGCGGCTTCTTGTGACGCGACTGCGCGCCCTGATCGGGCGCTACGAGGAGACCCGCGACATACGCCTGCTCGGCGGCTACCAGCAGGGTGCCGACCCCGATCTGGACGCAGCCGTTCGCCAGGTGCCGCTGATCTACGACGCGCTGGTGCAATCACCGCAGGATGGTCCGGTTGCCGATCCCTTCGCCGAACTCGCGCGCCATCTGAAGAAGCAGGAGAAGCCCGATGGCTGACTGGCGGTCATGGCTCGGCCGCGCTCCGGGCGAGCCGATCCCACCCCTGCCCGGCATGGACGTCCCGCGTGAACCGCGCGAGCCGCGCTTCTGGCAAAAGAAGGACTTCAGCATCACCGACGCGGTGCTCGTCGGCGTGGGCGTCGGCCTTGCCGCCGCCGCCGCGACCTTCCCCTGGTACGTCTTCATGCACCAGGACCAGTTCGGCTATGCCACCGTCAAGTTCGAACAAGTGCCGCCGGATTCGGATCTGTCCGGCCCGTTTTACACGCCCCGCGTCCAATGGCGTCCCCAGCCCGCGACCGCCGAGGATCTCGCCTCTCTCCCCCTCGACCATGTGGCGACTGGCACCGTCGTCGGTTCGATCGAGTTCGAGACACCCGATCCAAGCATGCAGACCCAGCCATTTCCAGGTGCGCCGCCGAGCTTCACGCTGGTTCACGTTACCCAGGGCCGCGCCATGATCAGCGACGCCAACGGCTTTTTCGTCGTCGAGCGCGGGTCCGTCCTGCCTGACAGTTCTCGCGTCGTGTCGATTGACAACGTCGACGGCAAGTGGCGCCTCAAGACCAGCCGCGACCAGGTTGTCGAACTGGCCGAGTGAGCGCTGGGCGGGCTCGCGGGCTCGCGCAAGTTCCACGCAAGACTGGCTCCCTATGATCCCCTTCAGAAGGGGAGTCTTCATGCAGCCCGTCAGTCTCTTTGATCTCGCCTCCCAGCAAGCGCGCTGGCTGTCCGTGCGACAGTCGGCGGTGGCTGGCAACGTCGCTAACATCAATACGCCCGGCTATCGGGCCGTGGATGTGCAGCCGTTCAAGGATCTGGTGGCCGACAGGTCTCTGACAGTCGCGTCGACACAGCCGGGCCACATCGCGTTTGGAGCGGCCGGCGGCGACTTCGGCCTCCACGAGGATGCTTCGCCAGTCGTTTCCACGTCCGGCAATTCCGTGTCCGTCGAGGAAGAACTCGTCAAGGCCGGCGAGGTCCGCCGCGGCATCGAGTTGAACACCGCTGTCGTGAAGGCTTTCCACCGCATGGTCATGTTGGCTTCGAGGTAAAGATGACGATCGATCCGCTTGCCTTGTCCGTCGACGTCGCCGCCTCCGGTCTCAAGGCCCAGTCCGAGCGCCTGCGGATCGTCTCCGAGAACCTCGCGAACGCGCAGTCGACCGGTCGCACGCCGGGATCCGACCCCTATCAGCGCAAGACCGTCTCCTTCATTTCCGCTCTCGATCCAGACAGCGGCGGTGCCTATGTCCGCATCAATTCCGTGGAACGGGACACCACTGCGTTTCCGATCGAGTACGATCCCACCCACCAGGCCGCCGACGAGAACGGCTTCGTCAAGCTGCCAAACATCAACGTCCTGATCGAGATGGCCGACATGACGGAGGCCAACCGCTCCTACGAGGCCAACCTCCAGGTGGTGCGGCAAGCGCGCGAGCTCATTTCCATGACGATCGATCTGATGAGGGCTTAGTGATGATCAGCGGCCTTGGTGCTCTCGACGCCCTTTCCGGCCCCCAGCGCCTTGGCGGCGCGACCGGGCCGCTCGCCGTGGCGCAGCCGTCCGTCTCGGCCAGCGACTTCTCGAGCGCGGTGGCCGAGGCGGCAAGCCGCACGATCCACACGCTCAGCCAGGCCGAGTCGGTTTCCATGACCGCGCTGGAAGGCGGCAACGTCCAGGCGCGCGACGTGGTCGATGCCGTCATGAGCGCCGAGCAGACGCTGCAGGCGGCAATCTCGATCCGCGACAAGATCGTCACCGCCTATCTCGAAGTCAGCCGTATGGCGATCTGAGGACCAGGACCATGAAAGCACTCGCCATCGCCGCCACCGGCATGAATGCCCAGCAGCTCAACCTGGAAGTCATCGCCAACAACATCGCCAACATCAACACGACCGGCTTCAAGCGGGCGCGCGCGGAGTTTTCCGATCTGCTCTACCAGACCGAGCGCCTCCAGGGCGTGCCGAACCGCGCCGACCAGAGCATCGTGCCCGAAGGCGCCAATATCGGACTCGGCGTGAAGACCTCGGCGGTGCGCAACGTTCATCTGCAGGGCGCGCTCGCGGCCACCGGCAACCGCTTCGACCTGGCGCTGACGGGTCCGGGATGGTTCCAGATCGAGGGCGCCGACGGCACCACCCTCTACAGCCGCTCCGGCGCCTTCAACACGAATGCCGAGGGCGAACTCGTCACCATCGACGGCTTCAACGTGATCCCGGCGATTGTCGTTCCGCAGGAAACGGTGGAGGTCATCGTCAACAAGTCGGGCCAGGTCTTCGCCCGCATCGACGGCCAGGCCGCCTTGCAGGATCTCGGTCAGCTGACCCTGGCGACCTTCGCCAACGAGGCCGGGCTCTCGCCCCTGGGCGACAACCTCTTCCGTGAGACCGAAGCGTCTGGCGCCGCAACGGTCGGCGTGCCCGGCGATCCGGGCTATGCCACGATCGAGCAGGGCTATCTCGAAAGCTCCAACGTCGATCCGGTCAAGGAAATCACCGAGCTGATCTCCGCGCAGCGCGCCTACGAGATGAACTCGAAGGTGATCAAGGCCGCCGACGAGATGGCCGGCGTTGTCTCGCAGGGCATCCGGTAGGCCATCATGGCGCGCGCGCTCCACACGATCATCGCCGCCACGGCCGTCCTGCTCCTGGGCGGCCTGACGACCATGGCGACAGCTGCCGATACGGCGCTCATTCCAAAGCGCGTCATCTATCCGGGCGAGACGATCGATGCGGGATCGCTTTCGGAAGTGCCGCTGCGCAACCCGGCGCGCGTGACCACCGAGATCGCCTATGTGGCCGAGGACATCGAGGGCAAGGTGGCCAAGCGCACGCTCCTGCCCGGCCGGTTCATTCCGTTGAGCTCCCTCCGCGAGGCCTATGTCGTGGAGGCCGGCTCCCCGGTCGAGGTCAACTTCGCCCACAACGGTTTGCACATCACGACGATGGCGATCCCCCTTCAACCGGGCTCCATCGGCGACATGATCCGCGTGCGCAATGCCGACAGCGGCACGGTCTTCAGCGGCATCGTGCTGGCCAACGGCACCGTAAGGGTGGGCAACTGATGCTGCGTCTCCTGGCCCTGCACGTCCTCGTCGCGGCAGGCTTCGCGGTCGCGCCGGCTCTCGCCGCCGATTTCCCGCCGCGCCCCGTCGGTCAGAACCAGGTCGGCGCCGGCCAGGACGTCAACTACCGCATCGAGATCGCCGCCGGGCCTTCGTCCCTGCCTCCAGTCGTCGGGCCCATCTCGCGCATCAAGGACATCGCCACGATCCAGACCGCGCGCGACAACCAGCTGATCGGCTACGGTCTGGTGATCGGCCTTCAGGGCAGCGGCGACGGGATGCGCAACTCGCCGTTCACCGAACAGTCGATCCGCGCCATGCTGCAGAACCTCGGCATCGCAATGGAAGGCGGGCAGGCGCGCGCCCGCAACGTGGCCGCCGTCATCGTCACCGCGACGCTTCCCGCCTTCGTCCAGTCCGGCGCGCGCATCGACGTCAGCGTCGCGTCCTTGGGCGACGCCACCTCGCTGCAGGGCGGCACGCTGGTCATGACGCCCTTGCGCGCACCCGACGGCGACATCTACGCCGTCGCCCAGGGTCCCGTCTTCATCTCCGGCTTCAGCGCCCAGGGACAGGCCGAAACGCTGACGAAGGGTGTGCCGACCGCCGGTCGCATACCCAACGGCGCCATCGTCGAGCGCCAGATCGAGGCCCGCTTCAACGACGACGGGGTACTGACGCTCCAGCTCCGCAACCCCGATTTCTCCACCGCCATTCGCGTCACCGACATCATCAACGACTACACGGCGAGCCGGTTCGGAAACAGGACGGCGAGCGAGCAGGATTCGCGCACCATCATGGTGAAGAGACCCGCCAGCGTTAGCGCCGCGCGCTTCGTGGCCGAGATCGAAAACCTGCTCGTGGCGACGGATACTCCAGCCCGAGTGGTGGTCGACGAGCGCACCGGAACGATCGTGATCGGCCAGGACGTCAAGATCGCGCAGGTGGCCGTCAGCTACGGTCAGTTGACGGTGCGGATCACCGAGCAGCCGCAGGTCGTTCAGCCCGCCCCCTTCTCGCGCGGCGAAACCGCAACCGAGCCATCGACCGTCATCGAGGCGGATCAGGGTGGCGGACAGGTCGCGATGCTGGACGGACCCGATCTCCAGACACTGGTGGCTGGGTTGAACCGGATCGGCGTCAAGCCCGACGGCATCATCGCCATTCTTCAGGGCATCAAGTCGGCCGGCGCGTTGCAGGCCGAACTCGTGTTCCAGTGAGCAGGAGCGTCATGTCCGCCCCCGCCCGCAAGGTCCGAAGCGTCGTCACCTTCCTTCTCGGCGCGTCGACGGCCGTCGGCATCGGCATCGCGACGCTGGCCGCGACCGGAACGCTGGCCGCAGCGCAGAACCTTCCTGGGCAGGTCACCGACGAGATCCGCGAATTCTGCGCCAACATCGTCGACGCCGCCCGCGACCGGCGCTACGCGGTCCAGACCCGCGAGCTCGACAATCTGCGCGCCGAGATCGACGAACGCATCGCCGCTCTGGAGGCCAAGCGGGCCGAATACGAGGATTGGCTCGCCCGCCGCGACGAGGTCATCAACCGCGCCGAGGACAGCGTCGTCGGCATCTATTCCCGCATGCGCCCAGACGCCGCGGCCGAGCGCATGTCGCAGCTCGACGAAAACCTGGCCGCCGCCATCCTTCTCAAGCTGAACTCGCGCCAGGCCGGCATCATCCTGAACGAGATGGACAGCCGGTCGGCCGCGCGGCTGACCAGCATCATCGCCGACGTCGCGAAATCCGAGGATCCGACATGAACCGCTCATCCGTCATCTTTCTCGGCTGCCTGATGCTCGGTGGATGTGCTGGAGAACTGCGGGAGGTTGGCCGCACGCCGGCGCTTTCGCCGGTCGGATCGGGTCTCGAGCCGGCCGCCATGACCACCCACGCCTATCCCGAGCCGCCATCGAGGCCGGTCAAGCGCTTTTCGCTTTGGAACGACGAGCAGAGCCAGCTTTTCAAGGACGCCCGCGCCCTGACGGTCGGCGATATCATGACGGTCAACATCTCCATCAACGACAGGGCCACGCTGAGCAACGAGTCGGACCGCTCCCGCACGACAAGTCGCCGGTTCGGGGTCAACGGCGCCTTCGAATGGGAAGGCATAGGCTCGGGTGGATCGAGCGATCTCGACCTGTCGTCGAGGTCCGACAGCGCGGGCTCGGGCGCCACGGCGCGGTCGGAGAACATCCGCCTGCAGGTCGCCGCGGTCGTCACCGATGTGCTGCCAAACGGAAACCTCGTGATCCGTGGTTCCCAGGAGGTGCGCGTGAACTACGAAATGCGCATCCTGACCATCGCCGGCATCGTGCGGCCGGCCGACATCGGCGCGCAGAACTCCATCAACTACGAGCGCATCGCCGAAGCGCGAATTTCCTACGGCGGACGCGGCCGGATCACCGAGGTGCAACAGCCGCCGATCGGCCAGCAGATCGTCGATCTCGTCTCGCCCTTCTGAAAGGAACCCGCGCATTGGCCACCGACGGAACGGAGACGACGCCGAAGAAGGGACCTTCCACGGTCGTCCAGGCCGTGGTGCTGCTCGTGCTGACCATCGCCGCGGCCGGCGGCGGCTGGTTCTCGGGCCTGCGGCTTCATTCGGACGAGGGAAGCGCCGACCTCACCGAGACGATGAAAATCCAGGTCGATCCGCTGCCCGGCTCCGTGGAGGCCGAGGAAGCAGCGCGTGCTAGCGCTTCGGGCGCTCAAGGCGGCCAGGACGGTGTCGCCAGGGACGAGAACGGCAACATCATGCTGATCCCGCGTCTCGTGCCGTTGGAACCGGTCACGACCAACCTTGCCGCGCCCCGCGACATCTGGGTCCGTATGGAATTGGCGATCGTCTTCACCGCGCCGCCGCCGCCGCAGATGGTGCGCGCGATCCACGAGGACATCCTCGCCTACATGCGGACCGTAACGCTCCAGCAGGTCCAGGGCGCCAGCGGCTTCCGCCACCTCAAGACCGACCTCGAGGAACGCGCGCGCATCCGCAGCGACGGTCTCGCCACGCAACTCATGATCAGGACGCTGCTGTTCGAATGAGACGCGCCGCGCTCAGCTTCTTCTTCCTGCTGGGGACCGCCGCCGCGGCCAGGGCCCAGCAGCTCGGCCTTGGCCCGATCGGTGAGCAGCTCACCGGCGAGACGATCGGCTACGTCATCCAGCTCGCCGGCCTCCTGACCGTTCTGTCGATCGCGCCCGGCCTCCTGATCATGGTGACGAGCTTCACGCGTTTCATCATCGTCTTCTCGATCCTGCGCGCCGGCATAGGTCTCCAGACCACGCCCGCCAACCTGATCCTGATCAGCCTCGCCTTGTTCATGACCTTCTATGTCATGGCGCCGACGTTCGACCAGGCCTGGAACAACGGCGTCAGGCCGCTCGTCGCCAACGAGATCACCGAGGAGGAGGCGCTCGACCGCATCAGCGATCCGTTCCGGACCTTCATGCTGAACAACGTCCGCGAGGAGGATTTCAACCTCTTTGCCGACCTCGCGCGCGAGAGGGGTCAGACCGTCGTCACCGGCGACAAGGTGGATCTTCGAATCCTGGTGCCGGCCTTCATGATTTCGGAGATACGCCGCGGCTTCGAGATCGGTTTCCTGATCGTCCTGCCTTTTCTCGTCATCGACCTCGTCGTCGCCACGGTGACCATGGCCATGGGCATGATGATGCTGCCGCCGACCGTGATTTCGCTCCCGTTCAAGATCCTGTTCTTCGTTCTGATCGACGGCTGGAACCTGCTCGTGGGCAGTCTTGTCCGATCCTTCAACTGACGCCTGTCTCCCCGCGCCGGTAAGGTTTCGTTTACAAACTTTTTTGGTTTCCGCCCGCGAGTTATCGGTTTGGTAAATTTTTCCTGCCAGAACATGATTAACAGAACGGGCCGGTGGGCAGACAAGAGCCAGACCGATAGGCATGACGCCGTGCCGTTCTACCGGTAAGTCCGGTATATCCCTGTTTTTTGTTGCGTTAGTGAGTAGGGGACTTTTCCCATGTCGAGTAGTATTCTGACCAACGCGTCGGCGATGACGGCGCTCAAATCCCTCAATATGACGAACAAGTCGCTGGAAACGACGCAGACCCGGATCTCCACCGGGTTCAAGGTCGGTGAAGCCAGCGACAACGCCGCCTACTGGTCGATTGCAACAACGATGCGCTCGGACAACAAGGCGCTTTCCACCGTGAAGGACGCTCTCGGCCTCGGCATGGCCAAGGTCGACACAGCCTACACCGGCATGAACGCCGCGATCGACGTCGTCGACGAGATCAAGACCAAGCTCGTCGCCGCCAGCGAGCCGGGCGTTGACCAGTTGAAGATCAACAAGGAGATCACTGCCCTCAAGGATCAGCTGGTTTCCATCACCTCCTCGGCTTCGTTCTCCGGCGAGAACTGGCTTGCCAATGATGGCGCCGTCGGCACCAAGTCGATCGTCGGCTCCTTCACCCGCGATTCCTCGGGCTTCGTCTCGATCGGCACGCTCGA
>JBHYDY010000025.1:0-89201 GCA_051860465.1 Mesorhizobium sp.
ATTTAAATATGGCTAAGCCGTTGATTTCGTTGGTGAGCGCGCTGGGGCTCGAACCCAGGACCTACTGATTAAAAGTCTGCACGAAGATCAATGATTTCAATGCCTTGCAAAATGGTCCGTGCATTTGTCGCACGATCGCGTCGCGTTAACCCTGAATGGAATCACCTCTGACGGCCGGGTCTTGTTCCCCTAGATTTGCGAACGCGCCGGCGAGCTGGAACTCGCCGACGCGCTCTAACCAAGCCCAACCTGTTGAGAGGTCGAGATGGCTGACGATACACTATGGGCTGCCGGCAACGGCGGCAACTCGCAACGCACCTTCCGCGAGGCAGCCGAAAGCTACCTCACCCATGGCGGCTGCAATCGCTACCTGCCGCCGATCGTCGAGCATTTCCGAGATCGGCAGCTGCGATCGATCTATCCGTTTGACGTGCGCGAGATGGCGACCGCGCTGTTTCCAGTCGGATCTGGCGCCACGCTGAACCGCCAGGCCATCACGCCGGCCCGCGCCGTGATCATGCACGGCTATGAGCGCGGCTGGTGCGAGCTGATCCGGATCCGCAACTTTCGCCAGGAGCCGCCCAGGCGCAAGCCGCCGGCCTCGGCCGTCTGGCTCGGGCTGTTCTGCCGGCAGGCCGATCGCGACGAGCTGCAGCACCTGTCGGCGCTGGTCCTGTTCATGGCATCGACGGCGGCGCGCGTGTCGGAGGCCGTCGCCCTGCGGTGGCCGGAGGTCGATTTTGCCGGCCGCACGGCGGTGCTGTTGCGGACCAAGACGAGCACCCATTCGGTGCGCCATCTGACGGACGAGCTGGTCGGCCGCCTGGCGCAGCTCGAGCGCGGCGCCGATCGCGGCGAGCCCGTTTTCCGGTATCGGTCGCGGCACAGCGTCAGCGAGCGGATCGCGGCCGTCTGCATGCGCGCGGAGATCCCGTACAAGAGCCCGCACGTCTGCGGCCGTCACACCTTTGCCACGACGGCGATCGACGCCGGCATCGATGTCCGCACGGCCATGGATGCCGGCGACTGGCGGTCTTCGACGGTGTTCCTGGAAACCTACGTGCATTCACGCCGGCAGGCCGGGCGCACGGTTGCCGACCGCTTCAACGCGGCCGGCTTTGGGGATCTTTGAACCGGGTAACTGCGAGATGACGTGATCGCCCCATTGGTGCGCCATGGCGCCTGCAACGCCGGGAAAAAACCGCGATCGCTCTCGCCAGCGGTCCGGTCCTGGCGGCATGCGAAACACCCGCTGTTCGCGGCCGTCGACGATGTTGGTTGGCGTCAGCTTCGGCAGGTTCTTGAGCCACAGGCAAGTACGTTTCGTCTCGCCGTGGCCGAACTGCCATGGCTGGATCGATTGCGCAAAATCCTGGAAGTTGCGGATGCGCGCCTTGGCGTGCCGGTGCATCACCGGGTTCTCGATCGCGATGTGCTTGATCGGCGCGTTCCAGAACGATGAAAACAGGGCTGCCGCCTCGTCGAGATCGGTCCACATATCAGCGAGACTTCGCCCCGCCGGCGGCGCCGATAGCCAGCGGACGCCGCTGTTGCACAGCCTCGTGCATGGCGGGTGCGCCACGATCAGCAGATCCCAGCCGTCGTCGAGGATCTCGCGTGCATCGCCGATGATGTGTTTGTTGGAGCGGTCTTCGGCCGGCAGGAGGTCGCAGGACCATGCGTCGAAGCCGCGCGACGCGAAGGCGCGGCGGACGATGCCAGAAAATTCGCAGGCCACCAGCATCCGCAGGTTCATGATGTCGGTCTCCGAAGCAGTGGTCTACCCCCCCAAACCTGTCGCAGGCCAGATCGGCCGTTTATGCGGCGCGGGACTTTAGAACCGTCAGAAACCGCGATCGGACTTTGCGACGCGCCCTGTTCCGGCTCGTGAAGACAGACGCGACGATCCTGCGCTGTTCCGTCCGTGTCGGCTGTTGGTTACCCCAATAGGAGCGGCTGATGGACCGCAGGAAGCGGTTCGGGTTCCAAAGCGACCGCATCATGCGACGAGCGCCCAGATCAGCCATGCGATCAGCGACAGCAGCGTCATCACGAGATAGCCGCCGATCTCGATGAACGCGCCGGCGGCATCAGGAAACATGCCGCCACGGTTCGGCTGCATCCGCACGCCGAACAGTCGCCAACCGGCGAACAGGGCAATCGTCACCACCGCAGGCCCAAGCCACCATCCGAAAGAGATCGAAATGTCCATCGGGAGTCTCCATATTCGGCCCCAACTATAGCGGAACCGCCTGTTTACGCCAGCCTGCTACAATCCGCCCGTCACTGGAGCGACCGAATGGGCAGGCCACCCCTCATGATGATCAGATCGCACATCGCATTTCCTCCGGAAACCCTGCGCCGCATGGACGCGATCGTTGGGCCGAAGGGCCGGGCAGAGTTCGTCCGCCAGGCCGTCGCTCGCGCTCTCGACGCCTACGAAGCCGCCGAGAAGATCAAGGCCGACGCTGCGAAACGCGCCAAGTAAACGGCCCCAAAAACACCCCCCCAAACGTGGCGAGGGCGGTGGGTTAGTCGGCCTCGACGCGGACTGCGTAGCCCTTCGCGTCGACAGTCGCAGCACGCCATGTGTGGATCGTCTCCATCGGCCAACCGACCGCGCTGATGATCTGGACGTTGGGGTGCGCGAACGTCGCGATGGCGTCGGCCTGGGAGATGATGCCGCTCTCGCCCCACAGAATGGGGTTGCCATCCTTGTCGAGGCCAGGGACGTCGCCGCCGACAAGCGCCTGGAGCGCGCCAACGATATCACTTGTGGCTGACTCATCGAACATACAGTAGCCGGTCGGCGTCGTCGTCGGCGCGTTTGGTCCGTCCTTGTCCACGAGCGCCGTCGCGATACTACCAAACCCGAGGCCGAACGCCCCGTAGACGAGCCGCGCGTTGTCGACGAATTCGGTCGACGTGATGACCAGGTAGGGATGCGGAGTGCTCATGACGGTATCCTTGAGTTCCAATCGTTAGCGAGCGCACGCCGCTCGGAGGCGGTGAGCGTGGTCTGGATGGCGGTTGCGAAATAGAGGCTGTCCCCGCCGAAATTCGCGGCCGTGCCCGCCGCGTTCGTCGCAAACAGCTGCATGGCGGTTCCGGCCGCGACCGCCCCATTGATCGGCGCGGAGTAGAGCGAGGCCAGCGCACCGCCTTTCGGCATCCACTCCAGATCCACGTTGCCGCTGGCGTCGATGTTGAGCATCGCCACGCCCTTGAGCCCCGCGATGTCCGATCCGCCGAATATTGTGGATGGACCATCCGCTCCGACGCCCGCTGAGAGACGTCCCGACGTGTCGCGGGACAGGTATCCCCGCGTCGTCGAGACTGGCCCGCCGATGATCGCCGCTGTTGCGGGTGGTATGGAGGCGCCGAGCAGCGCAGCGCCCATGAACATCGAGCCAGACGAGGTGAGAGCCTGGAGCAACCTGTCGTCCAGACGGTCGCCCTTCACCGAGCCGTCTGCCTGCCGCGTTGGACGAAAACCAGTCGAAACGGACTGAATGGCGTGATTCCCTGGGATTTCCTTGATGGAAATGCTGTTGATGGTGAGCGTGCCAGCGCCCGCGAGCCGGAAATAAAGCTCCGCGTTAACTGCCCGCCATATCCGGGAGTAAACCCCCGTCGTAAGCCCGTCGCCGAAAATCCATTGAGCGCCAGTGCCCGAACCAACGGCGTTGACGAGACGAAGAGTCGTGCTCGTTACAGTGAGGTCAACGTTGATCTGATAGTATTTACCAACCGTAAAGTGCAGCTTGGAAGGCCCTCCCACTTCGCTTCTCGTAAAGGTATTTGCGCCCGTGCTCGTATTTGCGACGCCTTGCGGCGTCCACCCCGTGGTAAAATCGAGGGGCGAAATGACGTTCACCTGCGCGGCGAGCGTTGCCGCGAGCGTCTTGCTGCCGATCTGGTCAATGCTAAGGGCCAGCGCCACCGCCTCGCCATTGTCATCGGCAAGCGTGGTTCCGGCTGCATTCTGAAACGTCAGGTCCGTGCGCCCGACAAAATCGTGGAGGAAGAACGCGGAGCCTTTCGACTGAAGGATTTGCAGCGCGGTCAACCCCCCGCCCTTGCGTAGGGTGCGGTTGGTGAGTGCCAGGTTCGGCCCGATCAGCATCAGAGGTCGACCGTTGCGACGGTCGCCGTCGTGCCAGTGACCAGCACGCGGCGAACCCGGTGCGGCGACACCCAGCCGGCCGGAAGATCCACGAAGGCCAGCGTCACGCCATCGGCATTCTCGGCCGGCAGATAGGCGACGTTGCCGGCGGTCAAAAGCACGATCGCCTTGGCATAGCTCGCCAGGTCCGTGTCGTTGCTCGGCGTCACGATCGATGCGCGAGAGCCGTTCGTCATCGAGCTGACGCGCGTGCTGGTCGAGGCATGCGGATCCTTCGAGGCATCATAAGGCATGTCCGTCTCCTACTGCCGGCCGTTGCTGTTGCGCTCGACGCTGCGCAGGATGCGCTGGAGCGTCTCGTTCTGGTTGCCGATCTTCTCCTCGATGCGGATCACCCGCGTCGTCAGGTCCTGGCGCTCGGTCTCGATCGCCGACAGCCGCAGCTCGAGCCGCGACGTCGCGCCCGACGTCAGCATGTTGAAGGTGGCGATGTCTTTCTCCGTCGCCGACAGCCGGTTTTCGAATCGAAACCAGCCGGCCATGGCGCCGGCCAGCACCACGGCGATCGTAAGCAGGTTGCCGATCGACAGCCGGCGATCGAACCACTGGTTCTGCGCGTAATTAGCAGCCATAGCGCGTCGTCCGTTGCTTGTGTCTGGCCAGCCCCTCGGCCGTCGGCCGCGCGTCGCGCACCATCAGCGCGTTGACATGCGCCGGCGCGGCGGGGATCACGATCAAGATGTCGCAGGGGTCAGTCACCGCCGGCCTCGCCTGGCATCCCGCAACCGCCAATGAGAGCACACAGGCCGAGATCGTCGGCAGTAAGGACCGCTTCATCGATTTCCCTTCCGTCAAGCAGGATGGTCACCCGGTCGCCGGCCAGCCTGCCCTCCACCAATGCGCGGCCGTCAGAGCGGCCCTTCAGGTACGCGGCGCCCGAACACGCCACCAGCGCCGCAAGCGCGCCAGCGGCCAGCCACGGGGCGGGAATGAGCCTTTCGATCATGACAACCCCGCGCGGATCTCGCTCACCGCCGCCACGATCTGCCGGCGCAAGAGGAGGATCACCAGCGCCAGCACCAGGCCGGCAGCGATGATGGCGACGATCGTCTGCCAGTCGAGCCCGTAGAACAGGCCGCCCAGCCCGCCGGCGCCGGTGAAGAAGCCGACGATTTTCTGCCAGAAGCCGGTCTGTTCCTTCACGGTCTCGTCCACCGTTTCCGGCACCGTCTCCTTCGGGCCGGGCTGGCCGGCCAGGTGGCGGTCGCGCACATCGGCCAGCACCGCGCGAACCCGCGCAACATTTACCGCCGCGCGCTGGCCCTTGTAGTGGCCGACCCCTTCGGGCGTCGGCAGGCTGGCCCACTCCTTGGCCAAATTGCCGATCATCGTCACTTCCGAAAGCCGCCCCGACAGATACTTGTCGATGCCGCGCTGGCCGAGCAGGAAACAGGCCAGCCGGTCCTGCATGGCGTGGTCGTAAAGCTCCAGCCCGGTCAGCCCCAGCTGCTGGCGGATCGCGCGCAGCGTCGTGCGGATGATCTGGTAGCGGCCGACGGCCGAGCTGCGCAGCGTGTTTTTCGGATGCTTCAGCATCTTCGTCTGCAGCGCGTCCAGCTGGTCGAGCGTCATCGCAGTCAGCATCACCGGCCCGCCGGTATAGGCGCCATAGGCCAGCGTCTCGTCATAGCCGCGGCCCCGGTCGGTGCCCTCGGCATGGCCGATCAGGTCGAGCAGCGGGCGATAGACATGGTACTTGTCAGGCATCGTGGTCTCCCTATTGAACGGCTGCAGTCCGTCACAGCTGATCACCCCCAGCAGGCGGCGCGGATAGCATCGGGGTTTTGCGCGCCGTGGCTGTTGATCGTGTAGTTGGTATTCGCGCCCGATGGCGTCGTGTCGATATACGCCAGCCCTCGCGTTTGCTGATGGCCGACCGTCAACGTGCTCCCGCCGCTTGTTGATGTTGGCGTGCGCGCAGAGAGGTTAGCGTCAATATCGGCGATGACCACAATGGCAAAGCGCGCTCCGGCTGTGTCGAGCGTCAAAATACCGTCGGATGCTTGCTCCGTAGCGTTTGCCAACGGAGTTGTGCTGTTTAGCCCCGCTGCGCGAATGAGCGTGCATCCCCACTGGTCGAACGTCCCGGCGAAACCGCTAATGGCCATAGCCACATCGACCGTCAGACCTGCTGGGACCAACGCGTACCAGAGACCACAAAACGCCGTTCGGCCGCCGCCTGCGACACCGCCGATCAACTGTGTCGCAGACACCCCCCCGATCGTAACAGGGGAATCATATGTAACTTCGGCTGAACCCGCATCCTGGGCGTGAATAGCAGCGATCAAAAGCCTGTCTTCGCGCGGTGACCCTGCGTCCATTGCTGCGAATGTCGGACTGTTTGTGTTCGTAACGGATGTGTCAGTGTCAGTGATCCTGGCCGAGAATTTTTCCGAATTGACGACTGGAACGATACCGGGGAGCATGCCAAGCACCGGCCACAAGTCAGGCGATGCGCGGCGGATAATGGCGGGCTTTTCGAAGCCGATCAGCGGGGGCGGCAGGGCGTCCAGCATCAGACCGTCCTCACGATGCCAGTGACGATGACCGTGGCCCCCCGGCAGACATAGGCGACACCAAGTGTCTGCGTGGTCGCAATCGAGTAAGGACCAGTCTCAACGCCCGTTGCCAGCACCCATGCCGCGTTTAGTGTAAGCGTCCGAGTTGAGCCGGTCGCCGTAAACCACAGGATGCCCTTTTTTCCGTTCCTCGCATTGGAAGGCGCACCGAGTTCTCGGTTGCCACCTAGCGCAAGCGGAGTGTTCGATGCTTGGCCGAAATCGTACCCGGCATTGAGATTGACGGTGATTGTCGCGGCGTCGGTTAGGATTGCCAGGTCGTCCCACACGCTGTCGGTCTGAAGTGTCTTGCTCGCCGTGGCGGATGCGTACTGGCCGAAGCTGGCAACATCCGCAGTCTGCAACGCCGAGTCTGCCTTCGCTCCCTGTTCAGCCGTGGCCGCGCCGATGTCGTCGGGCTCCAGCGCGTCGACATAGGTCTTCACCGCCCGCTGGCTCGGCGGCCGCAATGCGCTTTCGTCGGCCAGCGTCTCGTCGTCGTTGACCTCCACGCCATCGGCCAGCACGCCGGCCGAGCCGCCGTCGACGAAATTGCCGTTTTCGTCGGCGATCCAGAAGTGCCCCGACGCGATATCCGCGATCATTCGCGGCTCGGCGTCGAGGTCGGCCTTGTAGGCCCGGTCGAGATCGCGCCGCATTTCCGAATGCGTGCTGGCGAGCTTGGTCAGCTCCTTTTCCAGCTGGTCGCCGTCAATGCTTGCGCCGCGCAGCACCGAGGCGCTGCGCTCGGCGCGCCGCGCCGCCTGGATCACGATGTCGGTCGTATCGGGCGCGGCCGTGGCCAGCGTCACCGAAACCGTGTCGTAGGCGAGATCGGCCGTCTTGGCGATCGTCGAGGTCGCCGTCACGTCCGCGAAGATGCTGTCGCCGGCATCCTTGCGCCACACCTTCACGTCGAGGACGTCGAACACCTTGAAGGCGGTCGGCCCGTAGGGGCCGGTCGTGCCGTTCCCGTCCAGGATGGCCGTCTGGCGCGTCTCGCGCGGAAGGGGATAGGCAGTGGTCATCGCCGGCCTCTGTCAGGAAGGCCGATGATGAATCGGATTTCAGGGCGTCAAGTGCGGGCGGCTAGACAACGATGCCGATCAGCCAACCGAAGCCGAACAACAGGGCGATTCCGATGGTTTGCGTCACGTATACCGCAACGCCGTACTGAATTTTCTCGCCGGTCGTAGCGCGCTCAAAGATCATGGCTATGTGCCAACTGCGAGAAATCGCGTAGCCGAGGCTGCTGGCGATGGCGATCAGCGGGGCCACAAACCATGATCCGTGCTGAAAGCCAAAAACGACAGCGGTGATCGTGCAGACAGCCATGATGAAATTGCCGCTCACCGTCCGCCCTCCGCCTGATCGAGAGAGCGTATCCCTCAATCGACGCGGGAGTCCAGATACCCGTGGCCGATCAACCAGTCGCGCACGATTCGCCGGAGAGCCTCTGGCCTCGCGGGCGTATCCGCCTGCTCTGCCGCAAAAGCATCTATTGCAACAAGAGTTTCGCGATCCATTCGGGCACGAACCAAGTCGCTATCGACGGTCGGCCTGCCTCTTGCATTATTTTTTGTGCTCATAAATTGACGCGCTCGATTTAATGAGCATATAAATAGCGGGCCGAAGTGACGCTTGCAACGCCAAATCGGCCCTAACCTCAACCGATCACGTGGAGATCGATCATGGCTTCTATAGCTATTAGCACGACGCCGGCGGGCGCGTCATGAGCACCGTCATTCCAATGCCTTCGCTGGAACTGGAAACACAGCTTTCCGAAATCCAGGCCATCGCCGACGCGATGCTCTTCATGCACGAGGCTTGCGCCGATGGCGACAGGGACCGGGTGATGCGGGCCGAAACGGCTTTGCTCTTCATCATCCGCGACAAGGCCGACGTCGCCCACAAGGCGCTGGAACGCATCAACCGCCGTGACAGGAGGGTCGCATGAACGCCGTTCAGAACTTCGCTTTTGATGAGCATCTTGTCCGCGTGGTCGATCGAGAGGGTGAACCATGGTTCGTTGGCAAGGACATTTGCAAGGTCCTCGACATATCGAAGCACCATCAGGCGCTCGAATCCCTTGATGGTGACGAAAGGGGTACCTCTATTGTAGGTACCCCCTCGGGCGATCAGACCATGATCGTCGTCTCCGAAGCCGGCGTTTATCGCCTCGTTTTCCGCTCGCGCAAGCCGGAGGCTGAGCGTTTCAAGCGCTGGCTGGCGCATGACGTGCTGCCGGCCATCCGTCGTACCGGCCGCTATGGCCCGGCCGCGCCCGTGGCCGAGCCGGAAGGCGAGCGAGATCTCGCGCACGCGCCGCTGTCGGCCAAGGTCGGGCTGTTGAGTGTCGCGCTCAAGCTGCGCGGCCGCGCCGCCGCGCTCGCGCTGTGGGACACCATGGGCCTGCCGGCGCTGCCCGCTGCCTTGCCGGACAGCCAGCCCGAGGACGTGCTGGCCCATCTGCTCGACGCCGAGGCGGAGGTTGGCGGCCTGTCCGTCCGCGAGTTGCTGGTGCGGGCGCTGGCCGGCGATGCCACTGCCGCCGGTCTTCTCGCCGCCTGCGGCCTGCGCGCGGGCGATGGCGTCTTCTACGTCGCCAACGCGCACCCCTTCATCCGAAGGCTGTTCCGGCCGACGCGCTGGCAGCGCCCGCACCGTTTCCTGCGCCGGCTCGACGGCGCGCTCGAGGCGAAGGTGATGAAGTTCGGAAGCTTGACCTCGCGCGGCGTCGAACTGCCGGCCTTCTATGCCGACGAGGCCACGCTTCACTGATCAAGGCGTCAGGGAACCGGGCGGAAGGAAGAACTCAGTCCCGCTCTTTTTGGCGTTCCGCGCCTGCGTTTTCCATTGCTTGTCGGCGTCCGGGTCGGTCAGCCATTGCAGATTGTCGAGCACGATGCGGTTATAGGCGCCGCGCGTCGCCCAGTGCGACGACAGCACCGGCGTGTAGCGCCGCAAATAGCGTGTGCCCTCGCGGCCGAGCCGGATCTCCTGCGGATCGGCCGAGGCGATATTGCTGGCCGCCTTGATGGCGTTGCCGACCGTCATCTGCATCGTGTCGTTCAGAAGTGCGATGCCTGGCCCTTGAATGGCTTCCATGACGCTCTGGCCGAAGCGGTTTTCGCTTGCCTTGAGGAAATCGCTGTAAAGGCCGAAACCGCCGCCGGTGACCAGCGCCGAGCCCCAGAAGTCGACGCTGTCCATGTCGTCCGGCTCCTTGCCGTCGGCCAGGTGCTTGAGCTGAATGTAGAGCGCGCCGCCCAGCGTCATCGGAACAACGAGCCCCGCCAGGTAGGCAAGGCCGGTGCGCGAGCCCTTGCCACCGCCCCTTGCCGCCGCCATCTCGCCGATTGCCTCCATCTGCAGGGCGGTGAACGACAGGCCGAAGCTTTTGTACTGCAGCATGTAGTCGAGCATTTCGCCCGCGATCGTGCCCCGTGGCACGAAGCCGGTGATCACGGAGCGCGCGTTCGGCGTGCCGGTCGGCACCGATCGTTCCGACCAGCTCGCCATCACTTCCATCAGCTTTTCGGCCGCCTCGCGATGCGCCAGCGCGCGTGCCTCGGCCAGCCGGTCGGCATCCGTCAGCGCGCCCTGGGCCATGTCGAGATAGCGCACCGCGCCGCCGCGCTTCTCGATCTCGGCCGGCGTGGCGAAGCCGAGCGGATCGACCGACTGGCGCCAGATGTCCCACTGAGACGGCGTCACGCCGAAGCCTTCCAGCGCCGTGCGGAAGCGAGGGTCGAGATCGCCGAATCCCTTGTCGGCCATTTCGCCGATGTGGCGCTGCCAGGCGCGCGCCTCCACCAGCCGGCGTCCCGTCGTCAGCGGCTTCAGGCCCGACCAGGTGACGCCGCGATCGGCCAGCCAGCGCGACCATTCCGCGCCGACCATCGGCCCGGCGAAGCGCAACTCGTCGGCCATCACATGCATGTATTCGTCCCACATGATGCCCGATCGGATGATCTCCTGCCGGTTGGACGTCTTCAGCACTGCCACCATGTCGCGCACGGCGCGCGCGTGCGGCAGGGCTGCGAGCATCCGCGCCGAGCGCGCGATGAACGGGTCCGTCGCCGACGCCAGCACCGACGTCATGCCGAGCTGCGCCGACACAAGCACGTTCTTGACGTTCGACGTGAATTCGGCCGCGCCCGACACCACTTCCGGCCGGCCGCGCAGCGTCTGCCAAAGCGCCTCGATGCGCATGTCGGCCACCGCCGCCTGGCTCATCTTGAAGACCTTGGATTGCTTCGCAAGGCTCGGCAGATCGGCCTCCAGCTGGCCGATCTCGCGCGCGACATTGCCCTTGATGTATTCCACCATCGCCGCCGGGTTCGGCCCCAGCTGCTCCATGGCCGCGATGTCGCGGGCATAGCCGTTGACGTGGGAAAAGATCGCCTGCACCACGTCGCCCTCGCCGAAGGCGCGGTGATACTCCTCCCAGCTCGCGGCATCCTTGAACACGAGGAAGCGCTCGTCCTGGCGCTGGCTGGCGATGGCGCCGAGACCCTGACGACGCATCGCCGGCAGGAAATGCGCCCGGTTGTTGGAAACGATCGATGCATAGACATGGTCGAGCGAGCGATCGAGATCGTCTGGCGTCATCGGCTGGCCGGTCAAGGGGTTCGTCATCCGCGCCGGGTCGAGCCGCGGCTTGATGAAATCCTTCCAGGCCTGCCGTCGCGCAGACTTCACCTTCACGCGCGCATGGCTGTGCGGGAAATAGTTGTCCAGCTTAGCCACCGCGCCGCCGGCGGCGTTGAAGCGTTGCCGCAGATCCTCGAACACGGCCGCGATCGACCGCGCCAGCGCCTTGGCTGTTGCGTCGCCCGAGGCCTCGCCGTGCAGTTCCTTCACCACGTCGGATTGCAGCGCGCGGTTGGCGCGGCGGCCGAGCACGCCTTTACGCTCGAAGGCAAACATGACCTCCGACAGGTTTTTCTGCGCCCCGGTGATGATCGCCTCCGTCTTGCCGCGCACGCTCGACGCGCCGCGAAAGCCGTAATGCGACAAAAGCGCCATGCCGGCCTCATAGACATTGGCCCGGCCGTCGCGGTCGCGATAATCCTGCAGGAAGCGCTTGACGCCGAGCCGGCGCGCTTCCGTCAGATCGGCCACCCGCTTTTTCTCGCGGGCCTTGGCGCGGAGATCCATCTCGAGTTGTCTGCGCGCCTCCGCCGCCGCCACGTCGTCGCCGAGTTTCAGCCGCTCCTGGGCAAAGCGGCGGTCGAACTCGTCGGCCAGCGTCTGGGCTTCCTCGCGGGAAATTTCGCCCTGGTCGGCGGCCGAGATCAGGCAATCCTTGATGCCCATCACCTAGCCCTCATGATCGCATTGCCACTGGTCACCATCCGATAGCCATCGTCGAACTCGACGCAGATTGAGTTCATCGTTCCTCGCGCCGTCACGCGGCAACGTTGGCCCTTTCGGCCTTGACGGTTCCAGCGGTAGACATAAGGCAACCGACAGTCTTCCAGGCTCATGACGTCAATCCCTGCAGCTGGCGATCAGGTCGCCGAGAAAATCCGAGCGGTCGGCCTCGGCCACCATGTCCGCATGGCTGGTGTAGAGCATGCCGCCATCCGCCTGACGCGCCGCCGGCATCACGTCCCACATGTCGATCTGGTCGCGGGCGTCGAGATCAAACAGGCCGCCCGCCGGCGGCGGCTTGTCGCCGCCGCGCATCGGCCTGGCGCCCTGCGCTTCCAGCCGCTGCCGTGTGGTGACAGGCGCGACGCCGTCGATCAGAATCTGGTCGCCGGCCCGTGTGGCCTCCGTCAGTGCCAGCGCGGCCGTCTCTTGCGCCTCGGACGTGCCGGGCTCCGGCGTGTCGCCGGCCTGCCTTAGCCCAGGCGCTTGCTCTTCAGCGCCGCCAGCACGCGGAAATTGCCCGCCATCTTGGTCAGCCGCGACGCCGTCTCCGGGTCCGCCTTCGCGGCCGAGCGCTCCAGAAGCGCCGCGCGCTTCAGGTCCTGTTCCGGCGTCCTCCGGAAAGAAGGGGAGTTCGAAGTCTGGGTCGTCGGCATGGCCTGTCGCCCTTGTGTCCGGCGTGTCGAGTTCAAGACGATAGTCTTCTTCCAGCGCCCGCTCAAGCGCCACGATCGGATCATCCCCGTCTTCGGCCGCCATCCGCGCCGCGCGCCGCAGGATCGTGTCGTCAAGCTGGTGGTCGATGCCCAGCGTGTCGAGCGCCGAATCGATCTCGTCGACCAGCCGGCGGTAGTGCTGTCGGGCGGCCACCTTGGCCTCATGCGCCAGCCAGGTCTTGATCACCTCGCCCTGTTCCTGGACGGACCAGCGTGGATTGCCCGACAGCTCGTCGTCGATCGCCTTCAACAGGTCGTCAGGCGTCGAGCGAGCGACGGCCGTGGCCGAATCGCCGAACTCCTGGTCGAGATAGCCGGCCTCGGCCGCCATCTCGCGCGCATTGTCCAACGTCCGGCCGCCGGGCTTCACCAGGCGGCCGGCGCCGCGCACCTTTCGCTTCGCCAGGCCGCGCGACGCCAGTTCGCCGGCATCGTCGATCAACCCGCCGCTGCCCGCAAGAAACTCGATCAGGCTTTGCGGCTTGCGTGGCGTCAGGCCGATGGGCGCGTCCGCGCGCACGATGCGGTCGATCTGGTCGGCGCGTTCCTGCCTGTCGACCAGCGGCGCCGGCGCTTCCGGGGGCTCCTCGGCGCGCCGCAGCGCGTCCACCGCCAGCCGTTCGGCCTCGCGCGGGTCGAGCCCGTCGGGCGGCGGGCCGAAGGCTTCCGCGTCCAGCGCCGGCTGTTCCTCGGCCAGCCGCGCAACCCGCGCCGTGTCCGCATCCATCGGACGACCAAGTGCCGCCGCCAACTCTTCCATGTCGCCGGGCCTGATTTCGCCTGATGCGATCCGCTCCAGCGCTTCCGGCGGCGCCTTGCCCAGCACGCGAAACACTTCACGCCCGCCCTGCAACAGCCCGCCGAAGCCGGAACCGAATAGCGCCGCCAGCCCCACCTGGGTCAGGTCGCCGGCCAGCGACTGTTCAAGCCCGGCGGCCTTGCGCCAGTCCTGCGACGCCACCACGACGGCCGCCTCCACGCCGGCATTCAGCGTCGCTTCGGTCAGCATCACCTGGGCGATTCGTCCCGACACAAGTCGCGACGTACCGGCCCCGCCACCAAGCAGCAACGTCGCCACCTGCAACGGGTCGCGCAGCGCGCCGGCGATGCCGCCGCCGATCGTGTTGCCGAAACGCCGCCAGACCGGCAGGTCGGCCGCCTCGCCGGCCGCATCCTCGAAGGCGGCTTCCGTGTCGCGGGCGATCTGCATCGCATCGTCCATGATCGGGCGGTCTGGCGTGATTGCGTTGGCATGCTCGGGAAACATGCGCGCCAGCTCGGCCGCTTCCTGGCGCCAGCGCTCCTCGCTCTGCCGGCGCAACTCGAAAGCCTCGGCGGCGCCGCCGCCGCGGTGGATGCGCTCGCGTTCTTCCGGCGTCCAGCCCGGCCGGTAGGGGTTGGTCAGCTGGCGGCCGGTCGCCTCGAAGATCGCGCGGTTGCGCCGCTCATAGGCTTCCTCGGCCGCGATCGACTGCGAATTTGAATTGTCGCGGTAGCGCGTCACCTCGCGCGTGGCGTCCCACAAGGCCGACGCACGCCGATCTTCGTCGACCACGCCCTCGAAGCTCGGCGCAAAGCTCGGCGTTTGCGGCAGGCGGGTTTCGTGCAGGAACATCAGGCGAACGCTCCTATGTAGATCCATGCGAGCATGGCGAGCATGGTGCCCTGCAAAAAGCGACCTAGCCCGCCGCGCCAGCCATTGGCGGGAGCAGGAAGCTTTTGAAAGCCGTAGTAAAAAGCCCCGGATGAAAGGCCTACCTGAATGAGGATCGTGATCATCTGAACCCTCCCGGCACGCGCGGAGCCAGCCGGTGTTTCAGCGCCAGCACGTCGAGCACGAAGGCGCGGCCATCGTCACCTTCGATCAGCTGCGGATCGTCGCTGGCGGGATCTCCGACCGCGAAGACATAGCCGCCGGCAACCGCGATCGGCACCGCCTGCGACAGCGTGCGCGCCATGGACGCCTTCATGCCGACCCCGCTCGACAGCCAGCTGACCGTCGCCTTCGGCTTGACCGGCAACGCGGCCAGGTCCTCGTCCCGGATCGCGCCGAGAATGGCTTCGAAGCGGTCGGCGCGGATCTGCGGCGACACAAGCACCCGCCGCGAGCCCGAAAACAGCCCCGGCGCGTCGACCTTGGCAAAGCCGCCGAACTGCACGCCCTTGTCGAACACGGCACCGGCCGCCTCGTGTACGGCGCGGGCGTGGATCTCCAGCGCCTCGTCGGAGGCCGGGTCGTGTCCCTCGTCGGCGATGCGCTTGCGCGTGATCGCGGCGGCCGCGCGCCCGATGCGGGCCAGGTCGTCGCCGGCATAGACCAGCGCGCCGCCGGCTTCGCCGCGAAAGCTCTTGCTCGCCTCGGCCGCCTTGATGCCCTTCAGGGCCTTGCCGTCCGGCCGGCCATAGCCGCCGATCACGTCCTCGGCCGCGCGAGCCGAGCCGCCGAAGGCGAGGATCGAACCGGCCTCGGCGATCATCGGCGCGTCGTTGCCGAATTCGGCGAGTACGTCGCGCGCCCTGGGGCCGGCGCCCGACACGATCGCGCCCGCCATCACGGCGCCGCGTTCCGGATCGGCGCGGATCATCTTTTCGATCGCGGCCGCCTCGCCGGCTTTCAGATAGCGCGGCCGCACGCCGAAATGCGCCGCGGCGTCTTCGCCGCCATCCACCCGCTGCGCGATGATGGCGGCCGCGGTCGCGCCGTCTTCGGCATCGACCAGCGAGGGCGTCGGCTCGATCACGCCCGACGTCTCGGCATGGCTGATCAGGTCGCGTTCGAGCGACTTGCGCGTCGTCTCGACCATCCCTTCGGCTGCTTCGATGACGGCGATCTGGTCGTCGGTCGGCGTCGCGCCGGCCGCCTGCCGCAGCTGGCGCGCCTTGTCGGCGGCTTGCGCGATCGGCACATCCCGCACCGTCTCGGCGAAACGCACGATGGCCAGCGTCCTGTCGACGATGGCGCGGCCGTTCGGCGCCGTGTTGGCGTCGAGCAGGAAGCGGCCAAGTTCGGCCTGGTCGATGCCGTAGCCGGCGGCCGCGCGATCGACGAAGGCCTGGCCGCGCTTGTCGAGCGCGGTATCGGCACGGTTGTCTTCGGTGCGCTTCGTGCGCTCCATCGCGGCCAGCCGGGCGTCGAGCTTTTCCCAGCCATCGGCGTCGAGCCCGTCGAGCCGGCCTGCGGCGAAATCGGCCCGCATCGTTTCGCGCATGCCGGCCACGTCGTCGCCGGCCATGGTCTCGGCCTGCCGTGTATAGAAGCCGAGCGCGCTTTCGTTGCGCGACAGCCGCTTGGCCCTTTCGGCCTGGCCGGGGTCGAGGATGCCGTGCAGCACGGCGGCGTCGTAATGGTCGTCGATCGCCTTTTGCGTCCGGTGGATGGCGTCGGCGCTTTCGGGATTGGTCGGGTCGAAGGAGACGATGTCGCGCGCCCGCTGCGTTTCCAGTTCCGACACCCGGCCGAGGAAGTCGGCCCGGTTCTTCTCTTCGGCGCGCCGTTCCATGTCGCCTTGCGCCTGGCGCATGTAGGCGCTTGCCCGCCGCTCGAACGCCACCTCGTATTCCGCCTGGATTTCGGGAAACACGTCGTCGTCGAGCTGCAGCTTGCGCAGGTCGCGAAGCGCGCCGGCAAGGGCTGCCGGATCATCCTTGAACCGGTCGTAGACCTGGGCGGTCTCGTCCAGGATCTTGTTTTCCAGCAGCTGCAGATAGGTTCGCGTGCCGGCGGCGTTGAACGCGCGGGCATAGTCGCCATTGCCGGGCAGCGGCCGGAAACCGGACTGGCCGCCGCTCGTGATCTTCGGCGCCTGCACCGATGGATCGACCCCGCCGCCGGCGCCCTTGGCCGCGCGGATGTAGGCGGCTTCCTTCTGCCGTCGGCTTGGATTCGATTTCAGGCTGGCGACGGCATTCGAGATCGCGCCGAGATCGCCGCCCTTGACGGCGGCGACCACCGGCCGCGGCAGCGAGCCGTAATTGTAGGCGACTGACGTCAGCGCCGCCTGCGCCGCAGGCGGCAAGGCCGCCCAGCGATCGGAACCCACTTGCCGGATCGCGGTGCCGGAGAACTCGCGCACGCGGCGGTCGAGGTCGCGCTCGGCGTCGTCGCGGCTGATCTTCATGCCCTGGACGACGCGCTGGATGCTGCCATCGGCCCGCGTGGTCGTGTCCGAACCGTAGCCGGTGCGCAAGGCGTTGACGTCCCAATAGGGCGTGTCGCGAAACCCCTCGAAATCGCGCAACAGGCTTTTGGCCTGGTCGTGGCCGCTGCCGCTGGCCAGCGGCGGCATTTCGGACGAGCCGCCGCCCTCGATGGCGTTCGGGTTTGGCCGGCCCGACAGCGCGGCTTGGACGCCGGCCTGGTCACCCGCTGCCGTCTGTTCCGCGCGCAGCTTGCCCCGCTGGTGTCCAGCCTCGCGAAACAGCGCGTCGGCCACCTTGGCCTCAAGCTCGCCGCCCGGCCGCTCGACGCCGAGCAGGCCTTCCGACAAGAGCGGGTCGACCTTGAACGGCCGGTAGGAAACGGGTTCGCGCTTCAGATTCACCATGATCGTCCTACCTGCGAAGCGCGTCGGCCGCGCCGGCGATGCCGCCGACGACACCGGACAGCTTTGCCCGCTTGGCCGCACGGCGATAATTGGCGGCCCGTTCCTGCAGGCGCGCCAGCCGCGTTTCCTGCGTGCCGGCGTCGGAGGTCAGCCCGAGGTCGAGTTCGCGATAGGCGCTCTGTCGCGCCTGCCTGGCGCTGCCGAAGGACAGGTCGACGCCCGACGCGGCATAGGCCGCGTCCATCTCGCCGATCGCCTCGCTCGCCGCGGCCTTCAGCGCCCGACGTCGGTCGATGCCCTGCAGGTTTTCCAGCGCCTGTTCGCGATCGGCATCGGCCGCCTGCGCCTTCATCGCGGCGGCCTCGGCCGATCCGCTCATGACGGAGAACGCCAGTCCGCCGACCGTGGTGATGCCGGTCAGGATCGACGACAGCGAGATGCCGCCGGTTGCCGCGCCAACACCGGCCGCGCCGGCCGCCGCCGTGGCTCCGGTCGCCGCCGCACCGCCGCCCGTGAACAGGCCGATCGTTGCCGCCAGAACTTCCATCACAGCTTCTCCTGGTAAACGAGGCTGGTCACGCGCAGCCGCCCCGGCCGCGTCTGGGTAATCGTCATCGTGGTTCCCGTCTGCATGCCCATCATGCCGAAGCGCTGCACCGTCTTTGTCTTGGCCGGCATCGGCGCGTTGGTCGGATCGTTGGTGTCCAGCAGGGACACGTCGCGCGCCGCCTGGCCGTTGGCGCCGATCGCGATCGATGTCGTGTCCTGAACCGACACCAGCGCGCCGTGGATGCGGCCAGGCCGCTTCAGGATCGAATCGTCGGGCAGGATGCGCCAGCGCGGCATGCTCTCCCACAGGGGTGGCTGCCACAGGCCTACCAGCACGTCGCCTGTGTAGGCGTCGCCGAGGTCGATCGCGCCGTCCGCGACCGTGAACGGTCCAAGCACATGGCCTTCCGCCACCGCCCACACCTCGCGGCCGTCGTGGAGATCGAGCCCGTCCACCTCGCCGGCAAGGTCAGCCGACGACGTCAATGCCGCCTGCAAGAAGATGTCGCGGTCGAGGATTTCGTAGCGCAGCTCCTCGTCGCGCTCGACGCAGATCCACAATCGGTTGCGTTGCTCGACATGCAGCTGGCGCGTGGCGCCGGCGGCAGCCGCCACCCATTCGCAAAAGCCCAGAATGTCCTGGGAGGGGATCGTCAACCCGCAGATCAGCCGGCCGTCGGCGCGCAGGAACCAGAGCCGGTTGGCGTCATTGCGAGAATCCGACAGCTGCAGCGCCGTGCGGGTGACGGTTTCGATCAGGTGCGAGGCCAGCAGGCTTTCGGGATCGGCGACGAAGTTGGTGGCGATCTCGTCATAGCGCAGGCTCATGATTTGGTGGCCGACCACTTCGCCGTCCTGGTCGACATTGAGCGCGATGTAGTAGATCTTGCCGGCCGCTGCGATCGGGTCCGTGTCGGGCGCCATGCCCTTTTCGCTGGCCGAAGTGAAGTTGAGCGGGTCGCCGGCCGTCAGCACGCGGTTGGCAACGAAATAGACGCCGCGATCGGTGAAGATGACGAAATAGGTCGCGTCCAGTCCCGCGATCACGCGCTCGATGGTCGAGCCGGCGCGAAGCCGGTCGAGCCGCGCCGCCGAAGCGCCCACCGCCTCGATGTTGAGATTGAAGTATTCCGCCGCCTGCGATTGCGCCACGGCCGCGGGCTGCCCCTTGATGTCCAGGTAGGCCATGCGATCCTGGACCAGGCACACATTGCCCGGCCAGCCACGCAACGCGGAGATCAGATCCTCGAAGTCTGTGTCGCCGAGCTGGGTGTGATAGGCCAGTGCCGAGACGTCCGTGGTGTTCACCACCAGCGCCGAGACCTGATGCTCGACACCAGACGACGCGCCGCCGAAGGTCAGCGTGATCAAACGGCCGGCGCTCGCCGGATTGCTGTAGACGGCGGTCACGCCGCCGGCACTCGACGGCAAGTCGTTGATCGCTGCGGCGATGTTCGTTGCCAGCAGGTTCCAGTCGGCTGTTACTGCGGAGGCTATCGAGACCGCCGTCACGCCGTTGCTGGCAAGCACGAGTGTGACCGACGGCGTCGTTTCGCCGTCGACTGTGATCGATATCCCCGGGCTGGACGAACTGGACGACCAGCGGATGGCGATTTCCCACTTGTCGTCCGTCTTCGCGTAGACCGCGCCATAGTCGACAGCCGGAATGCCCGTGTAGGGCCAGTCGTCGGTTTGCCATTCGGTGGCCGAGCCGGCGCGGCGAACCCGGATCGTTTTCAGGTCGCGGGCAAAGATGCCGATCGTGGCGTTCTCTGTGTAGAACTTGGCGGCGGCCTGCACGGCAAGCGAGATATCCGGCAAGTACACGCCCGCGCGCCAGTCGTTGTCCTGCCAGATGTCGAGGAATTTTTCAGTCAGCGCGATGCGATAATGATCGCCCGAATCGTGCCGCATCGACGTCATGCGCGGCGTGTCCTGCTCGCTGCCTTCCGCCAGCACCGTCTTGGCGCCAAGCGTCAGCGTGTCGCTGGTCGAGAAGACGCAGCGCAGCCGCACCGCCGTGGCGACGCGGCCTTCGCCGGGCGGGAACGCAAAGCTGCGCGTCTTGGGCGTGGTGCCCGACAGCGTGATGGCCGGGCCGATCTGCACCCACCCGGCGCTGGTGTTTACTTCGCAGGTCAGCGTGTGCGCGGCCGGTGCAGTGCCGCCGGCCGCGGCAACGATGTGGACGGCCGCCACTGTGCCGGATACCGTCGCCGACCAGATGGTCTGTGTTCCCGTGTGCGGGCCGAGCGACGAGGAAATCGAGCTTCGCGACAGCGCCGACAGGCGCTTGCGCACCGGGCCCAGATCGCGGCTGCCCGGCATCTGGTTGAAGCCGGCCTGCGCCACCGGCTCGACGTTCTTGTAGCGCCGGCCGCCGGAATAGAACTGCTTGATGTCGACCGCCGCGTCGAGGTCGGGCGACAGCTCGCCGGCATTCAGGGATCGTTTGCGTTCGCCAGGCTGCGCGACCATGCGTCAGCCCCAGCGCGCATCGAGAAGGGGGTCGCCGCGACGGATCGGCGAATCGGGCGGGTCGGCCGCCCGGTTCTGCGCGATCAGCCGGCCAAAAGCGCCGCCGGACCCCTGTTGGGCCGGCGAGCCGAAGGCGGCGCCATGATATTCGTCGCGGGTGTCGGTATCCTGTGTCAGCGGCACGGCCAGTGCCGAGGCCAGCGCCATGGTGAAGCACTGGCGAAAGCCGGGTTCCCAGGCTTCCGGGTCGACATAGACCTTGGCGCGGGCATAGAGCGTGGCCTCGTTGGCATGCACTTCGCCGGCCTCGATCTGGAAATCGCGCACCGGCTGCGAGCATCGCGCGTCGCGCCAGTAGCGCAGCGGTTCGCCCAGCGTGCCTCCGGGCAGGTCGAAAGCATAGCTGTAGCCGGTCACCGGAGTGGCCGACTGGCGAACGAGAAGAAAGGTCTTGCGGCAGAAGGTCCAGTCATGCAGCCCGAAGGTGCGGTCGACGACACGCTGCCAGACGAGATCGACCGTGCGGCCGACCTCGTCGGCGGCGTCGAGCGTGAAGGAGGGCGGCAGGCCGAGATCGGTCAAGGCCCAGTTGACGATCACAGCCTTGTCGATCACGCCGGCCATAGCCGCCCTCCTTCTTGTTCAACCGTCCGGACGATCAGTCCGGAATGACGGCGGTCGCCACCGCGCCGAGATTGGTCAGCTTCTCCATCAGCCAGCCCGTCGCGAGATGCTGGGTCAGGCGATAGGTGTGGGAGTGCGCCAGAAGCGCCTCTTGCGTGCCGTCCGAATCGACGTTGTTGATCGTCTGGCCGCTGTCTGCGGGCGTGCGCAGCTCGCAGTTGGTCGAGGCCACTACGTAGATCAGGATTTCCTTGCCGCGCGTCGACGCCGAGGCTGCCGGCAGCGTCAGGATGTGGTCGGCATTGGCGCTGGTCGCCTCGACGAACTTGTCCGACGGCAGGATCAGGCCCGTCGTCAGGCCATCGGCGGTCGGCACGACGGCGCGCGTACCGGACGCATCGGTGTCGTGGCCGACCGTCACGTCGCCGGTCGCCGGCACGGTCAAAACGATCAGCTTGGCCTCGTCGACCGTTCCTTCCAGTCCGCAGACGACGTCGATGACATCGCCGGCCTGCAGCGTCGAGCGCCAGTCGTTGAAGTAGCCGGCGGCGAGCACGGTCGCCAGCGCTGCCGTCGTGGCGTGATCGAAACGCTGGAAGCGCTTCGGCGCCGATGCGCCCGGATAGGCCACCGAGGCCTTGCGGACGAGAGAGCGGATTTTCTCCGACATGGTGGGTTTCCTTCGAAAATGTGGGTTCCGGCGACGCCAGGCGCCGCGACGAAGAGAGCGGCGGCGCGTCTGGCGCGCCGCCGGAGTTCAGGCGCCGGTCAGGCGGCTTCCAGCGTGAGCATCGGGATCTCGGTCACCGCCGTGATCTTCTGGAAACGCAGCTTCTTCACGCCCTGGCGCTGGATGCCGAGCGCGCAGCCGCCGAGGCCGACCTTGCCGAGCCACTTCGATCCTTCCTTCTGGAAGATCTTCTGGAACTCCGGCGCTTCCTGGTTCCACGGGGTTTCCGCGCCCATGGCCGAGCGCGCCCACATGTGGGTCACGATCGACGAGCCGTCGTCATACGGCGCGAAATACTCGTCCGGCATGGTGAAGTAGTTCACCGACCGCACGGTCTTGGCGCGGCTGCGCATCGCCTGTGCCCAGGGCAGATCGACGCCGCCGGTATAGGTGGCGTCGTTCCATTCCTTGTACTGGCAGAGCTGCGACATCCACATCTCCGGAAGCGGGCAGAACACGGCGCCAAGCCCCATGTCGTCCGCGCCGGTCGCCGCGATCTGCGCCCGGCCCGTCTCCAGGTGGAACGGATCGATCATCGTCGACGCGCCGCCCAGGTCTTGGGTGACGGTTGCTGCCGTGAGCGTGTGCAGCGCCTCGATCTTGATCGTGTCGCGGCGACGCTTGATTGCCATGGTCAGCAGCTGGGCCAGTGCGGCCTGCGCGTTCGGACCCATCTTGTAGATGTCTTCCTTGCCGAACCAGGCGGATGCCTCGTAATCCTTCGGCGCGACCGACAGCATTTCGAGCGCGGCCTCGCCGCCGCCGACATCCTGGATCGCCGAGGTGATCTCGTAGGATTCGAGCCGGCCGATCTTCGGGAACTTGTAAAGCCCCGCCTGTTCGTCGCCGCCCATCATAGTTCCGTCGAGATAGCCACCGACGGCCTGGTACTGCACGGAGATCAGATCCTTGATCTTCTCCTTGAACCATTTTTCAGCTTCGAGCATTGAAACACTCCCGGTGTTGCGTTGGATGTGTGACCGATGCGGAGCCGATTGGCTTGCGGTGAAGCGGGTCCGGTGAAGGATAGCCGCCGCCCGCCAGGTCGCTTTCCGTCAGGTGCGGCGCCGATTGTGCATCGGCGCCGCGGCGGTCAATTGCGTCGCGCTATTTCTGGCCCGCGTGGAACCGCTTGTAGCGCTCGTCGAAGGCCTTGTAGGCCTCGCGATCGAACATCGGATGGCCGGCCGTCAGCTCCGGCTTGCCCATCTCGGCCTTCAGCGATGCGGCCGTGTCGCCACCGCCCTGGCCGCTGCCATGCGCGCCGGGTCCGCCGCCCTCGCCGCCCTGCAGCTGCCCGCGCATCCACTCGAAGAAGCCGTGCCCCTTGGCGCTGTCGCCGAGCATCATCTCGGCATAGTCGCGCGCCTCTTTCGACAGGCCGCGATTCTGGCTCATCAGGTCGAGGAAATCGTAGTTTTCCTGCATCCGCCGGTCGATCGCCGCATCCTGTTCGGTTTTCGGCAACGTCTTGGCCGCGTCAGGCAACAGCGCCGCGCGTTCGGCCGCCGGATCGAGCATCGGCTCCAGCATGCCGCCATCGGCGAGCGCCTTCATGCCGGCCTGCCAGATGTCCAGCGTGGCGCGACGGTCGAGCCCGTGCTCCTTTGCCTTCTCGAACATGGCGAGCGCCGACTTGTCCTGCTTCAGCGCCTCGAAATGCGGTTTCATCGTCTCGTCGAGGCTGAAATCCTTCAGCCCGTCGAGCGTCAGATAACCCGCCGGATCGGCCGGCACGTCGCGGGTTGCATCGCGGTCGCGATAGCCCTTGAGAGCGGTCCAGGCATTGTCGAGCGTTTCCTTGCCGTCCTTCCCGCGCATCTGGTCGGGAAAGCCTTCGGGGAAATACAGTTCGCCGCCGGGCGCGGCACCACCCGCCGGCGGCGTCTCCGAGGCAGGGGAGCCCCCCGGAGCGCCTGCCGGCGGGTTTCCGGCGCCGCCCGCGGGGGGCGCGCCGCCCGCGCCGCCGCCGCCCGTCCCGGCGCCGTCGCGAGGGTAGGAATACAGGTACTTTTCGAGAAGATTGCGCATCATGTGGCTCCTGGTTTGGTCGGCACGGGGATGTCGTTGAGGCGGCGGCCTTCGGCGACCGCCAGCGCGATCACGTCGCCAACGGCCGCGCGCGCCTGGTGCTTGGCCGCCGCAAAGGCCAGCTCCTGCATGTCGCCCGTCGTTTTCGGATACGGCGCGCGGCAGGTCAGGTCGAAGATCCAGTCGAGGAATTCGCGGCCCTCCGGATGCATGCCGAGCGCCGCTGCGAACCGCATGATCTTGTCTTCCGGCCGGAACCGGTCGGCCACCGGCGCCGGCGCAAACCCGGCTTCCAGCGCCTCCCAGCCGGTTCGGCCGCCGGCCCGCATCAGATCGTCGAGCGGCAGCGTCACGCGCCCGGCGATGTTGACAGGCCCGCTCATGCCGCTGCCCTTCCGCCGTCGATCGCCTTCAGGCCATGATCGACGATCTGCGGCGCGGCGTTCATCGCCGCTTCCGCCAGCTGCGCCTGTTGCATCTGTTGCGCCTTGGCCTCGCGCGTCGCCTTGCGCGCATCCGCCGTCGGCACCAGGTTCTTCGGCAGCGCGAAGGCGTCGGCCAGCTGGTCGGCCGTGTCGTCGATCAACAGGTGCTCGTCGAGCGCCTGCGGGCCGACGAAGCCCATCATCATCTCGACATAGCTTGCCAGGTTGACCAGTTGGTCGGCCTTCATCTGCGCCACGATCGGCGAGCGCACCGAGACCGACACCATCAGCTCGTTGAAGTTCATCAGCGGCGGCATGTAGCCGAATTCGTAAAGGATTTCCGCGCAGCGCGGCACGATGACCGGATGAATCGACCGCCACAGCCGCTGGAACCCGTTCAGATGCACACGGGCGTTTTGCCGTACCCGCGCGGCAATTTCCGAGGCCGATCGCGGCGTGCCGGTTTCGGGCGGAAGCCGCGTGTCGAACAGCGCCTCGCGCACCTGGCCTTGCATGCCCTCGATCACCATCCGGCCAATGTCGAGACGGCCCGACGCCGGGTCGAGCCGCTGCACGTCGGGCCCAAGCATGCCGCCGGTCGACTGCATCGGCCAGAACTCGCCGGCGCCGACATTGACCGTGTCGGGGTTGAACGTGCCGCCGGCGCGATAGCCCCAGATGCCGAGCATCTGGATCGCGGCCGAACGCAGCGCCAGCTCCTGTGCCTTGTTGAGCGTCTTCAGCGACGGCAGCGCCAGCATGATCGGGCCGCGGCCGCGCGCCTCGCCGGGCACGCGGTAGTAGGGCGCGACCGCAATCGGCTGGGTGCGCGTGGTCGTCGTTTCGATGAACGCGTCGCAGTCCCGGTCGAGATAGGCGACGAAGCGCCAGCGCCCGTCGGGCAGTCGCTGGAAATCCTGGTACAGCGTGAACTCGTCATTCGGCTTGGTCGCGGCTGCCTGCTTGAAGCTGTCGCGGAACCGGCCTTTCGGGAACGCCTCGATCACGCCTTCTCGGGTGACCGGCCGCTTCCACGAGAAGAAACTTTGCCGGCCCCAGGCATCGCAACTGATGGCGATCTCGTCTGCCGGCGGCGCGTACATGATGATCGGCTGATCGGGCGTGCCCTTGAGCGGGATCAGCGCGCCGGTGCCGACGCCGAGATCGATGCACATTTCATGCGTCGCCGTGTCGAGGTCGCCGGCCTGCATGAAGCCGTAGAGGAAGGTCGACAGCTTTTCAAATTCGCGGTCGAGCTTGGCCTTGCCGGCGTCGCCGATCGACTGGTGCAGCAACGCGCCAGTTTCCAGCATGGGCGGGCCGGAGAACAGCCTTTGCTGCAGCTCGCCGGCCAGGTTCATCGCCGATGTCGGCCCGGTCATGTCGAAGATGCGGTCGGCTAGGCTCTTGCGTTTCGAGATCCCGCCAGGCCGGCGGTGCGGGATGACGAAGTCGTAGACGTCCTCGTAGATCGCCGTCCACGGCGCCATGTCCGACCAGGCCTGATCGGACCTCCGCTTTTGCCGGGCGAGATCGGATTCGCTCACGACAGGTTGCTCTGCAGCTGGCTTCCGCCGGCATCGGCAAACAGGCGGCGCCCGCGCGGGGCGCGCCGCGTCAGCGTGTCGCGCCCTTGTGCCGCGCGCTGTTCGGCCAGTTGCCGGTTGTTTGCAACTTCCTGCATGCGACGCGAGCGTTCCGCGTCCGCTTTCGCGCCGCTACCCATCAGCTTTTCCATCGCCTTACCCCTTCCAGAGCCAGATCGTCCGATCGCGAAAACCGCCGGGCTGAAAGCCGGCCAGCATCGCCATGCGCGTTCCCGCCCGGTTGTCTGGGCGGATATGAACGAAGGTCAGGATGCGATTTTCGGCGAAGCGGGTGGCCGTCAATTGCACGAGGCGGACAAGCGCCAGCATGTGGCGCGACGCGGCAGGCGCAAACGACAGCGCCAGCTCGGCGCGCCGGGCGCGTTTGCGATCGAACATCGCCAGCGCCACCGGCTCGTCGCCGTCGAGGATCGCCACGGCCTCGCCTTGGCGCACCTGGTGCAGGATCACCTTGCGCGCCAGCGAGCGGCCGCCGGCGAACTCCAGCGCCAGCGACGGCGGCACGGGCGACACCAGGCGCAACCCCATCACACATCCCAGATCGATTTCGGCTTCGGGCGGGCATTGCGCAGGCCGACAACGTTCGGCGCCCTGCCCATGCCGGACACGTCGCCGATGACGCCCTGGCGCCCGCGATGGCCAAGGCAGAGGTACTGCAGCGCGTCATGCGGATGCGAATATTCGTTCTTGGCGATGACGATCAGGTCGGTACGGCCGGCCGACGACTGTTTGGTCAGGTGGTAGTGCGCGGCAAAGCCGCCGATCAGCCGCTTGCAGCGCGGATCGATCAACAGCCGCGGCGTCTGGCCGTCGATCAGGCCCTTCAGATACCAGCGCACCGATTCGAGCCGGATTCCGGTTTCGTTCGACGGCGCCGGCATCAGGTTGACGTTGAGCGCGCGAGCGACGATCTCCATGTCGGCCAGGCCGCCGGCCTGCCGGTCGGCGCCGTACATCGCTGATGGATCGCCCCAGGCTTCCTGGACGGGAAACGACCGAAACCGCTGCATCAATATCTCGAAGGCGAGGTTGGCCATGGTCTGCGGGCCGGAGCCCGGCGAACAACACACTTCCGCCAGGATGCGCAGCTGGCCGTTCGGCATGAACTGGCCTGCGACCATCGCCGGCGAGCCGCCGAAGTCGAAGCCGAGCGCCAGCGGTATGCCCGCCACCGGCTCCAGATAATCGCTCGACCGGTGGATCGACAGCGAGAATTCGCCCTCATAGACCGGCGTACCGTCTGCCACAAAGCCCGGCTCGCCATGCACGTAGCGCTTGGCCTCGGCCGGCCGCATCGTCCGCAGCTCGAGTTCGTAGGAGGAGCGCGGCTTGCCCTTGCGGTTCTCGGCGCTGGCCGACAGGCCGCCCGGCTGGACGAACAGGTTCAGCATCGGATTTCGGTCGGGATGATCCTTTTCCACCCAGCCGCCGAAGCGGCAGACCCAGTTGTTGACGTCCGGCGGGTTGCAGTCGCCCCAGGTCAGGCGCGGAAGCAAGGTTTCGTCGTCGTCGATCGCCACGCCCATCGACTGCATGCGCGTGCGATACGGCTTGACGATCCGGGCCAGCTCGCTTTCGGCGATCAGCTCCATGCGCGGATATCGGCCGGTGCGCGACCAGAACAGGCCGGGCACGCGCTCGTCGAGGAGGTCGCATTCGTTCATCCAGCCGGCCGAGATCTCGTAGCCCTTGATGAACTGCTCGACATTGGCGTCGCCGATCGCGCCGAACTCCATCGTCAGTTCGACTTTGACCGGCTTGCCCTCGCGGATCGTCGCCCATTCCAGCTTGTGGACGACCGGGCGGTCGAGGCCGCCCTTGTAGTCGACGGTGTAGGGGTGGTTTTCGGGAAACATCTCGTGCCAGGAGGACAGGCAGGTGCGCGCGAGATCGCGATAAGTGTCGCGGATCGCGGCGATCTTTACCCGGATCACGCCATCCTTGCAGACCGGGAACCATGTGCCGGCGAGGTATGGACCCTTGAAGCTTGACGCCACCGTCTTCCCCGAGCCCGCAGGCCCGCCGATGATGTCGATCGGTCCCGTCGACTTGATGAAGGCGGCCCCGACCGGTCCCGGCGGATCATAGCGCTGCAACTGGAACTTACCCTGGCCCTGCATCCCGGCTCCCGCTGGCCCCGCACGCGCACTCCGCGCCCGCCCGCACCCTGACTCGACCGCTCAAACTTATTCGCCGCCCGCTGCCGTCCAGTGATGGGCAAGCCGGAAGGCGAGGAAGCGCCCTCGCACGTACACGTGCGCGCGTGCAGGCGCGCGAGCGCTGACCTGTCGGTGTGTGTGACTCTCGACACCCGGTGGGGTGGGGGGTGCCCGCGCGTTTTGAATTTCGACGAGCGCGCGCCCGCCGCGCCGAGACCAGGGGGACGGGGTCGCGCACCAGTGGCCAACGGCTGCGCCAACCGATCGAGGCCGAGGACGAAACCGCCTCGCGCTACTGATTTTAGATCAGTCGCCGAGCACCGCTTTGCCCTGCGATATCAGTGGCTTGGCTCATCCGTGCGACTTGTCAACCTGTTGTCGCACGGATGCACCATTGATTTCATTGCCTTTTTCGTCGCCCGTGATCGACAGGCTGCCGTCGCCCGCGTCGATCATTCCGCCCAGGTCGCCGGCCACCATCAGGTGCAGCTTGCGGACGTTGACGTTCAGCTCCTTCTGCTTCGCGTAGCCGTATTGCGCCAGGTCGGCGGCGGCCTTCTCGATCAGCTGCGCCACCTTCACAGGATCGGCGGGCACCATGATCGGCGTGCCGTCCGGCCGGAAGCGCGGCGCGCCGGTGGCGTCGAGCAGCGGCGAGGCCAGCGCCTTCGCCAGCGTCATCGGGTCGGCCGTCTGGATCATCGACAGCGTCACCAGCGGGTCGCGGTGGCCGAGCTGCTGGAGGTAGTCGAAGACGTCGCCGTTGCGCCGGTTGCGGCTGCCCGCAGGCCTCCCCCGCGCCCGGCGCTGGCTTGCGACTTGGTTCGCGGCCTGCGCCAGCGTGTCAAAGTCGTCGAGATCAGGCGAGCCGGCGATCAGGTCCAGCTGTTCGCCCTCCTGGTCGAGCGCGCCGGCCAGGCGCGCGACGCTGGCGGCCAGCGCATCGCCGCTCGGCCACGCCGATCCGCCAGGATCGCCGGCACCGCCCGGTGCGCGCGCCTCTAAAGGCCCGTTTTCGCGCTCGATCTCGTCGGCCATGGCGTCGATCCCTATTGTTTATTCGCGGCAGCCGGAGGCATCGACTGGTTACGCATCCGGCGGTTGCGTAACCGCGACGTAACCGGCTTTTCACCAGCACTTCCAAACACATACACGCATAGGTTACGAGTTACATGGTTACAGTTCGCACATGAGGAGCGCGCGCGCGCGCGTGGCAAGGTCTCATGTTCCGTAACTCGTAACCGCATTGCCTAAGCATCTGATTTGATTGATCCATGCCGGTTACGTCGGGGTTACGATCCGGTTACGATCGTAACCCTCCCTCGCCCGTCTCGGCACGGCTCAACCCTGCCATGATCCGCCTGCCGACAAGTGCTTGCATCGTCTGACCGCGACCGGGGATCAATCGAGCGCCGACAGGGCACGGGCACGGGCGTCAATTGCAGGGGCGCGGGCGCAGGGCTTGGACGCGGGAAAACTGGCGCGGGCGCGCGCGACATGGCACGCGGATTCTCCCCGTCCTGGACGGGCTGGGGATAGGAAAGCGGCGCGGCCCTGCCGGGCCGCAAGTCCTTTCATAAGCGACACCAGGGCGTCACAGCCGCGCGCCGTTCCGATCGCGTCGAGCGCCGAGCGTGGCCGAGCTGTCGCGCTCGCGATCGGGCGCGCTCACAGTCCAGCTGAAAAATCGTCGCGGATGGCAATTTTCCGTATTGACATGTAGCCAATGGCTACATTATATCTGCCGTTGTCAGCGCCAATGCGGCGCGCCAGTCAACGGAGAAACCACCATGGCCACCGACCTTTACCAGACCGTCACCGACACCATTCTCGACCAGCTGCAGGCCGGAGCCGCGCCGTGGGTCAAGCCCTGGTCGGGCGGATCGTTCTCGTCGAACATGCCCCACAACGCCGCAAGCGGCCGCGCCTATTCCGGCATCAACGTCGTGCTGCTCTGGATCGCCAAGGATGCGCGCGGCTTCGCTTCCTCGCGCTGGCTGACCTTCAAGCAGGCGATCGACGCCGGCGGCAACGTCCGCAAGGGTGAGAAGGGAACGCAGGTCGTCTTTGTGTCGGCCATCGAACGCGAGGAGGCAACCGCCGGCGGCGATACCGAGACGCGGCGGATTCCCTTCCTCAAGCGCTACACCGTGTTCAACGTCGAACAGTGCGACAACCTGCCGGCCAAGATCGTACAGGCCGAGGCAGGGGAGCCGCGTTCGTCGGCCGAGCGCTGCGACTTGGCCGAGGAATTCGTGGCCGCAACCGGCGCTGTCGTTCGGCATGGCGAGGGCCGCGCCTATTACCGGCCGTCGGCCGACTTCGTCATGATGCCCGACTTCGAGACGTTCACCAGCGGCGATCAGTACTACTCGACGCTGTTTCACGAGCTCGGCCACTGGACGGGCGCAAAGCATCGCCTAGACCGCGATTTTTCCGGCCGGTTCGGCGATCGGTCCTATGCGGCCGAGGAGCTGGTCGCGGAGTTGACCGCCGCGTTCCTCTGTGCCGAGTTCGCCTTTGACGGCGACCTGCGCCACGCCGGCTATATCGCCCATTGGATCGAGCTTCTGAAGGTCGACAACCGGGCATTCTTCACGGCCGCCGCAAAGGCGCAAAAGGCGGCTGACTACATGCGCGGCCTGGCGCTGGCCGCACCGGTCGCCGTGGCCGCCTGACAAGCCGAAACGGGCGCGCCTGGCGCGCCTGTCCGGCCGGACTGCCCGCCGGCCGCTGACGATGGCAGGGCAACCAAAGCGCCACCAGGGCGCGGGAGAAACCGAGATGGCAGAGGTTCTGATCTGGGCATCGCCTAGCATGTACTACGCGCCGCGCGGCGGCGGCAGCGAATGGCGCCTGATCGTCTTTCGCCGGGAATGGTCGGCGCGGCCGGTTACGTCCTATGAGTGGCGCACCGTCCGCGACGCCGGCTGGCGGAGCCAGCGTGAGTGGCCATCATACGACTTCAACAACGGTTCGACGCTTGGCCTGCCACCCGTCACGCGCGAACTCTGGAAGGTCTGGCAGCATGAGGTCAAGCGCCTCATCGAGGGCGACGAATTCGCCGGCGCGCCGACCGAACCCACCGCCGCCGGCTTGCAATACGTCATGCCCGGATGCGAGAAGGATCGCTCCCGATCCTCGAAACCGCAGCTCGAGTTGTTCTGATGCCGATCCGCCAGCCCAGCATGACACCCGACGAGTTCCGCGAGGCCCAGCACCAGCTGGGCCTTTCCGACGCCGAGCTGGCGCGCGTGCTGGGCATGGAGAACGAACAGCATGTGCGCCGGCTCAAGGCGCCGGCCGGCGCCGGCCATCACCGGGCCGTGCAGGGCCACCACGCGCGCCTGTTGCGCGCCTATCTCGACGGTTACCGCCCGGCCGACTGGCCAGCCCTTGAGGATCGGCCCTAGCCGTCCCCCTTTTCGATCCATTCGTTCAGCGCCACGATGTCGATCATCAGGCAGCGTTGCTGCCGGCCGTTGATCTTGACGTTCTTGCCGCCTGCATCGCGCTCCAACACGATGCCATGCCCGCGCGGGCATTGCCGCAGCGCCGTCGTCCATCCGCCCGCCTCGAAGCGTGTCCCCTGATAGATCCGCTCCAACGCCGGGCCGTTGTTCGGCACGGCCAGCAGCGGCCGCTTGCGCTTGCCGTCGGCCAACTGCACCGACAGGTTGGCCAGCGCCAGCCGCTCGCGCGCCGGCTCGAGGTTGATCGTGTCCTCGACCATCTGGTCGAGCACGCCGCCCACCGTCGGCTTCGCGCCGTCGCGCCAAGCGTCGATCGTCGAATCCAGCAGCCGGTTGATGCACTGGTGCCAGCTCTCCACGCGGTCGGCCCGGTCGAGCGCAGTCGCATGCGCGATGATCTCGCCTAGCCGCGTGACCTCTGTCACCGGCAGGCCGATCGCTTCCAGCACCTCGCCGCCCACCATCAGCTCGGCGGCCGCCAGCAGCGGGCCATAAGTGTCGATCGTGCGCGAATCGAGGCCTTGCGCCTGCAGCACGTCCCACCAGCCGGCCAGAAGCCGGCGAAACTCGCTCCATCCATCCATCATCTGCCGCAGGATCATCCGGCCGTCGGTGTCGATCGACACGTTCACCTTGCGGCCGAGCCCGTCCGTGTGATCGAGCCGGTCGAGATTGAGGAAGGCCATGCGGCTCTTGTCCGCCTCGCCCATGGCGGGCGGCTGGATCGCCGAGAAAAAGAACGAATTGCGCAGCTGGAACGTCACGCCCTCATGGTCGGCGCCGCCGCGCCCCATTTCAGCGCCGGTATAGGCGATGCGCGCCAGGTCGATGATCGCCTGCGGCCGCGCCGATCCGGGCTTGGCCTCCAGCTCGTCCACCATCACCATCAGACTGTCCTGCTTGACCTTCTGGTAGATGCCGGCGGCCGTCGTGTCGGCAAACGAGATCACCGCCCCGTGCAGCACTTTCTTGAACAGCTCATGCAGCGTCGACTTGCCGACGCCGGCGCCGCCGGCGGTAAACACGATCGGCCGCGTGTCCAGCGCGCCGCCATAAAACGCCGTCCCGATCCAGCCCAGGCACAGCACCGGGTCGAGATAGGGCCGCTCCCACTTCCAGGTGCGCAGATCGTCGAGGATGCGCCGCGCCGGGCTTTCCTCGACGGTGACCGCCGCTTCCCAGGGCTCGATCGTCGAGGGCTGGCGGGTGTACAGGAAACCGTCATGCTCGGCCGGCTTTGCCCGCTCCAGCGCCGTGCCGGCCACGCTCCACAGCGCCGAGCCCGAATGCCAGATGAAACGCTCCTGGCTGTCCTTCCAGCCGCCGCGGCCGCGATGCTGCCGCGACGGATCGAACAGCGGCCGACGCGAGGCGGCGTTGATCAGGCAGGTGGCCGCCTTGTCACGCTCCAGCCGGTTGACGCGCAGTTCCTCGCGCGTTTCCTGCGTTTCCGGGTCGACCACCTTTTTCTTGCCGAAGGCCGGCCAGGCCCAATAGGCATAGTTCACATAGGGCGCAAACAGGTCGATCAGGCTCACATGGTCGTAGCGCTCGACCTTGCGCAGATCATTGGTCGCCGTCAGCGCATAGAGCGTGCCTTCCACGTCGCGGCCGATCACATGCACCGGGCAGTCCGGCGGCAGCGCATCATGGGGAAACCCGTCCCACTGGCCGGGGCGAATGCCGCCGCGCGGCTGGTTCGGGTCGGGATCGTCCACCGGCGCATTGTCGGCCAGCTGCCGGCGCGCGCTCTGGAAGATGGCGCGAATCGCCTTCGTCCCGGTCTGTGTCTGTGGTTTCTTGGTCATGGCCTGCCGCATGCTCTGTCAGGAAAAACGGCCGGTGCGATGGAGGAGGTTCGCACCGGCCGCCGCGCGGTCGCCCCAGGGAGGAGATTGGGACGACCGCCAGGCCGGCGGGAAAGGGAGGAGGTTTCCCCGCCGGCAACAGGATCAGCGTTTTTGCCGCTGCAGCACCTTGCCCATCTGCGACAGCGGGTTTCGGTCTATCGGCTTCATCGCCAGCCGTCCGAGCAGCACGCCGCGCGGCTTGGCCGCCTCCGCCTCGCTCGCCTGCCGCGCCGCGTCCGCGGCGTCGTCGCGGTCGGCCTGGTCGAGCTGGGCGAGCACAAAGGCAAACACCCGCCAGGCCAGAAGCTCGCGCCGCCCGGCCGGCGGCACCTCGAAGCCCTTCAGCTTCAGATGAATCGGCAGCGCGTCGATCGGCACTGTTGGATTTTTACGAACGAAGGACGCGGCTTCAGCGAACACGTGGGTGTAGTCGGTCCGGTTGCCAGCGAAACCAGGCTCCATCCCCAACTGGCCGATATCCGCGCTTCGATACGAGAAGACGGCCGCCATTTCAGCGGCCGATGCGTTCTTGTGCGGCCGCCTATGAACCCCCATCACCGCATCGGCGAAGTCATCCGCCGCGCCTACATGGCCTGCCAGCTTTGCCGCTTCGGCACGGGAATCCTGCTTGACGGGATCACCGGGCCCCTGTGCGGCGGCACCTTCTGCACCATCAGCTGATAGCGGTTCTTTCTGGCCATTGCTGGTCTTCCTTTTCGCCATCGTTCCATCCTTTCAGGTTGGCAGCCGGCACAATCGCCGGCTGCCGGCGCGGCCGTCAGTCGACGATCTGCCAATCGTCGGCGAGCATGTCCGCCTGGGAGGCCAGCCATCCGGGCTGGAAATTCCCCTGCGCAGTGAACATGTCGATGTGAGGCGCTATATCGGCCTGCACCAGGCCGGAATTTCGGTAGGGCGTGCCCTCGCTGAATTTCACCTGCGGCGTTCCGGGCACCAACACCAGAAACATTCCCTTGCCGTTCCAGCCCGCTCGCGCGACGCGACGACCGACCCTCAAAGCCTGCAATGCTAGTCCAAAGTCCATGATCCTGCTCCTCTGTTTCCGCCCGGCCCTATGCCAGGTCGTTGAAGTCGTCGCCCACGTGGCTGGCCATGATCACCACCGGCTTGCCGTGCGCTTCCAGCGCATCCGCCGCCGCCTCGATCTGCTTTTGCGCCTGGACGTTGCCGTGGTTGTTGTCGCGGGCGATGTAGATCTCGGAGACGCAGTCGAGCCCGGCCGGCGCATGCGCGAATCCCGAGATCGAGCCGACCGCCCAGACGCGCGCCTCGGGCGCGGCGATCGCCAGCACGCCGGCCGTCTCGATCCCTTCGGCCAGGATCAGCGGGTGCGGGTCGATTGCCTCCCAGAACGGCCTGCCGTCCGGCCCCATGGAGATCTCGATCACCGCGCCCTTCGCCTCGCCCAGCATCAGCTTGGGCGGGTCGAGCGGCGCTTTCGCCGGCCGGACTGGATCGAGAAACGTCACGTGGCAGGCCATGATCTGGCCGTTCCACACACGCATGGCCGAATGCACGGCCGGATAATGCGGCCCCTCGTCGAGCTTGCGCCGCTGGCCGCCGGCCAGCGTTTCCCACTTGGCGCCCTTCCACCATTCGGTGCCGGGCGAATAGCGCAAGGTTTCGGGGTTCAGCGCCGGGATCTCCGCTAGCGGCATTTTCCGCGCCGCAAAATAGGCCCGCGCATGCGCGGCCGCCGCGCTTGCCGGCCCCTCGCCGCGCATCCACAGCCGCCGCGCCAGGTCCAGCATCGAGCGCCGGCGGGCTTCCGCCTGCCGGGCTGCCTTTTGCGCGGCGGCTTCCGCCGCGAACTGCATGGCCGCGCGCTCATCGCGGCTCATCGCCTTGAGGCCGAGAAAATCACGCGCCCACGCCAGCGCGCACTTGGTGTCGGTCGCCTGGATGTATTCGATCAGGCCGATCAGGTCGCCCCGCGCGCCGTCGCGGCCGTTGCGATGGTCCGTCCAGGCGCCAACGTCGCCGCCGGTCACCCGCACCTTCAAGGCCGGCGGCTTGCGATCGTCGCCCGCCACGCGCGGATTGAACGATACCCACAATCCGCCGTCGCGCCGGCCGCGCGGCAACAGTCTTGGCGCCAGCTCGGCCGCCCGGTCGTTCAGCATCTTGCGGATCAGCGGCAGGTCTGACTGCATCATGCCGCCTCCCGCATCTTTTCCTGCAGCACCATCGCCGGATGCTTTTTCGGCAGGTCCATGCAGCCGGAAAACCGCAGCCAGTCGTCGGCCCTGGTCAGCGACTGGCGCGACGGCTCGATCCACATCCGGCGCGAATGCCGCCAGTCGTGCGGCACGTGGCGCAGCCACACCATCCAGCAGTAGGACGTCGCCGTCGTGCCGTTGATCACCCAGCGGCCCTTGTGCATCGGTAGCCGCTCGACGAACTGCGCATCGACCTGCGGCGGCCGCTTAGAGAAGAGCTTTGAATAGCGGCCCTGACCTTCGGCAAACGAGTTCCGCACCAGCGCCGCCACGCCGCGCCGCGCGACCGTCAGCCCATGCAGGATGAATTCTTCCGCCATGTTGAAAGGCGGATTGGAGATCCACCAGTCGACGCTGTCGCGCTCCCAGGCGAGGAAATCGCGCACAGCGCCATAGCCATAAGGGTGGATGTCGCCGGCCTCGACCGCGTCGAAATCCTCCGCCAGCACCGCCGCCATGTGGCCCTCGCCGCAGCACGGGTCCACCGCCAGCCCGGCGAACCGGTCGGGCCACTGCCAGACGGCCGGCAGCACGTGGCGCAGCAACGCCCGCGTGCCCCAGGGCGGCGTCGGGAAATAGTCGAGACTGTCCGCCGGCTCGACGCGCCGCTGCATCACGCTGGCATTGGGCGTGAACGCGTTCATCCGCCAAACGCCGCGTAGAGGAGCATCAAGAGCCCGAGCACGAACAGCGACGACAGCAGGAGTTTTTCAGCCCAGAGCATGGAAGCCTCCTACGCTGATTTGGTCGCGCGCCTCGCTCCAGCAGATCGCGTCTTCCACGGCCTCGGCGATCGTCGGCCACTTTCGCCGCGCCTCCTGATGCGCCGCAATCGCGATCCTGCTCACCGAGTTCTTTAGCGAAGCCTGCCGCCGCCGCCCTTCCTTCCTACCGCCAGCCACGGCCGAAGGCCGAGCCGCCGACCGGCGGCCGTCCGATCGTTCGAACGCCCCGGCCGGAGCGAGGCGCGAAGCGCCGACAGCGTGAGGCCCTGAAGAAGTCATCCCATCTCTCCCGTGATCGCCGCCGTCAGCCGGTCGGCCAGCTCGTCGAACGCCCGGTCGGAGCGTCGGTCCTCGATTTCGCGGCAGGCCAGCGACACCGCCTGTTTCGTCATCCCGGCCGCCCGCGCGACAGCACTTTGGCTGAAGCCGCAGCCGGCATTCAGCAGGTACATCGCCAGCCGCCGCGCCTCCGAGGCCGCCATCCACTCGCGCGAAAAGCTTGCCCGCCGCGCCGGGTCCTGGTCCTGGCAGCGCGCCGGGTCGAGCTGCAGCGCATTGGCCGCCAGCGCCAGCGCCACGCGCCAGCACACCAGCATCGGCCAGTCCGTTCCGTGCTGGCGGGTGCGGATGCGGGCAAGCCCCATGCGCAGCCGCGCCAGCGTCGCCGGCCGCACCTCGCGTGGCCGGCCATTCTCGTCGGCGATGAACAGCACGTGATATCCGGCCGTGCCGAGGCCGGCCGCGCGCTCCAGCTCCTGCCGCGTTACGCCCAGCCGCCGGCGCATGTCCTCGATCTGGGCCAGCGCCGGGCTCATGCCGCTTCCGCCTCGGCCGCCTGGTCGGCCTTGGCCTTCTTCTCCGCCTCGCGTTGCGCCCGGTACACTTCGCGCAGCTCGTCGAACGTCGGCCAGGTCTGGCCAGGCCCGCATTCCAGCGCCGCGAAGCGCCGACCGTCGTGTTCTGTCCAGTCCACCCTCAGGATCTTCATCCCGCCCCAGGCGCAGGCCTCGCGCGCATGGATCGTCACCGAGCCCAGAAGCGCCGTCATGAACGCCGTCTCGTCGCGATACTGCCCGGTGAACTCGTCGGCATAGGCAAAGCGCCTGATGCGGGAGGCGCTGGCCATCAGTCCATCTCCAGCGCGGTTTCGTAGAGGTCGAGGAGCGCGTCACCGTTCCTGCGATCTTCCGGGTCCATCTTTCGCCGTCGCACGATCAGCTTGATGATCTTTGGCAAGAACCCGGTCGCCTTGATCTCGGCGTAGAGGTCCTTCTTGTCGTCGTTCAGCGCCTCGATCTCGCCTTCGATGAACTCGATCCGCTCGATAAAGGCCTTGAGCTGCTTGCCCCCGACATTGTCGCCGTCCTGGATCACGCCTTGGCCCTCCGCTCCGCCGTCAGCGCGTCGAGCGCCGTCGACAGCTTTTCCAGCGTCGCCACGTTCGGCCGCGTCTTGCCCATCGCCGTGCGCCGCCAGGTGTCGCGGTTCACGCCGGCGCGCTTGCACAACTCCACTCGCGTGAGGCGGGCGTCGGCGCGGATTTTTTCGATTTCTGGAAAAGAACGCATTGACGGCGAATCACCCGCTGTTAATTGTGCTGCACGCTTGCCGCATTAGTGCGGCATGTCAAGGAGCAGCTATGTTTGTGAGTGCTGCATCCACAGCGCCTAGATTGCGCGCCATGTCGGATGTCAAAGACGAGCAGGTCCGGTGGGTCCGGGCCGTCATGGCGCACCTCGGCGGCCTCTCGGCCAACGAGATGGCGAAGCGTGCCGGCTTTTCCGCTTCAACATTGCAACGCCCACTGAACGATCCGAACTGGCCCCACTCGATGTCGGCGACGACGCTGGCAAAGATCGCCAACACCGCCGGGTTGAAGCCGCTGGAATATCCATCGCGCGGCGGTTTCGGCGAAATCGAGGCCGAACATTTCGTCTTCGAGGAGACGGACGCCATTGGCCAGAACTTCGACCGTGCCGTGCGCGAGCTGACGCGCGGCCGCAATGGCCGCGACGCCTGGTCCATCCGCTCGGGGGCTCTGGAAAACGTTGGAATCCTGCCCGGCGACGTCATGATCGTCGACCAGAACCTGACCGCCATGCCGAAGGACATCGTCTGCGCCCAGGTCTATGACTGGCCGAAGATGCAGGCCGAAACAGTCTTCCGCGTCTACGAACCGCCCTTCCTCCTTACCGCCAGCCCGGCCGGCACGTCGCGCCCGCTGATGGTCGACGGCGACAAGATCCTGATTTGCGGCGTCGTCGACGCCGTCCTGCGCCGCCGCCGCCACGGCTGACGCCTTCACTTGTCAAATCAATAACGATCATGCCGCCGTGCGCCCGGCGCCGCGCGCGCTCGTTTGCTTGTCATTTCAATATTGATTTCGGTTCGGCCGCTCGGCTGGGCGACTTGTCATTTCAATATTGATTTTTACGCCCACTGTTGCGGGATTGCGGAGCGATCGAAGAATACTGCATTGCATTTGCCGCAATTTTGCGGCATCGTCACCACAAATCACGTGGCGGGCGGACCCATGCATCTGGAACGCGAGACTGTCGGGATCGACGAGGCGGCTGCCGCTCTCGCGCGTTCGCCGGATTGGCTCAAGCGCAACTGGCTGCGGATGCATGAACGTCACGGGTTCCCGCGCAAGCTGCCCGACTGCTGGGTGTGGCCGCGCGCGGCGGTGCTGGCCTGGCTGCGCGGTGGAGGGGCATCCGTCGCGCAGCCGGCCACCGCCAACGACAACGCAACCCAATCCGTCGCCGCCGCCTACCGCGCGGCGCTCGACCAGCGCTACGGAGCGAAGGAATGACCAATCCCTTTTTCGTCGACATCGATGCCGCGCTGAAGATGCGCCGCGATACCGCCGCCAGCGCCTACGCCTGGCGCAAAAAGAACGTCACCGATCCTTTCACCCGCCTTGGTAACGATGCTGTTGAGCGCGCCGATCCGGTCGACGAGGCGTTTTGCCGCTGGCTGATCGATGAAATGGCGCGCGGCACCGAGGTTCATGTACTCGGGGCAGCCCTCGGCGTTCTTGTCGATGGTTTCATGAGCACGTTAGATTTGTCGGTTGGCGTCTCGGAGGAGAGGTTCGTCGCGGTGTTCCTGGCATCGCTGCAGCAGATGCACCATGACAGTGACGTGCGATTCTCCGGCGCGGTCCCCGGCGTCGAAGGAGGCCGCGCATGACGAGGCAGCCGCTGTCGCTTTCCGACCTGTCGTCGACCGAGCGCGACTGGCTCGCCCTGCTTGCCACCGGCAAATGGGTCCGCGTCACCGGCGGCTATGCCTGCCGCGGCCGCGCCCGCATCCTGTCGGTCGCCATGTTCGACCGGCTCGTCGCCCGCCGGCTCGTCTACGAAGGACGCGGCGGCAACCATCCCCACGCCGAGCTGACCAGCTTTGGCAAGATCATGCGCGAGGCCGACCTGAAGCGTCGCGCCAGCCGCGCCAGCGAGAGGAAACGCGCATGACCCCGGCCGACCTGCATGCCTTCGAAAACCTGTTGAGCGTGGCCCTTCTGGTGCTCATCGTGCTGATGATCATGATCATGCTCGCCGTGGCGCTGGCCGAGCAGGCGCCGCGCCGGTTCGGCTTCATCGTCCGCCGCATCCGCGACCATGCGCATGATCGCCGTATCGATCGCCTGATCGCGCAACTCAACCGCCGCGCCGTTCAAGAGGCCCGCGAGCGCGAAGCCGCGCGCAGCGCCGTCCATGATGTTCGCGAGCGCGAAGCCGCGCGCCGCCTCGACGCCGGCACCTGACGTTCCCCCCAAGGCCGCGCGTCGTTCCTCCCTCGCGCGACCGCACCTGCCCGGCGGCCTGTGTCCGAGTAGCCGCCGGGCATTTTTTTGACTTTCGGTCAGGCGCGATTCATCCTGTCCGCCCCGCACGCATCCGATGGAGCCCGGATCATGCCCCGATCACCGCATCCCTATGTCGTCTGGCGCGACGGCCGCCCGCGCTTTTCGCCGTCGCCCACCCTGCGCGAGCAAGGCCACGCCGGCCGCGATCTCCGCCACGATGACGGCCGCTGGTACTCGAAGGGCGAAGCCGTCGACTGGTCCAGCACCTTTGTCAAGGACTTGGAGAAGGCCCGCTCGGCCGTCAAGGCGGCCGAGCGCGCGACGGCGCGCCGGCCGTCGTCGGCCGCCCTGTCCGGAGGCCAGCGAGCGGCAGCGAGCGGTCAGGCCGTGAGGACATACACAGTCGCAAAGCTTTTCCACGACTGGCAGCGTTCGCCCAAATGGACGCCCGGCGAGCACCGCGCCTATCCCGAAAACACCCGCCGCGACTATCGCCAGAAGATGCGCGTCATCGAGAGCCAGCACCCGCTGATCTGGAACGCCCCGGTCGACGTGCTGATCCCCGGCGACATCGTCACCATGTACGAGGAAATCTGGGCCGCGCGCGGCCTGGCCACGGCCGTCGGCGCGGTGCGCATCCTGTCGGTGGCCATCTCCTGGGCCATCCGCCGATCGCGCATCAAGCGCCAGACCAACCCGTGCAAGGAACTCGGCATGGAAGCGCCGCCGCCGCGGCTGCGCATCGCCACTCGCCAGGAGTTCGAGGCGCTGGTGGCCGCCGCCGACGCCATAGGCCGGCCCGAGGTCGGCGACATGTGCCATCTCGGCGTCTGGACCGGCCAGCGCCCGGCCGATCGCCGCGCCCTCCTGGAGGCGCCCGAGCTGGTCAAGGGCCGCCGCATCTTCAGGCAGTCCAAGACCGGCGCCATCGTCGCCGTGCGCGACACGCCGCAGCTGCGCGCACGCCTTAAGGCGGCAGCGGCCAGGCGGGCCGCCGCGCGCGCCCAGGCGCTGCTCAAGGCGGGCCCCGACGAGCGCGCCGAGGTCGAGCGCCGATTCGCCCATGCCGTGCTCGACGAGCGCTCCTGGCAGCCCTTCGGCAAGTACGACTATCCGAAGATCTTTGCCGCTGTCCGAGACGAGGCAACGAAAACCTGTCCGACGCTGGCCGACTTCACCGACGCGGATCTGCGCGACACGGCCGTGACCTGGATGGCGAACGGCGGCTCGACCGTGCCGGAGATCATCGCCGTCACCGGCCACACGCTGGAGAGCGCCACCCGCATCCTCAAGCACTACCTCGCGGTTAATCCGGAAATGGCCGACACCGCGATCGGCAAGATGCTGGCCTGGTACGACGACCAGGCGCTGTGATCACCAGGGGCTTGCCGGCTTGAGCACGGCAATCGCGATCGATAGCATGATCAGCCCGCCGACATAAACGTTCGGGTGAATCGCCTTGATGATGCACAGCCAGAGCCCGCCCGCCATCCAGGCGAGCGTAGCCAATATTGCGAGCATGTATCCGGGCCCGTCCATGGTCGCCATCCTGGCATGCTTTTTCCGCGCCGTGAACACCACGCGAACGGATCGTGCGACAAGGTCTGTCGCACGCTTGTCGCACGTTTGTCGCACGGCCGCCGCTTGCGCCAAATTGCATAGGGATTTCAGGTGGTTGTTGGTGAGCGCGCTGGGGCTCGAACCCAGGACCTACTGATTAAAAGTCAGTTGCTCTACCGGCTGAGCTACGCGCTCCCGAAGTGCGCAAGGCGCTCCCGAAGTGCGGCGGAACATAGGGAGGCCGGTTCGAACGGTCAACCAAAAAACACCCGGATTCCGCAGCCTTCCAGCGCAGCTCGGCAGGCCCCGCTGTGGTCCGGCGCCGCCGTCCGGCCTTCCTTGTCGGAAATGGCCAGCGGTCCGCCCCTCCCCCAAGGCGCCGGGTGCGCGCCGCACCCCGGCCCGTCGCCCGAGGCGCCTGCGCTCACATCCCGTCCGGGCCGCGGTTCAGGGCGGCGACGCCCGTGCGGCAGACCTCGATCAGGCCGAGCGGTTTCATGATGGCGATGAACTGTTCGATCTTCGACACGCGACCGGTGATCTCGAAGATGAAATGCTCGGTGTTGGCGTCGATGACGCTGGCGCGGAAGGCGTCGGCGAGCCGCAGCGCCTCGACCCGGTGGTCGCCGGTGCCGGCGACCTTCACCAGCGCCAGTTCGCGCTCCAGCGGCCGGTCATGGCCACGCTCGCGCGCCACCACCGTCATGTCGACGACGCGGTGAACCGGCACGATGCGCTCGAGCTGGTGCTTGATCTGTTCCATCACCTGCGGCGTACCGCGCGTCACGATGGTGATGCGCGAGAGGTGCTTCTCGTGCTCGGTCTCGGAGACCGTCAGGCTGTCGATGTTGTAGCCGCGACCGGAAAACAGGCCGATGACGCGGGCGAGCACCCCCGGCTCGTTGTCGACCAGAACCGAGAGGGTGTGCGCCTCGGGCTTGGCGGTTTCCCGTTCGATGAAGTAGGCGGAGCCGGTGGGCTGGAGCTGGGCGTTCATGGGTTGGCTTTCAATTCTTCTGGAACGTTAAGATGGCCTAATGACCGGGATTCGAAGCGAGTGCCGCTTTGCGCGACGCAGGAAAGGCTTGTCGAACGTGAGGAAAGCTTCGCAATCGGCCGACATCGCCAGATGCAAAGCGTCGGCGAAATCGAAGCCATCGGCATAGGCTTCCAATGCATCAGCGACGCAGTCGGTGCGCTCGACGTCCACGTTCGCCATTCCGAGCAGGCTTCCGAGAAGACCCGCGATCGTGGAACGAGACGCCTCGTAGCTGCTTTCCATCACCCACACCGCCTCCATGATCACCGTCGCGGGGACGAACACGCGGCCGCCCGACATCGTCTGCATCGCGAGGCGGCATTCCTCCGTACCTTCATCGACAAAGGTTCTGACGAGAATGTTGGTGTCAACGGCCCTCTTCATCCCAGCGCCGCTTCACATGTTGCCGGACTGTCTCGTCCATGTCCTCGATCGAAACGGACGGGCCATCGTGCTTCATTCTGAGCTTCCCGAATTCGTCCCAACTGATGCTCGGAAAACGGGGATCGGACTTCCTGGCCTGACGGACGATGAGATCGGCACCATCGTCGATGAACTCAAGCTCGGTCCCTGCGCTCCAGCCACGCGCATCCCGCACCGCCTTGGGCAGCACCAGCTGTCCCTTGCTCGAAATCCGTGCCCGAACGTTCATTCCAGCCTCCACGCAAGACGCGGCAAGACATATACGCCTTACCGCGCCTTACCTCAAATCACACCAGCATCCGGCCCTTGGCGTCGATGGCGTTGGCGACCGCCTCGTCGGTGGCCTCGTCGGGCAGGAGCATCTCGTTGTGCGCCTTGCCCGACGGGATCATCGGGAAGCAGTTGGCGAGGTTGGCGACCCGGCAATCGAAGATGACGGGCTTCCGCACGTCGATCATCTCCTGGATCGCGTCGTCGAGGTCGCCCGGCTTCTCGCAGCGGATGCCGTGACCGCCATAGGCTTCCGCCAGCTTGACGAAGTCGGGCATCGCCTCGGTGTAGGAATGCGACAGCCGGTTGCCGTGCAGGAGCTGCTGCCACTGGCGCACCATGCCCATGTACTGGTTGTTCAGGATGAAGATCTTGATCGGAGCCTCGTACTGCACCGCGCAGGACATCTCCTGGATGGTCATCTGCACCGAGGCATCACCGGCGATGTCGATGACCAGCGCGTCGGGATGCGCGATCTGGACGCCCAGCGCCGCCGGCAGGCCGTAGCCCATGGTGCCGAGCCCGCCCGACGTCATCCAGCGGTTCGGCTTTTCGAAACCGTAGTGCTGGGCCGCCCACATCTGGTGCTGGCCCACCTCGGTGGTGATGTAGGTGTCGCGGTCCTTGGTCAGCTGATAGAGCCGCTGGATCGCGTATTGCGGCATGATGACGTCGTCGTTTGGCCGGTAGGCGAGCGAATCGCGCGCGCGCCAGCGCTCGATCTGCTCCCACCAGGGGCGCAGCGCGGCCTTGTCGGCCTTGGCGCCCGCGCGCCACAGCCGCACCATGTCCTCCAGCACGCGGCCGACGTCGCCGATGATCGGCACCTCGGTGCGGACGTTCTTGTTGATCGAGGACGGATCGATGTCGATGTGGATCTTCTTGGAGTTCGGCGAGAACGCGTTCAGCCGCCCGGTGATGCGGTCGTCGAAGCGCGCGCCGATGCAGACCATCACGTCGCAGTCATGCATGGCCATGTTGGCCTCGTAGGTGCCGTGCATGCCCAGCATGCCGAGCCAGCGCGGGCCGCTCGCGGGATAGGCGCCGAGCCCCATCAGCGTCGAGGTGATGGGAAAGCCTGTCAGTTCGACGAGTTCGCGCAGCAGGTGGCTGGCTTCCGGGCCCGAATTGATGACGCCGCCACCCGAATAGAGGATCGGCCGCTTCGCCGACGCCATCAGTTCGACCGCCGCGCGGATCTGCTCCAGGTCGCCCTGGATCTTCGGCCGGTAGGACGAGCGCGGCGCGGTCTGCGGCGGCGTGTACATGCCGCGCGAGAACTGGATGTCCTTGGGGATGTCGACGACGACCGGGCCGGGACGGCCGGTGGTCGCCACCTGGAAGGCCTCGTGCAGGATGCCGGCCAGTTCGTTGACGTCCTTCACCAGCCAGTTGTGCTTGGTGCAGGGCCGCGTGATGCCGACCGTGTCGCATTCCTGGAAAGCGTCGGAGCCGATCAGCGAGGTCGGCACCTGGCCGGTGATGCAGACCAGAGGGATCGAGTCCATCAGCGCGTCCTGCAGCGGCGTCACCGCGTTGGTGGCGCCGGGGCCGGATGTGACCAGCATGACGCCGGCCTTGCCGGTCGAGCGGGCATAGCCTTCGGCCGCGTGGCCGGCGCCTTGTTCGTGCCGCACCAGGATGTGCTGCACGGTTTCCTGCTGGAAGAGTTCGTCGTAGATCGGCAGGACCGCGCCGCCGGGATAGCCGAAGATGTGCTCGACGCCATTGTCGATCAGCGCCTGAACCACCATTTCGGCGCCGGTCATTTCGCGCCGCCCGGTTTCCACGTGTGCCTTGTTCATCGATCTCGTCCCGTATTGGGCGCCATGCGGGCGCTGAAGCTTCGTCTAGTCCTGTTTCGGCCAATAAAAAAGGCCCCCGAGGGAGCCTGTTCGTCGCGCATGGGGGGATTTCGCCCGGCGGTTACACCGCCTTGCCCATGCGCGCGCGTACTACGAGGATGATGCCTGTGGTCATGAGCGCGGACACTAGGGCTATTGCGCGCGTGCTGTCAATCACCAATCGGCAGGTTTGCAAAACATGGCCGCGTGTTAACGGCGCGTGAACCAATGCGCCGAACCCGCCCTTAACCCGGCGCTGCTAGTTCCATTCCCAAACGACAAGAAGAGCAGCAGGACAGGGAATTCGGTCGAACATGTATGCCGAAGAAGCAGCCCGTGGGGAAGCGACGGCGCAGGAACGCCGCGACCCCCGGCAGCCTGATGCGCGGATGCTTGGCCGCGTCATCCAGTGCGACGGCGCGATGGCCGTCATCGCCTCATACGCCGACGCCGCCGAAGGCGCGCCAACCAACCTGTGGAACATCGGTAAGCTCATCTCCGTCAGCACCGGCCAGACGCGGCTCGTCGGCATGGTCTGCTCGATCGAGATGCCGTCGGGCGTCTGGGCCGAGGACGAGCCCAACCCGATCAAGGTTCATCTGGAACTGATCGGCGAGGTGCGGGACGAGGAAGCCACGCGGCGCCCGATCTTTGACCGCGGCATCACCGTCTACCCCAACATCGGCGCCATCGCCCACCAGATCCGCGCCCGAGACCTCGAAGCGGTCTACCAGCTCGCCGGACGCAAGTCGGTTGTCATCGGCAGCCTGTCGCAGAATTCCAACATCGACGCGCGCATCAGCGTCGATGCCATGCTCAACCGCCATTTCGCCATCGTCGGCACGACCGGCGTCGGCAAGTCGACGGCGGTGTCGCTCCTGCTGCACAAGGCCATCGAGGAGCGGCCGGACCTGCGCATTCTGATCCTCGACCCGCACAACGAGTTCGCAGCCGCCTTCAAGGATCGCGCCGCGCTCATCGACCAGCAGACCCTCGACCTTCCCTTCTGGCTGTTCCGGCTGGAGGAACTCACCGAGGTGCTCTTCCGCGGACGCGACGACGTGGTCGAGGAGATCGACATCCTGCGCGACCTGATCCCGATCGCGAAGGTCTCCTACCGCAATCCCGGCGGCCAGCTTCGCCTTCGGCGATCGTCCGACATGGGGTCGATCACGGCCGACACTCCCCTTCCCTACCGGATGTCGGACGTGCTGCGCCTGATCGACGAGCGCATGGGCAGCCTCGAAGCCAAGCTCGAACGGCCGGCGCTGAAATCGCTCAAGAGCCGGATCGAGAGCATCGTCCATGACGCTTCCTATCGCTTCCTGTTCGGCAGTCACATGGTCGAGGACACGATCCACAGGTCGATCGGCAAGATCTTCCGCGTCCCGCACGAGGGACGGCCGATCATGTGCTTCCAGCTCGCCGGCATGCCGTCGGAGGTCGTCAACTCGGTCTGCTCGGTGCTGGCACGGCTCGCCTTCGACCTCGCCCAGAGCAGCCAGGGCAAGCTCAAGCTGCTCGTTGTGTGCGAGGAAGCGCACCGCTACATGCCATCCGACACGCGGCTCGGTTTCGCGCCGACCCGCCATGCGCTCGCGCGCATCGCCAAGGAAGGCCGCAAGTATGGCTGCTACCTCGGCGTCGTCACCCAGCGCCCAGGCGAACTCGACCCCACCATCCTGTCCCAGTGCTCGAGCGTCTTTGCCATGCGGCTCGCCAACGACCGCGACCAGGAGATCATCCGCACCGCGATCGCGGACTCCTCGGCTTCCACACTCACCTTCCTGTCGTCCATGGGCCAGCGCGAGGCCATCGCCTTTGGCGAGGCGGTCGCCACGCCGATGCGGCTGAAGTTCGAGGAACTGTCGGCCGACAAGATACCCGGTGCCCACGCGGACTCGGCGCTCGGCGAGATCGCCCAGCCCGACGAGGTCGACCTGCACGCCATCATCAGCCGGATGCGCCGGACCGAACGCCAGCCGCAGGTCGAGGTCGAGGCCGAGACGGAGGCGGATTCATCCTTCTTCGGCGAAGGCAGTCCGCTGCTCAAGCGTCCGGCTTCCGAACCGGTGCGCGATACATTCTCGCCTCCCACGCCGGCGGCCTTGGCCGGACACGCCGCGACGTCCTATCCGCCGGCCTCGGGCGCGCCCGCGGCGCAAGTCGAGCCGCGCCGCCCGCGCCGCTTCGGCGATGCGCCTTTCCGGCCGGGCAGCTGAAAGCGCCTCGCGACCAATCCGAGCATCGGATCGAGACGAAAGCTCGATTCGAATCATGTGCTTGTGCGCGGTCCTTCGATCCGACATTCACCCGCGCGCTGATCCCGGCGTGAATCAGGCTTGAAGTCGCACGTCGGCCTGTGTCTGCGAGGCTCAGCTCACATTATTCCGGCTGAAGCAGACAGGTTCCCGTTTGAAACCGATCGCCTCGTAAAACCCGACCGCTTCCGGACCAGAGTGCAGGAAGATGACGATCTGCCGAGGGTCTCCGGCCTGACAGTGCGTGAAATGCAGCAAGGCTTTGCCGATACCTTTGCCCTTCGCCTCTGGATGAACCGCCAAGGTCGCCACGAAGCAATGGCGCGCGAAGTCCGTCAGCGCGCGGCAAACCCCAATGAGATGGCCGGAATGATCGCGCGCGGTGGTTACGAGATTGGAACCGTCGAAAGCTCTGCCGACGTCTTCCGCCGTGATGCTCAGCGTCACGTCCATGAACAGTCCCGACGCGACCAGAAGGTCGAAAACCTCCCCGTGTTCGACCGTCTCCCGCTTCATGACGAACTGCACCATAGCTCTCCACCGTGTTCACTTGCGCGCCAAGCTGTGCGCCAGTCCCCTAAAGAAAGCGATCGACGGTCGTCGCTGGATCGAGTGAAACACTGGCGACGGACCCGTGTCCGGGAGCCGACACCGGATCAGGCGCAGACGCGATTTCGGCCCTGCCGCTTGGCCTGGTAAAGCTTGCGGTCGGCGCGCCTGAAGAACTCGTCCGCCGTTTCGTGAAGATCCCACACCGCAAGGCCAACGCTCGTGGTGACCCGCAGCGTGACGTTGCCATTGGTAACCGTCAGCTGGGCGATCGCGGTGCGGATCCGCTCGGCGAGCTTCGTCAGCATGCCCTCGTCCAGGTTCGGCGCGACCACGGCGAACTCCTCGCCACCCAGGCGCGCCGCGACGTCGTGGTAGCGCGTGAACTCGCGCAGGCAATTCGCCACGGCTCTCAGCACCATGTCGCCGACGTCGTGGCCATGGGTGTCGTTGACCATCTTGAAATTGTCGAGGTCGAGGATCATCAGCCCGACCGGCTTGTTGATGCGCCGGAACTCGCCCAGATATTCGCGCAACGCGTCATCGAAATAGCGGCGGTTCTGCATGCCCGTCAGGGCGTCGGTCAGCGCCGCCTGTTCGAGAGTGACGGAGCGCGCGCTCAGCGTTTCTGTCATGGCTCGCAACTTGCCCTCTTCGCGCGCCTGGCCGCGCACCAGAGGGTAGATGAACAGGAGCCCGAACAGGATGGCCGCTGCATTCAGGATGGCGGCCAGGAACAGCATCTGGCTCGCCACGGCGTGCGCGGCTGCGTGGTCGATATGCGTGTCATTCACCGCGCGATAGGCGAACAGCATCAGGACGCAGTTCACGAGGATCAGCGTCATGAACAAGAAGAATGCCGTTTCCGATCGATGTAGGCGCATGAGATCCAGACAGCGTAGAGCGGATCATGATCGCACGGCCGGGATTACGGCCGCGTTAATGATCGCAACCATGACGCGAATCATTCCAGCCACGTGTGATGGAGCGGAGACTGGGCCGGAACGTCCGCCTCGATCCGGTCGTCGGGGTCTATCCTTCGCCACGCCGGACCCAGCTGGTGGCGAAACCAGGTCTCCTGCCGCTTCGCATACTGCCGCGTCGCGGCCTTGCCGCGCGCCAGGGCATCGTCGAGCGACAGTTCGCCGCGGAGGCAGGCCGCAAGCTCGGGAACCCCGATCGCCTTCATGGCCGGCAACGCCGGGTCGAGCCCGAGCGCCAGAAGCGCCCTCACCTCGTCGATCGCGCCAGCCTCGACCATTCCGTCGAACCGGGCGTCGATGCGCGCCCTCAGGAGCGTCCGATCGGGTGTTATGACGAGACGTCGCGCCGTTCCAGGATCGACCAGCGAGGGTCCGCGCTTCGCCCGCCAGTGGCCGATCGGTTGGCCGGTCGCCTCCAGAACCTCGAGCGCGCGGACGATCCGCTGGCCGTCCGCCGGCCCGATGCGGGACGCCGCCTCTGGATCATCGACCGAGAGCAAGGCGTGCAACGCCATGGCGCCTTCGTCGGCCAGTCTTGCCCGCCACCGTTCGCGCACATCGGCCGGCACCGGCGGCATCGCCGACAGGCCGCCCGTCAACGCGCGGAAGTAGAGACCGGTGCCACCGACGAACACGAACCGCCGACCGCTGCCGGCCGCATCGGCCAGAAGATCGGCGACTTCTCGCAGCCACTGGCCGGTGGAGTAGGCTGTCGAAGGCGGTACGTGGCCGTACAGATGATGCGGGCGTTTGGCTTCCTCCTCCGACGACGGTCGTGCCGTCAGGACCCGAAGCACGTCGTAGACCTGCATGGAATCGGTGTTGACGATCTCGGCACCCGTCTGAATTGCAATGGCAAGCGCCAGCGCCGACTTGCCGCTTGCGGTCGGTCCCGCTATCAGAACCGCGTCCTTCACCGGCTCGATGCCGCTTCCCGGGGAAATTGTCTCGATGTCGCTCGTCGCCACGCTCATCTCCCGTCCCGCCGCGGCCGAACTCACGCCGGACGTCGCCGATACCGCGTGCCGCGCCCTTGGCGCAAGGGCGCCGAGCTGGCTCGCCGAGGGGATTGCCTGCGATATCGCCCTTCCTGACGGCCTGGATGCCGCCAGGGCGGAGGCTGAGCTTCGGGATGCGCTGTCTGGTCTGCCTCTCGACCTTGCCGTGCATCCGGTTGCGGGACGGCGCAAGAAGATCCTGATCGCCGACATGGACTCCACCATGATCGATCAGGAATGCATCGACGAACTTGCCGCCGAGGTTGGCCTCAAGGATCACGTCTCCGCCATCACCAGACGGGCGATGAACGGCGAGATCGCCTTCGAACCGGCGCTTCGCGAGCGTGTGGCGCTCCTGAAGGGACTGCCGCTCGCCGTCATCGACAAGGTCATCGCCGAGCGCATCACGCTGGCGCCGGGCGGCCGGCAGCTGGTCGCCACGATGCGCAGGCATGGCGCCTGGACGGCGCTCGTCTCCGGCGGCTTCACGCTCTTCACCGGCCCTGTCGCCGAGCGGCTCGGCTTCGACGAGCACCAGTCCAACACATTGCTGTCCGATGGCGTCGTCCTGGAGGGCACGGTGCGCGATCCCGTGCTGGGACGCGAGGCGAAGGCAGAGGCCCTCAAGTCGATGGCTTCGCGCCTTGGCGTCACGCCGGCCGATGCGCTCGCGGTCGGCGATGGCGCCAACGACCTCGCCATGATCGGCATCGCCGGCATGGGCGTGGCCCTGCACGCCAAGCCGGCGGTCGCCGCCCAGGCACGGTTCCGCGTCGATCACGGCGACCTGACCGCGCTGCTTTACCTGCAAGGCTACACGCGGGCTGAGTTCGCCAGGTGAAGCCGATCCGCACCGAGCGCCTCGTCCTGCGCAACTGGGAGGAGCGGGACCGCGACCTCTTCCATCGGATCAACTCCGACGACGACGTGATGAAGTTCTTCGGGTTCCGGCGCAACCGCGCCAGTTCGGACGCGCTGATGGACCGGATGCGAGCCGACAACGAGGCCCGCGGATTCGGCCTGGCCGCGGTGGAGCTTCCCATCAGCCGAGAAACGATCGGCTTCATCGGGCTCAATCCGGCTGCCCTCTACGGTATCCTGCCGGACGATGCGGTGGAGGTCGGCTGGCGTCTGGCGCCCGAGCATTGGCGCAAGGGCTACGCGGCGGAAGGCGCCCGCGCCTGGCTTGGCTTTGCCTTCCGCACGCTTGGCGTCGACGAAGTGGTCTCCTTCGCGGTCTGGAACAATGTCCGATCGATCGCGGTCATGGAACGGATCGGGATGTATCACGATCCGGCCGGCGACTTCGACCATCCGCATGTGGCGGAGCCGAGCCTCAGACCCCACGTGCTCTATCGCCTTGGCCGAAGCGACTGGCAACAAGGCGTCTGAAAACGAAACGCCGCCCATCTCGGGCGGCGTTTCGTTTGCGAGCGCCGGCTGCGCGCGGATCAGTCCATCCGGAGCGTCACGAAGCGCAACTCGCCAGTCTTGGACGACAGCATCAGGAGTGCATTGCGCCGGCCCTGTTCCCTCAGCGCGGCGATCCGGTCGATGACCTGCTGTGGCGACGTCACGGACTCCTGCGCGATCTCGGTGATCACGTCCCCGGCCGAGATGCCCTTGTCGGCAGCCGCCGAATCGGGCGCGACCGCCGAGATGACCACGCCCGAGACCTCGGGCAGGATGCCGAATTGCGCGCGAGCTGCATCGTCGAGTTCACCGATGGTCATGCCGAGCACGGACGCGGTGGCGACAGCGCCACCTTCCTCGCCCTCGGCCGCGGCGTTCTCAGCCATTTCCTCGCCGTCTTCCAGGCGACCGAGGACCACCTTGACGACCTGTTCCTCTCCCTTGCGGACGATCACGACATCGACTTCCTTGCCGACCGGGCTGTCGGCGACGATGCGCGGCAGGTCGCGCATCTCGCGCACCGCACGGCCGTCGAAGCGGAGGATGACGTCGCCTGACTCGAGGACGCCGTTGTCGACAGGACCGCCCTTGATGACGCCGGCAACCAGCGCGCCTTCCGCTCTCGCCATGCCCAGGCTTTCGGCGATGTCGTCGGTAACCGGCTGGATGCGCACGCCCAGCCAGCCGCGGCGCGTCTCGCCGAACTCGCGCAGCTGGTTGATGACATTCACGGCGAGTTCCGACGGAATCGAGAACCCGATCCCGATCGATCCACCCGATGGGGAGATGATGGCGGTGTTGATGCCGATCACATTCCCTTCCATGTCGAACAGCGGCCCACCGGAATTGCCGCGGTTGATGGCCGCGTCCGTCTGGATGAAGTCGTCATAGGGACCGGAATTGATGTCGCGATTGCGGGCCGAAACGATGCCGACCGTGACCGTGCCGCCGAGGCCGAAAGGATTGCCGATGGCCATCACCCAGTCGCCGATGCGGATGGCGTCCGAATCGCCGAACCGCACGGCCTTCAGCTTCTTCTTGGTCGGATCGACCTTCAGCACCGCGATGTCCGTCTTGGTGTCGCGGCCGACCAGTTCCGCCTTGAGCTTGGACCCGTCGGAGAAATTCGCCTCGATCTCGTCGGCGTCCGCGATCACATGGTTGTTGGTGATGATGATGCCCTGCTCGGCATCGATGACGAAGCCGGAGCCCAGAGACTGCACCCGGCGCGGGAGGTTGTTGCTGCCGCCGCGGTCTCTGAAGAACTCGTCGAAGAAGTCCTGGAACGGCGAGCCTTCCGGCAGTTGCGGCATCGGAACCGCGTCCTGGCCGGAGGCGCCCCGGGTCTGGGATGTCGAGATGTTGACGACCGCCTCCAGCAGGCCTTCCGCGAGATCGGCCACCGACGCCGGGCCGCGCTGCTGCGCGAAGGCGGGAGCGGCGGACTGCGCGAGCATGGCGGCGGCGGTTGCCGCAAGGGCGAGGCTGCGCATCGCCGGCAGGAACCGCATGAGCATCATCGTGGCATTCTCCCGATTGGCATCTTCATGGTCGCGCCGCGCCTGTCAGCGTCCGCCGCGAACGAGCGCGACGGTGTCGCGCCCGCTCGTTCGTCAGCGAGAATTAGGGCCAGTTTGCGGTCGAGGATAGCGAAAAACGGATAACTCCTGCGTTATCCCCGCGCCAGCCAGACGATGCCGACGCCGATCGCCACGGCCGCAAGTCCACCATAGCGCAAAGTGTTGTCGGACATCTCCAGCACGCTCGACGCGAGCTTTCTGGCAAGCGAGGGAAAGCCCCCGTAGATGAGGCCCTCGATCACGAAGACGAGACCGAGGGCGCCAAGGAAGTCGCGCATGTCAGTCGGCGACGGGAGCCGCTGGCTCCGAAGCCGGGGCGATCGGAGTGGCAGCCGGCAGCGGGTCGCCCACGGGCGCGGCCGCACTGGCTTCATCATCGCCTGTCGGCGCCGTCATCCGCCCGGCGTCGCTGCCGAAGAAGCGGAAGAACTCGGAGTTCGGCGACAGCACCATCGAGGTGCCGCTTCCGTCGAGCGCTTCGGTATAGGCGGCCATCGACCGGTAGAAGTCGAAGAAGTCCGGGTCGCGCTGGAAGGCATCGGCGAAAATGGCGTTTCGCTGTCCTTCGCCTTCGCCTCGCAGAATCTCCGATTCGCGACGCGCTTCGGCGATGATCTCGACCACCTCGCGGTCCGCGCGGGCGCGGATGCGCGCCGCCGCCTCGCGGCCGCGCGCCCTGAGGCGCTCGGCCTCGGCAAGACGTTCGGCCTTCATGCGGTCGTAGGTCTGTTGCGAGACTTCCTGGGTCAGATCGGTCCGGCGGATACGCACGTCCTGGATTTCAAGACCAAGCGAGGTCGCGTCCGGACGCAGCTGGTCGCGAACCTCGCGCATCATCGAGGTGCGCTCCTCCGAGAGCGCCGATTCGAAGCCGCGCAGACCGTAGACCCGGCGAAGCGCCGCATCGAGACGGGTGCGCAACCGCTGCTCGGCCAAAGTGACCGAGCCCGAGACCGTCTGACGGAAGAGGCGGGGGTTGTTGATGCGGTACAGCACGAAGGCATCGACCTCGTAGAACTTGCCGCCGGAGACCTGCACGCGGATATCGTCGAGATCGAAGCGCATGATGCGGTCTTCGATCATCTGGACGTTGTCGGCCTCGACGAAGCCGAACGGCAGCTTGAAGTAGATACCCGGTTCCGACTTGACGTCGACGATCTCGCCGAAGCGCAGCACGATGGCCTGCTGGCGCTCGTTGACCACGAAGAACGACGAATACAAGATGACCGCGATGACCGCGACGATGGCCGCGATGATGGGAAGCCTGTTCGACATCAGTTCGTCCCTCCGGTGGTCGTCGCGCGGCGCTCGAGTTCGGGAAGCGGCAGATACGGCACCACGCCCGTCCCGCTGCCCTGTTCGATGATCACCTTGTTCGAGCCCTTCAGCACCTGCTCCATCGTCTCGAGGAACAGACGGCGGCGCGTCACGTCCGGCGCCTTGGCGTATTCGTCGTAGACCAAGACGAAGCGCTGTGCCTCACCCTCGGCTTCCTGGACGACGCGGGTCTTGTAGGCGGCGGCCTCTTCGCGAACCTGGGCGGCTTCACCGCGCGCCCGGCCGAGTTGCTGGTTGGAGTATTGGTTGGATTCCTCGACGAAACGGTCCTCGTCCTGCTCGGCGCGCTGCACCTCGTCGAATGCATCGGCGACTTCGCGCGGCGGCGCGGCGTCCTCGATCGAGATCGCGTTGACCAAAATGCCGGTGCCGTAGTCTTCAAGCGACCCCTGGATGATCTGCCGCACTTCGTCGGAGATACCCTGTCGATCGTCGCGGAAGATGTCCTGCGCGGGCCGCCGGCCGACGACCTCGCGCACGGCGCTTTCGGCGATCTGGCGAACGGTGTCGTCCGGGCTCGCCACGTTGAAGAGATAGGCGGCCGGATCGGCGACCTGATAAGCGACGGAGAACTTGACGTCGACGATGTTCTGGTCGCCCGAAAGCATCAGGCCAGACGAACCGCCACCGCGCACTTCGCCGATGTTGACGAGCTTTTCGGCGGTGTTGGCCTTTTCGACGGTCTCGACCGGCCACCAATGGAAATGCAGGCCCGGCTGGGAGAGTTCGTCCTTGGGCTTGCCGAAGCGCAGCTCGACGGCGAGTTCGTCAGGCTGGACGGTGTAGACCGACTGGAAGGCCCAGAGCGCGACGAGGCCAACGGCCACGAGGCCGACCACCGCGGGCGAGAAGCCGCCGCCGCCCGGCAGCGCGTTCTTCAGCCGGTCCTGGCCGCGGCGAATGATGTCCTCAAGGTCCGGGGGCGTTCCCTTCGGGCCATTCGGACCGCGCGGTCCCTGCCCCCAGGGTCCGCCGCCTCCACCGTTGCCACCGCCGCCGCCCCAAGGGCCGCCGCCTCCGCTTTGATTGCTCCAGGGCATGAATGTCCTCTCGATTGGTGGATCCCGTCCCCGTTTCGGGGGGCGGGACCGATGGCCGTGTTATAGGGATGCGATCCCCGTCTTTCAACGCGACATAGGCCGTGAATGCGGCGAATTGCGATGCCATGTCGCGGAAAAAGATCGAAACCGGGCGGAACTGTCCAAAACGTGTTCAGCCCGGGGACGTTCCCGCGCGCTCGTACACCACATGGCGGGTGGCGTGGCTATCCGTTTCGCCGGCTGGATGGTCCTCGGCGCTGACCGCGCGCCACAAGGCAGGATCGATCGCCGGGAACCGCGTATCGCCGTCGATGGCGGCCAGAACGTGGGTGACATGCAGCCGGTCCGCGCTGTTGATCGCCTGTGCATAGATTTCGCCGCCGCCGATGATGCAGATGGCGCCGGCGGCGGCCATGCAGCGGCCTCTGATGCGGGCGAGCGTGAGCGCGGCGTCGAGCGAGTGAACCGTTTCCACGCCATCGGCCCGCCATGCCGGATCACGGGTCACGACGATGTTCAGCCGCCCTGGCAAGGGCCTGCCGATGCTCTCGAAGGTTTTCCGGCCCATCACGACGGGCTTGCCCATGGTTTGCGCCTTGAAGCGCTTCAGGTCGGTAGCGAGCTTCCAGGGCATGTCGCCGTCGCGGCCGATGACGCCGTTGTCGGCCATGGCGACGTGAATCACGATGTCGGGCACGCTCACCCTCCCGAGGTCGGGTCGATCGGATAGGGCTCGAGGATCAGCACGTCGATGTCCCTTTCCGGATGGAAGTCGGTCGCACGCATTTCGAATGTCGTCGGGCCGGTTTTCTTGACGCCGGTCCCGCAGAACGAGACGATGTTCCTTGCGTCACCCTTGTCGACGGTCAGGCGGAAATCGCCGATCATGCCGGTGGCCCAGTTGCCGCCCGTCGTGAGGATGTAGGACAGGCGCGTCTCGAACAGGCGGGGATAGCCGTCGGGCGCCGCCTTCGCCGCCTTCAGGACCGCGTTTTCGAACGCCTTGTCCATGCAGTAGCGGTCCTTGTACTCTGCATGGCTTCCGCCTCGCGCCTGTCCGTCGGCAAAGAAGCTCACGCCGACCGACGATCCGACGCTCGGCCTGTAGCGATGCGCGACGGCGACTTCGGCCCCCGCCGGAAAGGTCATGCGCCACCAGTAGGTCGAGGTCAGGCGCCAGAACGGCGAGACCACCCGCCTCGGACCCGAGCCAACGTCATACTCCTCGATGACGACGATGCCGCGCCCGCGCCAGTCTTCGACCACGGGGGCCGGCAAGCCCGCCAGCGCGGTTTCCGCCGCCCCGCCATAGGGAAACAGCGGAATGCCGCGGGCCAGGAGATCCTGCGTGACATCGATGCCGAGGGCGAAGGCGCGCTGTTCGAGCGCGGGGGCGAGCGACCTGCCGTCCACGGCGACCTCGAAGCCGAGGAAATCGTCGCTTGCATCGAAGGGAATCGAGATGTTCTGGTAGGGATTGGCCTCGATGTCGGGCATCGGGAAGGCGACGATCGAGGAGACGTCCTCGTCCGTGCGATTGCGGAACACATAGTCCACCCGCACCGCTTCCCTCGACAGGAACAGATCCTCGCGCGCCATCTCGATGACGTCGCTGCGCGACAGCACGAGACCGCCCGCCCCCAGCTCGGCGGTCGAATCATTGGCCTGGGCCGCGGTCGCGGTCGCAACGCCAGACAGGAGCGTGGCAACAAGGCGCTTCACCCGTTTCTCCGCTTCACACCGCCACATCGGCCAAGATCGCCGGGTGGCTGTCATAGCCGGTCACCACGAAATCATCGATCCGGTAGCCGTCGATGGTCTCGGGCATGCGCTTGAGCGCGAGCTTCGGCAGGGGCTTCGGCTCGCGACCGGCCTGCGTGCGGCCCTGATCCAGATGATTCAGATAGAGATGGACGTCGCCGCCCATCCAGATGAACTCGCCCAGCGCCAGTCCCGTCTGCTGCGCCACCATGGTCTGCAGCGCCGCCGCTCCGACGAAGTTGAAGGGCAGGCCGAGCAGCGCGTCGCCCGAGCGCTGGAACATCAGCATGTTCAGCCGGCCGCTGGAATGGACGTGGAACTGGTAGACCATGTGGCAGGGCGGCAGCGCCATGCCGGGAAGCTCGGGCACGTTCCAGCCGTGGAACAGCATGCGACGGCTGCCGGGGTTGTCGCGGATCAGGCGGATCACGTCGGCGATCTGGTCGTGCTCGCGCCCGTCGGCGCCGAGCCAGCGCCGCCACTGCTTGCCGTAGACGGGGCCGAGTTCGCCCCAGCGCGCGGCAAAGGCCTCGTCGGCCAGGATCCGGGCCTCGAAATCCGCCTGGCTGATCGCCTCGCCGGTCTCCTTGCGGTAGCGGGCGAGCGGCCAGTCGGTCCAGATCCGCACGTTCTCCTGCAGAAGCTGCCGGATGTTGGTTCCCCCGGTCAGGAACCACAGCATCTCCTTGATCGCCGTCTTCCAGTAGACCTTCTTGGTCGTCAGGACGGGGATTGTACCGTCCGACAGGTCGAAACGCAGCATGGCGCCGAACACCGACAGCGTGCCGACGCCGGTGCGATCGACCCGACGGTCGCCCGTCTCCAGGATCCGCTCGATCAGATCGAGATAGTGTCGTTCGGGGTGTATCCGCATCGTCGTCCGTTCGTTCCGCTTCGCCGTCGGGCGATTCTCGTCTCGCATGGAGACTCAAGTACAAGCCGAAAGCACTGACCGATACCGCATCGCGGGGACCGGATCCTAGAGTATCCGTGTTGGTCAAGGCAGGGATACTCTAGAGCAGGCGCGGCACGATCATCAGATCCCCCTGCCCATCGTGGATGAGCGAGGAGGTAACGCTGCCGAGAAGTCCGCGCAAGGACCCGCGCCTGGCGTGCGTCGAGACGACGACGAGGTCGCAGTGCTCGGCTTCCGCGATGCGTCGTATCGCCTCCAATGGCACCTCGTCGACCACGCGGATGTCGGCCGGGAAGCCAGCTGCGTCGAACGCATGCTCCAGACGGGAACGTATGCCGTCGGCATAGGTTCTATTGTGTTCCGAGATCGACTTGGCGTCGACACCGGCGTAAAACAAAAGTCCAGCCGCCGAGCCGCCATGGGCGTGGACGGCAGTCAGGCGGGAGGGTTTCGGCGAAACCGTTTCCAGTGCCTTCAGGAGTTCGGGGGCTTCCTCGCTCTCGACGGCGACGAGCGGGTTGCGGTAGCGCACTTCCGCCTTTGTCCTGACGACCAGCACCGGCAGGCTCGACACCCGGATCAGCCGCTCCACCGTCGTATCCCGGAAGAGATCGCGAAGGCGGCTGCGGCGATGGTCGCCGGTGATGATCAGGCTGACGCCAGCGGCATTCGCCACGCTCGATAGGGCCGAGAAGATATCTCCAACCTTGACGACGATGCGGATGGGCGGACTGGTGACGTTTCCGTTCTGCTCATGCAGGACTTCCCTCGCCTCCGCCGTCCTCCGTTTGATCACCTCCGCGGGAAGGTCTTCGTCGACCACATGCACGACGACCAGATCGGACCCGCTCTCGCCCGCAAGCATTCGCGCACGCCGCAGGGCGACAGCACTGCGCTCGGACAGATCGGTGGCAACGACGATCGTACTCATGACGTCTCCTCCTTGGCCGAGAGTTCTTCGTCCATGTCCCTGATCTGCCGCACCGCCAGAAGAGCGGCGTCGTCGAAGGGATGCAGCACGAGGTCGATGCGTCCGATGGACCTGAGCCGGTCGGCTTCCTCCGCGTTGCGCACGGTCATGGCGATCTGGCCGCTGAAGCCGTGCATCCTCACGGCGGTGAGGAAGCTTTCGCCCGGATCGGATTCGGTGAGATGAACCGAGCCGAGGGGCAGTGCGATGACGATCCAGCGCGCCTGCGCCAGTGGCAGTTCGCTCCAGAACTCCGGTTCGGTCACGTCGCCGTTGCGGACCAGGAACCCATCGGCCGCGAGGCGGCGCACGACCGCCGGATCGACATCGACGCCCATGGTCGGAATGCCGTCGTCATTGAGCCGTCGCAGGATCTGACCGCCGAAGCGGCCGAGGCCGAAGACGATGGCGTCGGCCTTTTCCGGGGTTTCCTCCTTGTCGGCGGCCTCGCGGTGCCATCCGAAGTCGAAGGGCTTGAGAAAGGGCACGGCAAGACGGTAGAGCTGTTCGGAATAGGTGATCATGTAGACCGAGGTCGCGATCGTCACGAGGCCCACCAGCGTGACCAGCCCGATCGCCGATTCCTGGACGTGGCCGAGACTCAGTCCCATCGCCATGAAGATCAGAGAGAACTCCGAGATCTGCGCCACGGTCAGGCCGGCGAGGAAGCCGGTGCGGGCGCGATAGCCCATCCAGGCCATGATGAGGAGCACGATCAGCGGATTGCCGATCAGCACGAAGAGCGAAAAGACGAGCGCACGTGACAGGTCCTGGCCGAGCGTCGACAGATCGAGCGAGGCGCCGATCGACAGGAAGAAGAACAGGAGCAGGAAGTCGCGCAGCGCGGACAGGCGTGCCGAGATCATCTCGCGATAGGCGGTGGAGCCCAACGACACGCCCGCGACGAGGCCGCCCAGCTCCTTGCCCAGACCGACGAGATCCCCGACCGCGGCGGCAGCGGCGGCCCAGCCGAGCGCGGCGATGACCAGCAGTTCCGGCGACCGCGCCAGCCGCGCCACCAGCGGGTTGGCGACATAGCGCACGAAAAGCACGAGCAGCACGCCGGTCGCGGCGAGCGATCCGAGCACCGTGGCGATGCCGGCCAGACCCTGCCGGCCTCCCTCCGCCCCGACGCCGAGCGTCGACAGCACCACCATGGCAAGGACGACGACGATGTCCTGGACGATGAGGAAGCCAAGCGCGATGCGCCCGTGCAGCGTTTCCAGTTCGCGCTTGTCGCTGAGCAGCTTCACGATGATGATCGTCGAGGAGAAGGTCAGCGCGATCGCGACGTAGAGACTGGTGAGCGAGTCGAGGCCGAGCGCGATGCCGATCAGATAGCCGATGACGGCCGTGAACAGCACCTGGCCTAGGCCGGTGGCCAGCGCCACGGGGCCGAGCGTGCGCACCAGCCGCCAGTCGAGCTTGAGACCGACGAGGAAGAGGAGCACGGCGACGCCGAGTTCGGCTAGGAACTCGATCTGCTCGGTCGTCGCGTGGGTCTGGTCGAACGTCGCCGCCGCCAGGATTCCAACCGCGATGAAGCTGACGATGACGGGCTGACGCAGGGCCGAGCCGACCATGCCGATCGCGGCCGCGCCAAGCAGGAGAAAGGCGATCTCGCGAAAGACGACATCGGTCATGCGCGCGCCGCCGGAACTGTGCGGATGAAGCTGCTCCTCGTCACCGAACGCTTCCCTTCCGGACGAAAAGTCATCACAAGCCCCTTGTCATATCGCTCGTCATCGCGATCCCGCGAATATGCCACCTGATTCATCGCCGGAACAGGCGAATCAGTTGCTACGGCAATGCTATCCGACCTCTACGCGATGACGAGCGCGAGAAGTCCGACTGCGGCCGCCAGCGCGACGCCGATGCCCGTCAACTGGAGTGAACGCCGACGATCCTGGCGCGAACTGACGCCGCCGCCATAATCGAAGCGCTCGTAGACGACATTATCCATCGGCAGGCCAAGGTCGAGCAGCGTGTCGGAGACGGCCGTGACCATCGGTCCGGGGCCGCACATCAGCGCGGCGGTCCGTTCCGGATCCAGGCCTTCCAGCAACTCGGCGAGCCGTTGCCGATCGAGCCGCCCGACGAGGCCGGTCCAGTCTTCGGCGGCTTCCTCGCTGACGAGCATCGTGCGCAGGTCGAGGACGCTCGCGGCCGCCTCGATCTCCGGCAGGCAGGCGAAATTCGCCGGGGTTCCCGCCGCGTAGGCGAGCCGGACCGGGCGTGCGTCGCGTCGCGCGACCATGTCGCGCAAGAGCCCCATGATCGGCGCGATGCCGACGCCGCCCGCCAGCAGCACCACGGCCCGCGCGTCGTCTCCGGGCAGTACGAAATCGCCGTACGGGCCGTCGATGCCGATCGTGGCGCCGGCTTCGAGACGGCCAACCGTGCGGGTGAAGTCACCGGCCTCCTTGATGATCAGGCTGATCCCGGCGCGGCGCGGGCTGTCGGCGATGGAAAACGGATGGTCGAACAGCGGGAAGCGGCGCCCGCCCACCGTCATCCAGACGAACTGCCCCGCCTCGTAGGGCCAGTCCGGGTCTTCGGACGCGGGCTGGATGTCGAGTTCCCACATCCGGTCGGCGACCTTCGTCACCGAGGCCAGCCGCCAGGGCCGGCGGTGCAGCAGCAACCAGCGCCAGCCGTAGAGAATGCCGAGGACGACGGCGACGCCGAGCACGGCCAGCCACCAGAATCCTTCCACCAGCCCCGCCGCGCTGAAGCGGCCGGTCGTCAGGGCGTGATGCAGGCCCGCGCCGACGGCCAGCGTTCCAAGGACGACATGGCTGGCGCGCCAGATCTCGTAGCGCCAGGGCAGGCGCTCGCGCAGGAGCGAGCTGATGATCAGCACGAAGAGGGCGCCCAGCGCCACGACGCCGGAGCGGTAGTGGGGAGAGGTCAGATAGGCGAGGAAGCGCTCCTGCCCGAGCGCCGGATCGTCCAGCCATGTCGGCAGGACATAGAGAAACGGGTGCAGCAGCAGGCCGAGCAGGACCCAGCGGGCGGCGATCTTGTGGAACGCCATGATCTTGTCGATGCCGAGCCGTCCGGACACGATGCCGAACCGGCCCGAGGTGACGAACTGGATCGCCATGGCCGTCAGGCCGGCGAGCCCGAGCGCCGCCGCTCCGGCCTCCCAGGCATCGAGCGGAGCGACGGTGCGGGTGGCGGCCAGGACGACCGGCGCCAGGCAGGCGAGCAGGTACAACAGGGCGAGAACGCTTCCGGGCAGTCGCGGGAGGCGGCTGGTTTCCATCACGTCGGCTCCATGGCTGTTTCCGTCCCGCGTCTGTTCATCCGATGGGGTCCGCAAGTAGATCGGGCCTACACTAGTCGCATAACCGGCCGATGTCTTGACGTAGGTCATGGAGCGGTCATCGAATGTCGGCCATGATGGTTGCCGACGTTGCCGGTACAGGAGGATAGCCATGCGTTTCATGACGCGCAGCCACAAGTTCCTTTTCGCGATGCTGGCCGGGCTCTGGCTATGCGGATCCGCGGCCGCCCAGACGGAAGACGCCTTGTCGGCTCTCGTGGATGCCTGGCTCGCCTCCCCGCACGGCGACTACCATTCCCCCTCCTTCACATACTGGAACAAGGACGGGGCCGTGCCGGTCCAGTGCGCGGCGTGCCACTCGCAGCCGGGCTTCCTCGACTACCTCGGCGCGGATGGAAGCGCGCCCGGGGTCGTCGATGCCCCCGCGGCGATCAATGCGCCGATCGGCTGCGCCTCGTGCCACGCCACGGCCGCCCATGCCCTCGACAGCGTCAGGTTCCCCTCCGGCGTGACCGTGGACGGGCTCGGCGCGTCCGCCACCTGCAACGTCTGCCATCAGGGCCGGTCGTCGACCGACGCCGTCGTGGCGGCCACCGAGGCGCTGGAGGAGGATACCGTCTCGCCGACCCTCGGCTTCATCAATGTCCACTACGGCGTCGCGGCGGCCGTCAGCCAGGGCTCGCAGGTCCGGGGCGGGTATCAGTATCCCGGACGCTCCTACGCGGGACGCTTCTTCCACGTGCCGAGCGCGAGCACCTGCGTCGACTGCCACGAGCCGCATTCGACGACGGTCGAGCTCGAGCCGTGCCTCGTCTGCCATCGCGGCGTCGAGGACATTCGCGCCATCCGCATGCGCCACGCGGATTTCGACGGCGACGGCAATGCCGGCGGTGGGATCCATTCCGAGATCATGGGACTGCACGGAAAGTTGCTCGACGCCATCAAGACCTATGCCTCGGACGTTTCCGGCGCCCCGATCGGCTATGGCAAGGGCACCTTCCCCTACTTCTTCGCCGACACCAACGCCGACGGCGAGATCGGACCCGACGAGGCTGTCTTCCCCAACCGGTACCAGAGCTGGACGCCGCGGCTTCTCAAGGCGGCCTACAACTACCAGGTGGCGGCGAAGGATCCCGGCGGCTACGTCCACAATCCGTCCTACATGCTGCAGCTGCTGCACGACAGCCTGGAAAGCCTCTCGGAGCGGGTGGAGATCGACATGGCGGGGCTGAAGCGGCCCTGACGGACGGGGGCGTTTGGCGCCCCTTTCCCGTCCGCCTTCGACGATTTCGCGGCGTCAGCCTTCGATGCCGTAGCGGCGCATCTTCTCCCAGAGCGTGGTGCGCGACACCTGCAGCAGATCGGCGGCATCCTTGGTCGAACCCCCGGTCCTGGCCAGGGCCGCCAGGATGTGCCGGCGCTCGGCCGCCTCGCGGATGTCGGACAGGCTGCCATCGATGTCATCCTCTCCCGACGCCACGCGCCGGCCGGCGTTGACACCGTCGGGAAACAGGTCGTTCGCGCTCAAGGTGCTCCCGCCCCCCAACGCCACCGCGCGCTGAACGCGGTTGATCAGTTCGCGGACGTTGCCGGGCCAGGCATGGGTGAGCGCGGCCTCGATGGCCGAGGGTTCGATGGCTATGCCGGGAAAGCCGTTCTCCGTCGCGGCAGCCTCGGCGAAGGTCGTCATCAGGTCGGCGATGTCTTCGGGTCGCTCGCGCAGCGGCGGCAGCTTGCAGGTGATGACGTTGATGCGGAACCAGAGGTCTTCGCGAAACGCGCCGTCCGCGACCATGCTCTCCAGATCCCTGTTCGTCGCGCAGATCAGGCGAGCGCGAAAGCCCCGCTCCTCGGCGGCGCCCAGCCTGCGGAACGTCCGGGTCTCGAGCACGCGCAGGAGCTTGACCTGGAGCGGCAGCGGCAGGTCGCCGATCTCGTCGAGGAACAACGTCCCCTCGCCGGCCTCCTCCAGGAGACCGCGATGCGCCCCGGCCGCGCCGGTAAATGCACCCCGCTCGTGGCCGAAAAGCATCGAATCGGCGAGTTCGGCCGGCATCGCTCCGCAGTTGACCGGCACGAAGGGTGATCGGCTTCGGGGGCCGCTGTCGTGCACGTGGCGCGCGGCGACCTCCTTCCCGCTGCCGGTTTCTCCGAGCAACAGCACCGGCAGCGCCACGCGAGCCGCCCGCGACAGCGTCTCGACGACGGGCCGCATGGCCGCGCTTCGTCCGAGCGGCGTGCTGGAGCCGCCCGCCGATGGGCTCGCGCGTCGGACGATGTCGCGAAAGCGATCGACGAGCAGGTCGAGATCGAACGGCTTCGTGACGTAGTCGAGCGCACCGTCGCGCACCAGCCGGACCGCCTGCTCGATATCGCCATAGGCGGTCATGAATATCGTCGGCACCAGGCCGAAGCTTGCGAAGTGGCTCCGCATCACGGTTTCGCCGTCCCCGTCCGGCAGCCGGATGTCGGACAGGATGATGGCCGGGTGGGCGCCGGGCAGCGCGGCGCGCGCTTCCCTCGCCGAGCGGGCCCAGCGGACGCGAAACCCCTCGAGTTCCAGTCGCTGCTGGAGCGAGGCCCCGAGCGTGTCGTCATCTTCGACCATGAGGATCAGGGGGGCGGCCATCGCTCTAGCTCCCGCTCTCGGCGCTGGCGGGAAGCGACAGCGTAACGGTCGTCCCGCGTCCTTCCTCGCTGCGGATCGACAGGCCCGCGCCGATGCGTTGCACGAGCGTGGCGACAACCCACAAGCCGATGCCGCGCTCCATGGGGACTTCGTCCATCTGGCCCGACACGATCGCGGCGACCACCTCGGGCGGCATGCCGCTGCCCTGGTCGGCGATGCCGATCAGGACGGAGCGTCCATCCTTCGCGTGCGCCAGGGTGATGGTGATTTCGCTGCCCCGCGGCGACACGCCGACCGAGTTCAGGAGCAGGTTCACCATGATCTGCCGCAGCGCATCCGCGTCGATGTCGATGACCACCGCCTCGTCGAGTTCCCAGCGCAGGGAAACCTCCGCGCGCTGCGCGGTCGGAAGGATCAGGAGTTCGAGGTCGCGGATGTCGCGGGCGACGATCCGGGTCTTGCCGGGCCGCCGACGGTAGGTCGACAGCGTGACGTCGACCACGCGCCCGATCGAGTCGAGGCCGCTTTCGAGAAGCTCGACCGTCTGTTCGCGGACCCGCGCTTGATCGCCGAAGCGCTTGAGGGTCGAAACGCCGTTCTTCAGGCCGGCAAGCGGATTGCGCACCTCATGGGCGATGGCCGCCGCCATCCGGGCCAGGAGCGCGTCGCGCTCCTGCTGGGCCATCTGCTCGAGGATCTTCGTCCGGGCCGCTTCCGACTGCTCGCGTATCGCAAGCGCGGCCTCCAGCCGCTGCAGTTCATGCCCGCCGCGCAGACCGGCCGGCGACGCCCCGCCGTCGTCGCGCTCCGCGAGGCGGCTGATGAAGCCGTCGAGCGGCAACAGCACCCGTCGCGCGATGGCGTAGACCATCAGGGCGGCGAGCACCGCGACGAAGACGTCGACCCCGATGGTCAGGCGGAACGCCGTGTCCGCGTCGTCCAGGATCTTGGTGGTGTCGAAGGTGGCCGCAAGCAGCAGCGTATCATCCCTGAGCGCATAGCTCCGGAGGACGGTCAGGACGGCATCGTCGGGGTCGTTCCACTCCGAGACGGCGTCGGGGCCGGTCTGCACGGCCGCGTCGAGCGCATCGACCAGCCTGGGCTCGTCGAACGCTTCACCAAGCACCACCGTCCGCGGGGCGCCGTCGGCGGCGCGCCAGCGCGCGGCGATCGTCCTTTCCAGCAGCGCGGTGCGGAACGTCAGGGACGCGGCAAGCTGGCTGCGCACGGCGTTCGGCGCATAGTCGGTCTCGGCGGCGATGTGGCCGGCGACCGCATCCAGGAAGACGACCGCCTGGTCGCGCAGCGCGGTCTCGTCGTTTGCCTGAAGGATGCGCACGCCGATCTGGGTCGTGCCCACGGCGACAACGAACATCGCCAGCGCCACGAAGAGCGGCAGCGCGAAGGTGAGCGGCAGTTTGGGCTTCAGGTTCGATCGCATGTCGCGTCAGGTTAGCCCAGTTGCGCATGGCGGGGCCAGCCACCTCTCGCCGCGTCCAGCTCTTCGCACGGGACGTCAGGCCGGGTCCTCCATGATCAGAACCTCGCAGGGCATGTTCGGCGAGATCCGCCGGCGCCAGTGGCTGCCGAACCAGTTGGTGCGCAGCGGACGCGGCGCCTGGCCGAGGATCACGGCCAGCGGCCGGCGGTTGTCATCGGGAATGGCGCAGTCGTCGGTCGCGACCGTTCGGCTTTCGAAGGTGCGTCCGAAACGGCGCGCGATGGCCTCGATCTCCGCCAGCCTGCCCGCGTCGCGCGCGGCGACATGGATGATGTGCGACGCGTCCCACAATTCGCCGACGAGGGCCCACTCGACCAGCGCGGGAAGATGCGCCTCGCCGCGATCCCGCACCACGATCGAGGCGCGTTCGGATCCGACCGTCTCGGGCGAGACGTAGAGCACCGGGCCGCGGTGGACCATCGGCAGGCGCAGGAGCCCGTCGGGTTCCCAGGTCGTCTGGTCGCGACGAACCTCCACCTGATGATGAAACCAGCCTTCGCAGGGCAGGACCAGAAGCACCCGTCCGGGATCGGCCGTCTCGAGCAGCCGTTCCGGGTCGCCCTCGTCGTAGTTCAGCGCCGGCTCTGCGCCGCCTGCCGCCGTGCAGGCGCGCAGTTCGAGGATCGCCGCGCTGGCCCGCTCGCGAATCAGCTGCCGGGCGCCCGACGGATCGGCCGCGCTTTCGATCGCGGCGGCGTCGATGATGACGTGGGCGGTCAGGTCGGTCCGGCCGCGCCGCGCGATGGCACAGGCGCGTTCCGCGACGGATGGGACCAGTCCCTGGATGACGGCGAAGCGCACGGATTCAACCGCGGGCAGGTTCACGACAGGCGCCGGCGCCGATGTTGGCAATGTCCTCCGGGCGGGCGGCGGGGGGGGGCGCAGCCGCGTGGCGGTCGCCGCCACCGCGGCGGTTCCCGTCGGCAGCCAGGCGAGACGTTCGTCCAGCGACCGGTCCGACCGTTCAAGCACGCCCTCCAGCGCGTCTTCACCGCGCAGGGACAGGCGCGCGCCGGAGATGTAGGAGGCGCGGCCGAGGAGATGTCCGGCCACCGGCACCGTCAGGAGCAGGAACACGATGGTCAGCAGCCCCATGACGCTCGCGTCTGTGGCGCCGTGGGAGATGATCGAACCGAGGATGACGAGGCCGGCGCCGAGCGTGCCGGCCTTGGTTGCGGCGTGCATGCGCTGGAACGGATCGGAAAGCCGCATCACGCCGATGCCGGCGATGCACAGGAAGCCGACGCCCAGCAGTTTCAGCAGGACGGAAACGAGCAGCATCATTTCTTGTCTCCCTTCTTCTTCTCCAGGAGGGCCGACAGCGAGCACGTCGCCAGGAACCCGATCAGGGCGATGCCGAAGGCGATGTCGAGGAACTCGCGCCGTCCGGTCACGATCATGGTCAGGCAGGCCACCGCCACGGCGATGCCCGTCAGCATGTCGAGCGCGATGAAGCGATCCGCATAGCCGGGGCCCGTCGCCATCCGCAGCGCCGACATCCCGAGCGGGATCATCAGCACGGTGATGAGCACCGCCGCCAATGTCGGCAGATGGGTGTCCAGGAATTCGATCATGCTTCAATCTCCTTGATGCGGGCCTCGAACTTGTCCTTGATCGAAGCGATCACCTCGTCGGTCGACGGTGCGTCGAGCACGTGGATGTAGAGCGTCGACATGTCCTCGCTGACATGCAGCGAGGTCGTGCCGGGCGTCAGGCTGACGCAGTTGGCGAGCGTCGTGACGCCCGCGGCCGTCCTGAGCTCGATCGGCACGGCGATGATCGCCGACGACGAGGAGCCTTTTTTGCCCAGCACCGATCGGGCAACCGCGACGGACGAGACCACGAGTTCCTTGAGGAAGATGGCGGCCAGCGAGGTCACCTGCACGGCCTTGGTGGCGATGGCGGTCATGGCGTCACTCCTGCGATCCGCGGCTCGAAGAAGACCGCCGCGATGAACTGGGCCGGGTCGGTCATGGTGTCGGCGGCGCCGTTGGCGAAAGCGACCAGCGGCTCGGGATTGAAGCCGATGGCGAGCGTGATCAGGCCGAGCGCCGAAATCGGCACGAGCATGGCGACCGGCACGGCGCGCACCCGGGCGACCTTGCGCGGCGAGGTCTTCCAGAAGGCCTCGATCCAGATCTTGCTCATGGAGAAGACCGTGAGCAGCCCGACGAAGAGGGCCAGCGCGCCGAGCCAGGCCATGTCGCCGCGAAACGACGCGTCGATGACCATGAACTTGGCCCAGAAGCCGGACAGCGGCGGAATGCCGGCCAGCGAGAGCGCCGGGATCAGGAAGAGCACGGCCAGCATGGGCGACGACTTCATCAACCCGCCGGCCTTGCGCAGGTCGTAGGTGCCCGTCGCCCGGTGGATGGCGCCCGCCACGAAGAACAGGTTCGCCTTCACCACGATATGGTGGATGATGTAGAAGACCGCCCCCGCCATGGCCAGCGGCGTGGCGATGGCAAGCCCCAGCATGATGTAGCCGATCTGGCTGATGATGTGGAACGACAGGATGCGGCGGATGTCCCACTGGATCGCCGCACCGAAGACGCCGAACAGCATCGTCCCCGCCGCGAAGAAGGCGACGATCGGCCGGATGCCGCCCTCGTTCACCTCGAACAGGAGCGTGAAGACGCGGAAGCAGGCATAGACTCCGACCTTGGTCAGCAGTCCGGCGAAGACCGCCGACACGATGATCGTCGCCGTGTGATACGAGGCCGGGAGCCAGAAGAAGAGCGGGAAGAAGCCGGCCTTGATCCCGAAGGCGAGCAGGAAAAGCATGGCCGAGACCGTCAGCGCGACCGAGCCTTCCGTCTGCGGCAGGACGCGGGCAAGATCCGCCATGTTTAGCGTTCCGGTCACGCCGTAGAGCAGCCCGATCGCCATCAGGAACAGGATGGTCGAAAACAGGTTCAGGACGGCATACTTGATCGCGCCGTCGAGCTGCGCACGGGTCCGGTCGAGCGTGATCAGGCCAAGCGTGGCGATCAGCATCACCTCGAACCAGACATACAGGTTGAAGATGTCGCCGGTCAGGAAGGCGCCGTTGACGCCCACCATCAACCCCTGGAACAGCGGGTAGAAACCCGCCTTCACCTGCCTGCGCCGCAGGTCTGCGATGGCGAAAATTCCAGCCGCGAGCGCCAGAACGCTCGAGATCACCACCATGGCGGCGCTGAAGCGATCGGCGACGAAGCTGATGCCGAAGGGTGGCGCCCAGCCGCCGAACTGCTTTGTCAGGATGCCCTGCGACATGACGGCGTCCAGAAGCAGCAGGGACGCGCCCAGCGTCAGAACGAGGCCGGCGATGCTCGCCGTCTCCTGGACGCGCGGATAGGCCCAGGCCGCCGCGCAGATGGCCGCGGTGGCGAGCGGAATGGCCAGCGGCCAAAAGAGCGCGGTTTCGAGCATGAACTCAAGCATTGCGCGCGGGCTCCTTGTCGAACGGGCTGCCGAGCGCCTCGGCGTCGTTGTGGTCGCTGGTGAGCACGGAGCCCACGGAACGGTAGGTCTTCAGGATCAGGGCCGCGGCGAAGGAAACGAGCGCGAAGCCGATGACGATCGCCGTCAGGATCAGGGCCTGCGGCAGCGCGTTGGCCGTTTCGGCGTCCAGCATCTGCATCCCCCTCTCGATCACCGGCGGCGCGGTGAAGCGCAGCCCGCCGGCGACGAAGATCAGGAGGTTGGTCGCGGTCGACAGCAGCACGATGCCGAGCAGGATGCGCACCCCGTGGCGCGACAGGAGAAGATAGACGCCGCAGCCCATCTGGGCGGCGATGGCGAAGGCGTAGACGAGGTTCACTGCTCGATCCCTTCATAAAGGCGGAAGACGAGGCACAGGACGCCGCCGATGACGACGCAGTAGACGCCGATGTCGAAGGTGGTCGCCGTGCCGAGATGGGTGGAGCCGACCTTCATCCACCAGTGGGTCAGGAAGGACTGGTCCGACAGGAGGCCGGGCAGTCCGCTGACGAAGGACAGGAGCAGCCCGCCGCCCATCAGCGCCACCGGATGGATCACCAGCGCCCGGCGCGCCGTCTCGACGTCGCGGGCCATGGCCAGCAGAGCGAAGCCGAGCGCGGCGATCAGCCCGCCGATGAAGCCGCCGCCGGGCTCGTTGTGGCCGCGAAACAGCATGAACAGGGACACGCCGATCATCAGCACGAAGAACAGGCGCGACATGGTGGAGAAGATGATCTGCATGGACTTTACCCCTTGGTCCGCGGCTTGGCGGCGCTGTTGCGCAGGAGCGCCCACACCGCGATGGTGGCGAAGGCGACGACGGCGATCTCGCCCAGCGTGTCGATGGCGCGGTAGTCGACCAGGATCACGTTCACGACGTTGCGTCCGAAGCCTTCGAGATAGCTCGTCTCGCCGAAATACTCCGTCAGGCTCAGGTCGATCGGGATGGCGCTCATGCTGGCGACGGCCAGGAAAATGACCACGCCGAAGCCGGTCGCCAGCGCAGCGTCGCGGCGTCGCTCGCCGACCGTTCTCGAATGGCGCTGGCGGGCGGGCAACCGCAGCAGCACTGCCGTCAGCAGGATGACGAGAAGCGTCTCGACGGCGATCTGTGTCAGGGCGAGGTCGGGTGCGCCGTTGAGCATGAAGATCACCGCGACGGCGAACCCGACGATGCCGACCGAGACAAGGGCCGCGATCAGCGAGCGCGCAAGCACGGTGGCCACGGCGCCGGCCGCGCTGAGCAGCAGGACGAGCGTAACCGAGACGCGCGGCAACCCGTCGGGCGCGGCGATGTAGAGACCCGCCGGGCCAGCGAAAAGCGCGATCGCCAGCCCCGCAACCACCACCGTCACGACGACGGCGGTGTAGCGCCTCTGGTCGCCGTTCTGCAGTAGGCGCGTCGAGGCGCGCGCGATGTCCAGGGTGCCGTCGACGACCCAGTGATAGCCGCCGTCGCCGATCAGGCGAAACAGCCGGTCGTAGCGACGCAGGTGGTTGTGGATGACGTCCCACCAGATGACGATCGCCACGCCGATCGAGACGACCAGGATGCTCAGCACCAGCATGGGCGTCAACCCGTGCCAGAGCTTGAACGACACGTCGATCGGGCTGCCGTGGAGCGCCGACGCCGCCGGGCCGATCAACAGATTGCCGATCCCGCTCGGGAACAGCCCGATGACGATGCCCCCGCTTGCGAGCAGCAGAGGCCCGACGAGGAGACCCGGCGTCTCGCCGTGCTTCACCGTCTCGACACGATGGCTCTTGAAGTAGAACGGCTTGATCGAGACGACGCCCGCGACGCCGCACATCACGGCGTTGACCAGCACGGCGACGGCGATCGGCACGATGTTCCAGCCGTCGGTGAGCTGCGCCTCGAACAGGTACTCCTTCGAGATGAAGCCGACGAAGGGCGGCAGCCCGGCCATGCTGAGGCTCGCCAGCACCGCGGCAACGGCCGTCACCGGCAGGAAGCGGGCGAGCCCGCCAAGCTTGCGCAGGCTCGATTCGCCGGTGGCGTGGATCGCCGTGCCGGCGCAGAAGAACAGCGCCGCCTTGTAGAGCGCGTGCGCCAGGATGAAGCCGACCGTAGCGACCGCTGCGACCTCTCCATCGAGCCCGATCAGCATCACGAGGATGCCGAGCGAGGCGACGGTGGAATGCGCCAGCACGGCCTTGTAGCCCTCGGCCCTCAGCGCCTTGAGCGCGGCGACCGTCATGGTCAGCGAACCGACCACCACCAGCGTCGTGCCGAAGGCCGGCATGGTGGCGAAGACGCCGTCGAAGCGGGCGAGCAGGAAGATGCCGAGCTTCACCATGGTGGCGGAGTGGAGGTAGGCGGACGCCGGCGTCGGCGCGGCCATGGCGTTCGGGAGCCAGAAGTGGAACGGCACCTGCGCCGACTTGGTGAAGGCGCCGATCATGATCAGCACCGCGATCAAGCCGGCCCACGGGCTGGCGACGAGTTCGTCGGCGCGGGCCAGTATCTCGGTGAACGAGAAGGTGCCCATCGTCATGCCGATCAGGAGGATGCCCGCGAACAGCACCAGCCCGCCGCCGCCGGTGACCAGCAGCGACTGGATCGCCGCCTTGCGCGCCTCCGCCTTGTGGGCGTCGAAGCCGATCAGCATGAAGGAGGTGAGGCTCGTCAGCTCCCAGAACACGAACATGACGATCAGGTCGTCCGACAGCACGGTGCCGAGCATGGCGGTCATGAACAGCAGGATCAGCGCCAGGAAACGGCCCATGTCGGCTGCCGGCTTTTCGGCGAAATAGGCGCCGGCATAGACCGTGACCAGCGTGCCGATACCGGTGATCAGGAGCCCGAACAGCATCGAGAAGCCATCGAGCCGCAGGGTCAGGTCAACCCCGAGCGAGGGAACCCAGGATATCGTCGCGATCACCGCGCCGCCGTCCGCCACGTCCCCCGCGTGACCCAGGATCATGACGAACAGGGCAAGCGGGACCAGGCTCATCACCCAGCCCGTCGCCTTGCCGAACAGGTCGGCGGCCGGCCGCGCGATGGCCGCTCCCGCCAGTGCAATGATGATGATCCACGCCATGTCCACGGTCTTCCCTTCGCTGGTCACCGTTCTCACTGCAACGGTCGTGCCAGTTCTGGAAGTCACGTGATTTCAATGGCTTCGTATCGTATTTCCGTTCCCGCGTCCGGAAATCCGAAAGTCTTTCGCCATCCTGTTCGGATTTCCGGACGGCGCGGGGTGGGCCGAGGCGGCTACGGTCCATCCTCGGCGACGGCGACCAGCAACATGCGCAGGCACGCGACGTCGGGATGCATCCACGCGCGGGCGTCGATGATCTCGACCTGGTGGCGGGCGCCGGCCGCGAGGTCGGCGCCATGCGGCACCGACAGAAGCCAGTCGGCGAAGACCTCGTCCGGCGGCGGCAGCGGCGACAGGCGCGCCGGTTCGCCCGCCTCCCGCGGTCGCGGCCGCGTCGACAGGTCATGCGGATCGCGCGCGCTCATGCCGCCACCTCGACCGCCGTCAGCGGCTTCGAGCAGCAGGCCAGGATGAAGCCGTCGGCGATCTCGTCGTCGAGGATGCCGCCATTGTGGACCATCTCGACCTCGCCGGACAGTTTCCTCGTCTTGCAGGTGCCGCACAGCCCGAACTCGCAGGCGGCTGGAATGCGCACGCCGGCCGCCCGCGCGGCCTGGAGGATCGTCTGGCCGGGCAGGCATTCGCCGGTCGCGTCCGACATCGAGAAGCGGATCGGCAGCGCCTCCTGCACCGGGGCGCCGTCCTCGGCGGCCAGTGCCTCGACGTCCACCGGCGCCGGGGCCGGCGTCGGCGCCGCGAAGCTCTCCTGATGGTAGCGCGACATGTCGAAGCCAGACGTTTCCAGCATGCCGCGAACGGCGCGCATGAAGGGTTCGGGACCGCAGCAGAACACCTCGCGTTCGCGGAAGTCGGGCGACAGCAGCGGCAGGCGCACGGCGTCGATGCGGCCCATGTGCCCGAACCAGCTCTCGCGGCTCGACCGCTCCTCGATCAGGAAGCCGAGCGACAGGCCCGGCATGCGGCTGCCCAGGAGTTCCAGTTCCTTGCGGAAGATGATCTCCTCGGGCCGGCGCGCGCAGTTGACGAAGGCGACATCGGACCACGGCGCGCAGTCGGAAAACCAGCGCAGCATGGACATCATTGGCGTGACGCCCGATCCCGCCGAAATGAAGAGGTACTTCCCGGCCGGATGGTTGTGGTGCGTGAAGTCGCCGGCCGGCCCGTAGGCGCGGACATGCGTCCCCGGCTTCAGGTTCTCGAACATCCAGCGCGTGCCGATGCTGCCCGGCTGCGCCTTCACCGTCACCGCGATCGAGAACGGTCGCGACGGCGAAGACGACAGCGTGTAGGTCCGCGTCAGCGGTTCCGGCCCGACGGGCAGTTCGAGCGTCACGAACTGGCCGGGCTTGTAGCGGAACCAGGTCTGCGCGTCGGAGCGGAACGTGAAGGTGCGCACGTCCGGCGCCTCCTCGGTCACGCCGATCACCTCGAGCACCTGCAGCCGGTCGTCCCAAGGCGCCATCTCGTCGAGATGGCGATAGAGCGCGGCGTTCGCCGTTCCCCCTCCCCCTTGCCGGGAGGGGTAAGGGGTGGGGGTGGCGGCGACCGGAAACGGTGCTGTATAGGTCATGCTGAATCCCCCGTCGTCACCGGGCCTCGGTGCGCGACGCCCGACCCCCACCCCTTACCCCTCCCCGCAAGGGGGAGGGGAACTCCCACGCGATGCGACATCCTCCCCTCCCTCACGCCACGCTCCTCAGGCGCGGCGCATCACCCTCGGCCAGGCGGGGCGCCATGAAGCCCGCGTACCAGTCGACGAACTGGATCACCCCACCTTCGTGCAGTTCCGAATAGGGCCCCGGCTCGTAGGCGGGCGAGCGGATGCCGAAGGCGTTCTCCTCGACGATCCTGCGATCCTCGTCGTTGGTCTCCGTCCAGACATGGATCAGGTTCTGCAGGTCGTAGTCGACGCCTTCGACGGCGTCCTTGTGAACCAGCCACTTGGTCGTCACCGCCGTTTCGGTGGCGCTGATCGGCAGCACGCGGAAGGTCACGGCATGGTCGCCCAGCACATGGTTCCAGGTCGTCGGGTAGTGATAGAGCAGCAGCGTGCCGATGCGGTCGGTCGCGACGTCGTCGGACAGGTTCCTGCCCACCGCCCGCTTCCCGGTGGAGGTATAGCTCACCGCGTCGCGCAGCAGCGGCGCGCGGGTCGCGCGGTACTGGCCGCCCCCGTCGATGCGGAAACGAGAGGGCAGCCCCGCCGCCTCGCATTTCGCCCAGTGCGCCAGCATGTCCGGGTCGCTCTCGGCGCCGTTGACGCCGGTGACCGTCGGCGCCTCGGGAAAGGTCTTGCAGAGTTCGGGATGATTGGCCGCGCAGTGATAGCACTCGCGGTTGTTTTCCCACACGAGCTTCCAGTTGCCCTTCTCGATGATCGTCGCCTCGTGCGCGACCTTCGCCTCGGTCAGCCGGTGCGGCCGGAAATAGGGCTCCATCATCGCCCGGAACGGCGCGAAGTCGGACGGCTCCTTCGCCAGGCAGATGAAGACGTAGCCGCCGACGCTCTCGCAGGCCACGGGCTTGAGGCCGAACTCCTCCTTGCGGAAGTCGTCGGCCATCTGGCGCGCGAAGACCAGCGATCCGTCGAGGTCGTAGGTCCACTGATGATACGGGCAGACCAGCCTGGCCGACGTGCCCTTGTGCGCCGTGCAGACGCGGCTGCCGCGATGCCGGCATGAATTATGGAAGGCGCGGATCTGTCCGTCGCGGCCGCGCACGATCACCACGGGATAGTCGCCGACCTGCACGGTGAAGAACGATCCGGGCTTGGCGACCTCGCAATCATGACCGACGAACAACCAGTCGCGATACCAGATGAGATCGAGATCGAGCTGGTGGAAGTCAGGGTCGATATAGAAGGGTTGCTCCAGGCTGAAGCCCGGCCGCCGGCTCTTCAGCAGTTTCAGCATGTCGTTGCGCGTATCCATGTCCGTCCTCGCATTCGCACAAGGACTGAACTGGTGGTGATGGAGGAAAAGCCGCGCGCGAGGCCACGGGGGGCCTCCCGAATCGCTCTGCCTCTTGACCGCCCACCGCGATCAGTCGGTTCCCAAAAGGTTCGAGGCTGGTTTCCGGGCTCCGGAGCTGGCCATGCTGGCCTTGCCCGACACCTTCCCGGGCCTGTCGGCCCAGTGGTCTCCCGTCGGGTTTGTCGCTCCGCCACCGTTGCGGGGGCAGCGCCGGCTTTCCCCTTTCGGAGGAACCGGCTTCCCAATTATCCCTCCGGGCGTTACCGCCTGAGGGCACCTTGAACGGACCCACAACACCATGTCGCAATCGGGCAGGATCGCACGAAAGCGACATGCGAAGCGTTGGAAGGCGACAGCCCACAGCAGGCGTACAAGGCAGGCAGGCGGCTGCGTCGGGGATGATCAGGATCAAGCGGCGATACGGCGGCCATGCTATGGTTTCGAGCGACAATCCTGGGGGAGGAACCGCATGAGAATACTGAGCGGGGCAACGCCGCTGATCGCGCTCGACGCGGTCTGTGCCGACACCGAGACGACCGGCCTCGACACCACCACCGCCCGCATCGTGCAGTTCGGGGCGGTGGCGATCTCGGGCGGAAAGGTGAGCGCGGACGAGGGTTTCGAGACACTCGTTGATCCAAAGATTCCGATCCCGCCTGGTTCGACCGTCATCCACCAGATCACCGACGCCGATGTGGCCGGTGCGCCCTCCTTCGGCGAGGCGCTCGGGCGGTTCGACGCCTTCGCGAAACAGCGTGTCCTGATCGGCTTCTCCATCGGCTTCGACCTCGCGGTGATCGAACACGAGGCGAAGCGCGCCGGCATCCGCTGGATCCGCCCTCGAACCCTGTGCGTGCGCCTGCTCTCGGCCGTCGCCAGCCCCAACCTGCCCGACCAGTCGCTCGACATGATCGCGCAGTGGCTCGGCATCGAGATCGACGGTCGCCACCAGGCGCCCGGCGACGCAAAGGCCGCCGCCGACATCTTCATCGCGCTTCTGCCCCGGCTGGCCGAGCGGGGCATTCGCACGTTGGGCGAAGCCGAACGCGCCTGTCTTGCGCAGACAGCCCAGATCGACAGCCATCACAAGGCCGGCTGGTCGGAGCCCGCCACGCGCCCGGAAGCGCCCGGCCCTCGCGCCTTCGGCGCAGTCGACCCCTATGCCTACCGCCACCGCATCCGTGACCTGATGGCTTCTCCGCCGCTGATCGTCGCCTCCGGCCTCGACCTGCGCGGCGCCATCGACCTGATGGTCGAAAAGCGCATCTCCTCGCTGTTCGTCGCCGAAACGCCCGATCCCGGCCTGCCGCTCCCGCGCTACGGCATCGTCACCGAGAGGGACGTGATGCGCCGCATCGCGGCCAACGGCGCGGATGCCTTGTTCGAGCCCGTCGGCTCGATCGCGACCCGCGACCTCGCCTCCATCCGCGCCGAAGCCTTCGTCTATCGAGCGGTTGGCCGCATGGACCGGCTGAAGATCCGCCACCTCGCGGTCCGCGACGAACTCGGCCGGCTGGTGGGGGTGGTGTCGGCGCGCGATCTCCTGCGCCTGCGGGCGGGCGCCGCCATCAGCCTCGACGACGAGATCGAGGCCGCCGCCGACCCCAGCGCGCTGGCATCCGCCTGGTCGACCCTGCCCGCCGTCGCCGAAGCGCTGATCGGCGAGGCGATCGAGGCGCGCGTGATCGCGGAGATCGTCAGCGAGGAGCTTCGAATCGTCACCCGTCGCGCCGCGCAGCTGGCCGAAGCGGCGATGCTCGCCGAAGGCCTTGGCGAACCGCCCTGCCCCTATGCGGTGATGGTGCTCGGTTCAGGCGGACGCGGCGAGTCATTGCTAGCCGCCGACCAGGACAATGCCATCGTTTTCGCCGAGGGCGAGCCGGACGGGCCGCAGGACCGTTGGTTCGCCAGGCTCGGCGACAAGATGGCGGCCACCCTCGACGATGCAGGCATTCCGCTCTGCAAGGGCGGCGTGATGGCGAAGAACCCGGCCTTCCGGGGATCGGCGGCGCTCTGGACCGCCCGGGTCGAGGACTGGATTGGCCGATCTCGGCCGGACGACCTGCTCAACGTCGACATCTTCTTTGATTTCGCGCCGGTGCATGGCGATTTCGCGCTCGCCGCCAGCCTCTTCGACCTCGCCTACGACCTCGGCTCGAAAAGCCCGGTCTTCGCAAAACTGCTTGGCGAGCGAATCGCCGTCGGCGCGGGTCCCTTCACCCTCTTCGGTGGCTTTCGCACCGATGAGGGGCGCGTCGACCTGAAGATGCACGGGCTGTTTCCGATCGTCGCCTTTGCCCGGGCGCTCGCCATCCGCCACGGCGTTGCCGAGCGCTCCACCAAGGCCAGGCTCTCGGGGCTGATCGCGAAGGGATTGGGAAGCACCGGCGACATCGAGCGGCTGATCGCGGGACACGGCACCATCATCAAGGCCATGCTCTCCCAGCAGAGCCGCGATCTCCTGGCCGGCATCCCGGTCTCCAACAAGGTCGAAGTCGGGGCGATGTCGCGCGATGACCAGGCCGAACTGAAGAACGCCCTGAAGGCGATCCAGGTGATCCCGGAGCTTCTGCGCACGCTGATGTTTTCCTGAATGGACGTTCGTCGCTGGCCCAAGGGAACGGCCACGGACGCGCATTGACGTGCCCCGGCCGGAGGCCTATTGCCGACTCGTTCATCAACTTCTGATTGAGATTCTCGCAAAAAGACCGGGGGGGGCATCCTTGACGAAAGAGCGCTCTAATGCCCGCAAGGGACGCGCCGCGAACTTGGACTTAAGTCCAGTCGCGGGCGAAGACAACTTAATTCTTGCAGCGCGCCAGGCGAGCTCACCGTCGGGACGGCGCCTGAGCGCCGGGCTTCGGGCCAGCGTCTGCTTCGCTGCCCTGTCCCTGGCCGGGCTGGGGGTGATGGACGCCTCGCCGGCATTTGCAGCCTGCTCGGTCACCGGCACCACGACGCTCGTATCCTGTGATTCGACCAGCGTCAGAGTCACCATGACGCCCGGCACCGGCTCGCTGACGGTCGACGGCGTCGAGACCGTCTCCGTCATCTACGCATCGCCACAGACCGTCGGCGTCTACGATCAGACCGTCACCCTCACCGGCGCGACCTCGATCGACAATCCCGGCTACAGCGGACTGGTGATGCAGTTCGGGACGACGCCCGACAGCCCGCCCCAGCCCGTCGCGGTCACCGTCAACGCGACCGTCGACATCGGCGCCGACGTCACCGCCAATTCCGGTCCCGGCAGCTTCGGCACGATCTGGGTGCGGAACGATTTTGCCGGCACCATCGACATCGACAATGCCGGCACGCTGACGGGCACGTTTACGGATTCGAACACGGCGGTGATCAGCGGCGTCACCAACCTAGGCGCGGTGACCATCACCAACAGCGGATCGGTGATCTCGAACGGCGGGCGCGGCATCTATGCCGACGGCAACTACAACGGCGCGGACGACGCGACGGTCTCGGTCATCAACACCGCCACCGGGTCGGTGCAGGCGACCACCGCGGGCATCCGGGTCATCGCCTACAACGGCCTCGCCAACATCACCAATGACGGCACCGTCGGCTCGACGCTGTTCCAGGGCCTGATCGCCTGGTCGGCCGACGGCGACGCCACCATCACCAACGGCGGCACGGTCACCTCCAACACCGACAACGCCGTCTATGCCGCGACCAACGTCGGCACGGCGACGGTGACCAACAGCGGCACCGTCACCGCCACCGGCGACACGTCCTACGACGCGGCCCGCGCCCTGATTCGCGCGCCCGTCGGCTACAGCGGCCTGATCGGGACGGCCAGCACATCCGGCGACATTTTCATCACCAACGAGGCCACGGGCATCGTTACCGCCAACCGCGACAGCGCCATCCGCGCCGCGACGCCCCAGGGCGACGTCACCATCGTCAATGCCGGCTCGCTCACCGGCCTGACCGGCATCTTCGTCGACAGCGGCCTATCGGGCGGCCTCACCTCCGCGACCGTCGACGCCATCGACGGCGACATCTCCGTCACCAACAGCGGCACGGTCACGGCGACGTCCCATGCGGTCTGGCTCGATGGGACGACAAACCTTCTCACAAACAGCGGCACCATCCAGACCACGGGCGACACGGCGGTCTACACCGGCAACGGCGACACGACCGTCATCAACACCGGTACTATCGCGGCGTCCTCCGCCTCCGGGACCGCCATCAGCATGGGCTCGGGCAACAACCGGCTCGTCCTGTCCGACACCGCGACCCTCGTCGGCAAGGTGCAGAACGTCTCCGCCAGCAACACGCTGGAACTTACCGGCAGCGCCACCGGATCCTTCGACCTCGGCATGGTCCATGCGTCCGGCCAGTTCCAGGGCTTTTCGAAGCTCGCCAAGTCCGGCAGCGGCACCTGGACGATCACTGGCGACGGCTCGAGCATCACCGACAGCCTCGCCGTGAACCAGGGCACCCTCGTCCTGCAAGGCACGCTCTCCGTCTTCACGGCCAACATCGGCAGCGACGACGTCGACGGTCGCGCGGTGCTCGAAGGCACTGGCACGATCGGCGGCAACGTCGACGTTAATGCCGGCGGGGCGATCATCGCCGGAACAGACCGCGTGCCCGGCACGCTCACCATCGATGGCGATCTTGTCTTCACGAGCGGCGCGACGTTCGGGGTTCAGATAGACGTCGAAAGCGAGCAGGCCAGCCTTGTCCACGTCACCGGCGAAGCCACCCTCGCCGGCTCCGTCGAGCTCATGCCGCTAGGGGGGCGCTACTCGGGCGATCGGACCTACACGATCCTGACAGCCGACGAGGGCTATACGGGGACCTTCTCCGGCATCGACCACGCGTCCGCGTTCCTCGACGCCGGGCTCGTCTACGACGACGACGACGTGCTCCTGACGCTGACGCGCAACGACGTCGACCTCGCCGACGTCGCCGCCACGCCGAACCAGGCCGCGACCGCGAACGGGATCGCTTCGCTCGGGGAAGACGACGAGATCCTGCAGCGCATCCTGATGCTCGATACCAATGCTGCCCGCGACAGCTACGACAGCCTGTCGGGCGAGATCGCGGCGGCCACGCAGGGCGGCCTCGTTCTCTCGTCGCAGTTCTTCAGCCATGCCGCGCAGCAGCGGATTTCGCAGGCCTTCGGCGACGATGCCGGCGGCACCACCGGAAGCATCCTGGTCTCGAGCTATGGCCCGGCGCCCGAACTAGCCGCCGGCGCGGCAGGCCAGCAAACCGCGATCTGGACCTCCTTTGACGGCGCGCGCGGCAGCCTGGACGGCTCGGCCAACACGGCCTCGATCGACCGACAGTCGGTGGGCGGGGCGGTCGGGGTGGACTTCGCGCCGAGCGAGAACGCCCGCGTAGGCGTGCTCGCCGCCTATCATGCGTCGGACTACGACGTCGATGGCCGCGCCTCCACCTCGACCGCCGACAGCTGGGAGGTCGGGGTCTATGGCGGCATGAAGTTCGACCGGCTGACGCTCAGCGCCGGCGCGGGCTATGCCTGGCACGACATCGACACGGCGCGGATCGCTTCCATCGGCAACTTCACGGAGGCGCTCTCGGGCTCGACCTCGGGCGGGTCGCTGCAGCTCTTCGGCGAGATCAGCCAAGCCTATGTCCTGCCCTTAGGCGCCCAGACGCTGCAGGTCGAGCCCTTCGCCGGCATCGACTATGTGCGGCTCACCATCGACGGCTATCAGGAGACGGGCGGCATCGCCGCCCTGTCGATCGCCGGCAGCGAGACCGACGTCGCCTATTCCACCCTCGGCCTGCGCACTTCGATGCGCCTGCCTTCGGTCGGCGTCGGCGCGCGGGTCAACGGCATGCTCGGCTGGAGGCACGGTTTCGGCGACCTGACGCCGACTTCCATCGCCCGTTTCGACGGCGGTTCGGCCTTCACCGTCGAAGGCGCGCCGCTGTCTAAGAACCTGGCGCTGGTGGGCGCGGGCGTGGCGGTGGACCTTTCGCCGACGACCTCCTTCTCGGTCGACTATCGGGGCGCCTTCGGCGAGACCTCGACGGAGAATGGCGGCGAGGCGCGGTTCACCCTGCGCTTCTGACGGCGAACGACGAAGAACGGGCGGCCGGTCCGACGAGGGCCGGCCGCTCCCGTTGTCGCGGGGCGATCAGCCCTGCAGGCCGGCGAGCTTGGTGTCGGTCATGTCGAGCACCTCGTCCGGCACGAAGAAGTCGGCCGCCAGCGCGCCCTTGGCGCCGGGGGCATAGACGGAGAAGTCCGTCACGCCTTCCTCGCGCAGCACCAGTTCGTCGATGAAGAAATTGCCGGTGCAGTCGCGCGCCGGGCGGACCAGGATCGCGTGGGCGGCGTCGGCCATGATGTCGGGCAGCCGGCTCATCGACGCCATGGCGTCGCCGCCGAGCAGGTTGCGCACCGCCGCCGTGTCGATGGCCGTCAGCGGCCACAGCGAATTCACCGCGATCCCGTCTCGCGCGAACTCCGCGCTCATGCCCAGCGTGCACATCGACATGCCGAACTTCGCCATCGTGTAGGCGACGTGGTTGCGGAACCACTTGGCCTGCATGTCGAGCGGCGGCGCGAGGTTGAGGATGTGCGGGTTTTCGGCCTTCCTGAGGTGCGGGATGCAGGTCTTCGACACGAGGAAGGTGCCGCGCGTGTTGATCTGGTGCATCAGGTCGTAGCGCTTCATGTCGGTGTCGAGCGTGCCGGTCAGCTGGATGGCGCTGGCGTTGTTGATGCAGATGTCGATGCCGCCGAAGGCCTCCACCGTCGCCTTCACCGCCTCGTCGACCATCTCCTCGCTGCGGATGTCGCACAGCACCGGCAGCGCCTTGCCGCCGGCCTCCTCGATCAGCGCGGCGGCCGTATGGATCGTGCCGGGCAGCTTCGGATGCGGCTCGGCGGTCTTGGCCGCGATGGTGACGTTGGCCCCGTCGCGCGCCGCGCGCAGCGCGATGGCGAGGCCGATGCCGCGCGATCCACCGGAGATGAAAAGGGTCTTTCCCTTCAGCGACATGGCGTCCTCCCACCAGCTTGTGTCCGGCGCATCCTTGCCCGCGCGCCGCTTCGACGCAAGCCGTGGCGTCAGTCTTCGCCGGCGAGCTGGCGGAGGAAGTCGCGCAGGCGGCCGAGTTCGGGCGCGATCGGCCCGTTGGCGGCGGTATGGTCGAAGATGTAGCGCTCGAGGTCACGCCGCGCCCGCCACAGGTCATAGGCCTCGACCGGCGGCTTTGTCGAACCTTCTTGCTCTGGCTGCTTCCCGAACGCGGACATCTCGCTCCCCTCGCGCGAACATCTGTCCGGGCAATACATCACAGGATGCTCATACACTCATTGCGCTGGGTCAATCCGCCGGCCCGCGCCGACCGGGCGCCGCGGCGATCGAAGGCCGGCGCGCCGCGCCCTGCCCGCGCTCAGGCCTCGCCGGCCTCGAGCCCCCATTGCTCGACCAGCTTCGGGTGGACCAGCCTGGCATGCATGGTCAGCAGCACCACGTCGGCGTCGAACCCCTCGCCCGCCTCGAGCGCCGCCTCCAGCCGCCGCTCCGCCGCCTCCGCCGGCTCCTCGCCATTGGCCACGATGAACGCCTCGCGCCCGAGCGCGCAGTAGGCGAACAGCCAGGCGGTGAACGGATAGGCGTGTTCGGGCGGCTCGCCGGAGGGATCGTGGTCCTTCATCAGGTTGACCAGCGCGAGCTTGGCGCCGTCCGGCACCCGGGCCGGATGCAGGTCGAAGGCGTGCAGCGCGTCGTCGAGCTGGCGCAGGTCCTCCGACCGGCCGAAACGTCCCAGAAAGCCGAAAGAAGACCCGCGCCTGGCCATGCTACCCCCCTGTCGCCCCGCGGCACGACCACCGCCCGCCTCCGTTGCAGATCGGGGCCGGGCGGCGCCAAGTCAAGGCGCGACCTGCATCGCCTTGTCGGCCGCATCGCCGGACGAGCGCCTTGCGCTGGAACAAAACGGACACGCTCGCTGGCCTTTGGCGGCCGAATCACTACATTCGGAGCCATGTCAGACTTTCCCGATATGCCGTTCTTCGACGAGGACGAACCGCCCCGGCCCGCCGCGCCCGCTCCCGGCGGCGGCATTGCCGCGCGCGCCATGGCCGCGCGCCAGCCCAAGGCGCCGGATTATCTCTCCGGCCTGAACCCCGAGCAGCGGCTGGCGGTCGAGACCACCGAGGGCCCCGTGCTGGTGCTGGCCGGCGCCGGCACCGGCAAGACGCGCGTGCTCACCACCCGCATCGCCCACATCCTCGCCACCGGCCGCGCCTTCCCCTCGCAGATCCTCGCCGTCACCTTCACCAACAAGGCGGCGCGCGAGATGAAGCACCGCATCGGCGTGCTCGTCGGCGAGGCCAATGTCGAGGGCATGCCCTGGCTCGGCACCTTCCACTCGATCGGCGTCAAGATCCTGCGCCGCCATGCCGAACTCGCCGGCCTGCGCTCCGATTTCACCATTCTCGACACCGACGACGTCATCCGCCTGATCAAGCAGATCATCCAGGCCGAGGGTCTGGACGACAAGCGCTGGCCGGCGCGCCAGTTCGCGCAGATGATCGACGGCTGGAAGAACAAGGGGCTGGCGCCGAAGGACATCCCCGAGGGCGACGCGCGCGCCTTCGCCAATGGCCGCGGCCGCGAGCTCTACGCCGCCTACCAGGACCGGCTGAAAACACTCAACGCCTGCGATTTCGGCGACCTGCTCTGCCACCCGATCCGGCTCCTGCGCGACCATCCCGACGTGCTCGCCGACTATCACCGCCGGTTCAGGTACATCCTCGTCGACGAGTACCAGGACACCAACACCGCGCAGTACATGTGGCTGCGGCTGCTCGCGCAGCGGCCGAAGGGTGGACGCCCGGTCTCCCCCCTTGCGGGGGAGATGTCGGCAGAGCCGACAGAGGGGGGTGGTTCCGCTTCGCAGGTCGTGCAGGCGGCACCACCCCCACCCGGTCCTTCGGACCACCCTCCCCGCAGGGGGGAGGGTTCGGGAGCGGTCAACATCTGCTGCGTCGGCGACGACGACCAGTCGATCTATGGCTGGCGCGGGGCCGAGGTCGACAACATCCTGCGCTTCGACAAGGATTTTCCCGGCGCCACCATCGTCCGTCTCGAACGCAACTACCGCTCCACCGCCCACATTCTCGGCGCCGCCTCGCATCTCATCGCCCACAACGAGGGCCGGCTGGGCAAGACGCTGTTCACCGAAATCTCCGATCCCGAGGACGCCAGGGTTCAGGTTCACGCCGCCTGGGATTCGGAGGAGGAGGCGCGCGCCGTCGGCGAGGAGCTCGAGCAGATCGAGCGCAAGGGCGGCCCGCTCAACGACGTCGCCATTCTCGTCCGCGCCTCGTTCCAGATGCGCGAGTTCGAAGAGCGCTTCGTTACGCTCGGCCTCGCCTACCGCGTCATCGGCGGCCCGCGCTTCTACGAGCGCCAGGAGATCCGCGACGCCATGGCCTATCTGCGCGTCGTGGCCAACCCGACCGACGACCTCGCCTTCGAGCGCATCGTCAACGTGCCCAAGCGCGGGCTGGGCGACGCGGCCGTGCGCCAGGTGCATGACGCCGCCCGCGCGCTCGGCATCCCGATGCTCGAAGCGGCGCGAAAGCTGGCCGAGAGCGACGAGATGAAGCCGAAGCCCCGCTCCGCGCTGCGCGAGCTCGCCGCCTCGTTCCTGCGCTGGCAGGAGGCGCTCGACAACACGCCGCACACCGAGCTCGCCGAGACCATTCTCGAGGAGAGCGGCTACACCGACATGTGGAAGGCCGACAAGTCGGCCGAGGCGCCGGGCCGGCTGGAAAACCTGAAGGAACTGATCCGCTCCATGGACGGCTACGAGAGCCTGCGCGGCTTCCTCGAGCACGTCGCGCTGGTCATGGACACCGAGCAGACCGAGGCGACCGACGCCGTCTCCATCATGACGCTGCATTCGGCCAAGGGGCTGGAGTTCGACACCGTCTTCCTGCCCGGCTGGGAGGAAGGCCTGTTCCCGCACCAGCGCGCGCTCGACGAGGGCGGCCGCTCGGGGCTGGAGGAGGAGCGGCGGCTGGCCTATGTCGGCCTCACCCGCGCCAAGCGCGTCCTGCACATCTGGTTCGTGTCGAACCGGCGCATCCACGGCATGTGGCAGTCGACCATCCCCTCGCGTTTCCTCGACGAGCTGCCCGAGGCGCATGTCGAAGTCTCCGATGCCGGGAACTCCTATGGCGGATATGGCGGCGGTTCGGGCCATGGCGGCGCCCATGGCGGTCGCGGCGGCTTTTCCGAAGGCAATGCCGGCCGGCGCAACCCCTATGGCGCCTCGCGCTTCGACAGCCTGGGCGGCGGCGCGTCGGGCAATGCGGGCAGCGCGACCGGCGGGCGCGGCGGCGGGCAGGGCGGCGGCCATTCCGGAAACCAGGGCGGCGGCGCCTTCTCCAACACCTACGCCACGCCCGGCTGGGCGCGGGCGCAGAAGAACCGCACCGAGGCCACCGACCGCAACTGGGGCAACCGCTCCGGCCACGCCGTCGAGCGCATCGGCTATGGCGAGGCCGACTCGGGCTACGGCGCCGGGCGCGGCTCGGTCAAGGGCCGGGTCATCGAGGGCGAACTCGTCGCCAAGAGCGTCTCCGACACGCCCTCCCCCTTCGCCATCGGCGACCGCGTCTTCCACCTCAAGTTCGGCAATGGCAACATCTCGGCCATCGAAGGCAACAAGCTGACCATCGACTTCGACAAGGCCGGCCAGAAGCGGGTGCTGGACGGGTTCGTGGAGAGGGTGTGAGGGGGGGGGGAGTTCGGTGATTTATGTATTGCCCTATTGTGAGCCCTCAACTGAAGTTCTAAATGTTGTCGCTTTTCCATGAAGGCGCCATGGTGACATTAAAGCGGAGAGAATCTGTGGTTGAGAGAATCCTAAAGCTACGCGAAGTCTACGGTGTCGGCCGAGAAATGCCACTAAACTATGTAGAGCGCGATGACGTCGATGGAGCACTCGTCGCCAATCTCACACGTGATAAACACGTTGTGATATACGGATCATCAAAACAAGGAAAAACAACACTAAGGAAACATTGTCTTTCTGATAGTGACTGCATAGTTGTATCATGTCTTAATACAATGGATATTAACAATCTTAATGGTTCTATACTAAAAACTGCAGGGTATCAGATTGAGCAAACGCAGACAAAAACAGTCGGAGGTCATACTAAATATGGTGTAGAATTTCGGGGAGAAGGAAAAGTTCCATTTTTTTGCGTCAGCATCCGCGACAGGAGACGCTGAAAAAGAGAGACATACAAATTCCTCGATTGAGACAAAACGCCTTGAAATTGATCTCAATGATGTAAACGATATTATTATCGCACTTAAAGAAGTTAATTTTGAAAAATATATTGTTTTAGAAGATTTTCACTATTTACCAGTCCAAACTCAACAAGATTTTTCTTTTTCACTTAAAGCATACCATGAAAATTCTAATCTATGCTTTATCATTGTCGGAGTATGGCGCGAGAAAAATCGGCCTATTTATTACAATGGAGATCTAACTAATCGTGTCGCATCGATCGATGTCGACACTTGGTCGACCTCTAGTCTAACTGATGTTGTTCGTGCGGGCGAAGCTCTCCTGAATGTGCAGTTCGATGAGATCACAGTCAAAAGCTTAGTGGAACAGAGCTCCGAAGCTGTTTCTCTTTTACAGGAGGGTTGTTACCGAATCTGCGAAAAAGAGGGCATTGTCGAAACTCAGGCACAGCACAAGGTCATTGGCGCAGGCATTGATGTTCCAGCTTTGATGAAAGAAATTGTGAACGATCAGGCTGGACGATACTCAGCATTTATTACTAATTTTGCAGAAGGGTTCCAACAAACCGAGTACGACATGTATAGGTGGATTATGTATGTTGTCCTATCTGTCGACAAGGAGGAACTGGAAGGAGGAATCCGTCGAAACGTATTCTCTAAACTTATAAAGGAAAAGCATCCTACTGGTATAAGATTAAATGAAGGAAATATTACTCAGGCTCTACAGAGTTCTGCATCGCTACAGGTAACGAAAAACATCCGACCGATCATTATCGATTATGATCAAACTACACGTGTTATGAATGTAGTCGATAGGAGTTTTTTGATCTGGCTCGCACTGCAGGAGAGCCGCGTTCTTCTGGATGATATAGGGGTTTGATAATTTCGAACTTCTATCTTAAAATTTCGGATCCATCGTCGATCCTCGGCTCTCCCTGCGCTGCGCTCCGGTCGGCCGAGGATGACGAATGCTACAGATCGCGCTTCCTCCATCCACAAGGGGGGAGGACAGGCGCTCCACCATCGTGCGCCATGCCCCACACTTCGTCATCCCGGGCGGAGCCGGCGCGAAGCGGAGGCGCAGACCCGGGATCCATGCCTCGCCATCGCGGCCACGCGCTGGGGTGGGAACAGCCCACCGGCGACCACCGCCCAATCCATCACCGTCCCGCCCGTCGCCATCATCGAGGCATGGATCCCCGGCTCTCCCTGCGCTGCGCTCCGGTCGGCCGAGGATGACGAAGGCGGGCGTCAGCGACGTCCTCCCACCCTCCACCACTAGCCGTCTATCGCGCCCCACCATCGACTTCGTCATCCCGGGCGGAGCCGGAGCGAAGCGGAGGCGCAGACCACGGGAACCATGCCTCGACGTCTCCACATACGGGACGGCGGGGCACAGCAGTCGCGACGGCGTGCATACGCAGCCAGCGCCGTGGAATTCTACCGCGAGTGGCGTCTGCGCCGATGCGATTGCCTCTTCGGAGCCAAGGACAAGGTAAGCGCACCGGCGCGGCAAAGCCTGTGAATGCCCCGCTCCGTCGCGCCCCCCTCTGCCTGCCGGCATCTCCCCCACGAGGGGGGAGATCATTCTCTCCGTCGCCTTCGCCAATTGCCGACGTTGTCGGATGAGTGCCGACGCCGACGCTGCCGATCTCCCCACCCGTGGGGGAGATGCCGGCAGGCAGAGGGGGGCGCCGTAGGGTGCGAGCGTTTGCCATTCCGAGGGTGGAAGGTTGAGCTGCGCTTCGCGGCATGCGCGTCGTCAGCCTCCCGCTGTGCATATTCCCCTCACCCACCCCCAGCGAAATCAACGCCTTCCACGAATGTCACCCGAATTCCATCCACGCCCCCGGACCTCTGCCCCACACTGGCGGCAGGTTTCTGGAGGCACGGGCATGGACATGGGACTGGACGAAACGACGCTGAGGCGCATCATCGCGCGGCTCGTCTCGT
>JBHYDY010000026.1:0-85547 GCA_051860465.1 Mesorhizobium sp.
GCCCATGCCCAGATAGTCGTTCGAGCACCAGACCGTGACCTCGCGCGTCTCGCCCTCGACATGGCGCGTCGCGCGCGGAAACGTGCCGCGATGCCGTTCGATATCGGCGAAGACGCGGTAGCGTCCCTCGCCGCGCAGGCCATCGAGCTTCGTGGCGAAAAAGGCTTCGAAGTCCATGGGATCGTCCTCCTTGATGCACGGGCGTGGCGCAGCCATTCCCAGTCGTCCGGCGGGGCCGCTCATGCGACCGGCCTCGGTTGCTTCATCTTGACCGCCGACCTAATGCGGGCGGCCTTTGCCGGCGTCACCGGCGCCTTGTCGCGCGAGCCGAGGCTCCAGTTCCACAATGCCGCGAATGGCAATGGCAGCATCAGGAACCAGTGCTCGATGATCGCAAGCGCCATGATCGCCGTCAGGAACATGTAGCTCGTGCGCTCGAAGTCGGTATCCGCGGTCGCCGCGCCTGCGCCCAGGAGGACGCAGACAGCGGTCGAGACCGTCACCGACACGGGAAAGAGCAGGTTCATGTCGGCCTTGCGCATGAACCCCTTCAGGAATTCGAGGTGGTCGGGCACGAAATGCTCGTTGAGGTTGCGAACTCCCAGGAACACGTTCAGCCTGGCGCTCTCGTGCATCCACCACAGGATGACGAAGGTGTAGAGCCCGGTCTTGTTCGGCGCGTCCCAGGAGATCGCCGCGATCACCACCAGAAGGGCGACGATCGCCAGTTCGTGCCAGGCATTCGCCTTCAGCGCGTGACCGAAATGCCGCCAGCCCGAACAGTCGTGGCGGCACCGCGGGACGTCCAGCCCGGTGACGAACCCCAGGTAGAAGCTCGCCTCGATCCACGCCCACACCGCCAGCGCTCCGCAGAAGGCGAGATAGGCGTCACGCACCTCGGTGCCGCCAACGCTCGACCACAAAAGCCACAGACCACCGACGGCGAGGACGCTTGAGCCGGCCATAGACCACTTGAAGGTGGCCCGCGGCAGCCCGTCGAGCCATATCACCACTCCGGTGGAAAACCACCAGGCGAACAGGGCGAACAGGGCGGGCGCCGCGTAACTGGCCACGATTCGCCTCCTACCAGACCGGTTGCATGCGGCTGGTGTCGGGCAGTTCGTTCTCGATCGTGGGGATGGTGTAGAGCGAGACGAAGGTGGCTGCGGCCCGCAGGCCGCAAATCCCTCGCTTCAACCGGGCACCGATGCCGTCGCCCTCGATGGCCGACGCCGTCTCGTTGATCACGCGCAGCTTTTCCAGGCACTTGCGGAAGCGCGGGTGATCGATGTCGACCACGAGCGGGAAGACCTGCCTCGTGATCTCATTGGTCAGCCGGAAGACCTTGTAGTCATACTCGGTCGGATCCATGTCGAGCGCCTTGTGGAACTCCGGCCGGGCATGGTCGCGGACATACATGGTCGCGTAGACGGCGAGAACGAAGAACCTCACCCACAACCGGTTCATGCCCTTCAGGTAATTCGGGTTGGCGCGCATCAGCAGCGCGAAGGCCTCGCCGTGGCGAAACTCGTCGTTGCACCATTTCTCGAACCATTTGAAGATGGGGTGGAAACGCTTCTCCGGATGGCGCTCCAGCTGGCGATAGATGTTGATGTAGCGGGCATAGCCGATCTTTTCGGAGAGATAGGTGGCGTAGAAGATGAATTTGGGCCGGAAGTAGGTGTACTTTTTGGCCTTCGTCAGGAAGCCGAGGTTGACGCCGATGCCGAACTCCTTGAGCGAATCGTTGATGAACCCGGCATGGCGGGCCTCGTCGCGGCTCATGTAGGAGAACAGCCGCACCATTTCGGGGTTCGTGCCGCGCTTCTTCATCTCCTTGTAGAGCACGCAGCCCGAAAACTCAGCGGTCAGCGACGAGACGAGGAAGTCCACGAACTCGTTGCGCAGGCCTTCCGGCAACGCCTCGAAGTCGATCTTGTCCCACTCTTCGTTGCGCTTGAAGTGTCCCTTGTTCGGATCGTCCTCCATTTCCTGGAGAAGAGCGTCCCATTCGGCTTGCACCGCCGACACGTCCATCTTGTCGAGCGCCTCGAAGTCGGTGGTGTAGAAGCGTGGCGAGAGCAGCGTGGATTCGGCGGCCATGCCGTCCGTGTCGGTCGCCTTGAGCGACAGTTTCTCGATGGTCATGGCTTTCTCCCCGACGAGAACGAAAACTCGAGCAGTTCCATGAATTCGAAGTCGCCGGTCATCCTGATCCAAAGGCGTTCCGGAGCGGCGGCCTTGGTGACGGTCGCCATCCGGCGCAACGTCAGACGTTCACCATAGGGCACGACAATCTCGCCGCCCTGGACATGCACCTCGTCGCCCGGTTCCACATCGACGCCTTCCAGCTCGACATGGGCATGCAGGCTCTCCCAGGTGTTCTCGATCTCGATGGTACAGGGGACGTTCAACCTTTCCCTGCCCAGTCCCAGTTGTTCGATCATAGCGGTTCCCTCCTCTGATCGATGAAGGCCCCGAACGCGGCTGCGTTGTCGTGGCCAAAGGCGAACAGGGATATGGTCCTGTCCGTATCGGGGTCGCGCAGTTGCAGACGTCCGTCCGCGAAGCGCGACAGTTCGAAAGGTGTCTCGTCGCCAAAGCCGTTACGCTTGCGGGCGGCGGCAAGTCCGCGCACGGTTGCCCGCACGAAGCCGCCTTCGCCGACGCCCAGACTGGCCAGCGCCTCGCCGCTGACGGCGTCGCTCACCAACACGATCCCGCCGTCCTGGTCCTCGAAGCGCAGCGCCACCGACGCCTCTGGTGGGCCGGCCGGCGCCGGCAGCTGCGCCTTGGGGGCGAAGGCGGCGAACAGAATGGCAAGGCCCGCAAGAAGGCCGCAGGCGATTGCCGGGCGGCGGAGCGGATCTGGCTGGCGGACGACGTGGCTCATGGATTCCTCCTCAGGCAGGCAAACCGATCGGGCCCGGTCCGGCCGGCCGGCCGGTGACGTCGGCGGATGCGGGGCGTGGTGTGCGGCGTGGTGCGGGCGCATTGGTCGAGCTGCCGCTTGCGGCCAGCGCCTCGGCAAGCAACGGGGCAAGCTTGTCGGCGTCGGCGAGTGCCCGCAGCATCGGCTGCGGATGGTTGAAGGCGAAAGGCTTCGTGCTCGGCCAGAGAGCCAGCCAAGCGATGCGGTTCGGCTTGGCGACCGACAACACCACGCTCCCGGTGCCGAGCGGCGAACGAACGAGAGAGGCCGATTCGATGAGCGGCAGCGGAATGTTCAGTGTGATCGGCAGAGCAACACCGGAGCGGATGAGAAGCCGCTTCGATGTCAGCGAGTAGATGGTGGTTCGAGCGTAGACTCGCGCAAGACCGGTCAGGACCGCGAGAGCGCAAAGCGCCAGCAATCCGGTCCAGCCTGCCACTGCGGCGATGTCGCTTGCGACGTCGCCATCCGCCCACGCGGAGCCAGCCTGCCATAGAGCGACGATCAGGAAATAGATCGCGACGCCGCGCAGCCGGAAGGCCGACAGGGCGAAGGCCTTCCATTCGGGAGCGCCCTGCCACAACAGCCGCTCGCCCTGTGGCAAGGGTGCCGGCAGGCCCGGCCGCGGCTCGAAGGCGAAGTCGTCGTGGTCCTCGGTCACAGCAGCGGCTCCGAACGGTCACGAGTGGCGTAGAGATGGCCGCCGGTGAAGTAGGCGCAGATGCGGTCCTCCTCGAGGAACGTCACCGAATCCGGCGAACGCGTGCGTGGAACCTTGGCGAACTGGCTGGCCAGAAGCGACTTCACCTGGACGCTGCGGCCGGAGATCTCGTTTCCGACGATCCGCACCAGCGTCATTGGAACGAGCAAATTGCCGGTCCCTGGCTGTTCGGGCACCATTTCCAGATACCGGACCGTGTGCTCGGCGTGATCGACCCACAGGTCGGACACCGTGCCGGCCAGCTGGCGATCTGCCCCGTAGACTTTCATGCCGCGCGGATCCGGATCGCCCGGTGCGACACCGTAATGGGCATCAACGCGGGTCGGCACGATCTTGTTTCTGCCATCCCAGGTCTGGTCGGGGATGTCGCGACGCTCGGCCCAGGCCGCCGGCCCGACCCCGTCGACCAGGGGATCGCCCGTGGGAACCAGGGGAGCACCCGGCCAGGCGCCAGCCCGAACGGCTGCGATCGGACGCTGGTCGCGCTTCAGATTGGGGACGGACACCGAGGTTCCGTCACGAAGAAGGAAGGTCTTGGGCTCGGGCAGAAGCAGGAATCCCCGATCCTTGACCTTGCCGCTGGGATCCGATTCCAGCGGATAGCCTTCTCGCCTGTCTTCGCGTCGCAGCCAGAAGATAAGGCCGAAGAAGAACAGCCAGAAGACGTAGAGCGCCACCTGAGCGGCGTCGATGTAGCTGGTGAACTCGTTGGGATACATGCTCTTTTCTCCCCTTTGCCGGCCTCAGCCGGGAAATGCCGCTAGTCCGAATGTGTCGCCGTCGCGCCGCTGGGTCTCCGGCCCCGCGTAGCGGGCCAACGGGCCGACAGCGATGAGAGCCGCAAAAAGAAGCGCAATTTCAATATGATAAACGACGCCATATCCTGCGTCGGGGCTTGCGAAGACAGAGCCCAGCGTTCCGTTGGCCGCCATGACGGCGACGATGTCGCGCACGGCGCCGCCGGCTGCGATCGCCAAGCCCGCGGCGGTCGCCTGCGCGGCGCCCCAGGCGCCGAGCGCGATGCCGCTGCCAGTGATCCGGCCGAGGTTCATGGCCGCGGTCAGCAGGCCGACCGTATAGAGCCCCGCGCCGAAACCGATGAGGGCGGTTCCGGCGCGGAACAGCATGACGGATTGGAGCGGCGCGGAGATGATGACGAGCGTGAAGGCGCCGATCCCGGCCAGCGCGCCGAAGCCCGAGAGACGAAACGGGTTGAAGCCGCCGTCGAGCATCCGTGCCGCGAGGCAAAGACCCAGGATGGTGCCCCCCGCGAGCAACGCGGTCAGAAGGGTCGTCTGCCCGACACCAAGCCCCAGCACCTCCCCGCCATAGGGCTCCAGCAGCACGTCCTGCATGGCGAAACCGGCCGAGCCAAGCGCCACGGCGACCAGAAGACGCTTCGCGCCCGGCGCCTGCGCAAAGCCTGCCCAGGCATCGGCGAAGGACTGTCGGACCCGCGCATGGGCCGTCAGACGGGGGTCCCGGCCTTCCTGTTTCCAGAGCGCGACGAGATTGAGAACCATCGTTACCGCAGCGGCTCCCTGGACCACCTGGATGAGGAGCACATGACCGAAGTCGGCGAGCAGCAGGGACAGCACGACCGCAGAAACGAACATACCGAGAAGCAGAACGAGATAGAGCAGCGCCACCACGCGCGGCCGGCTGTCTTCCGGCGCGAGGTCGCAGGCAAGCGCCAGCCCGGCCGTCTGGACCGTGTGCATGCCCGCGCCGACGAGCAGGAAGGCCAGCGCGGCGCCGATTTCTCCAGCATAGGGAACGGTCGCCTCGCCGCCGCCCGACAGGACGAGCAGCGCAAACGGCATGATGGCGAAGCCGCCGAACTGCAGCAGCGTGCCCAGCCAGATGAAGGGGACGCGCCGCCAGCCGAGATAGGAGCGGTAGGTGTCGGACCGATGACCAATCAGGGCGCGGGCGGGAGCGACGAGGATCGGCAGGGCGACCATGACGGCGACGACGGTCGCCGGCACGCCGAGTTCGACGATCATCACGCGGTTCAGGGTCCCGGTCAGAAGGACCATCGCCAGACCGACCGAGACCTGGAACAGGGACAGGCGCAGGAGCCGCGGCAGTGGCAGGCCCTCGGTGGCGGCATCGGCGAACGGCAGGAAGCGGCTTCCGAGCCGCACCCAGGCCGAGGACATCGCGATGCCGGCACGCTTCGTCATGACCGGGCGAGCTCCAGGGCCTGTGACGTATAGAATCCATGACTGACGCGGGTCGTGCGGCAGGTCTGCCATCCCTCGATGCCGCCGAGCCGGGCGGTGATGGCCTGCGGGCGGACGGGTTCTATGGCCGGCGAACGATCGCCGCGCGGAAACAACCGGCCCAGGGCGTGCATGGCCGCAAGTGCGGGCGTACGCGGCGCGAAGGTAAAGACGATGCTGCGTTCCGTCCGCGTCGCGAGACGGGCCAGAGCCTCCGCGGCATCGGCGAGCGGATAGTGAATGAGCGAGTCCATCGCCACCACCGCGTCGAAACGGCCAAGACTGTCGGACAGCATGTCGCCGGACAGGAAATGGATGCGGCCAGGCGCCAGGTCGGCGGGCATGGTCTCGGCCGCGAAGCCGACCATCTCCGGCGACAGGTCTATGGCGGTTACGTCGGCGCCGCGGCGGGCGAGTTCCACCGAGAACATGCCGGCGCCGCAGCCCGCGTCGAGCACGCGCCAGCCCTTCAGATCCCGCGGCAGCATCGCCAGCATGGCGGCGCGCATGCGTCCCCTGCCCTCGCGCACGGAAGCCCGGATACGCCCGAGCGGCGCCTCGGTGGCGAGCCGTTTCCACGCATCCACCGCCGTGCGGTCGAAATAGGTGCGGATCTTGTCACGCCGCTCGATGTAGGCAGCACCGTCCATCAGTCGTACCCCAGGAAGTCGAAGATCTCGCGATCGGGCATCGGATTGGCGTCGAGTTCCTCCGACCCGGCCCACAGCATCTCGGCGAGCTGCAAGTATTCCTGCTGCACTGCCAGAACCTCGGGCGACGGATCCATCTCGAACAGGGTCCGCTTCTTCAGCCGGCTCAGCCGCACCGCATCGAGATCGCGGATGTGGGCAAGCCGCTTCAGGCCGATTGCGGCGTTGAAGCGGTCTATCTGGTCGGTCTCGCGGGAGCGGTTGGCGATGACCCCGCCGAGGCGAACCTGGTAGTTCTTCGACTTCGCCTTGATCGCCGCCACGATGCGGTTCATCGCGAAGATCGAATCGAAGTCGTTGGCGGCAACGATCAGCGCCCGCTCGGCATGCTGCAGCGGCGATGCAAAGCCGCCGCAGACCACGTCGCCGAGCACGTCGAAGATGACGACGTCGGTATCCTCCAGCAGGTGGTGTTCCTTTAGCAGCTTGACCGTCTGGCCAACGACGTAGCCGCCGCAACCGGTGCCGGCCGGCGGTCCGCCGGCCTCCACGCAGCGCACGCCATTGTAGCCTTCGAAGACGAAATCCTCGGCGCGCAGTTCCTCGGTGTGGAAATCGACCTGCGCCAGAATGTCGATGACCGTCGGGATCAAGGACTTGGTCAGGGTGAAGGTGGAATCGTGCTTGGGATCGCAGCCGATCTGCAAGACCCGCTTGCCGAGCTTGGAAAAGGCGACCGACAAGTTCGATGACGTTGTCGACTTGCCGATACCGCCCTTGCCATAGATGGCGAAGACCTTCGCGGTGCCGATTTCCAGCGTCGGGTCCAGCTGGACCTGCACGCTGCCTTCGCCATCTTCCCGGGCGGCGGCCGCCTTCAGATCCCTTGGGTGGGTAAACACGTTCATGCGGCAGCCTCCACGCCCACGCCTTCGACGCGGTCCTCGAGTTCATCCCCGGCGGCCCGCAGCGCATCGAGCGTCGCGGCGTCCGGCGTCCAGTAGGCACGGTCGGTCGCCTCGAGCAGGCGGCCGGCGAGTTTGGAGGCGGCGCGCGGATTGAGATCCGCCATTCGCCGACGCATCTTTTCGTCAAGCACGAAGGTCTCGGCCATGTTCTGGTAGACCCAGGGCGCCACCTGGCCGGTCGTGGCGGACCAGCCGAAGGTGTTGGTCACATGCGCCTCGATCTGGCGCACACCCTCGTAACCATGGGCAAGCAGGCCCTCGTACCATTTCGGATTGAGCGTGCGCGTGCGGGTCTCGAGCGCGACCTGTTCCGACAGCGTGCGTACCTTCCCCTGCCCGCGGGTCTGGTCGCCGACATAGACCGGCACTTCGTCGCCCGAGGCGCGGCGCACGGCGCGGCTGATGCCGCCAAGCGTGTCGAAATAGTGATCGATGGTGGTGATGCCGAGTTCCACCGACTCCAGGTTCTGGTAGGCGGCGTCGACGTTCTTGAGGATCGCGCCCATCAGGTCGGGGCGCTTCACCGGCTTTCCGTCGCGTCCGTAGGCGAAGCACTTGCGGCGCGTATAGGCCTCCGCGAGCTCGTCCTCGTCGTCCCAGCAGCCGGACTCAACCATCATGTTGACGTTGGAGCCATAGGCACCAGCCGCGTTGGAGAAGACACGCAGCGAGGCTTCCTCGATCGTGCAGCCTTTTTCGTCCGCGTAGGCCAGCGCATGCTTGCGGACGAAGTTCCGGTCCGCCGGCTCGTCGGCTTCCGCGGCCAGCAGGCTGGCCTCGGCCAGGAGCTTCGTCTGCAAGGGCATCAGGTCGCGGAAAATGCCCGAAAGCGTCATCATGACATCGATGCGGGGACGGTCGAGTTCGGCGAGCGGGACCAGATCGGCGCCCGCCAGACGGCCGTAGCTGTCGAAGCGCGGCTTTGCCCCGAGCAGCGCCAGCGCCTGGCCGATCGGGGCGCCTTCCGTCTTCATCGTGTCGGTGCCCCAGAGCACCAGCGCCACGCACTCCGGCACAGCTCCGGTGTCCTTCACGTGGCGATCGACCAGCCGGGCCGCCTGGAGCGCGCCATCGGCCAGCGCGAAGGCAGACGGCAGCCGGAAGGGGTCGAAGCCGTGCAGGTTGCGGCCCGTCGGCAGGATCTGAGGGGAGCGGATGAGGTCGCCGCCGGAGACCGGACGGATGTAGCGGCCGTCGAGCGCCGTGATCAGCGCCGGGAGCTCGTGGTCGAGCGACAGTTGCGCGTTCATTTCGGCGAGCATGGGGGCCGTGGCGCGCAGCTTCTCGTCACCGGCGAGCTTCATCGCTTCCAGCGCTGCGGCCGGCTTCTCGCCGTCGGCGAGACGACGGGCGAGTTCGCGCGGCAACTCTATGCCATGCGAGGCGTCGGCCACGGCCTGCAGCAGGTCGGCACGCTCCTCCGGGGTTGCCGCCTCGCCCACGACATGAAGTCCGTGCGGGATCAGCGTCGCTTCCAGCTCCGCGACGGCATCGACCAGCGTCTGGACGTCGGTCCTGCCATTGCGAAGTGGGGGCGTCTCGAGGTCCAGCGCGCCGGCCTGGGCCGCGATGATCTCTTCCAGACGGGCGCGTTCGTGAGCATCCGACGGCGGCAGGCCGCGCCACCGGTCCAGCGACGCCTTGATTTCGACAAGGCCCTTGTAGAGCCCGGCGGCCGCGACCGGCGGGGTCAGGTAGCTGACCAGCGTCGCGTTGCCGCGCCGTTTGGCGATCGCGCCTTCCGAAGGATTGTTGGCGGCATAGAGGTAGAGGTTCGGCAGGTCGCCGATCAGCCTGTCCGGCCAGCAGTCGCGCGACAGGCCGACCTGCTTGCCGGGCATGAACTCAAGCGCTCCGTGCGTGCCGTAGTGCAACACGGCGTCCGCGCCGAAATCGTCGCGCAGCCAGCGATAGAAGGCGGCGAAGGCGTGCGTGGGAGCAAAGCTCTTCTCGAAGAGCAGGCGCATGGGATCGCCTTCGTAGCCAAAGCCCGGCTGGATGCCGACGAAGACGTTGCCGAAGCGCTCGCCAAGAACCAGGATCGCGGCCCCGTCGGTCTGGTGCCGGCCGGGCGCGGCGCCCCATTGCGCCTCGATCTCGGCAAGATGCGTCTCCCGCTGCACATGGCGCTCGGCGGGTATGCGGGCCGCGACGTTGGCTGCCTGGCCGTAGCGGCTCGCATTCCCCTCGAGGATCCGCGTCCGAAGCGCGTCCACATCCGCGGGAAGATCGACCGAATACCCGGCTGTCTTCATCGCGCTGAGCGTGTTCCACAGCGAGCGGAAGACCGACAGATAGGCCGCCGTGCCGGTCGCGCCGCCATTCGGCGGGAAGTTGAAGAGGACCACGGCGACCTTGCGCTCGGCGCGTGCGGTGCGGCGCAGGCGAACCAGCTTCTCGACACGGGCAGCCAGCATGGCCGCCCGCTCGGGTTCCCCCGCCATGTCGCGGCGCGAGCCGCTCCGGTCGGCGCCGCTCGCGGACGTGCGGCCGCCAAACAGCATCGGTCCCGTCGCGCCGTCGATTTCGGGCAGCGCCACCATCATCGTCGTCTCGACGGGCGTGAGACCCTGGTCCCCCGCGCGCCATTCCTCCAGCGTCTGGAATTCGACCGCGAAGGCCGAGAGATAGGGCACGTCGAGGCGCGCCAGCATCTCCTCGGCCGCGCGGCTGTCATTATAGGCCGGGCCGCCGACCAGCGAGAACCCGGTGAGCGACACGACGGCGTCCACCGTCGCCCGCCCATCGGCCATGAAGAAGTTCTCGACCGCCGGCGTGGCGTCGAGACCAGCGGCGAAGGCCGGCACGACCTTCAGCCCCTTGGCCTCCAGCGCCCCGATCACGAGATCATAGTGAGCTGTGTTTCCGGCCAGCACGTAGGAGCGCATGATGAGCAGGCCCACCGTCCCGGCCTTGCCGGTTCCAGGCATGTCGCGCAGCGTCTCGCCGATCCGGCTCTTCAAGCGCGGGTGGTAGAGCCCCGCGTCGGGGTACTCGAGCGGCGGGCGCACCGAAACGGCCTTTCGTAGCGACATGCGCGGGCCGGCCGCATAGCGCGAGACCAGATGGCGCACGAGGTTCGCGACGTTCTCGTCCGAGCCGGCGAGCATGTACTGCAGCGTCAGGAAGTAGGCGCGCACGTCCTGCGCCTTGCCGGGAATGAAGCGCAGCAGGCGCGGAATCTGCCGCAGCATCTTCATCTGCTGCTTGCCGCCGCCCGGCTGCCCGGGCTTGCCGGCCCCGCGCAGCCGCTTCAGCAACCCGAGCGCGCCGCCCGGCGCCGACGACATCGAGAACCCGCCCAGCCTGGTCGTGCGAACGATCTCGCCCGCCGACAGACAGCCAACCATGCAGTCGCAGGCGTCGCGCCGCGCTTCCAGCCAGGGCTGGACCTTGCGGATGTGGTCTTCGAGGAAGATCATGTTGGCGACGACGATGTCGGCGCTCTCCACGTCGCGACGGCAGCGCTCTTCAGCCGCGGGATCGGAGCCCCATTCGGCGACCGAATGCAGCGTCAGGCGCAATCCAGGCAATTCCGGCCGGAGCGTCATGGCCGCGCGCTCGACGGCGCTTGCCATGTGGCTGTCGAGCGTCACGATCGAAATCGCGATCGGGGTCGCATCAGCGGCTGTAGTGGGCCTTGGCATCGTACAATGTCTCTATTGTGATGGTTTGCAGCCCACGTTCGGCGGCAAAGCGCTCTGTGTTTCTCCGTGCCTTTCCCCGCACGAAGAACGGGATCTTCCTCAGTTCCTTTTCGGCATCGCCGGTCCACGCGACAGTCCGGTCCAGCACCACGAGGTTGGGTTCGTCCGCCGCCATCGCAGCCGGAGCGGTCGAATGGCCAAGGTGCGAAGGGGCAACCGTGTCGTTGAACTCGAAATCGTCGCGGAACATGCCGAGCAAGTGTTCCTCGAGGCCCATCATCAGCGGATGGACCCAGCTGTCGAACAGCACGTTGGCGCCCTCATGCCCCATCTGCGGCGAGTAGCGCGCGGGAAAATCCTGTACGTGGACAGGCGCGGAGATGACGGCGCAGGGAATGCGCAGCCGCTTGGCGACGTGCCGCTCCATCTGCGTGCCCAGGATGAGTTCGGGTTGGGCGGCGATTATGGCATCCTCGACGGCGAGATGATCGTCGCTGATCAGCGGTTCGACACCGTGGTGCGCCGCGGCCGCCCGCACTTCACGAGCAAACTCCCGACTGTAGGTTCCCAGTCCGCAGACGACGAAGCCGAGCTCGTCGGCGGCGATCCGGGCGGCGGCAACGGCATGAGTCGCGTCGCCGAAGATGAAGACGCGCTTGCCGGTAAGGTAGGTAGAATCGATCGAGCGCGAGTACCACGGCATCCGCAGGTTGGTCGGGGCGGCCTCGGGAGCCGGAACGCCCGCCAGGTCGGCGACGGCGGCGAGAAACTCCGCGGTGGCTCCCACGCCGATGGGCGGGATGGAGACAAAAGGCTGGCCATGGTTGCGCTTCAGCCAGTCGGCCGCCGAACTGGCGATCTCGGGGTAGAGCACGACATTGAAGTCCGCCTCGGGCAGACGCGCGAGATCGGAGGGGCTGGCGCCGAGCGGCGCGACGAGATTGACGGCGACGCCCATTCCCTCGACCAGCTTGCGAACCTCGACGATGTCGTCGCGATGACGAAAGCCCAGCGAAGTCGGGCCGAGCAGGTTGCATCGCCGCTCGCCAGCGGGGCGCATGGCGCGAACGGTCTTCGGTTGCGCGGCGGCGGCGAACGTCCTGACGAGACGATAGAAGGTCTCGGCGGCGCCCCAGTTCTCCTTCTTGGAATAGGAGGGAAGCTCGAGCGGAATGACGGGGATCGGAAGCGCGAGCGCGGCCGCCAGCCCGGCGGGGTCGTCCTGGATCAGTTCGGCTGTGCACGACGCGCCGACGATGATGGCCTCCGGCTGGAACCGCTCGACCGCGTCGCGACAGGCGATCTTGAAAATCTCGGCGGTGTCGGCGCCGAGATCCTGCGCCTTGAACGTGGTGTAGGTGACCGGCGGGCGCGTGTCGCGCCGTTCGATCATGGTGAACAGCAGATCGGCATAGGTGTCGCCCTGAGGGGCATGCAGCACGTAGTGGAGGCCCCGCATCGACGCGGCGATCCGCATGGCTCCCACATGGGGCGGTCCTTCATAGGTCCAGACTGTGAGCTGCATGGTCAGGCCCCCAACTTCAACGCGGCGCGCCGCGCGAGAGGGCGGACGAACAGTTCGGCGAGATCGCCAGCCTGCTCGTAGCCCTGCACCGGAGTGAAGACGAGTTCGATCGACCACTTGGTGGCGATGCCTTCCGCTTCGAGCGGATTGGCGAGGCCCATGCCGCAGACGGCGAGATCGGGCCGCGCCGCGCGGCAGCGGTCGAGCTGGCGGTCGACATCCTGCCCCTCGGAAAACGGAATGCCGGGCGCCAGCAGCGCCAGTTCGCCGGCCAGGTGCTGGCGGTGCAGATATGGCGAGCCGATTTCGACGATCTCGGCACCTGCTTCGCGCGACAGGAAACGGGCGATCGAGGGCTCCAGCTGCGAATCGGGGAACAGGAAGACGCGACGACCCTCGAGCTCGGCGCGATGGCGGCCGACCGCCTCGCGCGCCCGGCGGCGCCCTGCTTTCGTAATGGCATCGAAGCGCCCGGGCTCGACGCCGAATGCGGCGGCCGCAGCACCGAGCCATGCGGTGGTTCCCTCCTCGCCAAGCGGAAACGGGGCAGAAAGCACGGTTGCGCCGCGCGCCTCGAGCGCGCGGGCAGCTTCGCCGAGATAGGGCTGAGCCAGGAGGACGCGTGTGGCCGGACCAATGGGCGGAAGTCCCGTCGACGCGCGTGACGGAAGAAAGGAAACCGGACCGATGCCCAGGGCGTCGAAGATGCGCCGGAACTGATCCTCGACCACGTCCGGCAAGGCGCCGGCGACCATGAGCGAAGGCCCGGCACCGGCATCGGTCGCGGGCAACTCGCGCGCCAACGAGGCCAGGAAGTTGTCTTCGCCCTGGGTGAAGGTCGTCTCGATGCCGCTTCCCGAGAAATGCATCACCCGGGTTGCGGGCGCGTGCAGGCGGGCCAGCCGCTCGGCGGCCTTTCCCAGATCGAGCTTGATGACTTCGGACGGGCAGGAGCCGACCAGCACCAGCATGCGGATTTCGGGCCGACGGGCGAGCAGCCGGGCAACGACACGGTCGAGTTCCTCGTGCAGGTCGGCCATGCCGGCGAGGTCTCTTTCCTCGATGATGGCGGTGCCGAAACGCGGCTCGGCGAAGATCATGACACCGGCGGCCGACTGCATGAGGTGCGCGCAGGTGCGCGATCCGACGATCAGGAAAAAGGCGTCCTGGACCTTGCGATGCAGCCAGATGATGGAGGTGAGACCGCAGAAGACCTCGTGCTGGCCGCGCTGGCGAAGGGGCGTGACGTGCGCGATATGGTCCGTGGCGGTGCGGGATTGCGGCATCGCATTCATAGTCCAGGCTCCGGCATGGCGGCCTGGACGCGCGCGGCGTCGAGCCGGGCGGCGCGCAGTTTCACAAGGAACTGGGCCGCGTTGATGACGTAGGTGGCGTAGGCCGCGAGCGCGAGGATCATCAGACCCGCCGGATCGAGCGCGCCCTGGTAGAGCGCGACCAGATAGGCGGTGTGGAGCGCCAGCACGAGCATCGAGAAGACGTCTTCCCAGAAGAAGGCCGGCGCGAAGAGCCAGCGGTCGAAGACGACCTTCTCCCAGATCGAGCCGGTGATCATGATCGTGTAGAGGACGAGAGTCTTGACCACGACCGAAGCGTTCGCGGCTGCCAGTCCCTCGCCCGTGACCAGCCAGCGCAGGATCAATCCAAGGCTGACCAGGAAGACGATGAACTGCAGCGGCGCGAGAAGACCTTGGACCAGCGTCCAGACTGACCCGTCGCGGCGCTGCCTCTGCTCGGGCGTATAGAGCGGCCGCCGATCGGAACGGTTTGGTCGAGCCTCACGCATTGCCTTCCGCGACCGCCTCCCTTGTTCTCTTTGCTTCCGCAGTCACGGCAACATTAATCCCGCACAAACCAAAGTGTCAACCTGGATTGACGTCCATTAATTTTGACGATGTCATTTTTCGTGGACAGATTCCGCTGGACAAGCGGCGGGAAGCGAGTATCGTCAAATGAAGAAAAAGGATTCAGCGCGAAGACCACGCAACGTGCCCCTGTGGCGCTCGCAAGGCATTGTGATGCAGCCGAAGGACAGATGTGCGCGACCTTTTCGCTGGCGAACGGAGGGATCGCCAGTCATGAATTTACGCGGCATGTCGAATGGTTCCGGACTGGGGGCGATGTCCCGCGCGCGAAGCGACCACCCGAGCAGGATCGACCAGGCAAGCACGAACCGGAACGAGCATGGTAGCAGCTGGCCGGCCGGCGGCTGGCGCGCGAGCGCCTCGGCGCAGCCAAGGCCCGAGGAACTGACGACGACGGTCTGCTACGACGTCCTTCCCCGGCTGGTGGGACGAAACGCCTCCCGGTCGTCCGCGCGTCACGAGCGGGACGAACAGAAACTCCAGGTCGACGAGTTCACCCGGCTGCTGCTGGCGGAGGCCGACCAGCGCTGCGAGAGCATGCTGCGGACCTATGTCGAGGTGACCGGCGATCCGCAGGCGGCCGCCGAGGCGCTGCTGGCGCCGGCCGCCCGGCTCGTCGGCGACTATTGGCGCATGGACATCTGCGACTTCATGCAGGTCACCGTCGTCATGACGCGGATCCAGCGATTGTTCTGGCGGATCGCGACGGAGAATCCTCCTGCCGGGCCCGTACGGGCCGGCCGGGCGGCGCTGCTCGCGCCCGCACCGGGCGAGCAGCACGCTTTCGGCCTGAGCGTCGTGGAAGACGCATTCCGGCGCGATGGCTGGCATGTGGACTGCTGCGGCAGCGGCGACGGAACCGACTTCCTCCGGCTGGCCGAGAGCAGTCACTACGCGCTGATCGGCCTGTCGCTCTCGAGCGTCGGATGTCTGCCCGATCTGGCCCGGGTGATCCGCAGGTTGCGGGCAAGCATGCGCAACAAATCGGCCAGCATTGTTGTCGGCGGGGCAATATTCGTGGATAAGCCGGAGCTGGCCGATGAGGTGGGAGCCGATTCCCTGGCGCTGAGCGCTCGGGACGCGGTCGTCAAAGCCGCGTCGGCCATTGACGACGGGACGGGGCATGGCCCGGTGTCCGTCACCGAACGAAACTGGAACGCGAAAGCCTCAGATGGACAAGCTGGTCTCACGAGATGTGTGCCGCTCGTTTGGAGACAACCGCCGCTTTTTGGCGGAACTGGACGCTGAGGCGGTCTCGAAGATCGTCACGGCCGGCGCGGACATCGCGCTCGTCCTGTCGCCAGACGGTGACATTCTCGACATTGCATATCGCGACAGCGAGCTGAAGGCGTGGGGTCTCGAGGACTGGGTCGGCCGAAGCTGGCATGAGACCGTGACGATGGAGAGCCGCGAGAAACTGCGCGACCTCCTGTCGGACGCGTCGAGCATGACGATGACGCGTTCGCGCCAGGTCAATCATCCCGGCGACGGCACCAGGGACCTGCCCGTTTCCTATCGCGTCGCCTCCCTGGCCTCCAGCGGCAAGCGGCTAGCGCTCGGGTCCGACGGACGCGCCATGGCCGACATGCAGCAGCGGCTGCTGCGGGCCCAGTTCGAGATGGAACGCGACTATCGCCGCGTCCGCGACATCGAGGCGCGCTACCGCATCATCTTCCATCTTGCCTACGAGCCCTTGCTCGTCGTCGACTCCCTGTCGCTCAAGATTCTCGACGCCAACGAGGGCGCCGCGCGGCTTTTTGCGAAGCCGGCCAAGAAGCTTGCCGGCGGTTCGGTGGCTGCGGCCTTCGCCAAGGGCGAGCAGCAGCAGGTCGCCGAAGCGCTCGCCGCGATCGCGGCGCGCGGGCGCGAGGACGTCATCACCGCCCGCATCGCCACGCTCGAAGAACCACTGTCGATCCGCGTCACGCCGTTCCGCGAGTTCGGCCGGACAAACCTCCTCGTCTGCTTCCTCGCCGATCGCGATCTCGCCGGTGGCGTCTCCACGGTCTCGTCCATGCTGTCGATGGTCGAGAGCCTGCCGGACGGGCTGGTCGTCGTCGACGCGGACGGCCGCATCCTCGAAGCCAACATGGCGTTCCTCGACATGATCCGCGTCGTCGGCTTCGACCGCATCGAAGGAAAGAGCGTCGACACCTGGGTCGGCGGCTCCGGCGTCGACCTTCAGGTGCTGATGGCGAACCTGCGCGAACACGGAACCGTGCGGCGCTTTTCCACCATCATCCGCGACGATCTCGGCGGCAGCGAGACAGTCGAGCTGTCCGCCGCGCGCATCAACGGCGCGGGCGGGCCGCGTTACGGACTGTCGGTGCGGGAGAGCCAGCGCTCGGATGCCGGACTGTCTCCGCTCGGCGCCGTGAACGGCCAGTCCGCCAGCCACCTGACCGAACTTGTCGGCCGCGTGCCGCTGAAGGATCTCGTGCGCGACACCGCCGACATCATCGAGAAGCTCTGCATCGAAGCGGCGCTGAAGCTCACCGACAACAATCGCGCTTCGGCGGCCGACATGCTCGGGCTGTCGCGCCAGAGCCTCTACATCAAGCTTCGCCGCTACGGCATTTCCGACAACGAGGAAGAAGCCGGTTGACATCAATGGGTGTCAATTTAGGTTGACGCCTGTCGCCTGGCAGCCTAGTCTGCCCCGATGGCTTCCTCGATCACCACCAACCCGCGCCTGCATCGAACGCCGACGCTGCTTGCGACGGTCGAACTCCTAAAGCCGATAACTTGGTTCGCGCCCATGTGGGCCTTCGGCTGCGGCCTCGTGTCGGTCGGCGTCGACGGGCTCGACCGCTGGCCCTACATCATCGGCGGCGTGCTTCTGGCCGGCCCTCTCGTCTGCGGCACGAGCCAGGCGGTCAACGACTGGTACGACCGCGACGTCGACGCCATCAATGAACCCAACCGCGTCATTCCCTCGGGCCGGATGCCGGGCCGCTGGGGCCTCGGCGTGGCGATCGCCGGCACCTTGCTGTCGCTCGTCGTCGGCGCGCTTCTCGGAGCGGTCGTCTTCGCCGCGACGATCGTCGGCCTCGTGCTTGCCTGGGCCTACAGCGCCCCGCCGTTCAGGCTGAAGCGCAACGGCTGGATGGGAAATGCCGCCGTCGGGCTCTGCTACGAAGGTTTGCCCTGGTTCACCGCCGCCGCCGCCGTCATCGGCGGAATGCCGTCCGCCGCCGTCATCACGATGGCCCTCCTGTACAGCATCGGCGCCCACGGAATCATGACCCTCAACGATTTCAAGTCGGTCGGTGGCGACCGCCTGTCCGGCGTCGACAGTCTGCCGGTGCTGCTCGGAGAAACGCGCGCGGCGCGGGTGGCCTGCCTGGTCATGGCGGCCCCGCAGGTCGTCGTGATCGTGCTGCTCATGCAGTGGGGCTTCGCCTGGCATGCCGGCGCCGTCGCGCTGCTGCTGCTTGCCCAGTTCGCCTGCATGACCCGGCTGCTCGCCGACCCGAAGCGTCATGCCTCGTGGTACAATGCCACCGGCACGACGTTCTATGTGCTTGGCATGCTGGCGGCAGCGCTCGCCATCTCGGCGGCGGGGTAGACGCCATGCGCGAGACCCTGGGCTGGGGAGGCATCGTCAGGCTTGGTCTCGTCCAGGTCGCGCTGGGCGCCATCGTGGTGCTCACCACGTCGACGCTCAACCGTGTGATGGTGGTCGAACTTGCGCTCGCCGCGACGATTCCCGGCGCGCTGGTCGGGCTCCACTACGCCGTCCAGATCCTGCGTCCCGTCTGGGGCCATCGTTCGGATCGTGGGCGCCGCCGCACGCCCTGGATTCTGGGCGGCATCGCCACGCTCGGTCTCGGAGCGGTGCTGGCGTCGGTCGCCGTGGCGCTCGTCGCACAGAGCTTCGCGGCCGGACTTGCGCTTTCGGTGCTGGCTTTTCTTCTGATCGGCATCGGCGTCGGGGCGGCGGGAACATCGCTTCTGGCGCTCCTCGCCACCTCTGTTCCGTCGGGGCGGCGCCCGGCCGCCGCCACCATCGTCTGGCTGATGATGATCGCCGGAATGGCCGTGACCGCAATCCTGGCCGGGAGCCAACTCGATCCCTATTCGGCCGAACGCCTCATCGCCGTAACCTCGGGCATCGCGCTCCTGGCCCTCACGCTGGCTGCCGCCGCGCTCTGGCGCGTGGAAAGCAGCCTGGTCTCGCTAGTCGCAACTGTCGATGCCACGGCGCCCGTTCCGTTTCGCGTCAGCCTCGCGGACGCCTGGGCCGACCCGCAGGCGCGCATCTTCACCCTGTTCGTCTTCGTGTCCATGCTGGCCTATTCGGCGCAGGATTTGATCCTCGAGCCCTTCGCCGGACTCGTCTTCGGCATGTCTCCGGGAGAGACGACCACGCTCTCCGGCTTGCAGCATGGCGGCGTCTTCGCCGGAATGGTGCTGACGGGAGCCGCGGGCACCCTGCTTTCCCGCCGCTTTCCAGGCGTCCTGCGCACTTTCACCATCGCGGGCTGCCTGGGCTCGGCACTGATGATCTCCGGCCTCGTCTTCGCCGCCTCGGCGCCGCTCGAATGGCCGCTCGTCCCGAACGTCGTCGCCCTCGGATTTGCAAACGGCGTCTTTGCGGTCGCGGCGATCGGGTCGATGATGGCGCTGGCGGGCGCCGCGGGGCCGCGGCGCACGGGCATGCGCATGGGGCTCTGGGGCGCGTCCCAGGCCATTGCGTTCGGGCTCGGCGGGTTCGTCGGCACCGTAGCGGTCGATCTTGCCCGGCTCGCCACCGAGAATGTGGCCCTCGCCTACGCGACCGTGTTTGCACTGGAGGCCGCGGCCTTCCTCGCGGCCGCCCTGCTCGCCGCGCGCGTCGTTGCCGCGCGCTCCCTCCACCAACCCGAAATGGTGCCCGCGCAATGATTTCCGAAGCCAAGCCCTACGACTTCGAAGCCATCGTGGTCGGCGGCGGACCGTCCGGCGCGACCGCGGCGGCGGATCTTGCCGCATCCGGCCGCCGCGTCCTGCTCATCGATCGCGCCGACCGCATCAAACCCTGCGGCGGTGCGATCCCGCCCCGACTTCTCGCCGATTTCGACGTACCAGAGAGCCTTCTCACCGCGCGCATCTCGGCGGCCGACATCGTTGCGCCGTCGGGCAGGCGCGTCGACATGCGGGTTCAAGGCGGCTATGTCGGCATGGTCGACCGCGATCTTTTCGATCCGTGGCTCAGGGAGCGCGCCGAACACAAGGGCGCGGATCTGGCGATCGGTCGCGTCGTCGACGTGGTCCGCGACCCGGCCGGCGGCGCGGTCGTCCGGATGCGGCCAGCCGGCGGCGAAAAGACTATCACGTTTCGCACGCGGCTCCTGATCGGCGCGGACGGCGCCAACTCGCTCGTGCGTCGGGAGGCGTTCGGACCCGATCGCAGACCGCCTTACGTCTTCGCCTACCATGAGATCGTCCGTTCGCCAGAGGCCGGCACAGCCGATTTCGACCCGGCCGTCTGCCAGGTTCACTACGACGCACGCGTGTCGCCCGACTTCTACGGATGGGTCTTCCCGCATGGCGATGCGACCAGCATCGGCGTCGGGTCGGCGGTGAAGGGCTTTGACCTCAAGGCCGCGACGCGGTCGCTGCGTCGCTCGTGCGGCCTGGAAGACGCCGAGACCATTCGCCGGGAGGGAGCACCCTTGCCGCTCAAGCCGATGTCTCGTTGGGATGACGGCCACAGCGTGCTTCTGGCGGGCGATGCGGCGGGCATCGTTGCGCCGGCCTCGGGCGAAGGCATCTGGTACGCCATGACGTCGGGCAGGCTCGCGGCGGAAGCCGGAGAAACGTTTCTCGCGACGGGAGACGCGCGCGCGCTGGCGCAGGCAAGGCGCCGGTTCATGGCCGACCATGGCCGCATTTTCATGGTGCTCGGCTTCATGCAGTCGTTCTGGTACCGAAGCGACAAGCGTCGCGAGCGCTTCGTGGCGATCTGCAACGACCCCGACGTTCAGCGCCTGACCTGGTCGTCATATCTGGACAAGCGGATCCAACACCGCGACCCGTTGGCCCACGTTCGCGTCTTCTTCAAGGATCTCGGCCAGATGGTACGGCTCGCCGTCCAGAGAACCTGACGGGCGAAAGAGCCACCGCATGCTGACGGAGTTCGTCGAAAGCGGCGCCATCGCCCTGATCGCCATAGCGATCATCGCCGTCGAGATTCTCGTCGTCTGGTTCAAGCGCATGCCCGGGCGCCTGGCCTTTGCCGCCAACGGCCTCGCGGGCATTCTCATACTCTCCGCCCTGGGGCTTGCCCTGGCCGGCTCGTCGGCACTTGCGATCGCCGCCGCTTTGGGCTTGTCCTTTGGCGCGCATCTCGTCTATCTCGCAACATCGCGCCGGCCCTGAAGCGCGCCGACCGCCGACGTGCCGTGCCATTGCAGGGACCGGCGGGATGGGTTTCGCGGCGCGGCCGATGCCACCGAATGAATCGGGACCGGTGATTCCGGCAAGGGAGGGCGACTTGGCTCCGAAATTCGGCACGAGCGGCCTGCGCGGCCTCGTCGTTGAACTCACCCCCGAACTGGTCGCGGCCTATACCGATGCCTTTCTCGCCGTTTGCCCTGTCGGATCGGGCCTCTTCGTCGGCCGGGACCTTCGGCCCTCCTCGCCCCGGATCGCCGACGAGGTGATGGCCAGTGCATCGCGCGCAGGTATCGATGTCCGGGATTGCGGTGAATTGCCGACCCCGGCGCTGGCGCTGGAGGCCATGTCGGCGGGCGCCGCCGCCATCATGGTGACGGGCAGCCATATCCCGGCCGACCGCAACGGGCTCAAGTTCTACCTGCCGACGGGCGAGATTTCGAAGCGGGAGGAAGTCGCGATTGCAACGGCTTGCGCGACGGGGCAGAGGCCGCAAGCCGCGTCCGGGGGCGCCGTGCGCTCCTGTCCGCGGGCCGCCTCCAGCTATGTCGCGCGCTATGCAAGAGCGTTCGGACCGGCCGCGCTGTCGGGATTGCGCCTTGGCGTCTATCAGCACTCTTCCGTCGCCCGCGATGCCATGAAGGACGTCTGCGAGGCGCTGGGCGCGACCACTGTGACACTCGCTCGCTCGGCGGATTTCATCCCGGTCGACACCGAGGCTGTCGATGCGGCGACGCGCGACATGCTCTCGGGCTGGTGTGCATCCGAGGGCCTAGACGCCATCCTCTCCACCGACGGCGACGCGGACCGCCCGATGCTGGCCGACGCGACAGGCCGGGTCGTGCCCGGCGACGTGCTTGGCGTGCTCACGGCGCGGGCGCTGGGCGCGGAAGCGGTCTGTACGCCGGTCTCGTCGAACTCGATGGTCAGTTCGATCCCGAACTTCACCACCGTCCGACTGACCCGCATCGGCTCGCCTTACGTGATCGCCGAGATGGAGGCGCTGCTCGCGGCAGATCCGTCAATCCGCGTCGTCGGCTTCGAGGCCAATGGCGGCTTTCTGCTGGGCTACCCGGCAAAAGCGATGGCCGGGGAACTCGCCCCGCTGATGACCCGTGATTCGCTGCTGCCGATGCTCGCGCCGCTCGCCGCCGCCAGGGTGTCCCGCCAGACGCTGGCCGAACTGGTGGCCGGCCTGCCGGCCCGCTTCACCGCGGCGGACAGATTGACCGAGACTCCGACGGACGCAGCGCTTCGGCTGATCGACCGGCTGTCGGATCCCGCGTCCCGCGCAGCCTTCTTCGAACCGGCCGGCAGGGAAACCTCGCTCGACCGGACAGACGGTCTGCGGGCGCGGTTTGGAAACGGCGTCATCGTGCATCTTCGCCCGTCGGGCAACGCACCGGAGTTCCGCGTCTACACGGAAGCGGGCTCCCAGCAGGACGCCGACAATCTGCTGGACATCTTCATGGACCGGGTCCGTCGCGCCCTTTGAGGCTGGTTCGCCGTCGTTGCAGCGATGCGGCAAATCTGGTTTCTATTCGATCGATATTCGCGGGACTTTGCAGAAGACATGATTTACCCGACAATCCTGTGTGGCGGATCAGGCACACGGCTGTGGCCATTGTCGCGCAAGAGCTATCCCAAGCAGTTCGTCCCGCTCGTCGGCAAGGAAACGCTCTTCCAGGCTTGCGCCGGCAGGCTCGTCGGAGACGACTATGCCGCGCCCGTCATCCTGACCAACTCGGATTTTCGCTTCATCGTCACCGAGCAGTTGGCCGGAGCGGGTCTCGACCCCCTCGCCGTGATCATCGAGCCCCAGGGGCGCAACACCGCCCCCGCCGTCCTGGCGGCCGCGCTGTTCGTGCTTAACCGGGATCCCGACGGCATCCTTCTCGTGTCACCTTCCGACCATGTCATCCCGGATGCGGCCGGTTTCCGCGCCGCGGTCGCGCGTGGCCTCCCTGCCGTGTCGCGCGGCCAGATCGTCACCTTCGGGATCCAGCCCACCCGGCCGGAAACCGGGTACGGCTATCTCGAGCTCGCCGAACAGCCAGACGAAAGTGGCGATCCCGTCGCCCTGTCGCGATTCGTGGAGAAGCCCGACGCCGAGCGCGCCGCTTCCATGCTTGCCGCCGGCAATTATCTCTGGAATGCCGGCATCTTTCTGTTCTCCGCCGCCGACATGATCGCCGCCTTCGAACTCCACGCGCCGGACGTGCTCGCCGCCGTGCGCGCCGCGCTCGAAGAGGCCCGGGTCGATCTCGGTTTCCTGCGGTTGGCTCCCGAACCCTGGGCAGGTGCCCGCGACATCTCGATCGACTACGCCGTCATGGAACGGGCGACCAATCTCGCCGTCGTACCCTATGATGGTGCATGGTCGGATCTCGGCGGCTGGGATGCCGTTTGGAGCGAGACCGCGCGCGATGATTCAGGCGTGGCCGCCTCCGGCGCCGTCACGGCGATCGACTGTCGCTCGAGCCTGCTGCGCTCCGAAAGCGAGGGCGTCGAACTGGTTGGCATCGGCCTCAGCAACGTCATTGCGGTCGCGATGAACGACGCCGTCCTCGTCGCCGACATGAGCCGTGCCCAGGACGTCAAGCTGGCCGTCGAGGCCCTTCGGGCGAGGAAAGCGGCGCAGGCGACCCAGTTGCCGAAGGACCACAGACCGTGGGGCTGGTTCGAGTCGCTCGCCGTCGGCGATCGCTTCCAGGTCAAGCGCATCCACGTCCATCCCGGCGCGGCGCTCAGCCTGCAGAGCCACCACCATCGCTCGGAGCACTGGATCGTCGTCCAGGGGACCGCGAAGGTGACGATCGACGGCGTGTCTCAACTCCTGGCCGAGAACCAGTCGGTCTACATCCCTCTCGGCGCCATCCACCGGATGGAGAACCCGGGCAAGGTGCCGATGGTGCTGGTCGAGGTTCAGACCGGCAGCTATCTTGGAGAAGACGATATCATCCGCTACGACGACATCTATGCGAGGGGGCAAGGCGCAAAGGGCTGAGCTGTCTCCGCGGCGAGCGCCCTACCCCGCGTTGCGTCCCGAGTGCCAGCGCCATGCGCTGGTCACGATGTCCTCCAGCGACCGCCTGGGCGACCAGCCGAGCAGCGCCTTGGCCTTTCGGTTGTCGGCCACCAGCGATGGCGGATCGCCTTCGCGCCGCGCCCCCCAGGAGACCGGAAACTGGCGGCCGCTGACCGCCTGGACCACAGCCAGGAGTTCCTTGAGCGACGTGCCGGTGCCGGTTCCCAGGTTGACCGCCGCGCTCGCCCCGCCATCAAGCAGATGCTCGAGGGCCCGCGTATGCGCGTCGGCGAGGTCCATGACGTGGATGAAGTCGCGAACGCAGGTTCCGTCGCGTGTGTCGTAATCCGTCCCGTTCACCGTGAAACCGGCGCGGCGGCCCAACGCCGCCTCGATCGCGATCGGGATCGCATGCGTCTCCGGGTCGTGCCATTCGCCTATGCGCCCGCCCTCGTCCGCGCCCGCGGCATTGAAGTAGCGCAGGACCACCGACCTGAACCCGCGACACCTGTCGAGATCGGCAAGGATATGCTCGACCATCAGCTTGCTTCGACCATAAGGATTGATCGGCGCCTGTCCGTGGTCTTCCGCCATCGGCGACGTGTCGGGTACGCCATAGGTGGCGCAGGTCGACGAGAAGACGAGCTTGTCGATGCCCGCCTCGGCGGCGACGGCCAAGAGACTGATCGTCCCGCACACATTGTTGTCGTAGTAGGCGAGCGGATCGAGCATCGATTGCCCGACCTCGCTCAACGCCGCGAAATGGATGATTGCATCGGGCTTGTGCCGGGCGATGGCACCGCGAAGGCGGTCGCGGTCGTGCAGGTCGCCGATCTCGAGCGGCCCCCATTGCACGAACGCCTCATGCCCATTGGAAAGATTGTCGTAAACGACCGGGGCGTGCCCCTTGTTGGCGAGGTCGAGGCAGCAATGTGCTCCGATATAGCCCGCGCCGCCTACGACCAGAACCGTCGCCATCCCATCGTTCCCTGCCCGTGGTCCTATCCGCCGGAAAAGACGCTCCTAGACCTGTAGCCGTTGATGGCAGGGCGCCAGACCTTTGTCACGCCCGATTGGCAGGAATGGGGGAATTGTGCCGCCGCCCTATACCTCTGCCAAGAGGGCCGGGGCGCTCGAGGCGTTGCGCTTGACGGCGCGGCATGGGATACGCGCGATCGCCTCGAAGCCACAGGGAACGGAACGCGTGCGGATTACAATCTTCGGAACGGGCTACGTTGGCCTCGTGCAAGCGGCGGTCTTTGCCGAAGCGGGCTACCAGGTTCTGTGCGTCGATGTCGACGCTGCCAAGGTGGCGCGGCTCGAGCGTGGCGAGATCCCGATCTACGAGCCCGACCTGAAGAACCTCGTGGTCGAGAACGGCGCGGCGGGCCGCCTACGCTTCACCACCGACGCGGCGCGCGGCGTGGCGCATGGCGATATCCAGTTCATCGCTGTCGGCACCCCGCCGGACGAGGACGGTTCGGCGGACCTTTCCTACGTGCTGGCCGTCGCCGACACGATCGCCACCCATATGGAAACTGAAAAGCTGGTGGTTGTGAAATCCACGGTGCCCGTTGGCACCTCCGACAAGGTGCGTGCGAAGATCGTCGAGCGGCTCACGGCTCGTGGCCGCGGCGACCTCTCTTTCGACGTGGCTTCCAATCCGGAATTCCTCAAGGAAGGGTCGGCCGTCGCCGATTGCACGCGCCCCGACCGCATCATCATCGGCGTTGCCGGGCGCCAAGCGGAGGAGCGGTTGCGGGAACTCTACGCGCCCTTCAACCGCAATCGCGAAAAGATCATCGTGATGGACATCAGGAGCGCCGAACTGACCAAGTACGCCGCCAACTGCATGCTGGCCACCAAGATCAGCTTCATGAACGAGATTGCCAATCTTGCCGATCGGCTGGGTGCCGACATCGAGCACGTCCGCCACGGCATCGGCTCCGACCCCCGGATCGGCTACAATTTCATCTATCCCGGCGTCGGGTATGGCGGGTCGTGCTTTCCAAAGGACGTCCAGGCGCTGATCCGCACCGCCGACCAGATCGGCTTCGACGCAACTCTCCTGAAGTCGGTCGAGGAACGCAACAACCGCCAGAAGAGCTACATCGTCGACAAGATCCAAGCCCATTTCGGACCCAACCTCGGCGGCCGCGCCTTCGCGCTGTGGGGACTGGCCTTCAAGCCCAACACCGATGACATGCGCGAGGCACCTTCCCGCGTGATCATGGAGGCGTTGTGGGCGGCGGGCGCCACGGTTCGCGCCCATGACCCCAAGGCGATGGAGGAATGTCAGCGGATTTACGGCGCGCGGCCCGACCTCGTGCTTTGCGGCACGCGTGACGCCGCGCTCCAGGGCGCCGACGCACTGATCCTTGTCACGGAGTGGAAGGCCTACAACATCATCGATTTCGAGGCTGTGAAGGCAACCCTGAAGCAGCCGGTCATCTTCGACGGTCGCAATGTCTACGATCCGGCGGCGGCCAGGCGCCACGGCATCACGCTCTATGCCGTGGGGCGGGGTGCGCGAAAGGACTGAACTGCAACGTCCGCCGAAGCCGGCACGCGGAATGCTGCCTGGCTTCGCCTGCGCGGACTTCGATGCCATCTCCGTCACTCGAAAGGAACAACGGCCGGCAGCGATGCCGCAATCCGTTGAAGAAACATGGCGAATCCCGCGCTACTGCAGCACCCTTCCGCCCGACGGCTGCATGCGTTGGCCAAGCGCCGAGGATTGCTGGAGCGCGTCGGCAGCCTCCGGCCCCTGCAACCCGGCCGCGACGATCGACACTCGGAAATTGCCCTCGAGGCTTTTGTCGAAAATGGCGCCGACGATGATGTCGGCGTCGTCGGGCACTTCAGCACGAACACGCGAGGCGGCCTCGTCGACTTCAAACAGGGTCATGTCCATGCCACCCGAGATGGAGACCAGCACGCCCTTGGCGCCCGCGATCGACGATTCATCCAGCAGCGGATTGGCGATCGCCGCTTCGGCGGCGTTCCGGGCGCGGCCGTCGCCCTTTGCCTCGCCGGTTCCCATCATCGCCCGGCCCATGTCGCGCATCACGGATCGCACATCCGCGAAATCGAGGTTGATCAGGCCTTCCTTGACGATCAGGTCGGTGATGCAGCCGACGCCCGAATAGAGCACGCGGTCTGCGATGACGAAGGCGTCGGCGAAAGTCGTCTTGGCGTCCGCGACCCTGAAGAGGTTCTGGTTGGGGATGACGATGACGGTATCGGCCACCTGGCGAAGCCGCTCGATGCCCGCTTCCGCCATCTGCATGCGCCGCCGGCCTTCGAACGCGAAGGGCTTGGTGACGACCGCGACCGTCAGGATGCCGGCCCGCCGCGCCGCCTCGGCGATGACCGGTGCCGCGCCCGTGCCGGTGCCGCCACCCATGCCCGCCGTCACGAAGCACATATGGGTGCCCGACAGATGATCCATGATCTCGTCGATCGATTCATCAGCTGCGGCCTGCCCTACTTCCGGAAGCGAGCCGGCGCCGAGCCCCTGCGTCACCTGGGCGCCAAGCTGGATCAGCTTTGGGGCCTTCGACATGGCGAGTGCCTGGGCGTCCGTGTTCGCGACGATGAACTCCACTCCCTGCAGCTTCTCGGCGATCATGTTGTTGACCGCGTTCCCGCCGCCGCCGCCGACACCGATGATCGTTATCTTGGGGCGCATCTCGGAGATGGGCTTGTTCTGGTCGGCCATGGCTTTTCTCTTCCGGCAATTGCCCGTGGATCGGGGCGCTCGTCAGAAGCCGGAGCAACCAACGGCTGGTTCGAATCAGCCCCCTGCGTCCAAGGAATCAGAGACGGACGCCACCTGCAATCGCTCTTTGCAAAAAGCGGTGCATTTGCCGGGGCCGTCTACGCCCGGTTGGCGACGTCTGGCCATCGCGTCTCGGTCGTCCGTTTGGCATCCTTCGATCTAGAAATCCACGCGCTGGCCAAGACCCTGCGCCTGCGCCTGGACATGGATGAAGTGGGCCGAGGCAAGATCCTGCGCCGCAATTCCCAACGACCGGTAGGCGGTGATTTCCCCGGCCGTCGATCGTCCGGCGGCCTGCCCAGACAAGACCGCGCCAATTTCGGCCCGGATGTCGTCGGCCGAAAATCGCCCGGCCGCGATCATCTCGACGATCTCGCCGGCCTGGGCGAGCGTCGATGGCAGGTAGTCCACCCAGATCGAGGCCCGCTCGACGAAACGGTCGTCGACTTCGCGCATGCTCGGGATCGAGGAGCCGACGACGTTGACGTGACATCCGGCCGGCAGCCAGTCTCCCATGAGGATCGGGCTCGCCGCGGCGGTAACGGTGCAGACGATATCTGCGTTCTGCACCGCCGCCCTTGGGTCGTTTCCCGCCGTGAACACGACGCCCGGATGACGTTCGGTCGCGTGGGCGCAGAAGGCCGCTGCCTTTTGCGCCGAACGCCCGGCCACCGCCACGCGGGCGATGGCCCGAACGGCAAGCATCGCATCGAGATGGTGCTCGGCCTGCTCGCCATAGCCGATGATGGCGAGTGAAGTCGCATCGGTCCGCGCTAGGGCGCGTGTCGCCACCGCGCTTGCCGCCGCCGTCCGCACGGCGGTAAGCAGGCTGGCATCCATCATGGCGATCGCCTCCCCGGTTTCGGCTTCGAAGAGCACGATCGCGCCACGGTGCGAGGACAGGCCCCTGGCCGGATTGCCGGGGAACAGGCTGACCAGCTTGACCCCGAAGCAGGCCGGATCGGCGAGCGCACCCGGCATGACGCCCATGCGGTTGGCCCCGCCCACCGGCACGACGCTGCGAAGCGGCAACTCGGCGCGCCGGGCCGACACCTCGATCATGACCCGCTGCACGACCTCGATCGCCCTTTCCATCGGAAACAGCGCGGTCACGTCGGCGTGGCTGAGCACGATCATGCGGTTCGCTCCGTGCCCCGCCCCCAATCGGGTCCAGCGACGTTGAGGTCCATGATCTGCTCCAGCATCGCCGTGTAGAGCGCGGGCCGCGCAATGTAGGGAAAGTGCCCGCCGTGCAGGTAGCGATAGGCGACGGCCGGCCTGAGCCACGCGCGCACCCCGGCGCGCATCGGCGGTGGGATCAGCGGGTCGTCGTCGGCTTCGACGGTGAAGATGCGATCGCCGGGCAATCCCATCGGCGGCAACTCCTGCGCCGTCTTCAGGGCATTGAGCCGCGCCCTCAGCTCCGGCTCGAGGATGCGGCCGCCCGCCTCCCGCAGGAGCAGGTCGACGAGATCGCCCTGGTCGGGATGTGCCTTGCGCCAGATTTCCATTCCGGTGCCAAAGCCGGCGCGCAGATCGGCGATGGGAGCGGCCATCAGGTCGAGCGAATAGGGCGGACGCTCCTTGATGCCGGCTGCCGAATGAAGCGTATTGGCTGCGACGAGGGCATCCACGCGTTCGGGCGCGACGCCGGCGATCTGCTGCGCCAGATAGCCGCCGAGCGAACTGCCGAGCACCGTCGCGCGCCCGATGCCGAGTTGCCCGAACAGGGCCAGAAGGTCATCGGCCCATTCCGCGACGCCGCCACTGTCGGGATAGCTCACGGTGACGATTCGCAACCGGTCGGAAAGCGCCTCGATCTGGTTCCAGAAGATGTCACCGCGGCCGAGTGTGCCCGGGATCAGGAGCAGCACGCGCCCCTTGCCGATGTCCCGGTAGCCCCAGTTCCGGCCATGGAGAATGGCGCGCTGTTCGGGATGGCGGGCCGCGAAGTCATCACGGGACTGGATCAGGGGATTCGTCATGACAGGGGATCCGGCATGGCGGGCCAGTAGTCTCGCGCCCGCTTGGTGTAGGGGATGTTGGCGTAGTCGGGCGTGATGGAGCCGGGCGTGGCGACCGGAATGACCTTCGCCGCGATCGGATTGAAGCCGGCCTGGTAGTGGTTCGACGACTTGACGCAGACATAGCGCCGATCGGCCAGCACGATACCGAGCTGTTCGAAGGCTTCCGGATGGAAGGTCTGGCCGCGAACATCGGTGATGACGATGTCGATGCCGTTCGCCTCGACCCAGACCGCCTCGCCCATCGGCGCCGGCAGCGTGCCGAAGCGCTGGGTCAGGCCCGACGCGCATTTGCGCACCGTCACGACGAGATCGAGCGGATCGCCCGACATCGGCCCGCACTTGCCACCGAGCCGGAGCGGCAGGGTCGCTCCCTCCCCCGCCTCGCGGCAGATGCGCACCGCGATCGGATCCCAGAACAGGCCGGTGGCGACCGATCTCATGCCACGCTCGATCATCGCCCGCAGAAGGAAGGTCGCATCCGACGGCGCGCCGCCGCCGGCATTGTCCGAGACGTCGGCGAGAACGATCGGCCCTTGCGGCTCGGCCTCCGCCTCGTCGAGGGCGCGCGCAATGTCGGCCATGTCGGGAAGAAGCTGGTGACGGATCGCGTAGAGCGACCGGCCGAGCTCCTCGGCCACGGCCTGCGCCCGGTCGGCGTCGCCGTCGACGACGGCAAGCGCACGCGCGCCTGTCCGGGGGTGGTCGCCCCAGGGGAAGCCGTGCGCGATCGACAGCGACAGGATGCCCTCCCTGCCCTCGCGCGCGCTCATGGCGTCGACGAAACTCCGCATGGGTCCCTTCGGCGTCGGCATGGCCAGGATCATATGGCAATCGAAGTCGCGCATGACCGGACGGATACGGCCTTCGGCGGCGTCGGCGGCAAGCCGGAACAGGTCGTCCGCGCGCTCGGGGATGTCGATGTGCGGATATTCCTTGAAGCACACGAGCAGGGAGGCCTTCGTCAGCATCGTATCGGTCAGGTGACAATGCGGGTCGAGCAGGCCGCCGATCACGGCCTTGGGCGACGCCTGGCGGCAATGGGCGATCAGGTCGCCCTCGCAATCGTCATAGCCATCGGCAATCATGGCGCCATGGAGGGCCAGCAAGACGATGTCGGCACCGCCGCACCGAGCGAGATCCGCCGCGATCTCATCGCGAAAGCCCTCATAGACCGAGCGCACCGTGGGTCCGGCGGGCTGCGCATGTGCCGACAGCGATTCCACCACGTCCCAGCCCAGTGCTTCCGCCAGCGCGCGCCAGATGTGCAGCGGCGCGGTGAAATATTCCTTTGGGTGGCTGGTCGCGTCGCCGTGTCGAATGCCGGCTTCGGCAAAGCTCAGCATGCCTGTCGGCAAGGGCGAGAATGAATTTGTTTCGGTGCTCAGGCCCGCGATGAAGAGCTTCATTCGATCAAGTCTCACTCGGTTTCGCTGGCAAGGCTGCTGCATCGCGCCCGGCGAGCTCGGTCGCCAGCGTGGCAAGCATGTGGATGAGGATGATGGCGAGCGCGACCGGAACCGCCGCCGTGAACCAGATCATCGGGACACCGAGCATCTCGGCCTGGCGCCCGAGGCTGCGGCCGAGGAAGCCGCGCGCCGCGTTCATGCCCGGCGCGAAGACCGAAAACCAGAGCACGGGTCCGACGAAGACGACCACGCCCGCCGCGCGCACCAGCGAGAGCATGGCTCCCATGCCGCCACGCATCTTCAGCATGGCCGGAAAGAGCACCGGGTTCGCTCCGGCCCGAAACGCGCAGGACGCCCCGAGCATGCCCGCCCAGACCATGGACCGGCGCGCCAGTTCCTCGGTCCAGATCGGCGGCGAATTCAGGAGATAGCGCGCCACGGTCTGCCACAGCGCCGCGCCAAGCATGATGCCGAGCGCGGCGACGGCGACGATCATCGCGAGACGGTCGATCCTCGCCGACAGGCGGTCGAGGCCTTTGGCGAGGTGCTGCAACATGGGGATTACTCGCCCTTGGCCTTGCGCCATTCGGCGAGTTGCTCGGCGGAGATCAGCCCGCTCTGATAGGTCGGCTCCGACGCCTTGCGGAATTCGGCGCGCGCTTCCTCGGAAAGCTCGACGACCTCCACGCCCGCTTCCTTCAGCTTGTCGATGACGCCGCCCTGTGTGCCGAGCCAGTCGCGGTTGGCCTTGTCGGCCGACTCGATGGCGTCGTCGACGACCTTTCGGTCGGCATCCGAAAGCCCCTCGTACCACTGCTCCGACATGATCACGATGCGCAGCGACGGCGATACGGCCGCATCGGTGAAGTGCTTGATGAAGTCGGTGTGGCCGAACAGAAGCGGCACGAAGGCCGGGTTGAGGTAGCCGTCGGCGACCCCGGTCTGCAGCGCGTTCGGCACCTCGGCCCAGTTCACGATCGTCCCGGCGGCGCCCCACGTCTCGTAGAGTTCGATCTGGCTCTCGTCCAGGGCGCGCATCCTGAGGCCAGCCATGTCGGCAAGCATCTCGACCTTGCGCTTGGTGTTGAAGATGCCGCTTGCCGGTCCGACCGTCGTCATGGCGGCGACCCGCACGCCGCCCGGCGTCGTGCCGGCGTTGATCTTCTCCAGCATGCCGCCGTCGTAGAGGGCCTTGTCGACCTCTTCCATGCCGGCGAAGAAGTAGGGAAGGCGCAGCCCGTAGATCAGCTTGTCCAGCGAGCCGACGATGTTCAGCGGCGCCATGGCAACCTCGACCAGCCCCTGGCTGACCTGGTCGAAAACCTCGTCGTCATTGCCGAGCGCGCCGCGCTGGTATTCCTCGGCCTTGAGGCCGTTGGCGTTCATGTGCTCGACGAAGGCGTGCGCCCAGACGTAGCTGCCCGAACCGCTGAGGTCCGGCGGGCTGTCGAGCGAGACCTTGACCTGGGCCATGGCAGCGGTTCCCATGGCCAGCGCTGCCCCGAAAGCGGCAAGAAAAGCAAAGCGTTTCATCGGTATTCTCCCTTACTGTCGTCGAGTTCCCTTGAAATTCGGCATGGCCGTCATCCTCCACCGACCAGTCCGAATGCACGCGGCAGCGCCAGAGTGATGTCGGGCACCGCGATCAGAAGCGCCAGCACCAGGATCTGCACGGCAACGAACGGCAGGACCGCCCGGGCCAGGCGCCAGTAGTTTATCCCGGTGACCGTCGCGACCATGATCAGGCAGCCTCCGAGCGGCGGCGACACCAGTCCGATGCACAGGTTGAAGCAGAGAACGATCCCGAGATGAACCGGATCGGCGCCCTGCGCCAGCGCGGTTGGCGCCAGGAGCGGCACCAGCAGGGCCAGCGCGACCGGAATGTCGAGGATCATGCCTGCGATGAGGAACAGGACGTTGATCACGATGATGTATCCGACCGGGCCGAGCCCCATGTCGCGAACGAGCGCGGAAATCGCCTCGGGGATGCGTTCCAGCGCGCTGAGGTGGCCAAGCGCCGACACCGCCGCGATCAGCAGGAAGATGGCGCCGGACAGCATGGCCGTGCGGCGGAAGGCTTCCCACACCTCGCGCATCGCGAGCTTCTCGTAGTAGCGACCGCCGAGCCAGGCGACGGCTACGGCGACGGCGGCCGCCTCCGTCGGCGTCATGATGCCGAAGACGATGCCTCCGAGAATGATCGCTGGAACAAGCAGCGCTGGCCCTGCGTGCAGGAGCGCCGGAAAGAAGGAAGGCACCTCGTGGCGCTGCAGCCGGGGATGATTGCCCGTGCGCGCGAAGATCGCGTTGAGCACCATCAGCGAAGCAGCAAGCAGCAGACCCGGCACGATGCCGGCGATGAAGAGCGCCGTGACCGACGTGCTCATCAGCGCGCCGTAGAAGATGAGGATGATGGAGGGCGGGATGATCGGCCCGATGATCGACGACGCGGCGGTGATGCCTGCCGCGTATTCGAGCCCGTAGCCGCGTTCGCGCATCGCAGGCACCAGCGTGTTGGACACGGCCGCGGCATCGGCGACCGCCGAACCGGAGATGCCGGCGAAGAAGACGCTGGTCATGATGTTGACGTGTCCGAGGCCGCCGCGCAGCCGACCCACCATCGCCATGGCGAGGTTGATCAGGACCCGCGTGATGCCGCCGCGGTTCATCAATTCGCCCGCCAGGATGAACAGCGGCATCGCCATCAGCGCGAACACGTCGATCTTGGAGAAGATCTGCTGCGGCAGGACGGCGAGATAGCGCGTGTTGTCGGTCGCCACGAAGGCGAGGACGGCGGCGGCGCCGATGACGTAGGCGATCGCCAGGCCGGAGCCAAGCAGAAGGAGGCCTATGATCGGCACCAGCCAGATCATGCGCCGCCTCCTAGCCGTTCGGCGCCAAGCATCCAGGGCTCCACACCTTCCGCCGCGATGTCGTCGGGCAGTTCGCGTCCGAGCACCAGCGCGGCGGCGGCGCGGGAAAGTGCCGGGGCGCTCTGGATACCGTAGCCGCCCTGCCCCGCCAGCCAGAAGAACCCTGGCGCGTCAGGCGCGTAGCCCGCCACCGGCGCCTTGTCGGCGACGAAGGAACGCAGCCCCGCCCATTTGTGTTCGATCCGCCGCACCGAGATGTCGAAGGCGGTCTCGATGCGGTCGATGCAGATGGCGACGTCGATCTCCTCCGGCTGCGCATCGCAGGGCAGGGACGGCGTCTCGTCGGCCGGCGAGATCAGGAGCTTGCCCGCATCGGGCTTGATGTAGAACTGCTCGTCGACATCCACGACAGCCGGCCAGACGCCGGGATGGTCGGGCGTGGCGCCCTCTGGCGGATCGATGAGGAGGGCGGTGCGGCGCTTCGGAACGAGGCCGATACGGGACACGCCAGCCATCGCGGCGATCTCGTCGGCCCATGCGCCGGCCGCGTTGATGACAGTCGGCGCGCGGAAACCACCATTGCGCGTCTCGACCAGCCAGTCATTCCCCGCTCGACCAAGCTCGACGACAGCGGAATCAGTCCGCACGATCCCGCCGCGCGCGGTCAGCGTCTTGAGATAGTGCTGGTGCAGCGCGTCCACGTCGATGTCCGCCGCCGTCTCGTCGAGGAGCGCGTCAGCGACATGGCCGGCGCGAAGAAGCGGCATCATCGTGCGCGCCGTTTCGGCATCGACCGGCCGCACCGCATCGCCGAGTTCATCCGCAAGGACTGTAAGGGCGCCGGCCTGGTCCGCGCGGGCGATGAACAGAACGCTGCGCGGCTTCAGGAGCGGATGGGAAATGAACGGGCTTTCGGGATTGCGATAGAAGGGAAGCGAGGCGCGAGAGAGGGCACGGATCACGGAGGGACCGTAGGCAACGGTGAACAGCGCCGCGGATCGGCCGGTCGTGTGATAGCCGGGACGGCTTTCGGCTTCCAGAAGCAGGACGCGCCGTGCGCTGGCAAGCTCCGCCGCCACGGACGCGCCCGCCATGCCAGCGCCGATCACGATGATGTCGTGGAAACCGTCGGACTTGGCCATCCGTATCCCCTCTACGACGAAAGCTAGCACCGATTTTCCGATTGGAAAAGATGATTTTCCGATACGAAAATCACTTTCCGGAACGATCGGTGGACCCTAGAACAGTCTCATGTTGCAGATGGAAAAGACCGACAGCCAGCGGGTGGAATTCGGGAAACGGATTCGCAAGTTGCGACGCGACAAGGGCTGGACCCTCGCGCAGGTGGCGGAGTTGTCCGGACTGGCGGTCTCCACCATCTCGAAGGCCGAGCGTGGCGTCATCGCGCTGACCTATGACCGTCTGGCACAACTCGCAAACGGCCTCGGCGCCGACATGGCCGCCTTCTTCGACGCCCGGGGCACCCGCTTCGAGGACGGCGCGTTCGCGGTCGCCCGCAAGGGCGAGTTCAGCCGCCAGGAGACCAGCAACTACGTCTACGAAATGCTGTTCCCGGAGTTGTGGCAGAAAGCCATGACCCCGATGATGGGCACGCTGAAGGCGCATGACATCCTGGATTTCGACGAGTTTGTCCGCCACCCGGGCCAGGAGTTTCTGGTCGTGCTGGAAGGCGCGGTGACCGTCCATCTCGAAGGACGCGATCCGGTCGTGCTCCAGCAGGGCGACTCGATCTATTTCGACAGCTCGCGCGGCCATCTCTACGCCTCGAGCGGCGATACCGACGCCCGGATCCTCGTCGTCTGCGCCGGTCAAAGGTAGGGGCAGGCCGTCAGGCTTTCACGACCTCCTGGTCGAGCGCGCCGAAGGGCGTGCTGCCGTCGCCCGCCCGTGCTTCCATGCGCACGCGGTCGCCGAAGGAAAGGAATGGTGTCTTCGGCGCACCGTCGCGCAGGATTTCCAGCACGCGCGCTTCCGATAGGCAGGACGAGCCGGCCCCTGGATCGTCGTTGGAAACCGTTCCGGTGCCGATGATGGTTCCTGCCGATAGCCGACGCGTCGCCGCGCAATGCGAGATCAGCCGACCGAAGGAAAACGCTCCGGCCCCGCCATGCGCCCGCCCGACCTCCCGACCATTGATGGCGATGTGAAGCCGAAGCTGGATGCGGCCGTCGCGCCAGGCGTCGCCGAGTTCGTCAGGCGTGATCGCCACCGGCGCGAAAGACGTCGAGGGCTTGGCCTGGATCCAGCCGAAGCCGCGGCTCATCTCATAAGGTGCCAGCTTGCGCAGCGACCAGTCGTTCAGTTGGACGAGAAGTCGGATCTGGTCGAGCGCTTTCTCCGGTGGCGTGCCCATCGGCACGTCGCCGACGATCACGCCGAACTCGCCCTCCATGTCGATCTGGTGTTCCTCGGAGACGAAGGGGATCGGCTCGCGAGGGCCGCGCAGGTCGTCGCTGCCGCCCTGGTAGACCACAGGCACGGTGTCGAAGTCGGGGATCGGAGGGGCGTTGAAGGCCTTCTCCATAAGGCGACCGTGGTGGAGGAACGACGACCCGTCGAGCCAGGCCGAGGCCCTCGGCAGCGGCGCCATGCAGCGGGCGGGGTCGAAAGGTTCGGCCTGCGGCACACGGCCGCCATCGAGATCCTCCGCGAGCGCCCGCAAGGCTGGCGCCAGATCGTCCCAAGCGTCCAGCGCGGCACGCATCGTGGGCGCGATCCCACGCGCCGGCGCGGCAAGGATCAGGTCGCGGCCGACGATCCAGAGCTGGCCGTCGCGGCTCCCATCGGCATAGGTCGCAAGTTTCATGCACGTTCTCCCTGGCTATCGCCAATTTACAGGGGCTTACGACTGGCGAGCGTCCGTTTCCTACGCCAGATGCCTCGCGAGCGACAGCCACGCGCGGCATTGGCGCCTCCGCGGAGCGCTTCGTCTCAGATCGGCAGGGCCAGCGCGCCGAGCATGATGCCCAACAGCTTCGAGTGTTCTTCCTTGGTGCCGTGCTCCTGCTCGATCTCGGCCAGGCGGCCGGAATTCTCGACCACCATACGGCAGCGCTGCCAGCGCCGTTCCTGGAACCCGGCTAGAGTATTTCCGGCAAACATTGAACCGCTCTGCCGGAGGGCATCTGGCCCAAGGTCGAGGGTTTCGTCGAAGGTCGATGTGGTTCATCGGCCGAGCCGGAACCCGAAGGATCTGGACCAGATGCGCCCGGCCCGAAGGGTTTCCCGCTTGCAGGAGTTCTTCTGCCAGCAAGATTGCGTCCTCAAGGCCGATCAGAGCCAGACCATGAATACATGAAACTTCCCCGCGAAACGCCGGATCAGGAGAAACGGGAGTCAGGGCCGCTCCCGAAAGCATCGACATAGTCGCGATGCAGCGTCTCGATGAGGGCGGCCACCGGCGGCATGTCCTCGATCGCGCCGACGCCCTGCCCGGCGGCCCACAGATCGCGCCATGCCCGGGCATCGGTGGTGCCGAAATTCAGCTTGTCTGGCGGCGTCAGGTCGTCGGGATCGCGCCCGGCGGCCAACAGGCTCGCCCGCAGGAAATTGCCGGGAACGCCGCTGACGGCCGGCGTCAGCACGATGTCCGCTGCCCTCGCCTCGATCAGCATCTCGCGCTGGCGCGGAACCGCCATGCTCTCGGCGGTCGCCATGAAGCGCGTCCCCATATAGGCCATGTCGGCGCCCATCATCAGCGCCGCCGCGACGTGACGGCCGGTCGAGATGCCGCCCGCGACGAGCAGTGTTCCGTCGAAGATCCGGCGGATTTCATGGACGGCGGCGAAGGGATTGAGCGTCCCGCCGTGTCCGCCGGCGCCGAACGCCACGGCGATCAGCCCGTCGACGCCGGCCTCCGCGGCCTTTGCTGCGAACTTCAGATTGGTCACGTCGTGGAAGACGAGGCCGCCATAGCCGTGGACGGCCTCGATGAGGTCGCGGCTGAGCCCCAGCGATGTGATCACCAAGGGCACCCGCTTCTCGACCGTGATGGCCAGGTCGGCTTCCAGCCTCGGATTGCTTCGATGGACGACGAGGTTGACGCCGTAGGGCGCGGCGTCGACGTTCAGGCGCGCGTGGATTTCGTCGAGCCAATCGCGATAGCCGTCGCTGCTGCGCTGGTTCAACGCCGGAAAGCAACCGACCACGCCCGCGTTGCAGGCGCCGACCACCAGGTCCGGGCCGGAAATCAGGAACATCGGCGCGGACAGCACAGGCAGGCGAAGGCGCCCGGCCCAGCTGGCGGGGATCGGCATGTCAGGACCTCTCGAAAGGCAAAGGCCCGCCGCGTCCGCGGCGGGCCGGGGGACACCGACCTCAGTACTCGGTGAAGTCCTGCAGGGTCTTGAAGGTCTTCGTGTCGAGGTCGAGCTGGTAGATCTTCAGCGCGGTGCCCGAAAGCTGCTGTTCGTTGTCGAAGCTGATCGGCGCCGAGATGCCCTGCGTGTCGAAGTCCTTGAGGCCGCGCAGCTGCTCGATGGTGCAAACGCGGGTGAGCTCCGCGCCGCAGCGTTTCATCGCCTCGGCGAGCGCGTGGAGCCCGACATAGGTGATGTAGGTATAGCGGTTGATCGCGCCGATCTCTTCCTCGGTGGCGAACTTCCGCGCCTTCTCCATGAAGCCCTCGATCGCCGGGCCGTCGAGCGCCACGTAGTCGGCCACGAGATAGGGATAGCCGGCGGGAGCCGACAGGTTGACCGATGGCGGCATGTCTTCCGACCAGACGCTGGCAACCTGGATATCCATGGAAAGCTTGCGAGCCTCTCCGAGGATGTTGGCCGCGCCGGCGATGATGCCGCCATTGGCGAGTACGTTGACGCCCGCCTGCTTCATCTGCGCCATTTCCGCCGAGAAGCTCGTCGTGCCGCGCTTGTAGCGGATGCGCAGGGCGTCGTTGAGGCCGAGTTCCTTGACGGCGCGGTCATAGCCATGCTCGACCGCCACGCCGAAGTCGTCGTCCTGGCGGATCAGGCCGTGGACGGCGTTCTCGACGTTCATGTTCTCGTGGATGTACTTGAGCTGGCCGAAGAATGCGTCGGAATAGCTGGCGCCGATGGTGAAGACCGAGGGTCGAACCGGATCGTAGATGAGCTCGTTCGGCGCCGTGGTCACGACGGTCGGCAGGTTGTTTTCCTCGATCAGCGGCATCATGGCGAGTGCGTTGGCCGTTCCCGACGTGCCGTTGAGCGCGAAGATGCCGTCGGATTCGATCAGCTTGGTCAGCGCCTGGAACGAGCGCGCCGGCACGTAGCCGTCGTCCTCGGTGATGATGGTGATCTTGCGGCCGTTGACGCCGCCCCCCTCGTTGATCTCGGCGGCGGCGATCTTGGAGCCGACCGAGACCGCCCGGCCGATGAACGAGGCCGGTCCGGTCATGATGTTGACGTCGCCGATCTTGATTTCGGTATCGGTGACGCCTGGATCGGCCGCGTAAGAGGCGGTCGATGCAAGCAGGAACGCGCTAAGCGCCAGAAGTCCGTTTTTCATTGTTTCCTCCACTTGTTTTGCTCCCCTGCCGTTTCCGCGGCTAGTAGGCGAGCGGCCAGTTGCTCCAGTACTTCCGCGTATCCCGCCAGATGCCGATGAGGCCTTCGGGCTTGAGCCGCAGGAAGAGAATGATCACGAGGCCGTATGTGACGGCCCGGATCTCGTAGACGTAGGTCGTGTAGAAGCTCGAATTGGGATCGGCGAAGAGGCTGAAGAACAGCCGGATGCCTTCGGGCAGGAGCGAAAGGAAAATGGCGCCCAGGATCGCGCCGGCGATCGAGCCGAGTCCGCCGAGGATGATGATGGCCAGCGCCTCGATCGACAGGATCAGCGCGAAGACGTCGATGTTGATGAATCGGATCTGCAGCGAGATCAGCGCGCCGGCGATGCCGACGATGAAGGAACTCACCATGAAGGCGTAGAGCTTGTAGCGCAGCAGATCGACGCCCATGACACGGGCCGCGATGTCGTGGTCGCGGATCGCCATCCACGCCCGGCCGACCCGCGAGCGCTGGATGTTGAGCGCGACGAAGACCACCAGCACCGTGATGCCGAAGGTCATGTAGTAGAGCGCCTTGCCGCGCTGCAGGTCGATGCCGAACACCTTGGCCCCCGACACGAAGATGCCGTTCGGGCCGTGCGTCAGCCATTCCGCGTAGAGGATGACGTGGTTGATGATGAAGGCGAAGGCGAGCGTCGTGATGGCGAGATAGAGCCCCTTCAGCCGCAGCGACGGCACGCCGACCAGAAGGCTGACGAGGGCCGAGACCACGCCGGCCGCGGGCATGGACAGCCATACGGGCCAGCCGTAATCCATCATCAGGATCGCGTTGGTGTAGGCGCCGACGGCGAGGAACCCGGCCTGGCCGAGCGAGATCAGTCCGGTCGTTCCCGTCAGCATGTTCAGACCGACGGCGCCGACGATCGCGATCATCGCCGAGACCAGCAGCGTGACCTGGTAGTTGCCGATCAGGAAGGGCGCGGCCAGCGCGAGCGCCAGGAGCAGCCCTGCGAACGACCACACGACCTTGCTGTCGCTGAGCGCGACGAGCTGGGCGGTGCGTTCCTTGAAGTGACCTGTGCGCATCAGACCCGCTCGATGTCTTTGGAGCCGAAGAGGCCGAACGGCCGGACCATCAGCACGATGATGATGACGATGAAGCCCGAGATCTCGCGCAGCCCCTGCCCCACATAGCCCTGGAACAGGTTCTCGATCACGCCGATGACCAGGCCGGCGACCGCCGAGCCGATGACGGAGTCCATGCCGCCGAGGATGACGGCGGGAAAGGCGCGCAGCCCTTGGAACCAGAGGTCGGGAGCGAGCTTGAAGTTGGCAGCGAACAGGACCCCGGCGATCGAGGCGATCGCCGCCGACAGCATCCAGGCGATCGCATGGATCCGGCTGACGCTGATGCCGACCAGCAGCGCCGCCGTCTCGTTGGCCGCCACGGCGCGCATGGCGATGCCCATGCGCGAGAAGCGCAGGAACGCCCAGCCCGCCGCCGTCAGCACCGCCAGCGCGCCGATCAGGTAGAACTGCGCGGGATAGAACGGCACCCCGCCCAGCGTGACCACCTCCCTGGAAATGCCCGCGTCGAAATTGAACGGATCGGGTCCCCACGCCATGATGGTGATGCCGCGCAGCACGACCGCCAGCCCGACGGTCACCATCACGATCGCGAAGATCGGCTCGCCCAGCATCGGTCGGATGAACAGCCGTTCGAGCACCAGGCCGATCGCCATCGAAATGGGGATGGTGATCAGCATCAGCGGGAAGAAGGACAGGTCGAGAGTCGAGTAGAGCGTGAACGAGATGTAGGCCGTCAGCATCACCAGTTCGCCCTGGGCGAAATTGACGACGCCGGTCGCCTTGAAGATCAGCGCGAAGCCCATGGCGATCAAGCCGTAGGCTGCGCCCGTGACCAGGCCGCTGGAGACGAGGAGGAGAAGGAAGTCCATCAGGCGGCGTCTCCGTAGATCGACCGGATCTCGGTCTCGAACTTCTCCTCGATGATCCGGCGGCGCACCTTCATGGTGGCGGTCAGCTCGCCGTCGTCATGATCGAGTTCCTTGGCCAGGATCAGGAACTTGCGGACGTTCTCGACGCGAGCGAAACGGTCGTTCACCCGCTTCACTTCCGCGTCGATGAGTTCCACGACCTTCTCGTTTTGAGCGAGCGTCCGGTAGGTGGTGTACTGGATGTTCTGTTCCTGCGCCCACTTGCCGGTGGTCTCGAGATCGATCTGGATCAGGGCGGCGAGGAAATGCCGTCCGTCGCCGAGCAGGATCGCCTCTCGAATGTAGGGCGAATCCTTGAGTGCGTTCTCGATCAGCGAGGGCGTGATGTTCTTGCCGCCCGAGGTGATCAGGATGTCCTTCTTGCGATCGAGGACATGCGCCTCCCCGCTTGCCTCCACCTCGACGATGTCGCCGGTGTGCAGCCAGCCGTCGGAAAAGGCGCGTGCCGTCGCGTCGTCGTCGAAGAGATAGCCCTTGAAGACGCTCGGGCCGCGCAGCAGCAGTTCGCCGTCCGGCGCCGTCTTCTGGTCGAGGCCGTCGATCAGCCGGCCGGAGCGGCCAAGCGTCGTGGCGCCGGGGCGCTGGCTGTGCGAGACGCCGGCGCTCTCGGTCATGCCGTAGATCTGGTAGACCGGCACGCCGAGGATCCAGAAGAACAGCAGCACCTCTGGCGAGACGGTCGCCCCGCCGCAGAAACCGGCCCGGACCCTGTTCAGGCCGAGGAAATTGCGCAGGCTGCGGAAACAGACCAGCGACAGAAGCTGGAACATGAGCCGGTCGGACAGGCTGGCGAAGGCGCCGCCATTGGCCAGGCGCCGTTCGGCGATCGGCCGGCCGCGCGCCATGCAGGCCTCGTAGATGCGGCGCTGGAAAGGCGTCGTGTCCTTGACGCGGTAGGCCACGCTCTGCTGCATCTTTTCCCAGATGCGCGGCACGCCGAGAAAGCCTTTCGGCGCGATCTCGCGCAGGTTGACCACGACCGTGTCGACGGACTCGGCGAACGACACTGTGCAGCCGGTCACCAGTTGCAGGACGGTGGAGAAGCTGCGTTCGGCAACGTGGCAGAGCGGCAGGTAGCACAGCACCGAATAGGTCTCGCGCGACAGGCCATGGATACGGGCAACCTCGGCGGCCGAATAGAGCATGTTGCCATGGCTGAGCATCGCGCCCTTGGGCATGCCGGTGGTGCCGGACGTATAGACGACGATGGCCACGTCGTCGGGATCACCGCCATCGATCCGGGCATCGACGACCGGACCGAGTTCGGCCTCCTTCTCGCGCCCGAGCGCCACGAGGTCGTCGAACGACATCAGGCCCGGCTCGCTGTACTGGCGCATGCCCTTCATGTCGATGCAGATGATGTGCTCCAGATCGGGAAGGCCGCCCTCCTGTCGACGCGCCTCCAGCACCTTGTCGGTCTGCTCCTGGTCGCCGCACACGACGATGCGCGCCCGCGAATGGCCAACGATGTATTGCAGTTCGGGCCAGGGATTGGTCGGATAGATGCCGAGGCAGGCGCCCCCGGCCATCTGCGCGCCGAGATCGGCGAAAAGCCACTGGGGACTGTCGTCGCCGGCCACCGCGACCCGGTCCCCCGGGCGAAAGCCGAGGGCACAGAAACCGATGGCGGCGAGACGCGCGGTGTCGAAGTATTCTTGCCAGCTGAAGCGGCGCCAGAGCCCCTTCTGCTTCTCGCGCAGCGCCAGCGACGCCCCCTGCGTGACCGCGTGATGCTTCAGCACCTGCGGCATCGTCATGCGGGTTGGTTCGAACCGCCCGCTCATGCCGCGCTCCGGCTGCTGCCGAGATAGGCGTCGATCACCGCCGGGTTCGCGGCCACTTCGGCCGGTGTCCCTTCCGCGATCTTGCGCCCGTAGTTCATGACGCAGACATGGTCGGAGATGTCCATGACGATCCCCATGTCGTGCTCCACCATGAAAACCGTCATCCCCAACTCGTCCTTCAGGTCGAGAATGAAGCGGGCGATATCCTCCTTTTCCTCCTGGTTCATGCCCGATACCATCTCGTCGAGCAGCAGGAGTTTTGGCGATATGGCCAGCGCCCGGCCGAGTTCGACCCGCTTCTGCTGGCCATAGGAGAGGGTTCCGACCGGATGCTCGCGGATGTCCTCGATTTCCAGAAAGTCGATGATCTCCTCGACGCGCTCGCGGGCGGCGATTTCCTCTCGCCGGGTCCGCCCCCAGAAGAGGGCGGCCGAAATCGGACCGGACCGGAGATGTGAATGCATGCCGACCAGCAGGTTGTTCACGACGGTCTCGTGTTTGAAGACTGCGAGGTTCTGGAAGGTTCGCGCAATGCCCAGGCGCGCCAGCGCATGAGTCGGGAGGCGAGTGAGATCCTGGCCCTCGAAGAGGATCTGCCCTTCGGTGGGGGCGAAGACGGCGCTGATCAGATTGAACAGCGTCGTCTTTCCGGCGCCGTTCGGCCCGATGAGACTGTAGATCTGACCCTGTTCGACCGCGAGGCTCACGTCGTTCACCGCAACGAGTCCGCCGAAGCGCTTGGTGACGCCATGAAGCTCAAGAAATGCCTTCACGACAGCCACCTCTTGCGACGCTTGTAGTGCTTGACGTCGCGCATGCTCCTGCGCTCGCCGCCTGAGAAACCGAGATAGAATTCCTGAACGTCGTTGTTCGCGCGCAGCTTCTCGGCCGGGCCGTCGAGCACGATGCGGCCATTCTCGATGATGTAGCCATACGACGCCGTCTGCAGCGCGAGTTGGGCATTCTGCTCGACCAGCAGGACCGTCATCGCACTTTCGGTGTTGAGCTTGACGATCGCCTCGAAGATCGTATCGACGATCTGCGGCGCAAGCCCGAGCGAGGGCTCGTCAAGCATCAGCAGCCGCGGCCGGCCCATCAGGGCACGGCCGACAGCCACCATCTGCTGTTCGCCGCCCGACAGATAGCCGGCAACCTGCGTGCGCCGCTCCTTGATGCGCGGAAAGAGCCCGTAGACCATGTCGAGCCCGTCCGCGGCTTCCGAGCGGGTGCGCGTGAAACCTCCCATCAGCAGGTTTTCCTCGACGGTCAGCGTGGCGAAGAGCGCCCGGCCTTCCGGCACCTGGAGCAGCCCCTTGCGAACGATGTCGCGCGGGGCGGCACCCGAAATCTGTTCACCTTCGAGTAGGATCGACCCGCTCATGATCTCGCCGTCCTCCTGATAGAGGACGCCCGAGATAGCCTTGAGGATCGTCGACTTGCCGGCCCCGTTGGACCCGAGCAAGGCCACGATGGCGCCGCGGGGAACCTCCAGCGACACGTCGCGCACGGCTTCGATGGCGCGGTCGTAGAGGATCTGGATGTTGTTCAAAGCGAGCATTGCCCTGCCGTCGGCTCGTAATGAGTGTCGCTTATCTATCAGTAACGGAAAGCGTGGAATCCGGACCGCCGACCATCGGCGCCGAGCACGAGCGAATGATCGAAACAGCTGATTTGCATGACATGGCCCCTCCCAGGACGCTCGATCGCGCTCTTGATCCACCTCTTGCCTATTGCCGCCAGATGATGAATTGTGTTCATTAACGGGTGAAGCCCTCGATTTGTCAACCCGGATTCCGATGCTGCGTTGCGGAGCTGCGAAATGACCTCGACCGAGATGAACCCGCCGGCGACTATCGACTGGCCGGCGAGCGGAATCGCGCGGATCACGCTTGCCAGGGGCGACACCCACAACACGATCACGACCGAACTGCTCACATCGCTGGAGGATCTGTTGTCGGAGGTCGAGGCCGCTCAAACGCGTGTCCTGATCGTCGCCGGCTCCGGAAAAACCTTCTGCGGCGGCGCTCACATCCGCTATTTCACCGATCCGACGTCGCCGCTGCACGCGAATCCGCGCGGCATTCGCGACTATGTGCACCGGATCCTGGACGTCTTCGCAAGACTGCGAAACGGCCGGTTCGTCACGGTGGCCGCGATCGGTGGCCATGCCCTTGGCGGCGGCTGCGAACTGGCGCTGGCCTGCGACTTCCGCCTGATGTCCCGCGATGCGAGGATCGGGCTGACGGAGACGACGCTTGGCGCGGTCGCAGGCGGCGGCGGCGTACAGTTGCTGTCCCGGATCCTCGGACGCGCGAAGGCGCTGGAGTTCATCCTCCCCGGCGAGCAATGGACAGCGGAAGCCGCCCAGGCGATCGGACTCGTGACGGCCGTTCACGCCCAGGCCGAGCTGTCCGAGGCAGCCGTTTCCTTCGCCCGGCGCTTCCTGAGATGCAGCCCGATTTCCATTGCGGAGACGAAACGCGCGCTGTACCGCTGCGAAGCAGCGACAGCCGAGGAAGCCGACCGGATCGCGCTCGACTCGGTCGCGGCGGTGGCATCCGGTCCGGAGTGGCAGGAAGGCATGTCCGCCTTTACGGAAAAGCGATCGCCGTCCTTTCGAAGAGAGGCCCCATGAATAGCCCCACGCCACGTCGACAGGTCTTCCGTCTTTCCCGGGAGCAACGCGTCGCCGAGATCATGTCGGCGGCGCGCGAAGTCTTCCGCGAGAAGGGGTACGAAGACGCTCCCCTGTCAGACATCGCCGAACGCGCCAACGTGGTCGAGGGCAGCATCTATCGCTACTTCGAGAACAAGCGCGATCTCCTCGTGAAGGTGATCGAGGACTGGTACGAGGGCATGCTGGCCGATTACGACATGCAGCTCGCCGGCATCCGCGGAACGCGCAACCGGCTGCGCTTCATGATCTGGCGCCACCTCTCGACCATCCACGAGGAGCCGGCGCTCTGCAACCTGATGTTCCAGCACCTGCGCACCGGCGGAGACTACAGCCACACGGCGGTGCATGAGTTGAACCGCGAATACACGCGCCGCACGCTCGACATCATCAAGGAAGGCATGGCGGCGGGCGAGTTGCGCGAGGACGTGCCGCTGCGGCTTGTCCGCGACATGATCTACGGCTGCACGGAACATCGTACCTGGGCCTATCTGCGCGGCGAAGGCGACTTCGATCCGGACGCGACCGCCGACATGATCGCCGACCTCGTGCTGAGCGGGCTCGAGCGACGCAAGCCGGAAACACCCCCTGCCCCGGATCTCGCCGAGCGGTTGGAGCGGGTCGTGGCGCGGCTGGAAACGATGACCGGCAGCGGGGCGCCGTAGCCCCAACGGACCGCGCCGACGACGATTCGGCAGGGAGGAATGCTGATGCAGTCACCATCGACGACACCGACCTGGCGCTCCGACGTCGCGGCCGCCGGCCGCCTCACCGTCCACGGGCTCTTCAGAGCCTGCGTGCGGCGCGATCCCGAAGCGATCGCGCTGGAGACGAGGTCGCGCAAAGTCAGCTATCGCGAACTGGACCAGCGCGTGCTGGCGCTCGCGGGCGCCCTCCATCGGCTCGGCCTGCGCCGCGGAGACAGACTGGCGCTGCTGTCGGAGAACCGGCAGGAATATGCCGAGATCGAGCTTGCCTGCGCGGCGCTGGGCGCGATCGTCGCCTGCCAGAACTGGCGACTGACACCGGCCGAACTCGAACACTGCATCGACCTGGTCGACCCGTCGCTGCTCGTCGTGTCTGAGCGTTTCGCGGCAACGCTCGAAGCGCTCGACATGGGGACGCGGCCGCGCCTCGTTCTGGAGCGCGACTACGAGGCGCTTCTCCAGGCAGCGCAGCCCCTCGACAGGCTTCCGCGCGTCGACCCGGAGGACGGGCTTGTCATCCTCTACACCAGCGGCACGACCGGCATGCCGAAGGGCGCCCTGATCAGCCACCGCGCCGAGATCGCGCGCAACGCGGTCCTGCGCATCGACATGCATGCGCGCGAGCGCGACGGCTTCATCGCCTGGGCGCCGATGTTCCACATGGGCTCGACAGACCAGGTGTTGGGCGCGCTGATGTCGGGCGCGACGGTGATCATCATCGACGGCTTCGACGCCGAGGCGATCGTCGACGCGATGGAGCGGCACGAACTGGGCTGGATGCTGCTGATGCCGGGCTCGATCGAACCCGTCGTCGACCTGCTCCAGCGCACGGGCAGGCGGCCGAAGGGCATCCGCGCGGTCGGCGCCATGGCCGATCTCGTCCCCAAGCACCTGATCGCCGCGCTTTCGCGGCTGACCAACGCGCCCTATCTCAACAGCTTCGGGTCGACCGAGACCGGCCTGCCGCCCGCCTCGTCGTACCTGATCCCTCCGGGGGCGGTTCCCGACGGCCTCTCCAAGCGCAAGAGCGCGATGTGCGACCTGCGCCTCCTCGATGCCGATGGCAACGAGGTGCCCGACGGTGAGCCCGGCGAAGCGGCGGTTCGCGGGCCGACGGTCTTCAGCGGCTACTGGAATGCCGACGAGACCAATATGCGCGATTTCAAGGGCGGCTGGTTCCGCATGGGCGACCTCTTCCGCCGGAACCCGGATGGCACCTACGACTTCGTCGACCGCGCCAAGTACATGATCAAGTCCGGCGGCGAAAACATCTACCCGGCCGAGGTGGAACGAGTGCTCCTGTCGGATCCGCGCATCCGCGACGCCATCGTGGTCCGCCAGCGCGACGACCGCTGGGGCGAAGTCCCCGTCGCCTTCATCGCCCGCAACGATGAGGCCCTCACGGCTCAGGATGTCGAGGCGCTCTGTCGCGCCGGTCTTGCCGGCTACAAGCGCCCCAAGGCGGTGCACTTCATCCCGTTCGAGGCGTTCCCGCGCAGCACGACCGGAAAGATCCTTCGCCACGAGATGGAAGCGCGACTGAAGTCGGGGTGAAGTCGAGGGCCGACCAGGGGACGCAAGTCAGGAAGCGTCTTCGGCGGCGGCCCCATCCTCCCGCAGCACCACCGTCATCGTCCCGCGCTGCACCACCGCCTTGTCCTGGTTGAACACCTCGAACCGGAACGTGCCGAGGCTGCGGCCGGGCTTCGAGGTCGGGCGCAGCGTCTCCACCGTCACCGTCGAGCGGATCGTGTCGCCGATCCGCACCACCCCCATGAAGTCCCAGTTGAGGTTGACGAGGCCGATCACCCGCGGGCCGAACATCCCGGTCTGCGTCGCCATGCCGATCGCCGTCGCCAGCGTCAGCGGGCCATGCGCGATGCGGGCGCCGTGCGGCGAGGCGCTGGCGAATTCCTCGTCGACATGGATCGGCGTGAAGTCGCCCACCAGCCCGGCGAACAGCGAGATGTCGCCCTCCCCGATCGTCCGGCCGGGGGTCGTCACGGTGGTGCCGGGCCGCAACTCGATCATGGCTGCTTGTCTCCGTCGGGCCGATCGACGCCCCTGGAATCGGCGCCCTTGAAATAGTCAGGCTTGCCGGTCGTCCAGGTCTCGCCCCAGAGCTGGCCGCCGCCGTCGACGGTGAGCAGCTCGCCGGTGATGAACTTGCCGGCCGGGCCGCCCAGATAGACGCTGGCCTCCGCGATGTCCCAGGCGTCGCCCGCCCGCATCATCGGATTGGTCATCGGATAGGCGGCGCGGACCTGCGGCGTGTAGACCTTCCAGCCGTCCGTCTCGATGGCGCCCGGCGCGATGCAATTGACGCGGATGCCGAGCGGCGCCCATTCCACCGCAACCGAGCGCGACAGGCCGATCACCCCTGCCCGCGCGGCGACCGTGTGCGCGACGCCGTGCAGGCCGTGCGTGGTGACGACGACGATGTTGACGATGCTGCCCGGCTGGCCTGCGTCGCGCCACTTGCGCGCCGCCGCCTGCATCATGAACCAGGTGCCGTTGAGGTTGGTGTTGATGACGGCGTTCCAGCCCTTGACGCTGAAGTCGATGGCGGCCTGGGGAAACTGCCCGCCAGCGCTGTTGACCACGAGGTCGAGCCGTCCGTGCGTCTCCCAGATCCGGTCGAAGAAGGCCGCGACGCCCTCCGGTTCGCGAATGTCGACGACGTGACCCGAGCATGTCAGGCCTTTGCCGGTCATCTCGCGAACCAGTTCGTCGATCTTGGCTTCGCTGCGACCGCTGATGATCACATGGGCGCCAAGCCGCGCGAGGAGCCAGGCGGTCGCCCGCCCGATACCGCCGGCACCGCCCGAGACCAGCGCCACCTTGCCGTCGAACATGCCCGGCGCATAGACGGTCGGCTTGACGGCGAGATCGGCGTCGGAGAAGCCGAAGCCCTCGGCGCCATTCATTTGCCCATGCCCTTGAGCAGTTCGCCGGCGATGATCATCTTGCGCACTTCCGTGGTGCCCGCGCCGATCTCGAGCAGCTTGGTCGAGCGGAAGAGCCGGTTGATCTCGGACTCCCATATGTAGCCCGTGCCGCCATGAACCTGCACGGCGAGATCGAGGACCTTGTGCGAGGCCTCGGCCGCATACATCACCGACGCCGCCGTCAGCATGTGGATGTCGCCGCGTCCGCCGCCGCCGATCTCCAGCGGCGCCGCGGCGCCCAGCACGCGATAGGTGAAGGTCCGGATCGTCTCCACCTGTACGTACATGTCGGCGATCATCGACTGCACCATCTGGAACGAGCCGATCGGCTTTCCGAACTGCTGGCGGGTCTTGGCGTAGTCGATTGAAAGCTCGAGCGCGCGCTCGGCGACGCCGAGGCAGATCGGCGAAATCATCGCCCGCTCGAGGTCGAGCCCGCTCATCACCACCGAGACGCCGCGGTTTTCGCCGCCGACGAGGTTCTCGACCGGCACGCGGCACTCCTCGAACAGCAGCTCGCCGGTCTGGCTGCCGCGATAACCCATCTTGTTGAGCTTCTGCGCCACCTTGAAGCCGGGCATGTCCTTCTCGACGATGAAGGCGGAAATACCGTGCGCGCCCTTCTCGCGATCCGTCTTGGCGTAGACGAGCAGCACGTCGGCGACCGGACCGTTGGTGATGTAGATCTTCGAGCCGTTCAGCACGTAGTGGTCGCCATCGCGACGCGCCGTGGTGCGCATCGAGCCCAGCGCATCGGAACCCGCGCCCGGTTCCGTCAGGCCGAGCGCGCCGATCTTGCGGCCGGAGCACAGGTCGGGAAGGTAGCGCCGCCGCTGATCCTCGTTGCCGTTGCGGTAGATGTTGTTGGCGCACAGATTGTCGTGCGCCACCCAGGCCAGGGCCATGGCGTGGTTCCAGCGCGCGAAACCCTGCAGCACGAGCCCCGCCGCGAAGAGATCGAGCCCGGTCCCGCCATAGGCCTCCGGGATGGTGATCCCGAACAGGCCGTTGTCCCCGATCACCGGGAAGGCATCGTCCGGCCACCATTCCTCGTTGTCCATGCGCTGCGCGAGCGGATAGAGTTCGTTGCGGGCAAAGCGATCCGCATTGTCGAGGATCATCTGCTGTTCGGTGTCGAGATCGAAGACGGCGTTCTTCTCGTTCGATCCTGCAATGTCCAACACGTCCTCCCCAATCGTTTCAGCAGACCGCCTCGGCCACTAATGAGGTGATTTCATCATCCGATCAGCAACCTCTTGTCAAGTGTTCTCGGCGGATGTGTAAACGGGCTCACCATATGCCGAGGCCTGTCCTTTAGCATCCCGGGTTGGTTGACAACGCTGATGAATTGAAATCATTTAGGCGCACACCCGAGTGCGGATTCAGGGGGAAAAGGTGACGGAACCGGTGACGATCGAACGCCGCGGCCCAGCGCTGTGGATCACCATCAACCGCGAGAAGCGCCGCAATGCGCTCAACGAGCGGGTCGCCGAACTGATCCATTCCGGGCTCGATCAGGCCGAAGCCGATCGCGATGTCCGCGCCGTGGTCCTGACGGGAGCGGGCGACAAGGCGTTCTGCGCGGGCGGCGATCTGCAACTCCAGGCGGACGGAACCCCGTTCACCATCGACGTCGCCGATCCCCGCCACTACGTTGCGCGCCTGCTGCGCCGCATGGATTCCTGTCGCCTTCCGCTGGTCGCGCGGGTCAACGGCCACGCGCTCGCCGGCGGGCTCGGTCTCGTCTGCGCCTGCGATCTCGTGGTTGCCCGCGAGGACGCCATGCTGGGCGTCTCGGAGGTCAAGGTCGGCATCTTCCCGATGATGATCCTTCCTTTCCTGCTGCGGGTCATCAGCTACCGGCGGATGATGGAGCTTTGCCTTTCGGGCGAGCCGATGCTGGCGCGCGAGGCTGAAGGCGAGAGGATCGTCAACTATGCCGTTCCGGCCGAGGAGCTCGACACCAAGCTCGAGTGGCTGCTCGCGCGCGTCACCGACAAGTCGCCGACCGGGATCCGGCTCGGCAAGCAGGCGCTGTCGAAGATCCGCGAGATGTCGACGGATGCGGCCCTGGAATACGCCCAGTTCATGCTCGCCAACATGTCCCGCACGAAGGACGCGCGCGAAGGCTTCGCGGCCTTCAACGAAAAGCGCAAGCCCAACTGGTCGGGGGAGTAGCGGGCATGGCGACGACAGTCCGGATCGGCTGCGGCGCCGGTTTCTGGGGCGACACGCCGGAGGGACCCGCGCAACTCGTGCGCGCTGGCGGCATCGACTACCTGGTGATGGACTATCTGGCCGAGATTACCATGTCGATCCTGGCGCGGATGAAGGCCAAGCGCGCCGATTTGGGTTATGCGACCGATTTCGTCACCATGGTGATGAAACCGCTGGCGCGCGAAATCGCCGACAAACGCATCCGCGTCGTCACCAATGCCGGCGGCGTCAACCCCGACGCCTGCCGCGACGCCCTGCTGGCTGTCTTCCGCGACGTCGGCGTCGACCTGAAGGTCGCTGTCGTGCGCGGCGACGACCTGTCAGGACAGGTCGAACGCTACCGCGAGCAGGGCGTTCGGGAAATGTTTTCCGGCGCGGCGATGCCGGCGAATGTCGCCAGCGTCAACGCCTATCTCGGGGCCTTCCCGATCGCCGCCGCGCTCGATGCCGGCGCGGACATCGTGATCACCGGGCGTGTGGTCGACTCCGCTATCGTCCTCGGCCCGTTGATCCATGAGTTCAAATGGGAACCCGGCCAGTACGACCTCCTGTCGGCCGGCAGCCTCTGTGGCCACGTGCTGGAATGCGGCACGCAGGTGACCGGCGGCATCTTCACCGACTGGCGCGAGGTCTCCGGCTGGGAGGACATGGGCTTTCCCATCGCCGAATGCAGCGCCGACGGCGGTTTTGTCGTCACCAAGCCCGAGGGAACGGGCGGGCTCGTCTCCACCAAAACCGTCGCGGAGCAGATCGTCTACGAGGTCGGCGACCCGACGCGCTATGTCCTTCCCGATGTCACGGCGGACTGGAGCAATGTCAGGCTCGATCAGGCCGGTCCGGACTGCGTCAGGGTCACCGGCGCCCGCGGCGCGGCGCCGACCGACAGCTACAAGGTGAGCCTGACGTACCCCGATGGCTACCGCGCATCCGTCACCATGATGATCGCCGGACGCGAGGCGGCGGCCAAGGCCAGGGCGACGGCCGAGGCGATTCTCGCCCGCGCCGAGCGCCTGATGAAGGCCGCCGGGTTCGAGGGCTTCAGCGATCGATCGATCGAGGTTCTCGGCAGTGAGACCAATTACGGCGACCATGCGCGCGCTGGCGACACGCGCGAGGTGGTGTTGAAGATCGCCGTCCGGCATGCCTCCAGGGACGCGCTGCAGATCTTCGGCCGCGAGATCTTCCCCGCCGCGACGTCGATGGCGCAAGGCCTCACCGGCTTCGCCGGCGGGCGCCCCGAACCGCAACCGGTGATCCGTCTCTTCTCCTTCCTGGCGCCCAAGGCCGACGTGACGGTGACGGTCGCCGGAGACGTCGAGGAACGGACGATCGCGCAGCACCTCCCCAACGGGACCGATGCCCCTGCCCCGGCGGCGCCCGAGCCTGTCGTCGCGGCGCCGTCCGAAGGGCCGCTCGCGATCGTTCCCCTCATCGCGATCGCCCATGGCCGCAGCGGCGACAAGGGCGACATCGGCAACATCGGCATTCTGGCGCGCAAGCCGGACTACCTGCCCTGGATCCGCCGCGCGGCAACCCCGCAGGCCGTCGGCCGCTACTTTGCGCATTTCCTCAGGGGCGAGGTCGAGCGCTTCGAATGGCCCGGGCTCGAAGGCTTCAATTTCCTGCTCCATCAGGGCCTTGGCGGCGGTGGCATCGCCTCGCTGCGGCACGATCCGCAAGGCAAGGCCTTGGCGCAGATCATGATGGATTTCCCCGTCGAGGTTCCTGCCCATTGGCTGGAAGCCGGCGGCGTGCTCGAAAGCTGGAACAGGGACGAGACCGCATGACAATGCCCTTGTTCCGCAAGATCCTGATCGCCAACCGCGGCGAAATCACCTGCCGCGTCATCCGAACCCTCGACGCAATGGGCATCGCCTCAGTGGCGATCCATCACCGCGCGGAGGCGCGCGCCAGGCACGTTCGCATGGCTGGCGAGGCGGTCGAGATCGCGGGCGAAACGCCGGTCGCGGCCCATCTCGACATCGAGGCGATCGTCGCGGCGGCGCTCGCCACCGGCGCCGACGCCATCCATCCCGGCTACGGCTTCCTGTCGGAGAACGCCCGCTTCGCGGCGGCTGTCGAGAAGGCCGGCCTCGCCTTCATCGGCCCCTCCCCCGCCACCATCTCGCTGATGGGCGACAAGATCTCCGCCCGCGCCTTTGCGGAGGCGCAGGGCGTGCCCGTTGCGCCCTCGGTCATGCCGACCGGCGATCTCGACGATTTCATCGCTCGGGCGGAATCGATCGGCTTTCCGCTGCTGATCAAGGCGGCGGCCGGCGGCGGCGGCAAGGGCATGAGCATCGTGCGTTCCGCGGCCGACCTTCGCGAGGCCGCGCGCATCGCGGCTGGCGAGGCGCAGCGCTACTTCGGCGACGGTCGCGTCTATGCCGAGACCTATGTCGAGCGCCCGCGCCACATCGAGGTGCAGGTCCTGGGCGATGGCGAAGGCGGCGCCATCCACCTGTTCGAGCGCGAATGCTCGGTCCAGCGTCGGTTCCAGAAGATCATCGAGGAAGCGCCGGCCGCCCGTCTCGATCCGGCGCTGCGCGACGAGATCTGCGCGTCCGCGGTCCGGCTGGCCTCCGCCGCGCGCTACAAGAACGCCGGGACGGTCGAATACATCCTTGGCGCCGACGGCCGCTTCTTCTTCCTGGAGATGAACACGCGCCTGCAGGTGGAGCATCCGGTCACCGAGATGGTCACCGGCATCGACCTCGTGCGCGCCCAGATCGAGATCGCGGCTGGCAAGGGTCTCCCCGCCAGGCAGGCCGACGTCGCCATCCACGGTCACGCCATCGAGTGCCGCATCTGCGCGGAGGATCCGGAGCGCGACTTCCTGCCCGAGACCGGCGTGCTCGCCTATCTCGGGGTACCGGAAGAGCCCTGGCTGCGGTTCGAGAACGCCCTCGACCCCGGCCAGAAGATCACCGCCGACTTCGATCCGATGCTGGCCAAGCTGGTCGCCCACGGGGGCGATCGCGCCGAAGCGATCGATCGCGCCATCTCGGCGCTGGAGGGATTGGCCCTGTTGGGCGTCACCACCAACATCGACTACCTGGCCCGCGTCCTCGACAACACCGCGTTCCGCGACGGTCACCTGCACACCGGTTTCGTCACCGAGCACCGCGAGGCGCTCGCGCCGCCCCCGGTGCCTGAGCAGGTCCTGGCGCAGGTGCTGGCCGCCGCGGCGCTGGGCTTGCGCGACTTTCGCGAACTGGCACTTGGCACGCCCGAGCCGCATGCCGCCATCGGCGGCTGGAGGAACTGACGATGAGCCTCAAGCTCACGCTCGACGGCAAGGTCCACGAGGTCTCCATCACCCGCAGGCGGCCGCACCTGACGCTGCGCATCGACGGAGTGGATCACGAACTGACCGAACTGCCCGCCGCTGGTCGGGGAACCACGTCAATGGCAATGGGCGGACATGCCGTGACCTTCGCCCGCGCGACGGTGGCCGACCGCCAGGTATTGCGGCTCGCCGGCCGCACCTTCGACGTCGGTTTCGTCGACCCCTTCTCGAAGGGTGGAGCCGGGGGCGCCAGCCAGGACGTCGTCAAGGCGCCGATGCCGGGCGCCGTCATCTCGGTCCACCGGAGCGCGGGCGATCGGGTCGCGCGTGGCGAGGTTCTGGTGACCATCGAAAGCATGAAGCTCCAGACCGGGCTGCCCTCGCCCCGCGACGGCATTCTCGCCGCGATCCACCGGTTCGAGGGCGAGACGTTCGAGAAGGACGAGGTCATCGCGACGCTCGAGCCACAGGTCGACGAAGGCTGACACGCATGCGCAAGATCCAGTCCATGATCAGCACATCGACGGCGGATTTCCGTCGCTTCGACACCCACAACCGCGGCATCGTCGCCGCCTTTCGCGACCGGCAGGAGGCCGCGCGCCACCAGCGCCCGACGCGCGATCTCGACCGGTTGGCCAAGCAGGGCAAGATGCGCCCGCGTGAGCGCATCGAAAAGCTTCTCGACCCCGGGACGCCGTTCCTCGAACTGTCTTCGCTCGCCGCCAACATGGCGTATGGCGGTGATTCACCGTCGGCCAGCTCGATCGTCGGCATCGGCATCGTGTCGGGTCGCGAGGTTCTCATCCGCGCCGACGATCCGACCGTCAAGGGCGGCGCCTGGTATCCGCTGACAGCCAAGAAGATCGTGCGGGCGCTCGACATCGCGATGGAAAACCGGCTGCCGGTCATCCATCTGTGCGATTCGGCCGGCGGCTTCCTGCAGCTCCAGTCGGAGGTCTTTCCCGACAAGTACATGGCGGGGCGCATCTTCCGCAATCAGTCGATCCTGTCGAAGATGGGAGTCAAGCAGCTGGCGCTGGTGTTCGGCCACTGCACGGCCGGCGGCGCCTACATTCCCGGCCTCTCCGACTACAGCGTGATCGTCCAGGGCACCGGTGCGGTGTTCCTCGGCGGTCCGCCCCTCGTCAAGGCGGCGACCGGCGAGGAGGTGTCGGTCGAGGATCTCGGCGGCGCCGACATGCACACCTCAGTCTCCGGCACCTGCGACTACCCGGCCGCCACCGAGGAGGAGGCGATCCACATCGGCCGCGAGATCGTCGCGCAGTGGGACCGTGCGAAGAAGTGGGACTGCCAGCGCGATACGCCCGAGGATCCCGCCTATGACCCCGAGGAGATCTACGGCATCGTTCCCGACGACATCAAGAAGCAGTTCGACATGCGCGAGATCATCGCCCGCATGGTCGACGGCAGCCGCTTCCACGAATACCAGCCGAACTACGGCACGACGCTGATCTGCGGCTACGCCAACATCTGGGGTTACAAGGTCGGCATCCTTGCCAACAACGGCGTGCTGTTCAACGACAGTTCGCTCAAGGGCGGCCATTTCATCGAGCTGTGCAACCAGAACAACACGCCGCTGGTCTTCCTGCAGAACATCACCGGCTACATGATCGGCAAGGAGTACGAGCGGCGCGGCATCACCAAGGACGGCGCCAAGATGATCATGGCGCAGAGCTGCAGCCATGTCCCCAAGTTCACCGTCATGTGCAACGGCTCCTTCGGCGCCGGCAACTACGGCATGTGTGGCCGGGCCTTCGACGGACGCTTCCTGTTCACCTGGCCCAACCACCAGATCGGCGTCATGGGCGGCGACCAGGCGGCCAACACGCTGGCCGAGGTGAAGATCAACCAGATGAAGAGGAACGGCGGCGCCGTCGACGAGACCGTCGTGCGCCAGCTGTGGGAGGAGACCCGCGCCGCCTACCAGGAACAGCTTTCGGCCTATCACTCCACCTCGGAACTCTGGGACGACGGCATCATCGACCCCGTCGACACGAGAAACGCCCTGGCCATCGCGATTTCAGCCTCGCTGAACGCGCCGCTCGGGAACCCCGGCTACGGCGTCTTCAGGTTCTGAGTGTCTGAATCAAAAAGCGCAAGGCCGCGGCGAAAATGGCGATTTCGAGAACCGGAGCGCAGCGTACATTCGGCTACGTGAGCACCGGAAGCGCAGAAATTGCGATTTGCAGCCCGGCATGGCGACTTTTGGATCAGACACTGAGGACCACCGGTCCCGTCAAGCAACGCCATCCGGGACGCGGAGAACGGAAACGCGGCCGCCCGGACCCGCTTCACAGCGTCGTCCACGCCCCGTTCTTTCGGGATGACCGCACGCAGGCTTCGACGAAGGCGACCCCTTCGACCCCGTCCGCGACGGTCGGATAGACGACGGCCGCATCCGGCGCGGTGCCGGCGCGGGCGGCCCGGATGGCGCGCGCGGCCTCTGCATAGATGTTGGCGAAGCCCTCGAGATAGCCTTCCGGATGACCGGGCGGGATCCGGCTGACGCGCCCCGCGTCGGATCCCGCACCCGCGCCGCCGCGGGTGATCAGCCGCTTCTCCTGCCCGAACGGCGTGAACCAGAGGTGGTTCGGATGCTCCTGCTCCCATTCGAGCCCGCCCTTCGCGCCGTAGACCCGCAGCTTCAGCGCGTTCTCGTTGCCGGGCGCCACCTGGCTCGCCCAAAGCATGCCTTTCGCCGCGGGAGCCGATCCCTTCGCCTTGAAGCGCAGCATCACGTGGGCATTGTCGTCCAGCGGCCGGCCATCGACGAAGGCCGTCAGATCGGCGGCGAGACTGTCGAGTTCGAGCCCGGTGACGAAGCGGGCGAGATTGTAGGCATGAGTGCCGATGTCGCCGGTGGCGCCGCCCGCGCCGGACTGCTTGGGATCGGTGCGCCACACCGCCTGCTTGGCGCCGGTCGCCTCGACGCGCTCGGTCAGCCAGTCCTGCGGATACTCGGCCTGCACGACGCGGATGTCGCCGAGTTCGCCGGCCGCGATCATCGCGCGGGCCTGCCGCACCATCGGATAGCCGGTATAGTTGTGGGTCAGGATGAAGAGCTTTCCGCTCTTTTCCACCGCCGCGGCGAGCTTCTTGGCGTCGCCGAGACTGGACGTCAGGGGCTTGTCGCAGACGACGTGGATGCCGGCCTCCAGAAAGGCCTTCGCTGCCGGCCAGTGCATGTGGTTGGGCGTGACGATCGCCACCGCCTCGATGCCGTCGGCGCGTCTCGCTTCCTTTTTCGCCATTTCGGCGAAGGAGCCGTAGCTGCGGTCTGGCGAAAGCCCGAGTTCGGCCGCCGACGCCCTCGCCCGCTCCGGATCGGAGGAAAGCGCGCCCGCCACCAGCGCGAACTCGCCGTCGAGCCGCGCGGCGATGCGGTGGACCCCGCCGATGAAGGCGCCCTGCCCGCCGCCGACCATGCCGAGGCGGATGGGGCCGGAGCCGGATTCGACCTGTGTTGCGCTGACCATGGAGTTCTCCGTCTATCGTGTCTGGGTCGGTGGGAGCGGCAGTCGGCAGTCGGGATTCAGAGAACGCGGGTCGAATTCGATCGCCTGGCGTTTCGAACAGGGGAGGAAGATCACCCCTTGCCGAAGACTAAGCCCAGCCATACGTCTTTTCGACTGCCGACTGCCGGTTCCCTCACTCGATCCCCATCATCTTCCGCAGCGCCGCGCGATCCGTCGTCCCGCCCGCGAAATCGTCGAACGCCTTCTCGGTGACCTGGATGATGTGGCTTGCGATGAACGGCGCGCCTTCGGCGGCGCCCTGCTCCGGGTCTTTGAGGCAGCACTCCCATTCCAGCACGGCCCAGCTGTCATAGCCGTGCTGCGAGAGCTTCGAGAAGATGCCGCCGAAATCGACCTGGCCGTCGCCGAGCGACCGGAACCGGCCCGCGCGCTCGGTCCATGAGGCATAGCCCGAATAGACGCCCTGGCGGCCGGTCGGGTTGAACTCGGCATCTTTCACGTGGAAGGCGGAGATGCGCTCGTGGTAGATGTCGATGAAGGCGAGGTAGTCGAGCTGCTGCAGCACGAAATGCGAGGGATCGTAGTTGATCGTGCAGCGCTTGTGGCCGCCGACGGCATCGAGGAACATCTCGAAGGTCGTGCCGTCGAAGACATCCTCGCCCGGATGGATTTCATACCCGATGGCGCAACCGGCGTCCTCGTAGGCGTTGAGGATCGGCTTCCAGCGCCGTCCAAGCTCGGCGAAGGCCTCCTCGATCAATCCCGCCGGCCGCTGCGGCCAGGGATAGAGATAGGGGAAGGCGAGCGCGCCCGTGAAGGAGACCGAGACATCGAGCCCGAGATTGTTCGATGCCTTGGCGGCCAAAAGCATCTGGTCGACCGCCCAGGCCTGCCTAGCCTTCGGATTGCCATGCACCTCGGCGGGCGCGAAGCCGTCGAACTGTGCGTCATAGGCCGGGTGCACGGCCACCAGCTGGCCCTGGAGATGGGTCGACAGTTCGGTGATCGCCACGCCTGCATCGGCGCAGATGCCCTTGACCTCGTCGCAATAGGCCTGCGATGCGGCCGCCTTCTTGAGGTCGAACAGCCGGCCGTCCCAGGTCGGGATCTGGACGCCCTTGTAGCCGAGATCCGCCGCCCAGGCCGCGATCGAGGCAAGCGAATTGAACGGCGCTCCATCACCGGCGAACTGCGCCAGAAAGATCGCCGGTCCCTTGATCGTCGTCGGCATCATTCGTCCTCCCATCCGGTTTCTGCGGCAGACTAGCCGCACTGTAACGTTGCAGTCCACCCGTGCGATCGCCGTCGTCCACCGTTTCCGCATCGCGCGCGGCCGCGCCGGGGTGCGGAGCGGGCCGCGTCCGCGAGTATTTTCCGCCCGGATGTCCGGTTGATGGTCGAAGCGCATGGCATCCACACGGTGGCCGACGCCAACCGCTTCACGCGCATGGTTTCCGATTGCGACCTGACCTGGTTCGAAAAACCGGTCATCGCAGACCACAAGCCAGGGATGGCGGAGCAGCGCGTTCAACCTGCGGCTCTCGCCGCGCCCGTGGGCAGGTGCGCCTTGCTTCTTCGCCGGCCTGCATGTATGCGCGGCTTCGCCTGCAGGCTTCATGATCATGTCGGCTCGGGGCCAATCCCATGCTCCGCGCCAGAAAACCGAGAAAGCTTGAGCCTGTTGCCGGAAATCCTGTCCACGAATGTCCTGCACCCGCGGGTCGCCGACCTGCTCGAGACCATGGGCAATCTGCGTTTCGCGTCGGCCTACGACCCCGAGACCCTGTTGCGGGAAGGCCGGAACGCGGACATCATGATCGTACGCGCGCCGCTGCCACCCGCCCTGTTCGAGCAGGCGCCGCGCCTGCGCGCCGCGATCCGCCATGGCGCCGGTCTCGACATGATCCCGATGGCCGCCGCGACGCGGGCTGGCGTGCTCGTCGCCAACACGCCCGGCGCCAATTCGCGCACCGTCGCCGAATACGTCTTCTTCGCCGCCATGACGCTCCTGCGCCGGTATCGCACGATCGACCGCGAACTGCACGCCAACGGCTGGAACGCGGCGCGCTATCATGCCGACTTCACCCGCGACCTCGACGGGTTGATGCTCGGCATCGTCGGCTTTGGCAACATCGGTCGCCAGGTTCATGCCATCGCGCGCCATGGATATGGTCTCGACGTCCTGATCAACAGCCGCGGCCGGCGCGACATCCCGGCCGACGCCGAGTTTGTCGGCCTCGACGAACTGGCGTCGCGCTGCGACGTCGTGGTTCTGTGCTGTCCACTGACCGACGAGACGCGCGGCATGATCGATGCGCGCGTGCTCGGACTCATGAAACCCGATGCGCTGTTGATCAACATTTCGCGCGGGCCGGTGATTGACGACGACGCCATGCTTGCGGTTTTGCGGGAAGGCCGGATCGGCGGCGCCGCTCTGGACGTCTTCGCGCGCCAGCCGCTGCCGGCGGACCACCCCTATCTCGGCTTCGATAACGTGATGGTGACGCCGCACATGTCGGGCATCACCGAAGGCAGCATGCGGCGCATGGGCATGGCGGCGGCGGAGGAAGCTCGCCGCGTGCTGTGCGGCGACCTGCCGCTCAACTTCTGCAATCCCGAAGTGCTCGACGCCTACAGGAGCCGCTTTCCGGTCTGAGTGGGGCGCCGCGGCGCCGGATTGACGAGCCGCCCGAGTTCCAGCCGCCGCGCTCCGTCGCCTGCCCCACTGGCCTGGCAGCCCGGAGCGGGCGCCGTGGGACACAGCATTCGCCTCGTCTTTCCGGGGCCGATCAATCCCACCCTGCGTGGACGACTTCCGCACCCGCCTCCAGCAAGATCAATCGCTTGTACGAATTTCACCCGCACTCTGTCCACGCCCCCGGCATCCCACCCCACAATGGCCGCAGCTGATGGAGGAGCCTGAACATGGACGGCGCGGGATTGAACGGACGGAAGCTGAGGAGCATCATCGCGCTGCTCGTCCAGCTGGCGTCCCTCGCCGACCTCGCCGCCGGCCAGGTCTTTCCGATCCGCTGGCTGGTGCTCGCCATCCTGCGCCGGGCCGAACGGGCCGCGCAGACCTACCTCGTCGAGACGATACAGATGGAGTGGGCGGATTTGGAGGACGCACTGAAGTCCTGCGCCGGTTCCGCCGGCGCCAGCCCAGCCGATGCCGCACTGCTCGCCTGCCGCTTCCGCTGGTATGCCGCCGTGCTTGGCGCGCTTATCGAACAGGCCTGCGCCCTGCACGTCTGGACGCCCGGCCTCGACGGCCCGCGGTGGCCCGCCTCGCACGGCGGGCCGCGCGCCGCCGTGCCGGGTTGCGGCGAGCTTCGACCCTACGACACGTCCTGATGCAAGAACCGCCGCGGGTCGCACGTCCCGGGTCTGGCTGGCCGGCGGAACCCCCGCGCGGCGCGCCAGCGCTTGGGCGGAAACTGGGGGACGTCGCCCTGGCCGTCGCGCACGACCTTCTCGCGGCGTCGAGGTAAAGGATAGAGCCTGTCGCTTTGGTGTCTGAATCAAAAAGCGCAGGGCCGAGGCGAAAATGGCGATTTCGAGAACCGGAGCGCAGCGTACATTCGGGTACGTGAGCACCGGAAGCGCAGAAAGTGCGATTTGCAGCCCGGCATGGCGACTTTTGGATCAGACACTGAGAGTTCGACATGGCCCCCTCGACCCCTTTGGGTGGAGCCAAGGGCCAGCAATCCATGCATTTCGCCAGGGATCCCGGGAAGCCCTTCCCGTTCTCGTACGATCGTGCTACCTGCTCACAAGTCGATCTATCGAGAAAGGCAGATATATGGACAAGAATGCATCGCTTGCCGCGCTTTCCGCGCTGGGGCAGGAGACGCGTCTCGACATCTTCCGCCTGCTGGTACGGGCGGGGGCCGAAGGCATTCCCGCGGGTGAGATCGCGACGCATGTGGGCGCGGTGCAGAACACGACGTCCTCCCACCTGAAGATTCTCGCGCATGCCGGGCTCGTTCGGCCGGTGCGGGACGGCCGGACCATCCGCTACGTTGCCGACATGACCGGGTTTCGCGACCTTCTGGCCTACCTGATGGAAGACTGCTGCAACGGCTCTCCCGAACTCTGCCGTCCTGTCATCAACGCCGTTACCTGCGACTGCTGAACCGTTTCACGGCGGCGCGTCCGCCATCAGGGGACATTCCAATGAGCAACGACACCTTCAACGTGCTTTTTCTGTGTACCGGCAACTCCGCCCGTTCGATCCTGGCCGAGGCAATTCTGAATCGCGTCGGTCAGGGCCGCTTCAAGGCCTTCTCCGCCGGCTCGCAGCCGAAGGGCGAGGTTCACCCCTTCGCGCTGGAACTGCTCAGGAGCCTGAACCACGACACCTCCTTCGCGCGTTCGAAGAACTGGGAGGAGTTTGCGGTTCCCGGCGCGCCGGAAATGAACTTCGTCTTCACCGTCTGCGACAACGCCGCGAATGAATCCTGCCCGGTCTGGCCCGGTCAGCCGATGACGGCGCACTGGGGCGTACCGGATCCGGCGGCTGCCGAAGGGACCGAGGCCGAGAAAAGGCTTGCTTTCTCCGACGCCTACCGGATGCTCAACAACCGGATCTCCATCTTCACCAGCCTGCCGATGAACTCGCTCGACAGGCTGGCGCTGCAAAAGCGGCTCGACGAGATTGGCCGCAACCCGGCCCAGGCCGGCTGAAGGGGTCCCCCATGACGGAACTGACACACGCGAAAGGCAGCGTCGCGCCCGGCGGCATCGGCTTCTTCGAAAAATGGCTATCGGTCTGGGTCGCGCTCTGCATCGTCGCGGGCATCGCGCTCGGCACCCTCTTGCCGGGGGTGTTCGGTGTCCTGGCGGGTCTGGAGTACGCTTCCGTCAATCTCGTCGTCGCCATTTTGATCTGGGCGATGGTGTTCCCGATGATGGTCAATGTCGACTTCGCCAGCCTGCGCCACATTGGTGATCGCCCCAAGGGCCTCGTCCTGACTCTCGTCGTGAACTGGCTGATCAAGCCGTTCACCATGGCGGCGCTCGGCGTGCTGTTCTTCGAGCATGTCTTCGCGCCGTGGATCGAGCCCGCCGACGCCCAGCAATACATCGCCGGCCTCATCCTGCTGGGGGCTGCCCCCTGCACGGCCATGGTGTTCGTGTGGAGCCAGATGACGAAGGGCGATGCGACCTACACGCTGGTGCAGGTATCGGTGAACGACGTCATCATGATTTTCGCCTTCGCGCCCATCGTGGCATTGCTGCTCGGCGTCACCGACATCGTCGTGCCCTGGGCGACCCTCATCCTCTCCACGGTGCTCTACGTTGTCATACCGCTGGTTGCGGGCGCGATAACCCGGAACTGGCTCGTCGGGCGCGCCGGTGGGGACGGAAGAGCCGAGGCTGCGGTCTCGGAGTTCACGGGGCGCCTCAAGCCGGTGTCTGTCATCGGATTGCTGGCGACGGTTGTCCTGCTGTTCGGCTTCCAGGGCAACGTCATCCTGGACAAGCCCATGCTGATCGTGCTGATCGCGGTGCCGCTCGTGCTCCAATCCTACGGCATCTTCGCGATCGCCTATGCGGCGGCGAAGGCCTGGAAGGTTCCGTTCAACGTGGCCGCGCCCTGCGCCCTCATCGGCACGTCGAACTTCTTCGAACTGGCTGTCGCGGTCGCGATCAGCCTGTTTGGGCTTCACTCGGGCGCGGCGCTGGCGACCGTCGTCGGCGTGCTGGTCGAGGTGCCGGTCATGCTGTCGCTCGTCGCCTTCGCCAACCGCACGCAACACTGGTTTCCGAAAGGCTGACCGAATGACCGTCACGATCTACCACAACCCCGATTGCGGCACGTCGCGCAACACGCTGGCGATGATCCGCCAGTCTGGCGAGGAGCCGGCGGTGATCGAATATCTGAAGACGCCCCCCTCCCGCGAACGGCTGGTCGAGCTCATCGAAGCGATGGACATCACGCCCCGCGCGCTTCTGCGCGAGAAGGGCACGCCCTATGCGGAGCTCGGCCTCGACGATCCGAAATGGAGCGACGAGGAAATGATCGATTTCATGCTGTCGCATCCGATCCTGATCAACCGGCCGATCGTCGAAACCCCGCTCGGCACCAGGCTCTGCCGTCCGTCGGAAGCCGTTCTCGACCTCCTGCCGAACCCGGACATCGGTCCGTTCACCAAGGACGACGGGGAGGTGGTGATCGATGCGGAAGGGAGACGCGTGATATAATTTCCATTCTTTTCGAAATAAGGATTGACGCACTTCGGTGCATCGCCTAGCTCTTATTTCGAAATTTTTCGAATTATGGCGCCGACAGGAGCTTGGATGATCGACGACACCACCAGGCTGGACAGCCTTCCCAACATCGACGAGACGCAATTCCGTTCCATCGATCCGATCGCGCTGTTCGATGCCCACCGCTCTTCGCACCCGCCGCGCATCCTGATGCTCTACGGTTCGCTGCGCGAACGGTCCTACTCCCGGCTGGCGACCGAGGAAGCGGCGCGCATCCTGCGCCGGATGGGAGCCGATGTCCGCATCTTCGATCCCGCAGGATTGCCGCTTCCGGACTCGGTTCCCGCCGACCATCCGAAGGTCAAGGAACTGCGCGAGCTTTCGACGTGGTCGGAAGGTCAGGTCTGGTGCTCGCCTGAGCGCCATGGCTCGATGACCGGCATCATGAAGGCGCAGATCGACTGGCTGCCGCTGTCGCTCGGCGGCATCCGTCCGACTCAGGGCCGCACGCTGGCGGTGATGCAGGTCTGCGGCGGCTCCCAGAGCTTCAACGCCGTCAACCAGCTCCGCGTGCTCGGTCGCTGGATGCGCATGGTGACCATCCCCAACCAGTCTTCGGTCGCCAAGGCCTTCAACGAGTTCGACGCCGAGGGACGGATGAAGCCGTCGCCCTACTACAACCGCATCGTCGACGTGATGGAGGAACTGATGAAGTTCACGCTGCTGCTGCGCGACCGGACCGACTACATGACCGACCGCTATTCGGAGCGCGTCGAGAACGCCGAAGAAGTCTCGAAGCGGGTGAACCAGCGATCGATCTGACAGGGTCGCCCTACGGGCGCTGGTCGGCGAGAGGCAAACGCAACAGACAGGCGTGATGGCCGGCGGCTGAACAGCTAGGGTCTGTCGAGGTTCATCAGGCGGGCTGCGCCGAGATCCTCCAGCTCGACCTCGGCGATCGGCTTGTGCACCCGCAGGGTCTCGATCTTCTTTCGCGGCCGCATGATGCCGATAACGGTCTCGATGTCGGGGCAGCCCTCCTCGCGGCAGGCCAGTTCGGTGACCGAGACGGTGACGTCATCGTCAAGGGCGTGCAACTGCCGAACCCAATCCTTGATCTGCCGGATCCGTTGCGGAAGCGCCCGGCGCGGGGCCAGCGGGTTCACGAGGCGGCTCATTTCCAAGGTCTCCTGATTGCAGGGCGCCCGCTATGCCCGTGTTGCATCCTGCCCGTCCCGGGGCCGCCGAACAACTTGCTCATGCCTGCGCCGAGTTTCGAAAGCAGATGCCGCACATGCGACGGACGGTTGTCGAGCGCAGCCTCGAAGAGCCGCCGTACCGATTGTGGCTCCACGCCGTCGGTGATGAAGACCATGCGCGTGCGATGGTCTTCGCTTGGCCAGTGGTCAAGGATGCGGGTGGGGTGCACCACATGCTGAACGGCGTGGATGACGCGCGGCCGCGCATTGTCGCCGGCTAGGTGTACAAGGCCCTTGGCACGGAGCAGGCGCGGGCCTGCCGCCGTCGACATAAGGCTCATGAACTTGCGAAAGGCGTCCGGTTCGATCGGTTCCTCGCGCGTCACCGCGAAGGAGCGGATGCGGCCGCCATGCCGGTCGAACGTGCGTTTGTCGCCCTGCCCGTGCGGCGCCGTCGTCGTCTCCGCCCGGATTGCTTCCTCCAGAGCGAGCCAGCCGGTGACGTCGTCGCCAAGGGCGGCCGGGACATAGGAACGCGGCTCGAACAGGTTCGCCGGATCGAAGCCCTTTGCATTGCCGTCGCGGATGGGCGCCGAAGGGTTCAAGGTCGCGAGCTTCATCGTGAGAGTCTCGATGTCCTTGATCGAGGCGGGGTCGCGCGCGAGATCTGACTTCGTAAGGACGATCCGGTCGGCGAAGGCAATCTGCTTGGCGGCTTCGAAATGGTTCTCGATCGCCAGTTCGCCATGCACGATGTCGACGAGGGCGACGACGCCGGCCAGTTCGAAGGTACTGGCGATGATGTGGTCGCGCAACCCCATCGCGGGAGAGCCGCCGGGAAGGAGATCGTTGACCAGCGGCGCGGGATCGCCGAGCCCGGTGGTTTCGACGATCACCCGGTCGAATACGGCCTCGCCAGCCGCTGCGAGGACGTGAAAATCGTGAAGCGTGGCGCGAATGTCGCTGCCCACCGTGCAGCACAGGCATCCGGTCGTCGTGCGCGCGATTTGCGACCGACCGACCCGGACCAGATCGTGATCGAGGGCGATGTCGCCGAACTCGTTGATGATGATCGCCGTACGGGCAAAGGCCGGATCGCGAAGAACACGGTTCAGCAAGGTGGACTTGCCCGCGCCGAGGAACCCAGTCAGGACAAAAACCGGCGCCCTAGACATGCGCGCAAGACTGGCAGAGGCCGGAAAGTTCGATGGTCGCTGAGGTCGTCACGAAGCCCTGCTCGCGCGCCAGGCTTTCCAGAAAGCCGTCGAGCGCGGGATCGTGGCTTTCTGTCGCCTTGCCGCAACGCGTGCAGATGGCAAAAACCGCATGCGTCCGCGCCCCGCAATCCGAACCGCTGTACGGGGCGTAGGCGCTGACACTTTCGATCTTGTGGACGCTGCCCTCTCCGACCAGCATGTCCAGCGCGCGGTAAATCTGCAGCGGCGAGCGCAGCCCTTCCTCGCGCAGCTGGCGCAGCAATTCATAAGCGCCGAGCGGCTTTCCCGCGCGCCGCAACGCTTCCAGGACGAGTAGCCGGTTCCGTCCACGCGCTGGTCTGACGGTGGTGGTCTCGGGATCGGGATTGGCCATCGCGCTTCTCGACTGTAATGGTATAACATTCTATTTGACGAACGTAATAACATAACATAGTGCTGCGTCAAGGGCGGCACAGGCACCGCCCGCCGAGTTGGGTAGCCGAGGAGTTGGGGAATGCCGGCCTGCGAGACGTTCGAAGCCAGACGACACGGCGGTCGCGCGGCAATCCCGCGGGAGAGCGGCCGCGCGTCCATTGCAGCAACGCGCCTTCCGGCGGCCTCTCGCGGGCGGTCTCACCAGGTTGAAATTTCCTCCGTTACAACTCTGCCACGCACCGCAAAGCCTGACCGAAAGGGATTTGGGATGAGACTGCCAAAGCTCGCCGCCGCGTTGCTCGGCACCACCCTTCTCTGCCTCGCCCCGGCCGTCGCGGAGGCCGAGAAGCCGAAAGTGGTCGCGACCTTCTCTATCATCGGCGACCTTGCACAAAGGGTCGGAGGCGACCTGATCGACCTGAAGACGTTGGTTGGCCCAGACAGCGACGCGCATGCCTACGAACCCAGGCCCGCCGACGCCATGGCACTGGTGCGAGCCGACGTCGTTCTGGTCAACGGTATCGGCTTCGAAGGCTTCCTAAAGCGTCTGGTCGATGCAAGCGGTACGTCCGCGGCGATCGCGGTGTTGACCGACGGCGCGGACATCCTCAACGACCCCGACGGCGGGCACTATCACTTCGTCGGCGGTCAGGCCGTGTTCCACGCCGCGCCAGAAGATCCCCACGCCTGGCAGTCGGTCGGGAACGTTCGCGTCTATGTCGTGAACATCGCTCGTGCCTTTTGCAACGCGGATGTCAGTGGCTGCGCGACGTACCAGACCAACGCCAACGCCTATCTCGATGAACTGACTGCCCTCGACGCCGAGATTCGTCAGGCGATCGCCACCATCCCGCAGGACAAGCGGGTGGCCGTCGTCGCCCACAACGCGTTCCGCTACTTCGAGCGCGACTACGGCATGACGTTTCTGGCGCCGCAGGGTGTGTCGACCGAGTCCGACGCTTCCGCCGCCGATGTTGCGACGCTGATCCGCGACATCCGCGAGAAGCGGGCATCGGCGGTGTTTGCCGAAAACATCGCCGATGCCCGCCTGGTGGAACAGATCGCCTCGGAAGCCGGCCTGGCACTCGGCGGCACGCTCTATTCGGATGCGCTGTCTGAGCCCGATGGACCGGCGCCCAGCTACGTCGAGATGATGCGCAGCAACGTCGCCACGCTCACCGCGTCGATCAGTGGCCGCTGAGGCCACGCCAGATACGGGGCGGAATTTGCCCAAGCATGTAATATTATACCATACGAAGGAGACTGGAAGAATGAGACCACTGATCCTGGGTGCCTCCGCACTTGCCATGGCCGTTGCGCTTGGCGGCGGCATTGCCATCGCCGATGAGGACGACGTGACGGCCTGGCGTCTTTTCGTGTCCGACCACGCCGAACCGGTGGTGAAGGTGATCGATGCGCTCGACGGCGACCTGCTCGACACGCTCTCGATCGAGGGGCCGGCGACGCTGCACCGCTCGTCGAGCGGCGAGACGGTGTTTGCCGTTCAAGGCGGCGCTGGCGAGGTCAATGCCATAAAGAGCGGGATCGCTTTCCACGATCATGGTGATCACGGCGATATCGACATCGATGACGCGGAACTGCTGCATGTCCACCTCGATGGATCGAAGCCGGCCCATTTCGTCGAGTTGCAGGGCAGCATCGCCCAATGGTTCGACGGCGAGGATCAGGTCCGCGTGTTCACCGAAAGGGCGGTGCTGGAGGAGACGCTGGACGTCCGCACGGCAAGCGTCGGTGCGCCGCACCATGGCGTGGCAGTCCCCTACCAGAACCACGTCGTGGTCACGATCCCCAACCCTGAGGACGCCAGCAAGCGGCCGATCGGCGCCCGGGTGCTCGATTTCGACGGCAACAAGATTGGCGAGGACGTCGCGTGCCCCGGCCTCCACGGCTCGGCCGGCTCAGGCAGCCTCTATGCGCTGGCCTGCAACACCGGCTTGCTGCTGATAAGGCAGGACGGCGGCATCCCGGTCATTGAGTACCTGCCCTATGCCTCCTCACTTCCCGACGGCAGCTCCTCGACGCTGATCGGCGGCAAGGGCCTCCAGTACTTCATCGGCAACTACGGCGCGGACCGCATCGTCGTGGTCGACCCGTCGGAAGGCGAAAACGGCTTCAAGCTCGTCCAGCTTCCGACACGCAGGGTTCACTTCACGGTCGATCCGATCCGCGCGCGCTTCGCCTATGTGATCACCGAGGATGGCCAGCTTCACAAGGTCGACGTTCTCGACGGCGCGATCGCGGGCTCGCTCAAGCTCACCGACGCCTATTCGATGGACGGCCACTGGAGCGATCCGCGCCCGCGTCTGGCGGTTGCCGGCGACAATGTCGTCGTGACGGATCCGCTCAACGCGAAGCTGCACCTAGTGAACGCCGTTTCGTTCGAGAAGGCGGGCGAGATCGCCGTCGAAGGCAAGCCCTTCAACATCGTCGCCGTCGGCGGCACGGGCAAGGCCCACGAGCAAGACGGCGAGGCGAGCCACGATCACGGCCATGCCCATGCGAAGGACCACGGGCACAGCCACGATCATGCTCACGACGAAGCGGCGCAGCAGATCTACAAGGGCTATTTCGAGGACGACCAGATCAAGGCGCGCGTCCTGACGGATTGGGAAGGCGACTGGCAGTCGGTCTATCCCTACCTCCAGGACGGGACGCTCGATCCGGTCACGGCCCACAAGGCAGAGCACGGCAACATGGGCGCCGACGAGTACAAGGCCTATTACGACGTCGGCTACAAGACCGCCGTTGAACGGATACTCATCGACGGCGACATGGTCACGTTCTTCGAGGGCGGCAAACCGCTTGCGGCGCGCTACGCCAGCGACGGGCACGAGACCCTGACCTACAAGAAGGGCAATCGCGGCGTACGCTTCATCTTCCAGAAGACCGAGGGCGATGAGGCCGCCCCCCAGTACATCCAGTTCAGCGATCACAAGATCGCGCCGGGGGTCGCCGACCACTATCACCTCTACTGGGGCAACGACCGCGCCGCCCTTCTGGAGGAAGTAACGAACTGGCCGACCTACTACCCGACGTCGCTGAGCGCCGACGAAATCGTGCGCGAGATGATCGCACACTGATCGTCGACAGACGCTTGCATCGACCACGCCCGGCCACTTCAGGCCGGGCGCCCTCTCTTCACGTCCGCAGATCCGCAAGACCAGAAGGCTAGCCATGCTCGACACAGCCAGACCGCAAGATCGCCTTCCCGTCACCGTGCTGTCCGGTTTCCTCGGCGCCGGCAAGACGACGCTGCTCAACCATGTTCTGAACAACCGCGAAGGTCGCCGCGTCGCAGTGATCGTCAACGACATGAGCGAGGTCAACATCGACGCGGCGCTCGTCCGCGACGGCGGCGCCAACCTGTCGCGCACCGACGAGCAACTGGTCGAGATGACCAATGGCTGCATCTGCTGCACCTTGCGCGACGATCTTCTCCAGGAGGTCCGCCGGCTCTCGCAGGAAGGCCGGTTCGACTATCTCCTGATCGAGGGCACCGGCATCGCCGAGCCGCTGCCAGTCGCCACCACCTTTGATTTCCGCGACGAAAACGGCGACAGCCTGTCCGACGTGGCCCGGCTGGACACGATGGTGACCGTCGTCGATGCCGCAAACCTCCTGAAGGACTATTCCTCGCATGATTTCCTGCGCGACCGCGGCGAGACTGCCGGCGAGGGCGACGACCGAGCCCTCGTCGACCTGCTGGTCGAGCAGATCGAGTTCGCCGACGTGGTCGTGCTGAACAAGGTGTCGGACACGCCGCCGGCCGATCTCGATCTCGCCCGCAAGATCATCCGTTCGCTCAACCCGGACGCCGAGCTGGTGGAAACCGACTTCGGCCGGGCCCCGCTGGACAAGGTGCTCGACACCGGCCGCTTCGACTTCGACAAGGCCTCCCAGCATCCGCTCTGGTTCAAGGAGTTGAACGGTTTCAAGGATCATGTTCCGGAGACCGAGGAATACGGCATCCGCTCTTTCGTCTATCGCGAGCGGCGTCCATTCGACCCGATGCGGCTGAAAGACTTCATCAACCGCGCCTGGCCGGGCGTCGTGCGCGCCAAGGGCTTCTTCTGGCTGGCGACCCGACCGCACTACGTCGGCGAGATCAGCCAGGCCGGAGCCCTGATCCGCACCGGCAAGCGCGGCTTGTGGTGGTCGTCGGTGCCCCGGCACCAATGGCCCGATCATCCGGAATGGCGCGCCTCCATGAAGCCCTATCTCGATCCGGTCTGGGGCGACCGGCGCCAGGAAATCGTCTTCATCGGCTGCGACCCGATGGACGAGGCGCGGATTCGCGCCGAGCTCGATGCCTGCCTGGTGCCGGAGACGGATTTCATGCCTGGCCGCTGGCGGGATCTGCAGGATCCCTTCCCGAGCTGGGAGCGCCAGGCGGCATAAGGCGATCGGCCGCCGCCGACCGCAAACGGGATGCTGCGGCGCCAACAGCCTCCGTGCTAGAGATATGTGATGCCGGCAGCATCCATGCGTCATCGGTTCCGGTCCAAGTCGAGCGTCGAGCCTCTCGTGGACGCGGCGATCGGCGTTGGCATGACAGCGGAAGCAGCGGAGCGCTTCGGGCGCGGACTTCCTGCTCGCCTTGAATGCCGGGCGCTACCGGGTGATGGGCGCTCGAACCTCGGGAGAGTATTTCGTTGGCTTGCTCACTATGGCTCCACCTTCTGGGAGGCGGGCGCTCCGGGATATCCAGCTCGGTTCGAACGAGTGAGCCCTGCCATGCTTCAGCTGTTGAGGTTTCCGCGCAGCGTGTCGTGCGCATATTCCTTTCGTACCAGCCCGCGCCTCTGCAGTTCCGGCACGACGAGCTCGGCGAAATCGCGTAAGGCACCATGCGCCGAGTAGCTCTTGGTCAGGATGATGCCGCCGTTGCGGCCGCCCGCCTCGTGCACGCCTTCGATGTGGTCGGCCACCTCCTTGACGCTGCCGACGACGAAGTTCGACCGTTCGGTGATCCAGCGTCGGCCGAGATCCTCGATCTCGGTGTCGGGATCCTCCGTGTTGAGGAGTTCCTGGAACGGGCCCCAGTAGGTCTTCTGCGACTTGATCAGGTCGACCATGTCCACCAGCTTCATCTTGCCGTCGAGTTTCGAGAAATCGAAGCCGAACTGGAACGACAGTTCGATCAGGCCGGCATTGTCGGGCAAACCGTCGAGGAAGCGGCGCTCCTTGCGGACCGCGTCCTCGCGTGTATCGCCGGCGACGACGCGCACTTGCCAGAACACGCCCAGATCGCGCGGCTTACGCCCGTGCTTGACAGTCAGATCGTCGAGCAAGGCGCGATGGGCAGCAATGCTCGTGTTGGTGCGGCGCGAGACGAACTGCATGTCGGCATACTTGGCAGCGAGGTTCATGCCGTCTTCCGACTGGCCGGCCTGTATGATGATCGGCTTGCCCTGGCGCGAAGGCAGGCAGGGCAACGGGCCGCGCACCTTGAAATAATGGCCCTGATGATTGATCAGATGAACCTTGGTCGGATCGGCGAAGATACCGTTGTTGCGATCCATGATGATGGCGTCCGCTTCGACGCTGTTCCACAGATCGACGACGACCTTCAGGTGCTCGCGCGCCATGTCGTAGCGCTCGGCCGGCGGCATCATCGTGTCGAAGCCCCAGTTCGCGGCCTCGTTCTTGTAGGCGGAGGTGACGGCGTTCCAGCCGACTCGTCCTCCCGTCACATGGTCGAGCGAGGAAAACAGGCGCGCGACGTGGAACGGGTGCTGGTAGGTGGTCGACATGGTCAGACCGAAACCCAGATTGGGCGCCGCCTTCGCCATCAGCGGGATCATCGGCATCATGTCGTGCTTGGGCCAGCGATAGCCTTCGCGCAGCGGCGTCGCATACCCGTCGCCGAAATTTTCCGGCGTTTCGGCCGCGTCGCCAAAGAAGATCATGTCGAACATGCCGCGCTGCGCGATGCGCGCCAGTTCCTCGTAGAAATCCGGCCCGTAATATTGGAAGTTCACCCAAGAACCCGGCGTGCACCAAAGATGATCCGTGTGAATGAACGAACTGTCGATGGCGAGGTGGATGGCTTCGGATTCACACATGGGAGCGCTCTTTCGTTGCGATGCTGGCGAGCGCCCGCCTGGACGTCCCCTCCGGGACAGCGCGACCATCCATGTGGCCGCGTCATTTTCCGGTCGTCAGGGTGCGATGGGGGATAGCCGGCGCAGCCTGGAGCCGTGAAACACCAGCGGCTCGATGTCGGGCGAGGTGCCCAGCGCATGGATGCGAAGCAGCACGATCTCATGATCGCCAGCATCGAAGTTGGCGTAGACGGAGCAATCCAGATGCGCGGCGGCGCCCTCGATGAAGATCGCGCCGGCCGCCTCAGCCGACCAGTCGAGACCCTCGAAGCGGTCGCCGGTCTTGGAAGCGAGGCTGCGGCAGGCCACATCGTGGTTCTCGCCGAGCACCGAGACACCGATACGCTGTGCGTCCTTCAGCCGCTGCCATGTGGCCGAGCTGTTCTGGATGCAGACGGAAACCAGCGGCGGCTCCAGCGACACGGTGGTGAACGACGAGGCGGCCATGCCGGTTGGCAAGCCGTCGACGATAGCGCAAAGCGCGGTCACGCCGCTAGGATAGCAGGCGAAGGCGTTGCGCAGGGCGCGCGGATCGTCGGGCACGTCGATCAGGATCGTCATGGGGAAACCTCTCTCTTTCGCAGGGGCAGGTAATTCTTGGCGCGGCTGGCGTAGGCGTCGACGCGGGGATCCTCGGCAAAGCTCTTGTCGATCAGATAAAGGCCGGGAAACGGACACAGCGCGCCTAGTTCCACCAGAACGGGCTTCAACAGAAGCTCCGGCGCAAGTGCATGGGCGGGTCCGGCGCCGAGCATCAGCGGAATGGACACGACGCCGTCCAAACCGTTCGGCGGGAACATGTCGAGGAACAGCTTCAGCAGTCCAGTGTAAGTCGCCTTATACGTGGGGCTGGCAAAGATCGCCACGTCGGCGGCCACCACGGACGCTATTGCCGCGGCGACTTCGGCGTTGCCGAAATCGAGCAGCCTCGCGCCGAGCCTTGAAAGATCGATCACCGGGTCCGGCGTGCCCCCGAGCCTGGTGACGAGCATCGTTGCCGCCTCAAGCGTGCGGGAGGCAGGCTTTGGGTTTCCGACGACGACTGCGATCTTCATGGCCTGCTCATCCCTGCGCGCCGCTTAAGCGATCGGCTTTTCCAGATCTTCGAAGAACTTGCGAACCGCTTGCCTGTTCGGTCGTACATGCTCTGCCATGGCCGCGATCGTCGCCTCTGTGTCGCGCGCGGCGAGTGCCGCCAGCAGTGCGCGGTGTTCGCGATTGGCCTGGTTCAGACGGTCGTCGATTGTCCTTACCGTGATGTTCAGCATCACCGATTGCGAATCACGTAGCGGATTGATGATGCCGCTGAGGCGCGGCGCACGGCCGCAATTGGTCAGGAAGGCGTGGAAGACGCGGTTGAGCCGCACGAACTCGGTAACGTCGCTAACCTGCTCTAACTCGTCCTGTAGGGCGGAGGCGTGCTCGAGCTCCGCATCGGTGATGTTTTCTGCGATCAGTTTTGCCGATAGCGGTATCAGCGCTTCGAGGATGCTGCTCATCTCGACCATCTCCTCCTCGTTCATCTTGCGCACGACGGCGCCGCGGTGCGGGTCGAGATGCACGAAACCCTCGGCACTGAGCTCGTTGAGGGCTTCGCGCACCGGCGTGATGCTGATTCCGAGGCCCTCGGCCAGCTCCTTCTGCAGAAGTTTCTCGCCGGGCTTGACGCGACCCGACAAAATCGCGGCGAGAAGCCCCTCGCGGGCTCGCTGCTTGAGAGTCTGTCGCGTACCGCTGTCACCGCCGCGCATCCTGCTTGCCAGGCTGGCGTTCTGATTGGCTTCAGTTTGCAAGACCACCGGACTAGTGTTCCTCATTTCATTCCTCCCTTGTAGATTCCGCTCGAACAGTACTGTCCTAGTTGTTGAGATTCCCGCGTAACGTCGTCTCTGTATATTTCTTCCTGACCAGACCGCGACGCTGCAGTTCAGGAACCACCATTTCCACGAAATCGCGCAAGGTGCCGGGGGCGGCGAAGTTCTTGGCGAGGATGATGCCGCCATTCTTGCCGCCGGCCTCGTGCACCTCCTCCAGGTGGTCCGCAACATCCTTCACCGAGCCGATGATGTGATTGGAGCGGGTCGCGATATAGGAACGGCCGACCTCCTCCAGGGTGGTGTCGGGTCCTTCTGTCTTAACCAGTTCTTGGAACGTGCCCCAGTGAACCTGCTGGTCTCGGACCACGTCAAGCAGCTCGCCCAGTTTCAGCTTGCCGTCGAACTTGGAAAAATCCACGCCATAGAGGAATGACAGTTCGATGATGCCGGCATTGTCAGGAAGCATGTCGAGGAACCGGCGCTCCTTGCGCATGGCATCTTCCTTCGTGTCGCCGACCTGGGTGCGGACGGACCAGAAGACGCCGAGGTCGCGCGGCTTACGCCCATGCTTGACCGTCAGATCGTCGAGCACCGCACGATGGTCGGCGACGCTCTTTAGGGTGCGGCGCGAGACGAACTGCATGTCCGCATACTTGGCGGCCAAGTTCATGCCGTCGTCCGATTGGCCTGCCTGAATCACGATCGGCCTGCCTTGCGGCGAGGGTAGGCACGGCAGAGGGCCCCGCACCTTGAAGTACTTGCCTTCATGATTGATCAGATGAACCTTCGAGGGATCCGCGAAGATGCCGTTCGCCCGGTCCATTACGATCGCGTCAGCCTCGACGCTCCTCCACAGCTCGGACACGACATGCATATGCTCGCGCGCCTTCTCATAGCGCTCGGCGGCCGGCATCATCACATCATAGCCCCAGTTGGCGGCCTCGTTCTTGTAGGCCGACGTGACCGCGTTCCAAGCCGTACGGCCGCCGGTGACATGGTCGAGCGAAGAAAAAAGCCGCGCAACGTGGAAGGGGTGCTGGTAGGTGGTCGACGCGGTGATGCCAAAGCCCAGATTGGGCGCGACGCGCGACATGATCGGGATCATCGGCATCATGTCGTGCTTTGGCCAGCGGATCCCCTGCTGCAACGGCACGTCGTAGTTGCCGCCGAAATTTTCCGGCGTCTCGGCGGCGTCGCCGAAAAAGATCATATCGAACATGCCACGCTGGGCGATGCGCGCGACGTCCTCATAGAAGTCGGGTCCGTAGTACTGGTAGTTCTGCCACGATCCCGCCATGGACCAGAGATGGTCTGTGTGAATAAATGAGCAGTCGACTGCAAGGTGCATGGATTCGGAATGAGACATTCTGGTCGTCTTTCTTTGAAGTGCATTTTCGCTTGAACGGAAACTAATTTCCGCGCGGCTTGCTCCATGCGAGGAAAAAGCGGGATGCAGCGATAACGAGGGCGTGCAGCAGCACGCCAAGGACCGAGAGGACGATGAGGACGGCGAAGATGCCGGCGGAGTTCATGCGCGCATCGTAGATCTTGATCAGCGTGCCGAGCCCGACCAGCGTTCCAGAGCCGAGGAGTTCGGCGACGACGGCGGCAGTCAACGCGAGAACGAGGCTGACTTCGAAGGCCGCGAACACGAAGGGAAGCGCGACGTAGACTTTCAGCCTCAGCAGTGTCTGCCAGCGGCTTGCCCGGTAGGCGCGCATCAGTTCGAGCTGTTCCTCGGACGTGCTGTCGAGCCCGGCCATCGTGTTCACCAGCACCGGAAAGAAGAGGATGCTGATGACGAGCGCGATCTTGGACTCCATGCCGAAGCCGAACCAAATGAGGAAGAGTGGCGCCACAGCGACCTTGGGTACCGCCTGCAGCGCCACGATGTAGGGCTGGAATATTGCCTTCAGCAGCGGCATTTCTGCCAGAATGACAGCCAGGACGATGCCCAGAAGCGCGCCAATGACGAAGCCGATCACCGTCTCCTGCAGTGTTACCCAGGTCGCGGCGACCAGGATCCCGGACGTGGTGAGCCCCCACAGTGATTGCAGCACGGCGCCCGGCAAGGGCACGATGCGCGGGTCGACGTCGAGCCCGCGCACGGTGATCTCCCACACCAACAGTCCGGCTAGGAGTTGCAACAGCTTGATGGCGACAATCTGCGCCACCGTGCCAATCCGAGCCACGTGCCGGTTGGCAACGACACCAGCGAGGTAACCTCGGACAATATTCTTTTCGGTCGCCACGGACATCGGATACCTCCTCGGTCAATGAGGGATCAGCGCGCGGATTTCCGCACCGAGCGCGGCGAAGCGAGACTCGCCACGCAGTTCGGAACGACGCGGCCGCGGCAAGTCGATCGTGATGTCGGCGATGATCCGGCCTGGGCGCGCCGCCATCACGAGGACACGGTCGGAGAGATAGACCGCTTCCGCTATATCATGCGTGATGAACACCACGGTCGGGTGGCTGTGCTCCCAGATGGCAAGCAGTTCGTCATGCATGTGTTCTCGGGTAAGCGCATCGAGAGCGCCGAACGGTTCGTCCATCAACAGAACCGATGGCTCGGTCATCAAAGCGCGTGCAATCGACACGCGTTGCTGCATGCCGCCCGACAATTCGCCGGGAAAGCGCTTCGCGTTGCCCTTCAGCCGCACCATCTCGAGCAGGTAGGCGACGCGCTCAGCGATCTCGGCGCGTGATTTCTTGCCTTCGAGTTCGGCCGGGAGCGCGATATTGCGCTCGACAGTGAGCCAGGGCAGGAGGACTGCCTTTTGGAAGGCAATGCCAATCTCCGGCGAGGGGGATGTCACGACTTCCTTGCCGAGAAGCACGGCGCCCATGCTCGGGTCGAGCAGGCCCGCGATTATGCGCATTACCGTTGACTTGCCGCATCCGGACGGGCCGACGATGGAGACAAACTCGCCACTGGCAAGCTTGAAGGTGGTGTCGGCAAGCGCCAGCACCTCCTCCCCAGTGCGCGTTTTGAACACCTTCGTGACTGCTGAGACATGAATCGGACTGGCCTTCGCCGCGGCAGCTATGCCGGGATACTGGCTGAACTGCATGTTCATTGGCTCGCCGCCTGGATGATTGCCGCACGGTCAAAGTCATTGGCGTTTGCGTTGAAATCGTTGGTGAAATACTTATTCGGATCGATTTCGACGGTGACCTGGCCGGTCTTTTTCAGCAAATCGTAGTGGCGTACCCAGGTCGCGGAATCTTGCGATCCCCACATGAAGTCCTGCGGGAATTCGTCGATGCGCATCTGGCCGATCGTGGCGCCAAGAATCCGCATCTCCTTGGCCATCGCAGCTTCGACGTCTTCGCCCGGCATCGGCGCGCGGGTCGGATAGGCGCTCCAGAAGGTCTCGACCACTTTCGTGGGGTTGGCCTTGATAAACACGGCCGACTTGGCAAGCCCGCGCGCGATGATCTGCACGATGTCGGGATTGGCCTCAATGTAGTCAGTGCGCGCGGCCAAGCCTATGCCATAATAGTCGTCCTGCCAGTCACCGTAGGGCAGCAAAGTGAGATCGTAGCCAGCATTCTGATAGGCAGCGAAGAGGCCTGGCCAGGCAACGAAGGCATCGATCGTACCGCCCTTAAGAGCTTCCATCGAGGTGACGCCGTAGCCCGTTTCGACGATCTGGGACGGGGGCTCGGCGGCGCCGTCGTCATCCATGCGGATCTTGGTAAACGCCTCCAGCGCGGTGGAGAGCGCCGGCATGCCGACCACCTTGCCGCCGAGATCTCCAAAATCCTTGATCGGAGAATCCGCCATGACCGCGGCGGTGTAGATGCTCTTGCGGATCAGCACATAGATCATCTTGACCGGCACATCTCCCTGCGCCGCCGTCAGCATGATGCTGTCTGGATTGAGCATGGCGAACTGCGCCTGGCCAGAGAGGAGAAGTTGGAGCACCTGGCCGCTGGTGCCGGCAGTCTCGATGGTGACGTCTAGCCCCTCCTGCTTGAAGTAGCCGAGTTGTTCGGCCAGCGGCCCGTAGGGCTGGTAGGAGACATCCTGGTCGGTCGTGCTGAGGACGATCGTGGCGGTCTTGTCCTGCGCAAGCGCTGACCCTTGGAACAACACCGTGAGGCCAACAAAGCCGAGAGCGATTTGGTAGCCGGTTCGGAGCGCCGAAACCGGGAGAAAGCCGTGTATGCGCATAGCATGTGTTCCTTGTTCGCAAGAGCTAAAGAACGTTCGGCCTTGGGCGTTTCTTGTAATTTATATTTTATAAAATTCCCCTCGCCAGCCCAATGTCAAGCTGTTATGTGTGAAAAATAAACAAAAATAGAGATTGCCCAAAGAATGAGCAGATTGCTTCCGCCTGTCATTCGGAAATGGGCCGCAAATGCCTATTTTCCCGACGAAAGCCCCTCTGGTGCACAGCCATGTATCGGGTGCTCCGATGAATGACACGGTCACAGTGGCAGGCTATAACCGCACTGTTCTCCTGCTCTCGGGCTCCGGTTTCGCTGCGAGCGTCAACCTGCGCTCGATGGACACACTGCTTCCGAAGCTATCAGAGGACTTCGGCGTTACCGTCGGACAGGCGTCCTTTGTCATCACGACCTACGCGATCGGCTATGGTGTGTGCCAACTGGCGGTCGGTCTGATCGGCGACCGCTTCGGCAAGTTCCAGTTGATCGTGGCGCTTTGCGTGCTGAGCGCCGCCGCGACGGCGCTGTCCAGCCTGGCCGCGTCCATTTCCGAACTAGCGGGCGCACGCATGCTGGCCGGCGTGGCCGCCTCCGGCATCGTACCGCTTGCCATGGCCTGGATCGGCGACCAGATTCCGATCGGTCAGCGCCAGGCAGTGATGGCTCGCTACATGAGCGGAACCATTGCCGGCGGGCTTCTGGGGCAGGTCATCGGCGGCATCCTCGCCGAGCATCTTGGCTGGCGCGCCACCACGCTGGTCTTCGCCGCAGGCTTTCTTGTGGTGGCCGCCGCGCTGCTCCTCGAACTGCGCAAGGTCGCCCAGGCGGAGTCGAACCGCGCCGAGGGCGGGCTTGGACTCCTGCAGAACCTACGCGAGATAAGCGGCAACCGCTTTGCGCTCACGGTACTCGCCGGCGTGATCATCGAAGGCATCGCGATCTTTGGCGCATTGACCTTTGCCGGCGCGAGCCTGCACCTGCGCTTCGGTCTCGGTTTAGGCTGGGTGGGCGGCATGCTCGCCTGCTTCGCGGCGGGCGGTTTGCTGTATTCCTTCGTCGTCGGGGCGCTGCTGAGCCGGTTCCGTCCGTCCACGCTGATCAGAGCCGGCGGTGCTCTGTCGGCCTGCGGATTGCTGGCGCTGGGGCTGAGCCCGTTTCTCTGGACGATGCCGGTCGCGATCACAATGATGGGCTTCGGATTCTACCTGATACACAATCCGCTCCAGGTGCATGCCACGCAAATCTTGCCGTCGGCGCGCGGGACCGGCGTGGCGCTGTTTGCGACCTGCCTGTTCCTCGCCCAGTCTCTCGGCGTGGCGCTCGGTGCGCCGCTGGTCGACGCCTGGGGTCTCTGGCCGATCTGCGTCGCCTCGGCCTGTATCATGGCGGCCACAGGACAGTGGCTAGCGCGAAGCTTGGCCGTTGCGCCAGGACGCGCAGCATCGTGAACTCGTTTCTGGTGGGAACGGCAATTTCGACGACTGACAGACGCCGGGACGGAAGTGCGGGCTGTCGGGGTCCGGCATCGCAACATCGAGATCTGGATCTTGGTGCGCGGAGCCCCGCCTGCGGCCGGCACTATCCGGATCTTCACCTTACCCGCGCCTCTCCGCTTGCAGGCAGGACTGAATGCCATCGCCAGCGGGTGACGATGCCGATGGCGATGGCGCCTGGCTACGCTGGAGCGAAAGGAACATTTGCCGAAGCGGCGGAGGTGAAGGCCAACCGAACCAGCGGCGGTTCGAACGCCAACCATCCGCTTCGCACTTCTTCATCGACGATCATGTGGCAATGGGATTGGCAGGTCGCCGGTGTCTGTCAGCGCAGCTGATCCGTGACGATGCGGCCATCTTCCAGTGTGAGGACGCGGTCTGCGAGGTCGAGGATTCGATTGTCGTGGGTGACCATGACCGTCGTCGTGCCCCGGACCTGCCCCAGCCGTTTGAGGAGGTCCACGACGTTCATGCCGCTGTCGCGATCCAGCGCCGCAGTCGGCTCGTCGGCCAGCACCACGTCGGGATTCCCCACCAGCGCCCGAGCGATTGCAACGCGCTGCTTCTGTCCGCCCGACAGGTTAGCCGGCAGGTAGTCCATCCGGTCGGACAGGCCGACAAGACCGAGTGCATGGCTTGCAGCGCGTTCGGCTACGGGCTTCTCCACCCGACCTTTGACCTGCAGGCCCATCAGAACGTTCTGCCGGGCGGTCAGGCTTTCGTGCAGGTTGTGTGCCTGGAAGATGAAGCCGAGCCGGCGTCGCAGCGCCACGCTGATCGCAGGGGACGCGCCGCGTAGTTCCTGACCGAGAAGGACGACAGATCCGTCCTGCACCTCACGCAGACAGCCGAGCAAGGTCAGCAACGTCGTCTTGCCGGACCCCGAGGGACCGACGAGCACCGTGAGGCTGCCGCGCGCGATGGACAGGGAGATGTCGTAAAGCGCCTGCTTGCGCGCCTCGCCAACGCCGAACCAGTGGTTCAGTGCGCTGGTCCGAAGGGGAGCGTCATCCGGCGCCATGGTCAGAAGAGGTCCGCCGGATCGGCGCCGGCCAGCCTGCGAGTGGCAATGGCCCCAGACACGATCGAGAACACCAGCGTCCCCGCGAACACCGCCACGATCATGCCCGGAGTCATGGCCAGCGGCAGCGTCGTCAGCTTTCCCATCAGGGTCAGGAGCCCGGTCGCGATCACAGCGCCAGGGATGAAGCCGAAAAGGCCGAGGATGAACGCCTCCTCCAGCACGACGCCAAGGAAGAACCCCTGACCATAGCCCATCGCCTTGAAGGTGGCGTATTCGCGCATGTGGTCGGCCACGTCCGTCGACAAGACCTGATAGACGATGACGATCCCCACCAGCACGCCGATGACGACGCCGAAGCCGAAGATGATGCCTGTCGGCCGCCTGGTCTGCTGGTAGGAAAGGTCGTCCTGTGCGGCCTCGTCGAAGCTGCGGATCCGCAGCGTCTTGTCCGAGACCAGTTCCCGAAGCTCCGCGCTGACCTTTTCGGGGTCCGCACCAGAGCGCAGCCGAAGGAGGATGTGGTCGGGTGCGGCCGACCGCCGGGCGGGAAACAGCGCTAGAAATGTCTGGTCGGACACCATCATGTAACCGTCCCCACCAAAACCGCCACCGCCCGCGAAGGTATCGTAGAGCGTCAGCGTCTTGCCCGACGTCTCGAACGACAGAGGCGACTGGGGACGGATGCCCGCGGCCTCCTCGCGCGGCAGGCCGCGCGACAGCCGGTCGAGCAGGCCCGCCATCTGCACCTGCAGCGGGCCGGTCTTGGCGGCAATGTCAGGCGACAGGAAACCGGGTTGCGCCGGGTCGATGCCGAAGGTCGTCAGGCCCAGCGTCGTCGCACCGCGCTGCCAGTTCACGTTGGCGAGGAACAGCCCCATGCCCGCCGACACATCGGGATGGGCCATCGCCTGAAGCATCCACTGGCGCGCGACGTTGCTACCTTCGGACAGGGCATTGGAGTCGCTGGCGGAGATCATGATGTCGGCTTGGAGAAAATTGTAGGGCCGTAGCGTGGCCGTCGCCATCGAGTTCATGATCCCCAGTTGGACGAACACGAGCACATTCGCGAAGGCCACGCCCGCCAGCGCGGCTGCGAAGCGGGTGCGGCTGTGGGTCAGCTGCAGCCAGCCGATTGGCAGCCGCCCGAACAGGAGTTCCAGCAGGCGGCTCATCGTCCCGTCCGGGTGTCGATGCGGGCGATGACCTCGAGGTTGGTGAACGCCGCCGCGGCGCTGGAAGACTCCGCGTCCAGCGCCACCATCACCCTCACCACGCGGGCATCGGTGTTCGCAGCCGTGTCGTCGGCCAAAAGCCCCTGTCGTCCGACCGTCAGCCCGATCGACTGGACCTTGCCCTGGAACGTGCGGCTGATAGCGATGGCGGCCAGTTCCACCGGCTGGCCGAGGGCGACATGCGAGATTCGATCCTGCCAGATCTCGACCTCCGCCATCATGGCCGACGTATCGCCGATCTGCATTATGCCGTCGGCCGGTGGGCGGGTGCCGGGAGTCACGGTTATGTCGAGCACCGTGCCGGAGATCGGCGCCCTGACGACCGCCCGGCTCAGGTCTCGTCGCACGCGGTCGAGGTCGGCGCGGGCCGCATCCAGGTTTCGCTCGGCAACGACGACGTCCGGCTGTTCGTCCAGCGCCACGGTCGTGAAACGCGCCAGCGTCGCCTCCGCCTTGGCGACGGCGGCTTCTGCCTGCCGCTCCGCCGCGACCGCCGCATCCAGCGTCGATTGGGTCGCGATGGCGCGCTCGAACAGTTCCTCGGTCCGCAAGCGCTGGGCCGAGGCCTCGCCCGCTGCCGATCGCACCTGATCGAGCGTCGCCTGGGCCTCGTCGCGGCTGCTTAGCACGGCAGCGCGGGTCTGCATCAGGGAAGCCTCGCGCACCGCCATGTTGGCCTCGGCCAGCAAGACCGCGCTTTCAAGGAAGTCCCTGTTGTCGAGCCACGCCACCTCGGTTCCCTTTTCGACCCGGTCTCCCTCGGACACGAGGATCTCGGCTACACGGGCGTCACCCGCTCCGTAGGGGGCAGCCACGGGCGAAATGTCGCCGCGCGGCATGAGGCGGGCGAGACCCAGCACGTCGGTCGGGCGCATGGTCTCGGCCATTTCCTTCGGCAGTTCAATCTCCGGCGGCAGCGCGATCGGCCTCTCGCTGCCGGCTCCCGGCGTTAGCCCGGTGACCGTGTAGAAGACGCGGAGCGCGGGCGGCTGGAAATACATCCCCACCACGGCGCCCGAGAACATGAAGACCGGGATCAGCAGGACCAGCAGGTAGCGCTTGCGAAACCGGCGCCTGCCCGGCAAGGCGCCGGACTCCGGCACCTCGACCAGGATCGGAAGTTCAGGCTCGGGCGGTCGGGTCATGCAGAGCCTCTTTCGCGTGCGTAGCCGCGCAGCCATGGGACAGGATACCGGCCAGTTGCAGCGACAATTCTGTCGATTAGCATCCGGCCGCCTGTTCTCATATGATCCTGATCATGAAGAGGAAGCGGACCTCTCACGATCTCGTCAGCGAAGACATTGGCCTTACCAAAAGGCACCCGGCTTGGGCCGCCCAGTGTTAACCGAGGACATTGCTCAAGCAAGTTCATGTTCTGAGTGGAGCTTTGGATTTGACATTTTGTGTGTCGCTCGCAGTGAACGGGACTCAAATGTCAATTTCGCTCCACTGGCAGGTTGGTTCTTCAGATCCCAAGAGGGGACATTCGGAATGCGCGGTCCTGAGTGGATATCAGTCGTCGCTGGAAACGCCTCCGAGGGCTTCTTGTCAAGCTACCCGGTTGACCGCCAAGGGATCGAATGCCACGTCCACAATCGTCCCCGGTTCGAACCGTGGCTCGTCGATTGGGCGCGAGACGAGGAGCTCGACGACCTCCAGCACCACCGTGTATTCCATGCGGCTGCCGAGACAGGTGGCCGTTGCGACCGTTCCCATCGAGCCGGGCTGCAGGAGGACCCGCTCGGGCCTGATCGAGATCGTGGCCTCTCCGTCGGGGCCGGTAGCTGCAAACGAAAGTCCCGGCGCGAAGAACAGCCCGTCACGCACCTGCCCCGATATCAGGGTCGCATCGCCAATGAAATCAGCGATGAAGGGCGTTGCCGGGCGCTCGTATAGGTCGGCGGGCGTCCCGATCTGGACGATGCAGCCCCTGTCCATGACGACAATCCG
>JBHYDY010000027.1:0-69799 GCA_051860465.1 Mesorhizobium sp.
GACTTTTAATCAGTAGGTCCTGGGTTCGAGCCCCAGCGCGCTCACCAACGAAATCAACGGCTTAGCCATATTTAAATGTCCGTCGCACCGGATCAGTAAGCACATAGTAAGCAGGCAGGCGGGAAGTCGAGTCGCTTTTAACTCCGGGCCACCCCACCGAAGCGGGCCATCAACCCGCAAAGCTCGGCCGCGACCAGATCGTCAAGCGCGGCGCATTCGCTTTCCAGCCGGTTATATGTCGACCAGTGCATTCCCTTCGGCTTCGGTGGAAACGGATCATCGAATCCGCCATCGTCTCCCAGTCGCTTCCGAATGTTTTGCGACCTTGATGCTGCGCGCCCGAAGATGTCCTCGCTCTGCGACGCATAGGCGAGGTTCAGGCATTTTCGGCAGCGGAAACGCGACCCGCCATAGAGCACCAGGTTTCGGCTGCCGCATCGAAGACAGCCGAGATAGACGCGCGAGCCCCCGAATGGCTGTTCGCTCCGCAGCAAGGGCACATGCTCGTTGACGGGTATCCATTCCTCTTCGCCCGCCTGCCGGGTTCGGTAGTCGAGTTCCAGGCTATGCGAATGGACCTTGTAGCGTATCCATCCCGTCTGTTCGCCATAACGGGACCAGGACAGCGTTCCATGCCTGCCCGGCCGCAACAGGCCTTCCTTGCGCATGTATCGGACGTCGATCCTGAGGCTCGCCTCGCATGTGCTCCGCGTCCCGTAGCGCCATCGATTGCCCGACCCGATACCGCCCATGCCCGTCTCCGATTTTCCCGAAATCTCGTGGCAAGTTTAGCACTTGCGGAGCGGGTCGTGAATCCCGCCGAACCTTCCGCTTCCCCCTGACAAGCGGATCAAGACGAGTAGAGCGCAACCTGCATCCGCTTGTACGCATCCTTGATCGCCGCCAGTTCGCCGAGCTTGGCCCGGCCTTCGGCAACGCTGCCATATCGGGCAATGAGGTATTGCCCCAGCTTCTTCGATCCCAGCTCGTGTTCGCCGTTTGCCACATAGGCCTTCAGGATCGCCACCAGCAGCTTTTGAAGCTCGCCGTCGAAGTCCTTCAGCCCGTCCGTCTCCGCAGCCGTAGCGCGCGCCTCTCGGGTTACAGGCGGGTTCGTGAAGAGGATGTAGGCCAGAACGTCATAGAGGTCGGAATCGGCGGCATCCACGAGCTGGCGCATGTCGTCCAGCCGGTCCTGATCGTAGCCGCGATCCAGAAGCTGGGCGAGAAAGGCTTCCCGCTGGTCCGGATCGCTCCATGCGGCACGAAGCGCGTCTTCGTCCGGAATCATCTGGGAAAGGTCGCCGAACAGACGCTTGAGAAATTCCGCCGCCGAGATCGGCCGGCCTTCAGAGCTCCAATAGCTGGTGGACGTGATGTAGCGAATGGACCTTTCCTTGCCGTCCGCCAGCCTGACGACGATTCTGGCGGGAGTTCCCTCAGCCTCGCCTTCCTCGCCATCGCCGGCTTGCGTTCCGTCGTCGTAGGGCGGCGCTTCAGGTTCACCCATGCCGTCAGGCACCGGCCGTGGCTTTGGCTGCACCGGTTCGGCCGGCGGCCCGTCCCAGGCCGGATCGTGGAAATTCTCATACGCCTTCACGAAATCCCAGATCGTGAAGAAGTCCTTGCCTTCATAGGTGCGGGTTCCGCGACCGATGATCTGCTTGAATTCGATCATCGATCTGATCGGGCGCATGAGCACGATATGGCGCACGTTGCGGGCATCGACGCCCGTCGAGAGTTTTTGCGAGGTCGTCAGGATCGTGGGAATGGTCTTGTCGTTGTCCTGGAAGTCGCGAAGGTGCTGCTCGCCCACGGCACCGTCATCCGCCGTCACCCGGTGGCAGTAGTTCGGATTGGTGCTGGTCTTCAATTGGTTGATCAGATCCCGCACCAGCGCCGCATGGGCTTGCGTGGCGCAGAAGACGAGCGTCTTCTGCCGCTGATCGATCTGGCTCATGAATTCGTTGACGCGGCTTTTCTCACGTTCCTCGATGACGATCTTCGAATTGAAGTCGCCTTCTGTGAAGCGCGTGCCTTCCTCGATTTCGCCGCTCACCAGTTCGTCGGAACCGTCATAGACATATTCGTCGATGGTGCTTGCCATCTGGCGCACCTTGAAGGGCGTCAGGAAGCCGTCTTCGATGCCTTCCTTCAGGGCATCCGCCGATAGCGAGCGAGCATGGCGGGATTGCTGCGAAGCGGCTTTTCTTGAAGCATCTTCTGATTTGGAGGGTGTGGATGGGGAGGTTGTGGACAGCGCAGGAAGGTTTGCCTGACAGGCGCACGTTGAAGGGGCGGCGCTAGCCCCTTGATGATCTCGGCGCGGGTCGCAGGCGTGCCTATGCCCTTGGCCTCTGCGCGGACTGTGCGGTCATGTGGCTATCGGTTTTGGTGCTTCGGCTCACTTCACCAGAACGAGATAGCCAAAATTGGGCATCGCATTGTCACCCATTCCGGGGGCGTAGGCGGTGGTCACGGCAGCGAAAAGCGGGAGATAGGGATCGAGGTCTTCGATCCGGGCCTGGGTTCCGCTGATGGTCCCCAGAAAAGTGCGGCGCAGTGAGCCGCCAAGGTCGCTTTGCACGGCCTGTGGAATGACATCGACATGCGAGAATCCGATGTTGCGGCAAAGATCGCGCAGAAAGCCCGAAGGAAAGATGTACTTGTCCTCGAGGGCGGCCACCCTCGAGTCACGGTCGCGCAGGTTGGCGCTCTTGACCCCGCCCCGTTCCGAGATCACTTCCAGGACGACCCGGGTGCCGTTGCTCACCGGTGGGCCTACGCCGTCATCGGCCAAGGTTAGGATTTGTCGCGCGATCAGATGGATCAGCGCGTGTCCGTCCATGATCGGCTCGCCGAACATCGCTGCGCCGCCAGGACGGAGGCAGCGGAAAGTGTCGCGCAGTGTGGTTTCGAAATCGAGCAGGTGGTGCAGGACTGAATGCCCGACGACCACGTCGAAGCTGCCGTCGGCAAAGGGCAAGGCATTGGCGTCCAGAAGACAGAGTTTGATCGGCGCCGTCGCGCCCGTAGTGCCGATGCGATCAACCAGCCGTTTGAGAAAGCGTGGCGAAAGATCGGTGATCCAGAGTTCTGAAAATGCGCCTTGAAACGCCAGGTGAAGGGTCAGGTTGCCGGTTCCGGCCCCGATTTCAAGGATCCTGCCGCGCATGCCCGGGCCAAGGCCGAGCAGAGTCGCTTCGTAAAAGCGAAACAGGGCCTTGGCGCTTTCCGACGTGTTATTGTGAAGTGCGTCGTAGGTGTCAAGATCAAGCGCTGTATCGGCCGTCTGGTCGATCCTGAGGTCTCGCAGGCTTCCAAGCTGCGGGAACTTGGCTGCGCAGGCGGTACAGGCGACCGTCTTGCCGACGTCAGGCAGTCGAGCAGACCGACAGGACGGACAAACCATGATGCTGGTCGCCGCTGAGTCCGCATCGGTCGGCTGAATCCGGGGATTGCGGTGTGGGCTTCCGGCCGCAGCAGCGTCCATCGTTTCCTTGGGCGAGGCTGCGGGTGGCATGGCCAGCGCCAGAGCAGCGGCGACGGGATCATAGCCGAAGCGGCGGGCATAGTCGGTGTCGGCATAGAGTCGGGCCAGCCTAAGCGCATTGGGGGACTGGAATGCCGCGCGAATTTCAGGGGCGAAGATCTTCCCTTCGCTGACATTCTTCTGGGCCAGGGAAATTGCTCCAAGTCCCATCGCCGCAGCGATGCGCGGCAATTGCATGGCCATATCCTCATAGCGGAAGAGGTACGCCTGAAACCGTTTTTGGCGCAGGGACCAGAGCCCGCTATCCTCGCTGAAGTCATCGAGCGCGCATCGGAAAACAGGCGTGAATAGGATCTCGTGCCAGTCGAAGGGCCTAACGGCGGTAACAAACAGCTGTTGCAGCGACGGGTCGGGCATCAGGTTTCGCATCCGCGCAAGCGACTTCGTGCGCTCCAACAGGCAGGCGTCGATCGACTCAAACGAGGCCAGAACATCGGCGATTTCGCCGAGGATCTCTTCGATGGCCGGTTGGCTTATGGCCTCGAGGCCGTCGCCGGGAATGCCATGGCGATCCCTTACCCTCAAGAAGAGATCGCCCAGTCCACGGGCATCCTGGATCAGCGCCGACCGAAACCACTCGATCGGTTCGCGGACCGTCAGCAAGACCGTCAGCCGGGTCCTTGTGTCGTGGCCGGACAGGATCCGGCTGATCCGCCGCGTGAGCTTGATGTTGGTGGCAAGCTGGCCCGACTGATGGAAGAAGAAATAGTCGTTCAATGCCGGGTTCAGCGCCGAAGTGAGCATGTCGTGCAGTGCAGCCTCGCCTAGAAAGTGGCTCTGCACCGCCTCGATCCTCGGGCAGTCATTCAGCGCTGCGACCAGCGCGGTGCTGGCCACCTTGCCGAACTGGTAGACCGCGACCAGATGGTCGGCGGTGTCGCTGCCTGTGTCGGGGGGCAGCGGTGCCGTGTCAGTCATCGACCGTCCCATCCACGCTGAGCTCGGTGTTGCCTTCGACCCATTCGATAAGGCTGCCACGTCCGACGGCGCGTGGCGCTGCGAAGGCCTTCTGCAGATCCTTTCGTCCGCGATACAGCAGCCGGATCGACTTCGGGATGTCGCGCCCGTCCTCGAAGCGCCCGTAGTGCCACCAGCGCGCCGGAATGGCGGGTTCCTCGGCCTCAGCGACGGCGCGCTTGTACTAGGCCCAGATTTCGTAGACCGGGGTGTCGGACCCGGCATAGCGCTGGGTCATCACGTCGCCGACTGGACCCATCTTGGTGAAGTGGAAGAACTTGAGCGTCGTCCCGTTCACGAGGATTTCGCCGTTGCGTGTTATCTCGACCTTGCGGCGGCTCAGGTTCCAGCTCGCCACGTTGCAGCCCGCGTCGCGGCAGACGTGGACGCCATCGAAGAAGCAGGGAATCAGGTTGCACCACTTCTGGTCGGTGAACAACCCGGCGGCACGGTCGTCATGGCACCACTTCGACAGTCGCGCCGCCCACCAAGCTGCAAAGCGTCGGCCGGTGTCGTCAGTACGGACCGCGATGAAGCCGAGGTTGAACACCCCGAAAGTTAGCGAGCCGATCTCGTTGTCACGGATCGCCTGATCGGTGTCGTCGGGCTCAAGCTGGTGCGGTGTCAAGAGAATTGACGTGCCTGGCGCGCGCAAAGCGGCGACCATGCCATCAACCGGTGCAAAGAGAGCAATGTCGGGGTCGAAGTAGAACACCTGTTCGCATCCGGGTTCGGCCAGAAGAAGCTCGAGCACCCTTCCCTTCACCGCGGTGCAGGCCTCGACGATGTCGTGCCCGAAAAGCCAACTCTCCGTTGTCTCGCCGAACATTTCGTGGGTCCACAGCACGCGGTCGAAGTGTTCCCGCGCCACATCGAAGTCAAGACCATCGGGCGCACGGTCGGTGATCGCGGCCCAGATCACCCAGTCGGGATGGTGGCGACGCAGACTCTCTGCCAGGACCCGGGCGCGCGAAAGGTAACTGAATGTGAAGCTGGTGTAGACGTGTATGGTCATTGGCCGAGCTGTTCGGGCGCTATCAGGTCAAGAGTCATCCGGCTGCGCGTGATCCTGGCGCATTCAGCCGCGCGAGCAACGCGCGCATCCCTCACCAGACGGTCCAGTCCAGGACCTTCCACGAAGGCTACAAGCTGTTCGAAGGTCCCGAACACTCGCCCTCTGCCAGTCGTTCGCACCAATGTTGCAACATTCCCGGAAACCTGACTGGTCAGCACGACCGCGCCGGCTGCGAGGGCTTCAAGCGTGGTGAACGAAAATGTCTCTGGCCACGAAGACCAATGCACATAGACGTCGATCCCGGCCTTGCCGACAGCTCGCTGCATGGCGTCCGGGTCATCGCCTGTGGCTTCGACCCTAGTTTTCAGAATGTGCTCTGGAACAGTATCGTAGTGACCAAAGTAGTGGAATTCGCGCTGGGCCGTTCCACCAAGCTGCGCCGCAAGGCGGAGATATTCGCCCCAGCCCTTGTGGGCGACAGTTGCCCCCAGGAACGCAAAGCGCACAGGTTTTGGCGCTTCCGCGCCCGTTGGGACTGCGGCGGTTTTGGCGGATCCATCGAGCCGTGGCTCAAATACAAGGTCGGCAAGCGGATGAACCAAGGTCGCATGGACTGCGAGTGAGGCCCCCCGCGCCCAGACGCCAAGGGCGGCCTTGGATGGGGAGACGACCGTCATGGCGACTGTATCAAACAGGTCGCGCAGCCGTTCGAGGTGAGCCGGGCGGTCTTGGCCATGGATGCAAATGCCACAACCTGCGGACCGAGGTGGCGGGGCGCCACAAAAGGCCAGGTCGTTGCGCTGCAATGTGTAGCCCGGGCACATGCCGAAATAGTCATGCAGCCAATACCAGCCCTTTGAAAGCCCGAGAGCCTGCGAAAGGGCGCGCACCTTGTCCGGCTCGTGCCCGAGAAGCGAATGCACGATCAGGTGCGACCGCCTCGGATCTACCTTGCATTCGGCAACCGCGGCTACCAGCGTGCTGGACATCGCGGTTCCAAGCGGCTGGCCGTTCAACCTCAGAAAGATGACCGGATCAGCTTCAACTGAAAGGCATGGCAGTGCCTGCCATGGCCAGACCCCCAGATAATCGTATCCCGCCTGCAAAGCCGCTGCCTCTTCGGTCCGGACCACCGTTTGCAAACCACCGCTGATGTGGGCGTAGTCGTCATGAGTGATCGCGACGATCAATCCTTGAAGTGGATCGCTGAACTTTGAATTGAGCAAGGAGCAGATATCCGAGGTCTTGAGCAGGGCATCCGTGCGGTCACGGCGTTTCCAGTATTGAAGCCTGTCGCTCGATGGTTTCAGGGCGGCCAACAAGGCGGCCTTTTGGCCGAGCGGGTGCTGAACCACTCGACCTTCTGCGCGTCCGTGCAGAAGATGATGATGGAAGGGGTTCATGCCTGATCTGCGGACGTCTGGGTGCGCTTGCAGATAGAAGGCTGACGAAAAGCTGCGGTTTGGATCTCTGCCCTCACGCCAGCCATAGCGGATGAAATGCGTGAGCGGATCCATCCCGGCTTGCGCAACGTCTGGATATGTCGTCAGGTAGAACTCGCGATCGAATTCCGATTGAATCTGCTGCCTTTCGGCCGCCTCGCTGCGCTGCCTTTCGGCCGCCTCGCTGCGCTGCAATCGACGCCGATGGCGTAGGCGGAGCAGGATCCGGTCTATGAATTGGGGCAAGGAATTGTCCACCCTGCGAAATTTCTCCTGCAAAGCCAATTGCATCCCCTACCAAGCGTGTCAATCAACGCGGCTTCGGGATTGGCGCGCATGCCGAGAGCATGGCCACTGCTTGCGGACGGGCAATCTGCATCGACGAGAACCGCTGGCCGATCTGATCGGAAGCAGCCCGCATCGGATCATCCGCCAGATGCGCATAGCGGGCCGTTGTCTGTGGCTGCGAATGCCCAAGCAGCTTTCCGATCATCGGCAAGGACATGCCGCTCGCCACAGCGATGGAGGCGAAGGAATGGCGCAGGTCGTGAATGCGAACGTCGTTCAAGCCGGCGCGTGCACGGATCGCCTGCCACGGCTTTTGCAGGTTGATCAGCCGCTCGCCCTTCTTCTGGCCGCAGATCACATGGGGATTGTCGGCGAGGCGCGGAATGGCGGAGAGAACCTGAAGTGCGGGCGCATTCAGGAAAACGGTCTTCGCGCCCGTCTTCGAGTCGGGAAGGCGAACGAGCGACGCTTCCCAGTCGATCCACTCCCAGCGCATGCCCAGCACTTCGTTGAGGCGCGCGCCCGTCAGGAGAAGGAGTCGGATCGCGGCGACGACATGCGGGCCGTGTGCGCCTTCCATTTCGATGGCAGATAGTACCGATCCGAAATGGGCGATTTCCGCCGGGGACAGAAACCGCTCCCGCTTGCGCTCCTTGAACGGCTGCACATGGAGGGCGGGGTTGGAATGGTCTGGACGATAGCCGTCGCGTTCGCACCAGTTGAAGAACTTGCGCAGGACGGCGAGCAGGCGGTTGGCCTGATAGGGCGTGCCGGAAAGCGAATTGTGCAGCTTGGACAGATCGGCGCGAGCGACTTCCGCGATCGGCATCCGCCGCAGTTTCGAAGGCACCAGGGTTTGCGCGAGCCGCCTGTATTCGGCGCTAGACCGGTCTTTCAGCTTCGCGTCGGCATGGTCGGCGAGAAACTGGTCCAGCAGTTCCCCGGTGGTCTTCTCGTCCCGCTTGGCTTCCCGCTCAGCCATCGGATCGTCGCCACGCGCCACCAGTCGGAGATTGGATTGAGCAAGGCTTCTTGCCTGATCGACCGTTAGCGTTCCGAACGCTCCGAGCGTCATCCGACGGGACTTCCGACCGATCCGATACTGAAGGACGAACACCTTCCGGCCGGCCGGCGTCACCTTGAGCCCGAAGCCGGCGAGGTCGCTATCCCAGACGAAAAGATCGCTGGCCTGCCCTTCGGTCGCATCCACAAGGCGCTTGGTGATCTTCGGCATCGGGAACCTGCTTACTGGTTTCGGGTTCAGTAAGCACATAGTAAGCGAACCTGGCGGAAAGCGCAAGAATCCCAGGGAATCTCCTGCGCATTAATTCAATGATATTCCTATGTTTTCTGCAATTTCGGTAAGCCTATGGGAAACGGGCAGATCGTCGGAATCTCAAACTTTTAATCAGTAGGTCCTGGGTTCCAGCCCCAGCGCGCTCACCAACAAACCGGTATCAACGACCTAGAATCACGAAGGGCGCATATTCGGCGAGGGGGTAATCGCCGCTGGATACAAGTTCGATCGAGGAGAAGTATCGGCCGGCGGCGGCCTGCACCTGCGCGAGGGTCGGGAAGGTGAAATGCGCGGCCGAGTCGCGATAGATGTCGAGTTCGGCCAGTTCGGCGGCGTCCCAGCCATTGGCCCGCGCCAGCTCGCCGAAATCGGGAAACAGCCGCGAATATTTGCGCCAAGCCGCCTTGACCGGGACCGTCGGCTCGCCCGCCTCGTGAACCGCGTCCATGACGAAGCGTCAGCGCATGATGTCGGCTATGTGAGCGCGGTGGGGGCAGGGGCCATCTCGTTCCTGTCGTCCTGTGTGCGGCCGCGCTGCTGCGTAAGGGACGGGCTTGGTGCCGCGCAGTTCTGTCAAGCCCGTCTTCGGCCAAGAGCATCTGCCCATCGCAACAGCCTGTCGTCGTCGGGAAATGTGTTGGCATAGTGCATGACGCCGCCCTCACCGCGCAGCAGGATGTCGCGATTCCAGGCGGCGGTTGGCGGCCGCGGGTCGGCGGCGCCGCCGACGATCTCCAGGAACAGCGGGGCAGCCTCCCCCAGCGCTTGCAGGAAGCGATCGGCCGCGGGCAGACCGGCGCCCGGCAGAGGCGGGTGCGAACGCTTGGGCAGCGGCATGAGCCCGGAAAGGACTTCGGCCATCGCGACGGCGTTGCGGGACGGGTCGAAACGGCGCCTCGCTTCGGCGCGCGCGGCGTCCCCGATGCGGCGGCGGAGTGCGGGGTCGGCCGAGAGCTGCGCGAGAGTGCGGGCGAAGTCGGCGATGTCGCGGGCGATGAAGCCGGTGACGCCATGGTCGATCCAGCCCGACGCCGCGGTGCCTTCGAGAAGGACGGGTGGAAGTGGTCGATGTAACGGCCTAGCGAAGCCCTGGCCTCCGGCACGCTGGCATAGGCCCGAAGATCCCACGGCCCGCGTCCGGGAAAACCGGGACGCTTCCGACCAAAGAATCGCAAGGCGGTCGTCAACCGATTGCGGAAAGTATCCAAACAGCATAGTCGGCGGTCGTTCGTGCCTGCGGCGCTGCCGCGCCATCTCGGGCGCGGTGGACTGCGATGGTGGCGCGGGGGAAAGTCATGTTTACCATCATGCCGGTGGGCGGACTCTGCAACCGCCTCTATTCGTTGCACAGTGCAATCCGTCTCAGCGCGGACCTCGGCCAGCCATTGCGCGTGTTCTGGCGCATAAGTCCCGAACTCGGCTGTCGCCTCGAGGAGGTGATCGAGGTTCCGCGCGAGGTCGGGCGCGTGCTGAGCGCCGACCGACTGCAGCGAAGGCAGCGCCTGGCGGAAGTATGGATGCGCGCCACGCAATGGCCACCGATCGGTGGCGCGCTGCAACCGCGCCAGATCGAGGCAATGATCGCCGAAGGCTTCGACTTCCGCGAATTGGGCCGCCGTCGGCATGTGTCGATCCGCACGTGGAGCCTGTTCTACCCCGGGTCCGACGGGTTCTATCCGTTCCGCCCAGTGCCGCGCCTGGCCGATCGGATTGCGGCGCTGACCGAGGGGTTTTCGGTCACTGTCGGCGTGCATATCCGCCGCACCGATCACAAGCCCTCGATCGCTCACAGCCCGACCGCGCTCTTCCTCGCGCGAATGCGGCAACTGGTCGAGCAAAACCCGGCGACCACCTTTTTCGTGGCCACCGACGCCCCCGACGAACTGGCGCTTCTTGAAGCTGCCTTGCCCGGGCGCATCCTAAGCGCTGCGTCGCAAAGCCGTTCGCGCGACTCGCGCGATGGTATCGAAGGAGCGGTGGTCGACCTTTATGCGCTGGCCGCCACGCAACGGGTGCTGGGCAGCTTTGCCTCGACATTCTCGGAGACCGCGGGCAAGCTTGGCGGCATCCCTTTGGAGGTTATGGTGGATCGCTCGCCCGAGGCGATCCGCTGGTAGGCCAGGCCCGATGCCAGCCAGGAGCATTTCCGGTAAACATCGAATCGCTCTGCCGGGTGAACCTGGTCCAAATCCTTCGTGTTCCGGCCCGGCCTGTGAACCACATCGACCTTCGACGAAACCCTCGACCTTGGGCCAGATGCCCTCCGGCAGCCGGAAATGCCATAGATGTGTGCAATAGAGCGCCGCCGGGTCGCGGTCGTCATCGCGCGCTCGCCCAGGCGTTGCCAGGGACCACGGCCAGCGGATCGGCGACCTTGAGGCCGCGGTCGACGGGCTTGGCGGCCGCGTCGAGCACACGCCGTTCCAGTTCGTCGAGATAGGCGGCGCGCCCGGCCTCGTCGACGCGCGGCGCCCCGTAGGCCACGACCGGCGCCTCGACCTCGTATCCCATGTATTCGAGCCCGAGATGCTGGATCTGCCAGAGCACCTGGCGCTCCAGTTCGCCATAGACCGCGCCGGCGCCGAAGCGCGCGGTCGTACCGCCGGTGGTCATCGAGACCATGGCGCGCCGACCCCGGAACACGCCGGTCTCGAAGCGCAGTCCGTCGGCATAGCCGAAGCCGTAGGCGAAGACGCGTTCGCCCCAGCCTTTCAGGATCGCCGGCACTCCGCCCCACCAGAGCGGGAACTGCAGGACAAGCAGATCGGCGGCCTCCACGCGCGCCTGTTCGCGCGCGAGTTCCGGGCTGAAGCCGCCATGGCGCGCGGCGTGCGCCTGCTCGGTCTGGTAGTGGAAGCGATCCGGATCGGCGACCGTCGTGAAGTCGTGGCGGCCGGCGAGCGGATCAAAGCCCTCGCCGTAGAGGTCCGACACGGTCACGTCGTGGCCGGCCGCCGTCAGCGCCGACGCGGCGCGGGCGCAGAGCGCGGCGTTGAACGACTTCGGCTCCGGATGGGCGTAGACGATCAGAACATTGGACATTGGGCGGATTCCCGTATCGCCTTCCCTCGCTTGCCGGTCAGGTCGCGAGGTTGAGCAACTGCGATGCGTTCGTCGATATGATCGTCTTGATATCGGCCTTCGGGACTTCGTGGTCGAGCAGGTCGGAGACGATCTGCCGGAAGCCGTCGACCGGCTTCGGCGCCTGTGTCAGGCCGAGGTCGGAGCCGAGCACTGTTCGGTCGACGCCAGCCACCGTCATCATGTGGATCAGGTCCGCCGTCTCGTGCTGCTTGGCGCGGCTCGGCACGAACATGCAGATCGAATGCTCCATGTAGGCGCCGAGCGAGACGAGGCCGCGGATGTCGTCGTCGGAACAGCCGATGATGTAGCTCGGGTGGTTGACCAGCATCTTCCGGACGCCTCGCTTGCGCGCCTCCTCGAAGAGGATGAACAGTTCCGAAACATGGAGGTGCCCGCCGGCGAGGATGATGTCGGCCTCGGCGATCAGGTCGCAGATCTGCTTCGCTTCGTCGATCAGTCGCCCGTTGGCGTCGAGCACGGTGAGCGGGATCGGCGGCAGCATCGGCTTGGCGGTCTTCGGGAAACTCTTGGCCGCATAGGCCTCGATGTGGTTCTTCGCGGCGAAGGTGGGGAACCAGACGATCCTGCCGCCGAGCTTGATGGCGTGGTCGACCGCGTGCGGATTGATGCCGCCCGAGGCGTTGTTCAAGGCGACGCCCGAATAGAGCTGGATCGGCGCGTCGGGATACATCTCCCTCAGCGTGGCGCAGTGCGGCATGCCGACATAATAGTGATCCTTGTAGAGGAGCGCGCGGAAGCCGGCGTCGAGCGCCATCCGGAAGGCTTCGTGATGTCCGAGGATGCGCGGCATCGCGGCCGGTCCGGAGTGGCAATGAAGGTCGACGGCATCGACGAGCAGTTCCGCGACTTCCGCCGCGCGGGCCGGCGCCATCGGCTCGAGCGGGACGATGGTGGGGTAGGTGGTGTTCGTGTCGGCCATGTCTTTGCTCCTGTCGCTTGAAATCTATCGCCCGCCGAGCGCGCGCATGTCGCCGTAGAGGCGTGACGCGGCCTGGCGCATGAATCCCTGGTCGGAGGCGACGATGAAGGCGGTCGCGCCTCGTTCACGGAAGCCCTCAGCCTCCCGCGGATTGGCCACCATCACGGCGACCGGCTTTCCAGCCTTCTTCGCCGCGGCGAGGATCGTGTCGCAGGCCGCGCGGATCTCGGGCGCGTCCATGGAGGCTGCCCCGAGCGCCACCGTCAGGTCGCCTCGTCCGATGAAGACGCCATCCAGTCCCTCGGTTGCCAGGATCGCGTCGATCTCGTCGAGCGCCTCGGGGTCCTCGATCATGGCGATGAAGGTGACGGTCCGGTCCTGCCGGTCGACATGGTCCCACAGGCCGACGTCGCCGAAGCCGCCGGCCCGCGTGGTGTTGGAAAAGCCGCGCTTGCCGCCGCGATAACGGCAGGCGGCGGCGATCTCGCGCGCCTTCGCGGCGGAGGAGACGTGCGGAACCATGACGCCGGTCGCGCCATCGTCGAGGACGGCGAGGATCTTGGCGGGCGTCGGTTCGGCGACGCGCACGATGCCGACGGTCCCCGAGGCGCGCGCGGCGAGCAGCGCGCCGTCGATCGTCACCCGGTCCCAGGGGGCGTGTTCCTCGTCGAGGACGACGAACTCGAAGCCGATCTGGCCGAGGATCTCGACCGGATGGGTCGCCGGCGTCTTGACGAAGGTGCCGACCAGGAGGTCTCCGGCGATGAAGCGCTGGCGGAAGACCTGGCTCGGGGAGGGGGCGGCTGTCATGACATGTCTTTCGAGTTTCGGACGGTCTCCGGGCGGCTCAAGGCAGCATGGCTTGCGGAAGCGCCAGCGAGATCATGGGAAAGGCGGCGACGAGGAAGAGGACGAACAGGCATATGCCGATGAGCGGCAACGCTTCCCTGGCCACCGCCGTGAGCGGTTGCCCCGACGTCGCGCAGACGATGAACAGCAGGATGCCGACCGGCGGGGTCGCCATGCCGATCACAACGTTGAGCACGACCATCACCCCGAACTGCACCGGATCCATGCCGATGATCTTCAGGAACTGCATCAGGATCGGCATCGTCAGGATGAGGATAGAGATCGGCTCGAGGAACACGCCGAGGATCAGGAGCACGATGTTGAGCATGATCAGGATGACGATCGGATTGTCGCTGATCGACAGCACGGCGGCCGCGATCGTCGCTGGCACCTGTTCCAGGGTGAAGACGAAAGCGACGATGCTCGCCATCGCCGTGATGAACAGGATTGCGGAACTGGCCAGCGTCGTGGCGATCATCGCGTCCCAGACGCGCGCCACGGTCAGGTCGCGGTAGATGAAGCCGATCAGGAGCGCGTAGATGACGGCGACCGCCGCCGCCTCGGTTGGCGTGAAGATGCCGGCCTTGATGCCGACCACGATGATCAGCGGCAGGATGAGGGCCGGCAGCGTCCGCAGCGTGGCCGCGCGGCGCTCGGCCCAGCCCATCTTCGGGGTGACCGGAAAGCCCTCGCGTCGAGCACGCCAGCTGGCATAGAGCAACAGACCGAGCACGATCAGGACGCCGGGCGCGACGCCGGCCAGGAAGAGCTGGCCGATCGATGCGCCCGACAGCACGCCGTAGACGATCATGGTGATCGACGGCGGAATGATCGGGCCGACGACCGCGCTGACGCCGACGAGCGCCGCCGCGTAGGCGGGCGGTATGCCCTGGCGCTGCATGGCGGGGATGAGGATGGAGCCGAGCGCGGAGGCCTCCGCCGTCGCGCTGCCGGAGATGCCGGCGAAGAAACCGGCCGACAGCACGGTGACCGAAGACATGCCGCCCTTGCGATGCCCCACCATGGCACGGGCGAAGCCGACGATGCGGTCGGTGATGCCACCGACATTCATCAGCATGCCGGCAAGCAGGAAGAGCGGGATGGTCAGGAGAATGAACTGGTCGACGCCGGCCATCATGCGCTGCGGCAGGGCCAGGATCACGCCACCGTTTCCCGACAGGTAGAGATAGGCCATGCCCCCGACGCCGAGCGCCAGCGATATGGGAACGCCGGTGACCAGCAGGAGGAAGAAGGCGCCGAAGAAGCTGCCCATGGCGCTAATCTCCTAGCGGATGGAGGGTGGAAGGAGCGGCGCGGCCAGCCAAGACCTCGAGCGCGTCGCCGACGATGGAGGCGAGCACATGCAGGCCGAGCAGCGCCGAGCCTACGCAGACCGAGACGTAGACCCAGAAGACCGACACGCCCAGGCCCTCGCCGCTGACCGACATCGAGATGAAGTCGACCGCCGGGATTACCTGGTTGTGGAACCGCGAGGCGTAGTCGTAGCCGTTGACGGCCATCAGCCAGAGGAAGGCGAGCACCGGGATGCTGACCACGATCTTCAGCGCCAGGCGAAGCTTCGGCCTCAGGAGTTCGGGCAGCACGTCGACGGCGACGAGCTCGCCCCGTTGGTAGGCCAGCCCGACAAAGAGGAAGGTCTGCCAGACGAGAAGCACCCGGCAGAGTTCCTCCGCCCAGATCAGCGAGGCGTTGAAGACATAGCGGGCGACGACCTGCGTCGTCATGATGACGACGATCGTCAGCATGGACGTTCCCGCGAGGACGCGCATGGCGCGCACGTACCAACCGAGCGGGCCGGTTCGCGCGGTGCTGGCTGGATGGTCGAGCGGCATGCCTGGTCCTGGGCGCGCGGGAAGAAGAGGCCGGCGCGGAGGCGCCGGCCGGTCGAGGCGGATCCGGTTGCCGAGGCGTCTAGGCGGAGGCGCGCGCCGCCGCCACGAAATCGGCGATCAGCGGCGACTTGGCGCTCCATTGCTCGACGATCGGCGCGACCCGGTCCTGCATCTCGGGAAGGCTGGACAGTTCGTGGATCTCGACGCCCTTGGCGCGCAGTTCGTCCCGACCGGTGAGGTCCTGGTTCTTGGTGTAGGCGAGGGTCGGCGCGATCGAGTCTCGGCCGGCCTGACGCATCGCCTGCTGGATCTCGGCCGGCAGGCCGTCGAAGAAGGTCTTGTTGACGGCGATGACGTTGTGCCAGGGATAGTGGCCGGTCAACGTGAAGCTCTTGCCGACCTCCCACAGGTTCTCGCCGAGCATGGAGGAGACGTTGATCTCCACCGCGTCGATGACCTTGGTCTCGAGCGCGCCGTAGACCTCGCCATAGGGCAGGCCGACCGGCGCGGTGCCGACCGTTTCCCATATCGCCTTGTGCAGCGGCACCGGCACGATGCGCGTCTTCAGGCCGGCGAAGTCGGCCACCGACGTCACCGGCTTGCCGGATGAGAGGAAGTGCCTCTGGCCGATGTCCGTCGTCTGCAGTCCAACCAGCCCGCCGGGCGCGAGGTCGTCGAGGATCTGCTGGCCGATATCGCTCGTGGCGAGCTTCTCGAAGTGGTCGTAGTCCCTGATCAGGAACGGAAGCTGGTAGGCGTCGAGGGCCGCGCGTCCCGTCACCAGCGGAAACAGCACGCCCGACGAGCCGCACAACTCGTTGGTGCCGGCGACCGCCGATTCGAGGTTCTGCTTGTCGTCCCCCAGTTGGCGGTTCGGGAAGATGGTGATGTTTGTCGCGCCGGGAATGAGGGCTTCGAGCGCTTTCTTGAACTCCACGGCCGCGATGTGCCCGGGGTGGATTTCGTTGGCGGCATGGGCGAGCCGCATGTTGACCGGCGCGGCGCGCGCGATACCCGGCATTGCCAGCGATGCGCCGATGCCGGCGGCATAGCCGAAGACTTCCCTGCGAGTGACCATGGTGCTTCTCTTCCTCCCAAAATCGTTTCGATGTGCAGAACACCGTTCTATTAATGATCCAATGACTTCGAGGGGTTGTCAAGAACGTCGATGAAAAATGCGAACCTTGACACCGGCGACCTTTGTGCGGAGCATAACGGAACAATGTTCTGTTATTCGGAACGATTTAGGCGATCCGGCGGAAAGGCAACCACCATGTACGACACAACTGACCCCAGATCACGCCTGGCTGCGACCGCGCCGGCGGTGACGGCGGCCGGCGCCTTTATGCCGGCCGAGATCGGCCGCTATTACGAGGACGCGCCGCAGCAGGTGACGGACGGTTCGCGGACGTGGATGACCCGCGGCCAGGCGATGCTGGTCGCCTATTCGGAGGCTCGGCCGGGCGCGGTGCTGGAGCGGAGCGGGCAGATCGACGAGTACGTGCTGCTGCTTCCGGACCGCGACAGCGGCGCCGAGATCGACGCGAATGGCGAGCGCCGCACGGTGGCGGGCTTTTCGCTCGTCATCCTGCCGCCGGGCGACAGCCGCATCCTGTTGCCGCAGGGCGGGCGCGTCACGCGGATCTTTTCAACGCGTTCGCCAGACCTCAACGCCGCCTGCGCCAACGCGGGCTCGTTTCGGGCCGACCATCCCCGCATTCCTCCGTTCAAGCCCTGGCCGGACCCGGTGGGTGGCTTCAAGATCCGCGCCTACAGCCTCGACGTTCCGCCCGCAAAGGGCCGGTTCGGCCGGATCTTCCGCTGCACGACGGTGATGGTGAACTTTCTCGATCCGCAGCACGGACCGCGCGACATCGAGAAGCTCTCGCCGCACCACCACGACGACTTCGAGCAGGGGTCGCTGGCGCTCGACGGCTCCTTCACCCACCATCTGCGCTGGCCCTGGACGACCAACCTCAACGCCTGGCGCGAGGACGAGCATCCGCATCTCGCGTCGCCATCCCTCATCGTCATCCCGCCGCCGGCAATTCACACCTCGCGCGGCATGGAAGCGGGGCTCAACCAACTGGTCGATCTCTTCGCGCCGCCGCGACTCGACTTCTCGCACCAGCCCGGCTGGGTGCTGAATGCGGACGAATATCCCATGCCACCCGGTGCCTGAGGCCGCATTCCCCTGCGAATGAAGGCTGCAATGATGCGATCCGACCCTATATAGGGCGGGAACGGAATGAACGGGATCGGAAATGACGAGCGAGGACGAGGGGAGCGAGGCAACGAGCGGCACGTCGGTCGTATCGCCGCCCCGCCGCGGAGAAGGCGGCGTCCAGGCGGTCGTCTTCGCGCTCGAAATCCTCGAATATGTCGCCCAGTGCCAGACCTCCGTGGGGGTGAGCGAACTCGCCCGCGCCTTCGGCACGCCGAAGAGCCGCATCCACCGGCACCTGCAGACTCTGGTTTCGGCCGGTTACCTGCTGCGCAGCGACGAGAGCGAGCGCTACTCGATCAGCGCCCGCTTGATGGTGTTGGGACACGCGGTGTCCGAAAGCTTCGAACTGGCCTCCGCGGCCCGGCAGAGCGCGCGAGAGTTGCGTGACCGTCTCGGTCACGCGGTGGCGATCAGCCAGCCCGAGCGCGACGGCAACCGCATCCTTCTGATCATGCCGAACCGCTCCAACATCGACATCAGCGTCAAGCCTGGCTCGATCCTGAAGTTCACCTCGAGCGCGCAGGGCAAGCTGACGCTCGCCTTTGGCGACCAGACGCTGCTGCCGAGGCTGATCGAGGACGGCCTCGAAATGCTGACCGCCTACACCATTTCCGACCCGGATCGCCTTCGCGCCGAGATCGCCGCGGTCCGCAGGCGTGGCTGGGCGACGGCATGCAACGAAGCTGTCATCGGCCTGAGCGCTCTCGCCGCGCCAATCTTCGACGCCCTCGGAGCCTATGTCGGCGCAGTCGCGATCACCGATTCCGTCCAATTCATCCCCGAAACGCCGACGGCCGATCAGGTGCGCGAGGTGCTCGCCGCCGCCGAGCAGATCTCGCGCAACCTGGGTTACCGTCCGAGGCCCTAGAGAGCGTGTCGCGCCCAGTCCGGACCATGCCGCCGTATGTGGTTCGGGACAGGAACCGACGCGACCGGCCCAATCCGGCCCCGGCCCCCGCCGTCCGGCCGCCGGGTTGCGGGGAGCCGGGGCCCGAGTTTCGCGTGGGACCGTGAAAGTCGCGACATCGCTCCGCGTGGCACTGTCGCGACTTCGGGGTGCCGGGACAATATGCCCACGCAAGGGTGATTGGCTCGTGTGCGGGTCGCGGTCTATAGGCGCGGATCGACGGACAGCGAACCGGACGAGGCGAGGCGATGGCGATCGATGTCGGTTATGTGAGCGCGGTAGGGGCGGGAGCCATCTCCTTCCTGTCGCCCTGCGTGCTGCCGCTGGTACCGCCCTATCTCTGCTACATGGCCGGCGTTTCGGTCGATGACTTTCGCGGCGAGGGCGCGAAGGCGGAAGACCGGACCACGCGCTACGCGCTGGTCGGCGCGTCGCTCGCCTTCGTGCTCGGATTCTCGACCGTCTTCGTGGCGCTCGGCGCCGGCGCGTCGACCATCGGCGGCCTGCTGCGCGCCTGGCAGCAGGAACTGGCGGTCGTCGCCGGCCTGCTGATCATCCTGATGGGGCTGAATTTTCTCGGCGTGATCCGCATTCCCTTCCTGTCGCGGGAGGCGCGCTTCCAGTCCGCCGGCAAGCCGGCGAGCGGGGTGGCGGCCTACTTCATGGGACTGGCCTTCGCCTTCGGCTGGACACCCTGCATCGGCCCGGTGCTGGGGCCTATCCTGACGCTGGCCGGCGGGCGCGACACCGTGGGCGAGGGCGCGGCCCTGCTTGCCGCCTATTCGCTGGGGCTCGGCATCCCGTTCCTGATCGCGGCGCTGTTTTCCGGCGCCTTCATGCGGTTCCTGTCTCGCTTCCGCGTCCATCTCGGACGGGTCGAGAAGGTGATGGGCGGGTTTCTCGTACTGGCCGGCATCCTCTTCCTCACCGGCGGAATCCAGACCGCGTCCTTCTGGCTGCTCGAGACCTTCCCGATCCTCGGCACGTTGGGCTGACCGTCAGCGGCGTCGCGGCAGCCAGGAGGCGGGCAGGGTGGCCAGGATGACGCCGCCGGTGACCAGCACGATGCCGACGGCATGGTGGATGTGGAAGGTCTCGCCGAGGAACAGGACCGCCAGCCCGACCCCAAAGGGCGGCATCAGGTACATGAACACGCCCGCCACCGGCGCGCCGAGCCTGCGGACGCCGAACTGGAAGCCGAGGAAGGCCGCCAGTGATGCAAAGACCACGATGCCGGCGATGCCGCTCCAGGCATTGGCCGTCACCGGCATGGGAGCGCCAGTGAGGAATTCCCAGGCGGCGAAGGGCGCCAGCAGCAGGGCGCCGGCGGCTGCGATCAGCGGCAGCAGCGCCAGATTGGCGACACCGGTGACGCGCGACGAACGCAGCATCAGCGAATAGACCGCCCAGGCGATGGCCGCCCCCACGAAGAGCAGGTCTCCCTCGTTGAAATCGAGCGAAAGCAGGGCCGAAAGCTCGCCGCGCAGCACGATGAACGCAATGCCGGTCAGCGCCAGCACCGATCCGGCGGCGGGACGCAGGCCGATTCGTCTGCGGTTGACGACCGCGTCGATCAGGATGATGAACACCGGCGAGGTGGTGTAGATCAGCGTTCCGTTGGTGGCCGTGGTGCGCTGGAGCGCGATGTAGACCAGCGCGCCGCAAAACCACATGCCGAGGAAACCGAGAAGCATGAGAAAGCGCCCGTTCTGAAGCACCAGCCGGCGCGCGGCGGCGCGGTCGGCCAAGACGAAGGGCGAAAGCGCCAGCGCCACCGCGCCCCAGCGCAGGAAGGCGAGCGTAAACGGCGCGACCTCGCCGATGACGCCGCGCCCGAAGACCAGGTTGGTGGAAAAGAACAGGGGCGTCAGCACCATCACGACGATGGCGGCGGTCTGGCGTCGGGGGCGGCTGGTCAAGGTCTGTGCTCCGCGCCGGGGCGGCGATTGGATTGGCAAGGCAGCGGTGATAGAGACGTCGGCGGTTTGGAACAATGGGCCGGTCGCGACAACGAGCCGGTTTCGGCATGAGGACGTCACGCATCATGAGCGCACGCAGCTGTCTTTCCGTCATCCTGGCCGCAGGCGAGGGCACGCGCATGAAGAGCGCGCTGCCGAAGGTCCTGCATGCGGTGGCCGGCCTGCCGCTCGTCTGCCACGTGATCGATGCCGCGGCCGCTGCCGGCAGCGGGGCGCTGGCGGTCGTGGTGGGCCACGGGGCCGAGGAGGTTGGCAAGGCGGCCCGCGCGCGCGCGCCGGGCGCCGATGTCTACTTGCAGGCGCAGCGGCTTGGCACCGCGCATGCCGTGCTGGCGGCGCGCGCAGCCATCGCCCGCGGCCATGATGATGTGCTGGTGATGTTCGGCGACACCCCGCTGATCGAGGCGCAAGCGCTGGAGACGGCGCGCGCGAAGCTTGCCGAGGGCGCGGCCGTCGCCGTGATCGGCTTCCGCACGACGAACCCGACGGGCTACGGCCGGCTCATCGAGAAGGACGGGGCGCTGGTGGCGATCCGCGAGGAGCGCGACTGCACCGACGAGGAACGGCGGATCACCTATTGCAATGGCGGGCTGATGGCGATTTCGGGCGAACATGCGCTTTCGCTGCTCGACGGGGTTGGAAACGACAACGCCAAGGGCGAATACTATCTCACCGACATCGTCGAGATCGCGCGCGGCCGCGGACTGCCGGTGGTGGCGACGGAGGCGCCCTTCGAGAACGTGCTCGGCATCAACAACCGCGCCGAACTGGCCGAGGCCGAGGCGATCTGGCAGTCGCGCAGGCGCCGCGCCATGATGCTTTCCGGCGTGACGCTGATGGCGCCGGAGACGGTGCATTTCAGCCATGACACGGTGATTGGCGCCGACACGATCGTCGAGCCGAACGTCGTCTTCGGTCAGAAGGTGACGGTGGCCGGCAACGCGCGCATCCGCGCCTTCTCTCACCTGGAAGGCGCGACCGTCGGCGAGGCCTGCGAGGTCGGTCCCTTCGCGCGGCTGCGGCCCGGCGCGCGTCTTGCCGAAAAGGCCAAGGTCGGCAATTTCTGCGAGGTCAAGGAGGCCGAGATCCAGGCCGGCGCCAAGATCAACCATTTGACCTATATCGGCGACGCGACCGTCGGCGTCGACGCCAACATCGGCGCGGGCACCATCACCTGCAACTACAATGGCTACACCAAGGACCGTACCGAGATCGGCGCGGGCGCCTTCATCGGTTCCAACTCGTCGCTGGTCGCGCCGGTCAGGATCGGCGACCGCGCCTATGTGGCGTCGGGCAGTGTCGTCACCACCGACGTGCCGGACGATGCGCTGGCCTTTGGCCGCGCCCGACAGGAGGTCAAGCCCGGCCGCGCGCGCATCCTGCGCGGCCTCTACAAGGCCGAGAAGGACCGACGGCAGGCGAAGAAGGACGAGGCATCAAGCGAGGCCGGCGACGCAACGTCACGCTCTGAAACCAAAATTTAGTTCCGTTCGGCCATCATCCGACCCTACATCGGCGCCAACGGACGGCGCGAATCCCCGGGGGCATCAAAAATGTGCGGCATCGTTGCAATCGTCGGCTCGACGCCGGTCGCCCCGCTCATCGTCGACGCGCTGAAGCGCCTCGAATATCGCGGCTATGATTCGGCCGGCGTCGCGACCATCGATCATGGCCGGCTCGACCGCCGCCGCGCCGAGGGCAAGCTGGTCAACCTGGAAAACCGGCTGAAGGCCGAGCCGCTGGCCGGGCTGATCGGCATCGGCCACACGCGCTGGGCGACCCATGGCGTACCCAACGAGACCAACGCGCATCCGCACTTCGGCAAGGATGTCGCGGTCGTTCACAACGGCATCATCGAGAACTTCGCCGACTTGCGCGACGAGTTGAAGGCCGACGGCTACGACTTCGTCTCGCAGACCGACACCGAGGTGGTGGCGCACCTGGTCTCGCGGGAGCTCGAACGCGGCGCATCGCCTGAAGAGGCCGCGCATAACGCGCTGAAGCGCCTGCAGGGCGCGTTCGCGCTCGCCATCATCTTCCGCGGTGACGAGAACCTGATCATCGGCGCCCGTTCCGGTCCACCCCTGGCGGTGGGACACGGCAAGGGCGAGATGTATCTCGGCTCCGACGCGATCGCGCTGTCGCCCTTCACCAGCGCCGTCACCTATCTCGAGGACGGCGACTGGGCGGTGGTGCGTCGGGACGGGATGAAAATCTTCGACATGGACGGCAGTCCGGTCGAGCGGCGCATGCAGAAGTCTGTCGGCACGGCCTTCCTCGTCGACAAGGGCAACCACCGGCATTTCATGGAAAAGGAGATCCACGAACAGCCGGAGACGATTTCCCACACACTGTCGCACTATCTCGATTTCGCCGAGGGCAGGGCCCGGCGCGAGGCGCTGCCGTTCGATTTCGCCAAGCTCGACCGCATCGCGATCTCGGCCTGCGGCACGGCCTATCTCGCCGGGCTGGTGTCGAAGTACTGGTTCGAGCGCTATGCCCGCCTGCCGGTCGACATCGACATCGCCTCGGAGTTCCGCTACCGCGAGATGCCGATGCCGAAGGCGAGCGCGGCGTTCTTCGTCTCGCAGTCGGGCGAGACGGCCGACACGCTGGCCTCGCTGCGCTACTGCCGGTCGCAGGGCATTCCCATCGGCGCGATCGTCAACGTGCAGGAATCGACCATCGCCCGCGAGGCGGACTGCATCTTCCCCACGCTCGCCGGCCCCGAGATCGGCGTCGCCTCCACAAAGGCCTTCACCTCCCAACTCTCCGTGCTCGCCTCGCTCGCCGTGCGCGCCGGCAGCGAGCGCGGGACGATCACCGCCGAGGACGAGAAGCGCATGGTGCGCGAACTGTCGGAGGCGCCGCGTTATGTCCGCCAGGCGCTGAAGCTCGAAGCGCAGATCGAGAAGGTGGCGCGCAAACTGTCACATTACCGCCACGTGCTCTATCTGGGCCGCGACACGAGCTATCCGCTGGCGATGGAAGGCGCGCTGAAGCTCAAGGAGATTTCCTACATACACGCCGAGGGCTATGCGGCCGGCGAACTGAAGCACGGACCGATCGCGCTCATCGACCGCGACATGCCGGTGATCGTCATCGCCCCGCACGACCGCATCTACGACAAGACCGTGTCAAACATGCAGGAGGTGGCCGCCCGGGGCGGCAAGATCATCCTGATCACCGATGAGGAAGGCGCCCGCCGGTCCTCGATCGACACGTTCGAAACGATCATCATGCCCGATGTGCCCGAGATCATAGCGCCGATCGTCTACGCCCTTCCTATCCAGATGCTTGCCTACTTCACCGCGGTGTTCATGGGCACCGATGTCGACCAGCCGCGCAACCTCGCCAAGTCCGTCACCGTCGAATGACGGGCGCGAGCCGCTAAAGTTATCGTCGCCCGTTTGATTCGACATTCATAAATCCGTTGCGTTGCCTTATCTATGGTAAAGCTCAAGCGCCGGAATCCAGTATGTCGGACCACACGAAAAGCCGGGGGATGATGCGGATCAGGAACTATTTCCTGACCGGTTTCGTCGTTTGCGCGCCGCTGGCGATCACGGCCTACATTGCCTGGTCGTTCATCGGCTGGGTGGATTCATGGGTGAAGCCCTACATTCCCGAGCGCTACAGCCCCGACTACTACCTGCCATTCGCCGTACCCGGCTTCGGCCTGATCGTGGCGCTGGTCGTCATCACGCTCGTCGGCTTCCTCACCGCCAACTTCATCGGCCGGTCAATCGTCAACTACGGCGAGACCCTGCTCAACCGCATGCCGCTGGTTCGCAGTCTCTACAAGGCGTTGAAGCAGATCTTCGAGACGGTGCTGTCGAACAAGTCCGAGGTTTTCAAGAAGGTCGCGTTGATCGAGTACCCGCGCCGCGGCTTGTGGTCGATCGTTTTCATCTCCTCGGAGGGGAAATCCGAGGTCAATCACAGGCTCGAGGAGCCGGCCTCCGAGACGGTGGCCGTTTTCCTGCCCTCGACGCCGAACCCGACGACGGGCTTTCTCATGTATGTGCCGCGGGCCGACGTCATCGAACTGTCGATGTCGGTGGAGGAAGCGGCAAAGCTGATCATTTCCGCCGGCCTGGTCACGCCTGACTACCAGAAAAAGGTGCAGGAGCTCGCCCTCGCCGCGAAGGCCCGACAGATCTCGACCGCTGCCGAATAGCACGGACGAACGCTTATCAGCCTGCGCGCAACAGCCTGACGGCCTCGTCACGCCCGAAGACGTAGAGCAGCAGTCGCAGCGCTTCGCCGCGCGGCGAGGTGAGATCGGGGTCGCGCTCCAGGACGAGCCGCGCATCGCTTCGGGCGATTTCCAGGAGGTCGCCATGCGCCTCGAGCCGCGCCACCTGGAAGCCCGGCGTTCCCGACTGGCGGGTGCCGAGCAGTTCGCCTTCGCCGCGTAGCTTCAGATCTTCTTCCGAGATGACGAAGCCGTCCTCCGTCTCGCGCAGCACCGACAGACGGCGCTTGGCCGTCTCGCCAAGCGGCCCTTCGTACAGAAGAACGCAGGTCGAGGCCTTGTCGCCGCGCCCCACGCGCCCGCGCAGCTGGTGCAGTTGCGCCAGGCCGAAGCGCTCGGCGTGCTCGATGACGATGATCGTGGCGTCCGGCACATCGACGCCGACTTCGACGACCGTCGTGGCGACGAGAATCTTGGTCTCCCCGGCCTTGAAGGCGCGCATCGCCTCGTCCTTCTCGGCGGCCTTCATGCGGCCGTGCACGAGACCGACGAGCAGACCGAACACCTCGCGCAGCGACTTTGCCCGGTCCTCGGCCGACATCAGCTTCACCTCTTCGGATTCCTCCACGAGCGGGCAGATCCAGTAGGCCTTCTGTCCGTCGTCCACCGCCTTGCCGATGCGTTCGACGAGGTCCGAAAGGCGCTCGACGGGCAGGGTGACGGTCTGGATCGGCCGGCGGCCGGCGGGCTTCTCGGTCAGGCGCGAGACGTCCATGTCGCCGAAGGCCGACAAGACGAGCGTGCGCGGAATGGGCGTCGCCGTCATCACCAGCATATCCGGCGCATCGCCCTTGGCGGTGATCGACAGGCGCTGGTGGACGCCGAAGCGATGTTGTTCGTCGACGATGGCCAGCACCAGGTTGCGGTAAGCCACGCTCTCTTGAAAGAGCGCATGCGTGCCGATGACGAAGTCGATCGACCCGTCGGCGATGCCGGCCAGGATCTCGGTGCGTTCGCGGCCCTTCTCGCGGCCGGTCAGCACGCGGGAGACGAGCCCGGCTTTGGCCGCGAGCGGGGCGATGGTGCCGAAATGCTGGCGCGCAAGGATTTCGGTCGGCGCCATGAGCGCTGACTGGCCGCCGGCCTCGGCCGCGCGCGCCATGGCCAGCAGAGCCAGCACCGTCTTGCCGGCCCCGACATCGCCCTGAAGCAATCGCAGCATGCGGTCGGGCCGGGCGAGATCCGAGTCGATCTCCGCCACCGCCTCTTCCTGGCTTCTAGTCAGTGAATAGGGCAGCGCCGCGCGGATCGCCGCCACATGCCTGCCGTCGCCGATCAGCGGCCGGCCCGAGAGGCGCCGGACGCGGGCGCGCACGAGCGCCAGCGACAGCTGGCCGGCGAGCAACTCGTCATAGGCCAGGCGCCGACGCGCCGGGTTGTCGAGCGACACGTCAAGCGCGTCGGCCGGTTCGTGCAGGCGTTTCAGGGCGCGGGAAAAATCAGGGAAGGACTGGCGGCGCATCAGTTCGGCGTCCTGCCACTCGGGCAGGATGGGCAGGCGGGCCAGCGCCTGCGCGAGGATGCGCCGCAGGACGCGCGGCGACAGGCCGGCCGTCAACGGATAGACGGGCTCGACCAGCGGCAGGTCTTCTGCCTTGTCGGCCGGCACCATGTGGTCGGGGTGGACCATCGACGGGCGGCCGTTGAACCATTCCATCCGCCCGCTGACCAGCATGCGGGCGCCGACGGGCAGGGCGTTTTCCAGCCACGCGCCCTTGGCGTGGAAGAAGGTGAGCGCGATCTCCCCGGTCTCGTCGAAGGCGAAAACGCGGTATGGCATGGCCCCCTTGCCGCGCGGCGGCGGCTGGTGGCGGTCGATGGTGACCTCGATCGTCACGATCGCGCCCTCGGCGGCCAGCGCGATCTCGGGGCGATTGCGCCGGTCGATCAGCGAATGCGGCAGGACGAAGAGAAGGTCGCCGACCCGCAGGTCCCGCTCGGCGACATCGGCCGGCGTGACCTTCCCGAGCAGCGCGACGACCTTCGGTCCGACGCCCTCGAGCAAGGTGGCCGGCGCAAACAACGGGTCGAGCAGTGACGGGCGCATCGGTCAGTTCCCTCTCGCGCAAGGGCGAGCTTGCCAAGGCCGGACAAGCCGGAAGGACGTGAAAAGGGGGCGAGCATTTGACACGCCGCGCACCTTATCCGCCTGCGCGGTCGCTGCAAGGCTGACACTGGCACCGTTCCGTTCTATATGCGCATCCAAACCAGACAGGCGATCACCAGACGATGACGAGCAGCGGCACTCTCAGCATTCGGCGCAAGAAGGCGCTCTACCGGGCCCAGCATCGCGGCATGCGCGAGATGGACCTCCTGCTCGGCACGTTCGCCGCCGCCAGTCTCGACGGAATGAGTGCGCGCGAACTCGACGAGTTCGAGATGCTGCTCGACCTTCTGGACGGCGACCTCCTGAAATGGCTGACAGGCGAGGACGAGGTTCCTGCCCGGTACGACACAGACCTCTTCCGCAGGATCCGGGCGTTTCGCCAGGTAATGCCCTTCTAACGATTGCGAATTCATGAGCTTGATCGAATCCCTCGGGCTGAAACCGGGCCGCACGGGCTCCGTCATCATTGGCGGCGTGGCCGACGGCTACGAAGCCTTCGTGCTGGCCGGGATCGCGCGGGAGGCAGCGGGCGACGGCCCGCTGCTTTACATCGCGCGCGACGGCCAGCGCATTCCAGCCCTCGTGGAGGCGCTGGGCTTCATCGCGCCAGGCCTTCCCGTGCTCGAACTGCCGGCCTGGGACTGCCTGCCCTACGATCGCGTTTCTCCGAGCGCCGATGCCGCCGCGCGCCGGCTCGACGCCCTGTCGGCGATGATCGCGCTTCAGGAAAAGCCGCATCGCGCCATCATTCTGACCACCGTCAACGCGATCCTGCAAAGAGTGCCGCCCGCGAGGCTGCTGGCCGCGCAATCCTTTGCGGTCAAGCCCGGCAACCAGGTCGACATGAAGGCGCTGGTCGCGCGGCTGGAGACGGGGGGGTTCGACCGCGTGAGCACGGTGCGCGACGTCGGCGACTACGCCGTGCGCGGCGGGATCCTGGATCTCTACGCGCCTGGCTGGACCGAGCCGCTGCGGCTCGACTTTTTCGGCGATACGCTGGAATCGATCCGCGCCTTCGACCCCGCCACGCAGCGCACGACAAGCCAGTGCAACGCCATGACATTGCAGGCGGCAAGCGAAGTGACGCTGACGCCCGAGACGATCAGCCGGTTCCGGCGCAACTACATCGAAACCTTCGGCGCGCCGTCGCGCGACGACGCGCTCTATGTCGCGATTTCCGAGGGGCGCCGCTTCTCCGGCATGGAGCATTGGCTGCCGTTTTTCTACGAAAGCCTGGACACCCTGTTCGACTACGTGCCGGACGGGCCGGTGGTCTTCGACGCGCTGGCGCAGGAAGCGATGGTGGAGCGCCACACGCTGATCCTCGACCATTACGACGCGCGCAAGCGGCAGGCGTCGGGCAAGGGACTGGGTGACTCGACGCCCTACAACCCCACCCCGCCCGAGCGGCTCTACCTGGCGCCCGAGGACGTCCGCGCGGCGGCGGGGGAGCGTCTGATTGCCGATCTGTCGCCCTTCGACGCGCCGCCAGGCGAGGGCAGGGCGATCCTGAAGGCGAAGTCGCGCGCCGGTCGCTCCTTCGCCGCCGAGCGCGCCGATCCGAACGCCAACGTCTTCGACCAGGCGGTGCGGCACATCGCCGACGTGCGCGCCGCCGGCCGCAAGACGCTGGTCGCCGGCTGGACGGAAGGCTCGCTCGACCGGCTCGGCCAGATCCTCGCCGAGCACGGGCTTGGCGGCATGACGCGCGTCTCGCGTCTCGACGAACTCGAGAAGCTCGCGCCCGGCAAGACCGGGATCGCCGTGCTGCCGCTGGAAACCGGCTTCGAGACCGGCAAGATGGTCGTGATCGGCGAGCAGGACATCCTGGGCGACCGCCTCGTGCGCCGCGCCAAGCGCAAGCGGGCGTCCGACTTCATCTCCGAACTGGCCTCGCTGGCGGCCGGCGACATCATCGTCCACGCCGACCACGGCATCGGCCGCTTCATCGGGCTGAGGACGATCGAGGCGGCGGGCGCGCCGCATGATTGCCTCGAAATCCACTATGCCGGTGACGGGCGCCTGTTCCTGCCGGTCGAAAACATCGACCTCCTGTCGCGCTACGGCTCGGATGCGGCCGACACGACGCTCGACCGGCTGGGCGGCGGCGCCTGGCAGTCGCGCAAGGCCAAGCTGAAGAAGCGCCTGCTCGACATGGCCGGCGACCTGATCCGCATCGCCGCCGAGCGCCAGATGCGCGGTGCGCCGGCCTTCCTGCCGCCCGAAGGGCTCTACGGCGAGTTCGCCGCCCGCTTCCCCTACGAGGAGACCGAGGACCAGCAGGCCGCCATCGACGCCGTGATCGACGATCTCGGGCTCGGCCGGCCGATGGACCGGCTGATCTGCGGCGACGTCGGCTTCGGCAAGACCGAGGTGGCGCTGCGCGCAGCCTTCCTCGCCGCCATGGAGGGCGTGCAGGTGGCGGTGGTGGTTCCGACGACGCTTCTGGCGCGCCAGCATTTCAAGACCTTCTCGCAGCGCTTCGCCGGCCTGCCGGTGACGGTGCGCCAGGCCTCGCGCCTCGTCGGCCCCAAGGAACTCGCCGAGACCAAGAAGGGGCTGGCCGACGGCACCATCGACATCGTCGTCGGCACGCATGCGCTGCTCGGCACGGCGGTCAGCTTCAAGCATCTCGGCCTGCTGATCATCGACGAGGAGCAGCATTTCGGCGTCAAGCACAAGGAGCGGCTGAAGGACCTGAAGACCGACGTCCATGTGCTGACACTGTCGGCGACGCCGATCCCGCGCACGCTGCAACTGGCGCTGACCGGCGTGCGCGAGCTGTCGCTGATCACCACCGCGCCGGTCGATCGCATGGCGGTGCGCACCTTCATCTCGCCCTTCGACCCGCTGGTGATCCGCGAGACGCTGCTGCGCGAGCGCTATCGCGGCGGCCAGAGCTTCTACGTCGTGCCACGCATCAGCGATCTCCAGGAAGTCGGTGATTTCCTGAGGGAACAGGTGCCCGAGCTGAAGTTCGCCACCGCCCATGGCCAGATCGCGCCGGGCGAACTCGACGACATCATGAACGCCTTCTACGACGGCAAGTACGACGTGCTCCTGTCGACCACGATCGTCGAATCGGGCCTCGACATCCCGACCGCCAACACGCTGATCGTCCACCGCGCCGACATGTTCGGCCTGGCGCAGCTCTACCAGCTGCGCGGCCGGGTCGGGCGTTCCAAGCTGCGCGCCTATGCGCTGTTCACGCTGCCGGCCAATCGCACCATGACGCAGACCGCCGAGCGGCGGCTGAAGGTGCTGCAATCGCTCGACACGCTGGGCGCCGGCTTCCAGCTCGCCAGCCACGATCTCGACATCCGCGGCGCCGGCAATTTGCTCGGCGAGGAGCAGTCGGGCCACATCAAGGAGGTCGGCTTCGAGCTCTACCAGCAGATGCTGGAGGAAGCGGTGGCCGAGATCCGCGGCACCGGCGAGGTGTCGGACGGCTCCTGGTCACCGCAGATCACGGTCGGCACCGCCGTCATGATCCCCGAGAGCTACGTGCCCGACCTGCAGCTCAGGCTGGCGCTCTACCGCCGCCTTGCCGACCTGCAGTCCACCGCCGAGATCGACAGTTTCGGCGCCGAGCTGATCGACCGCTTCGGCCCGCTGCCCGACGAGGTGCAGCACCTGTTGAAGATCGTCTACATCAAGGCGCTGTGCCGCAAAGCCAACGTCGAGAAGCTCGACGCCGGGCCGAAGGGCGTCGTCGTCCAGTTCCGCGACAAGACCTTCGCCGACCCGGCGGGCCTGGTGAAGATGATCGCCGAGCAGGGCTCGATGGCCAAGATCCGCCCCGACCAGGGCGTGGTCTTCATCCGCGACTGGCCGAACCCCGAAAAGCGCCTGGCCGGCGCGGCGGTGGTGATGACGCAACTGGCGCGGCTGGCAGAGAGGGCGGCGTAGGGGGGGCGGGGCGTCCCGGTCGCCCTGCGGCAGGATTGGGGTTCCAGTTCGCCTGTTGGGGCGACTGGATGGCGGCGCGGTCCAGCCTGCCATGCCGGCGAAGACCGTCGCCGGAATGTTCCCCTCCCGGTCCTCGCTTCTGATATGTCTGTCCGCGGGGGGACGACCTCGATGAGAGACATCACCGCTTGGCTGGCCGATCTGGATCTTGCCGGATACGAGCATCTGTTCGCAGACCATCACATCGGCATGGATGTCATCGCCGACCTGACGGAAGTCCATCTGAAGGAACTGGGGATCTGCGTCGGCGACCGTCTGCGCCTGATGCGGGCGATCAGGGCTGATGCCGGCGACGAGACCAGGCCGATGACGGTCGTCGCGCGGGACGCGGCAAGGGCGCGGCCGCCGGTCGTACAATCCCCGGCCGCGGCCCCGGCTGCGTCCCCGTCCCCGGGCGCGCCGTCCAGCGATGCCGAGCGACGCCCGCTGACGGTGATGTTCTGCGATCTGGCCGATTCCACCGCGCTGTCGGGCAAGCTTGATCCTGAGGATCTGCAGGACGTCATCCGCACCTATCAGGAAACCTGCACGCGGCTGATCCGCGAGTACGGCGGCTATGTCGCCAAATACATGGGCGACGGCATTCTGGTCTATTTCGGCTACCCGAAATCGCTGGAGCGCAATGCCGAGCGGGCGGTGCACAGCGGGTTGGCGATCGTCCGGGCGATGGCCGGGCTGAACGCCACGCTCGGGCGCGACAAGGACATCGAGATCGCCGTGCGGATCGGTATCGCCACCGGCATGGTGATGGTCGGCGAGGTGGTCGGCGAAGGCATGGCGCAGGAGCGCACCGTCATCGGCGAAGCGCCGAACATGGCTGCCCGGCTGCAGGGCCTTGCCGGACGCAACGGCATCATTCTCGGTGCCCTGACCAAGGAACTATCCGGCGAGATATTCACATACGAGGACACCGGTGCTCACGAACTGAAAGGCATTGCCGGGCTGGTGCATGCCTGGCGCGTCGTCGGCCTACGCGGCGATGACGGCTACGACCTTGGCGGACGGGAGACGGATGGCGCCGCCGAAGTGCCGGAACTGATCGGGCGCGACGAGGAAACCGGCCTGCTGCGCCGGGCGTGGCAGAGTACGAAGGTCGAGGGTCGCGGCCAGGCGGTGACGATCAGCGGCGAGGCCGGCATCGGCAAGAGCGTGTTGATCGACGGGCTGAAGGCGGCCGTGCGCGCCGAGGGGTTGCCGCGGGTCACCGTGCGCTGCTCGCCCTACCATGGCGGCAGCGCACTGTTCCCGGTCATCGAACATTTCAAGCAGCAGGCCGGTTGGCATGCCGATGACGATTCCGGAGTGCGCCTCGCCAAGCTGGAGGCGATGCTGGCGGATTACAGCCAGCCGCTGGCAGAGACCGTACCAATTCTCGCCGCGCTGCTGACGCTGCCCTTGCCGCCGGATCGCTATTCGCCGCTTGCGCTGCCACCGCAGCAACTGAAGCAGCAGACCCAGGACACCATCGTCGCCCTGACGCTGGAGACGGCCGAACGCCAGCCGTTCCTGCAATTGTGGGAGGACCTGCACTGGGCCGATCCGTCGACCCTGGAAGTGCTGGGCTTGCTGATCGAGCAGGCGCCGACCGCCTCGCTGTTGATGGTGCTGACGGCGCGGCCGGAGTTCGTGCCGCCCTGGCCGGCGCGGTCGCACATCACGCCGATCACGCTCAATCGCCTGGAACGCCCCCATGCCGAGGCGCTGGTCGCCCGCATCGCCGGCATGAAGTCGCTGCCTGTCGAGGTCGTCAGCCACATCGTCACCAAGACCGACGGCGTGCCGCTCTATGTCGAGGAACTGACCAAGACCATCCTCGCTTCCAACATCCTGCGTGATGCGGGCAACCGGTTCGAACTGACCGGGCCGCTGTCTTCGCTTTCGATCCCCGACACGCTGCAGGAATCGCCGATGGCCCGGCTCGACCGGCTGCCGCAGGTGCGCGAACTGGCCCAGCTCGGCTCGGTGCTCGGCCGCGAGTTCGCCTACGAGATGATCTCCGGTCTCTCCACCCTCGGCGACACGCTGCTGCAGGAGGGGCTTAGCCAGCTGGTCGAAACAGAACTGCTCTACCAGCGCGGCCGGCCGCCGCGGGCCCGCTACGTCTTCAAACACGCGCTGGTGCAGGACGCGGCCTATGGCTCGTTGCTCAGGCGCACCCGCCAGCAGACCCATCTGCAGGTCGCCGATCTGCTGGAAACCCGATTTCCCGAGACGGTCGAGACCCATCCCGAACTCATGGCGCATCATCTGGGCGAAGCCGGCAAGGCTGGGCGGGCTATCGGCTACTGGCTGAAGGCTGGGCAGCGGGCGGTCAAGGTATCGGCCAATGCCGAGGCCTTTGTGAACCTCACGCGGGGCCTTGAACAGGTGTCCCTGCTGCCAGCGGGTGCGGCCCGAGACGTGCTCGAACTTGAGCTGCAGGTCGCACTCATTCCACCGATAATGGTCGTAAAGGGCTATTCGGCGCCGGAAACCCAAGCAACGTCCGAACGGGCCATCGCGCTGTGTCGGCAATCGGGACAGATATCGCGGATATTCCCGGCCCTGTATGGTCAGGTGGCATATCTTTATGTCTCGGGCCAGATCGTTCGATACCAGGAACTCGCCGCAGAATTTCTCGAACTGGCAATGGCCCAGCCGGACATCGTCCCCCAGCTGATTGGTCAGCGCATGATGGGGACGTCATTGCTGGCCGCTGGGTCGATAGCGTCTTGCATGGACCACATCGAGCAAGCTTGGGCCTTGTTCGACCCGGAACGCGACGCCGAATCGGCCTTGGTCTATGGACAGGATCTCGGCACGGGTGCGGCGAGCTATCTTTGCATTGGCTCTGCTCTTCGCGGCTTTCCGGAACAAGCCCGCGATTGGGGTCACAAGGCTGTCGCCCGCGGCCATGACGTCAAACATGTCAACACGCTGGCTTATGCGCTAACGCATGCCGCTATTGCGGCTTACGTGATCCGAGACCGAACGGCCATCGAACAGCACATCGGTCAACTGAAACTCCTGACCGATGAACACAGCTTGCCGGTGTGGCGGACGTGCGGATTGCCGATACAAGGCGTGATCCTGGGCTGGCAGGGGCGCCTCGAGGAGGGGCTGGCGCATGCCGATCAGGGCGTGGAAATGATGGAAGGCCTGGGGTTCAAGACGTTCCAGCCTATCTACGCGTTGATCCGGACTGAGTTGCTGGCAGCCATGGGGCGCAAGGAAGACGCCCTTGCCGCAATCGCGGACGGCCTCGCCAACACGTCGCAAACCGGCGAGAAATGGGGCGATGCCGAACTGCACCGCGTTCGCGGCGAATTGCTGATGTCAATGTTCAGGGAGGACGAAGCCGAGGCGGCGTTCTCGACCGCGCTTGCCATCGCCCGCGATCAGGGCGCGAGATGGTGGGAACTGCGGACCGCGACCAGTATGGTCCGGCTCTGGACGCAGCAGAACAAGCGCGCCGAGGCTCGCGAGTTGGTGGCGGAGATATACGGCTGGTTTACGGAAGGGTTCGATACCGAGGACCTGAAGGGCGCCAAGGCCCTGCTCGATGACCTGGCCTGAAGCTGCATAGGGTGCATGGCCAAAGCTTGGTCGGCGCGGCGGTGCCACCCGCGGGCTACCCCGCTCCCCCCATCTCCCCGCTCGCCTTCGCCGCCGCCACCTGCCGGTTCGCATCCGCCAGCGTCTGAGGCGCCTGCGCGCGCATCACGGCATGTTTTCTCGATGATGAAGCAGGGCACGCCGCGCAGGCCCATGCGGGACGCGGTGGGGCCCACCGCAACGACAAATAATCCGTACAGACCTCATATTCACCGCGCACGGCTCGAAAGACCCTGTATCGAGGAGAAGACGACACCGCATCAACAGGAGGACGAATGTCGAAGATCAAGGGCCAGAGTGTTCGCGAAAAGGAGCAGGCGAAGACGGAGATGCTCCTCCGGAAGGTGGGCTATACGGCCCTGAAGGAGGCCGGGATCAAATCGAAACGGCCCGGCCTGCCGGATCTGAAGATCGAGAAGCGAGGGAAGTAGGCTGGGCACGGAACGCCGCTTCCTTGCGGAGCCGGCGCACCGCGTTGAAGCGAGCACGGCGCGTGGCAGCGTGCTAAAGCATGTCTCCCGAAAGTGGGCACCGGTTTCGGGTGAAAGACATGCGCGAAAACAAAGACCTAAAGCGTGCGGAGCGAATCTGAAAGATCGCGACACGCTTTGGGAAGCGAGATGGATGTCGACGGCGCTCGCCGGTTGCTGACCTGAACAGGGAAAATGATATTGATCGAGCCGACGCACGAAACAGCACTTGCCGCCCTGGGCTGGTCCTCCTTCTTCGGCGACCAGGTCAGCGTGGAAGAAGCCGGCCTCGTGCCCGTCCGCATCGCCCACATCCACCGCGCACGCATGAGCGGGTATTCCGCCATCGGTCCGATCGAACTCGTGCTGCCGGCCAATGCCTCGAGTGGCGACTATGCGGTTGGCGACTTCGTGCTCGCGGAACCGCGCGATTTCCTCGTGCGGCGGCGGCTCGCGCGCACCTCGCTCCTGGCCCGGCGCATGAGCGACCGCAGCACGCAGCTTTCCGGCGCCAACGTCGACACGCTGTTCATCGTCACCTCCTGCAACGACGATTTCAGCGTTCCGCGGCTCGAGCGCTATCTGGCCATGGCAGCGCAGTGCGAGATCGCTCCGGTCGTCGTGCTGACCAAGGCCGATACGAAGGAGGATGCGGCTCCCTTCGTCGCGCAGGCCGCGAGACTGGCGCGCGACCTGCCGGTGGTCGTGGTCGATCCGCGCCGGCCCGACGCACTGACGACGCTGCGGCCCTGGTTCGGGACGGGAAAGACCGTGGCGCTCACCGGTTCCTCGGGGGTGGGCAAGTCGACCCTCGTCAACACGATTGCGGGCCCTGGCGCGGGCACCGCCCAGCTCACCGGCGCCATTCGCGACCATGATTCCAAAGGTCGGCACACGACGACGGCGCGCTCCCTGCATCCGGTCGCCGGCGGCGGCTGGGTGCTGGATTCTCCTGGAATCCGCTCGTTGCATCTCGGCGAGATGGCTGATGGCCTCGATGTGGTGTTTGCCGAGATCGCGGAACTGGAGAGCCAGTGCAAGTTCAGGAACTGCACGCACACCCACGAACCATCCTGCGCCGTGCTCGCCGCGGTCGCGGACGGGCGGATCGATCCCGAACGCTTCGCGCGCTGGCGCAAGCTGCATGACGAGAACACGGCGCTCGGCGCGTTCAGGCCAGCCCGCCGATAGAGCGTGCGGCCACGAGGGTCCTACGCCTCCAGCTCGCCCTTCGCCTTCGCCGCCGCCACCTGCCGGATCGCATCGGCGATGGTCTGCGGGTCCTGCGCGCCCATCACGGCATATTTGTTCTCGATGATGAAACAGGGCACGCCGCGCACGCCCATGCGCGACGCTGTGGCGATTTCCTCGGTGACGGCGTCGCGGTCGGCTTCGGTCGGCAAAAGCGTCTCGACGACGGCGGCATCCATGCCGGCGTCGCGCGCCGCCGCGATCAGCTCGGCCGGGTCGCCGATGTCGCGGCCTTCCTGGAAGTAGAGCTCGAAGAGGCGCCGGGCGAGCCGGTTCTGGACCTCCGCGCCGGCCGAACCCGCCCAGCGGATGACGCGGTGAGCGTCGAGCGTGTTGGGCGAAACCGTGATGGCGTCGAAGGCGAAGGGGATGCCCTCGGCCGCGCCGGCCGAGACGAGGTTGTCGTGCGCCTGCCGCAGCCGCTCCGCGCTGCCGAACTTCGCCAGCATGTAGGACTTGCGCTCCAGACCTCCGGCCGGGATCGTCGGGTCGAGCTGGTAGGGCCGCCAGCGCACGTCGACCGCGATGCCGTCGGCAAGCTCGATGGCGCGGTCGAGCCGCTTCTGGCCGAGGAAGCACCAGGGACACACGACGTCGGAGATGACGTCGATGCGGACGGTCTGCGGCTGGGTCATGGCGGGCTCCCTCTGTGCTGGTCCGTGAGAACTTAACGCGATGCGGCGGAACCTGCCATGCCGTCGCGCATCCATCGCCCGTGTGGCGCGTCAGTTGGCGGGGCGCCACCACGTCGGCAGTTGGTAGCCGTAGAGCGGCACCGTGCCGGCATGCTCGATCCGCGCCCAGCGGCCGACCCATTGCTCGCCCTGATGATAGAGCGGAACGACGTAGGAACCGGAAAGCAGCAAGCGGTCGAGCGCCCGCACGGCGTCGATGAAGTCGCCGCGGTCGCGGGCCTGGAGCAGCGTCTCGATCAGCGCGTCCACGGCAGGCTCGGCAACGCCGGCGAAGTTCCAGGAGCCCGGCGCGTCCTTCGAGGCCGAGCCCCAGCGCCCGACCTGCTCGACGCCCGGTGACAGGGAGGCGGTGTAGTTCGCCAGGATGACGTCGTAGTCGCGGGTCAGGAGCCTTTGCTGGTACTGCGCCGCGTCGACCGAACGGATCGTGGCGTCGATGCCGAGGCTGGCGAGCGTGCGCTGCCAGGCGAGCGCCAGTTCCTGCCCGCCATTGGCCCGCAGCATGATCTCGAAGGCGAAGGGCCGTCCGTCCGCGCCGATCATCCTGCGGTCCTGCATGGTGTAGCCGGCCGCCTTCAACGCATCGAAACCCTGGCGCAGGAAGGCGCGGTCGCGGCCCGTGCCATCCGACACGGGGGGCGCCCAGGCGCCGTCCATGATCTCCGGCGCGACCGCGTCGGGGAAGGCGGCAAGCAGCGCCTTTTCCGCCTCGTTCGCCGGCACGCCCTGCGAGCCGAGTTCGGACCCGTCCCAGTAGCTCCGGGTGCGCCTGTAGACGCCCGAAAACAGGTTCTGGTTCGCCCATTCGAAATCGAACAGGCCGGCCAGCGCCTGGCGCGTCGCGCGGTCCTGGAACAGGGGCCGCCTCGTGTTCATGACGAAGCCGTACATGCCGGAGGGCAGGCCGCTGCGGAAGGTGTCCATCGCCACCTCGCCGGACGAAACCGCCGGGAAACCATAGTCGTTCGTCCAGCGGGTGGAACTGCCTTCCGGGAAAATGTCGATGAGACCCTTCTTGAAGGCCTCGAACATGGTGTTTTCGTCCCGGTAGTAGTTGAGGCGGATCTCGTCGTAATTGTCGAAGCCGCGCTTTGAGGGAATGTCCTTCGCCCAGTAGTCGGGATCGCGCTGGAGCACGAGGAGTTCGCCGGGCCGCACCGTCTGGATGCGATAGGGGCCGCTGCCGATCATGGGGTTCAGCGTCGACTTGGCGAAATTCTCCGCATCGATGGCGTGTTTTGGCAGCACCGGCATGAGGCCCAGGATCAGCGGCAGTTCGCGATCCGGCATCTCGAAGGTGAAGCGCACGCCGCGCTCGCCGACCTTCTCCATCGCCGACAGCTTGTTGACGGTGGTGGCGTAGCGGGGAAAGCCCTTGTCGCGCAGCAGTTCGAAGGTGAAGATCACGTCTTCCGGCGTCACCGGCTTTCCATCGGAGAAGCGGGCGCGGGCGTCGAGCGTGAACTCGGCATAGGTGCGATCGTCGTCGGTGTCGATCGTTTCGGCCAGCAGAGGATAGAGGGTGAACGGTTCGTCGTAGGACCGCATCATCAACGTCTCGAAGACGTTGTTGCCATAGGTGAGATCGAGGATGCCGCGCACCGCCGAGCCTTGGATGATCAGCGGGTTGAGGCTGTCGAACGTGCCCTGGACGGCATAATTGACGGTCCCGCCCTTCGGTGCGTCCGGATTGGCGTAGGGCAGGTGCTCGAAATCGGCCGGCAGGGCCGGTTCGCCATGCATGGAAATGGCATGGCTGGGCTCCGCGGCGGCTGGCGCGCCGATGACGGGGAGGGACAGGACCGCGAGGGCCGACAGGGTCTTGAAGAGTCTCATGGGGCTGTCGCCGAATGGGTGGATGATTCGAAGGCACCGTAACACGATCGAGGCGCCATTCCTTCATCGCGGCAGAAAGCGGCGTGTTTCCGGTTGACGATACTGGATTCGCCCTGACTGGCGGTGTAACAGGCGGCGGCAGGATAATGATCGGTCAGCCCTGACAGCGCCGCTAAGTCATGCTGTCGCCTCATTTGGCCAACATTGAGCGGTCAGGGTTCAGGCACCGAAACTCGAGAGGAAACGCAACCGATGCAGTCGAAAAGTATCTCCGCACCCCGCTTTGCAGTACTTGCGGCCGGTATCGCCGGTTTCGTTGTGGCCAATGTCGTACCAGCCATGGCACAGCAGCCCGGCCAGCCGCCGCGCGGCTGGTTCAAGGCCTGTTCCAAGCAGGAAGACATCGACATCTGCAACGTGCAGAACATCATCGTCGCCGATTCGGGCCAGCTGATCACCGGCGTCAGCCTGATCGAGGTCAAGGGCAAGGTGAACCGCAAGGTCTTCCAGGTGACCGTGCCCACCGGCCGCATGATGATGCCCGGTATCGGAATGCAGGTCGACACCGCCAAGCCGCAGAAGGTCGACTACGCGGTGTGCTTCCCGGATCGTTGCGTGGCCGAGGTTCCGATGACCGACGAGCTTGTCGCGAGCTTCAAGAAGGGCACCGAGCTGACGCTGACCTCGGTCAATTTCCAGAACCAGCCGAACCCCATCAAGGTCTCGCTCAGCGGCTTCACCGCCGCCTTCGACGGTGCGCCGCTCCAGCAGGCCGACATCGAGGATCGTCAGAAGAAGCTGCAGGAGTTCGTGTCCAGGAACAACGAGGACTTCGCCAAGAAGCTCAAGGAAGAGCAGGAAAAGGCCAAGTCCGCGAACTGACGCGACCGCTTTTCGGCGTCGCGTGGCCTTGAAGGCTCACGCCGCCTGCATCCGTTGTAGACCGGAGGCGTGGATTTCGATCCGCGCCTTCTTTCGTTCAGGAGAGCTTTGGGGGGCTGCGTTCAACACGCGTCGCATCCAATGCGCGGCAAGATGGCTTGAGAGCGATCGCAAGGAGACGGCGATGGGGTGCCCGTCCGAAACGACCGAGGCCCGCCAGACCCATTTTGCAAGACGCGAAAACGCCGCTAGCGGACGCCGGCCCGGGCCGGTCAGACCGTAAAGCTGGTGCCGCAGCCGCACGACGCGACGGCGTTGGGATTGCGGATCTGAAACGACTGGCCGATCAGGTCGTCGACGAAGTCTATCACCGAGCCGCCCATGTAGATGAGCGACATCTCGTCGACCAGCACCGTCGCGCCGTCGCGCTCGATGGCGGTATCGTCGTCGTTGCGCTCGGCGGTCAGGTCGAACTTGTAGGAAAATCCCGAGCAGCCGCCGCCCTCGACGGAGACGCGGAGCGCCTTCTTGTCTGGTTCGCCAGCGAGAATCCGGACGATCCGCTTTGCGGCCGCCTCGGTGAGTTCCACGCCCTTCATCGAGATCTTGGCGTCGCTGCCCATGACATCACCTTGCTTTTGCAATCATACGATAGGTATGAAGCCCATCGGGGCAAGTCAACCGGCCAGGGCATGAGCGCGCAAGGGATACGCGACGACATCGGGTATGGATATCGGCCGCGCGCCGTCTTCGCCTGCGATCCGGCGGCGACGCGGGGGCGTTTCTACGCCGAACCGGAGAGCCCGACGCGAACGCCCTTCCAGCGCGACCGCGACCGTATCATCCATTCCACGGCGTTTCGCCGGCTGAAGCACAAGACTCAGGTCTTTTTCGCCCATGAGGCCGACCATTATCGTACGCGGCTCACACATTCGATCGAGGTGGCGCAAATCGCGCGAGCGCTGGCCCGCGCGCTCAGGCTCGACGAGGATCTGGCCGAGGCGGTGGCACTGGTGCACGATTTCGGCCACACGCCCTTCGGCCACACCGGCGAGGACGCGCTGCATGCGAAGATGATCGCCTATGGCGGCTTCGACCACAATGCGCAGGCGCTGCGGGTGGTGACGAAGCTCGAGCGCCGCTACGCCGAGTTCGACGGGCTGAACCTCTCGTGGGAAACGCTGGAAGGCCTCGTCAAGCACAATGGTCCTCTGTTGGGGCCGGACGGAGAGGGGCTGAAGGGCCCGCTGCCGCAGTCGATCCGCGATTTCGATACCCTGTTCACGCTGGATCTCGGCAGCTACGCCTCGCTGGAGGCCCAGGTGGCGGCGATCGCCGACGACATTGCCTATGACGCGCATGACATCGACGACGGTCTGCGCTCCGGCCTGCTGACTCTGGACATGCTGGAGGGGCCGGCCTTCACGGCCGGACTTCTCACGCTCGTGCGTGATCGCTACCCGGCGCTGGACCCCGTCCGCACCGGACACGAACTGATGCGGCGCCAGATCACCATCATGGTGGAAGACGTGATCGCGGAGGCGCAGTTTCGTCTGAAGGCTCTCGATCCGGCATCGCCCGAGGCCGTGCGCGCCGCGCCGCATGCCATCGCGGCGTTCTCTGAAGGCTTGCGCGCGCAGGAAAAGGACCTGAAGGCGTTCCTCTACGCGAACCTCTATCGTCATCCGGACGTGATGGCCGTGCGGGCGCGGGCCGAGCGCATCGTCACCGACCTGTTCGACGTCTATTTCGACGATCCCGAAACGATGCCCGAGGGCTGGCGCGATATCCTGGCGCGGGCGGGCGATGCGGTGAAGGCCCGCCATGTGGCGGATTTCCTCGCCGGCATGACCGACACCTATGCCCTGAAGGAACACCGGCGGCTGTTTGACCATACGCCCGATATCGGATAGGCGGAGCCCGCGAACGGCGCAGCGTCGCCGGCCTCTCCAGACTCCGGAAGACGACCGATGAACATCTTCGCCGATTTCCACGATCGGATCAGCAGGGCCATCCTTTCTCTCGGCTTGACCCCCGTCGACGGTTCGGAACTGTCGCTGACGCGCGTGACGGTCGAGCCGCCGCGCGATGCGACCCATGGCGATCTCGCCACGAACGCCGCGATGGTGCTGTCGAAGGCCGTCGGCGAGAACCCGCGGGTGCTGGCGCAGAAGATCGCCGATCGCCTGAAGGGCGAGGCCGACGTGGCACGCGTCGACATCGCCGGTCCGGGCTTCATCAATCTGGCGCTGAGCGACGCCTTCTGGCAGGCGAGGCTGCGGGAGATGCTGGCCGCCGGCCTCGACTACGGCCGCTCGACCATCGGCGCGGGGTACCGCGTCAACGTCGAGTTCGTGTCCGCCAATCCGACAGGACCGATGCATGTGGGCCATTGCCGTGGCGCCGTGGTCGGCGACACGCTGGCCAACATCATGGCCTTCGCCGGCTACGATGTCGTCAAGGAGTACTATATCAATGATGCCGGCTCGCAGATCGACGTGCTCGGACGCTCGGCGTTGCTGCGCTATCGCGAGGCGCTGGGCGAAAACATCGGCGAGATCCCGGCCGGGCTCTATCCCGGCGACTACCTGAAGCCGGTTGGACAGGCGCTGCTCGACGAATACGGCTCGGGCCTGCTCGGCATGGCCGAGGTCAAGGCACTGGAGATCGCCAAGGACAAGGCCATCGCCATGATGATGGAGATGATCCGCGAGGATCTGGCCGCGCTCAACGTGCATCACGACGTGTTCTTTTCGGAACGCAGCCTGCATGAGGGCAATGGCGGCAGGATCCGCTCGGCGATTACCGACCTCACGCTGTCGGGCCATGTCTACAAGGGCAAGCTGCCGCCGCCGAAGGGACAGAAGCCCGAGGACTGGGAGGACCGCGAACAGACGCTGTTCCGGTCCACCGAGGTCGGCGACGACATCGACAGGCCGCTGGTGAAGTCGGACGGCGCCTTCACCTATTTCGCCGCCGATGTCGCCTACATGAAGGACAAGTATGAGCGCGGCTTCGAGGAGTTGATCTTCGTGCTCGGGGCCGACCATGGCGGCTACGTCAAGCGCCTTGAGGCGCTCGGCAAGGCACTGTCGGGTGGTGCGCTCAAGATCGAGGTACTGCTGTGCCAGCTGGTGCGGCTCTATCGCGACGGCGAGCCGTTCAAGATGTCGAAGCGGTCCGGCGAGTTCGTGACGTTGCGTGACGTGGTGGACGAGGTCGGCCGCGATCCGATCCGCTTCATGATGCTCTACCGCAAGAACGACGCGCCGCTCGACTTCGACTTCGCCAAGGTGACCGAGCAGTCGAAGGACAATCCGGTCTTCTACGTCCAGTATGCGTCCGCGCGCTGCCATTCGGTGTTTCGCCAGGCAGCGGAGCAGTTCGCCGGCGCATCCTTCGAGCGCGCAAATCTGTCGGCCGCGGTGGATGCGCTCACGGACGAGGCCGAGATCGCCATGGTGCGCAAGCTCGCGGAGTACCCCCGCATCGTCGAGTCGGCGGCCGCCGCGCATGAGCCTCACCGCATCGCGTTCTACCTCTACGAAGTGGCCAGCGCGCTTCATGCGCTTTGGAACCGGGGCACCGACAATCCGGACTTACGCTTTCTTAAGGTTAACGATCCAGAATCGACCAAAGCCAGACTTGGGCTGGTGCGGGCCGTGCTTGACGTCTTGACGTCGGGGCTCGGGCTGCTCGGTGCGGATGCTCCTGAGGAAATGCGCTGAGACGCTCGAAAAACCGCCACCTTTCGCCCACAATACGCTGGTAACGCCCAAGGTCCGTGGCGATTGCGTCGCTCGGACATCTGCGAGTTCGGGGACGAGTAATGGCAGATCTGAAGCATCTCAAGGTGCAGCCGCACGGCAAGGACGGCGATAGTGATCCGCTGGCCGAGCTGACGCGCATCATGGGGTTGAACCCGCAGACTGGAGCGCGTGACACGGTGTCCGACGAATTCGGAATCGACCTCGAACGCGAGTTGATCGGCGAGCCGAGCGCCAATGACAGCCGCGCGCCCGACACACGGGCTTCGACCAGCGGCGTTGCGCCGGGGGTCGAGGCATCCGCCAGATCGTCCGCACCGCGTTCCAGCGATGGCTGGAAGCCGGCTTCCGTCGAAGCTCTCTCCCGGACCGTGGCGTCTCCAGCTTCGGAAAGGCCGCGCGCCAGCGATCCGGTCGGCGCCTACTCGCAGCCTGTACAGCCATCGGTGTCTCAGGATATGCCGTCGCGGCCCGCCGCCTCGGGTGCCGACAAGCCAGCCCTTCGGCGCGACTGGTCGATTGCCGGCGCGTCGGCACAGGTCGCACCCGCATCTGCGGCGCCAGCGGCGCCGGCTCCGTCCACCGAAGCGGCGGAAGAAGACCCCTTCGAGCGGCTGGCCGCCTTCTCCCGTCAATGGCTTGATCGAAGCCAGCCGGAGGCAGGCGCCGACGCTGGTGGATCTGGTTTTCGGATGCCTTCCCAGCCATCGGGGCCGGTTTCGCCTGTTCCGGTCTCGGAGCGCGCAAAGCCAGTGTCGGATTTTTCGCCGCGTCCCGCCGTGACGTCGGCGCGTCCGTCCGGCGCGCAGATTCCCCTCTCGTCATCGTCCCCCGCCGGGGACAGGTCTATTTCGGCCCCCGCCGGGACCGTGAGAACGCCGGCCCCGCGCATGGTCGATCCGGAGCCGGTTGCGAAACCCGTCCCCGAGGACAAGATCTTCGATCCCTTCGCCGAACTGGTCGCCATGGCGGGACATTCACGCCAGTCGGCCGCCGAAGCGCCTGAAGCAGCATCGGCCCCGGTCGAAGACGCAGCGGCCAAACCATTGGCCCATCCGCAGCCGCGCCCCCAGCCGACGAAGCTTGAAGGTGGTCCGTCCGAGGCGACTGCGCCTTACCAGTCGACGGTTGCCAATCCGTCCATCATCGCGCGGCGCACCAACTGGCAGTCAGCGTCCGGCAACGTCCCGTCCTTCACGCCGCGTGACCAGTCGCCGGTCGTGCCGCCCGTTGCCGCAGCGGCTGCCGTCGCCACGATCGCGCCGATCGCGGCACAAGCCGCCGCACCGAACGATCCGGAATCCGCCCATGCCGAAGCGGCTCCTTCGGCGCCTGAGCCGAACGCGACGGAAACGGCCGCGCCTGCGATGCAGGCGGCGAATGACATGGCGATGCCAGTTTCGCCGGATTCTCCGGCGAAGCCCGTGGTGGAGGAGGAAGCCACCGGCGATTCGACCTGGGATGCGATTTCCGCCTGGGTCACTAAGCCGAGCGAGCGGGCCTTGCCATCCGCCCGGCCGGAAAAGCGGGTCGAGGTCGAGGACGATTTCTTCCTCTCCGAAATCGACGAGGACGCGTCTGTCATTCCACCCGTGGCGCAGATACCGGAACTGGCTCACGACGTCGCGGGCGAGGACGACCTCGGTGAATTCGATGACGATTTCGATCTCGAGAGCCTCCTGAGAAGCGAACTCGAGGGCGAGGGGTACCGCGCGGACGACGCCGGATCCGCCGCTGCTGGCCTCGCAGCGTCGAAGCAATCGACCTCGCAGGCTGATCAGCCATTCCCGGACATGTCCACCCCGGATACCGGAGCCGACGACCTTGGCGATGCGCGGCAAGCGCGGTCGCAAGCCGTGCTCGCGGACTTGGAACAGCCGGCGGCTGCTCGCGACGATGGCGGCATGCCGGATGTCGATACGGTGGAAGTGCCTTCCGCGCCTTATGTCGTCGCCGACGAGATCGACGTTCCCGATTTGCACCTTGAGGACAACGTCCGGAAGACGGCTGCGGCGGATGACATCGACGCCGATTTCGGCGGCGGTTTCGAGGATCGGGCCGAGACCCGGCCTGCCGCCAGCGTGACGGCGGCGGGCGCCGCCGCAATCAGGGCCGACACCTGGCCGCATGTAGCACCGCGCGTCACCTCGAGCCCGGCGGCGACCGTCAGGCATGACGACGTCGACGAGCTCGATGCCGCCTTCGACGAGGCGGTCAGGTCCTGGGCCGAGGCAGAGAACCGGAAAGCACCGGACACCGCGGGTGCCGCCGGTGCCGGTGGCGCGGCGATGTGGATGAACGTGCGTCCGGGGCTCGACAGCCGCGACGACGACGACAGCTTCGATCCGGAGTACCAGCCGGTTCCGGCCCGCTCTCACGAATACCGCCCGGTTCAGAAGAACCGCGGCATCATGGTGGCCGCGGTGGTCGCGGGCATTGCCATCATCGGCGGCGTCGGCGCTTTCGTGATGTCGATTGGCGGCGGTGGTGGCGGTGATGCGCCTGTGCTGGTCCGCGCCGATCAGGAGCCGATCAAGATCAAGCCTGAGCAACCGGGTGGCGTAACGGTGCCCAATCAGGACAAGGCGGTCTACGAGCGCTTCGGTGCCGGCGAGAACGACACGCAACCCGCGCAGGAAAGGCTGGTGTCCACGGAGGAGGAGCCGGTCAATCTCGCGGTTCGAACCGTTCCCATCGCCGCGCCGACCACATTGATCGATCCGGCCGACGCTGAAACGGCCGATGACCTGCCCGGTGCGTTCGGCCAGCCGGCGGAGCAGGCGAGGCCGAAATCCGAGGATCGCGTCGAAGCGACCGACGATTTCGATGCTGGGCTCTCGGAGGAGATTGCGGTGATCGCCCCGCGCCGGGTTCGCACCATGGTGGTGCGGCCGGACGGAACCCTGGTTCCGCGCGAGGAAATCGAACCGGAAGCTGTCGTGGCTGCCGTCGCCGAACCGACACAGGCACCGCTGGCGCAAGCGCCGATCCGCACCAATGACGCAGCACCGGCCGTCAGCGCCGCGGCCGACACGCAGCCAGCCGCGTCCGGAAACGGGACCGCACCGGCCCCCGTTTCGGAAAGCCCGGCCCAGCCGGCCTCGGGCGCCGTTCAGGATCCGCCCGTTCGGACAGTGGAAACGAGCACCATCACGCGCGACCAGGCAACGCCGGCGCGCGGCCCCGTCGCGCCGACCCGTCCGTCGGACCAGCCGGTCGACATCGTCGGCAATGCCGGCGCGGCAGCGGGAACGCAGGTTGCCGCCGCCACGCCCGCGCCAGTCGTCGCCGCGCAGAGCAGCGAATGGGCCATGCAGATCGCCTCGCAGCCATCGCCGGAAGGCGCTCAGGCGAGCTATGCCGACCTGTCGCGCCGCTATGCCTCGGTGCTCAACGGACGCGGCGTCAACATCGTCAGGGCCGAGGTCGCGGGGAAGGGCACGTTCTGGCGCGTGCGCATCCCGACGGGCTCGCGCGCCGACGCCAATGCGCTGTGCGAACGCTACAAGGCTGCCGGCGGCAGCTGCTTCGTGTCGCGGTAGCACGTCGACCGGCACGCCTTTTCTTACGGGCCGTCCCTTGGGGGCGGCTCGTTCGCGTTCGGGGTAGGCGCGGTGCAATTCCCTCGTCTGACCAAACGCACTACGCTGCTCATCATGAGCGAATCAAGAGCCGTCATCTTCGGGTCAACCGGCAAGCGCCTCACCGACGAGGAGAAGGCCTTCTATCGCGGCGAGCGGCCGTGGGGCTTCATCCTGTTTGCCCGCAACATCGGCGAACCCGATGAAATCGTGGATCTGGTGGCCGAGATGCGCGATTGCATCGGCCGGCAGGACGCACCCGTCTTCATCGACCAGGAAGGCGGCCGCGTGCAGCGATTGCGTCCGCCGCTCGTGCCAAGCTATCCGTCGGCCGCCACTCTCGGCGCCATCCACGCGGGCGACCGGCAGGCCGGGCTGCGCGCCGCCTGGCTGATGTCGCGGCTGCATGCCTTCGACCTGATGCGGTTCGGCATCAACGCCGACTGCCTGCCGGTGCTGGATGTCCCGGTGGAAGGCGCGCACGACGTGATCGGCAACCGGGCCTATGCGAAGGACCCGATAGTCGTGGCCGCGATGGGCCGTGCGGCGGCCGAGGGGCTGACGGCCGGCGGCGTGCTGCCGGTGATGAAGCACGTGCCCGGCCACGGGCGGGCCTTCGCCGACAGCCATTTGGCGCTGCCGGTGGTCGATGCGCCGCTGGCAGACCTGCGCGCGCGCGACTTCGCGCCCTTCAAGGCGCTCAACGCCCTGCCGATGGCGATGACGGCGCATGTCGTCTACACCGCGCTCGATCCGGACCGGCCGGCAACGACGTCGCCCCGGATCATTTTGGAAATCATCCGCGGCGAGATTGGCTTCGACGGCCTGCTGATGAGCGATGACGTCTCGATGAAGGCGCTTTCTGGGGATTTCGACGAAAAGTCCCGCGCCATCCTTGCCGCTGGCTGCGATGTGGTCCTTCACTGCAATGGCGTGATGGACGAGATGAAGGCCGTGGCGAAGGGCGTCGGAGCGCTGTCGCCGGATGCGGCGCGCCGCGCCGGTCGGGCGATGTCCCTGCTGGGACGCACCGATGGCGCCGACGAGATGTCGCTGCGCGAGGAATTCACCGCCCTGACCGGGGCTGTCGCATGAAGGGATGACGCTTGGCCGAGGCCGCCGGAGCATCGAAGGGCAAGCCGACCCCGATGGAGCGCCTGTGGGCGCCCGACGGGGACGCGCGCGATCCGGCCGACGCCCTCGTCATCGACGTCGATGGCTTCGAGGGACCGCTCGACCTGCTGCTGCATCTGGCGCGCAACCAGAAGGTCGACCTCGCCCGCATCTCGATCCTGGCGCTGGCCGAGCAATATCTCGTGTTCGTTGATCGCGCCCGCAAGCTGAGGCTCGAACTCGCGGCCGATTATCTGGTGATGGCGGCCTGGCTTGCGTTCCTGAAATCGAAGCTGCTCATCCCCAAGATCCCCGGCGAGGATGGCGAGAGCGGCGAGGAACTGGCGGCGGCCCTGCAGTTCCGGTTGAAACGGCTTGAAGCCATGCGTGACGCGGCGGCGCGGCTGGTGAACCGGAACCGACTCGGGCGCGACGTGATGGCGCGCGGAATGCCCGAGATCGTGGTGCTGGAAAAGCAGACCACTTACCAGGCCTCGCTCTACGACCTCCTGACCGCCTATGCGATCCAGCGCCAGCGGCAGGCGATTACGAACGTGCGCATCGCGCGGCGCACGGTCTGGTCGTTGCAGGACGCGCGTGACCTGCTGACGCGGCTCGTCGGCCGCATGCGCGACTGGACAGCGCTCGACCGGTTCCTGATCGACTACATGACGACGCCGCAGGAGCGCGCGACCGCGATCGCCAGTTCCTTTGCCGCCTCGCTGGAAATGGTGCGCGAGGGCATGCTCGAAATCCGCCAGGAGGAGGCCTTCGCCCCGATCTATCTGCGCGCGCGCGCCGCTGCCGCCACGCCGGAGTTGAACCATGCCTGATGCAAGCGGGGCCGCCGTGCCGATCGACGAAGACGACTTCTTCGCGGGATCGGCCGTCAACGACAATCCGGCCGAGCGGCTGCATTTCGCCGAGGCGATCCGCATGGCGGAGGCCATCGTCTTCGCCTCCGCCGAACCGGTGACGGAGAAGGCGCTTGCCGCGCGCCTGCCTGATGGCATCGACGTGCCGGCGGTGATGGCCGCGATGCAGCGCCAGTACGAGAAGCGTGGCGTCAATCTCGTGCGCGTCGCCGATGCCTGGGCCTTCCGGACGGCCGGCGATCTGGCGTTCCTGATGAGCCGGGATGCGCCGCAGCAGAAGAAGCTGTCGCGCGCCGCCCTCGAGGTCCTGGCGATCATCGCCTACCACCAGCCGGTGACCCGCGCCGAGATCGAGGAGGTGCGCGGCGTCGAGACCTCCAAGGGCACGCTCGACACGCTTCTGGAGAGCGCCTGGGTGCGGATGCGCGGCCGCCGCCGCACACCGGGACGTCCGGTGACCTATGGCACCACAACCGCCTTCCTCGACCATTTCGGGCTGGCGGAACTGCGCGACCTGCCGGGTATGGACGAACTCAAGGGCGCTGGTCTCCTGTCGGCGCGAATGCCCTCGAACTTCTCCATGCCGCTTCCGCCGGCCGATCCCGAGGATCTGTCAGAGGACGAAGATCCGCTGACCGACATCGATCTCGAGGAACTTGGACTGTTGACACCCCGCGGCGGGGATGGTTGACCTCGGCACCCGGCGGCAAGTCGCCGGGCGGGCCGCGACGATCATCGATGACGCAAACAGGCACAGGGCGGGCAGAGACGGGGCGGACAACCGCCGGGCGAGCGGACTCGGCCCTGCGCGGCGTACGCCCCGCGACGGGCGTGAGCTTCGCGGCCAAGCTGGCCTATGAAAACGTCTGGCACTCTTTTGGCAGCGGAGCCGAGACGCTCCGCGGCGTGTCCCTGACGGCCGAACCGGGCGAGGTGCTGTGCCTGCTCGGTCCGTCCGGCTCGGGCAAGACGACCTTGCTCAGGATCGCGGCCGGGATCGAAAGCCAGACGCGGGGCAGGGTGCTGCTGAACGATCGCGAGATCGCCGGCCCTTCCGTCTTTCTCCAGCCGGAAAAACGCTCGATCGGCCTCGTCTTCCAGGATTTCGCGCTGTTCCCGCACTATACCATCCTCGACAACGTCCGCTTCGGGCTGACGGCCCTGTCGTCGGCCGAATCGAAGCGCGAGGCGATGGCGGCGCTGGCGCGTGTTGGACTCGAGCATCATGCCGGCTCCTACCCGCATATTCTGTCGGGCGGCGAACAGCAGCGCGCGGCGCTGGCCCGCGCGCTTGCGCCGCGTCCGGCGGTGCTGCTGCTCGACGAGCCGTTTTCCGGCCTCGATTCAAGGCTGAAGGACAGCGTCCGCGCCGAGACGCTGGCAATTCTTCGCCAGAGCCGTGCGACCGCCATCGTGGTCACGCATGACGCAGAGGAGGCGATGCGCATGGGCGACCGGATCGCACTCCTGCGCGACGGCAGGCTCGTGCAGGTCGGCCGCGCCGAGGATCTGTTCCAGAAACCTGCCAATCTTTTCGTGGCAAGCTTCTTTTCGGAACTGAACCTCTTCGACGCGACAACGCGCGATGGCGTGGTGGACACACCGCTCGGGCCTTTCGCGGCGCCAGGCTTCTCGACCGGCGACGATGTGACGGTTGCCGTGCGACTGACCGCCATCGAAGCGCACGAAAAGGATGGCGGGACCGAAGCCAGAGTGTTATCCCGTCGCTTCCTGGGAGACTCCGAGGCCCTCGAACTTGCCGTTTCCGGCGCCGAGGTTCCGGTCAGGGCGCGCATCCGGTGTGGCGCTTTGTCTCCGGGAGCGCGCGCGGTCTGGCTCTCGGTGCGAAAGTCTGATGTGCTTGTGTTTGAAAGACGGGCCGATAGTGCCTAAATGAGTGAACGATCATCGTTCGGAAGAGGTTATCATGGGTTCCTTCTCCATCTGGCATTGGCTCATCGTTCTGGTGGTCGTGTTGCTCCTCTTTGGGCGCGGCAAGATTCCCGAGCTGATGGGCGACATGGCCAAGGGCATCAAGAGCTTCAAGAAAGGCATGTCCGACGAGGACGAGGCCGAAATGAAGCGCACGGTCGAGCACCGCAACGACGAAGCCGTCAAGACGGCCAAGGAATCGGCGCCGAAGTCCTGACCCTCGCGCGTTTGGTTCGGACCGCTCAACCGGAAACGTAAGACATGTTCGACATCGGTTGGCCGGAGATGATGGTGATCGCGGTCGTCCTGATCGTGGTCGTCGGGCCAAAGGACTTGCCGAAGATGCTGCGCAACTTCGGCAAGACAACGTCGAATTTGCGCCGCATGGCGGGCGATTTCCGCAAGCAGTTCGATGATGCGCTGAAAGAGGCGGAACTCGACGACGTCAAGTCGACGATCGATGCTGCCCGCAAGCTCAATCCCGCCGCCGACATCCGCAAGGCGCTCAATCCGATGGAGAAGGCGGCCTCCGACGTTCGGGCCGGGCTTGACGGCCTGATGAAGCCGCCCCCCCCCAAGGTGCCGTCGCCAGATGCGCCGGCCACGCCGGCCGAGCCTGCAAAGGCGGGGCCGACCGCCATGCCGGGCGAGCCCGCGGTCGTGCCGCCGCCGCCCGCTGCGGACGCGAAGTCCGATCCGACACCAGCCACTGCGGTCAATAACGAGCCAGACGCCAAGGTGGCGACGCCGAAGCCGTCGGCGGCCAAGGCTTCTGCGGCCAAGCCGTCCCCTGCGAAGGCATCAGGCGGCGCAAAGCCGGCAGCGTCCGGGGCAGCCAAACCCGCCCCGCGCAAGGCGTCGGCAGCCAAGAAACCGACCGGGGCTGCCTCGTGAACATCCACGACGACGACATCGACAAGTCTTCCGCTCCGCTGATGGAGCATTTGATCGAGCTGCGCCAACGCCTGATGTGGGCCATCGGCGGGTTTTTCATCGCCTTCCTGGTGTGCTTCTTCTTCGCCAAGCAGCTGTTCAACCTCCTCGTCATCCCGTTCCAGTGGGCCACCGGCTGGGCCGGCCTCGACCCCACCAAGGTCGACCTGATCTACACCGCGCCGCAGGAATTCTTCTTCACCCAGATCAAGCTCGGCATGTTCGGTGGCCTGATCCTGGCTTTCCCGCTGATCGCAACGCAGATCTACAAGTTCATCGCGCCCGGCCTCTACAAGAACGAGCGCGGCGCGTTCCTGCCGTTCCTGATCGCCTCGCCGATCCTGTTCCTGATCGGCGCCGCGCTGGTCTATTTCTTCTTCACGCCGATGGTGATGTGGTTTTTCCTGTCGATGCAGCAGGTGGGCCCCGACGAGGAAATCCAGATTTCGCTGCTGCCGCGCGTGTCGGAGTATCTCGGGCTGATCATGACGCTGATCTTCTCCTTCGGCCTGGTGTTCCAGCTGCCGGTGGTGACGTCGCTGATGGCGCGCGTTGGGCTACTCACCTCCGCCGGCCTCGTCGACAAGCGCAAGTATGCCATCGTCATCGCCTTCGTGGTTGCCGCCGTGCTGACGCCGCCGGATCCGGTGAGCCAGATCGGCCTCGCGCTGCCGACGATCCTTCTCTACGAGATCTCGATCATCCTCGCCCGCCGCATCGAGAAGAAGCGCGCGGAAGCGGAAGCCGCCAGGGCGAAGACCGAGGCGGACGCCGAGAAGGCCGAAGCGGACGCCGAAAAGGCCAAGGCCGAGACACAGTCCTCCTGAGGCAGCGCCCGTTCGCGGGCTTCGCGGCGGTCCCGGCCTTGCGTCTCCTCGAATTGCGGTTTAGGGCCATGCGCGTTCCCGCGGCGCGCCGCGGGCCGTCGTCATTCACCCGCCGCATCAGGGACGCAACCCCGCCATGCTCGACATCCGTTGGATCCGCGAAAACCCGCAAGCCCTCATCGACGCGCTCGTCAAGCGCGGCTGGTCGGCCGACGAGTCGCGATCCACGGTGGACGATCTCGTCGCCCGCGACGAGGCGCGCCGCGGCCACCTGACCGAGCTGCAGCAGAGCCAGGAGCGCCGCAACGCCGCCTCCAAGGAGATCGGCAACGCCATGCGCTCCGGCGACATGGCGCGCGCCGAGGCACTGAAAGCCGAGGTCGGCACGATCAAGGACTTCATCCAGAACGGCGAGGCGCGCGAGCGTGAACTCGACGAGGCGCTGAAGCAGGCGCTGGCCGTCATCCCCAACGTGCCGCTGCCCGACGTGCCGGTCGGCAAGGACGAGCACGCCAACGTCGAGCTTCGCCGCGTCGGCGAGCCGCGCCGCATCAACTGGGCGAAGGAGCACTGGGAAATCGGCGAGGCCATGGGCCTGATGGACTTCGAGCGCGCCGCCAAGCTGTCGGGCGCGCGTTTCACGGTGCTGAAGGGCCAGCTCGCGCGTCTGGAACGCGCGCTCGGCCAGTTCATGCTCGACCTGCACACCACCGAGCACGGCTACATGGAGGTGCAACCGCCGCTGCTGGTGCGCGACGAGGCGCTGTTCGGCACGAACCAGTTGCCGAAGTTCGAGGACGATCTGTTCTTCGCAACCCACGGCGACGGACGGCTCGGGCTCATTCCCACCTCCGAGGTCCCGCTCACCAACCTCGTCCGCGAGGAGATCCAGGACGCGAAAGACCTGCCGCTGCGCTACACCGCGCTCACCCCCTGCTTCCGCTCGGAGGCCGGGTCGGCCGGGCGCGACACGCGCGGCATGCTGCGCCAGCACCAGTTCTACAAGGTCGAGCTCGTGTCGATCACCGACGACGCGTCGTCGCTCGACGAGCACGAGCGTATGACCGCCTGTGCGGAGGAAGTGCTGAAGCGCCTCGGCCTGCCGTTCCGCACCATGGTGCTCTGCACTGGCGACATGGGCTTCGGCGCGCGCAAGACCCACGACATCGAGGTCTGGCTGCCCGGCCAGAACGCCTATCGCGAAATCTCGTCCTGTTCCGTCTGCGGCGATTTCCAGGCCCGCCGCATGGACGCCCGCTACCGGCCGAAGCCGGAGGAAGGCCAGGGCAAGGTCCAGCCGCGCTTCGTCCACACGCTGAACGGCTCGGGCGTCGCCGTCGGCCGCGCACTGATCGCTGTGATGGAAAACTATCAGAACGAGGACGGCTCGGTCACGATTCCTGAAGCATTGCGCCCCTACATGGGCGGGTTGGAGCGGATCGGAGCAGGCGAAGGGAACGTCTGACCGGATATGGTTCTACCCTGCGACACCCCCCCTCTGCCCTGCCGGGCAAAGGGGGGTCGTGGAGTGCAAGCCGTCCCGATCTGACGAACGAACAAGGACACCCCATGCGCATTCTCATAACCAATGACGACGGCGTCCATGCCGAGGGCATCCAGGTTCTGGAGCGCATGGCGCGCACGATCTCCGACGACGTCTGGATCGTCGCACCGGAGACCGACCAGTCGGGCTTTGCCCATTCGCTGTCGCTGTCGGAGCCGCTGCGCATGCGCAAGCTCGACGCCAAGCACTATGCCTTGCGCGGCACCCCGACCGACTGCGTCATCATGGGCGTGCGCAAGATCATGGACGCCCCGCCGGATCTCATCCTCTCGGGCGTCAACTCCGGCACCAACGTCGCCGACGACGTGACCTATTCAGGCACGGTAGCGGGCGCCATGGAAGGCACGCTGCTCGGCATCCGCTCGATCGCTCTGTCGCAAGCCTACAACTTCACCGACGAAGGCCGGCTGGTGCCCTGGGAGGTGGCCGAAGCGGTCGGTCCGGCGCTGCTCCAGAAGCTGATCAAGACCAGCCTTCCGGCCGGCACGTTCCTGAACGTCAATTTTCCGAATTGCGATCCGGCCGCCGTGGTGGGCACGAAGGTGACCACCCAGGGCAAGCGCGTCCACGGTCTGTGGATCGACGAGCGCCGCGACGGCCGGAATTTTCCCTATTACTGGCTGCGCTTTGGCCGCGAGCCGTCCGAGGTGCGGGAGGGCACCGATCTCGCCGCGCTGCGCGACAACTATGTCTCGGTCACGCCGATGCATCTCGACCTGACCGCGCACGAACTCCGCGATCCGTTGGAGCGCGCGATCGCATGAGCGCGGTCGCCGACGAGCGCGAGGGCTTCGCGGCTTTCCTGCTGCGCATGCGCGGCAAGGGGATCGTCGCCAAGGATCTCGTCGCCGCGATCGAGCAGGTGCCGCGCCGCAACTTCATCGGCGGGCAGTGGCAGAAGGCGATCTGGTCGGACCGGATGGTGCCGATCGCCTGCGGCGAGGTGATCGAGGGCATCGACCTGCAGGCGCAGGTGATCAACGCCCTGTCTCTCGACCCGCAGCACCGGGTGCTCGAGATCGGCACCGGTTCCGGCTTCACCGCGGCCGTCATGGCAAGGCTTTGCGCGCGGGTCGTCAGCATCGACCGCTACCGCACGTTGGTTGAGCAGGCGCGCCACCGGATGGATGCGCTCGCCATCACCAATGTCATCATTCGGCAGGCCGACGCGAGTGGTGGGATGGCTGGCGAGGGTCCCTTCGACCGGATCGTCTCCTGGGCCGCCTTCGAGAGCATGCCACGAAGTTATGTCGACCAGCTCGCCTCCAATGGCGTCATGATCGCGCCGATCGGGCCCGGCGACGGGGAGCAGTCCGTTGCGCGCCTTACCAAGGTCGGCAGCCGCTTCGAACGCCACGACATCGGCAAGGTGCGGCTGCAACCGCTCCTGCCGGGAATGGCGGCGAAAATCTGACCAGGCGGCTTTGATTTCACTATTCGTCCACTGCTTAACCGAGCGGTAAGATTAACGCGCTTTAATTGCATCGTGCTGTAACGAGTATGCGCGAGTAAAGGCGATGCAGATGAGGGTTTTGGGGGCGAACGGGCGCGGGTTCCACCGCTTTGCCGCGGTATTGGCGGCCACGACCTTTCTGGCGGGGTGCAGCTCCGGCGTGACCCGCTTCAACGAGTCGATCTTCACCGACGACCTCATGACGGGTTCGACGGCCAATCAGCGATCGATCATCAAGAACAATTCGCAACAGCCGTTCCCCGGCGACGACCGGGTTGCTTCCGCGCCGATGTCTGGCCAGTACGGCAACGCGAACGAACGATTTGCGGCCACCGCGCCGTCCGGCGGCATCCAGCGAACGTCGCTGCCGCCAATGACGGCCAGCCAGCCCGCGCCCATGCAGCCGGCACCCGTCCAGATGGCGCAAGCCACGGCGGCCGCCCAGGTCGACCGCACCGTGACCAACGCCACAACTCCCGTCCTGGCGGCAGCCTCGTCGTCGCAGGCCGGCTGGTCGAAGGTCGGGGGTACGGTGGTTTCCGTCCGCCAGGGCGAGACCCTCTACAACATGTCCAAGCGCTTCGGCGTGCCGGTCAAGGAGATCCTCAAGGCCAACGACATGGCCTCGGCGAACGACCTGGCGGCAGGTCAGAAGGTTATCATCCCCACATACGTCTATTCGCGCCAGGCGCCGGTCTCGGCCCCCGACAACGATCCCCGGGTCGTCGCAGCCAGTTCCACGCGCGGCCTTGCCAGCGATGCGCCGAGCGCACCGCGCCCGGCATCCGCGCCGCAACAGGCCGCGGCCGTCCTGCCGCAGGCGCCGAGGCCGAACGCGCCGGCGGCAAACACCCTCCAGGCCCCGGCATCCGGCGTCCGCGTCGCGACGTCGAACGCCGGAAACGTCTACACCGTGGTCTCCGGCGACACGCTGAACGCGGTCGCCCGCAAGACCGGCACAACCACCGCCCAGCTGAAGGCAGCCAACGGACTTGGCGACGGGTACCTGCGCATCGGCCAGAAGCTGACGATCCCGTCGGGCGGCGGCACGACCACGGTTGCGGCGATCAAAGCGCCGGCGCCCGCGGCGGCGATCGACCCGATCAAGACCAACTCGGCCAACCAGCCCGCGCCCAAGGCCGCAGCGCCGAGCCCGGTGACCGCCTATACGCCTCCGTCGAAGGACGAAAAGGTCATCAAGGACGCGGTCACGCAGACCGCGGCGATTGCCCCCGAAGCCACCGGCGTCGGCAAGATGCGCTGGCCCGTGCGCGGTCGCGTCATCGAAAGCTATGGCCGCACGGCCAACGGCCGCGTCAATGACGGTATCGATATCGCCGTTCCGGAAGGCACGTCGGTCAAGGCAGCCGAGAACGGTGTGGTGATCTATGCCGGCGACGGCCTGAAGGAATTCGGCAACACGGTGCTTGTGCGGCACGAGGACGGCCTCGTCTCCGTCTACGGCCATGCGTCCGAGCTGACCGTCAAGCGTGGCGACAAGGTTCGTCGCGGGCAGGAGATCGCCCGGTCCGGCATGAGTGGTTCGGCTGATACGCCCAAGCTGCATTTCGAAGTGCGCAAGGACTCCGCGCCGGTCGACCCGGTGAAGTATCTCGAATAGGGAAGGGGTCCCGGGCTGGTCTGGCTGCGCCTGCACGTGCTTCACCCGTCAAGGTGCTGGCCGAGACGGCCGGCGAGATCCTGCACGAACTGCCAGGCCACCCGCCCCGAGCGCGCGCCGCGCGTCGTGGCCCATTCCAGCGCCTGCGCGCGCAGGTCGTCTGCGTCGATCGTCAGGCCGAAATGGCCGACATAGCCTTCCACCATCGCCAGATAGTCGTCCTGCGAGCACTTGTGGAACCCGAGCCACAGGCCGAAGCGGTCCGATAGCGACACCTTCTCCTCCACGGCCTCCGACGGATTTATGGCGGTGGAACGCTCGTTGTCGATCATGTCGCGCGGCAGGAGATGGCGGCGATTGGATGTCGCATAGAAGATCACGTTGGCTGGTCTCCCCTCGACGCCGCCTTCGAGAGCCGCCTTCAGCGACTTGTAGGACGTGTCGTCGTGATCGAAGGAAAGGTCGTCGCAAAACAGCACGTAGCGGTGCGCCGAGGTCTTCAGGATCGCAAGCAGGGCCGGAAGGCTGTCGATGTCCTCTCGATGAATTTCGACGAGCTTGAGCGGCGTTTTCGCGGCGGCGTTGACCGAGGCATGCGCCGCCTTCACCAGCGACGACTTTCCCATGCCGCGTGCGCCCCAAAGCAGAACATTGTTGGCCGGAAGGCCCGCCGCGAAGCGCTCCGTGTTTTCGACCAGGATATCTCGCACCCGGTCGACTCCCCTGATCAACCCGATATCCACCCGGTTGACGCGGTCCACCGGCTGAAGGGTGGGTGTGGCCGCGTCCCATACGAAGCAGTCCGCCGTCTCCATGTCCGGGCGGGTTGGCGCGGCCGGTGCAAGGCGCTCGATGGCCGCGATCAGGCGGTCGAGTTTCTCGTTCAGGGTCTCTCGGTTCCGGCTGTCCATCGCGTCTGCACATCCCTTATTCGTTCGCTGGCGCTCTAACACGCGTCGAAGCCTTGCAAAAGCACTGCATTCGCGCGGCTTGTCGGTTGCAAAGGCGACACGAGCGACTATATTCCGCGCACCTTCGGGGGGGCGAAACTGGCCTCTGATCCCATCATTTCAGGAGACTTAGATGTTCGTGACACCGGCGTATGCGCAAACGGGCGGGGGCGGACCCGACATGCTGATCAGCATTCTGCCCTTCGTCCTCATCTTCGTCATCATGTATTTCCTGATCATCAGGCCGCAGCGCCAGCAGCTGAAGAAGCGCCAGGAAATGCTCGCGGCCGTTCGTCGCGGCGATTCGGTCGTCACCGGCGGGGGCCTTCTCGGCAAGGTCACGAAGGTCATCAACGACAACGAACTCGAAATCGACCTTGGCAACGGCCTGAAGGTGACCGCGCTGCGCGGCACGATCGCCGACGTGCGGGTCAAGGGCGAGCCGGTCGCTAACGAGAACGCCAAGAAATAAACACGTTGCGGGCGGAAGGTCCACGACCACCGCCCGACGGATAGCGACATGCTGTACTTCTCGCCCTGGAAGACCACCCTCATCTGGCTGGCTGTCCTGGCCGGCCTCGTCTTTGCGGCGCCCAATCTGGCGTCGCAAGGCACGCTGGCCGCTTTGCCGGATTGGCTTCCCAAGCGGCAGATGACCTTGGGCCTCGATCTGCAGGGGGGGTCTCACATCCTCTTGCAGATCGACCAGCAGGATCTGATCGACGAGCGATTGGAGACGACGCGAGATGACATCCGTCTGCTCCTGCGCGATGCCCGGATCGGCTACACCGGGCTTTCGGGCACCGGACGCACGGTCCAGGTCCGCGTTCGCGAAGCAGGGGATGTCGAGAGAGCCAAGCAGGCGCTGGCGAACCTGATCGAACCGATATCGGCCGGTCTTTTTGCCGGCGGGACGGTCACAGAACTCGCATTGTCCGAGCCGGAGCCGGGCCTGCTCCGCTATACCCTGACCGAAGCGGGCATCGCCTACCGCCTCTCTTCCGCCCTCTCGCAGTCGATCGAGGTGGTGGGTCGCCGCGTCAACGAACTCGGCACCACAGAGCCCGTCATCCAGCGCCAGGGCGACGACCGGATCCTCGTCCAGGTGCCGGGCCTGGATGATCCGCAGCGCCTGAAGGACATTCTCGGCCAGACAGCGAAGCTGACCTTCCAGATGGTCGACACCACCATGCCGGTGCAGGAGGCGATCGAAGGCCGTCCGCCGGCTGGCTCAGCCGTCATGTTCTCGACCGACGACCCGCCGGTGCCCTACCTGATCGAGAACCGGGTCATCGTCGCGGGCGAGAATCTCGTCGACGCGCAGGCCAGTTTCGACCAGCGCACGAATGAGCCCGTCGTCTCCTTCCGCTTCGATACGCAGGGCGCGACCCGATTCGGCCAGGCCACGCAGCAGAATGTCGGCCGGCTGTTCGCCATCATCCTCGACAATCAGGTGATATCGGCGCCGCAGATCCGCGAGCCGATCCTGGGTGGCACCGGCCAGATTTCGGGAAGCTTCGACGTCCAGGGCGCCAATGACCTTGCCGTTCTCCTGCGGGCCGGTGCGTTGCCCGCGACACTGGACATCATCGAGGAGCGGACAGTTGGCCCGGGCCTCGGGCAGGATTCCATCGATGCCGGCAAGCTGGCCGGTATCATTGGCGCCATCCTCGTGCTGGTCTTCATGGTCGCCGCCTACGGGTTGCTCGGCCTTGTCGCCAACGTCGCGCTGATCGCCAACGTCGCGATGATCGTCGCGCTCCTGTCGTTGCTGGGGGCAACGCTGACCTTGCCCGGTATCGCCGGCATCGTGCTCACCGTGGGCATGGCGGTGGATTCGAACGTCCTGATTTATGAGCGTATCCGCGAAGAGCGGCGCAACGGGCGGTCGCTGATACAGGCGATCGACACCGGCTTCAGCCGCGCCATGGCGACGATCGTCGACGCCAACGTCACCACGCTGATCGCAGCGGTGGTCTTGTTCTACCTCGGCACCGGCCCCGTGAAGGGTTTTGCCGTGACGCTCGCCATCGGCATCGTCACCACCGTCTTCACCGCCTTCACGCTGACTCGCTGGCTGGTGGCGACCTGGGTACGGCGCGCCAAGCCGAAGGAGTTACCGCGCGCGCCCGTCCGCCTGGTGCCGGAGCGAACCAGCATTCCCTTCATGGGGATGCGCCGCTGGACTTTTGGCCTCTCCTCCATCCTGTCGGTGGGCGCGCTCGTGCTCTTCATGACGGTCGGCATGAACTACGGCATCGACTTCAAGGGCGGGTCGCTCATCGAGGTGCAATCCCGCAGCGGCCCGGCCGACACGGCCGACATCCGGAGCCGTTTGTCGAACCTCAACCTCGGCGAAGTCCAGGTGCAGAGGTTCGGCGCGGACACGGACGTGCTGATCCGCGTGCAGGCACAGGATGGCGGCGATAACGCGACACAGACGGCGGTTGCGCTGGTGCGCGGCGAACTGGAACAGGATTACGACATCCGCCGCGTCGAGACGGTGGGACCGACGGTCTCCAGCGAACTCGCCACGCAAGGCACGATCGGCGTCATCGTCGCGATGCTGCTGATCATGGTTTATGTCTGGTTCCGCTTCGAATGGCAGTTCGCGGTCGGCGCTATCCTCGCCACGATCCACGACGTGGTCATCACGGTGGGGTTCTTCGTGTTGTCGGGGATCGAATTCAACCAATCCTCGATCGCTGCGATCCTGACCATCGTCGGCTATTCGCTGAACGACACGGTGGTCGTCTACGACCGCGTTCGAGAGGAGTTGCGGCGATACAAGAAGATGCCACTGCCGCAGGTGCTGAACATCGCCATCAACGAGACGCTGTCGCGAACGACCATGACGTCAGTGACGACGCTCATGGCGCTTTTTGCGTTGTTCCTGTTCGGCGGAGAGGTCATTCGCTCCTTCACGGCGGCCATGCTGTTTGGCGTGATGTTCGGGACCTACTCGTCGATCTTCATCGCCGCGCCCTTGCTCATCCTGTTCAAGCTGCGGCCCGGCGCGCTCTCGCAAGAGAGCGACGCCGCCAAGACCAGCGAGACGCTGCCGACCGAGCCCTCGAAGGCCTGATCATGGCGGATCGACCGGCATGATCATCCGGGAGGCGCACTTCCCCGGGCGGGCGCCGCTCGACGCCTATGGCAATGGCGGCTTCCGCTTCGCCGACATGTCGCACAGGGGCTCGCTGCTGTGCTTGCCATCCGGCATTCATGGCTGGGAGCCTGCGGACCCCGAGCGGCTTTCGGTTGTGGACTTCGAACAACTCCTGGCCGAGGCGGATGGCATCGAGATCCTGCTCGTTGGGATGGGACGAGAACTGCGTCGCATCCCCCAACCTCTGCGGGACGTCTTCCGTGCTGCCGGGATCTCGTCCGATCCGATGTCGACGGGCTCGGCCGTGCGTACCTACAACGTCCTTCTGGCCGAGGATCGAGCGGTTGCCGCCGCGCTGATCGCCGTCGACTGACATGACGACAACCGCCGACCACCTGACGCAGATCGTCCGCTCGGGCGATCCGGAGCGCTATCTGTCGGTACTCTATGCGCCGGAGGATCGGCGCCAGGCGCTGTTGTCACTCTATGCCTTCAATATCGAGATCGCCCGCGTCCGCGACGTGGTGCGCGAACCGCTGCCGGGCGAAATCCGCCTGCAATGGTGGCGCGATGCCATCGCCGCGCCTGTCGGCGCGATGACCGGCAATCCGGTCGCGGACGCGTTGCGCGCAACGATCGCTGCCCATGACCTGCCGATCGCTGCCTTCGACAACATGCTGGAGGCCCGGGTCTTCGATCTCTACGACGATCCGATGCCGGACCGCACGACGCTGGAAGGCTATTGCGGCGAAACAGCCGGCGCGTTGATCCAGTTCGCCGCACTGGTACTTGATCGGGAGGCGGCGATGGCGAACGCGGCGCTGGCGGGTCATGCCGGCTGCGCGCAGGCCATCGCAGGGCTCTTGCGGCTCCTGCCGATCCACCGGTTGCGCGGGCAGTGCTACGTGCCGGCCGACATCCTCGCGGCGGCGGGGGCGGAACGCGAGGCATTCGTCGCGGGAGGAGAGGGTGCCGAGCGCGCGGTGGCCGCGATGGTCGCGCTGGGTCGCGAGCATTTCGTCGCCTTCGAACGCGGAGCGAGACTGTTGCCCGTCAGCCTGCGCCCGGCCTATTTGCCAGCAGCCTTTGCTGGGCCGCACCTGGCGCGCGTCGAAGTCGCGCCGCGGGAGGGGGGCCGGCCACTCTCGGCGCTGCGCAGGCACTGGATCGCCTTTCGGCGGGCCACGCGCGGCTGGTAGCGGATCGGGCCTGAAGTCGCATGCATTTAGACCCCTGATCTTTGACGTTTACGTCAACAAGGTGCTAGATTTCCCGCGCGCGAGGGCTCATGGCCGATGCGCGGGAGGGAAGAATGCGGCGATGAGCCTGCCTGTACTCGTGGTTCTGGTCGTCGTGGGCATCGCGGCGATCGTGCTGGCGGTGCACCTGACGGGTGGCACCCGCAACGCCGCGCTTGCCGGCGATTCGGTGGCGCGCGAGCGATTCGCTCTGGATCATCCGCGAGAGCGCCCGATCGCCATCCGCATGACCATGACGGGTCATGCGGCGTTCCTGGAACTCGACGGCGACCGGACGGGAATCGTCCAGTCCTTCGGCAGTCGGTTCCTGACCCGCATCTTGACGGCCGCTGACGTGAAGCGAATCGATCGGGCGTCGCCGACCGAACTCGACATCGCATCGCGCGACTTCACCTGGCGGGGCGGGCGGTATGAATTCGCCTCGGCCGAGGATGCCGGGCGGATTGCGGAGCGGCTCGCGCCGGCCGTGGCGGCGCAAAGGAGACAGGCCTGATGGATGGATACGACTTTCCCAAGGTCACCGAACTCGCGATCCCCTTTTTCGTGGCGGCCATCCTGATCGAGCTCTGGCTGGTGCGGACCGGCCGCGCCAAGGGCGACTTCGAGACGCGCGACACTCTGACCAGCCTTCTGATGGGTACCGGAAACGTGGTGGCCGGCATCCTGCTCGGCTTCGTCGCCTACCAGGCGCTCACCTGGCTCTGGCAGTTCCGTCTGTTCGACCTCGGCCTCACCTGGTGGGTGTTCCTCGGGGCCTTCCTGATCGATGACCTGCGCTACTACTGGTATCATCGCATCGCGCACCGGGTGCGCTGGGTCTGGGCCGAGCACGTCAACCACCATTCCAGCCAGCACTACAATCTGTCGACCGCGCTCCGGCAGTCCTGGACGGGTACGTTCACCGGCATGTTCGTGCTGCAGGCGCCGATCGTGCTGCTCGGTTTCCATCCAGCGGTGATCGCTTTCGTCTTCGGCTTCAACCTCGTCTGGCAGTTCTGGATCCACACCGAGGCGATCGGGCGGCTGCCTCGCTGGTTCGAGGCAGTGTTCAACACGCCCTCGCACCACCGGGTCCACCATGCCACCAACCCGCGTTATCTCGACGCCAATTACGCCGGCACGCTGATTGTCTGGGACAGGCTGTTCGGCACCTTCGTGCCGGAACTCGACGAGGACCGCCCGCGCTACGGCATCGTCAGGAATCTCGGCACCTTCAATCCGGTGAAGGTCGCGTTCCACGAATGGATCGGCATGTTCCGCGACGCCTGTGCGCCGGGCCTGACGGTCCGGCAGCGCCTCGGCTACCTCTTCGCGCCGCCCGGCTGGAGCCATGACGGCTCGCGTGAAACCTCGCAGAGCCTCAAGGCGGACTACGTCATGCGCCATCCGGGCGAAGCGGGGAGGCCGGGGCTGCCGGCGCGCGCCAGCGCATCGGGTGGGGGGACAGTGCAGGCGGCGGAGTAGACGCGCGCCTCAGGTGCTCCTCAACAAATCCGGAAACGCCGCCGCCTTCTTCGCCATCTTCGCCTGCACCGCCGCCATCAGGTCACCGGCGCGCAGCATGCCGCCGTTCCAGGTGGCGATGTAGTCGAGACCGTCGGCCACGGAGTGGTCGCGCGCATAGGCAAGGTTGCGCTTGATGCCGGCGATCGCCAGCGGCGATTTTTCCGCCACCGCGCGGGCTAGCTCGAAGGCTGCGGCAAGCACGGCGTCGCGGTCGGCATGGACGGCCGAGACGAGGCCGAAACCTTTCGCTTCCTCGGCACTCGCGCGCCGGCCGGTATAGGCGAGCTCGGCGGCGACGGCCGGCGCGATCAGCTTCGGCAGCCGCTGCAGCGTGCCGACGTCGGCGGCCATGCCGATGTGGATTTCCTCGATGGCGAAATAGGCGTCGACTGATGCGATGCGCATGTCGCACGCGGTGATGAGGTCGACGCCCGCGCCGATGCAGGCGCCGTGGATCGCGGCGATGACGGGGAAGGGCACCCGCTCGATGGCGTTGAATGCGTTCTGGAGATCAAGGATCACCTCCCGCATCGCATAGGCGGCGCGGCCGGGCTCGCTGTCGAACAGCTTCGCGATGTCGGCGAAGGCCGAAAGGTCCATGCCGCCGGTGAAATTGCGCCCTTCGCCCGAAATGATGGCGCAGCGCACGTTCGTGTCGCGGCCGAGTTCGGCCATCAGATGCGGCAGCTCGGCCCAGAAATCCGGCGACATGGCGTTCGACCGCTCCGGCCGGTTCATCGCCAGATGGACGACTGCGCCATCGCGCTCGACGCGAAAGAAGCTCGGTGTGGTCGTGGACATCGGATTGCCTCCCTTTCGGGACGTTGTCCGCGAAGCAGACCGCGAGCGCAAGCGGGCGCGTTGTCCGGCCGTTAACGGGGAAATGCTAGCGTCGCCACATGTCAAGCTCTCCCGCTCCGTCATCAGCCGTCTGGACGACCGATGTCTCGGCGGTAGCGCCTTCACCCTGCGATGGCGCACTCCGCCTTGCCGAACTGGTCGGGACGCTAAGCCACGCACTCGATCTCACCGAGGGACAGCCGGCCGGGCATTGCCAGCGCGCGTGCTGGATCGGCACGAAAATCGCCATGCAGATGGGCATCGAGGGCGAGGCGCTGTCCGACATCTACTTCACGGTGCTGCTCAAGGATCTCGGCTGCTCCAGCAATGCCGCGCGCATCTGCGAACTCTATCTGGCCGACGACATTGCGTTCAAACGCGATTTCAAGACCATCGACGGCAGTCTGGCCGCCGCGCTGCGCTTCGTCTTCGACAAAACCGGGCTGGAATCGGGCTTTGCCGAGCGCGTTCGCGCGATCCTCAACATCTTGCGCAATGGCGGCCAGATCGCCCGCGAGATGATCGAGACGCGATGTCACCGCGGCGCCGAAATCGCGGCCAAGATGCGGTTTTCCGAGCCGGTGCAAGAGGGTATCCGCTGGCTCGACGAGCACTGGGACGGGTCGGGCAAGCCGGAAGGGCGCAAGACGAGCGCGATTCCGCTCCCCTCCCGTATCGCCCTTGCGGCGCAGGTGGCCGACATTTTCCATGCCGAGGGAGGCCGCCAGGCCGCGCGCGCCGAGGTCGTGGCGCGACGCGGCGCCTGGTTCGATCCGGCCGTGGTCGACGCGTTCCTCGAGGCCGAGCGCATGCCAGGCTTCTGGGAGGCGATCGAGGCGGACGATCTCGACAGCCGGCTCTTCGCGCTGCCGCCGGCTCAGTCGAGCACGGTCGTGACCGATGATTTCATCGACGATATCGCCGCCGCCTTCGCCGACGTGATCGATGCCAAGAGCCCGTTCACGGCCGGCCACAGCCGCCGCGTCACGCTGTTCACCGACATGATCGCCGAGGAGATGGGGCTTGATGCGAAGCACCGGCGCTGGCTGCGTCGGGCAGCCTTGCTTCACGACATCGGCAAGCTTGCCGTGTCGAACCAGATCCTCGACAAGCCCGGCAAGCCTGTCGAGGCCGAATGGGCATCGATCCGCAGCCATCCGGCCCACAGCGCCGAGATCCTCCGCAAGGTGGCGATCTTCCGCGACCTCGCCTACATTGCCGGCGCCCATCACGAGCGGCTGGACGGCAAGGGTTATCCGCTCGGGTTGACGGGCGAGGAACTGGCGCCGGAGGTGCGCATGCTGTCGGTCGCCGACGTCTTCGACGCCCTGACGGCTGACCGGCCCTATCGCAAGGCGATGACCGTGGATGACGCTTTCGCAATCCTCGACAAGGAGATCGGCACCGCCTTTGACGGCGACTGCGTGGCCGCGCTCAAGCGCGCCGTTGCCAGGCTCGTGCCATCGGACGAGCCTGACGCGCCGACGCTGCAATGGGCATAGCGGACTACTCCGCCGCCTGAGCGTCCCGATCGACGCCGAGCCATGTCCGGCAGTCGGCCAGCGCGCGCGCCGTCGTGGCGCGCTTCTTGGCGGAGGCCTTGTCCTTGCCGCGGAACCGACCCTCGAAGCCTTCCGGCTTCAGGTTGGTGCCCGGTTCGAGCGGCGGGAACAGGCCGAAATTGATGTTCATGGGCTGGAAGGAGCGCTTGCCGGGCTCGTCGTCGGAGACGATGTGGCCGCCCGTGATGTGGTTGAGCAAGGCGCCGAAGGCCGACGTGAGCGGCGGCATCGAAGGCTGTAGGCCGAGCCGCTCCGCGGCGGCGAAGCGGCCGGCGAGAAGCCCGATCGACGCCGATTCGACATAGCCCTCGCAGCCGGTGATCTGCCCGGCGAAACGCAGGCCCGGCCGCGACTTCAGTTGCAGCGAGCCGTCGAGCAGCGTCGGCGAGTTGATGTAGGTGTTGCGGTGCAGACCGCCGAGGCGGGCGAACTCGGCATTCTCGAGGCCGGGGATCATGCGGAAGATTCGCGCCTGCTCACCATGCTTCAGCTTGGTCTGGAAACCGACCATGTTGTAGAGCGTGCCGAGCGCATTGTCCTGCCGGAGCTGGACCACGGCGTAGGCCTTCACGGTCGGATTGTGCGCGTTGGTCAGGCCCATGGGCTTCATAGGCCCGTGACGAAGCGTTTCCCGGCCCCGCTCCGCCATCACCTCGATCGGCAGGCAGCCGTCGAAATAGGGCGTGCCTTCCCACTGCTTGAACTCGGTCTTGCCGCCGTCCAGCAACGCCTGGACGAAGGCGTCATACTGCTCCTTGTCCATCGGGCAGTTGATGTAGTCCTTGCCGGTGCCGCCGGGTCCCACCTTGTCGTAGCGCGACTGGAACCAGGCGACGTTCATGTCGATCGTATCGAAATGGACGATCGGCGCGATGGCGTCGAAGAAGGCCAGCGCGTCGGCGCCGGTCTCCGCGCGGATCGCCTCGGCGAGCGCCGGCGCCGTCAGCGGTCCGGTGGCGATGATCGCCTGGTCCCATTCGCGCGGCGGCAGGCCGGTGATCTCCTCGCGGATGACTGTGACGAGCGGGTGTGCGGCGAGCTTTGCCGTCACGGCTTCTGAAAACCCGTCGCGATCGACCGCCAGCGCTCCGCCGGCCGGGACCTGGTGCGCGTCGCCGCAGGTCATGATCAGTGACCCGGCAAGCCGCATCTCGGCATGCAGCAGCCCGACCGCATTGTTTTCCGCGTCGTCGGAGCGGAATGAGTTGGAGCAGACGAGTTCGGCCAGTCCGTCCGTCTTGTGCGCCTCGGTGCCGCGTACGCCGCGCATTTCGTGCAGGATGACGGGAACGCCGGCCGATGCGATCTGCCAGGCTGCTTCCGAACCGGCGAGCCCGCCGCCTATAACGTGGATGGGTGTTGTCATGGGCGAGGAGATAGTCCGCCGACCGTGCGAATGCAATCGACGCGGTCAGATGCCCGACCATCGAACAAGATTTGTCGGACACGAAACCTTTTGTTGCGGTGTCGACGCCGGCTGTCTATTTTCCGCGACCATGCGTGAGGGGTTCAAAGTCGCGTTCGTCCTGCTGAGCGGCATCGTTGCCGGCTGCACCTCGTCATCCAGCAATTATCTCGGCGAGATCACGAAGACCGAAGAGAGCCGGCTCTTTGTCTGCCATGGCTTCGACTGCTCCTACAAGACGCGCATCGACCTTCGGGCGGCCGATCATGCGCAGTTCGCCGCCTACTTCGCCAAGGTTTCATCGCCCGAGGCGGAGCGGTCGGCGGTCGGCAAGGCCGTGCAATACGCCGAGGAACGGGCCGCAACCGTCATTGGCGTTCGCGACCTGCCGAAGTCGGACTACACCCAGTCGCGGGTGAAGGGTCAGATGGACTGCATCGACGAGTCCACCAACACGCGTTCGCTGATGCTCTACCTCGAGAAGCGCGGGCTCCTGAAACACCACGCCGTCGAGGCCAATCGGTCGCGCGGCTTGTTCGTCGACGGGCGCTATCCGCATTCCACAGCCGTGTTGCGGGAAAAACTTTCCGGCAAGAAGTGGGCGATCGACAGCTGGTACGAGCCCGCCGGCGGCCCCCCCGACATCCTTCCCTTCGACGAATGGGTGGCGAGCGGCCGCTTCGGCGAGCGCTGAACGCGTACCGCTGGCCATCCGCTCAGGCCGAAGCGCTGGCCTTTTCGAGTGCCGCCATGTCGTCGGCATCAAGCGCGAGATCAGCGGCGCGCATGAGGCTGTCGAGTTGCTCGACCGTCGTCGCGCTGGCGATGGGCGCCGTGACGTCAGCCCGCGCCATGATCCAGGCGAGCGCCACCTCGGCGGGCTTTGCCCCGTGCCTCGCGCAGACCGAATCGAGCGCGTCCAGGATCGCGAAGCCGCGCGGGTTGAGATAGCCGCCGATGCCGCCGCCGCGCGGGCTCTGGCCAAGATCAGCCTTGCTTCTGTACTTCCCCGACAGAAAGCCCTTCGCCAGGCTGAAATAGGTGATGACGCCAAGGCCCTTCTCGGAGGTCAGGGCGCTGAGCGGCCCGTCGAAGGATGCGCGGTCGTAGAGATTGAGTTCGGGTTGCAGCACCTCGTAGCGTGGCAGGCCCTTGTCCTTCGCCACGTCGAGCGCGGCGCGAAGCTGTGCGGCGTCGAGGTTGGAGCAGCCGACCGAGCGGACCTTGCCGGCCTTCAGCAGGTCGTCATAGGCCGACAAAGTCTCCTCGTAGGGCGTCTGGGGGTCGGGCCAATGGGACAGGTAGAGATCGATGACGTCGGTCTGCAGCCTTCGCAGCGAATCCTCGACCGCCTTCAGGATATAGGCTTTGGAGAGGTCGCGCTTGCCCGAGCCCATGTCCGAGCCGACCTTGGTGATGACGACGACCCTGTCGCGCGCCTTGCGGGCCTTCATCCATTCGCCGATCACGCCTTCCGATTCGCCTCCCGCATGACCAGGCGCCCAGCGCGAATAGACGTCTGCCGTGTCGATGGCATTGAAGCCCGCATCCACGAACCGGTCGAGCAGATCGAAGGAGGTCGACTTGTCGGCGGTCCAGCCGAAGACGTTGCCGCCGAAGACGAGGGGAGCAATGGAAAGGCCGGTCCGGCCAAGAGGGCGCATCTGCATGGGAGACTCCGCGCGGGGTTCTGAGCAATGTGGTCAGATATAGCGCGTCCGCGGGTCAAGGACATCTGCGGCAAACCCAAACCGCTTGGGCCAGCCCCCAAACAACAACACCCGCCGCGGGAGGAGGTGCGGCGGGTGTCGTTTGGGTGGCGAGTACCGGGGAGGAGGTCGGTACCGGCCGATCCGTCGTTCACCGGGAGGAGGTGGATCCCGACGGAATGCGTCAATCTCGTTCCCCGCTTCGGGGAGGAAACGGCACCGGTCGCGGGAGGAGGTGCGACCGGTGCCATTTGGGTGGCGGGTACCGGGGAGGAGGTCGGTACCGGCCGATCCGTCGTTCACCGGGAGGAGGTGGATCCCGACGGAATGCGTCAATCTA
>JBHYDY010000027.1:69898-77678 GCA_051860465.1 Mesorhizobium sp.
CTTCGGGGAGGAAACGGCACCGGTCGCGGGAGGAGGTGCGACCGGTGCCATTTGGGTGGCGGGTACCGGGGAGGAGGACGGTACTGGCCGATCCGTCGTTCACCGGGAGGAGGTGGATCCCGACGGAATGCGTCAATCTTGCTCCCCATCTCGGGGAATGACAGCACCGGTCGCGGGAGGAGGTGCGACCGGTGCTGATTTCGGAAGACATCCGGGAGGAGGTGGATGCCTTTCCAATCCGTCAGAACCTGGGAGGAGGTAGGTTCTGGCGAAACTCGTTCAAATCGTCAGACGGCCTTGCGGGCCACGAAGCTGATGTCACCGCGGGCAATGCCCAGATCACTCAACTCGCGATTGGAAAGGCGGCTCAGCTCGGTCACGGTTTCCCGGTAGCGGCGCCAGTTGCGATAGTTGCGGATCAGGTTCATGGCACGTCTCGTTTCGGATATTTTCGTTTCGGCTGTTCTCGTCTTAATTGTGAAGGTATGACCGTGCATCGCGCTTTTGAAGCGCGTTTGTTGCATAGCAGCGATGCGTATTGTGCATTGCAACATCAATCGTTTTGGGTGGCGAGAGTCAAATCGAGGCGAAACCGAGCAAGTGCATGTTAAATAACGGAATTGTCATCTCCGATGCGGGACTCCCGCATTGGGTTGCGTACGGCCAGCCGGGCAGGGGCCAGACATGGCGAACAACCAATTGCGTCTAGGGGCGGAAATCGACCGCTGGCAGGCGGCGGGATTGATCGACGCGGAAACCGCGCTCCGCCTCCGGCGGGACGTGGAATCCCGTCGCGGGACCGGCTTCAGCTTCGCGGCGGTGCTGGCGGCCTTTGCTGCGCTTCTGTTCGGAGCGGCGATTCTGCTCTTCGTGGCGGCGAACTGGGAGGCGATCCCGCGTCTCGCGCGGGTCGGGATGGTCCTTTTTCTGATCCTCGCGGGCTATGGGTTCGGCGCTGCCGCCACGCTGCGCGGGTACGCAAGGCTCGCCGAGGCCGGCTATCTCGTCGGCATCGCCGCGTTTGGCGGTGGCATGGCGCTCGTCGGGCAGATGTACCACCTTTCGGGAGACGAGACGCAGGCCTTGATCGTCTGGTGCGCCGCTGCGGCGCTGTCGGCCGCGATCCTGCGCTCCTCCGCGCTGACGGCCGCGGCCGTTGCTCTCGCCATCGCGTGGATATGGTCCGATGGCTTCGATATTTGGCGCGACACGTACGTGCCGTCCGCAACGCTCCCGGTCCTGGCGGCGCTGTGGGCACTCTCATGGTGGACAGGCTCTTCCGTCGCGCGCCACTTCATCCTCGTCTCTCTCTCCATCTATGTCCTGCTGATCTACATAAGCGCGGGCGAATTCCTGGCCCCCGTCTTCCTGGCTCTCGGTGCGGCGGCGCTGTTCGTGACGGCGATCCGCCTGCGGGCGAGGGCCGAACTTGTTTTCGGCATCGGTGGAGTGAAGGTCCACGCGATGCTGGCATTCGGGTTCGCAATGCTGCTGCTGCATTTCACCTTTGGCGAAGGCGCGGGGTTGGCGGTCGTCGCGGTCGTGTCCTTCGCCGCCAGCATCGGCGCGCTGGTGCTGTCGCGCGGCAGCGATCGGGCGGTTCGATGGCTGGCCTATCTCGGTTTCGGCGCCGAACTGTGCCTGGTCTACGTCCTGACCATCGGCACCATGCTCGGCACGGCCGGCTTCCTCCTGGCGGCGGGGCTGCTGCTCGCGCTCGCGGCCGCGGTCATCGTCAGGTTCGAGCGCCGCTTCAAGCTGTCCGCCCAAGCACAGGAGAAGACTCCATGAACAGGACATGGCGTGTCCTCGGCGGCGCTCTTCTGGTCGCGATGGTTCAGATCGGCTTTCTCGCCGCCTTGATCGAAGGTCGCGCGTCGATCCTGCGCGACGGCCGCGAGGTTCTGCTCAAGGTGGAGCCGGTCGACCCGCGGGATCTCCTGCGCGGCGACTACGTACGCCTCGGTTACGAGATCACGACGCTGGATCGGGCGACGGTCGCGGCGGGGAGCGGGCCTTTGCCACGTGGCACCGCGATCATGGTGAGGCTCGCACCCGGCGAGGACGGGCTCTGGCGGGCCGTCGGGGCAAGGCTAGCCGAGCAACCGGCGGTGCTTTCCGAGCATGACACGGTCGAGATCTCCGGCCTGGTCGAGGCCGACCCGGGCGGGTCGGAGACGCTGCGGGTGACCTACGGGATCGAGCGCTTCTATCTGCCAGAAGGGCAGGGACGCCCCATCGAGCGAGACCTGTCGATCCGCCCGTTCCGGATGCTCGTTGCCGTCGGCGATGACGGCAGGGCACAGATCAAGGCCTTTTTCGACGGAACGGAAAGACTGTTCGACGAGGCGCTCTATTGACCGACTTTCGCCACTCGCAGGGCTCGCTCGGTGACAACGCCGGACGCACCGGCCGAAATCACCCGGCGGGCGCGAAAAAAGCCGCAATTTTCGGGTGTTTTCCCTTTGAAGCCGGGAAGTGCAGTGATATAGAACGCCCCGCTTTGGGAGGCAAAATGCTTCCGAAGCGGGTGTGGTGGAACTGGTAGACACGCAGGATTTAGGTTCCTGTGGCGCAAGCCGTGGGGGTTCAAGTCCCTCCACCCGCACCAGAAGCCACTCCCGGCAAAGGAATCCGGAAGGCGCGCGGCCGCATCGCTGTTGCGCCTCGCACCCCGTGAAGACAAAGGTTTGATGATGCAGGTAACCGAAACGCTGAATGCAGGGCTGAAACGGGAGATCCAGGTGGTCGTACCCGCCCAGGATATGGAAGCCCGGCTCTTGGAACGTCTCAACGACGCCAAGGGAAAGGTGCGGATCAATGGTTTCCGCCCCGGCAAGGTGCCTATGCAACATCTCCGCAAGATGTATGGCAAGTCGATGATGGCGGAGGTCGTCAACGACATCCTGTCGAAGTCGACGTCGTCGATCCTCAGCGATCGCGGCGAGAAGGCTGCCATGCAGCCCGAGGTCAAGATGACCGAGGACGAGAAGGAAGCCGAGAAGATCCTGGCCGGCCAGGCCGATTTCGAGTTCTCCATCGCCTACGAGATCATTCCGGCGATCGAGATCCAGGATGTTTCGGGAATTTCGATCACGCGGGAAGTCTATGACGTGCCCGAGGCCGAAATCGACGAACAGGCGATGCGGATTGCGGAATCCGCTCGGACCTACACCGCCAAGGACGGCGCGGCCGAAAGCGGCGATCGCGTGACAATGGACTACGTCGGCAAGGTCGACGGCGAAGCCTTCGAGGGCGGCACCGATACCGGCGCCAACCTCGTTCTGGGTTCGGGTCAGTTCATCCCCGGCTTCGAAGACCAGTTGGTCGGCGTCAAGGCCGGCGACGAGAAGACGATCGAAGTCACCTTCCCGACCGAATACCAGGCCGCTCACCTCGCCGGAAAGGCCGCGACCTTCGACGTCAAGGTGACGGAAGTCGCCAAGGCTGAGCCGATCGAACTCAACGACGATCTGGCCAAGAACCTCGGCCTCGAGTCGGTCGAGCGCTTGCGCGAGATCATCAAGGGCCAGCTCGAAAACCAGTTCGGCTCGGTCACCCGCCAGAAGGTCAAGCGCCAGCTTCTCGACGCGCTCGACACGGCTTACACCTTCGAGGCGCCCGCCCGGCTGGTGACGGCCGAGTTCAACAACATCTGGCTGCAGGTGACGCGCGATCTCGAGCAGGCAGGCAAGAGCTTCGCCGACGAGGACACCACCGAGGAGGACGCCCGCGCCGAGTATCAGCGCCTTGCCGAGCGTCGCGTGCGCCTCGGCCTCGTGCTGGCCGAGATCGGCGACAAGGCCGGCGTTCAGGTCAGCGACGAGGAGATGCAGCGCGCGCTGTTCGAGTTCGTTCGCCGCTATCCCGGCCAGGAGCAGGAAGTCTATGACTTCTACCGCAAGAACCCGGGCGCGCTGGCCGAGCTTCGCGCGCCGATCTTCGAGGAGAAGGTCGTCGACCATCTGCTCGGACAGATCAGCGTGACCGACAAGAAGGTCTCCAAGGAAGAGCTCATGGCCGACGACGAGGCCGAGAAGGCCGAGACCGCCGAGGCCGCGCCCGAGAAGGAAAAGGCTCCCAAGAAGAAGGCCGCGCCGAAGAAGAAGGCCGCCAAGGCCGAGGACGCCGAAACCGCCGAGTAATCGAGCCGGCCAACGGGCAAGTTTCAGGGGCGGCGTCGGGGAACCGGCGCCGCCTTTCGCCATTCGGCAGCAGCGGCGCTGAGTGGACCAAGCCTCCGGCCTTGCGTCGGCGGCTGAAGTTACCCATTTTAGTCGGGATTGATTTGGGTCGATCCGCCCGATGACAGGAGATCGATATGGGACGGTTTCAGGTGATGACGATAACCGACGGGGCAGCGAGCCGCGTGCGGGAAATCATCGACGCTCGGGACGGCGCGCGCGGCGTGCGCGTCGGCATCAAGAAGGGCGGCTGCGCGGGCATGGAGTACACGATCGATCTCGTGACCGCCCCCGACCCGCGTGACGACCACATCGAGCACGACGGCGCCCATGTCTATGTCGCGCCGGAAGCGACGCTTTTCCTGCTCGGCACCGAGATGGGCTTCGAGACGACCACGCTGCGCTCGGGCTTTACCTTCACCAATCCCAACCAGTCATCGGCCTGCGGCTGCGGCGAATCAGTGGAGTTGAAGCCCGCCGACCTGAAGGTTCTGGCTGAGGCACGCGCCGCCGCCAGTGCCGCCTGACGACCTTCAGTCGATCCAGAGGCCGTGGCGCCTGTGCCAACTGGCGATGGATTCGTCTGGATATAGCTCGAAGATTTCGTCGTCCGGCCGGATGTCGGGCTCGACCCAGTCCGCTTTGTACTTGAGCATCAGATGGACGCGCCGCGGCGCGCGCGGCAACGCGCTGTCGATCGCGCTTGCGAACGGGTGGACGAGTTCCGGCCAGTTCGGATCGTAGAGCCAGAGCGCCGAGCCGCAGCGGTTGCAGAACCGCCGTTCTCCCGAGGACACCTCGCAGCTCGGGCGCTCCTCGTCCCGGATTTCGGCGCGATACAGCCCCAGATGCTCGTCGCCCTCGACCACCAGCGTGCGAGCAACCGCCCCGAGATTGATCGCATAACCGCCGCCGCCCTGCTGCTTGCGGCAGATGGAGCAGTAGCAGAGCTGGTAGGGAACCGGCGTGTGGCTGTCGACCGAGAAGCGGACAGCGCCGCAGCGACACGAACCATTCAGGCGAAGCGGCATTCGCGGCCTCCGTTCGGCGCCGATCCGGATCAGCGCAACGTCCCCAGGATCAGGAAAATCCCTCCGGCAAGCAGTGCGGCCGCCGGCACGGTCACGACCCAGGCCGCGATGATGGTGGAAAAATGCGCGCGGCGTACGAGCCTGCGTCGGATGATGTCCTCTCCGGCGACGGTCTCGGCGGCGTCGGTCTGGCCGTTGGCTTCCGTGTCCCATGGCTCGGAGATCCTGTCTGGTTCGCCGTTCGTCCCCTTCGCCAGACGTTCGCTGCGCCGGCGTTCCACCTTGCGTTCCATGTAGGCGCGGCGGCGCGGCGAGTTGGCCGTGTACCATTCGCGGAAAAAGCCGACGCCGAACACGGCGCCCACGGCGATGTGCGTCGAACTGACCGGCAGTCCGAACCACGACGCGACGATGACCGTCAGCGCAGCCGACAGCGCCACGCAGAAGGCACGCATGGGGTTCAGCTTGGTGATCTGCTCGCCGACCATGCGAACGAGCTTCGGCCCGAAGAGGAGGAGGCCGAACGAGATGCCGAAGGCCCCGATCAGCATGACCCAGAAGGGAATCGAGACCGCGGCCTCCACGCCGCCGCCGCCGCGCACTGTCTGCACGATGGCGGCAAGCGGACCGACGGCGTTCGCCACGTCGTTGGCGCCGTGGGCGAAGGAGAGGAGGGCGGCCGACGCGATCAGCGGCAGCTTGAAAAGCTTGCGCAGCGACTGGTTGCGGTTGTCCATGCCGGAGGACTGGCGAATGACCAGAAGTCGCGAGAGGCCCCAAGCCATCAGGAAGGCGCCGACGCCGATCACGACGATGCCTGGACCGCTGACGTGGATCAGCCGGGAGAGCCCCTTGATCGCCAGATAGGCGGCGAAGGCGCCGGCCATGATCCCGATCAGGATCGGCACCCAGACCCGCGCGGCCTTGATCTTGTCATCCTGGTAGATGATGCGCGACTTGATGAACGCCAGGAAGCCGGCGGCGATGATCCCGCCGAGCAGGGGCGAAATGACCCAACTAGCCGCGATGCCGCCCATGACGCCCCAATCGACGGCCGCGAATCCGGCGGCGGTGATGCCGGCGCCCATGACGCCGCCAACCACCGAATGCGTGGTGGAGACGGGTGCGCCGATCGCGGTGGCAAGGTTGATCCAGATTGCCGATGCGAAGACGGCGGACATCATCGCGCGCACGAAGACTGCCGGTTCCGCGACCGCGGCCGGGTCAATGATACCCCTGGAGATGGTCTGGACGACATCGCCGCCGGCGATCAGCGCTCCCGCGGTCTCGAAGATTGCGGCGAGGATGAGCGCTCCGCCCATGGTCAGCGCGCGCGCGCCCACGGCGGGCGCGACATTGTTGGCGACGTCGTTGGCGCCAATATTCAGCGCCATGTAGGCACCGATCGCCGCCGCCGCCACGATCGCGATGGCGCCGGGGTCGCCCGCCGTGAAGATGGCTACGGCAACGGCCACGAAGGCCATGAAGAACAGCGCGATGCCCGGGGCGACAAGTCCCCGCGCGAGGAAACTCGTCGCCTCCTCGACACGGACGAGCTTGTCCAGGTCCTTGTCGAGTGTCGTCTTGCGCGCGCTGTCTGGAACGTCCGCCATGTCCAGGCCCTATGAACTGGCGATGGCCCGGGCACCGATCGCTTGGGTCCGGCGTAGCAACGAGCCTATCATTTCCTGCATGCCTGAAAAACAGCCTGATTTGCGCCGTTAGGGAACCGGATTGAAACCAGCAAGAATCCCGGCAAGTTCAGGCTCGCGCACTCGGCTCGCGCCGATCGTAGGCTTGAACCACCTGCGCACGCGCTGGCCCTTTTCGGGCCATTTGGATTCGACCTTCTCGACTCTGAGCGGAAAGACGTGAACTTCGCAGCGCTGTTCCAGGCCGGACTTGAGGCTCTTGCCGTAGATATAGCGACCGATTTCCTGATCCGACATTGTCCCGACAAGGCCTGCTTCCTCGCCGGCTTCGCGCAAGGCCGCCTGCCAGCGCATCTCACCGGCTTCCGGCCAGCCCTTGGGCAACACCCAGCGTCCGGTGTCACGGCTCGTGATCAGCATCACTTCGACACCATTCTCCGTCGGCCGCCATGGCAGCGCCGCCACCTGGATGCGGGCCGGTGCGCCGCCGAGCATGCGGCGTACACGCTCGATCGATACGGAGAAGGTACGTTGCGTGAGGGGCATTTCTTCCTTTCAAATCCAGTGAAACAAGTTTGCCAGCTTAATATTATGGATGCAATCGGCGACCATGCCCGCTTGTGGCAAATCCGGCATCCCATTCCCAAAAAAACCAGCGAGCACGGGCGGCTGAGTTTCGCGGGGCTCGAATCAGCACTTAGGATATCACAATCCGTCACCGGGTATGCTCGGCACAGCATAGGCTGCGCCCCAACATGCCGTCTGGCCCAACACAAGCGTGGGGGGGGGGGGTGGGGCCCCCCCCCCCCCCCTTTTCCTATTCCCCCCTCGATTTTCACCACATCCCACCGCGTCTAATTTTCCTTTTCGGGGCCCCCCCCGCTTCAGTGGAGCGAATTTGACATTTGAGTCC
>JBHYDY010000027.1:77688-81848 GCA_051860465.1 Mesorhizobium sp.
CCTGCCCCTCCCCCCCCCCCCGGGGGGGGGGGGTCGCCCCCCCCCCCCACGCCCCGTTGCTAGAGGTAGGCGTCCTATCGCGAAGCGACCGGGGTCACAAGCGGCGTGATGCGTCGGATCGCCACCCGACGGTTTTCCCGCGACGGCCCGTCCGTCGCGACCTTCAGATAGCGTTCGCCGTAGCCCTGCGTGACAAGGTTCTCGGGTGGAATGCCGAAGACGCGCGTCAAGGCATCGGCCGCGCTTTCGGCTCTCGCGTCGGAAAGCGCGAGATTGGCGATGTCGGAACCCACCGCATCGGTGTGGCCTTCGATGAGGAAGGTCTCCGCTGGGTTTTCGTCGAGTAGACGCAGCATTGCATTGGCGACGCCTTCGAGTTCCTCGATCTCCGACCGTGCGATCTCGGCCGAACCGGTGGCGAAGGTGATCGTGTCCAGATCGACCCGCCGTACCGTGTCGCGCAGTCGGGCCGAACGCGTCACTTCGTCCACCGAATAGAGCCTGCGGGCCTGTTCGACAGGCGGCTGATCGAGGAACGTGTAGTAGCGTTCATCGTCATCCACTCGCCCGGCATCCAGGATGTATTCCCGGACCGGTATGCGCAGCCGCAGCGGCGGCAACTCGTCGCCCGGGTCGCGCCAGTCACGATCGCGGTCCCACCGGTCCGCCGCCAGGTAGGTGAGCACGATCTCCCGGCCATCCGGTGTGATGCGCGAGCGGCGAACAATCTCCCCATTGCGATTGCGAACGGTTATGATCTGCGCGCCGTTCGGCCGTACGATGGTCTCGCGTATCATGCCGCGCGGCAGTTCATCGTAATAGACGTCACGCGCGTCGCGCGACAGCCGCGGCAGATCGTTGTTCTCGACGAACAACTCGCTGCCGAACTGAATGATCACACGGCCTTCGGTTTCACGTACGACCTCGGATCCCTCAGGGCGACCGCGACGCTCCCGACGCTCCGACCGATCGCGGCGTATCTCGTCCCGCTCCATGCGACGGCCTTCCGTGGCCGTGATCGGGCGGATCTCCTGATTGCGGATCTCGGGCGCCTGCGCGTCCTCGTCACTCGTGGGAGCCGGAGCAGCCTCCTCTTCCGCGGTTTCGGCAGGCCTTGTTCTCTGGGGACGGCCGGCACGCTGGTTGTCGCCCTCGGCAGCCGGAGCCTCCTTGGCACTGTCGAGCACCGGCGCGGCATTCTCCGGCAACGTGTCGTCCGCGGCCTCGTCGGTGGCTTCGTCCCGTGGCGCATCGGCGCTCCGTGGAGCAGCCGTATCGCCATCGGCGGGCCGCACGTTGCGTTCGCGGCGGTCGGCGGGCGCCTGCTCGACCGTTTCACCGGTCGCGGCGGGCGCGGTGTCGGTCGCGCGCGGCGCGTCGTCCGCCGGAACGGTTTCCTCGGCCGGGACAGCGTCCTCGGCGGGAGCGCGCTCCTGGGCGGGAGCCGCTTCGGGCACGGGAGCCGCCTCAGGCGCGGGATCCTGCGCGGGCTCTGGTTCCGGCTCTGCTTCAGCGGGCGCGGCCTGCTCGGCCGGTGCTGGCTCGGGTGCATCGATGGCCGGCTCTTCCGGCTCGTCCGCGGGCGGCGCTTCCTCCTCCTCGGCGGCCTCGGCCTCCTCGGCCGCCTGCCTTGCGGCTTCTTCCTCTTCGAGCCTCTTGCGCGCTTCAGCGTCGTCGGCCTGGGCAAACAGCATCGGTGCGGCGGTCGGAACTGGCGTCTCGGCATAGGATGGCACGGACGCCATCAGCAGGCCAAGCGCCGTGCCGGCAAGGATTCTTACGGGGTGTTTCATGGATTTCTCTCTCTGGTCGAAATTGGACCCTTCGGGGTCAAAACCATCAACGGCGAGGTTGGTTCCGCCGATGGCGGCCGGTGTGTTCTGGCCCGCTTGAAAAAAGCTGTCTTGCGCTTGACGGCAACGGCGCCCGGCGCGACATGCGCGGAATGGAAAAGCCGTTCTGGAAAACCACGCCGCTCGAGGCCATGACCGAGGCCCAATGGGAATCGCTTTGCGACGGCTGCGGCAAGTGCTGCCTGGCCAAGCTGGAGGACGAGGACACCGGGGAAATCCACTGGACGAGCGTCGGCTGCCGCCTCTTCGACGCCCAGCTTTGCGCATGCAGCGACTACGCCAACCGCCTGGCCAAGGTGTCGGACTGCGTGAAGCTGACGCCCGCCAACGTGCGCACCATCGCCTGGCTGCCGTCGACCTGCGGCTACCGGCTTGTCGCCGAAGGCAGGGACTTGGCGGAATGGCATCCGCTGGTGTCGGGTGATCGCGAGAGCGTACACGCCGCCGGCATATCGGTTCGCGGCCTCATCACCGCGTCCGAAGAGGACCTGGCGGACGTGGACGAATATCTCGACCATATGCTGGACGGAGAACCATAGCACCGAAATGACCTTCGCCGTGGCGCATCATTGCATGATGCCGAAGCTCATCGTCACCTCGACGCGATAGCTGTTCTCTCCGGCTTCGACGGGAACCGCGTCGGCCGCTTCCGCTCGCATCTTGGCGGCCATGTAGGGCATTGGTTGCGGCCGCGACGCCACCTCGGAAATCTCCAGGATGGGACCGAGTTCAACGCCGGCCGCCTGCGCCAGGGTACGCGCCTTGGCGATCGCGTCCGCAACGGCCTCGCGCCGCGCCGATTCGATGGCGGCCGCCGGATCGGTGTTGGTGAAGGAGATGCCGCCGCCCTGGTTGACGCCGAGCGAAACCACCTTGTCCAGGATGGCGCCGGTCTTCTGCACGTCGCGCACGCGCACGGTCAGCGTGTTCGACACCTCGTAGCCGGTCAGCACCTGGCGCTGCCGGCCATCGGGACTGGTCGGGTATTCGTAGCGAGGATTGATCTGGATCCCGGCGGTCTGCAGGTCGCGATCCTCGACGCCGTCGGCCTTCAGCGCGGCGATCACCTGCGCCATCGCCTCATTGTTGGCCGTGAGCGCCTCGCGCGCGGTCTCGGCCTGGCGCATGACCGAAAAGGACAGCAGCGCCATGTCGGGTCGCATGGACTCCTCGCCTTCGCCGGTGACCGAAATCCGCGGCTTCTGCTCGGGCAGAATCTGCGCGGCGGTCGGGAGCACCGTAATCGCAAGCATGGAGGCGGCGAGGAATGGCAGGGCGCGCGACATGGACGTCTCTCTGTTCGTTTCACTCGAAACGAAGCGCTAGGCCGCGATTGTGTGTGGATTGCGGCACGCTCCTTGTCTGCCGCCCCGAAAGCCGCTATCGCAGGCATCGTGGGGCCTGTAGCTCAATGGTTAGAGCCGGCGGCTCATAACCGCTTGGTTGGGGGTTCGAGTCCCTCCGGGCCCACCATATGAATTCTGTACGCCATTGTATTGCGTGCGTGTTTGCCACGCCGCTTTCAACGCTGCCGCGAAGCTGGTTATGCCCCCGAGGCCCGCTGGCGACGCCGCTGTGCGCCTGATGTTGCATTGAGCGCGCCCCAGGGAGGGATCTCAGGGGTTTCCTGGGGCGAGGCAGCCATCGATCCACCACCCCAATGACGTCCGTCGGCGCCATCGCGATCCCGCGATCAACTCGCGACCAATGGCAGCAAGGACGGAATTCATCATCTGAGTCATTAACCAAAAGGACATGATTTACAAATTGTTAAATAGATGCACTTGTCAATATATATTGTTTAACTAATTATTAAGCGCGGGCAGAGGGGCTAACGTCGACAAATTCAACCAGGAGTACGTGTAATGGTCGGATACAGGCAATACATAGTTGTATTGATCACAGCTTCCACGCTGGGATTCTCAGTCAACACCGCGTCGAGCCAGTTGTTTGCCAGCGCCGAATGGAAGAAGCGCGCTGAACGGGCATGTGAACAGACGCTTGCCCGGGGGACCATCGAAGCGATCGAGGAATATCTGAAGCTTTACCGCAGGGCGCGCAACGCCTGCAGCACGCTCGCGTCGACAGCCGACGATGGTCGGGATGCCGGTGCAATGAGCGCTTCCGCCGGAGGCGACGGCGCCGGCATCGGCGGCGGCGGCGGCGGTAGCGGCGGCGGCGGCGGTAGCGGCGGCGGCGGTAGCGGCGGCGGCGGTAGTGGCGGCGGCGGCGGTGGCGGCGGCGGCGGTAGTGGCGGCGGCGGCGGTAGCGGCGGCGGCGGTAGCGGCGGCGGCGGTAGTGGCGGCG
>JBHYDY010000028.1:0-80919 GCA_051860465.1 Mesorhizobium sp.
CGACGGTGACGCCGATGCCAATGCCCACGAACGCTGCGATTGCGATGACGACTTGCCAGATTCTGAGGGACATGAGGCACCTTCGAGATGATGAATCTTTTTGGGAGTGGACCTACCTAACGTTGGGGAAAGGTTCCATATAATTGCTAATCAAACGTTATGTCCTGCAACAATCGTCAACGATAAGCGAGCCGAGTCGTCTCGGCTCCTCAAGGCCCAAAGACGGCTGACTCCCAGCAGCACCCCAAAGGCCACTGGCGGGCACCGGTTCTGGCTCACGGCCGGGATGATGAACAGGCGACGCCTTTCTGAACGCAAGAGGCCCGGCACATGGCCGGACTTCCAATCCTGACAACAAACAAGGTCGCGCTCCGCAGGCGCAAAGAGCCTGGATCAGTTGCAGGGGCAGCTGTCGCACCAGCATGGCCATAGGTGCCATGGGCAAGCCCGCTGGCGCATGAAGGGAACCTCGGCGCACAGATATCGAACTGCGCCGCCAGCTGCACCCCTGCGCCCTTTCTGGGTCAGCACGGAGTGATCAGAAGCAGGAACAGTGGACCGTTGCTCCTGCCTGCACGAAGTTCGATGCGGACGGTGCGGGGGTCGACTGTTCAATTGATACAGACATGATCGTGTCCCCTGGAGTTCTATCGTCCCCGAGCGCCCCTCTGCCCAGCCGTCCATGGACCTGGATCTCCCCTTTTTCGCCTTCATGGGCTGACCGGAAAAACACGCCACCGGTGGTTGGCTGGCAGCCGGGAAGATCATGGCACCCATTGCGAATGCCCACGGCAACGAGAGCTGCTTGTCGTGCCTGTCACCAGCATATCCATATCAAAGGTCTCTAATATACTCCGCAACACCCATCTTCGATCGTCCGGGACAAACCCTCCACCATGCTCGAGTCGGTTCTGACCTGGGCAACGACGAAGGCAGAAGCTTCGCCATCGGCGGGCTTCCCAGCGGCAACAATCGCGTCTGAGTTCGTCTGTTGACCCCGTTGCCGGGAACCAGCCGCTCCGCGGGGTATGGGAACCATGGAACCCTCGCCTTGACCGGCGCAGCATCCCGCATGTTCACCAATGGAGAGCGCCTCGGAAACGAACGCCCCCACACGGACGGTTCGCTTCGCGCCCAGAAGGCGCAAGGGGCACCTGTTGCAACGCAGCCCGAGCGAAGTCCTAGAACTCTTCGCTTGCATCCATGGGGATGCCTCTCGGGGCCCCGATGATCCGGCATTCGAGCCACCGTTGGGGTCGGGAGGGCGTCGGACAACAGTCGAGGCGGTGGACGGCCATTGGATATGGTTGGGTGCATCGCTAACGAGGATGGCCTTGCTGGGCATTCTCGGATGAACTCGCCGGGGCCACGCTAGCTCTGCGGTGCTTCTCCAGAATTTGTATGACCGAACCTCTTTCGTAAGGCGCTACCGCTCTTCTGAGGACGTAGAAAGAAGGAATTTTCTAGGCACATGCCACCTTCTATCGTCCGACATTCTTCGCATTGCAAAAGGGCTCGCGCAGGCGCGAAGAGGTCCAGTCGCAAAGCGTTGAATCTGCGATCAAACGCGGTGGTCGGTTTGTTACCGTGAATATACTTGGTTCACCACCGGTACGGCCTCTCCGCACCTAGTTCTACGGCAGCGCAACATGACGCAACCGGTAGCAGGCGGGTCTTTTAAATACTTTAATTGTTGACATTAGGACAAAACGAACCCAGCCTTGTCGTCAGGGAGCGACATAAGAGGCGCAGGGAGGAAAGCGCATGCTGGCCGTTTCGCTGGCGCTGAACGGCATCGTCCTCGGATCGGTGCTGCTGCTGTTCAGCCTGGGACTGACTTTGATTTACGGCGTCGGAAGGATCGTGAACTTCGCGCACGGTGCGCTGTTCTCGATCGGTGCGATGCTGGGCGTCTGGCTGGCAGGTCAGGGTATGCCGCTTTGGCTCACCCTTGTGACCGTGCCTATTGTCGTGGGCATCGTTGGCGCGGCGCTCGACTGGGCGATCCTGGCGCGCATCCGCGACCGGCCGATGGTCGACAGTCTGCTGCTGACATTCGGCCTGGCGCTCTTCATCACCGGCGTGCTCTACGAGTTTGGTGGCCGCCACGTCCAGATGATGCCGATCCCGAACAGCCTGAGCGGGGCGGCCACACTGTTCGGCTTAACCCTGCCAGTCTACCGCCTCTTCGTCTCCGTCCTCGCAGTTTCGCTGGCGGCCGGGCTGTTTCTGTTCCTCAAGAATTCCGACTGGGGGCTCAGAGTTCGTGCTGCCAATGACGATCCGGAAATGGGAGCCTGCCTCGGCATCAATCGTGAACTTCTGATGCATTCCGTTGTCGGCGTGAGCGCTGCGTTAGCAGCCATTTCCGGGGTGGCGGCGGCCCCGATCTTTACAGCCTACGCCACGGTCGGCGACAAGATCCTGATCCTCGCCTTCATGACCGTGATCCTCGGGGGACTCGGAAGCCTCCGCGGAGCGGTTGTAGCAGCTTACGTGGTCGGACTGATCATCGTTTTCGGCGAAGGCTATTTCGGCGGGCAGACCGCGCTGATGCTGCTCTTCGTCCTCGTTATGGCCATGCTCATCAACTGGCCCCGTGGCTTTTTTGGCGAAGGGAGGACCGAATGACAGGCGCCACCGTTGCACGGCCCGACATGCGGCCACTTGGGCACACGACTTCCAAGCGCCCGCTCCTGATTGCGCTCGTCGCGATCGCAGCAGTCGGCGCGACTCTGCCGCTCTGGACCGCAGATCAACCCTTCATGCTTATGCTCGCCTCGCATGCCGTGATCGCAGCGATGGTAGCGTTGAGCCTCGACCTTCTGACAGGCAATACCGGTTTGCTCTCCTTCGGCCATGCAGCCTGGTACGGTTTCGGTGCCTATGCTGCCGGCCTGCTTTCGAAGGTGCTCAGTCCCGAGATGCTGATCGTGCTGCCGCTGGTCGTCCTGGCCGCGTGTGTCATCGCGTTCGTTATCGGCGCGATCCTCGTGCGGCAGATCGGCAAGACCTTCGCCATTCTGACGTTGGCACTCAGCCAGATCTTCTACGCGCTCGTGTTCGTACTCTCGGACTGGACGGGCGGCGAGGATGGGCTCCAGGGCGTGCCGTTGATGACGATCTTTGGACAGCAGGTGGTGAGCCCGCAGGCATGGTACTGGCTGCTCTACGGCGTCCTCATCGCCGCGCTCGCCGGTGCGCTCTACCTGCGCACGTCGCCGCTCGGCCGCGCCTGGCTAGCCATCCGCGACAATACCGAACGGGCGCGCTTCATCGGTATCGACACGGCGCGTCTGAAGCTGATCTCCTACACGTTCTCAGCAGGTCTCGCCTCCTTGGCAGGAGGGCTCTTCGTGCTGTTCAACGGTGCGGTTTCGCCAGACGTGTTGCACTGGTTCGAGTCGGGCAAGATCCTCATGTACGTGGTGCTCGGCGGAGTTGGTACGATCGTCGGCCCGGTGGTCGGTGCGGCGGTGTTTACTTTCACCGAACATTACGTCTCGAGCTACACCGATGCTTGGCTGATCTACTTTGGAGGTCTTTTCGTCATCATCGTGATCGTGGCACCGGGCGGGCTTTTTGGAGTCGCGGGTAGCCTCCTAGCTCGGCTGCGCGGCCAGGGAGGCCGGCCATGACGCTGGAGATCCGCGGCCTTTCCCGCCGTTTCGGCGGACTCAAGGCAGTAGACGACGTCGTCACGACGATCCGCGACCGCACGATCCACTCCATCATCGGACCCAACGGCGCGGGCAAGACGACACTCTTCAATCTGGTCACAGGGTCGTTGGCGCCTGATTCCGGACGCGTCGCATTCAACGGTGCTGACATTACCGGCTGGACGCCGGAACGCTTGGCTCGGATCGGGATGGCGAGGACTTTCCAGCGCACCTCCATATTCAAGGACCTGCCGGTGAAAGAGAACGTCGCGCTGGCAATCCGCTCGCGGCGTGGGATGAATAACTCATTGTGGCGCAGCAGTGCCAAAGAAGACGAAGTCGACGCGGAAGCGAGCGAAATTCTCGCCCGGGTAGGGCTTGCTGGACGCGAAAAGGTCAAGGCGAGTGCGCTTGCTCACGGGTTCCAGCGCGCACTAGACATTGCGATTGGTCTCGCGCTCGAGCCGAAGATCATCCTGATGGACGAGCCGTTGGCCGGCATGTCTCGGGGCGACCGGGAGACCGTGGCAAACCTGATCACCAGGCTGCGCGACGAACTCGGCCTCACGGTCGTCGTAGTCGAGCACGATGTCGGCATGGTGATGCGGCTGTCCGACATCATCACCGTCATGCAGCACGGCAAGATCATCGCAGAAGGCCCGCCAGCCATGATCCGCGAGGACGCCGCCGTTAAAAAAGCCTACCTCCACGGGAGCTTCGCGGCATGAACCAGGCACTCAGCTATAAAGGCATGTGCGCCTACTACGGCACCAGCCAGATCCTGCATGGCATCGACCTCGTTGTGCGACCAGGCGAGGTCGTCTGTCTGCTCGGCCTCAACGGCATGGGCAAGACCACGACGCTGAGGGCAACGATGGGCCTCGTCGACCGGATTGAAGGAAGCATCACGCTCAACGGCGCGCCGCTCACCGGTCCGACCCATCGCCGCTCGCAGATGGGCGTCACGCTCGTGCCGGAAGATCGCAAGGTGTTTGCCAATCTCACGGTCGAGGAAAACCTCCGCGTCGCCATCCGAAAGCCAGTTAATGGCATCGGATTTGGCATGGATGACGCCATCCGCATCTTCCCGCGGTTGGGAGAGCGCTTGGCCCAGAAGGGCGGGACGCTGAGCGGGGGAGAGCAGCAAATGCTCGTCGTGGCTCGGGCAATGCTCGCCAACCCATTCTACATGATGCTCGATGAGCCGACGGAAGGGCTCGCGCCGATCTTCGTCGATGTGATTCGCGAGTCGATCGAGGCCGCGAAGGCTCGGGGCATTGGCATCATCCTTGTCGAGCAGAGCCTGCCGCTGGCGCAGGCTGTCGGCGATCATTTCCATATCATCGAGAACGGCCAGATCGTGAAATCCCTGACCCGCGAGGAGATGCTGGCCGATCCGCAGCGCCTTGCCGATATGCTCACGGTGGAATGACGATGGCCGACATCCACGCAAACCGCCAGGACGCCGTACTCGTCCTGACCATTGACAATCAGCCCCGCCGCAACGCGTTCAGCCATGCAATGACCGCGAAACTAGGGCGCCTTCTCGCCGACGCGGAGGCCGACCGCTCCGTTCGCTGCGTCGTCGTCACCGGGGCGGGCGAACGCGCCTTTTCCAGCGGCCACGACCTCAACGAGATGCTTGCCGACCGCGACAATGCCTCTGACGAGGCCCTGAACGACCCCTTCGTCCTCCCAAGACGAATGCGCACGCCGACGATCGTTGCGATCAATGGCCATGCGCATGCGGCGGGCTTTATCCTCGCGCTAGCTTGTGACATCCGCGTGTGCGAGGCGCATGCCGATTTCGCTGCCCCGGGCGCGAGGATAGGCCTGCTACCGATCGGAGGCCAGATCAGCTGGCTGTCGACGCTCGTTCCACTGGGTGTTGCCTACGAGATCCTCGCCACCGGCCGTCGAGTCGATGCCACAGAAGCATTGCGCATCGGTCTTGCAAACCACGTCGTTCCGACCGGCGAAGGACTGCGCAAAGCCCTGGAGATCGCTCAGTCTATCGCCGCGAATTCCGGAACGGTGATCGCCTCGATCAAGGCCGGACTTGTCTTGACCGCGCTGGAAGGTCCATCCGCGGCGGAACGATATGAATGGGACGAGGGCCGCAGACTACAGGGCGAGCCGGACGCCGACGAAGGCATGAAGGCCTTTCTCGAGAAGAGAACGCCGATTTTCTCCTGAGATCGCATTGGAACATTGCATTATGAAGACCGAAATCGAATCCAAGTCCTTACTTGCCAAGTACGGCATCACCACAACGCACCCCCGGCTCGCGACAAGTGAAGCGGAAGCCAAGGCGATCGTGTCGGATGCCGGCGTGGCTTGCGCGTTGAAGGTGGTCTCGCGGGATATCGTCCACAAGGTCGCAGCCGGCGGCGTGCGCCTCTCGATCCTGCCGGACGTCGCTGCAGATGCCTTCTCTTCAATCATGGCGGATTGCCGCGCATCGAACCCGAATGCCCGGATCGACGGCGTACTCATCGAGGAAATGGTCGCTCCAGGACTGGAAGTTTTCATCGGCGCCCGGATCGACCCGCAATACGGCGCGGTAATCCTGGTCGGACCCGGCGGTTCCAACGTCGAACAAGGCCAGAAACCAACCGCTGCCCTTGCCCCCATTACCCCGCAACTCGCCGACGAATTGATCACGGCCGCTTTTCCGGACGCGTTCAGGAACAAGGGGCCGCAGTCACGCGAGGTGCTGACCCGCTACATCCTCGCGATCGGAGGAGCCAACGGCTTGATGATGCGCGAAAGGATCGGCGAACTTGACGTCAACCCAATCATCGTCAACGGTGCAGGCGCAGTGGCGGTCGACGCAGTAGCCGGCGACCTTCCCGCGAGTCTCGATGCGCGCCGAATGTCGGACACCGATCTCGAGACCTTGCTGAATGAACGCCGCGCTCGGCTCAGCCATATCGGCAGCGCGCTGTTTGATCCTGCCTCAATCGCATTTGTCGGCGCCTCGACGCAGAAGGAAAAGCTTGGTTACCGCGTCATTCGCAACATGCTGGACTTCGGGTACAGGGGCCAGATTTACCCGATTCATCCTTCGGCCGAGGAGATCTGCGGCCTTAAAGTCTACAAGTCGGTCGCCGACATCCCCGGCTCGGTCGAGCGCGCCTATGTCGCCGTCGGTAACCAGCAGGTTCCGGAGGTCCTGCGGGCTTGCCGCGAAAAGGGGGTGAAGGTCGCGCAGGTGCTGACTGCCGGCTTCTCGGAGTACTCCTCCGACAGCGGCGATCTCGAACAGCGTATGCTGGACGAGGTGGCGGACGGTTCCATGCGCATGGTTGGCCCCAACTGCATGGGCACATTTTCAGCGTCGGCGCGGATCGCGCTCGCCGCGCCACGGTACTGCCCGACGAAACCCGGCGGTATCACCTTCTTTTCGCAGAGTGGCACATTCGCGGGCGACGTCAATCGACGCGCCCAGGTAATGGGTCTGCCGCTGGGACGGGTTCTCTCCTGCGGCAATTGCGCGGATCTCGATCTGCTCGACTATCTGCTCTACGCCGAGCAGGACCCCGCGACGGAAATCATCGCCTTTTATGTGGAATCGCTCTCCGAGCCGGGCCTGTTCTTCCGCGCGGCGCAGCGCATGGAGAAACCGGTGGTCATCCTGCGTGGCGGGACAACAGAGCAGGGCCTGACGGCCGCTTCCAGCCACACGGCGGCGCTAGCAACCGATCGCGCCCTTTGGCAAGCAGGTCTCGACCAGTCGGGCGTGCTCCAGGTCGACGGCATCGATCAACTGATGGACGCGCTTCTGGTGCTTACCGCACACGGCAGGCTCACGGGCAACCGGCTCGGTGTTTTTGGCTCTGGCGGTGGGGTCAGCGTCACCTCGTCGGACGCGGCTGAGCGTGAAGGCATGACCATTCCACAGCTTGACACCACCACTCAGGAGGGCCTGAAGCGCTTCGGCGTCCCGGGAACCAGCGTATCCAACCCGATTGACATCCCCGTCTGGGGGCTGCGCGAAAAGGGACGATACATCCTTGAGGAGATCATCAACCTGCTCAAGGTAGACGACAATGTCGACAGCATCGTCGTCTATGTCGAGATGGGCTCGATCATGGATTTCGCTGAGGACGATGAAGACGGTCTGCGTCAGCTCAACGAAATTTGCGAATCCGTTGCCCGCGCCAGGCGCGACGGCCCTGCCATCTCGCTGGCCTTGCGCTCATCCGGCGACAAGCTGCAGGACGATTTCGTGCGAGAGCAGCGTGTGAAGCTCCTATCGCTCGGCATCGCAGTCTTCTCTTCCACCGCCAGGGCGGTTCGCGCCCAGGCGATGTTGCAGACGGCAAGTCGGAGGCGGGCCGATGATTGAACGTCTGGACAGCATAAGGCCGGTCCGTTTCGGCTTGTCGCGAAATGATGCGACGCAGACTTTCCTGCACGCCTTCGTAGGACCTGCGACGAAAATCCAGACGCTGCCCGAGCAACTCGCGGACGCCCTGGTGGGATTAATCGTGCGGGGAATATATAAGTCCGGCGACAGACTGCACGAGGCCGCGCTGGCCGAGCGTTTCTCGGTGAGCCGCGGTCCGGTCCGCGAGGCATTGCGGATTCTCGAACGTGAAGGCCTGGTCACGATGCCGCCGCGGCGCGGCGCCTCCGTCACGCTCTTTACCAGGGAGCGCGTGCGGGACATATTCGGGGTGCGATCGGCGTTGCTCGCTATCTGCGCTGAAGATCTCGCACGCCGCCGGCCGCCGGAAGTCCTCAAAGTGCTGGAGGAAGGCACTGCCATCCTTGGCAAGGCGTTGCATGAGCGCAATGCCGACGAGTTTATCGTCGTGGTCTACCAACTGAGCATGTATCTCGCCGACATGGCCGAAAACCGGCTCGCCCGGGAGATTTTGTTCTCACTTGGCCGGCAGACACTAACGTTCACCCGCCGCGCCTTGGAGGAGTTTGAGCACCGCCGGACGTGGGCCTCGAACTGGACCGGCATCGTGCAGGGCATCCGCGACGGCGATCCGGTCCGCGCCGGGCACGCCACCAACAATCTGGTCGAGACGATGCGGGACGCCGCGATCGCGGCCTCTGCTGACCTTTCCGCAACAAGCTCCAGCCCCGCCAGGGCTGGCTGACGTTTCCGGGTCGGGGCCTTGCCCCGCCCTACTGCCGCGACGCCGCGGGCGCCGGCCAACAAGAAGAAACTATGTCAATGTCAACGGAGGAAGACATGCAGCCTACATCTAGAAAGAATAAGGCCTTCACTGCCATTGCGGCCTTCGCCATTGCGACGGCCGCATTCTTGCCGATCACGGCGAGCGCCGAGGACGTCGTCATCGGCGTGTTGGTGCCGACGACCGGAGCGATGGCGCCGCTCGGCTCGGATATGCGCAACGGCTACGAGTTGGCCGCCAAGGGAGCGACCGTCAAAGGTAACCCCGTCCGCCTCGTCGTCGAGGATACCATCGCCAAGGCCGACCAAGGCCTTCGCAAGGCGCAAAAGCTGGTGCTCGAAGACAAGGCCAAGATCCTGATCGGCGGCGCAAGCAGCGCGGTCGTGCTCGGTATTGCCGCTCAGGCATCGCGCCTCAACGTGCCGATACTGTCGACCAATTCGCAGGCCGTCCAGGTCACCGGCGAACAATGCAGCAAGTATTTGTTCCGTACCAACCCCAACGACGCGATGATGGCCAGGGCCAACGGCATCCTGATGCGGGAGCGCCCGGAACTGTTAGAGAAGAAGTGGTTTGTGGTGTTCCACGACTTTGTCTGGGGCCAGAGCAACAAAGGCGAGTTCGCCAAGATCCCAGGTATTAACATTGTCGGCGAGGCCGGCCGGCCGCTCGGTACCGCTGACTGGTCGAGCGCTATCGCACAGATTCAGTCGAGCGGCGCCGATGCAGTATACTTGGCGCTCGCCGTCGGCGATGACATGCCGGCCTTCGTAAGCCAAGCTCGCAGCTTCGGCATCGATGCCTTCATGCTGCCTCCGCTCGGCATGCCGGATACCATGCTTCAGGCGATAGGCGACGACGCAGTAGGGATGACAGCGGGCGGCCTGTTTGGATCATGGATGAGCGAGGCGACCAACCCGGCCATGAAAGAGTTTGTTGGGGCATACCACGCAGCATACGGCATGGTTCCTGGCCCGCAAGCGATCCAGGCTTATGCCGGTATGCAGCTGACCCTTGCCGCGATGGAAGCCGCTTCAAGTCTGGAGACCGACGCTATCATCGAGGCGCTCGAGACGACGGCCGTCGACTCGATCCTCGGCAAACTCCAGGTACGTAAAGAAGACCACCAGGGTATGGTCGGCACCTATATGGCCGAGGCCACCCTTCTCCCTGATGCGCCCTACGGTGCCAAGATTGCTTGGAAGGTCATCAAGCATCTCACGTGGGACGACGTGAAGATCGAACTTGCCGAAACCGGCTGCAAAGGGCTCTGAAGCAGTCGCACGGCGGAGACTACAACATGTCTGACAAGACACGCTCGGTCTTCCTGATCGTGTTTTGCCAAGTCTCCGCCATGACCTTGTGGTTTTCCGCAAGCGCCGCGTCGGCCTCGTTGCTCGAGGCCGGCCGGATTTCTGGCCAACATGCCGGCCTGCTGACTGGAGCGGTACAGTTGGGCTTCGTCGCCGGGACGCTCGTAAGCGCCTGGTTTGGCCTGTCCGACAGGCTCGATCCTCGCCGGCTGTTCGCGGCGTGTGCACTTTCCGGGGGCGTCCTCAACCTCGCACTCCTGGCCGTAGGTTTTGACAATGCAGGAACTCTCGTGCTTCGATTCTTGACCGGCGCCATGCTCGCCGGTGTCTATCCGGTCGGGATGAAGCTCGCAGCCGGATGGGCCGGCCGCGCGGTCGGTTTAATGATAGGAACGCTGGTCGGTGCACTGACCCTTGGATCCGCGCTGCCGCATCTTTTTAACGCGTTCGGGGACCTCGACTGGCGCGTCACAATCGCCATTTCATCGGCGACCGCCCTCGTCTCAGCGGGTGCAATCCTGCTATCCCGCCTCGGACCCGACCACCGTAGCAGTCCCCGTTTCGTGCCCGGGGAAGCGTGGACCGAGTTCCGCCGACCTGCGGTGTTGTTGGCCAATGCCGGCTATCTCGGCCATATGTGGGAACTCTATGCCATGTGGGCCTGGATCGGCGTTTTCCTCAGCTGGGGGATCGCGCAGACTGGTGAGCCGGTGACGACCAACACGGGCCTGCTTACTTTTCTCGTCATCGCTAGCGGGGCATTCGGCTGCATCGCCGCAGGCTTTCTCGCCGACAAGCTCGGCCGCACCACTGTCACCATTGCCGCGATGCTGACAAGCGGTCTCTGTGCAGCGACAATCGGACTGTTACCGGCGGCCGGAGCGACCGCCCTCATCGCCGTCGCTATCATCTGGGGCATTACCATCATTGCTGATTCCGCTCAATTTTCCGCCACGATCGCCGAATTGTCTCCTCCTCGTCTCATCGGATCAATGCTGACCATTCAGACTTCGATCGGTTTCCTGCTCACCTTCTTCGCCATCCAGACGATGCCGGTGCTGATCGAGCTTCTCACCTGGCGATACACTTTTGCCGTACTGGCAATAGGACCATTGCTCGGCGCGCTTGCCATGTGGCGGCTCCGTCATGAGCTGGACGCGGCGCTGATCGCCGGCGGCCGTATGTAAACCAAGAACCGGAAAGACGCACGACATGACCTGGGAAACGCTACTGCTAGACAAGCCGGAGGACGGCATCGGGATCGTGACCTTGAACCGCCCCCGCCGGGCCAACGCGATGAGCCAGCATATGCTGCGGGAACTAGCCGATCTCTGCGTGGAGATCGAACGCGACGATGGAATCCGCGCGGTCATCGTCACCGGCGCCGGCGGCGCCTTCACCTCGGGTTTCGATCTGAAGGACCAGGCCGAGGCGATGCCTACTGGCGTAAAGGACTGGGTGCCGCTGCTCGAGGCGGACTTCAATGGGATCATGTCTTTCTGGAACCTTTCGAAACCAACTGTCGCGGCCGTAAACGGACCCGCTCTGGCCGGCGGCTTCGAATTGATGCTCGGCTGCGACCTCGCCATCGCCGTCGAGGACGCAGTTTTCGGGGAGCCGGAACTCAAGTTCGGCGCCGGCATCGTGTCGATGCTGCTTCCGTGGTTCGTGTCGCCGAAGATCGCCAAGGGCGTGATCTTCACTGGAGATGACAGCATTACTGCGCGACAAGCGCTCGATTGGGGACTGCTCAACAAGGTCGTGAGCGCCGACGCGCTCATGCCGGAAGCGATGAAGCTGGCGCGCAAACTCGCGCAGATGGAGCCCATGGTGATCCGCCGCACAAAGATGGCGGTGAACCGCACCTACGAGATCATGGGCATGAAGGACGCACTGAGGGCCGCTCTCGACATCGATATCATGATCGAGGGCGAAGGCGCGCAGTTGAAGCGCGACTTTCTCAAGGTCGTACGTGAAGAAGGTATGGCCGCCGCGCTTGCATGGCGCGAAGCTCGCCTATCGACAGAAACACGATGAGTCCGAAGGCCGGCGACGCTGTTGGGGCCTCGCCGGCCGGGCGGGGACTTTTTGCGTTAGCTATCCTGGTCTTTTCCCGAGTTTCCGTGTCCTTTCAGTTCCAGAGCATTGCTCCGCTCTCAATCCTGCTCGACGACCGGTTTCCAATCGGGCTTTCTCGTCTGGGCCTGCTGCTCGGCTTTTACATGGCGCCCGGCATAGTGGTGGCTCTCGTCCTGCCCGTGCTCATCGCGTCCATCGGCCGCGCGACTACGATCACCGCGGCATTCCTACTGATGGCGGCTGGAGAAACCATGGTCTGGACGGCAGCCGGCTTCGAGACTGCGCTAGCCGGTCGGCTTGTTGCCGGCGCAGGCGGCTGCGTGATTTATATCGTGACCATCAACCTCGTCGCCGATCTCGACACGAGCGTGCTCCGCCATACCCGCATGGGTCTGATAGCCGCTGCCTGGCCGCTCGGCAACGCGCTCGCACTAGGCGCGCTTGGCTGGCTGGTGCATGCCCATGCCCGCCTCGCTTCGCACGCGCCACTGGCGTTCGTCATCGTGGCACTTGGCGCAATAACTATCCTTCTCGTCCGTTCGCGAGATGGGTCGGCAGCGGCGGGTGCGCCACCTTCATTCACACGATGGCGCTCGGTGCTCGGATGCATCTGGCCGGTCGCGCTGGCCTTCGCGCTCTACAACATCGCCTTCATCATACTGACGGGCTTCGCAGCCCGTATCCTGGTGGAAGACGGCATCGATCCCGCGGCTTCGTCGGGGATCGCGAGCATCCCGATGTGGATGTTCCTAGTCTCCGTACCGCTTGGCGGCTTCATCGCCGGCCGAAGCCTTGGGGGTGATTTTCGGATCGTCATGGTCAGCTGCATCGCGGCAGCGATCGCAGTTGTCGCCTCTGCTGGCGGGATGGCTCAGGCGTTTCTTTACGTTGCGGCAGGATTGATCGGCGGTCTACCGACCGCTCCGCTGCTTGCGCGTGGACGCGATATGTCCAACGACGGAACCGACATTACTTACTCGGCGCTGTTTTTGGTTTTCTTCGCGGCATTGATTGTGCTGCCCCCTCTCGCCGGCTGGGCAGCGGACGCCGTTGGCACAGTTCATATCATACTTTGGATTGTCGCCGCGCTCCTTGGATTGTCCGCGATCTTGTTTGGCTCGGCGCTGGGCCGCTCCGATCGGCACGAACCCACAACATGAATAGGCAAGGAAAGGAACCCTCATGGTCAACGCCATAATGATCGAGAAGGATGACGCCGGCTATCGCGCCCGGCTAGCCACGATCGGTGAAGCCGACCTACCGGACGGCGACGTCACAGTCGCCATCGAGTGGTCGACACTCAACTACAAGGACGCGCTCGCCATAACCGGTAAAGCTCCAGTTGTTCGCAAGTTCCCCATGGTACCAGGGATTGACTTCGCCGGAACAGTTTCAGCGAGTAGCAATGCTGGCTTCAAGCCGGGCGATGCGATCCTGCTGAACGGCTGGGGCGTCGGCGAGACCCACTGGGGCGGGTTTGCCGGCCTCGCCCGGGTAAGGGGCGACTGGCTGCTTCCTATACCTGACGGGCTTGATGCACGGACGTGCATGGCGATCGGCACCGCAGGCTACACCGCGATGCTGTGCGTGCAGGCGCTCGAGCGCAATGGCGTAGCAGCGGACTCCGGCGAGATAGCCGTATCCGGCGCGACCGGCGGCGTGGGCAGCTTCGCCGTCGCCCTGCTCGCCCGTCGAGGCTACCGGGTCGTTGCGTCGACCGGAAAGGCTGGCGAGGCGGACTATCTCCGAAGACTGGGCGCCGCCGAAATCATCGACAGGACGGAGCTGTCGGCACCTGGCAAGCCTCTCGGCAAGGAGCGTTGGGCAGGCGCGATCGATTCTGTCGGCGGTGCAACGCTCGCCAATCTCTGCGCTACGACGCGGTATGGCGGCACAGTCGCCGCGTGTGGCCTCGCCCAAAGCATGGATTTCCCCGCATCGGTCGCGCCGTTCATTCTTCGCGGCATCACGCTGGCCGGCATCGATAGCGTTTATTGCCCAGTTCCACGCCGTCGGGCAGCCTGGGAGGCGCTTGCCCGGGAAGTCGACAAGGATATGATCGAGACGATCAGTATGGAGATCGGCCTGAAGGACATCATCAGCGCCGCTTCGGACCTCTTGGCGGGCAAAGTCCGAGGCCGCATCCTCATTCGCCCGGAAGCCTGATCCGTGTGACCGGCCACGAAGCCTCTACCTAGTCAATCAAAGGGTCGTATTGGCTGCAAAGTCGCAAAAGCTGCATTAACAGAGACTGCGCGAAAAATCGCCTGAACTATCGACGGCTTGTAGGCCCGTCCGCTCACTCGCCCCGCGTCTCTGCCAGGGCGCCTGATGCCATGCTGGCCATGCGAAGTCCTAGAAATCTTCGCTTGCATCCATGGGGATGCCTCTCGGGTCCCCGAGGATCCGGGATTCGAGCCACCGTTTTGGACGGGAGGTTCTCCGTCGATGGTCAATGCACCCGTTCAAAACTTGGAAGTCAGCCCTGCCGGCCTGTTTGCCCTCCGAGCGTCGCGGCGAAATGCCCCGTCAGTCGGTAGCCATGACAGAGGATTGCAGAAGTTTCCCGCCCCTCGCGACTTTCAGCGCGAGTTCAAAGAACGTCGCCCGTTCGTCGGTCGTGAGAGGAGCCAGCAACTCCGTCTGCCGCTGGCGTGAGGTCTCGATGAGATCGACCAGAAGCAACTTGCCAGCTTCGGTGACAAACAGACGTTTTTCGCGCCCGTCGGTATCCGATGTTTCCTGGATGATGAGATTTCGCTCCTCCAGGAGCGAAACAGCACGGCTGATCGTGTTCTGCGGCCGGGGAAAAATCTGCTTTATCTCCTTGGCGCGGATGCCTGGAAACCGATCGATCGCGTAGAGCGCAGACCACGCCTGTACCGGCATGCTGTAACGGCGTTCGATGAACCGGTTGGTCACCGCGTTGTTGCCCAGGACGATGTAACTGATCACCATCAGTTCCCGGAGCTCCCCGGCGAAAATCTCGTCCAGTTGTCTGTTGGCGCCTGTCACCGATTTTCCCACCCATCAATCCGCACAGATTTCGGTGCGCCGTGCCTCCAGCGTCCATCGGCACGCGCACGCTCTGCCTACAATTCAAACCATATGGATTCAACTTGCCAATTCAATCCATATGGATCAATGTCGGGGTCATTCGCATCTGGAGGCTGGAATGATCGCACTGGGCGTCGATGTCGGGGGAACCTTCACGGACCTTATCCTGGCAGATCTCGGGAAGGGTTCGGTGACGATTCACAAGACCCCTTCGACCCCCGCCAACCCCGCGCTGGGCGTCGTCGAGGGTATCCGCGAAATCTGCGAGATCGCGGACGTAACGCCCGGGCAGATCGAAGCGGTGTTTCACGGCACGACCGTCGGTACCAATGCGATGCTCGTTCATGACGGTGCCGTAACCGGGATGATCACCAACGAGGGCTTCCGCGATATCCTCCACATCGGTCGCCACCAGCGGCCGCAGCACTATTCCATCATGCAGGACCTGCCCTGGCAGAGCCGCCCCCTGATACGTCGTCGTTTTCGCAAGACGGTTGCAGGGCGGCTCGATGCGAAAGGCGCCGAACTCGTTGCACTCGACGAAGACGCCGTTGCACGTGCCGCGCGGGAACTCGGCGAAGCGGGCGTCGAGGCGATCCTCGTCGGTTTCCTGTTCTCTTACGTGAACCCGGTACATGAAAAGCGCGCCGCCGAGATCGTGCGCGACATCCTGCCCGACGTCTTCGTCACAACATCGGCGGAAGTATCCCCTCAGTTCCGCGAGTTCGAGCGTTTCACCACGGCAGCCATGTCGGCCTTCATCGGACCGAAGGTCCGCCGTTACATCAGCAATCTGAGTGACGAGTTGCGCAAACTCGGCGTAACCGGCGAGTTGCGGGTGATGACTTCGAGCGGTGGTCTTGCAACGCCGGAGATGATCGCCGAACGCCCGGCTACCACATTGCTGTCGGGTCTCGTAGCCGGCGTGCGCGGCGGAGCATGGGTTGGCGAGCACGCGGGAACGCGGCGGCTCGTCACCCTCGACATCGGCGGGACCAGCGCCGATATCGGCATCGTACGCGACGGCCGCCTCGCGGAGGCCGATGCTCGCAGCGCCAAGATCGCCGACTTTCCGGTGATGCTGCCGATGATCGACATCCACACGATCGGTGCCGGCGGCGGCTCGATCGCTCATATCGACCGGGGCAAGGCGTTCCGGGTTGGTCCGCAAAGCGCCGGCGCCGATCCCGGGCCGGCCGCCTACGGCCGTGGCGGCAATCTGCCCACCGTGACGGATGCCAACCTGGTGCTCGGGCGGCTCGTGGCCGACAATTTCCTTGGCGGACGAATGTCACTCGACCCCAAGGCATCGCAACGCGTCATTGGCGAGCTTGCCGCAGCCCTTGGACGGACGCCGGAAGAGACTGCCGAAGGTGCTCTGACGGTTCTCAACAGCAACATGGCGAATGCAATCCGTTCCCGCACTGTCCAGAAAGGTATCGATCCGCGCGAATTCACGCTGGCAGGCTTCGGCGGGGCTGGTCCGCTCCATGCCGCCGAGGTTGCAACGATGCTGGACATGCACAACGTGCTGATCCCGCCACATCCTGGGATCACGTCCGCGGTAGGGTTGCTGACCGCCGATCTGGAATATCATGCGCTGCGCACTGCCTTCGCGGTGAAGGGCGCCCTCGAACTCGACCGTCTGCAGGGTCTGTTCGATGACATGGAGCAGGAACTCGGCGCAATCTTTGCACGCGACAAAGTCCCGGCCGAACGGGTCAGGATGCTGCGCCAGGCCGACCTGCGCTATGTCGGTCAAGGTTATGAACTGAAGATCGACGTCCCCGACGGGCCGCTGACGATGTCCTCGCTGGACACCGTCTGGCGCGCCTTCCACGACAGACACCGGGAAGAATACGGTCACGCCTTCGAGGCAAGCCCGATCGAGATCGTCACCGTCAAGGTGCGAGGCTTGGGCATGGTCGACAAGCTCGCCGAGCCGCCGGCCTATTCCGTTTCGGGCGAGCCGAGACAGGTTGGTGCCGGGCGCTGCGTGTTTCGTTTCGACGACGAACTGAAGACCTACGATACACCGCACATCGAGCGGACGTCACTTCCGGTCGACCGCAAGTTCAGTGGACCGGCGATCCTGCTGCAAACCGATACGACGACCGTGGTGCCACCCGGCTGGACCTATTGGGCCGATCGCTTCGGCAATGTGCGCATGTCACGCGAAAACCAGGCGTAGGGGACACATCATGCAGACCCGAGTCGATCCCTTCCTTGCCGCGGTCATCCACGGCGCGCTGGAGAACATCGCCATCGAGATGGGCCACAAGCTCATGCGGATGAGCTATTCCAGCATCATTCGCGAGAGCGAAGACTTTGGAGCGGCGCTGACCGATGCGACCGGTCGCCAATTGTGCGAATGCACGATGAGCACCCCGCTTCAATCCGGGCCGATTCCTGGCTACATCGCCGGCATCCTGCGCGAACTGGACAAGCGCGGCGACACGGTCAATCCCGGCGACGTCTTCATGCACAACGATCCCTATGGCGGGGCCTCTCATGGACCTGACGTCGGTTTCGTGGTGCCTATCTTTCACAAGGGCGAACTCGCCGGCTTTTCGGTGACGACCGCTCATCATCTCGACATCGGCGCTCTGACCCCAGGCAGCTGCGGGATCGTGGATGCGGTGGACACCTACGCCGAGGGCCTTCAGTTCAAGGCGATCCGTGTCTACGAGGCTGGCCGCAAAGTCGAGCCGGTCTGGCAGATCCTGCGAAGCAACATCCGCATCGCCGATCTGGTCGTCGGCGACATGGAGGCGCAGGTGTCGGCCGCCCGGATTGGTGCGGATCGATACGCAGCACTCCTGGATCAGTACGGGCTCGACACGGTGACGGGCGCCTATGAAGACCTGCTCGACTACTCCGAGCACCTCATGCGCGATGCCATCGCCCGGATACCCGATGGCCGCTACAACGCCCGAACCTACATCGATGGCTATCTCGACAGCCCCGATCCGGCCCTCAAGGAACTGCCCATTGAGGTGACCCTGACGATCAAGGGATCCGACATCCATGTCGACCTGACAGGAACAGCGCCCCAGACCTCGAACAAGCCGATCAACATGCCGCTCGTCGGTACGGTCGATTGTGCGGTGTGGCTGACACTGCGCTCGATCCTGCTCGACAGCGATGTCTATGGAGCGATCCCGCAAAACAGCGGCCTGACCCGGCCGATCACCATCTTCGCGCCCGAAGGATGCCTCGCCAATCCGATATTCCCGGCTCCGGTCATTGCCCGCTTCTGCCCGGGCAATGCCGTCGCCGATACGGTGATGAAGGCGATCGCGCCCGCCGTGCCGCAACAGGTCAGCGCCGGCATCGGCAATCTCCGCGTGATGGCATTCAGCGGTGTCTCGCGCGGCGCACCATGGGTCCATATGGAGATCATGGAAGGCGCCTATGGGGGCCGCCACGGCAAGGATGGCATGGACGCCGTCGACACGCTCTACGCCAATACGCGCAACAATCCCATCGAAGACATCGAGTCCCACCTTCCTCTGCGGGTCCTCAACTACGAACTGCGTGAGAACATGGCTGGCGCAGGCGCCTCGCGCGGCGGCATCGGTTCGATCCGCTCTTTCGAGTTGCTGGAAGACGGTGCGGTCTCGATCGAGGGCGATGGGCAGAGGTTCCGCCCCTGGGGCTTCCTTGGCGGGGCAGACGGCTCTCCGGCGAAGGTCGAACTGACACGTGCGCGCGGGGGCGTTGAGGACCTGCCCTCGAAGATCCCTTACCGCCATCTCGAAAAGGGTGATCGCATAACGGCCTTCGGTCCGTGCGGCGGTGGATACGGCAATCCGCTCGAACGCGACCCGCAAGCCGTTCTCGACGACGTCCTGGATGGCCTGATCGACGCCGAGAAGGCGCGTTCGGATTATGCAGTTGCTATCAGCGGCGCCACAGTCGACGCCACCGCGACGCTGAAACTACGAAACAGGCAATAACGGGAACTTCGGCGTCTCACAGAGGAGAAACAGATGATACGCGCTGCAAGCATTACTGGTATGGTTTCCGCACTCGTACTGGCTGGGCTCATGCCCGCTTCAGCACAGGAGGGTGTCGAGAAAGCCAAGGCAAACATCGCTGCATATTCGGGGATTCCTGAATTCGTAGCGGCAGGCGCACCCTTTGACGCCAAGGCCTGCATGGCGGGCAAGAAGATCTTCACGATCCCGGCATCGAGCGCCATCCCCTTCATCAAGACGATCAGCGATCACAAGTCGAAGCTCGCGGTCGAACTGGGCTTCGAGCATATGGAATGGGAAAACCAGGGCAACCCGACCCAGTGGATCCAGGGCATGGACTTCGCCGCGAACAACGGTTTTGCCCTGGTCAGCCTTCTTGCCGGTGCCGATCCGCGCTTCTTCGAGCCTCAGGTCATGCAGACCCAGGCCAAGGGCGTCAAAGTCGTTACCTCTCACCTGACCGGACTGGAGCAGGATGCGCCCGCGGGCGTCGACGCGGCGATCGCAATCGACTACCGCAAGGCCGGCGAGTTGATGGCCGACTGGACGATTGCCAAGACCGAGGGCAAGACCAATGCTCTGGTCGTCGTTTCAACCGAAGCCCTGTCGACCGATTCGATCGTCAGCGGTCTCACCGAAGCTTTCGAAACCCGTTGTCCCGACTGCAAGTACGAGATCGTCAACGTGCCGATCACCGACTGGGCGACGAAGATCCAGCCGACCGTCGCCGGCGCGCTGCAGGCCAATGCCGACCTGAACTATGTCATTCCGATCTATGACAGCATGTCGACCTTCGTCACGCCAGCGATCGCCATTGCCGGGCGTGGAGACAAGGTAAAGGTCGCGACATTCAACGGAACACCGTTCGTTCTCGACCTGATCCGGGCCGGCGACGTGGAAATGGATATCGGCGAGAACCTCGACTGGATCGCGCACGCGATGCTGGATGCAGAGATGCGCCTTTTGTGCGGCAAGGAGACCATCCGCGACTCCAAGGTTCCGCTGCGTGTCTTCGACTCTTCCAACATCGCCGAGGTCGGTGAACCAGCTGACGCTGCCAAGGGCTACGGCGATGCGTATGTCGCGGAGTACCGCAAGCTCTGGCAGATCGCCGAGTGATCAGCACGCCTGTTCCACGACTGAAGCTCACTGGATTGACCAAATCCTTTGGCGGGGTCCACGCGCTGTCGCGCGCGGACCTCGCGGTCATGCCCGGAGAGATTCATGGTCTTCTCGGGAAGAACGGATCGGGCAAATCGACACTCATCAAGATCCTCTCCGGCTTTCACAAGCCGGACGAGGGCAACCTCGAAATCGACGGAAAGCCCATATCGCTGCCCATTCCACTCGGTGGCAGCGAGAAGATCGGACTTTCCTTCGTGCACCAGAACCTCGGCCTGCTGGCTGAGGCCACGGTGCTCGAAAACCTGATCGCAGGCGACCACGAACGGGTGAACCCCTGGTTCATAAACTGGAACGCCGAAGCAGAACGCGCCAGACTGCTGTTCGAGCACAATCATCTCAACCTCGATCCATGGGCGATCGTTGGCGACCTGTCGCCTGTGAAGCGGGCGCAACTGGCGATCGTGCGCGCAGCCGACCGCATCGGTTCGCATAATGAGCATGCCTCCCCGGGGCTTCTTGTCCTCGACGAGCCCACGCCCTTCCTGCCGATGGAAGATGTGCGCGAGCTGTTTGCGATGATGCGTCGACTGAAGGCCGCGGGCGTCAGCATCATCTTCGTTTCGCACGACATTGACGAAGTCATCGCTATCACGGACCGGGCGACGGTCCTGCGTGATGGAAATGTCATCGACAGCTTCGACACGGCGCAGACGAGCCGAGCACGTATCGTCGAGGCCATCGTTGGTCGCGCCGTGGCGCAAGAGCGGATGGTTGACGACGAACCGGCATTCACCGGCGCCAGGGCGTTGGTGACCGGGATGTCGGGCAAAACGGTTAGCATGTTGGACTTCGATGTCGCGCCCGGCGAAATCCTCGGCCTGACCGGGTTGATCGGCTCCGGCTATGACGAGGTGCCATATCTGTTGTCGGGCGCCTCGCACGCCCGCGCCGGACGGCTCGAGTTTGCGGGCAAAGCCCATGAGCTGACCTCAATGACGCCAGCAGCCGCCATCGCGGCGGGCATCGTGTTCATCCCGGCCGATCGCCAGAAACTCGGAATGGCCCTCGATCTGAGCCTGACGGAAAATGCCATGCTGCCTATGGCTGCGCGCGGAGACGATGCCTTTCTCCTGAAGCATGGTGCACGCGACGCCGCGACCGCTGCCCTCATGCGACAGTTCGAAGTGAAGGCGGAAGCTCCCCGACAGGCGGCCTCGGAGCTGTCGGGCGGCAACCAGCAGAAACTGCTGCTTGGAAAGTGGCTGCAGCTTTCCCCGCGGCTGATCCTGCTGGACGAGCCCACCCAGGGCATCGATGTCGGCGCGCGCCGGGAAATCTACGAGCGCCTGCTTGCGACGTGCGCGCAAGGCGCGGCAGTCATTTGCGCGACGTCCGAGTTCGAGCAGCTCGAGATGATCGCCCACCGCGTGCTTGTCTTTGAGCGCGGTCGCGTGAAAGCCGAGTTGATCGGCAGCCAGGTCACCAAATCCGCGATCGAAGCAGCCTGTTACGGCGAGAGCCGGGTTCTTGCACCGGCATAGGGAAACGCATGTCTAGATTGGGCCACCAACTCGAACGCTTCGGCTTGCTACTGGTGTGGCTGGCGGTGATCGCGCTGTTTGGCGCGTTGCGTCCGGATACGTTCATGAGCTGGTCGAACTTCTCATCGATCTTCGGATCCGAGGCCGTCCTGGTCATCGTGACCCTTGGCTTGATCATTCCGCTCACGGCCGGCGATTTCGACCTGTCGATTGCCCAGACGCTGACCTTCGTGTCGATGCTGACCGCTCTCCTCAGCGCGCGCATGGGAGTGGAACTTGGCTATGTGATCCCTATCGCGCTCGCGGCCGGCGCATGCGTGGGCCTCGTCAACGGCGCCATCACCCTCTATTTCCGCGTCCACTCGCTGATCGTCACGCTCGGTGTCGGAACGTTCCTGCATGGCATCACGCTGTGGATGAGCGACAGCCAGACGATCAGCGGTGTTTCTCGCACTCTGATGCAATACGTCATCATCAATCGTATTGCGGGCATTCCGATCAGCTTCTACTACGCGATCGTTCTTGCGGCGATCGTTTGGTACATTCTGTCCTACACGGCTTTTGGTCAGCAACTGCTCTTCACGGGACGTGGACGCGATGTCGGCCGACTGACTGGCGTGGCCGTCGGACGTGTTCGCATGACCGCTTTCGTCGCCTCAGGCGTGTTGGGTGCCATCGCTGGAATTCTCTACACCGGCACCACCGGCTCAGCGAACCCGACGTCGGGGACGACGCTCCTGCTGCCTGCCTTCGCGGCCGCGTTCCTGGGGGCTACCTGCATAAAGCCTGGACGGTTCAACGCCTGGGGTTCGGTGATCGCGGTCTACTTCCTCGTGACCGGCATCAACGGGCTCTCGGTGCTCGGATTCCGGACCTATGTCCACGATCTCTTCTATGGCGGTGCGCTTGTCGTCGCGGTGATGATCTCACAACTCGTCAGCGGTCGAAAGGAGCGCGTTCTTTGACCTTCCCACTCAACGACCCAATGGGGTCTCTGGAAGTCGACGCCGACCGGCTGTGGTCACGTCACATGGAAATGGCCAGGATCGGAGCCATTGCCGATGGAGGCTCATGCCGCCTTGCAATGTCCAAGGAAGACTCGCAGGCCCGCGAGCTTCTTGCCAAATGGTGCCTTGACGCGGGGCTGGAGCTCCATCTCGACCGCGCGGGCAACATGTTCGCCGTGCGCCCTGGGACGGAGCCTGGAAGGTCGGTGATCGCGTCAGGCAGCCATCTCGACACCCAGCCGCATGGCGGTCGCTTCGATGGCGTGTCGGGCGTTCTCGCGGCGCTTGAAGTGGTCGAAACGTTGAATGATGGCGGCGTACAAACGGCGGCGCCGATCGCCGTCGTCAACTGGACCAACGAGGAAGGTGTTCGCTATGCACCGGGCCTCCTCGGCTCCGCCTGGTATGCCGGCCTGATAGACGACAAACGGCTCGCCGGCGTGCGTGCCGCCGATGGAACGCTATTCGTTGACGAGGCGCGGGAGCGTGGCTGGCTCGGCGATCATCCGGAAAAATTCGAGATGGGAGCCTTCGTCGAACTTCATATCGAGCAAGGCCCCGTTCTCGAGCGTGAGGGCAGGCAGGTCGGGATCGTGACGTCCGTGCAGGGCTTGAAATGGCTCGACGTCGAAGTGATTGGCATGGACGCGCACGCAGGCACGACGCCGCTCGATCAAAGACAGGATGCGCTGCTTGCCTCGGCCAGAATGCTGGCCGCGCTCAATGAAGCCGGTCGACGTTGCGGCCCGGCCGCGCGTGTCAGCGTCGGTCGCCTGCGCACGGCAACGGACGGACCCAGCACCATTGTCGGTCATGCCTCCTTCGTCATCGATATCCGCCATCCGGATGCGGAGACGCTGGCAAGTCTCAGCGAGGAATGCGCGGCTCTCTGCAGGGATATCGGCACGGCATCCGGCTGTGCCGTGAGCATCGACGAGCGGATTTCGGTCCCGCCGGTCAATTTCGATACCCATTGCGTCGACACCTTGGAACGTGGTGCGATCGACAGGGGATATGCCTATCGCCGCATGACCAGCGGCGCGCTGCACGATGCTGCCAATGTCGCGAAGATCACGCCAACGGCCATGCTGTTCGTGCCGTGTCGGGACGGCATCAGCCACAACGTTAACGAGTACGCCGCTCCGGAGGACCTGGCCGCCGGCGCGAATGTCTTGCTCAACGCGCTCTACACACTCGCCAGCTGAGGGTCCCCGTTCAGATCAGTGGTGCCCGGCACGACGGTGCCACGCAGGCAGTCCCCCGACTGTCTCGATGCCGTTGATCGAAGCGTACGGACCTGCCAGCGTCCTTCCTGGAGACTTCCCTTAAGAGGTCCTCGGCTCGTCTGGCCACCAGAACCCAAACTGGCTGGATACGGAGCAGGGGGCTGCCGCCTGCGGCGCCCCCCTCCCCTTTCAAGCGCCCGTGACTACAGTCAGGGACGGAGCGCACGCATGGCCAAGTCGAACTCACGGCCAGCGTCGACGACCAGCGTCAACAGATCGTCGAACTCCGAGCCGAGTCTACTCTTCAGAAAGGCAACTGCAGCCTCGGCGGCCTTCGCGGAGTCCATGCGAGACAGCGCCGCCGGCATTCCCGCCGCGACCGGCTTCCGGTTTGCATTCGCTGCGGGGGGATGGTTTCCGACGTGGGCAGTCACCCCGTTGGTGGGATTGCTCGCCTCGAACGACTGTTGATCACGGCTTCGACGGTTTGCCTTTTCAATCGAACGGTTGATCTGTGGCAAGGTCGGATACAAGCCGCGTTTGATCCGATCGGCAACGAGGTCCACCACGACCTTCGGCGTGGAAGGCGCGGCAAGCTTGTAGAGCGCGGAAGTCTGCAAATACGAAAAATGTTCGTGTTTACCCGCCAGGGCGGCCGCGTTCATCATGTTCTGCGCGGTGCGAGCGGTCCAGCCGAACTCTTCGTCGAGTGAAGCGTCCCGGGTTTCCCGGAGGCTCCGATTTGTGAGAAGCAGCCTATGCCATGAACAACACCCGAAACAGATTTTCGCCTGAGATCCGCGATCGTGCAGTGCGGATGGTCGGTGAGCACCGCGCCGACTACGGCTCGGAATGGGAGACGATCACGTCTATCGCCTCGAAGATCGGCTGCACGGCCGAGACACTGCGCCGCTGGTGCCGCGAAGAGGCAGGTCGCAAAGCAGGCCCGGCGGCTCTGGCCACCGACGAACGGGAGCGACTGAGGGTTCTTGAGCGCGAGGTCAAGGAACTGCGCAGGGCCAACGAGATCCTGCGCAAGGCGTCGGCGTATTTTGCGATGGCGGAGCTCGACCGCCGCGAGAAATGGTGATGGGCTTCATCGACACCCATCACAAGGACCTGGGTATCGAGCCGATCTGCCGCGAACTGGCAATCGCCCCATCGTCCTATCACACCCATGCCGCCCGCCTTGCCGATGCGAGCAAGCGGTCGGCGCGTGTCCGGCGCGATGCGGAGCTCCGTGTCCAGATCGAACGTGTCCATACGGCCAGCTTTGGCCTCTATGGCTCGCGCAAGATCTGGCATCAGATGCGGCGGGAAGGGATCAAGGTGGCCAAGTGCACCGTCGAGCGCCTGATGCGGACGATGGGGCTGGCGGGCATAAGGCGCGGGAAGAAGACGATAACGACCGTCAGCAACCCCAAGGCGCCCTGTCCACTCGACAAGGTCAACCGCGCGTTCAAGGTCTCGCGGCCCAACGCGCTGTGGGTGGTCGACTTCACCTACGTCCACACCTGGGCCGGGTTCGTCTACGTCGCGTTCGTCATCGACGCTTTCGCCCGGCGCATCGTGGGCTGGAAGGTCAGCACCAGCGCCACGGCCGGCTTCGTTCTCGATGCCCTGGAGCAGGCGATCCATGCGCGCCGGCCCAGCGCTGAGGACGGATTGATCCATCATAGCGACAGAGGCGTGCAATACCTTGCCATGAATTACACCCAGCGCCTGGCCGAGGCCGATCTGGTGCCTTCGGTCGGCAGCGTTGGCGACTCGTATGACAACGCACTCGCCGAGACCATAAACGGCCTCTACAAAGCCGAGGTCATCTGGCGACGACGGTCCTCTGGCCAAACGCTTCGTCCGTCGAGATGGAGACCTTGCGCTGGGTCGACTGGTTCAACAACCACCGCCTGTTCGGCCCCATCGGGCATATCCCGCCTGCCGAGGCCGAAGCCAACTACTATGCGACCAAACACGACCTCGATATGGTCGCCTGACTCAAGCTAAACCACCTCCGGGAAACCCGGGACGCTTCAACGACGCCTCAACCTTTCGGTGTATTTCTGCGACGACGTTATCGTCATGCCTGCACGCCACCTGCGAGAGCGATTCGGCGGCGACGTCGATGCCTGATCGTGAATTAGGCGGGTATCCCGTCCGGGTCCGCGAAAAGCCAGCTTGTCAGGCGCAACATTCGCAATCGTCACCGTCCATCATTTGCACTGATGTCCGTCAGGGATGTCGCACTTCTCATTCGAGAAGTCTTTGTTCGGGCAGCCGAATGGCTCCACCAGACCAGATAGATCCCTCCGATAGAGACAACCGGGACTTCTCGGCTTCTTTCCGAGTTCCTGAGTTCGGGGTATCTCTTTATCTTGAGCGTACCAAAGGGAAGTCGCATCCGCATCGTCATCGGCGAACTCCGCGTAAACTCACAAATTCGTTCTTATGCCGATAGTCTACACATCCTTAGGTTGGATTGCAACGGAACACCTTGTTGCGGTTGAGATCGGCGGATCAACGACAACGAGGCGAAGCCTACTGAAGCTCGTAGAACGGCAGCCGGTCGATCGCTGACTTGCGCGCTATGAGCGTCACGTCACCGTAATTGTCACCGGCCGTCTTTGAAGCGTGCCCCTCGATCGCATCGATGACGCGATCGGAAATACCGATCTCTCTTCCGACCGTCGTGAAGCGATGCCGCCATCCATGGTTCGGAGCCACGCCATCGGGTATGAGCCCGAGCGATTGAAGCCAGTTGCTGATCCGACCAGACACCGTTCGGGCGGCCGTGACGCTATCCTTCACCTTGGTGGCTTGATAAAAAAGTGGGCCCTCCCCCGCTGAAGCAACGAACTCCAGGAAGCCGAGTTCGACCAGTTGCGGATGAAGCGGGACGTCCCGATAGCCGCCGGCCTTGACCGTCCCAGCGTCGGGCGTGATCCGCATGATCGGGACGTCACCCTCGCGCCGGATATCCTGCTTCCTGAGCTGCGTGATTTCGCTGATGCCAGCGCCGCTGAATGCGCAAAGGAACGGCGCCCACCGCTTGGCTGCCGAGGTTGCTGGTGCTTCCGTGGTCCGCGGATTGTCGGTCTTCACCGGCACATAGTCGAGTGCCACGCGCAGTATCCGGACTGCCTCTGGAAGGGTAAATCCCTTCTCCCGCGCTTGCATCTTTTTCGGCACGAACTGGCGAACCTGCTCCGCAACGTTCTCCTCGAGCTTGTCGTTGGCAACGGCCCAGGACAGAACGGTTCGAACCGATGCCAGATAGACGTCGGCGACGGTTTTTGGCGCCAGCGTTTGCAGCGATACGTCGCGCCAATCCATCAGGTTCTTCTTGGTGAGCCGGCGCGCATCGTCATGGCCGATGAACCGGGCCAGGTCTGCAAAGACCGGCGTCCAGCGGCGGCCCGCCTCCCGGCCTCTGCCGATCCGTCCCTGCGCCGTCAGGTAGTCCTGGAGCAATCCCTTCAGCGGCAAAGGCGGGATTTCGGGTTCGATGTTATCCATGGCATTCGACAGCAGCGGATGGGCAGGCGTGCCATTGAAAACGCCTTCATTGCGCTCGGCATGTCGCGCCAGAGCCTCGTACTCGGAAACACAAAGCTTCATAGCGAGGTCACGCCATTCAGGCGTACCTTTCTGGACGGTGGTGTTTCCCCGAAAACGGTAGCGCTCGATCCGCTCGCCAACGATCGTTTCGAAATCTTCATCAGACAGCGCTCCGGCCATGCCGCGGCGCAAATCCTTGACGTCCTGCTCGTCGATTTCGTCTTGAGCGAAATTGTGATCTTGGATCCGGATCTGGCTATCGAAGTCGATGAGCGAACGATAGGCCCGCCTCGCGATCTCGTCTGCCGTCAGCGGGTAAGGTGCGGGTTGCTCGACCTTGCGCCCGTTCGCGATCTCGAATGCCTGTCGCGCGAGACCGATCTCATGCTGGATGGAGGCGACAGAGGCGTGCAGCTTGCGCATCGCATCACGCCGATCCGCGCCAAGCGGCCTGCGAAGCTCGGTGCGCCCGCCAAGGAAGGGGCGCAGATTTTTCGGCACGACCATGCGTGCGAAGCATCGGCCGTTGCGATCGAGAAGGTAGTTTGGATTTCGCTTCACTGGGCACCGGTTTGTAACGTTCTTTGTAACGTCAGTTTGTACCGGGGGCCTTGCAAGTCAAGGGGTTGAGCGAAATCAAAGGGATAGGATGGTGCTGCCAGAGAGGATTGAACTCTCGACCTCTCCCTTACCAAGGGAGTGCTCTACCACTGAGCTACGGCAGCGATCCGTCGATTGCGGGGCCTTCTGACATATCGAAATCCGAAGCGCAAGCGTAGTATGTCGCTGCTGCATGCATTTGGGAATCACGCCGAAGCGATGGTGGAAGACACAAACAAGGACGCCAGGGACGACGTCCCGGCGCGCCAGCCTGACAACAGCGCAGCCGAACGCCGCAAGGCGAGGCTTGCGGAGCAATTGCGCGCGAACCTCCAGCGGCGCAAGCAGCAGGCGCGCGCGCGTCGGTCCGGCGATGCCGACGATCGCCAGGGACTGGACGACTCCACCGACGCGCCGAAACGCTGACCTGTCGAATTTCCGCCGGTTTCTGCAAGCAAACTGGCCGCGGGGACAGGCTTTCCTTGATGGAACGCGGTCATTGCTCTAGGAGCGGCCAGTTCAGGCGTGGGGCGCGACAGCTCCGGCCCTGATGCGCTCATCGCCGGAAGGACAGAACATGGATCGAATCAGGATCGTCGGGGGCAATGAACTGAAGGGCGTGATCCCCATCTCCGGTGCCAAGAACGCGGCCTTGCCGCTGATGATCGCTTCCCTTCTGACCGACGACACGCTGACCCTGGAGAACGTGCCGCACCTTGCCGACGTCGAGCAGCTGATCCGCATCCTCGGCAATCACGGTGTCGACTACACGGTCAATGGCCGCCGCGAGAGCCAGGACACCGGCTATTCGCGCACCATCCACTTCACCGCGCGCAACATCGTCGACACCACCGCCCCCTACGATCTCGTGTCCAAGATGCGGGCGAGCTTCTGGGTCATCGGCCCGCTGCTGGCGCGCATGGGCGAGGCACGCGTGTCGCTGCCGGGCGGTTGCGCCATCGGCACGCGTCCGGTCGATCTCTTCATCGACGGCTTGCGCGCGCTCGGCGCCGACATCGACATCGATATCGGCTACGTCGTGGCCAAGGCGCCGAAGGGGCTGGTCGGCAATCGCTACGTCTTCCCGAAGGTATCGGTCGGCGCGACGCACGTGCTGATGATGGCGGCCTCGCTGGCCCGCGGCGAGACCGTTCTCGAAAACGCCGCGCGCGAGCCCGAGGTCGTCAATCTCGCCGACTGCCTGAACGCCATGGGTGCAAGGATCACCGGCGCCGGGACGTCGACCATCACGATCGAGGGCGTGACCTCCCTCAAGGGGGCGCGTCACCGCATCATTCCCGACCGCATCGAGACCGGCACCTACGCCATGGCGGTTGCCATGACGGGCGGCGACGTGCTGCTTCAGGGCGCGCGTTCCGACCTGCTCCAGAGCGCGCTCGACATCCTGGCCCGGTCCGGCGCGACGATCACGCAGACGAACGAAGGCATCCGCGTCGCCCGCAATGGCGCCGGCATCGCCCCGGTCGATGTGACGACGGAGCCCTTTCCCGGCTTCCCCACGGACCTCCAGGCCCAGTTCATGGGCCTGATGACCATGGCGAACGGCCGATCGAGAATTACCGAGACGATCTTCGAGAACCGCTTCATGCACGTGCAGGAGCTTGCGCGCTTCGGCGCGCGCATCAGCCTTTCCGGCCAGTCGGCGATCGTCGACGGTGTGCCGAAGCTGAAGGGCGCGCCGGTGATGGCAACCGATCTGCGCGCCTCGGTGTCGCTGGTCATCGCCGCGTTGGCGGCCGAAGGCGAAAGCACGGTCAACCGCGTCTATCACCTCGATCGCGGTTTCGAACGGCTGGAAGAAAAGCTGTCGCGCTGCGGGGCGACCGTCGAGCGCATCTCCGGATAGGGTCGGCCATGACCGCCGGGAGCGGCGGAACGCCCTCCCTTCGCTGCATTGCATGATGCGAACAGACCGCCTAACACAGGGCGATATCGAACGATCGGACGTGAGTTCATGCCTGCGCTGAAACTGCTCGCCCTTGACCCCGAAGACCTGCAAGTGGTGTCCGCCCATGCGCAGGACGCGGTTCTGCGGGTGGGCGATATCGACTGGCGCGCCCAGGAGAAGCGGATCGTCATCGCCATGAACCGCTTCGTCTGGGAGGCGCCCGCGAAGCTTTTCCGCCGGCATGACGAACGGCGACGCGCCGCCCTCCACTTCGACCGTGTGATGGCCGTGAAGACCGCCGGCATCGACCGCGACAAGCCCGCCGAGGTGCTGTCGCTACTTGCGATTCGTTTCGAGGAGACCGAGGCGCCGGCCGGACATGTCGATCTCGTCTTTTCTGGCGGGGCCACGATGCGCCTCGACGTCGAGTGCATCGAGGCGCGGCTTTCCGACATCGGCGGCGCGTGGGAAGCCACGTCCCGTCCTGCCCATCGCGTCTAGGAACCGCCGGAATTCGAATGGCCATCACCCTCGCCTCCGACTCTCCTGATTTCGAAGCGAACTTCGCCGCGTTTCTCTCCACCAAACGCGAGGTCTCGGAAGACGTCGACCAGACGGTGCGGGCCATTCTTGCCCGGGTGCGGGCCGAAGGCGATCGCGCCGTCGTCGAATACACCAACCGTTTCGATCGCAACGACTTCACCGCCGCCAGCCTTGCCGTGACGGCCGACGAGATCGCCGAAGCGGTGGCAGGCGCCGACCCCAGGACAGTCGAGGCCCTGACTCTCGCGCGCGACCGGATCGCCTCGCACCATGCCCGCCAGATGCCCGCCGACGACCGCTACGTCGATGCGATCGGCGTGGAACTCGGCTCGCGCTGGACCGCGATCGAATCGGTCGGCCTTTACGTCCCAGGCGGTACGGCGAGCTATCCCAGTTCGGTCTTGATGAACGCCGTGCCGGCCAAGGTCGCGGGCGTCGAGCGCATCGTCATCGTCGTGCCGGCGCCCGATGGTGTGCTGAACCCTCTTGTTCTGGTCGCCGCGCACCTGGCTGGTGTTTCCGAGATCTACCGCATCGGCGGCGCCCAGGCCGTCGCGGCGCTTGCCTATGGGACCGAAACCATCCGCCCCGTGGCCAAGATCGTCGGCCCGGGCAATGCCTATGTCGCGGCCGCCAAGCGGCAGGTGTTCGGCACGGTGGGCATCGACATGATCGCTGGCCCCTCCGAGGTTCTGGTGATTGCCGATGCCGAGAACGATCCGGACTGGATCGCCGCCGACCTGCTGGCCCAGGCCGAACACGACACCGCGGCCCAATCGATCCTGATCACCGACGACGCTGCCTTTGCCCGCGGTGTGGAAGAAGCCGTGACCCGGCAGATCGCCACTCTCCCCCGGGCCGAGACGGCAGCGGCCAGCTGGCGCGATTTCGGCGCCGTGATCGTCGTTCCCGATCTCGAGGCGGCCATTCCGCTGGCCAACCGGATCGCCGCCGAGCATCTCGAACTCGCCTTCGCCGACGCGGAGGCTTTCGTTCCGAGAATCCGCAATGCCGGCGCGATCTTCATCGGGCGGCACACGCCGGAGGTCATCGGCGACTATGTCGGCGGATCGAACCATGTTCTGCCGACCGCTCGGTCGGCGCGCTTTTCGTCGGGCCTCTCGGTTCTCGACTTCGTCAAGCGCACCTCGCTCCTGAAGCTCGGGCCGGAACAGTTGCGCGCGCTGGCGCCCGCGGCGATCGCGCTCGCCGAAGCCGAAGGGCTCGGCGCGCATGCGCGTTCCGTCGCCATCCGGCTCAACCTCTAGGAGCGTGCCGTGGGCGCGGAAGGCGAACGGAACCATCGCCTCGTCGACGTCGAGCTCGACGAATCGATCGGTCGGTCCACGCCCGACGTCGAGCACGAGCGCGCTGTCGCCATTTTCGACCTGATCGAGGAGAACAGCTTCCATCCTGTCGGCGACGAGAATGGCGGTCCCTACAAGCTGAAGCTGTCGCTGGTCGATTCGCGCCTGGTCTTCGCCGTCTCGCGCGAAGACGGCACGGCGATCGTGACCCACATCCTGTCGCTGACGCCCTTCCGCCGCATCGTGAAGGACTATTTCATGATCTGCGAAAGCTACTATGAGGCGATCCGCAGTTCGACCCCTTCGCAGATCGAGGCGATCGACATGGGGCGGCGCGGTCTCCACAATGAGGGTTCGCAGACCCTGATGGATCGCCTTTCCGGCAAGATCGAGGTGGATTTCGACACGGCGCGGCGGCTCTTCACGCTGGTCTGCGTGCTGCACTGGCGTGGATAGGCCGGCATGGCCAAAACGCCGTCCACCGACCAATCCGCGCCGGGAGCGCCGTCCGGGCGCACGCCCAAATCCGTGCTGTTTGTGTGCGGCATGAACTCGATACGCTCGCCGATGGCCGAACTGATCGCGCGCAGGCTTCTGCCCGGCGTCTATGTTGCTTCGGCCGGCGTGCGTGCCGGCGAGCGGGACCCCTTCGTCGACGCGGTTCTCGCCGAACGAGGCCTGTCGCTCGACCAGCGCCAGCCCCGCCTGCTCGATGATCTCGAGGACGGATACTTCGACCTGATCGTCACGCTTGCGCCCGAGGCGCATCACGCGGCGCTCGACATGACACGGGCGCTCGCCTCGGATGTGGAGTACTGGCCCATGCCGGATCCCTCGATCGCCAGCGGCACCCGCGAGCAGATCCTAACGGCCTACCGGGACGTTCGCGACCGGCTGGCGCGGCGGATCGGCGCCCGGTTCGGCGCCGGCGGCCAGATGACGGCCGGGTGAAGAAGCTGGTTCACAATCCGGGCATAATCATATAGGTTCCGCGCAATCCCCGGCCCGGACAAGCTCCGCGCCGGGCTTTCATTCATGAAAAAGGTATCGAATGCCGAAGGAAGAAGTCCTCGAGTTTCCGGGCACCGTGACGGAGTTGCTGCCGAACGCGATGTTCCGGGTGAAACTCGAAAACGAACACGAGATCATCGCCCACACCGCCGGCCGCATGCGCAAGAATCGCATCCGCGTGCTGACCGGCGACAAGGTTCTCGTCGAGATGACGCCCTACGACCTCACCAAGGGCCGTATCACCTACCGGTTCAAGTAGGCCGCCCGACAGGATTTCGATGAGCGTTTTCCAGAAGCTGGTACTCGCCTCCGGTTCACCCCGCCGGATCGAACTTCTCCAGCAGGCGGGCATCGAGCCCTACCGGATCTGCCCGGCCGACATCGACGAGACGCCGCAACGCGCCGAGCAGCCACGCTCCCTGGCCAAGCGGCTGTCGAAGGAAAAGGCCGAGAAGGCCCTGGCTTCGCTCTCGGCCGAAGAAGGCTTCGAGCGCGACGCCTACATCCTGGCCGCCGACACGGTCGTGGCGGTCGGACGACGCATCCTGCCGAAGGCGGAACTGCTCGATGAGGCAACGAATTGTCTTCGCCTTTTGTCGGGTCGGTCGCACCGCGTCTACACCGGACTCTGCCTGATCACGCCGGCCGGCAAGGTTCGCCAGACGCTCGTCGAGACCCGCGTGCGCTTCAAGCGTCTGTCGCGCGAGGATATCGAAAGCTACCTGGCCTCCGGCGAATGGCGCGGCAAGGCGGGCGGCTATGCCATCCAGGGCCTCGCCGGCACCTTCGTGGTCAAGCTGGTCGGCTCCTATCCGAACGTCGTCGGCCTGCCGCTCTATGAAACCGTCGCGCTCCTGTCCGGCGAAGGCTACAAGGTGCACTTCAATTGGCTTTCGGGCCTCGGGACCGTTTGAGGCGCCGATGACGGACAAGCCCACCGCGAGCGTCACGCCGCTGCGTCCTCGCGTGAAATGCCCTGAATGCGGCAAGCTCTCCGCGCGCGACGCCTACCCGTTCTGCTCGACGCGCTGCAAGGACCGCGACCTCAACCGCTGGCTCGCTGGCGTCTATGTCATCCCCGGTGAACCCGCCGATGGCCAGATCGGCGATGGATTGACGGACGACGAAGACTGAAGCGGGTGGCGATCCACTGGTTTCACCATGCGAGCATCCTGCCTCCGGACTTGTTGACTTTCTCCCGACCCCTGGGCGGCGACCCATATCGCAAGGCGTTCCGCTTCGGCAGCCAACCGCCTTGTGCAGAAAATACAACATCTTGCGGCGTCTTGCGGATTCGATCCGGCACCGCGGCGCAGCTTCGTCCCGTCGGTGCGGCGACGCGCCGGGGTGCCGAAGGCCAGCTTGGCCCAAACCTTCCGCGAGGGCGTCGAAAACGCTGTCGGATTTCTGTCGCGCAGCGCTGGACACTGGATTTTTGCGTGCTATAACCCACGCGCTTTCGGGCGTTGCCCGAGACGACTGGACGGTTCGCCCGTCATGCCCAGGTAGCTCAGTTGGTAGAGCATGCGACTGAAAATCGCAGTGTCGGTGGTTCGATTCCGCCCCTGGGCACCAACCCCAAAAAGACCCCTTGAAAATCAACGGCTTCCGATCGGTTCGGGCAAGGTGCGGCCCGATCAGGCCACCCGAAGGCGCGCGCGCCGGGCTTCCGCCGATAACTTTTCCATGGCCGAGGCGGCAAGCACGCGCTGCCGGGCACCCTTGGTGTAGCGATCGACCTCCTTCGATGTCATGTGGCCCGGGATCGCCATGATCTCGCAATCCGAGCAGCCGAGTTCGGCAAGCCGGGCGGAGATCGCCTTGCGCAGGCCATGGGCGCGACCGGGCACTTCTGCTTCGACGCGTCGATCCCGAAACCAGTTGCCGAAGCCGGCGTCCGTGAAGGGGTGAGGTTTGAGGCCACGTCAGTGGTTTCAACACCAGACGATCTCATGAACTTTTGAGTTTGACGCTCCTGCTTCGAGTTGCACGGCTTTGGCCCGAATGGCTTGGAAAGGGCCTCCAGCCAAGCCCCTGCGCCGGTGCAACCACATTCGACACGCCCGCTTGTTTGCGGTGGACGTGCAGGCTCGTCTAACCTAGAGCATTTCCGGCGAACACTGGTTCGCTCTGCCGGAGGGCATCTGGCCCAAGGTCGAAGGTTTCGTCGAAGGTCGATGTGGTTCATCGGCCGAGCCGGAACCCGAAGGATCTGGACCAGATGCACCCGGCCCGAAGGGTTTGCCGCTTGCGGGCGCCCGCTTCGTCGAGCCGCTCGGCCGTGGCGCCACCACGACCGTCACGGCTCTCCTGGCGGATCGCCTCGCAACCGGACAAACAGAGCGAACCAGTGTTCACCGGAAATGCTCTGACTGATGCCACCGGGTTTGGGCCGCCGATGTCGAGCCCTTGTAGAACCGATCGCACAACAGGATCGACGTTTGCCGCACACAGCCATCCTCATTACCGAGAAGAGTTGGATTTCGGCGCGCGTGATCGACGCATGGCTCGCCAAGGGCAATCGGATCGCGGAAATCTGGTGCTTCGATCAGGAGAGCGTCCTTCTTCGTCCGCCCAGGAGCTTGTTCGGGCGGTTCTTCCCGGGCTGGGACGTGTCACGGCTGCTGGCCCGTCACCGTGTTCCGGTGCGTCTCCATCCACCCCTCAAGAACTGGGAGAAGGCGCCTCAGCGCGCCACCGAGGTCGGCGCCGACCTGCTGATGACGCTGATGACGCATCAGATCGTCCCCGCCTCGCTGCTTGACCATTTCAACGGTCGCGCCGTCAACATCCATCCCGCCTTGCTGCCCCACTACAAGGGCCCCTCGCCCCGCGCCGGAATGTTGCTCGACGGCAAGGCGGACATGGCGGGCGGCGTGACGTTGCATGTCCTCAGCCCCGGCATCGACAAGGGACCGATCATCGCCAGTCGCGCCGTGCCCCGCAGTCTGGCCCGAAACGACCAGCATTGGGATGGGCTGCAGGCCGAGGCTGCCGGCCAACTGGCCGCGGGTCCCCTGCTGGACTACTTGTCGGGCAGGCTGGAAGCCGTGCCCCAGCAGCCCGGGAGCGGAAGCTACAGGCGCGTGGCGGCATCGGAATTCACCATCGGCCCCGCCATCGGCGCGGACAGGGCGCGATGGCTCTGCGAAACGCTGGGCGGGGCCAACAGGCTGATTTGCACCGGCCCCGATGGGAAAAACGTGGCCCAGGTCGTGGGCTTCGCGCGCCACCTTGGTCCTCCGACCGGCGCCGCGCCGCGACTTGGACCCGGTTACATCGAAGTCGACGTGAAAGACGCGCGGTTACGGCTCCGCCGCAGAAATCCGCTGTCGAAGGCGATGGCCTGGGCTCGGAAGATCGATGCCGTCCGCAGGGTCGGCGAAACCGAGTGGGATTGAGATGCTGCCCCCACTCCACCTCGCTTTCGACGACAGCAGCACGGACCAAGACATCCGCGTCCGGTTGGCGGCGGGCGGCCGGAATGTCGGCACGATTTTCTTTCGCTGCGAGACAACGCCGCTCTTGCGGAACGCCGACGCATTGCTGTGCCTTGGATTGACACCCGCCCTGGAAGTATCCGCGCCGCTGCATGTCGAGGGAACTGTCGAACAGTCCCTCCTTGCCAACGTCGACGTGATCCAGGATCTGCTGTGTTCCTGGTATCCATCCTACCGCAGGATACCGGTAACGGCCGCGACCGGGAGCCGAACCTATCCCGATGGCCGTGGCACGGCTTTGTTTTTTTCCGGTGGCATCGACTCCAGCTACTCCCTGGCCGCGGAGAAGAACCGCCTCGACGCACTCATCACGATAGTCGATGCCCAAGCGCCTGGGCGCAGCGGACCCGCTGGCAAACGCCTCGTCTCCAGCCTTGAGCGGGTCGCTGCATGCTATGGCCTCGAACCCATCGTCATCGAGACGAACGTGCGGTCGATTATGCAGCCATTTCTCGGCTGGACCGAATTCCACGGATCGGCCATGGCCGCAATACGCCACCTTCTGGCCGACCGCTTCGAGACGGTGCTGATCGCCTCATCGGGCGACGAAACGGCCTGGTTCGTGCCCTGGGGCTCGCAACCCGCCCTCGATCCGCTGCTGGGAACATCCGGCGCGGGCATCGAGCACCATGGCCTCGTCAAGCGGCTGGACAAGATCCGGACGATCCTGACGCAACCGGCGCTGATGGAGCAGCTGCACATCTGCAACTCCGATCCGCACGTCAATTGCGGTCGCTGTACGAAGTGCCAGTTCGCCATGGCATGCCTTGCAGTGCTCGACGCCACGGACCGCGCGCCGAGTTTTCCGCAGAAAGGAGAAAACCCGCCCTTCCGGTTCCATATCGAGGATGCCGCCATCCGCTCCGACTACGCCTACCTGCGCGAAAAAGCCGCCGTGACCGATCGGCACGTAAGTCTCGTCGCCGACATCGACCAGTCGATCTCAGCATGGGATCTTTCCGGGCGACGGCGCAGCTTCCTTGTGCCTGCCGATCTTGACCACCGCATCAGACGCCTCAAGCACCAGGCCCGATACTGGCGAGCGTCGCACTGGGGTCGAAACGCAGCGCAACAAGGAACCCGTGCCGTGAAAGCGGACCAGGGGCGGAGCCGAGAATGACAGTTCCCTCTGCGAAGGCTCGCCATCCCCTGAGACGTCTGTTCAGTGCCTACATCGAGACACCCTTCAAACACCAGCTTGCCAAGCTGTCCCGGGCGCGCAGCAAAGCTGAATTCATCTGCATTACCGGGAGTTCCGGAAAATCGACGACGGCCACGCTCCTCAGCCACATCCTGGCGGGCCACGCTTCCACGGAAAGCCAGGTCATCGCCAACACCCTGCCGGCGATCCGGCGAAGCCTGCGACGGCTGTCGTCGCGGACGAGGTACGCCGTGTTCGAGACCGGCATCGGCAAGCAGGGCGACATGGACGGAATGAGTTGCCTTGTCCAGCCGACTGTGGGGATCGTGACGCTGGTCAACAATGAACACTACGCCAGCTTCCGTGGCCGCGAAGGCGTGGCCAGGGAGAAGGGCAAGCTCGTCGAGGCCATCCTGCCGGGCGGCTTTGCCGTGCTGAACGCGGATGACGAACTGGTGGCGGCCATGGCGGCGCGGACCAGCGAGCGCGTGGTGACGTTGGCGCGGCATGCGGCAGCCGACTATCGCGTCTCCGCCCGTTTCGAGCCCGATTCGGCCGGATTGCTCGTGGACGTCGATGGGCCTCGCGGGACGCTTGCGATGCGGACGCGTTTCCTTGCCGAGCATTTCTGGCTCGCCTGCGCGGCGGCCGCTGTCACGGCGCTCGAACTCGGCGTTCCCGAATCCACCATACGTCAACGCGTCGAGAGCTTCAGCGGCGTCGATGAGCGGTTCAGCCTCTTCGAGACAAGAGGCGGGCCACGCTTCATCATCGACAGCGCCAAGGCGCCATGGGATTCGCTCTTCCTGTCCTTCGATGCCTTCGCCCGACTGGAGGGCGGTTTCAAGCGGATCGTGCTCGGACAGATCTCCGACTTTCCGGGGAATCCGAAGCCGAAGTACCGCGATGCCTACCGGCGAGCGGCGCAATGCGCCGATCAGGTCATTTTCGTCGGGGACAATGCCCATCGGTCGCAGGCTGGCGCGGAGGCCATCGCCAGCGAGGCGTTCAAGAGCTTCCCAACCGTCGAGGAGGCAGCGTCCTACATTCGGAGCACAGCGACCGAGCGCGACCTCATCCTGCTCAAGAGTTCGCGCAACCTGCATCTCGATCGCATTGCCCTCGCATGGGATCATGGTGTCAAATGCTGGAACGACCGTTGCGGGTATACTGGCGGCTGCAGGGTCTGCGGGCTTTACGAGCATCCGTTTGCGGATCATGCACGCATCAGGAAGCGGCTTCACCGGGGGACAGGCGCCTGATGCGTCGGAGACAGACTTGCAGGCATACATAATCCATCTGAGGGATGCCTCCGGCCGCTTGCCTCAGGTGGAGCGCCTGAAGCAGCAACTGCCGATTCCCTCGCAGGTCGTGGATGCGGTTGCCGGCGCTCGGCTGTCGGAGCACGAGCGTAACCGCGTCTACCGGAGAACGCTGCATTGGCCGCCTTATCCTTTCCGGCTGTCGAAGGGCGAGATCGGCTGCTTCCTGTCCCACCGCCTGACCTGGCAAGCCATTGCCGACGGGAACGCGGCGGGTGGCCTCGTTCTCGAGGATGACATCGAGATCGACCGCGTGCGCCTTCCCGCCGCCCTCGATCTGGTGGAAAGATTCGCGTCGCCCGGCGACATCATCCGCTTTCCCAACAAGTTCAGATCCCGTGCCGGGCGGGTCGTTGCGTCACAGGACGGCTTCGATATCGTCGAGGAGATTTCGCCGGGACTGAACATGATGATGCAATGGATCGGACGCGATGCCGCCCGGCAACTCGTCGCGCAGACGGAAAGCTTCGACCGGCCCGTCGACGTGTTCCTCCAGATGCGCTGGATACACCACCTGCCGGTCTATGCCGTGCGGCCTGTTCTGATCCGCGAGGTGTCAGGCCAACTCGGCGGCTCGACCATCCAGGCCAGCAGCAGATCGATACCGGACGAGGCGGCGCGCAGCATCGGACGCACCGCCTATCGCGGCTATACGCGCGCGCGCAACCTGTTCCGCTAAAGTATCCGTGTCGGTCACGGCGCGGATCCTTTTGAGGAACGGGTTTGGAGGACAGCGACGCGCTTCATCGCGTTGCGACAGGGCATGATGTTAGGCATCTCACGAAAGATCGAGAAACAACGGCGCTACTGGCGATGGCGGCTTGCCGAGGGCGGGCTTCCAATGTGGTGGCATGTCGGTCGGCCGAATTTCGGCGATGATCTGGCCCCATATCTGTTCCAGAGGCTTACTGGAGCGAAAGTCCGTTTCGAGGCAAACCGGTTCGTACCGCATGTCTTGGGGATAGGAAGCATCCTCTCCAAGGCGACGTCTGCCTCGATCATCTACGGCAGCGGCTTGATCGCGCCTGTCAACACCCCCATCCATGCCCGTGCCATTGCCGTGCGCGGGGAACTGTCGCTGCAGGGGCTGGCCTCGATCCCGGACGACGTCCTGCTGGGAGATCCAGCGGTGCTTGTGAGCGAACTGATCGTGCCGCCGTCCAGGAAGGAACACGCATACGGCTTCATACCGCACGTGCGCTCCGTCGACCGATGGACGTCCTGGAACGTTAGGGGGCTCCATCTGATCGACCCCGGAGCACCGGTGTGGAAAGTCGTCGACGACATCGCATCCTGCGAGACGATCATCAGCCAGTCGCTGCACGGGATCGTGATTGCCGATGCCCTTGGCGTTCCGAACGTCTGGGTGGCGCCATCCGACTCCATGTTGGGCGGGCGCTTCAAGTTCGACGACTATTTCACCACGATCGACACGCCGAAGGAGATCGTGCCGGAGACGGCCGACATCTTCCGCGATCCGGGCGTTTTCGCCGCCTCGGTCGGCCGGTACCGGTTCGACAAGGCCGTCTACCGCGAACGCCTGCGCACGACGTTCTCGGAGCTGGCTCAAGGCCGGCAAGCAGGCTGAGGCCGATCGGAATCCGGAACCTGGCTCGATCAGCCTTCCAGGGCTCTACGCGAACGGCACGGCGGTGGTGCCCGGCGGCAGCTTCGCCTCGTCGTCCGGCTCCACATGGATGATGACGCGCACCGACGGGAGTTCATCCTGGAGCGCCGTCTCGATCCGGTCGCAGATCACGTGGCTTTCGCCGACGGTCATGGTGCTGTCGACCACGAGATGGAATTCGACGAAGGTCGCCCGGCCGGCAATCCGGGTCTTCAGATCGTGGACCTCGATCGCGCCCTTCGAATTGACGGAGATGATGTCGCGGATCCTGCTCGCTTCGCCGGGATCGGCGGCAACGTCCATCAGGCCCTGCACCGATTGGCCGATCACCTTCCATCCCTGCCAGAGGATGTTCAACGCAACGATGATGGCCAGCAGCGGGTCGAGCACGGCCCAGCCGGTCAGGATCGCACCGACCAGCCCGACGATCACGCCGACCGACGTGACGACGTCGGTCACGATGTGGCGACCATCGGCCTCCAGCGCCGGCGATCGTTCCTTCCTGCCCGTGCGGATCAGCAACGTCGCCCAGACGGCATTGGCGACCGCGGCCAACCCGTTGATCGCAAGGCCGAGCGCCGGTTCGTCCATCATGCGCGGCGCCTGCAGCGCGGACCATGCCTCCCGCATGATGAGAAGGCTGGCGAGCACGATCAGCACGCCTTCGAGCACTGCGGAAAAGTACTCCGCCTTGTGGTGTCCGTGGGGATGGTCGGCATCCGCCGGCTTGTGGCTGACGCGGATGGCCCAATAAGCGGCCCCCGCGGCGATCACGTTGACGATCGATTCCAGCGCATCGGAGTACAGCGCGACGGAGCCGGTGATCCGCCAGGCCAGGAACTTCAGCGCCATCACCCCGAAGGCAACGAAGATCGAGGCGAAGGCGATCCGCCGGATGCGTTGCTTGACCGGCATCGTCAGTCGATCCGCAAACCCGCCGCGGCTCGGCAGCCCATCGTCACGCCGCCTTGACCTTGGCCTTGCGCGGCAGGTGCGCAACCACGTTCTCGATCATGCGCATGCCGGCGTTCTGGCCGAGCGACATGATGGATTCGGGATGGAACTGCACCGCCGCGATCGGTTCGCGCTTGTGCTCGAAGGCCATGATGACACCGTCTTCGGTCTCCGCCGTCACCACGAACTCGTCGGGTAGCCGCACGGGATCAGCGAAGATCGAGTGATAGCGGCCGACGGTCACTTCCTTGGGCAGGCCCGAGAAAACCACGCCCGGCTTCGTCACCCGGATGCGCGATGGCTTGCCGTGCATGGGGATGTGGAGTTGGCGAAGTTCGCCGCCATAGGCTTCGGCCAGCGCCTGCAGGCCGAGACAGACGCCGAAGATGGGCAGGTCGCGCCCGCGCGCCTTGCGGATCGTCGCAGCGCAGTCGAAGTCCCTGGGCGAGCCGGGCCCGGGCGACAGCACCACGAGGTCAGGCCGAACCGTCTCGAACACCTCGTCGGGCACCGGCGTGCGCACCGTGGTGACGCTGGCGCCGGTCTGGCGGAAGTAGTTGGCGAGCGTGTGGACGAAACTGTCCTCGTGGTCGACGAGCAGGATGCGCACCCCCTCCCCCACCCGCACTGTCTGGCGTTCCTGGCGCGCGGCGTTGCTGGAGCCGGCTTCGCGGATGGCCGACAGCATGGCCGAGGCCTTGAGCTCCGTCTCGGCTTCTTCCTCGTCGGGGACGGAGTCATAAAGAAGCGTGGCGCCGGCCCGCACTTCGGCGATACCGTCTTGGATGCGGATGGTGCGCAGCGTCAGGCCCGTGTTCATGTCGCCGTTGAAATGGACCATGCCGATCGCGCCGCCATACCAGCAGCGCGGGCTTTTCTCGTTCTGCTCGATGAAGCGCATCGCCCAGAGCTTCGGCGCGCCGGTCACGGTCACCGCCCAGGCGTGTGACAGGAAAGCATCGAACGCGTCCATGCCTTCGCGCAGTCGCCCCTCGATGTGGTCGACCGTATGAATCAGGCGGGAATACATCTCGATCTGTCGGCGCCCGATGACGCGCACCGATCCGGGCTCGCAGACGCGGCTCTTGTCGTTGCGATCGACGTCCGAGCACATGGTGAGCTCGGACTCATCCTTCTTCGAGTTAAGGAGTTTCAGGATCTGTTCCGAGTCGGAGATCGCGTCGTCGCCGCGCTTGATCGTGCCCGAGATCGGGCAGGTCTCGACGCGCCGGCCCGAGACACGCACGAACATTTCGGGCGAGGCGCCGATGAGATATTCGCCCTGGCCCAGATTGATGAAGAAGGAATAGGGCGACGGATTGATCGCCTTCAGCCGGCGCGAGATTTCGGACGGCTGCGTCTCGCAGCGCTCGTAGAACATCTGCCCTGGCACAACCTCGAAGAGGTCGCCGCGGCGGAAGCTCTCCATGGCCTTGCGCACCAGCTTGGCATATTCGCCGGGCTCATGGTCGCCGCGCGGCGGGATGCGATCGGATGGCCTGAACGGCTCGACCACGGCATCGCGAGCCAGTCCCTCCGTGCTCCAGCCGTCTCCGGCATAGTCGTAGCGATCGTGCCATGCCCGTGCGGCGTGGTGATCGACCACCAGCACCTCGTCGGGCAGGAACAGCACCATGTCGCGCTGGCTCTCCTTGCGCTCCAGCGTGTGCTTCACCGGATCGAACTGGAAGGCGAGATCGTAGCCGAAGGCGCCGTAGAGACCGAGGCTCGGATCGTTGTCGGTGCGGAACAGGCCGACGATGGCGCGGAGCACGGTGAAGACGGAGGGCACCCGCGAGCGCTCCTCCTCTGCGAAGACGCGTCCGGGCAAGGCGATATCGACGGCCAGCAACCGTGCCCCGCGCTCATTCACCGTGATCTCCGGCAGGACGGTGACAACCTCGGCGATAGCAGGGAGCATGGCCTCGCCCCTGCCGTTCAGCGCCTCGATGCGCAGGGCACGCCCGCGTGACGAGATCACCAGCGGCGGGTCAATAATGGCGGTGTCCCAGCGCGTGTAGCGGCCGGGATACTCGTAGTTGGACGAAAAGACTGCCCCGCGCCGCGTGTTGAGACCGTCGACATAGGTCTCGATCGCGCCGCCATAATCCGTTTCGTGGCGTTGGCGGGTGATCGCCACGCCTCCGGCTGTCAGGAAACGCTCCGCTCCGTTCTCAAGCACTTCCACCGTCATTTCCGTCTCCATCGTGGTTGGCGGAAGCGCCGGGAGCCCAAAAGATCGAAGGCCGCCCGGAGTATCCGAAGCGGCCATCTCGTTGTACGTAAACGCGAGTCGATGGCCGCTAGCTTGCGGGCCACCACCAGTTCGCGATCATCGAAGCGTTGTTCATGGCTGCATGCTTAGCGGCGGAATGTCGACCGTGCAACTAGGATTCTTCCGACCCGGGCGAAGCGCGCCGCCATGGGGGGCCGGTCACGTCATCACGAACCGGAAGGCGCCTCTCGCCATGCACCGAGCCCGGTCACGACCAGCCATGCCAGACAGGCCCAGGACACGCCAAACGCCCATCCGGCGGCCACGTCCGATGGCCAGTGAACGCCGAGATACAAGCGGCTCACGCCGATGCCGACGGTGAGGAGCAGGGCAACCACGAGCACATAGACGCGCACGGCCAGCCGGTCGACGAAGCGGACGATGACCGTTGCCAGCGTCAGGTAGACGACCGCGCTCATCGATGCGTGACCGCTCGGGAAGCTCGGGGTCTGAACGCTGACCAGTTGCTCGACCAGATCGGGACGCGCTCGATCGTAGATCAGCTTGAGGCCATGCGATACGGAAGTGCCGACGACGATCGTCAGGATGGTGTAGATCGCCGGACCGTAACGGTCCGCTACGACGAGAAAACCTGCAACGGCGATGACGATGAGTGTCAGGAGCGGGTAGCCGCCGAGCGCGGTCAGTTCGATCATGAACTCCTCGAGCCATGGGGGACCGAATGGATCCGACATGTCGGCCGGGTTGCGGAACGCCAGCAGAAGCCAGCGGTCGAACTGGTCGAACTCGGCTTCGGCGACCTCGTCGGCGATCTGCAGGAAGGCGTAGACGCCGAAGCCGAACAGCGCTGCGACCGCCACCGGCAGGCTCGCCAGTCGCGTGTCGCGCATGCCGCGCACGAGACTTTTCAGGGCCGAGGCATTGCTCATTCGAACACCTCGGCGGCGGCCTTCCGGACCCGTTCCCGATCCGGCTCGAACGTCAATGCCTGCTCCGCGCGTTCAAGCGCCAAGCGACTTTGGATGTGAACACCGTTGCGGCATCGTCCGCCTTTCTGCCTCGCCAGGGCAGCAAACGACTTCTGCAACCGGATCTGTACCTCGACGAGCGCGGCGCCGTCGCGCGCGATCGGCGCAAAGACGTCTTCCAGCAGTTCCTCGGCGGTCAGCGCGGGCACGTAGAGGCGTGGATGTTCCGGCTCCACCCGAGGTTCGGCCACGTACCAATGGGTCATGAGGCGTGTCGCCCTTGTAATGACGTCGATCGCGGTTCCCGGATCGTTTAGCGCGGTAGACAGCGCGCGCGACGAGATTTCGGCCAGGACGGAGAAGCCGAAGCGGGGATCCTGGTCGAAGCTGCGTTCCTTTCCCAGAGAGAAGGCCTGGCGGATCGCCTCAAGGTCCTTCTCGTCCGGAAGCATCGTGAGGAAGGCTATCGGCCGGGCGGGGTCGACGAACGTCCCTGGGATCGCGGCAAGACTGATGGTCGTGTCCCTCGCCTCCGCCCATTCCGCCAGCGCCGGCGCATCGATGTGGCGGACATAGCCGACCACTGGAATCAGCACCGGATGCTCATGGCCGGCTTGGCGTTCCATGCCGGCCAAAAGGGAAATGCCGCCGAGATTTGGCCGAGCAAGCCAAGCCTGAAGAGCATCTTCGATCGCCATTTCCACCTTGTCGGTCGTCTCGTTCACCCGGCCCAGCCGAACCACGTAGTCGATCCACCGAACGAGCGTCACGACGATGATCAGAACGACGATGAGCGTGAAGACGAACAGAACGAGACGGCCCTTTTCGCCCTGCAGGTTCATTGCCAGCGTGATGATGCCGACAAGGCTGAACAGGAACGACCCGAGAAACGCCGCCAAAACGTTCTGCGACGTCGTGTCCTCGATCATCAGCTTCGTCGCGCGTGGCGTAACGCTGGTGGTCGCGGCTGAGTAGGCCGAGACCATCGTGGTCAGGGAGAAGGTCGTCACCGCCAGCATGCTGGACGCGAGAATGTTAAGGATCTGCCCGACTGAATCCGCGCCGATTTTCTGAGACACCCCCGAGGGGATGATCGGCGCCGCCAGGATGGCGACGATCGGCGCAAGGATCGCGAGGAGGGAGATCAACGCCGCCCTGAACCAGAGTTGGCGCCCCAGCAGGGAAATGAGCCATGACCAGCGCGAAATCATGAGTTCAGCCTCGAAATTCAGGCTGAAACTAGGGCGTCCGGCCGTAATTCAAAGGCCGGGCGCATCTCCCGGAGGATTTTCGCGATGAAACTCGGTCAGAACAGGCCTTCGATGTAGCCCTCATCGTTGAGGTAGATCTTCTCCGACGAGGGGCTCCTCGGCAGTCCGGGCATGGTCATGATCTCGCCGCAGATCGCCACGACGAACCCGGCGCCGGCGGATAGCCGGACCTCGCGCACCGGCACGGTGTGTCCAGTCGGCGCGCCGCGCAGGTTGGGGTCCGTAGAGAACGAATACTGCGTCTTTGCCATGCAGACCGGCAGATGGCCGTAGCCTGCCTCTTCCCATTGCCTGAGCTGGTCGCGCACGCTCTTGTCGGCAATGGCCTCCGAGCCGCGGTAGATGCGCTTGACCACCGTGTCGATCTTCTCGAACAGGGACATCTCGTCGGGATAGAGCGGCGAGAACTGCGCAGCTCCGGATTCGGCCAGTGCGACCACCTTGCGGGCCAGTTCCTCGATGCCGGCCGAGCCGTGCGCCCAGTGCTTGCACAGGATGGCCTCCGAACCCTGGCCCGCGACATAGTCCTTCATCGCCGCGATCTCGGCATCGGTGTCGGTCGTGAAATGGTTCATCGCCACGACCACGGGCACGCCGAACTGCTTCACGTTTTCGATGTGGCGACCGAGGTTGGCGCAGCCTTTCTTGACCGCCTCGACATTCTCGGCGCCCAGATCTTCCTTCTTGACGCCGCCATTCATCTTCATCGCCCGCACGGTGGCGACGATGACCGCCGCTGCGGGCTTCAGGCCGGCCTTGCGGCACTTGATGTCGAAGAATTTCTCCGCGCCGAGATCCGCGCCGAAGCCCGCTTCGGTGACGACGTAGTCGGCTAGCTTGAGCGCCGTCGTGGTTGCGATCACCGAATTGCAGCCATGCGCGATGTTGGCGAAGGGGCCGCCATGCACGAAGGCCGGGTTGTTCTCCAGCGTCTGCACGAGATTGGGCTGCATGGCGTCCTTGAGCAGCACGGCCATAGCGCCGTCCGCCTTGAGGTCGCGCGCGTAGACCGGGGTCTTGTCCCGACGATAGGCGACGATGATGTCGCCCAGCCGCTTCTGCAGGTCCTTGAGGTCCGTGGACAGGCAGAGGATCGCCATCACTTCGGAGGCCACGGTGATGTCGAAACCCGCCTCTCGCGGATAGCCGTTGGCGACACCGCCCAGTGAGCAGATGATTTCGCGCAAGGCGCGGTCGTTCATGTCCATCACCCGGCGCCAGACGACGCGACGGGTGTCGATGCCGAGGTCGTTACCCCAGTAGATGTGGTTGTCGATCAGCGCCGACAGCAGGTTGTGAGCGGTGGTGATCGCATGGAAATCGCCGGTGAAATGGAGGTTCATGTCCTCCATCGGCACCACCTGCGCATAGCCACCGCCGGCGGCCCCGCCCTTGACGCCGAAATTCGGCCCGAGAGAGGCCTCGCGAATGCAGGTGATCGCTCGTTTGCCGATCCGGTTCAGCCCATCTCCGAGACCGACCGTCGTCGTCGTCTTTCCCTCTCCGGCCGGTGTGGGGTTGATCGCGGTGACAAGAATGAGCTTGCCATCCTTGCCGCCCTTCTTGGAGGCAATGAACTCGGCTGAAATCTTCGCCTTGTCATGCCCGTAGGGCAGAAGATGCTCGGACGGTATGCCGAGCCCCGCGCCGATCTCCATGATCGGCTTCTTCTTTGCTGCGCGTGCGATCTGGATATCGGACTTCACTTCGGCCATTGCATCTCCCCCGCATTTGTTTCCCGGGAGCGGAGACCTCCTTCCGCTCGGGCGAGATATGAGCGCGAGCAGCCTTGCGCCGCCGTCCCAAAACAGCCGCCAAATGCGCCGATTGCGACAGGCTGTCCCCGCAGGGGGGACGAACCGCCTTGAGCGGAAGACGGATCGTCAGCCGACCCTTCCCCACATCTCGCCCGCCTTGATCGTGGCCTCGACCCGATTGCGCACCTGAAGCTTCTGCAGGATGTTCGTCATGTAGTGCTTGACGGTCTTCTCCTGCAGATTCAGCGATCGTCCGACCTCCTTGTTGCTGAGGCCCTTGGCCACGAGCCGCAAGATCTGCTCTTCTCTCGCGGTCAGATCGGTGGTCGCTGTTGCATCGCTGGATCGGGTCCGCATGCCGACGAGAAGCCGCGCGGCAAGGCCAGGGGCGACATAGGACTGCCCCGCGGCGATCCCCTTGGCGATCCGCACGAGCTCGGGTCCGCCGATCCCTTTCTGGATGTATCCGGCGGCCCCCAGATCGAGCGCACGGACGATATCGTCGTCGGACTCAGAGACCGTCAGCATCGCGATCCGGGTGCGGGGAACGACCTCGGCGATGCGCTTGGCCGCTTCCAGTCCGCTGCCGGGCATGGAGATGTCGAGGATGATCAGGTCCGGCTTGTGGAGCATGGTAAGCTGCACGGCGGTTGCGGCATCGCTGCCTTCCGCCACGATATCGAAGCCTCCGTCGTCCTCGAGCGTGCGAACGACACCGCTCCTGTAGAGCGGATGATCGTCGACGACGATGACGGTGATCTTCCTATTCATCCAGTTCTCCCGTTCTGAACGGCAATGCCATCCACATTTCCACCGGAGCGTCCTGCTTCGCGGAAAAGCCGAAGGTTCCCCCAAGCACTTCCACTCGCTCGCGCAGCCCAACCAGGCCGAGGGGCCGCTTGTCTTCATCAAGGCAAGGGCAGACCGCCGGTCCGTTCTTCAGCAAGATGAAAAGCTCTCCGTCGCGTGTCCCGCACTGGATCGACTGATCGCGCCCTTCAGCATGCCTGTAGGCGTTGTTCAGCCCTTCCTGCACAAATCTGTATGCGCAATATTTCATAGAAGGGTCGACGAGCCCGTCGATTTCGCCGATTTCGATCAGAACACGCGTACCCGTGCGTCTCTCGTGCGCCTGAACGGCCTTGCGGATCGCCTCCCCAAGTTCGAGCCCCCCGATCTCGGGCAGCGACATGCCCGAACAGATGTTTCGGATTTCCTGCATGGCCTCGTCGAGCGTCTGCTTGATGGTCGTGCATTCGGCCTCCCACGCCGGCGGCACGTCCTTCAGGCTGCTGATCCGCAGCGCCGCGAAGCCAATGAGCTGCGCGGGACCGTCATGGAGGTCCGCGCTCAGCTGTCGGACGCGGCGCTCGTACATGGCGAGGCCGCGGGAGGCGGCGCGCTGAACGCGAAGACGCAATTCCCTGTTCACTTCCGAGACCCGCTCCGCCTCGTCGGTGCGGGTCCGGAGATCGTGACGCTGCCGCTCGATGGTCCTGCTGGCTTGATGCACGATACCGAACAAGGTCGTCCCGACCAGGAATGTCGCTCCGATCGTGATGGCGACCACGATAAGCGTTGCCTGACGAAGCGTCCCGCGAAGCGCGCTCGCGTTCTCGTAGAACTCGGCGACGCCCAGGACCCGTCCCGTCCAGGGATCGCGGATGGGCGTATAGACCTCGAGAAGCGGCACCCCGAGCTGCCTTTCATAGGCGCTCTCGTCGTGATCCAGTTCCTCGATCTCCGCAACCAGTTCCCCGCCCAGGGAGCGTTCCAGCGCGTCGAACAGCTCGAACCTTCGACCGATCATGCTCGGGTCGTGCGAATAGGCGATCACTCCATCCGGTCGCCAGAGCTTGATCGAGTGGATTCGTCCCCCGAGCGCGCCTTTGGACAGCATCTCCTGCAGCGAGCCGCCAGGATCGATCGACAGGCTCCCGCTTTCATCCATCTCACGGGCAATCGGAAGAAGGAGGCCGTCCATGACGATCGCTGTCGCCGCGGCCGCGTTCGAGATCGCGCTTTGCGTGATCACCCGGTTTACCACCGTGCCGGCGATCAGGCCTGAAAGCGCCATCGCGACCGTAACCGCTATCGCGAAGCGCGTGGAAAGGCTCATCTTGATGGAGCTGCGACCAAGCATCTGTGAAAGCAGCGGAACCGGCCTGCTCATTGTCGTGTCAAAACCGCGGAAACTCGATGGCGTATGATCTTTGCAGCCCGCCCGGCGCCAATCGGGCGCTTCCCGCGGCCCCTGCAACCGAATAGTCGCTGCACGATTCTGCCCATGTAGAACGGCTGGATCGGCACGCGAAGTTCCATTAACGACGCAGAATCGCCCGAAGCACGTCGCGGACCCCGATCGAGCCGATGAAGCGCGCCTGTTCGTCGAAGATCGCAACGGGCGCCGTCTGCGACTGGTGCATGGCATGCATGACGGTCTTCAGTGAGGTCCCTGGCTTGGCCCAGAACACCGGCGGCCGGTCGCGCGGCAGCGCCTCGATCTCGTCGCAAGACGACCAGATGGCGGGTTGACCGTTGTTCTCCGCAGCAACGACCATCTGGTTTTCGTCGAGCTGGAAGCGCGTCGTCTGCCGCCGGTCGAGCCAGATCCAGCCATCGCCTGCCTGCACCAGGTCGCGACGGTCGCGCATGACATTCCAGGCGGTGAGCACCGACAGCGGGTTGACGTTGGCGATGAAGTCGCGGACGTAGTCGTTCGCCGGCTTCAGCACGATGTCCTCCGGAGCGCCCGACTGGACGATGCGGCCGCTCTCCATGATGGTGATCCTGTTGCCGATCTTCAGCGCCTCCTCGAGGTCGTGGCTGACGAAGATGATCGTTTTCTTCAGATCGGCCTGGAGTTGGAGCAGTTCGTCCTGAAGCTTGGTACGGATGAGCGGATCCAGAGCCGAGAACGGCTCGTCCATGAGCAGAATGGGCGCTTGCGTGGCGAAGGCCCGGGCCAGGCCGACCCGCTGCTGCATGCCGCCCGACAGTTCGTGCGCGTATTTTCCCGCCCATTGCGAGAGGCCGACGAGTTCGAGTTGCGCCTGGACGCGCTCGCGCCGTTCCTTCTCCGGGACGCCGGCGAGTTCGAGGCCGAAGCCGACGTTTTCCGCCACTGTGCGCCACGGCAGCAGCGCGAACTGCTGGAACACCATCGCCACGCATTCGCGGCGAACCTTGCGCAAGGTGTCGGGACCGCACGACACGACGTCGGCCAACCAGTCGCCGTCGTGAACGATCACCTCGCCGCGCGTGACCTTGTTCAACCCGTTCACCGCGCGGAGCAGGGTCGACTTGCCGGAGCCCGACAGGCCCATCAGGACGGAGATCTCGCCTTCCTCGACGGTGAGGTTGCAGTCCGCGCAGCCGAGCACGGCGCCGGTCCTCTCCAGAATGGCCTGGCGGGTGGAACCGCCGTCTAGCAACGCCAGCGCCTCGCGCGGATCGTCACCGAAGATGATGTCGACATGCTTGAATTCGACGGCCGTGGTCATTTGGCGCCTGCTGTTCCAATGCGCGACATGCGGTCGAGCGAAATGGCGAGGATAACGATGGCGAGGCCCGCCTCGATACCCAGCGGGATTCCACGCGGTCCGGAGTTCAGCGCCCTTACCACCTCCGTGCCGAGGCCACCCGCCCCGATTAGCCCCGCGATCACCACCATCGAAAGGCACAGCATGATGCATTGAGTGAGGCCGGCCATGATGGTCGGGAGTGCCGCAGGCATCTCGACCTTCCAGAGCAACTGCCGACTTGTCGCGCCAAACGCCTCGCCGGCCTCGATCATCGGTTTCGGTACCGAGGTGATGCCGAGGTAGGTGAGCCGGATCGGTGCGGGTGCGGCAAAGACGATGGTGACGATAACGCCAGGCGCGACGCCCAGGCCGAACAGGATCAGCACCGGGATGAGATAGACGAAAGTCGGCATGGTCTGCATCAGATCAAGCACCGGATTGAGCCAACGCCAGACTTTTTCATTATGCGCGGCCCAGATGCCGAGCGGAACGCCGATCGCCATCGAAGCGGCGGCTGACGCCACGACGAGCACGAGTGTCTCGACGGTCTGCTTCCAGAGTTCTTGGTTCACGATGAAGAGGAGGCCGATCAGAACGCCAACCGCCAACTTCCACGATCGCTGGAGGTACCATGCCAGGCCGGCTATGGCCAAGGCGAGCAGGACCGGCGGAAAGACGAGGAGGACGGCGGTCAGTCCTTCGAGAACCGATTTGAGCGCCTCGGCGATCGAATCGAAAAACCACTCGAAATTATCCGTCAGGAAGTCGAAGAACTGCTTGCCCCATCGACCGATCGGAATCTTGTAATCGGCGATCCAACCCGAAACCGGATCCATTTCGACCTGCCCCTCATGGTCTTTTGTGGCGGAGCGGCGACCGAACCGAAGTCAGGACGCCGCTCGCTCTCAGTGAATGCCGGGTCCGCTCAAATGCCCAGCGAGGACTTGACCGCGGCCATGGCGTCGCCGCCGTCGAGCGTCGTCACGCCCTCGAGCCAGGCATCGATGGCCTCGGGATTGGCTTTCAGCCAGGCCGTCGCCGCGTCTTCAGGGTCGCGATCCTCGTCCAGGATGGCGCCCATGATTTCGTTCTCCATTTCGAGCGAGAAGACGAGATTGGTCAGGAGCTTTCCGAGATTCGGGCACTCCTCGACGAGACCTTTGCGCACGTTCGTATGGACCGTCGCGCCGCCGTAGTTCGGCCCAAAGACGTCGTCGCCGCCCGAAAGGTAGGCCATTTCCACGTTGGAATTCATCGGGTGCGGCTCCCAACCCAGGAAGACGATGTCCTTCTGTCCACCGGCCGCCTTCTTGACCGCCGACAGCATGCCCGCTTCCGAGCTTTCGACCACATCGAACCCGGCAAGGTCGAACTGGTTCGCCGCGATCATGTCCAGGATCAGGCGGTTGCCGTCATTGCCGGCCTCGATGCCGTAGATCTTGCCTTCGAGTTCATCCTTGAACTTGGCGATGTCGGCGAAGCTCTGCAGTCCCTTGTCGAAGGTGTATTTCGGCACCGCCAGCGTGTACTTCGCGCCTTCGAGATTGGTCACCAGGGTGACGACGGAGCCATCCTCGCGATAGGGCGCGATGTCGGCTTCCATCGTCGGCATCCAGTTGCCGAGGAACACGTCGATGTCGCCGCTCTTGAGCGAGGCATAGGTGACCGGCACCGAAAGGATCCGGGTCGACGGCTCGTAGCCGAGCGCATCCAGAACAACGGACGCCGTTGCCGTGGTGGCCGTGATGTCGGTCCAGCCGACGTCGGAGAACGTCACTTCCTTGCAACTGTCCGCGTCGGCGGCCAGCGCGCCGGAAGACATCGCCGTCGCCAGCCCGAGGGCAAACACTGTGGTCTTTGCGAACTTCATCTTTGGTATCTCCCCTTGTTCGGCTGCGCGAATGGACGGTGCGTCCGAAAGTCGGCAGTCCAAGACATGAGCCAAACATCATTTCGGCGGCGTTTCAAGCCGCATACCGCCATGCCGTGCCCAGCTTGCGCCAATGGACGCCAGTTGGGCATTTTTGCCGTGGATGACCGCCGGCCGGCGCGACTTCGTTGAACCGCCGGACTCCACTCCCCGGAGATTCTGCGCTTAAAGGCGCCATGGCCAAGCTCTACTTCCACTATGCGACGATGAACGCCGGGAAATCGACCATGCTGTTGCAGGCGTCGTACAACTACCGGGAGCGCGGAATGTCGACCATGCTCTTCGTCGCCGGCCATTACCGGAAGGAGGGAACCGGCTACATCTCTTCCCGCATCGGTCTCGAATCCGATGCCCGCCTGTTTCGTGATGGTGACGACCTCTTCGCCGCCATCGCCGAGCATCACGAGCACACATCCGTCCATTGCGTGTTCATCGATGAGGCTCAGTTCCTGGAGGATGCGCAGGTCTGGCAATTGGCGCGGGTCGCCGATCGGCTCGGCATACCGGTCATGTGCTACGGGCTGCGGACCGACTTTCAGGGCAACCTCTTCCCCGGGTCGCACACGCTACTGGCGATCGCCGACGAACTGCGGGAAGTCCGCACGATCTGTCGCTGCGGGCGCAAGGCGACCATGGTCGTGCGCCTCGATGCCGACGGAAAGGTCGCCCGGCAAGGCGATCAGGTTGCGATCGGCAAGGAAGTCTACGTTTCGCTTTGTCGACAGCATTGGGAGGAAGAGATGGGGCGCTGGAAGCCGGAGGATTTCATCGGCTTTGCCGGCGGTTGAGGAACCCGTTTCCAATTCCTCGTTACCGCGAATTAATGGAACGTTCCGACCCGGGCCGCGTAGTGGGGGTCTAGGGACATCGCTTCGAAAGGCACACCATGAAAAAGTTTACATCCGCGCTCTGCGCTACCCTCGCGTTCGCGATGGCAGCGTCGACGGCAGTTCCCGTAGCCGCGGCCCCGATTTTCGTTCCCAGCGCGCCGCAGGCAGGCAGCAATATCGTGGAAGTTCAGTCACAGCGCGAGTTCCGCCGTGATCGCGAGGTACGCCGTCACAATCGGGACCGTCGCGACCGTTTCGAGCGTCGTGGCAATCGTGCTTACTACAACAGCCACCGCGGTTACCGCGAGCGTCGCCCCGGTTACCGTCGTCACAACGGCTTCTGGTTCCCGCCGGCAGCCTTTATCGCGGGTGCCATCATCGGCGGCGCGCTGAACAACACCGTCACCGTGCGCCCGAGCGGAAGCGCGCATATTCAGTGGTGCCACAATCGCTACCGCTCGTACCGTGCTTCGGACAACACGTTCCAGCCCTACAACGGTCCGCGCAAGCAGTGCTATTCGCCGTACAGCTGATCGCAGCCGCGCCATAATGCTTTTTGTCGGGCCCGCCTCTCGTCGAGGGGCGGGCTTTTCGCTGCGCGGCGGAATGCGCCATGGCACGGACCGATGGCGGCCTTTCAATCGAAACAAACGATCCATATATTCGCTGCCACAGAAGCACCCGGCCGGAGGGGATCCATGGCGACGCTGCAGAAATTCGATGCCGAGATTGCGCGCACCAAGCAGGTGGTCGACGAGATGCGGTCGCGCATCGAACAGTCCGGTATCGTGCTCGAGAAGTTCGCGACCGCCGATCAGGTCATCGGCGATGCCGATTTCGACATCGAGAACGCGCGCATCCAGGATGTGCTCAAGCAGCAGAAGGTCATGGAAGGCAACATCGCCGACCTGATCATCGGGCTGGAGGACGCGACCAACGTTTTCGGCTCCGAATTCGAGAGCATGAAGAACTACACGGGATGGGAGAGTTTCGTCGGCATCTTCTCCAGGCAGCGCCAGCAGCGCATGCGCACCGAGCGCGTCCGCAACATGTCGCTGGCCGGCAACCTCCAGGAACTGCTGGCGAAGTCGGACACGATCGTCGGAATCCTGAAGGCGCAAAAGCAGGTGCTGGACCAGCGTTATGCGACATCCGAAGCCAGCCTTTCGCAGGTCATCGAGCGGCGCAAGGTGACGATCGCCAACCTGACCGCAACGCAAAAGCGTATCGAGGAACTGAACCCGATGCTGCTCGACATCGAGAACCGCATCGCCGCCTCGACCGACCAGACGATGCGCACGGAGCTCGAGTCCGAGCGGTCGAAGATGGCCACCGAATACAATGAGCGGCAGGCCAAGGAGCAGGAGCTTCTGGCCGAGAGCCAGACGCTCGAGCGCTACACGTCGATGTTCCAGACATTCGTGGATTCACTCAACAACCAGATCGCGGCGCAAAACACGCTGATCAACAAGCTGACCATCGACACCGAGCAGCGCATCGTCCTCTACAAGGCGCTGGAGGACTCCCTGAAGACCGCCGCACAGCAGGATGTAGCCCACAAGATCAACACGTTGGGCAGCCAGGTCGACACGACGGCCGAACAGACCATGGCAGGCATCGGCGCTGCCTCCCAGAAGCACATCGGTGATCTTCTCGAACTGCATGAGAAGAACATGGTCGCCACGGCCGACATCCAGCGCCGCAAGAAGCTCGCCGACGACGCGTTCGCGCGCCGTTTCGAGGAGGTTCTGCGCAAGCACAATGCCGCCGACTATGTGAAGACCGGCGCCTGACCGGTAGCGGCCGGCCCCACAGGAATGGCGACGCCATGACACCCGCCGACACGGCCGCCGGCCGCTATTTCGACGCGATCGCGGCCGCGCTTGCCGGGCTGGACGTCTTCTTGCGCGACGAGCGCTCCAAGCTTCAGGCCCACGGCCTGGTCGCACAGATCGTCTCCGAGTACATCGTGCGGCTGGAGAATTCCTTCACGTGCTGGCGAAACCGGCTGGGGTTCACGGAGAGTTTCCGCATATCGCGCGCCGAGAGTGGTTTTCCGGTGTTCCAGAACGTGCTGGAACTCGAGAACGACCGGCGCACGGCGGACAAGCGGCTCGCTGGCATCCCGCAGCCCGACGAACTGCGCGCCGAGATGGTCGATTTCATTCTTCGCCACAAGGAGTTCCCAAAGACGCTCCAGCGCATGATGGCCGAGCGGCTGTATCTGCAGGAAGCGAGCACCGGCCTGGTCTTCGCGCCCTTCGTCTTGCCCAAGACGGTCCGCGTGTCGGTCAATCCGAAAACCGGCCGGCCATTCTACCTTGTCCACTGGGGATCGTTCGATGGCGCCACCAACCTGCCGCTGGTCTACATGGCGATGGTGGAGGATTCCTCGCCCGAGCTGACCAGAATGCTGGTGACCCGCGACGGGAAGCTGAACGACAAGGTTCCGATCCCGCTACCGGTCGAGGGATTGCTCAACCCGGCGCTCGCCCGCCGTTTCGACGATTTCGCCGAGAGGAATTCGGCATACTCTCTGTCGCCGGTCACAATCGCTGGCAATCTCGACAAGGATTTCGAGAATCTGCATCCCAAGCAACTGCGGCGCGTCGTGCTCGGCCCGTTCTATTCCGCCGGGATAACCGAGCACAATTCGACGGTTGCCGCGGTGCTCGACAGGGTGCGCCGTCCGCAGAACGCCTGGCTCCTGACCTGGACGATACAGGAGGTGTTTTCCCGGACCGAAAAGCCGGCGCGGCGCGGCCTGTGGTCCAGCGAGCCGGCGCGCGAGGAGTTCCACATCGAGACCGACGACCTGGAGGCGGCGCGCCAGGGCGTCTCCGCCTACCAGAAGCACGCGCTCATCCCGCATGAGGCCTATCAGGCACTCTACGCAGCCGGCGAGGCGCAGAAGATCTTTTCAGGATACAAGGTTCACATCCTGTCGGGCTCCGGCGTGATCAGCGATGTATAGCCCTTCGGGAAGGGAGTGACGCTCATGGATGCCGGCCTGACCACGATCACCGAAAAGGACATCGAGAAGCACCGCGCGATCGCGCAATCGATGGTCACACGCATCATCGTCCTGGAGGACGACGGGGGCCGCTCGGCCACTGCGATCGCCGGCACAGGCCGGCGCTTCGTCTCGACGGTCTCGGCCGGCGGTGCGCGACGCACGCGCGAGGTGGAACTGGGCAAGACGATCGCCTCGCTTCGCCCTGGCGACCAGATGCTGTCGATACCGCAGCACACCCTGCTCTTTCGCGCCCGGCGCGGGCTGGAGGTCTCGCTCGCCATCGGCGACGTCTTCGCTCAGGCCTCCGACCTCGAAAGCCTTCAGTCGAAGAATCGGCATGCGCCCCTTCAGGGCGAGGATGCCGCCCGCTACAAGAAGCTCCTGTCGGCATCGGCCTATGTCGCCGCCTTCGCCTTCGCCTCCTACCTGCTGCAACTGGTCGACGGCGAAAGCGAGCCGGTCAACGACACGGTCGAGCCCGACTTCCTGTTCGACACGCAGCAGGACGCGCTGAAGTCGATGGTCTCGGGCCTCGACCGGGCCATCGCGGGAGCGAAGGACGAACAAGAGATGACGGCGCGCGCCCGCGCCTTTGCCCGCGAGGCGATCGAGGGGCTACTCGCGCGCAAGGGCCGCTTCGACGGGCTGGGCGCCTTCGAGGATGCCCACATCCGGCTCGACGCCGACGACTTCACGCTCGACGGCTTCGACGTGACGCCGGGCCAGAAGCGCAAGCCTCTGTCGATGACCTTCAAGAAGCCGGAAGACATCGTCGGCAACCAGATCGCCAAGTACCAGGCGATGCGGCTGGCCAAGATGATCATGGCCTATGATTTCGACCGGCAGATGAATCCGTTCGTCGAACTCGGCGGCTTCCTCTTCACCTTCATCGGCGACGGTGCGCCCGGCACCGGCAAGACCATGCTGATCCAGATGACGGCGGGCCTGATCAACGACTACTGCCAGGTCGCGGGCTACCCTTTCCACTACGAGAATTTCGGTGTCGACCAGATCTCGTCCTATCAGGGCAAGTCGGGGCAGAATTGCCGCCAGTTTGTCAACAACGTCATCAACCCGCGCGCCATCGGCTTCGGCACGATCGACGACATCGACCAGGTGGCCGCCAAGCGTTCCGACGACCGCGCCTCGGCCGGCCAGCACGAGATCACCGGCGTGCTCATGGCGGCCTTCGCGGGCGCGGAAACCGTCGTGCGCGGCAACTGTTCCTTCGGCATGTTTTCCAACTATCCCGAGAACGTCGACGATGCCCTGCGCCAGCGCGCCGGCGCCCGCTGGCTGGTAGACGGCCCGCAGACCCGCGACGACTACATCGACATCTTCGTCCTGCTCGCGGGCAAGAACCACAAGATCCCTCTCGGCGATCACAAGCTGCTACGGAACCAGTCGATCCAGAAGGCCGTTTCGGTTGCCTACGAGGAACATGCCAAGCCCCAGGAAGACGGCTTGCGCAAGGTCTATGATCGCTACCTGAGCGAATTCGGGGAACCGAGAACCATGACCGACGTCGGCGCCTACCTGCATAGGATCAGGGAGGCCGAGCCGCGCTTCACGGGCCGGGCGATCAAGAACGTCACCGACGCCATCAAGATGCGCGCCATGGACTTCGACCTGCCCGACGAGTGGTTCGAAACGCCCGAACCCTTCCTGCACAAGCCCTACGACGAGAAGAAGGCCATGATCGAGGACCTGCGCGGTCCGTTCTCGATGGACATGGTGATGCAGGAGATCAACCGCTACGCCGATAGCGAGTTCCGCTATTCCGACCGGTCCGACGACACCGCCGTGTCGAAGATCGTGCGCGACGCGAAGCTGCGCGAACGCGCGATCGGCGAGATCGAGATGCTGAAGGCCAAGGGCTTGTGGAATGCGTGAGGCGGAAGTCCAGTGAACCTCCTGCGCGACAGCGAACTCATCTACGGCCGGCTGCTGACGGTGGAGGAGCCGCACCTCATCGCGCGCTATAACAAGGCGCTGGCCGCGTTTGGCCTTCTTCCGACAAAGCTGGAGAGCTTCGAGATCGACCGCACCGGCTTTTCACCGCAGGTGGCGGAGGAACTCGGCGATTTCGGCTATCTTGATCCAAACGGGGTGAACCGGCGCTTCATCGTGCTGACACCCGCACAGATCGAGCTGCCGGTCGTGCACACCGCCTTTTCGAACACCTCGCAACTCATGTACGAGTTCCTGACGCGCAATCGCCGCGCCATCGACGCCCTGACCATCAAGGACGTGATCTACGGCGAGATCGAGGACTCTGTCGCCAAGGTGGTCGACATCGAAGACCTCCTGTCGATCAACCAGGTCGAATTCAAGGTGCTGTCGGCCGAGGACGTACTCGGCAAGGCCGCCGAACTCGGTCGGCTGGCCGATCGACTGAAGCAGGAGCCCGAGGCCTGGCGCGACAGCGCCATGCTGGAGAAGATGGTCGAGCTTGCGAAGGTCTGCGGCGACATCCGCGAGAACGCGCTCGTTCCCGATCAGGTGATCTTTCGCCACAACGCCTTCTGGACCAGCCATTTCGGCGGACTCTACGTTTTCGTCGATCCGGACATGACGACGGTGATCTCGGATCCGTCCGCGCCGGGCTTCCGCCGCTCGCGTCCCTGGCAGGTGAGCTACCTGTCCATTCACGACGCCGATCGTGTGTTCCAGTTCCTGCTCTCGACCGGCCGCCTCGACCTGCCGCGGGAATCCTGGCTCGACGAGTCGGGCTATCTGGAGCACCGCGCCGACATGGCGGTCCGCAACCTTGTCCGCCGCACCGATCCGGACGCCGAGCTCGCCAAGGCCGACAAGGTCTGGCTTCAGACCTGGATCCACGGACACGCCGATCTCGTCAATCGTGAGGGCAGCTTCCCTTTTCTCAACGCAGCCAAGCGGCAGGCTGCCCGCAGCGGCCGCATCGACCTCGACGAGATCGATCCGTCTCGGCGCTTCCTGGTCGTTCGCGCGAGGCCCGAGCATCCCGACGCCTGGCTGACCAACATGCTGATCTCCGACTTCGTGCCGGACGATTTCATCTCCCGCTACGTCTTCAACAAGCAGGCGTTCTACAAGGACTACGAGACCTACCTGCCGAACTGGCGGCGCCACGTTGTGGAGACGCTGAAGACCGCCTATCTCTCCGACAAGGCCGGTCTTCGCCGCAAGCTCTACGGGCTGACCGACTAGGGAGTGTTACATGCTCGATCCGATCGTCGACTTCTTTTCGCGGGTCTTCCAGGCCATCGGCCGCGGCATCGGCTGGGTGGTGGGCATCATCCTTTGGCCCTTCATGGCCGCAAGCCGCTGGTACGCGCGGCGCGGCTGGCTGATCAAGGGACCGATCGGCATCGTGCTTCTCGTGCTGGTCGCGCTCTACGCGAATTTCTTCTACCAGACCCAGCGCTGGGCGGGCTTCGATCCGGACTACGTTCAGGCCTACAACCTGACCACCCGCAACGTATCCGCCGGCGAGCAGATCACGGCCGGAGGCGCCGGAGACACGACAAAGACCTGCGGCCGCTCCGCCATCGCCGACGTGACGGCCGACCTGATTGACTTCAACGTCAACGAGAACGCCTGGATCTCGTCGATGTTGCTCTACAAGACGGGCTTTTTCGGAATCCGCTGGGACAACACGCCCTTCCTCGACAACCAGGCCTCGTTCCAGCGCGGCGTGAACCAGGCGATTCGGCGCACATCGATCGAACTGGTCGATTCGCTTGGACGTATTCGCGGCACGTCGCAGATCGACGGCGACCTCCAGAAAGCCCGCGAGAACATGCAGTTCAGCGAGGACGCCTGGTATTTCGGCATCAACCCGTTCGGCCCGAAGACCCCGACGCCCAGCTTCTACCGCACGGCGATCGGGTCGCTGCAGGTCTTCAACGACCGACTCGAACGCTGCCAGGCGGTGTTCGACGCCCGCGCCGACAACCTCATCCAGTTCATCGACCGGATCGCCAACGACATCGGCTCGACCTCGGCGATCCTGCGCGAGCGCTCGGAAAACTACGACCTCGGCTGGTTCGACACCCGCGCAGACGATCGCTTCTGGTTCGCCTACGGCCAGCTCTACGGCTATTACGGCATCCTGCATGCGGCCGGAGCCGACTTCGAGGACGTCATCGCCCAGCGCTCGATCAAGCCGCTCTGGGACACGACCGAGGATCAGCTCCGCTCGGCGTTGAGGATCCAGCCCTTCATCATCTCGAACGGCAACGAGGCGGGCTGGATCATGCCGACCCACCTCGCGACCATGGGCTTCTACGTTCTGCGCGTCCGCTCCAACCTGGTCGAACTGCGTTCGGTCCTCGATCGCTGAGCCCCGCGCGATCCGGGTAGGCGAATTCGCCTTCGCGGGCATGCGGCATGGCGGCCAACCGGTCAGATCGCGTGCTGGCCGATCTTGCAAAGGCGACCCCGCTGCCGCTACGATGAAGCGATATTGTTTTGCTTCATAACATTCCGGGAGGATATCTCATGGACGCATCGGGTCAGGTCGCCATCGTCACCGGCGGCGGTTCGGGTCTCGGCGAGGCGACGGCGCGTGCTCTTGCCGCGCGCGGCGCGAAGGTCGCCATCTTCGACGTCGGCATGGATCGAGCCGAGAAGGTCGCGGCCGACATTGGTGGCATCGCGGTCAAATGCGACGTATCCAGCGCAGAGAGCGGCGAAGCCGCCTTCGGAACGGTCGTCGAAAAGCTCGGCTCGCCGCGCATCCTCGTGAATTGCGCTGGCATTGCCATCGCCATGAAGACGACGAGCAAGGACGGTGTCCATCCGTTGGACATGTTCAAGAAAGTCCTCGACGTCAACCTCGCCGGCTCCTTCAACATGATCCGCCTGTTCGCGGGACTGTGCGAGAAGTCGGAGCCGCTGGAAGGCGGCGAGCGCGGCGTGATCATCAACACGGCGTCCGTCGCCGCCTATGACGGCCAGATCGGACAGGCCGCGTATTCGGCATCGAAGGGCGGCATCGTCGGCATGACCCTGCCGGTCGCCCGCGACCTGTCGCGCGCCGGCATCCGCGTCTGCACCATCGCGCCCGGCATCTTCAAGACGCCGATGCTGGCGGGTCTGCCGGAAGACGCGCAGCGTTCGCTTGGCCAGCAGGTGCCCTTCCCGTCGCGGCTGGGCGAACCATCCGAATATGGCGCGCTCGCCTGCCACATCGTCGAGAACCAGATGCTGAACGCCGAGACGATCCGCCTCGACGGCGCCATCCGAATGGCGCCGCGCTAGGCGCGACATGCCATGGGGGAGGAGCAACGGACGGGCCCGCTCGCGGGACTGAAGGTCATCGAGATGGCCGGTCTCGGCCCGGTTCCGCTCGCTGCCCTTATCCTGGCGGAAATGGGGGCGACGGTTCTCCGCGTCGACCGGCTGAAGCCCGGCGCTTCCCTCCTTGGCATTTCGCCCGAACTCGATCTCGACCGGCATGGTCGCGAGACGCTTCGGGTCGACCTGAAGGCGCCAGCCGGCATCACCCTGATGCGCGACCTCGCTGCTGGCGCCGACATCCTGATCGAAGGATTCCGCCCAGGTGTCATGGAGCGGTTGTCGCTCGGACCCGACGATCTGCTCGCCGTCAATCCGTGCCTTGTCTACGGCCGGATGACCGGCTTCGGCCAGGATGGGCCGCTCGCCGAACGCGCTGGCCATGACCTGACCTATCTGGCGCTCACCGGCATGCTGCACGCGATCGGCCCAAAGGAGGGCAAGCCCGTGCCGCCGCTCAATCTGGTCGCCGATTATGGCGGCGGGACGATGTTCCTGATCGCGGGCGTCCTTGCCGCGCTCTTCGAGCGCTCTCGCTCCGGCCGGGGGCAGGTCGTGGACGCCGCCATGATCGACGGCGCCGCGACATTGGGCAGCCTCCCCTTCGCGCTCCTGGCCGCGGGGCTCTGGCGCGACAAGCGTGGGAGCAACCTTCTTGATTCGGGAGCCCCCTTCTACGACACCTACGAGACGGCCGATGGCAAGCACATCGCCGTCGCCTGCCTGGAACCACAGTTTTTCGAAGCGTTCGCGCGCCTGCTGCCGCTCGACGAAACATTCGCCAACGCCCAGTACGACGTTGGCCTGTGGCCCGACATGCGCGCCGCGATCGCCGCGCGCGTCGCCGAAAGGAGCCGGGACGAATGGTGGTCCGTGTTCGCCGAAACCGACGCCTGCGTGGCGCCGGTCCTGTCGATGAGCGAGGCTCCGAACCATCCGCACAATCTGGCGCGCGGAACGTTCCGGCGCGAAGGCAAGCTGGTCCGCGCGGCGCCCGCGCCCCGGTTCTCGCGGTCGGCCTCGACGCCTGCCGCACCTCCCGCCGCGACCACACGGGGGAGCGAGCGAATTCCGGTTCTCGAAGCATTCGGTATCGCCTCCAGCCGCGCCAAGGCCCTTGCCATGAGCGGCGTGATCGGAGAATAAGGTGAGCATAAGAGTCTTCTTTTAAGCTTCCTCACGACATGAGGCTTTATCGACCAGTCTTGCCGGAGTTCGCGACATGACAGATCAGAAGAAAGACGTCCTTCGTCCGACGGATGACGAGGCTATCCGCCTCGCGCGTCGTCTCGTGCGCGCGTCCCGCTATGGTTCGCTTGCGGTACTGGAGCCCGAAACCGGCGCTCCCTCGGCCAACCGGGTCGCGACCGCCACCGATCCGGACGGGTCCCCGCTGATCCTGGTTTCGACATTGTCGACCCACACCGGCGGCCTGATCGCGGATCCAAGATGCTCCCTGTTGCTCGGGGAGCCCGGCAAGGGCGATCCGCTGGCGCATCCGCGCATCACCATTTCTTGCCTGGCCAGAAGGCTCGACCGCGAGAGCGACGACGGCAAGCTTGCGCGCCGGCGCTATCTCAATCGGCACCCGAAGGCTGAGCTCTATGTCGATTTCGGCGACTTCTCCTTCTTCCGGCTGGCACCGCAACGCGCCAGCCTGAACGGCGGATTCGGCAAAGCCTATGCCCTGAGCAGCGACGATCTTCTGGTCAGCGGCCCCGCGCTCGCGGAGATCGCGGCGGCGGAGCAGGGAGCCATCTCGCACATGAACAGCGACCACCGCGACGCCGTCGAACTCTATGCCCGCCACTTCGCCAAGGCCAGACCAGGAGAATGGATCATGACCGGACTGGATGTGGACGGCTTTGACCTCGCGTGCGGAGATGATTCGCGCCGCGTGTTCTTCTCCGAACCACTGACCAGCACGTCCGAGATGCGCAAGGCCCTCGTATCCATGGCCAAAACCGCCCGTGAAAGTGCTTGAATCCCACAACTTCCGGTCACCAGCCGAAAATCGCCATGGGAGCGCTTCCACCCGGAAATGTTCTGGATTAAAATTTGATAAGTTTGCGATGGGAGGCTCCGCGAACCGGGAATTTCGAACAACTGGTGAGCAAGATATGCGCATACCAGGTGGCAGGATCGCAGGAGACGGTGTTTGAGAATGGACGATTTGCGCGTGCATGCGGACGAAGCCGCAGTTTTTCTTGCTGCGTTCGCGAACGGGAAGCGCATACAGATCATCTGCGAGTTGCTCCACTCGGAGCTACCCGTCGGCGTGATAGCGGAGAAGGTCGGCTTGAGCCAATCCGCGCTGTCGCAACACCTGGCGCGCCTACGTGGCCTACGCCTCGTCACCACCCGTCGCGACAAGCAGACGATCTATTACTCGTGTACATCGGAACAGGTTCAACGACTTTTTGGGACGCTGGACGAAATTATCATCGCTAAACGCGTCGAGCTGAACGTAACGGCCTGATCGGCCTTGCGCGCGTGGCCGCGCCGCGCGGTCTCCTTGACTTGACCTTGCCGACCCCCTCGTACAGACCGACCTCACACATCCAGAAGAAGTCGTTCACGTTGAGAGTCGCGATGAGAACCACGAGAATGCCCGGACGGCGTCGGAGCTTGCCACGCAGTGCCTGACATCATCCGTATCGCCGACCCCGACGATCCGCGACTGGATGATTATCGGCGCATACGGGAGCGCGATCTCGTCGGGCGCGAGGGGCGCTTCATCGCCGAGGGACGGGTCGTTCTGAACGTTCTTCTTGGCGCTTCCCATTTCCGGGCGGTGTCGCTTCTCCTCCTGGAAAACCGCGTGGATGGTGCGTCCGACCTGCTTGGCCGGGCACCGGAGCACCTGCCGGTCTATGTCGCAAGCCAGCCGGTTCTGGACGCGATCGCGGGCTTTCATGTCCATCGCGGGATTCTCGGCATCGGGCGCCGCACGGTCCAGCCGACTCTGGACCCCTTTCTCGCCGAACTCCCTCCCCGAGCGCTGGTTCTGGTGCTGATCGGCATTTCCAATCATGACAATGTCGGTGCCATTTTCCGCAACGCCGCTGCGTTCGAAGCCGATGCCATCCTGCTCGACGAGACGAGTTGCGATCCCCTCTACCGCAAGGCGATCCGTGTCTCCGTCGGCGGTACTCTCAGGGTTCCATACTGGCGTGGCGGCTCCGCGGAGACGATCCTGTCCAGCCTGCGAGACGGAGGGTTCGAATCCCTGGCGCTGAGCCCGGCCGGTCTGACCGAAATATCCGAGTGTCAGGCCGGGACGCGCACAGCACTTCTGCTCGGCAGCGAAGGAACCGGCCTTCCACCAGACGTCCTCGGACGCGTTTCGACAATCCGCATCGATATGTCGAAAGACTTCGATAGTCTCAACGTGGCGACCGCGGCTGCCATCGCGCTGCACCGGCTTTGGAGCGGCTCTCGAAATCGGTCATGATGCCCAGGGATCCGGTCGCGGCAATCTTCAACGAGCGGCGGCGGCCTGCTTGAGGGCACGAACGCGATCGGCCAGGCTCATCGGCCGGGTTTCGCCTGAGGTCGCGATCCTGGCGGGTTCCCTTGCATCGAGCGCCAGCGCGGCGGTGATGGCCGATTCCGGTCCGTCGAGTGTCTCCGTCAACCGGACGACCTCGGCCGCGAGATCATTGATCTGCTCGCGCAGCATCGCGTTTTCGCGCCGCTGCTGGTCCCAGTCTTCCGACTTGTCGCGCTCGTAGATCGCAAGATCGGCCCTCAGCTGCTTGTTTTCGCGCACCAGCGTGCCCAGTCGCTGCTCCAACCGATCACGTTCTTCGTTCAGCGTCGCCATCGCCTTTTCCACGTCGCCCCCGGTCGCATTGGACAACAGGGAGGACATCTGCAAGGTCAGGTCCGCGAGATCGGCCTCGAGCTTGACGCGACGGCTTTCGGAAGCCGACAGGCGTGCATTGAGATCGCTCTCGCTGCTCGCCCCGGTCCGAGCCTGCTCGCGCAATCGGGCGAGATCCTTCTCGTGCCGATCGAGCCTCTCCTCGCGATCCGCGAGGGTCGATCCCATCCGCTCGATCTTCTTTTCAAGTTCGCTGATCTTCAGGCGTTCCGCCTTGAGCTGGTCCTGGTTCTGCTTGTTTTCCGATCGTGCCTCGCGCAGTTGCCGCTCGATGTCCCTGCGCTTGTCGCGAAGCGCATCCAGGTCGCCCGTCATTCGATCGTACTCGGCCTCCCGCGCCACCAGTTCGATCTGACGGCTGCTGGAATTGAAGGCGGCGTCATCATAGAGCCGCGCGAGCTTGTCGAGTTCGAGTGCCTTCTCGTCGATTCTGCGGGTTGCCTCATCGAGCCGACCGGACAGAACCTGCAATTGCTCTTCCCGTCGGCGCAGTTCGGCTCTCAATTCACTGCCCTGACTTTCCAGGGCAGTGATCGAGGCGTTCTTCTCCGCGATTTCGTCGGTGAGTTCCTTCAACTGCGCCTGATGGCGATTGATCTCCACGATCTGGCTCGACGCCTTGTCCCGAAAGGCCTTGATGCTCATTTCCAGGCGTCTCGTCGACATCGCGAACTCGGCTCGCATTCGATCCTTGTCGGCCTGGATCTCGTTCAACGACAGGGGAACCGAAGCCTCGATCCGTTTGCGCGTCAAGACGACCGCGCGCCGCCAGATGGCCGGTGCGACCATGAGGGCGAGAAATCCAGCACACAGAAAGCCGAGCGAAAAGAACAGAATGGATTCAATCACGCCAAACGTCCGCCCATAGCCAAACCGTTGTCGGCACAACGTACCACATCGGTACGCACCGGCCCCACGCCGGTGGCTTTTTACTTTGCCCTAACGTTGTACGCCAGCGGCGAATGACTTTTCTTCGCGGTGCGGGTTGGTCTAACCGTCAAAAGGGGTTCCAGGTCGGACGAGATGTGACCTTCAAATAGCCGATGTTGATGCCCAGGCGCGCGCCGACGCCGGTGCGCACGGGTATCAGGAGAACATTGCCGTGCCGCATCACGTTGAAACCGACGCCCGCCACGAGGTAGGCCGAGCCCGCGACACCGACGAAGCGGTGGTAGATCTCGTCGACCCTGTTCAGGTCGTAGACCAGCATCATGGTTCGCGACCCCTGCCCTCCGAAATCCCAGCCGATCGATGGGCCTTGCCAGAACAGCGTGTGGTCGCCTGCGTTCTTCGTGAAGAGCGTACCCTCGCCGTAGGTCAGGCCGCCGACGATGGCGCCGGAGCCCTCCTCGCCGAGGATGTATCCGTTGGGAACGCCGTAGCGGGCGAAGATCGTCTCGATCGCGCTGGCCACGCCTCCGGACGCCGCCCCGAAGAATGCGTGTCCCTGATCGATGATTTCCTGCGGCGAGTACTCGGAAGCCTGTGCCGGCATCGGATCGAGATACGCTGCCGCAAACATCAATCCGATCGCGAGAAACGTAAGCCGAACTTTCCGCGCCAGTATTGAGAGTGCCATGTCCATTCTCCTTCCGGAGCCACCGCTGCGCGCAGCCGTGATTCTTCGGTTGACGCCCGTCCACCCGCCTGATTCACCACGAATCTAGGCCTAAATCGTTTTCCTTTCGTTAAGCATCTTGCGTGGAGAAGACGGCCGGCGCTTCGCAAGACATGGGCAGGATCGGCAATTCTTGCGACAGATGCTACCTTGTGTAACGTCGCGGGTCGGTGGGTACGCTGATTCGAGATACGTTCCGCCCCGCCTTTTCCGCATCACGTTCCGATTGCGCTGGAGACCCGAATGTCCGAGCTTTTTTCCCTGTCCGCGCCCGACCTTGCCGCTCTCCTGTGCAGCAAGGTCTGTCACGATATCATTTCACCGGTCGGCGCACTCAACAACGGGCTGGAACTCCTGGATGAGGGCGGTGCGGACGAGGACGCCATGAAACTGATCCGCGCCAGCGCCCTGACCGCGTCGGCGCGTCTTCAGTTCGCGCGGATTGCCTTCGGCGCGGCGGGTTCGGCGGGCATGCAGATCGATACCGGCGATGCGGAATCGGTCGCTACCGCCTATTTTCGCAATGAGAAGCCGAACCTCGAATGGTCGGGGACACGCGCGTTGCTGCCCAAGAACAAGGTGAAGCTTCTCCTCAACATGCTTCTCATCGCGGCCGGTGCGATCCCGCGTGGCGGTACCATGAAGGTCGAGCTTTTCGATCTCATGACGGAACCCAGGTTCACGATCATCTCGACCGGTCCGATGGTTCGCGTGCCTCCGAAGTTCCTGGAATTGCACTCGGGCTCGCGCCCGGATGAGCCCATCGATGCTCATACCGTTCAACCCTACTACACGTTGCTGATGGCAAGAGAGGCCGGGATGACGATTTCGATCCATGCCTCGGCGGAGGAAATCACGCTGTCGGCGGCATGATCTCGAATTTCCGCGGACAACCGGGTTCTTTCCTCGAATTTTACCAATCTGTTTTGGCTTTTATTTTGATATCCTGATTACTCTGCAACCTGGGGCAGAGAAAGGTGACCGCATGATGCGGTCGCTACTCAGGGAAATGTGAACATGAAACGCTGCATGATCGTCGATGATTCCAGTATCATCAGGAAAGTGGTGAAGCGCATTCTGGGCGGCCCCGACATGATTGTTGTCGAAGCAGGAAACGGCCGAGATGCGCTCGTCATGTGTGCGGCGGAACTACCTGACGCCATCATTCTGGACGGCACGCTTCCCGACATGCAGGCTCCCGAGTTCATTCAGGCGTTCAAGGAGCTTCCCGGCGCAAAGGACGTGCGTATTCTCGTCTCCATCCTGGAGTTCGATATCGGCGCCATCATGCGCGCGAAGCGGGCCGGCGCGAATGGCTATATGCTGAAGCCCTTCAACCGGGCCCAGTTGATGGATCGCTTCCGCGAACTGAAGATCGCCGCTTGATCGCTCTTCGCTTGGCGATACGGTTCTCTCGCGTCGAAAAGAAATGAAACCGCCCGCCGATCATAGGGGATCGCCGGGCGGATTGAGATCGGATTGTTCGAAATTTCAGGCGCTGACGCGCACGTCTTCCGGTTCGCGAAGAACGTAGCCGCGACCCCATACCGTTTCGATATAGTTCTGCCCGCCGGAGGCGGCATCGAGCTTCTTGCGCAGCTTGCAGATGAACACGTCGATGATCTTGAGTTCGGGTTCGTCCATCCCGCCATAGAGGTGGTTCAGGAACATTTCCTTGGTCAGCGTCGTGCCCTTGCGCAGCGAGAGCAGCTCCAGCATCTGGTATTCCTTGCCGGTCAGGTGCACCCGCTGGCCGCCGACCTCGACCGTCTTGGCGTCGAGGTTCACGATCAGATCGCCCGTCGTGATGACCGACTGGGCATGCCCCTTCGAGCGCCGCACGATCGCATGAATGCGGGCAACCAGTTCGTCCTTGTGGAACGGCTTGGTCATGTAGTCGTCCGCGCCGAAGCCCAGGCCTCGCACCTTGTCCTCGATGCCGGCCATGCCGGAGAGGATCAGGATCGGCGTCTTGACCTTAGACAGCCGCAATGTGCGCAGCACCTCGTAGCCGGACATATCGGGCAGGTTCAGGTCGAGGAGAATGATGTCGTAGTCGTACAGCTTCCCGAGGTCGACGCCCTCTTCGCCTAGGTCCGTCGTGTAGACGTTGAAGCTCTCCGACTTGAGCATCAACTCGATGCTCTGCGCCGTGGCACTATCGTCTTCAATCAGCAGGACGCGCATTTCAATCCCCTCTTCTGCAGCCGAGCCGGGTATGCCGACATGCCGGCCCGGGAGCAGTCGTTACGTGACTCGAAAGCTGCCACGAAATGGTTAACAAAATCTGATTCCGCTTTGCAAGCGCAATCATCATTCCGAAGTATCGAACCCACCCTATTGAATCCAAACATGAATCTTTAGGTTAGGTCGTTAAGGTTTGAACTTAAGAAACGGATGCAACCGACTCTGGCGAATCGCCTTGTCGGTTTCCGGAAAAGGCTTCCGGCTTTTTTTACCGCCCCTTAAGTCCTCGACGTTATGATTAACGGTGCGCGTAAACGAATGGTTACCGGCGTCGAAAATCCTTACGATTTCGTTTGCCATGGACCGTTATCGTGCAGAGGCGTGGGTCGGGCGTGTTTTTTTCCGGCTGGGTAAGCGTTTTCGGGAGTAGGCGGACATGAAGTCACGTGGAAATCTGGTCAGGCTGAAGCAGTTCCAGGTCAACGAGAAGCGCCGGCAGCTGACGCAGCTGGATATGATGATCGCGGAATTCGACCGGATGGCCGCCGAACTCGACGCGCAGGTCTCGATCGAAGAGAAAAAATCGGGAATCACAGATACCGGTCATTTCGCCTATCCGACCTTCGCCAAGGCGGCGCGGCAGCGGAGAGACAACCTGAACAACTCCCGCCTGGACCTGCTCCAGCAAAAAGGCGCGGCCGAAATGGCCCTTGGGGAAGCGGAAGCTGAACTGGCCAAGGCCGAGCAGCTGGAAAACCGGGATGCGCGCGTGCGTGACGCCGAAACAGACCTGCGCCGCGCCGTGGCGGGTTGACGCCACGTAGACCCGCGATCCCTGCCGCATGGGATCCTGAACCAGGCCGAAAGGCTTCCGCGCCAGCCGATCGTCATCTATAGGGCGCGAATGCGCCTCGCCCCACCCATCCTGCTGTTTTGCGCGACGGTTGCGTTCGCCCTCGGCGTCACCTTGCCGCTGATCCATGTCGAACGGCTCTACTTCTTCACGGAAGAACCGTCACTGGTGGGCATGATCGCGTCGTTGTGGAGCGGCGGAGATCCGCTTCTCGCAATCGTCATTGCGCTTTTTTCGATCGTCTTCCCGTCGGTCAAGCTGCTGCTGCTGCACATCGCGGCGCATTCGGGACGCGCCGCGCACCACCGAGTCCCGGCCTGGCTGCGCGGTTTGTCGAACTGGTCGATGCTGGATGTGGTGCTGGTGGCTCTGGTGATATTCACGGCCAAGACCAGCGGCCTGGCTGCGGCTTTCACGAAGCCCGGGCTTTGGTTCTTCGCCCTATCGGTGGTGCTGACCGTCGAGGTCTCGGCGCTGCTTCGAAACGAACAGCGGGTCGAGAACCGTAGCAAAGAATGATCCGGTTCCGATACCTGACGCGGCGGGCTAGCGCTCTGGCAAGGATCGAAATCAATGCATCGCCAAGGCCATCGTAGCCGTGAAGACGACCTTCGGTCTGTCGTTCACGCGAACGGGACCCGAGCGTCAGAGGCGCTGCACTAATGCCTGTATTGCTGGATGCGGGTGGTGCGCAGGCCGGCGAGGCCATATTCGTCGATCGAGGCCTGCCACGAGAGGAACTCCTCGACGGTCAGCTTGTAGCGCTGACAGGCTTCCTCGAGACTGAGGAGCCCACCCCGCACGGCGGCGACCACTTCCGCCTTGCGGCGGATGACCCAGCGGCGGGTATTGCTTGGCGGCAGATCGGCTATCGTCAGAGGGCTGCCATCTGGCCCTATCACGTACTTGACCCGCGGTCTCACCAGATCGGTCATTTTACTCTCTACACCCGACACAAACTCGGTACCAACAGACCGCACACTACCGCTCTAGCTTTAAAAATTGGCTAAGCCGGCGGTAAGTGAATCGTAACAATTCGGGACTTGCTAAAATGCGACGGATTCGCTTGCCTGCGACCGTCATCCTCCCTGCAATGCTGGTATCCTGACAATTCTTGACCTATCTGTCGAAGATAGGCATTGGACCCTTGGACTGGACAGAAAGAAGCGAACCACCCGATGAACAGCCTGGACCTGCCCGGCCGTCCGGAAGACACCCGCGTCGTCGTGGCGATGTCGGGCGGCGTTGACTCATCTGTCGTTGCGGGCCTCCTGAAGAAGGAAGGCTACGACGTCGTCGGGGTCACTTTGCAGCTTTACGACCACGGCGCGGCCGTCCATCGCGCGGGATCCTGCTGCGCCGGCCGCGACATCGAGGATGCGCGCCGCGTCGCCGAAACGCTTGGGGTTCCGCACTACGTGCTGAACTACGAGCAGCGTTTTCGCGAGACTGTCATCGATCCGTTCGCCCGCAGCTACCTGTCGGGCGAGACACCGATCCCGTGCGTGTCCTGCAACCAGACGGTCAAGTTCGCCGATCTGCTTGGCACCGCCAGGGATCTTGGCGCCGAAGCGCTTGCCACCGGTCACTACATTCGCAGCCGCCCCAATGGCGTCCATCGCGCGCTCTACCGTCCCCTCGATGCCGATCGTGATCAGAGTTACTTCCTGTTCGCGACGACGCAGGATCAGCTCGATTACCTGCGCTTCCCGCTCGGAGGCAAATCCAAGCCCGAGGTTCGCGCGATGGCCGAAGAGATGGGCTTGTCGGTTGCCGGCAAGCAGGACAGCCAGGACATCTGCTTCGTGCCCCAGGGCAAATACTCCGACATGATCGCCAAGCTGAACCCGAACGCGGCCGCGGCTGGTGACATCGTCCACATCGACGGACGAGTGCTCGGCCGGCACCAAGGCATCCTGCACTACACCATCGGCCAGCGCCGCGGCATCGGCGTCGCGTCCGGCGAGCCGCTCTATGTCGTGCACCTCGACGCCAGCGGCGCGCGCGTGGTCGTCGGTCCGCGCGAGGCGCTTGAGACGCGTCGCATCTCGCTGCGGGACTTCAACTGGCTCGGTGATGGCCCGCTGGCCGACCTGGCCGGTACCAGCCTCGAACTCTATGCCAAGGTACGCTCCACCCGACCGCCGCGACCGGCGATCCTGCATGTCGACCCGGATGGGCATGCGGAGGTCGAACTCTCCGATGGCGAGACAGGCGTGGCTCCAGGGCAGGCCTGCGTGCTTTACGCGGACGACGGCAACGAGGCACGTGTCTTCGGCGGCGGGTTCATCGAACGAGCCCATCGCTCGGGCGCGGCCGAGGCCATGCTGGAAAAGCTCGTCGAGTTGCCGGCTGCCTGATCGCTCGCGGCCGGACTGGTCGGCGCTGCGGTTTGCCTAATCGTGGATGACGCTGCCCGCCGTAAGAATCCGCAGTACGGTGATCGCTTCCTCGCCACTCGTGCGCGGCTCGGCGCGCGTTTCGATGCAATCGATGAAATGTTCGAGTTCGCGCGTCAGAGGCATTCCCGAGTTGTCGAAATCGACATAGGCCGGTTCGTTGGCCGTAAAGGCCCACTGCCCCGAATCCTGCCAGACCGCATGCCGGTAGACGGCAAGCTTGCGCGGCCCGGGCTCGACGTCGTCGAACACGGCCATGGCCTTGGTGCCGACCACCGTGAGCCGCCGCTCGCGATACGGGTTGAGCCTGGACGTGAACAGGTGTCCGCGCACGCCGCCGGGAAAACGCATGTGCAGATGCGCGAAGTCGCTGAGATTGTCGAGGATGGCCGCTCCCTCCCCGCGCACCTCCAGCGGCGCCTGGCCGGTGATGGCGAGGATCATCGACAGATCATGGGGGGCCAGATCCCAGAGCGCGTCGTTCTCTGTGTGGAATTTTCCAAGGCCTAGCCGATGCGAATGAATGTACTTGACCTCGCCGAGTTCACCCGCGTCGATCAAGGCCTTAAGCTTCTCGAAGGCCGGGTGGAAGCGCAGCACATGTCCGACCATGAAGATGCGGCCATTCGCCTTCGCCGCCGCCACCGCGCGCTCGGCGTCGGCCACCGTCAAGGCGATCGGCTTTTCGACCAGCACGTCCTTTCCGGCTTCAACGGCAGCGATGGCGAACTCGGCATGAAATTGCGGCGGCAGCGCCAGCACGATCGCATCGACCTCGTTGCTGCGTATGAGGTCTTCGGGGGCGATGGCCCGGCATTCCTGCTCCGATGCGAAGCCTTCCGCACGCGCGGCATTGGCGTCGGAAACGGCGTAGAGAGCATCCAGCGACTTGAGGGTGCGAATGTGGTTGCTGCCCCAGTAGCCACAACCGAGGACTGCTAAACGTGGCGCCATGTGCGAAATGTCCGAAAGAATCTTGCCTGACATATCGGGCCGCCAACGGGAACTCAACCCCCGTGCGGCCTGCGGGCGAATCTGAGGTCGTCCAAGCGCAACGAGGCGTTGCGGCGAGCGCCTTCGCGAGTGCACCCCGTGCGGATCAAGGACGGGATGGGCCAAGGCGCGGCAGGAGGGTGCCGATGTCCTCGATCCGGCATAGCTCCGTGCCGGGCGTCATGGCGGCGGCGGCACCGGCGGCGATGCCGAACCGGAACGCCTCCTCGGCGTCCTTTCCCTCCATCAGCGCCCAGACCATGCCGGCAAGGAAGCTGTCGCCGGCCCCCACCGCCGAGCGCACCCGGACAGGTATGGTCGGCAACCTGGTCACGCCGTCCCGGCCAGCCAGGATGGCCCCATCCGCGCCAAGCGTCACGGCGATGAAATCGGCGGAGCCGCGTGCGACGATGTCGGCCGCGACATCACACGCTTCGTCCGGCCCGAGGCGGCGACCCGCGAACTGCTCCAGTTCGCCCAGGCTGGGTTTGGCAAGGAACACCTTGGTGCGTTCGAGCGTCGCCTTGAGGGCGGCGCCGGAGGTGTCGAGGACGAAACGGGCGCCGCGGCGTGCGGCGGCGTCCGCCGCCCGGGCGTAGAAGTCTTCCGGCGCTCCGACGGGCAGACTGCCGGAACCGATCACGTAGTCGCTGGCGTCATCGGCCACCACGGCGAGCACGGCCTCCAGCTTGGCCTCCGGCACGGCGGGGCCTTCCGGCACGAAACGGTATTCGAGTCCGGTCGAGGTTTCGTGAACGATGAAGCCCAGTCGCGTCTGGCCGTCGATAGGGATGCTCCGCGTCGCGACGCCCTGCTCGGCCAGCAGCCGGCCGAGCATCTCACCGACCTCGCCACCCGCCAGGTAGACGGCTTCGACAGGCCTTCCGAGCTTTGCGATCACGCGCGCGACGTTGATGCCGCCCCCACCCGGATCGAAACGCCCGTTGCTGGTGCGCACCTTGCGCACCGGCCGGATCACCTCGGCGTCTCCAGAGACGTCGACCGTTGGATTGAGCGTGAGCGTGAGCACCTTGGCCATGCGTGTTCCTGTTTGCCGATCTGGTCTATCGCACCAACCCCGCGATGCCGCGCCGTGTTCCGCCATTGTCGCCTTGGCTGGTGCCTTGCCATATCCTTGGCGGCAGACAAACCCGGAAGTCAGCCTGCCGCGTCGAGCCTGGCGGCCTCAGCGGCAGCCACGACCCGCTTCACCTGCACGAAGCTGTCGGGACTGACCGAGATCGAGCTGATACCGCACTCCACCAGGAAGGCGGCGAATTCGGGATGGTCGCTCGGCGCCTGCCCACACAGGCCGATCTTCGCGCCCGCCTTCCTGGCGGCCGCGATCACATTCGAGATCATCCACTTCACCGCCGGATCCTGCTCGTCGAAGAGGTCGGCGAGTTCGCCCGAATCCCGGTCGACGCCGAGCGTCAGCTGCGTCAGGTCGTTCGAGCCGATCGAGAAGCCATCGAAGCGTTTCGCGAATTCGGCCGCCAGCACCACATTGGACGGGATTTCGCACATGACGTAGACTTCAAGTCCGTTCACACCGCGCTCCAGCCCGCTCCCGGCCATCACCTCCAGGACCTTGTCGGCCTCGACCGTCGATCGGCAGAAGGGGATCATGACGACGACGTTGGCAAAGCCCATCTCTTCACGCAGCCGCTTGATCGCCCGGCATTCGAGCGCGAACCCCTCCCGATAGCGCGGCGAGTAGTAGCGCGCCGCGCCCCGGAAGCCGATCATCGGGTTCTCCTCCGCCGGCTCGAACTGCGCGCCGCCCAGGAGCCCGGCATACTCATTGGTCTTGAAATCGCTCATCCGCACGATCACCGGCCGGGGATGGAGCGCCGCGGCGATCCGGGCGAGCCCGCGCGCCAGGCGGTCGACGAAGTACTCCGCCTTGTCCGCATACCCCACCGTCAGACGCTCGATCTCGACCCGCGCCGACTCGTCGCGCAATTCGTCGAAACGAACGAGCGCCATCGGGTGGACGCGGATGTGATTGGAAACGACGAATTCCATCCGCGCCAGCCCGACACCGTCGGCCGGCAGCCGCCACCACCGGAAGGCCGCCGCCGGATTGGCGAGGTTGAGCATCAGCTTGGTGCGGGTTTCCGGCAGGTCGTCGATGCGGATCGTCTCGGTGTTGATTTCGGCGGTGCCTTCGAGCACGAAGCCCTCGTCGCCTTCCGCGCAGGACACCGTCACCTCCTGCTCGTCATGCAGCACCTGCGTGGCGTTGCCGGTGCCGACGATGGCCGGCAGGCCGAGTTCGCGGCTGACGATGGCGGCATGCGAGGTGCGGCCCCCATGGTCGGTCACGATGGCGGCCGCCCGCTTCATGATCGGCACCCAGTCCGGGTCGGTCGTTCCGGTCACGAGCACCGATCCGTCGACGAAACGGTCGATGTCGCGTGCGTTCTCGATGATGCAGACACGGCCCGTGACCGCTGCACTGCCGATCGCCAGGCCCTTGGCGAGCGTCCTGCCCTTGCCCGAAAGGCTGTAGGACTTCAGCGACCCGGTTCCGACGCGCGACTGCACGGTTTCCGGCCGCGCCTGGACGATGTAGAGTTCACCCGTCTCGCCGTCGCGGGCCCATTCCATGTCCATCGGGCAGCCGTAATGTGCCTCGATCGTCACCGCCCAGCGCGCAAGTTCGAGGATTTCGTCGTCTGCCAGGACGAAGCGCGCGCGCTCGGCCTTCGACGTCGGCACGTTGCGCGTCGGCTGCGCGCCATCGGCATAGATCATCTTCAGCGTCTTCTCGCCCAGCGTCTTGTGGACGATCGGCTTCAGCGCCCGGTCGGCGAGCAGCGGTTTGAACACCTGGTATTCGTCGGGATCGACCGCGCCCTGCACGACGTTCTCGCCCAGCCCCCAGGCGGCATCGATCACGACGACATCGGGGAAGCCGGTCTCGGTGTCGATCGAAAACATCACTCCCGCCCCGCCGAGGTCGGACCGCACCATCTGCTGCACCCCGACCGACAGCGCCACCGCCATGTGATCGAAGCCCTTGGCGATGCGGTAGCTGATGGCCCGGTCGGTGAACAGCGAGGCATAGCAGCGTCGGCAGGCATCGAGCAGCGCTTCGGGTCCGCGGATGTTGAGGAAGGTCTCCTGCTGGCCCGCGAAGCTCGCGTCCGGCAGATCCTCGGCAGTCGCGCTGGAGCGCACGGCGACGTCCACCGCCGGCTTGTTCGTGCGAGCGCAAAGCGCCTCGTAGGCCGCGCGGATGGCCGCCTCCGTTTCAGCCGGCCAGTCGCCAGACAGAATCAGCGCGCGCACCGCCTCCCCGGTGACCGCCAGCGTCGCCTTGCCTTTGGCGAGTTCGGCGAGGCGCTGGCGGATGGTCGCCTCGAAGCCGTTGGCCTCGATGAAGTCTCGATAGGCATCGGCTGTCGTGGCAAAGCCCGGCGGCACGCGAATGCCTTCGGGCACCAGCGCCGCGATCATCTCGCCGAGCGAGGCGTTCTTGCCGCCGACGCGACCGACGTCGCCGCGCCCGATGGTCTCGAAGCCGACGACCGGTGACTTCCCACCCGCGACAGTGCCCATGATCATGACGGTCCTCCCAGAGACGTTGCGTTGCGCAAGCCAAGCCCATTCGGGGTTGCGGGGCATTGATTCCCGTCAAGTCGCGCGCCGGACGCGCCTTTGACGCGGATCAAGGTGGCGGCGTCGGCGTTTGCCTACCAGATGACGGACGGGGCGATGCATGCGCCATCGCATCCCGCCGCCAGCGGAAACGGAGAATGACCATGAAGGCCGGAGACATCATGACGGCGGGCGCCGCCACCATCGGGGCGGAGGCGAGTGTCGCCGACGCAGCGCGGATGATGGTACAGCACCATGTCAGCGGCATACCGGTCGTGGAAGCCGACGGCAGAATGATCGGAATGGTCACCGAGCGCGATCTCCTGCGCCGCGCCGAACTCGGCACGGAAAAACACCACCCGCGCTGGTTCGACCTCTGGGTCACCCCCGGCGACGCCGCCGATGACTACGTCCACGCGCACGGCCGCACGGTGCGCGACGTGATGAGCCCGCGGGTGGTCTCGGTCTCGGCCGAAACCCCGCTCGAGGAGGTGGTCTCCATCATGGAGAAGCACGGCTTCAAGCGTTTGCCCGTCTTGCGTGACGGGAAGATCGTCGGCATCGTCAGCCGAGCAAACTTCCTCGTCGCCCTGACGCACCGCCTCTCCGACGAACCCGCGTCCGCCGACGACGACATCGCCGTGCGGCGGACGATCCTGGAAGAGATCGAGGACCAGACCTGGAGCGGACTTGCGATGGTCGACGTCGAGGTCATCGCCGGCAAGGTCCTGCTGCGCGGCACCGTCACCGACGAGCGCGTCCGCCGCGCCGTGGTCGTGGCCGCGCAGACCGCGGCCGGCGCCCGGCCGGTGACCGACAATCTTACCGTCGTGCCCTTCACGCCGATCGGCGTCTGATCGAGGCGTCCAACCCCAGGGACCCGCGATGCCGGCCAGAGCGTGGCTCGTTGCCTCGCGGATAGCCTGCCCCGGAGAACTGGAGCGTACGTCGAAAGTCGCTCCTGCGAGCCGGATGGCGGTGATCTCGGAAACCGGAACGAAGCGGACATAGGGTCCGCGGGCACCGGAAGCCCGCCAGTCGCCGTCGGGCGGCCGTCGGGGGTGAGTTTCGGGGCGGGCTCTTGAGACCGCGAGGCCGATCCCCTTCCGCGCATCCTCCGCATCGGCGACCTCGCCGAAGGCCCCGCGCAACGCCGACGGTCGACGCGCTTCCGGCCTGTCGGCAAACCGCTGGAAAACCGTCCCCTTCGTGCTTGACAGCGCGCGCGACCGCCCACTATATCCGCCCAGCCTCGGCGCAAGCCGGTGCGGCGCCCCGCCTCGCGGCGCCGTTGCGAAAGGGGCGGAGTAGCTCAGTTGGTTAGAGCAGAGGAATCATAATCCTTGTGTCGGGGGTTCGAATCCCTCCTCCGCTACCAATAAAATCAATTACTTAAAAGAAGTGCGCCCTCCCCTCCCGACTTCGGGGTAACGCTCGACACCATCTAGCCGTTACCCGGAAATCAAGGCACACTCGCCGGTATGGCAATCTCCAATTGGCATGCACTCAAGGAAGCGGCGAAACAGGGATACTCTGATGGCATCCTTTGCCTCGCGACTATCGAGATAGTTGAGCGCTTGAACCAGCAGCCCGTTGGGCAAGCGCTCAACGACGCAGGCGCTGGCGGGGTCGCTCGCATCCTCAGGGAATCAGCCCTGATTCGAATGCACCTCTCTCTGTGCCGTGCTTTTGCCCCATGTCGATCCGCTGACGATTGGAATCTCCGCGCCGCAATTGAGTTTCTGAAAGAGCCGGGCAGAGTAGAAGAGGAGCTTGTTCCGGATCGACGCAGTGATCTGTACGAGGCTGTCAGGCTTTTCGGCGAAGCCAGTGCCGATCCTCGCTTGAAAAGCCTCAAGCACATGCGGGACAAGCTGATCGCACATCTCGCAGTCTATGATGAGAGCATAGCTCGCCCTCGCTACGATGACCTGTTCAGTTTCGCGCGCTTGACCGCCAAGATATGGGAGCGGCTCTCCTTTGGGGCTGGAACGTGCTCGATCGAGATCGAACATCAAATAGATGAATATCGCGAAAGTTCGGACGCTTTTTGGTCGATATGGGAAAGGCGGGTAGAGAGCCTCTAGGACGCGCGCGGAGCCGTCCGCAGCCCTTCCTATGCGCCGGAGCCCGAACGCACGCCCTGCAAGCCGCTAGGCGGGTGAGCGAGGGCCTCGCATCAGAATACGATGATTCTGTTTCAATGTCGGTGGGAAGGGGCGCGAGTCTACACCGCGACAGCTGCCTTACGTCATTGGCCAGACGATAAGGTGCTTCCTGGCTCGGAGCCCACGACGAAGACTGTCGCATTCTTCTTCCCATCTAAAAACTCGATCGCCACGATGTCAGTTAGCTGGGTCCGGCGCGAATTGACGGCGTGATAGAAGATCGCACTACTATCGATGGACTGCTGCAACTCGAGGATCTGTTCGGCGAACTCCTCGACTTTAGCGGCTATGCCGCTCCCGCCTTCCCCGACCTGAGGCAGATACACAATATCGATGCCGTCAATATGAAATGCCCGCCGTACGATCTGCGCATTTTCTCTGCTGGCCTCGATGGCTGCAATCACGCGCTCACCCTCTTCAGCCGCATTCAGTTCCTCGGACACCACATCGGAGCCGACGATCGTATCGATGGCGCCTTCGCTGTCGAGCCCTTGCGCTAAGGCAGCTAAAGGCGCGCATGCAAGCGCGGCTGCAAAAATGCCCGCGCAAATAATCGGGGTCTTGGCCATCGACTTCAGTCCTTTTGTCGGTCTCCCGCGCAGCGCGTAGCAGCCAAAGATGGCATGGCGAAGGCCTTGGGCTGGGGTCGTAAGCGGATCATGAAACAGAATTGCCAGTTTCGTTTCAAGTAACCACTATGCGCCTTAGGGCTATCGCATTTGGCCGATGATTGATCTGGCGAAGGCGTCGGACCACCCTGCTCGCTTTCGTTTTCGGCTGAT
>JBHYDY010000029.1:0-79158 GCA_051860465.1 Mesorhizobium sp.
CCGTCACGGCTCTCCTGGCGGATCGCCTCGCAATCGGACAAACAGAGCGAACCAATGTTCACCGGAAATGCTCTAGCCGCCTGTGGCGACTCGCGCGCCAGTCCAAGAAGATTGTCTTCGATCTCCAGCGCTGCCGGCGGCGTTATCCGGAGCCGCATCAACGATACTTTGCCAGCAGCGCTTCTATCTCTTCATCTGGAACGAACTCGCCTCGTCGGGCGAATTCACGGGATCGAGCGACCGCCGCTCGCTCCTCGTCCGAGAGCACATAGACGCCCTCATCCCTCCCGTTGACGATCTCCATGATCGCGCGCGCGAGGTCGTCCTGCTCGGCGGGTTCGAGTTGCCGGGCCGCTTCGATGGCGATTTCGAGAAGTCTGGTCATGACCTCACCTTAGCATTTCGACGCCCGGCACGTCACCTGCCGGACGCGGGCGTGGCTTATTCGCACGTCAATTCGCTCAGCCGCCAATCGCCCTCGAGCGACATGATGTCGGCGACGCGCCAGGCCCTGCCCGAGCGCTCCAGCGTCCATTCCAGGGTCTGCGTGTCGCCGAAATTGGAGAAGCGCGCCATGACAATCGCACCGTCGCCCTTGACGGCCTCGGTCAGTTCGAGCGTGCTGGCGATCTCGTCCTCGTCCCAGTCCTGACCGTCGATGACGAAGGAGAAGCCGATGCAGGCTTCCTGCTGCTCCTCCCACACCCGGTCATTGGCGTCGAGCAGCGCCCTGGCGGGATCGACGAAGCGGTCGCGCTGCTCCGCGTCGAAGGCAATGTCCGGATTCTTATAGAAGGATGCCACGGCATCGGAAGCGGGACCGGCCTGGACGGAGAAAGCCGAGGCGAAGAGAAGGGATGCGGCAAGCACGAATTTCATGAGGAAGCCTGTTCGAGAGAGACTCAGTACCAGGCATCTTCCATCGTCGCCTTCCGGCGTGCAATGAAGTCGCGCAGCGCCTCGTCGACCGCCTCGTCCAGGGGGGGAGCCTCGTAGTCCGCCAGCATCTGCTTCCATTTGCGGTTGGCGCGTGTCGCAGCATCGGTCGACCCTGCCGCCTCCCACTTCTCGAAGGGTTCGTTGTCGGCGATCGCGGAGTCCCAGAACGCCGTCTCGTAATTGGCCATGGTGTGGGCGCAGCCGAAGAAATGGCTGCCCGGCCCGACCTCGCGGAAGGCGTCGAGCGCCAGCTGGTTGTCGTCGACCACCACCCCGTCGAGATAGCTGTGCAGCGCGCCGCAGAAATCGGCGTCCATCACGAATTTCTCGTAAGACATGGACAGGAGCCCATCGAGGAAGCCCGCCGAATGCAGGATGAAGTTGGCGCCGCAATGCACCGCCGCCAGCATCGACATCGTGCTCTCGTTCATCGCCTGCGCGTCCGGCAGCTTCGAGGTGGTGAACGAGCCCGAGCAGCGCAGCGGCAGGTTGAGGCGGCGCGCAAGCTGGCCGATCACCATCGAGCCGATCGCCGGCTCGGGCGTGCCGAAAGTCGGCGAGCCGGACCGCAGCGACATCGACGACAGGAAATTGCCGAAGATGACCGGACATCCAGGCCGCTCGAGCTGCGTCAGCGCGCAGCCCGCCATGGTTTCGGCCAGCGACTGGGCGATGGCGCCGGCATTGGTGACAGGCCCCATCGCGCCGCCGAGGATGAACGGCACGACGACGGCCGCCTGGTTGGCCCGCGCATAGGCGCGCAGCGCCGTCGTCATCGTCGCGTCCCAGACCAGCGGCGAGTTGACGTTGACATTGCCGAGGATGACGCAGTTTTCGTCGACGAAGCGCTCGCCGAAGACGATGCGCGCCATGTCGATGCTTTCCTCGGCGCGGCTCTCCGCCGTCACCGAGCCCATGAAGGGACGATCCGAGTAGCGGATGTGGGCATAGACCATGTCGAGATGGCGCTTGTTGACCGGCACGTCCACCGGTTCGCAGATCGTCCCGCCCGAATGATGCAGCCAGGGCGAGGCCTGGGCCAGCTTGATGAAGTTCTCGAAGTCCTCGATCGTGCCGTAGCGGCGGCCCTTGTCGAGGTCCATGACGAAGGGCGAGCCGTAGGCCGGCGAGAACACGACCGATTTTCCGCCGATCTCCACCGACTTCGCCGGATTGCGCGCATGCTGGGTGAAGCTAGACGGCGCCGTCGTCAGCACCTCGCGCAGCAATCCCGGCTCGAACCGCACCAATTCGCCGTCGACCGTCGCGCCTGCCCTGCGCCAATGATCGAGCGCCACCGGATCATCGCGGAACTCGATGCCGATCTCGGCGAGGATCCGGTCGGCGGCCGCCTCGATGCGCAGAAGGTTCTCTTCCGAGAGGATATCGTAGGTCGGGATGTTGCGGACGATATAGGGACGGCCGAGCCCGCGCTCGCCGTGGCTGCGCTGTTCCCGTCTGGCATTGCGGCCACTCCGTTCGCGCTTGGTCCGGCTCTCCTCGACCATGGACATCGTCGCACCTCCCGGTCATCCTCGCATCGAAGCCTAAGCCGCCAGGCACATCCCCTGATAGCCCGCGCAGCGCCGTTGCCCGGCCTGTTTGCGCCTACGGCGGAACAGCCCTCGTCGCGACGTCCGAATCCGGCTACAAGCCGGCCATGCCGATCCGCCAGCTGTCAGAAACCGTGATCAACCAGATCGCCGCGGGCGAGGTCATCGAGCGACCCGCCAGCGTGGTCAAGGAACTGGTCGAGAACGCGCTCGACGCCGGCGCATCGCGCCTCGAGATCGCGACGGCCGGCGGCGGGCTGAACCTGATCCGCGTCGTCGATGATGGGTCAGGCATTCCGGCCAGCGAACTGCCGCTCGCCGTGTCGCGCCACTGCACCTCCAAGCTGTCCGAGGACATCCACGACATCCGCTCGCTCGGCTTCCGCGGCGAGGCCCTGCCCTCGATCGGATCGGTTTCGCGGCTCACCATCCGCTCGCGCACGGCCGAGGCCGCCGAAGCCATGGAGATCGCGGTGGAAGGCGGCAAGGTTTCCGCGCTGCGTCCCGCCGCCGCCAATCGCGGGACGCAGGTGGAGGTGCGCGACCTCTTTTATGCCACGCCCGTCCGGCTGAAATTCATGAAGGGCGAGCGCGCCGAGTCCTCGGCCATCAGCGACGTGGTCAAGCGCATCGCGGTCGCCTTTCCCGCCGTGCGCTTCACGCTGACGGGCACCGACCGTACCCGGCTCGACCTCCCGGCCGAGACCGACGACGAAGACGGCCGCCTGCACCGGCTGGCAAAGGTGCTGGGCGATGACTTCCCCAGGAACGCCCTGGCGCTCGACGCGATGCGCGAAGGCGTGCATCTCGCCGGTCAGGTGTCGATCCCGTCGTTTACCCGCGCCAACGCCCTGATGCAGTTCGCCTACGTCAACGGCCGCCCGGTGCGCGACCGCCAGATCGCGGCGGCCCTCCGTGCCGCCTATGCCGACGTGCTGCCGCGCGACCGCCATGCCATCGGCGCCCTGTTCCTGACGCTCGATCCCGGATTGGTCGACGTCAACGTGCATCCGGCCAAGGCCGACGTGCGTTTCCGCGATCCCGGGCTCGTGCGCGGCCTGATCATCGGCGCCATCCGCCAGGCGCTGGCGGAGGCCGGGATGCGGCCCGCGACCTCGGGCACGGCCGGGATGATGGCCGCCTTTCGGCCGGGTGGCGCACCCTCGCCACAGGCCGGGCCCGCCAATGCGCATCGCGCATTCGACGCGACGAGGCGAGCCTGGCCGGCGGGCGATTTCGACCTCGCCGCCTCGCCAAGCCGCCCGTTCGACGGCTTCGGCGAAGCGGCGCAGGCCGCCTTCGCGCACCAGCCGAGTGCCGATGCCCGCGCCACGAGCGAGCCCGCGCCGGAGATGCTGCGCCATCCGCTCGGGGCCGCCCGCGCGCAGGTCCATGCCAACTACATCGTCGCCCAGACGGAGGATTCGCTGGTCATCGTCGACCAGCACGCCGCGCATGAACGGCTCGTCTACGAGGCGCTGAAGCAGGCGATCCATTCCCGCCCGCTGCCCGCCCAGATGCTGCTCCTCCCCGAAATCGTCGACCTTCCCGAGGAAGACGCCGAGCGGCTCGCATCCCATGCCGAAACGCTCGCCCGCTTCGGCCTTGGCCTCGAACGCTTCGGGCCCGGCGCGGTCGCCGTGCGCGAGACGCCAGCCATGCTGGGCGAGACCGACGTGCAGGGCCTCGTGCGCGACCTCGCCGACGAGATCGCCGACACCGATTCGGCCGACGGCCTGAAGGGGCGCCTCGACGCCATCGCCGCCACCATGGCCTGCCACGGCTCGGTGCGATCGGGTCGGCGGCTGCGGCCCGAGGAGATGAATGCCTTGCTGCGCCAGATGGAAGCGACGCCCGGCTCCGGGACCTGCAACCACGGGCGTCCGACCTACATCGAACTGAAGCTCACCGACATCGAGCGCCTGTTCGGCCGTCGTTGACGAGCACATGCGACGTCCGAAGCTTGACCCGGCGTTGGATTTGTGGCGCTAAGGGCGCGGCGAGTGAGAGAGCGATGAACAGGTTCGAAGGTCCCGGCGCGAGGGAAGCGCGACTGCGGTATCTGGACGGCGACTTTCAGGTCGCCAGTCCGGGTGCCTTCGTGCGCTGCGCCATGACTGGCGAAACGATCCCGCTGGACGAACTGAAATACTGGTCCGTCGCGCGCCAGGAAGCCTATGTCAGCGCAGCCGTGTCGCTGGCCCGCGAACTCGAGGCCAATCCGGACCTGCGCAGGCGCGGCTGACCGCAACGCCCGTCCCTTCTGTCTAAAGCCTTTTCGCGACCCCGAACCGCCGCTTCTCGAAGGCCTTGACCGTCTGCTCGATCAGGCGCCGGGGCACCTGCGGATCGTCGAAGACCAGGTCGATCGGCAGGGTCAGCGTCCTTGCGGCCAGCCCGCGAGCGGCTTCCGTACCGGTTTTCAGGCGCATGGCGTCCTTTTCGGTGGTAACCAGCGTGAGCCCCGACTGATCGGCTTCGTTCGCAAGCTCCGCGATTTCGGCATCGCTGAACGGGTGGTGGTCGCCGAAGACGCGCCGCGCGGCGATCGAGCCGCCTGCCTCCTCAACGGTCACGAAGAACTTCGAGGGATCGCCGATCCCCGCGAAGGCCAGCAGGCGCTTGCCCGCGACCCGGCTGGCGTCGCGCGGCTTGACGCCGGCGCGATGGGCTGGCCGGCCGGCACGCGCGGCCTTGCGCACCGCATCCTCCGCGCCCTCCCCCATTCCGATCGCCAGGATGGCGTCGGCGAACCGGATCTGGCTCAACAGCGGCGCGCGCATGGGACCGCCGGGAATGACATGGCCGTTGCCGAGCCCCCGCGCCGCATCGATGACCAGCAACGCCTGATCGAAATGGATTCGCGCGCTCTGGAACCCGTCGTCCATGAGGAGGAAGTCGCAGCCGAGCCGGATCAGAATGCGCGCGCCCGCCGCCCGGTCCGGGGACACGGCCACCGGCGCGTGCTGGGCGATCAGCAAAGGCTCGTCGCCGACATGGCGCGCGGAATCGTGGTGGAGATCGACCAGATGGGGTGCCGAGACAGTGCCGCCATAGCCGCGCGAGAGGACACCCGGCTTCAGACCAAGGCGCCGGGCCTCCGCCGCGAGCGCCACCACGGTGGGTGTCTTTCCCGCGCCGCCGACGGTGAAGTTTCCGACGCACAGCACAGGCAGGTCGAGCGCCTCGCGCCGGGCGCCGATCATCCGCCGCGAGGCGATGAAGCCGTATATCGCCGATGCCGGCCAGAGCGCCCAGGCCCGCCAGTCCGCGGTTCCCCACCAGAAGGGCGGCGCTTCGCTCGCCATGCCGTCAGCGCCTCGCGCCTTCGTCGAGCCGCGCCTTGACGATCAGTGGGTTGATGTAGGGCTCCAGCGCCTTCAGCGTCGCTGGCAGCGCGCCACGCATCTCGTTGACGGTGGCGAGGGCGGCGGCGATCATCTCGCGCCTCTTCGGCTCGTTGGCCAGCAGGAAATTCACCGCGCCCGCGAGCATGTCGCGGTCGGCGACCAGGCGCGCACCGCCACGCTCGATCAGCCTTTCGTAGGAATCGCGAAAATTCTGGACGTTGCGGCCAGCCAGGATCGCCGTTTCCAGAATGGCGGGCTCGAGCGGGTTCTGTCCGCCCTCCGCCGTCAGCGACCGGCCGACGAAGGCGATCTCCGTGACCCGCAGGTAGAGCCCCATGTCGCCGATCGTGTCGCCGACGAGCACATCGATGTCCGGTTCCACCGGCTCGCCCAGGCTATGGCGCGCCACCATGAGACCGGCGGCGCTGAAGGCGCCGAGCAGACCTTCCGTGCGCTCGGGATGGCGCGGCACGATGATCGTCAACAGGTCGGGATAGCGCCGCTTCAGAAGACGGTGTACCTCGATGGCGATCGCTTCCTCGCCCTCGTGGGTGGAGATGGCTGCCCAGGTGGGCCGCCGTCCGATCTGCGAGCGCAGCAGCCGCAGTTCCCGCTCGTTGACCGCCGGCGGATCGGTGTCCACCTTGAGATTGCCGGAGACCGTGACCGGCCGTGCGCCGAGCTGGCGGAAGCGCTCCCCGTCGATTTCCGACTGGGCGACCACGTGGGACAGGTTCTCGAACAGGGCCTCCGCCAGAAAGGCGCGCTTGGTCCAGGCTTCGAAGGATCGATCGGACAGGCGCCCGTTGACCAGAACCTGCGGCACGCGGCGCGCGCCGAGTTCCAGGATTGTCATCGGCCAGATTTCGGACTCGGCGATGATCGCGAGGTCGGGCTTCCAGTGGTCGAGGAAGCGGCTCACCGCCGGCTTGAGGTCGAGCGGAACATATTGGTGCAGAACCCTCTCGTCGAAGCGCGACTGGACGATCTGCGCCGACGTCACGGTGCCGGTCGTGAACACCACGTTGATGTCGAAGCCGGAGATGCGCCGCACCAGCGGGATGACCGCGTAGGATTCGCCGACGCTCGCGGCATGGATCCAGACCAGCGGTCCGGGCGGACGCTTGACGACCGCGAATCCGTAGCGTTCCCGGCGTCGCGTCCGCTCTTCCTTGCCGCGCGTCGTGCGCCAGGCGATGTAGCCGCCGACGAACGGATAGGCCGCCGCTCCGGCGAAGCGATAGGCCGTCAGCATGGCGCGTGCCCAGCGTTCGCTCATGATGGCTGGTCGACCAGTCCGTAGGCCTTGCGGGTGGCCGCGTCGAGACTTTCGGTCACCTCCTGCCGCTTCAGCTCGAGCAACGCCTCGTCGGCGTTCGAGGGCACGAACACCGGCTCGCCGACCACGACGGCCTTGCGCCCGAAGGGCAGGTTGATGGTCGTCTTGTCCCAGCTCGACTCGATGACCTTGCGCCGGCTCGTGGCCAGCGCGACTGGCACCACCGGCCTCCCGGAGAACTTGGCCAGCATGACGATGCCCAGCCCCGCGTCGCGCGGCGTACCATGCGGGATGTCGGCGATCATCGCCACCGATCGACCGGTGTCGAGAAGCCGCTTCAACATGATGAGGGCCCGCGCGCCGCCCTTGTCGGTGTTGTGGGAATCCGATCGGCCGCCCGAGCCCCGCACCGTCTCGAACCCGAATCGCTCCGCCACGCGCGCGTTGAGCTCGGCATCCCGGCTCTTTGAAAACAGTGCCGCCATCTTGAGGGAACGCGGCTTCAGGCACGGCGCCATCAGGTGCTGCCCGTGCCAGAACGCGGCGATTCCGGGGGCCAGTTGCGCGTAGGCATCGTCGAGGCTGTCAGAACCAGGAACGGTCCGGTTGGTCAGATAGATGAAACGCAGCGTCTGGGCTAGCGCGAACGCAACGGCGTCCGCGACAAACCGTGATTCGGCCAAAGGCGCGCGGATCTTGCGCCAGAGAGCCTTGAACGGTCCCCTATTGGCCGATCTGGGCCTACGTCGTGCGCGCGTATCGCCGGAGGCAAGCAAGGGAGGCACGTCCGTCATCAGGCGCCGCCAACCTTCGGCGTGATGTCCGCGTGGGGGTCCAGCAGGCGATGCAGATGAACGATGAAATAGCGCATGTGCGCGTTGTCGACGGTCGCCTGCGCCTTGGCGCGCCACGCGACCTGAGCCGATCGGTAGTCTGGAAAGATGCCGACGATATCGAGATCGTCGAGATTGCGGAAGCGAACTTCGCCGAGCGACGCCAGTTCGCCGCCGAACACGAGGTGCAAGAGTTGCTTGCCGTCGGCGTTTTCTGTCATTTTTCTATCCGCTGATGTCGTTTGGGCCGAGCCTGATTAGACCATTCCACCAGTGTTGGAAACCGGCGCGCTACGCCTGACGGAAAAGGCTTCCAGGATTTCCGCCAGCAACGCGCCGCTGCCAGCGACCAGCATCTGGTGGCGAACGTGCTCGCCCGCATAGCGGAGCGTCCGTCCGTGTTCGTCGACCACACTCCCGCCAGCCTGCCGAAGGATGAGATCGGCGGCGGCAAGATCCCAATCATGCGAATCGGGCTTGACGAGGGCGGCATCGAGGCTGCCTCGCGCCAGCAGCGCCAGGCGATAGGCGAGCGACGGCACGTAGGGCGTGATGGTGAAGCGATCGTTCAACGCGTCGGGCAGCATGTTGAAGATAGCCTTCGGGCCGCCGACCTTCGGTTGGCCGGCATCCCTGCGTACGGAGATCGGCTGGCCGTCGAGAAGGGCTGGTCCCGTCGAAGCCGCCCAGTAGGTCTCCTTCAGGGCCGGACAGGCCAGCACCCCGGCCACCGGCACCCCCTGTTCCACAACGGCGATGCTGACGCACCAGGTGTCGCGTCCGTCTATGAAGGCGCGGGTGCCGTCGATCGGATCGACGACGAAGGTGCGCTCGGCAGCGAGTCGCTCCGGCGTGTCGGCCGTTTCCTCAGACAGCCAGCCGTAGGAGGGCCGCGCCGCCGAAAGCGCCTCGCGCAGGAAACGGTCCACCGCGAAGTCGGCCTCGCTGACCGGCGAGCTTCCGGCTTTCAGCCACACTTCCGGCTTGCGGCCGAAATAGCCCATGGCGATGTCGCCCGCCTGGCGGGCGGCCGACAGGATCAGGTCGAGATCGGCGGCGTTGCGAGCGTCAGCTTCCGGCAAGGGTCATTCCTTCGACGAGCAAGGTCGGCGCCGCGGTTCCGAACGTCCGGTCGATGTCGCTGGCCGGCGTCATGGCCATGAACATGTCCTTCAGGTTCGAGGCAATCGTCACCTCGGAGACAGGATAGGCAAGCTCGCCGTTCTCGATCCAGAAGCCCGACGCGCCCCGGCTGTATTCGCCGGTGATCATGTTGACGCCCTGTCCGAACACCTCGGTCACGTAGAAACCGCTGGAAAGGCTGGCGATCAGGTCCTGCGGGCTCGCCTCGCCCGGTTCGATCGCGAGATTGGTCGACGTCGGGTTGACCGACGTTCCCGAGCGCGACCCGCGCCCGTTGGTGGCGAGCCCGAGTTCGCGCGCCGTCGAGGTCGACAGGAACCAGTGCCGGAGCACGCCCTGTTCGACCATGGTCAGCGCCTCGCCCGCCACCCCCTCGCCGTCGAAGGGCCGCGACGCGGTGCCGCGCCGCTTCTTCGGGTCGTCCGTGACGGTGATTGAGGCAGACGCGACGGGCTTGCCCATCCGGTCGCGCAGAAAGCTCGTCTTGCGGGCAACCGACGCGCCGTTGATGGCGGATGCGAGATGCCCCGCGATGCCGCGCGCAACCCGCGGATCGTAGACCACCGTCACCGGGCCGCTTTTGACCTTGCGGGCACCCAACCGCCGCACCGCGCGTTCGCCGGCCCGCTGGCCGATCGCCTCGGGCGCATCGAGTTCGTCGAAGAACAGCCGAGAGGAGAAGTCGTAGTCGCGCTCCATGCCCGTGCCCTCGCCCGCGATCACGCTGACGGAGCGCGAAAATCGCGAGGCGACATAGTGGCCGAGAAATCCGGCCGACGTGGCAAGCACCAGACCGCCGAGCCCCGCGCTGGCGCCGGAGCCGCTCGAGTTGGTGACGCCCTTGACGTCCATCGACGCCGCCTCGGCGGCAAGCGCGTCCTGCCGCAACCGTTCCGCCGGGACCTCGGTCGCGTCGAACAGGTCGAGGTCGGCCACGCCCTTCACCAGCAGGTCCGGATCCGCGAGGCCCTGATAGGGGTCTTCCGGCGACACCTTCGCCATCGCCACGGCGCGTTGCGCCAGCGTATCCACATCGGCATCGACGGTCGCCGACACGCTCGCCACGCGCTTGCCCACGAAAACGCGCAGCGAGATGCTGTCGCCCTCCGACGCTTCGGTGGACTCGACCTTGCCGAGCCGCACGGTCACGCTGGTCGAACGCCCGCGAGCGGCAACAGCGTCGGCCTCGTCCGCGCCGGCGCGGCGGGCCGCCTCGACCAGCGAGCCGACGAGATCGGTGAGTTTGTCTGTGTTCAGGGACATGCAATAGTTCCGATTGGGGTATCGCGTCTTGTATGACATATCGGGCGCGGCGCGCCGGCCCGTCTGCTGGACCATCTATGGCTCCGGGCGGGACTGTGCAATGGGTGGCCGCTATTGGCGGGGCGCACAAACCTGCCCGGAGAGACGGATGACGACGGAACACGGTGCCCAGTTCACGGAAATCCTGATCCTGCTCGGCGCGGTCGCCGTCTCCGCGCCGATCTTCAAGCGCATCGGCATGGCGACCGTTCTCGGCTACATCGCCGCCGGCATCATGCTCGGCCCGATAGCCACGCTCATCATCGGCGGCGAGGATCTGCTCGACTTCGGCGAGTTGGGCGTCGTGCTTCTGCTCTTCGTGATCGGGCTGGAACTGAAGCCGAGCCGACTTTGGGCCATGCGCCGCGACATCTTCGGCCTCGGCGCCGCGCAGGTGATCGTCACCGGCGTCGTCCTGACCGGCATCGTGCGCTTCGCTGCGGGTTTCGGCTGGGAACAGGCGACGATCATCGGCATGACGCTGGCCTTGTCCTCCACCGCCTTTGCCCTGCAATTGCTCGAGGAGAGCGGCGACACCAACCATCGCTACGGTCAGACCACTTTCTCCATCCTGCTCTTTCAGGACCTGGCCATCGTGCCGCTGCTGGCTCTCGTGCCCTTGCTGGCGCCCGGCAAGGAAGGCAGCGATTTCGGCTTCCAGCATTTCGCCGTCGCGGTCGTCGCGGTGGCGGGGCTGATCGCCACCGGCCGCTATCTGCTCAATCCGCTGTTTCGCATCATCGCCAACACCGGCGCGCGCGAAGCGATGATCGCAGCCGCCCTTTTCGTCGTTCTCGGCGCGGCAACGCTGATGCAGTCCGCCGGCCTTTCGATGGCCATGGGCGCATTCGTGGCCGGGGTCATGCTGGCCGAATCATCCTACAGGCACGAACTCGAGACCAGCATAGAGCCGTTCCGCGGGATCCTGCTCGCCGTCTTCTTCATGGCGGTCGGGCTGTCGCTCGACCTCGGCATCGTCCTGGCCGAATGGCTCACCATTCTCGTCGCGGTGCCGGTACTGATGTTCGTCAAGTCGGCGATCTGCTATGCACTCTGCCGCGCTTTCGGTTCCACGCATGCCGACGCGGTCCGGGTCGCGCTGCTCCTGCCGCAGGGCGGCGAGTTCGGCTTCGTCATTTTCTCGGCCGCCACCGCGGCGTTCCTTCTGCCTCCGCAACTGTCCTCGCTGCTGATTGCCGTCATCACCGTCACGATGGTCGCCACGCCTCTCGCGGTATCACTTGGCCGCTTCCTCATCCCCGCCGAGAAGGAAGAGACCATGGAGGAGGATTTCGAGGGCGCAGGCTCCGACGTCCTGATGATCGGCTTCTCCCGCTTCGGCCAGATCGCCTCGCAGGTCCTCCTGTCGGGTGGCGCCAGGGTCACGATCATCGACCATTCGGCCAATCGCGTGCGGGCGGTCGAAAAGTTCGGTTTTCGCATCTATTTCGGCGATGGCCGGCGCAAGGACGTTCTCGAGGCCGCGGGCATTCGCAAGGCGCGCATCGTCGCGGTCTGCACGCACGGTCGCGAGGCGACCGACAAGATCGTCGACCTGATCCAGAGCGAGTTCCCTCATGTCCGGCTGTTCGTGCGCTCCTACGACCGCGACCACACGCTTTCGCTGCGAACGCGCGACGTCGAATACGAGATCCGCGAGACGCTGGAATCCGGCCTGATGTTCGGAAAGCGAACACTGGAAGCGGTCGGCCTGGAGGAAGCCACCGCGGTCGACATCGTCGACGACGTGCGGCACCGGGACGAGGAACGCCTGTCGATCCAGTCGGCGGGACTGAAGGATCCGGGGATTTCGCTCTCGTTTCCGGAACCGCTGGTAGCGCCCAAGCGCGAGGGCCGCCGTATCGATCGCCTGCCCGACCTGCCGGATGTGACGGACCCAGTGCGTGGCTGATGCATACCGTGCGGCATCGACATCAGGAGAAGTCGTGAGTATCGAAACCGCAAGGCCCGCCGCGCCCGTGCCCGCGAAGTTCACCACCGGCTCCACGCTGCGCCACGTCGTGGTGATGACCGCCACTGGTTCGATCGGCCTGATCGCCATCTTCCTCGTCGATGCGCTGAACCTCTTCTACATCTCGCTGCTCGGCGTGAAGGAACTCGCCGCCGCGATCGGCTTCTCGGCCACGTTGATGTTCTTCACCGTGTCGGTGGCGATCGGCCTCACGATCGCGACCTCGGCGCTGGTCTCGCGGGCGCTCGGGCGCGGCAGCCGGGAGGACGCGGCCGCCATGGGCGGCGCGGCGATCGTCATCATGGCGCTCACACTTGCGGTGATGTCGGCGATCGTCTGGCCCTTCCTCAACCCGCTGCTGGCGATGCTCGGCGCCACCGGACAGACGCTCGAACTCGCCACCCGCTTCATGCGGATCGTCCTTCCGTCCTCGGCGCTCGTCGCGGTGGGCATGTGTACGACCGGGATCATGCGCGGCGCCGGCGACGCGCGCCGTTCCATGTACGTGACGCTGTCGAGCGGGTTCGCCGCGGCGATCCTCGATCCGATCCTGATCTTCGGCTTTGGGTTGGGGCTCGACGGCGCGGCCATCTCCACCGTCCTCGCCCGCCTGGTGATGGTCGTGGTCGGCCTGCATGGCGCGATGGTGGTCCACAAGCTCGTCGCGTGGCCGGACTTCACCCGTCTGCGCGATGCGGCCCGGCCCTTCTTCGTCATCGGCCTTCCCGCCGTCGCCACGCAACTGGCGACGCCCGTCGGAAACGCCTATGTGACGGCCGAAATCGCCCGCTTCGGCGACGACGCGGTCGCAGGCTGGGCCATCATCGGCCGACTGGTTCCCGTCGCATTCGGCGTGATCTTCGCGCTATCGGGCGCCGTCGGACCGATTCTCGGCCAGAACTACGGTGCGCGCCGCTACGACCGGCTGATGGCGGTGATGCGCGACAGCCTGCTGGTCACGCTGGCCTATGTGATCGTGGCCTGGGCGCTGCTCGCCATTTTCCGGCACGGCATCGCCGACCTTTTCGGGGCAACCGCCGCAGCGCGCGACCTGATCGAGTTCTTCTGCCTGTTCGCCGCCGGCAGCTTCCTGTTCAACGGCGCGCTGTTTGTTGCCAATGCCGCGTTCAACAATCTCGGCTATCCGGGCTATTCGACGATCTTCAACTGGGGCCGCGCAACCCTGGGCACCATTCCCTTCGTGTGGGTCGGCGCGCACTACTACGGCGCGCAAGGCGTCATCGGCGGCTGGGCGCTCGGCTCCGTGATGTTCGGCATCGCCGCGCTGGTCTGGTGTTTCCGGGTCGTGCGGGCCGTTGCCGACCGCGCCCCGCCCGGCCCGCCGTTGCCCGGTCCGCCGCCTGCCGCTCATTCGCCCTTTTCGACCGGCAAGGCCTCGACCATGCTCGACTGAGGCTCAGGCGTGCTCCAGCGCGTCATGGGCGGCAAAAGCGGCTTCGATGGACCGCTTCAGCTCGTCCTTCAGCGGCGCCGTCTGCGCCATGATCGCTTCCATGCGCAGGAAGTCGAGGACGCGGAAACGCGACACCGGCGGGCGAAGGAAGATCGTCGGCCGGCAAGTCTTGAGCTTCATCTGGATGATCGTCTGCATCATCAGCTGGGTCGAGCCGAAAACCAGTTCGAGCGAGTTGAGGATGCGCCGGTTGTTGGGCGTCGGCATGCCGACGACGTCGATGGCGATGGTGATGTCGGCCTTCCCCTCGATGAGGTCGAAGGGCACCGGATTGCAGATGCCGCCGTCGATGAGGATACGTCCGTCGCGCCTGACGGGGCGGAACACCGCGGGGATGGCGGCCGATGCGCCGATCGCAGAAGACAACCGACCCTCGCTGAAGACCACCTGCTCGTGCCGGTAGAAATCCACGGCGGTCACGAGCAGCGGTATCTTGAGCTCCTCGAAGGACTGCGGGATCGCCGACGGCAGGAAGGCGCCGAGGATGCGCTCGATGTTGAACTGGGTGGGCCGGAACCCCCCATCCATGAACTCCGAGAACGTGCCGGGACGGGCCCGCCACATCCGCGCTGCAACCTCCCCGCGCCGGCTGAGGATGGAATGGGCGTAGCGGTGAATGTCCCTCCCGCTCATGCCCGCGGCCATTCCCGCGCCTATGATCGCGCCGATCGACGATCCGGCAATGGCGGTTGGCCGGATTCCCAGTTCGTCGAGCACCTCGATGGCGTGGATATGGGCGAGGCCCCGCGCACCGCCGCCTCCGAAGGCGATGGCGACCGTCGGCCCGGCATGGCTCCTTCTAGGAACGGAAACGTGTCCGTGCATCGGCATCGTCCTTCCGGTGTGACGGCCTAGCGTGTGCTGGCCGCCGCGTCGGGTCCCAGGATCATGATCGCCGGCTCCACCGACAGCAACTCGCGCGCCGCGGACTTCACCTCGTCGAGCGTCACCGCTTCGATCAGGTCGCCGCGCCGGTCGATGTAGTCGATCCCGAGGTCATCCATCTGCAAATGTACCAGCGTGCGCGCGATCGCACCCGACGAATCCAGATTGTTGATCGCGTAGCTGCCCACGATAAAGGCCTTGGCATCTTTCAGTTCCTGCTCGGTCGGCCCTTCGGCGGCCATGCGAGCGATGACATCGCGGATCACCTGCAGGGCCTCTTCGGCGCGATCGGCGCGGGTCGAGGTGCCGATCATCAGCGCCGACGAATGGTCCCGGTTGACCAGCGACGATCCGACGCCGTAGGCTAGGCCTCGTCTTTCGCGCACCTCGTCGAACAGGCGCGAGGAAAACGTCCCGCCGCCCAGCACGTGATTCATCATGAAGGCCGCGAAGAAGCGCGGATCGTCCCTCTCGACGCCTGGGAAGGCGAGGCGGAGGCTGGCCTGCGGCACCGGGAACGAAACGCCGATGAACTGGTCCAGCTTCGGTTCGACGCGATCGACGGTGCGCATGTCCGGGCTTTCGGGCAAGGCGCCGAAGACACGGTCGAGTTCCGCCTTGAGCGTCTCAGCATCGATCGCCCCGACCACGCCCACGACGAGGTTTCCTCGGGCGAACAGGGCTCCGTGCAGCGCCGCCAGATCGTCCCGGGTGATCGTCGCCAGCGTGTCGGGTGTGCCTTCGCTACGTCGCGCATAGGGATGATCGCCATAGATGGCGTTCGCCCAGGCGATCGAAGCGGCCTGGTCGGGATCGTTGACGCGCGACTCGATGCCTGCGACCATCTGGGCGCGGATACGCGCCAGCGGCTCGGCGTCGAAGCGCGGCTGGTTGACGGCGAGCTGGAGCAGGCGGAAAGCCTCCGCGCGATCATCGGCCAGGGTGCGCAGCGATCCGTAGAACGCGTCGACACCGACATTGAACGACATCTCGGCGCCGGAAAGATCCAGCGCCTCCTGAAACGCGGCGCGCGGCATGTCGCCCGCGCCCTCGTCGAACAGGCCGCTCATCAGCTGGGCAAGGCCTTCCTTGCCAACGGGATCCTGCGTGCTTCCGCCCTCGAAGGCGAAGTTCACGGCAATGATCGGCACGGTGTAGTCCTCCACCAGCCAGGCGGTGACGCCGCTGGCGCTGGTGACCTCCTGGATCGTCACCGCCGCCTGCGCGGGAGCGACCATCACGGGAGCGGTGAAAGACAGGGCGACGAGCGCGGCGTAGACGGGCTTCATGCAGGTGTCCGTTGCAAGTGCTGCGGTATCGAGGAATCTCATGAGCGGTCTCCTCCCGCCGGCAGCAGGTAGCCGGTCACCGAACGGTTGAAGTCGAGATGGCGGCGCGCGGCCTCCTGGACCTGCCCGGCGGTGACGGCCTCGATCCGGTCGGGCCAGTTGGCGATATCCTCGATCGTACCACCGGTGGTCAGCGTCGAACCGTAGATCCGCGCCATGCCGCTCTGGCTGTCGCGCGCGAAGATCATGCTGCGCACGTACCGTTTCTTGGCGGCGGCGAGTTCGGCTTCGGTGACGCCGTCTTGCGCGATACGGACGATCTCGGCGTCCATCGCCTTCTCGACGTCATCGAGGGTCGCCTCGCCCCTTGGGGAGGCGTAGATCTGGAAGCTGGTCGCGTCGAGCGCGCCGGACTGGTACCAGGCGCCGGCCGACGAGGCGATGCCCTGCTCCACCACCAGCGCCTCGTAGGTGCGCGAACGCGGCCCTCCGCCGAGGATTTCCGACAAGAGGTCGAGCGCCTCGGCCTCGCCGGCCTCCGCCGTGGTGTAGGACGGCACGACCCAGGCCTTGCGGAAGCTCGGCGTCGACACGCGCGGGTCCGAAAGCGTCACCGTGCGGGCCGTGTTCTGCTCGGGCTCCGTCGGTCGCAAACGCGGCGGCAGGTCCGGCCCGCGCGGCACGGCGCCATAGGTTTCCTCGGCCATCTGCCGGACGGCTTCCGCCTCGACATCGCCGGCCACGATCAGCACGGCGTTGTTGGGCGCGTAGAAGCGCTGGTAGAAATCGATCGCGTCGGCGCGGTTCAGCTGTTCGATCTCGTGCATCCAGCCGATGACCGGGATGCGATAGGGATGGTTCTGGTAGAGCGTGGCATCGAGTTCCTCGCCGAGCAACGCTCGGGGCTCGCTTTCGACGCGCGAGTTGCGTTCCTCGATGATCACGTCGCGTTCCGGGCCGATGACCTCGTCGGTGAGGATGAGGTTGGTCATCCGGTCCGCCTCGAACGCCATCATGGTTCGCAGCGCGCCCGGCGCGACCTGCTGGAAGTAAGCGGTGTAGTCATAGGATGTGAAAGCATTTTCCTGGCCGCCGATCTCGGCGATCCGCCGCGAGAACTCACCCGCCGGATGGTTCTTCGTCCCCTTGAACATCAGGTGCTCAAAGAAATGCGCGATACCGGACTTGCCGGGGTCTTCGTCGGCGCTGCCGACCTTGTACCACAGCATGTGGGTGACAACCGGCGCACGCCGGTCGGGGATCACCACCACCTGCAATCCGTTGTCCAGGGTGAAGCTCGTCACCTCGTTGGATTGCTGCTGCGTCTGGGAAAGGGCCAGGGCGGCTCCGGCCGCCGGGGCGAGAGAAGCAGCGCCCGTCAAAAGGGCGACCAGCAGCGCCGGGATAACCCTGCGTGCCCGCGCGCGGTATCGTGTGTCGACCATTCGCAATCACCTCGGATTGTTGATGCCGCAAAAGTGGTGCGGCAAGCCCCGGCTGTGAAGCGCAAGGCGGATGAATTATCCGTAATGCGGCCGCGGGCCGAATCGGTGCGCCCCAGACCAGTGCCTCATTCGGCCTCGATGAAGCGGACGATCGTGTCGCCATAATGACGTTCATCGACGACCGTGAAGCCTGCGACGGCCCGGAACGAGGCCGAGGCCGTCTCCTCGACCACGCAGAGCGCGCCGGGCTTCAGCCAGCCGCCCGCGCGCGCCGAGGCGAGCGCGCTTTCACCGAGCCCCTTGCCATAGGGCGGATCGGCGAAGACGAGATCGAAGGGTGCAATCGTGCCGACGCTCCCGAGCGAGGTCGCATCGCGGCGGAAGATCTTCGTGCGGCCTTGCAGGCCAAAGGCCTCGATGTTGTCGCGCAGCAGTCCGCGCCCCTCCGTGCTCTCCTCGACGAACAGGCAATGCGATGCACCGCGCGAGATGGCTTCAAGCCCAAGCGCTCCGGTGCCCGCGAAGAGATCGAGCACGCGCGCGCCTTCGAGCCTGTCGCCATATCGATGGCCGAGCACGTTGAAGACGGATTCGCGGGTGCGGTCGGTCGTCGGTCGGATCGCCAGGCTTTTCGGCGTCGCGAGCGTACGGCCGCGAAACTCTCCCCCGACGATCCGCATCGGCTAGTCGTCCCGGCGCGGCTTGCGCGGGCCACGGCCGGCGCCGCCGGACGGACCCTTGCCGGGACCGTTGCGTGACGGTGCGTTTCGCGTGCCGACCGGCCCCTTGCGTGGCCCGGCCGGCCGCTTCGGCGCTTCGTCGCCCGCTGCCTCGGCCTCGGTCTTCTTGCCCTGCGGGCGGGCGCCCGGCGCCATCCAGACGTTGGACGAACGCGCCCGGGGTGGCGTGTAGGCCTTCTCCTCGCGATCCTCGCGGTTTTCGCGCTTCTTGCCGCCAAAGGACGGCCTTGCCGTCTGCAGCCGGCCGAGCACGTTCTCGCGATGCGCCTCACGGTCGCGCTTGCGGTTCTTGATCAGCCCGCCGTCGCCCGGTTCCGCGCGGGCGCTCCCGCGCTCTGCGCGTTCCGGATCGACTTCGCGGCGCGGCGCGACCGTCGGCTTGTTGGTGAACGGCGTGGTGACCGGCGCATCGAAATTGGCGCCCGCCTCCTCGATCAGACGCTCGCCGAGCTGGTCGCGCAGCATGCGCCCCTTGATCTCCTGTACGGCGCCTTCCTCTAGGTCACCGAGCTGGAACGGTCCGTACGAGATGCGAATCAGCCGGTTCACGTCCAGGCCGAGCGAGGCGAGGATGTTCTTCACCTCACGGTTCTTGCCCTCGCGCAATCCGATCGTCAGCCAGGCGTTCGAACCCTGCTCGCGGTCGAGCGTCGCCTCGATGGCTCCGTAGAACACGCCGTCGATCGCCACGCCGTCGCGCAGCGAGGCCAGCTGCTTTTCGTCGACATGCCCATGCACGCGCACCCGGTAGCGCCGCAGCCATCCCGTGGCGGGCAGCTCCAGCAGACGCGCCAGTCCACCGTCATTGGTCAGCAGCAGCAGGCCTTCGGTGTTGATGTCGAGGCGTCCGACCGTGATCAGCCGCGGCAACTCGTCCGGCAGCGCCTCGAAGATGGTCGGCCGACCTTCCGGGTCGCGGTTGGTGGTCACCAACCCGCCGGGCTTGTGGAACAGGAACAGGCGCGTGCGCTCGATCTCGGGGATCGGCTTGCCGTCGATCGTGATCCTGTCCGCCGCGATCACGTTGAAGGCCGGGCTTGTCAGCACCTGGCCGTTCACGGCCACGCGGCCATCGGCCACCAGCGACTCCGCGTCACGGCGGGATGCCACGCCGGCACGCGCCAACCGCTTGGCGATGCGCTCGGGTACGGCGCCCGTCTCCTCGGCTGGAACCGAGGACCGATCGCCGCCGCGCCCTTCCGGACGGGAATCCCGCGCCGGGCGTTCCCGGAAGCCGGGCTTGGCGCCGCGAAACGGCTTGTCCGTGCGGAATTGCCGATCGCCTCGATCCTCGCGCGGCTTGCGGTCGCCGAACGGCTTGTCGGCATCGAAGCGCCGCGCCGGGCGCTCGCTGGAGCCCTCGCCTTCGGGCTTGCGTGGGCGGAAAGGCTTTGCGTCGCCTTCGGGGCGTGGACGATACGGCTTGCCGCCCGCCGACGGCCCATCGCCACGATAAGGCTTGCCTTCGCCGGCCGGGCCGCGCGGCCTGTCGGCATCGAAGCGCCGCGCCGGGCGCTCACCGCCGGGCGCATCGCCGCCAGGAGCACGCTTCACATAGGGCTTGCGCGGGCGGTCGCCGCCCGACCGCGCATCGTCACGATCGAACCGGCGCGCCGGGCGTTCGGCTGAACCCGCCTCGCCTTCCGGCTTGCGGGCGCGATAGGGCTTGGCATCGCCGTCGGCGCCGCGCGAACGGAAGGGCTTCCCGTCCGCCGACGGGCCATCGGCACGATACGGCTTGCCGCCAGCCGGGGGCTTCCCGCGATAGGGCTTGCTATCGCCGGCCGGGCCTCGCGGCTTGTCGCCATCGAAGCGCCTCGGCCGTTCATCGCTCCTCGGAGCACCGCCGAACGATGATTTCTTCGCACTGCCGCCCGCGGGTCGGTCCGCGCGCGGCTTGCCCGGTCCCTTGCGCGGTGCGTCGCCGCCGCGTCGGCCCCTGCCGCCCTTGTCGTTTGTATCGTCGTCCATGTGGCCTTTGCCTTTCCGCGCGGCTAACTAACAGCAACGCCAGCCCGGCGCGAGTGGAAATGTCTGGAAGGATGAGCGGTGAAACGCCCGGATTTCATGGGTGAAGCGATGGTCGAAGCCCGCGCCGCCGCCGAACGCGGCGAGGTGCCGGTCGGCGCGGTCGTGGTGGTCGACGGCCTCATCGTCGCCCGTGCAGGCAACCGGACCCGCGAACTCGCCGATCCAACTGCCCATGCCGAAATTCTCGCAATCCGCCAAGCCTGCGCCGAAGCAGGCTCGGAACGCATCGGTTCGGCCGATCTCTACGTGACGTTGGAGCCCTGCGCAATGTGCGCGGCGGCAATCTCCTTCGCGCGCATCCGCCGCCTCTATTTCGGCGCGGACGACCCGAAGGGCGGCGCTGTCGTCAATGGAGCCCGGTTTTTCTCGTCACCGACCTGCCACCATGCCCCGGACGTGTATCCGGGCATTGGCGAGCGGGACGCGGCCGCGATCCTGCGCGACTTCTTCAGAGACCGCAGGCGCGAGGGCTGAGCGGTCAGAAGCCCGGAATGAGATCGCGCCAGCTGAAGGTGCTGCCGCCGCCGGCCTCTGCCTTGCGGCGCTGCTCCTTGCGCCATTCTTCCTCGCCGACATCGCCCACCGGCGCCGTCTCGACAGGCCGGCGATACTCCGTCGGCGGCTCGCTCAGATAACGGCGCGACGTGGCGCTGCCCTGCTTGTTTTCCGCGAGCCGGCGGTTGAACTCCTCGCGCGTCTGCCTGCCGTTGCCGGTGAAGGTATCGACGGTGTCACCGCGGGCGTTGCGCACCACGGTCGGAGCTGCGGCCGTGCGTGTGTCGACCACTTCCGGCGAGAAATCCAGATTGTCGCGATTGGCGGTCGCCTCGGCGCGAACGCGCGCACGGCGCTGCTCGGGCGATTCGGGCCACTCGGGGTTGGACGCCGTGATCACGCTGTCCTGCGGCGACGGCAGATTGGCGAGCGAAGCGGGCTTCACCAGTTCGGGGCGTGGCTTGTACTCGATGCGCTGGTCGTTCTTCGGCGCGAGCGACAGAACCCCGGTGATGTCTTCGAGAAGTTGCTGGTCCGCAGGCTTCCCGGTGCCATAGGTGGGCGAACCCATGCAACCCGACAGCGATGCAATCGCCACGGCGAGAACCAGGCCCTGCGGCGCGGCCCTGCGAAGCGCGTGTGTGACGCCAGACTTCATGCGATGCTTGCCTTTCCAGACGGCCATTCGATTCCCGACGTCGTGGTTGCCGACTGTTGGGTCGAAAATCCGGCAACAAGATGACGCGCGGGCGTTAAGGTCCTGTATAGCAACCGATCCGCAACGGCAATCATGGCGATCCTCCCAGCTGAGCGGCGGCGCGGACGCCGCCGCCAGGCGAGGCGTCAGATTCGCCCCAGCCCCTTCAGTTCCTTCAGCGCCGCCGCGTCGCGCGCCGAAACATCCGGGAACGCCGCGTCGGAGCCCACGTCCGCCGTGTACCGCCAGGACCGCGCGCATTTGGTACCGCCGGCAAGTGCGAACACCACGCCGACGCCCGCCACGTCATCGAGCATGAAGGCCTCGGCCGGCGCTTCGCCCGCGCGCACCGAGATACCGCTGGTAATGGCGATCTCGGCCATGTCGGCCGCCTCGAGCGCGACCATCAGGGCCTCGTCCGAAATGTAGACGATCGGCGCCGCCTCCAGCGACGAACCGATCGTCTTGCGCGCACGCTCGAGTTCAAGCGCGCCGGTGACGACGCGGCGTACCTGCCTGATCTTGCGCCATTTTTCGGCGAGCGCGTCGTCGCGCCATTCGGCCGGCACCTCGGGGAACTGCGCCAGATGCACCGAAATCGCCTGCGGGTGCCGGTCGAGCCAGGCCTCCTCCATGGTGAAGGGCAGCATCGGCGCCAGCCAGGTCACGACGCAGTCGAAAAGGTGACGCACCACCACGATCGACGCCTTGCGGCGCGCGCTCGACGGCGCGTCGCAATAGAGTGCGTCCTTGCGCACGTCGAAATAGAAGGCCGACAGGTCCACCACCATGAAGTCGATCAGCGACTTGGTGATCCGCTTGAAGTCGAAGGCGTCGTAGCTCTTGCGCACCATCTGGTCGAGCTCGGCCAGCCGGTGCAGCATCAGCCGCTCGAGCTCCGGCATGTCGGCCAGCGCCACCTCTTCGCCCTCGTCATGCGCAAGCGTGCCCAGCATCCAGCGGATGGTGTTGCGCAGCTTGCGGTAGGCGTCGATGTTGGTCTGCAGGACGTTCTTGCCGAGCCGCTGGTCCTCCCAGTAGTCGGTCGTCATGACCCACAGGCGCAGGATATCGGCACCGGACTTGGCCATGACGTCCTGCGGGACGACGGTGTTGCCGAGCGATTTCGACATCTTGCGGCCGTCCTCGTCCATGGTGAAGCCATGGGTGATGACGGCGTCGTAGGGCGCGCGGCCGCGCGTGCCGCAGGCTTCCAGCAGCGAGGAATGGAACCAGCCGCGATGCTGGTCGGAGCCTTCGAGATAGACGTCGGCCGGCCATTTCAGGTCCGGCCGATCCTCCAGCGTGAAGGCGTGGGTGGAACCCGAATCGAACCAGACGTCGAGGATGTCCTTGACCATCGTCCACGGCTCGTTGGCGCGAGACCCGAGAAAGCGCTCGCGCGCGCCGTCGGCGAACCAGGCGTCGGCCCCTTCCGCCTCGAAGGCGGCGAGGATGCGGGCGTTCACCGCCTCGTCCTTCAAAACGGTGCCGGCTTCGTCGGCGAAGACGCAGATCGGCACGCCCCAGGCGCGCTGGCGCGACAGCACCCAGTCCGGCCGCTCCTCGATCATGGCGCGCAGGCGCGTCTGCCCCGCCGCCGGCACGAAGCGCGTCGCGTCGATGGCGGCGAGCGCGCGGGTGCGCAGCGTATCGGGCTTGTTTTGGCTCACGGCCGAGCGCTCGCTCCGCTCGCCGGCCTCCGCAGGGGCGGGCGAAACGTCGCCCGGCGTCCGGTCGGACGCTCGGCCTTCCGGGGGAAGGCCGTATCCCCCCAGTTCCTTGTCCATGTGGACGAACCATTGCGGCGTGTTGCGGAAGATCACCGGCTTCTTCGAGCGCCAGGAATGCGGATAGGAGTGCTTCAGCCGCCCGCGCGCGAACAGCATCCCGCGCTCGATCAGCGCCTCGATGACGACCTTGTTGGCGTCGCCCTTCTTGCCGTTGTCGTCGATCACCCGCGCCGCGCCACCCGGCCGGTCCGGCCCGAAGCCCGGCGCGTCCTTGGTGAAGAAGCCGGCGTCGTCGACCGTGAAGGGGATCGTGGTGTCGATGCCCCGCGACCGCAGATCCTTCGCCGCATCCATCCACGCGTCAAAATCCTCGCGGCCGTGGCCGGGCGCGGTGTGGACGAAACCGGTGCCGGCATCGTCGGTGACGTGGTCGCCGGGGAGCATGGGGACGGGGAAGTCGTAGCCGCCCCCAAGGCCGCGCAGCGGGTGAGCGAGTGTAACGCCTTCGAAAAGGCCCCAAGGGACAGATGCGACTAGCTTTAGCGTGACCTTCGCTTTCGCAGCGCAATCGTCTGCTAAGCGCTCAGCAAAGATCAACTTCTCGCCTGGCTGCGGGCCGAAATCGTTCTCTGCGGCCACTACCTCGAAAAGCGCATAATCAACCCGGGGCGAGAAAGCCACGGCACGATTGCCCGGAATCGTCCAAGGGGTAGTCGTCCATATGACGACGGAACTTCCTTGCAGCCAACTGAAATCGGGCTTGCTAACCGTTCCCACGATTGAATCGCCGTCAAGGACCAAATCACCGACCTGATTGAAGCCATCCGGCACATTGATGTGCCCCACCGGAAACTTCACCCAGACCGTATCACTCTCATAGTCGTGATACTCGACCTCGGCCTCCGCCAGCGCGGTGCGCTCGACCACGCTCCACATCACCGGCTTCGAGCCGCGATAGAGCTGGTCGCTCATGGCGAACTTCAACAGCTCGCCGGCGATCCGCGCCTCCGAATGAAAGGCCATGGTCGTATAGGGATTGTCGAAGTCGCCCTCGACGCCGAGCCGCTTGAACTCGCCCGCCTGCACGGTGATCCAGTGCTGCGCGAACTCGCGGCACTCGCGGCGGAACTCGTTGACCGGCACCTCGTCCTTGTTCTTGCCCGCCGCGCGGTACTTCTCCTCGATCTTCCACTCGATCGGCAGGCCGTGGCAGTCCCAGCCCGGCACGTAGTTGGAATCGAAGCCGCGCATCTGGAACGAGCGCGTGATCACGTCCTTGAGGATCTTGTTCAGCGCGTGCCCGATGTGGATGTTGCCGTTGGCATAGGGCGGCCCGTCGTGCAGCACGTAGAGCGGCCGCCCCTTGGCATCCTCGCGCAGGCGCTTGTAGAGCCCCATCTCCTGCCAGCGGGCGACGATCTGCGGCTCCTTTTCGGGCAGGCCGGCCCGCATCGGGAAGTCGGTCCTGGGCAGATAGAGCGTCTTGGAATAGTCGAGCGTGTCGGCTGTGTCGGTCATGGTCTCGCCATTCATGTTGGCCCGGGGCATGACGCCGCGCCGGGCCGGGTCGATCGAACTGGAAGTGCGCATCGCGCGCGAAGAATGTCCCGGACCGTCCGGCGGCTCAGGCCGCCCGGATGGCCGGGCCGGTAATTCGGATCGCGAAGGGGCGAAGAGCCGCGCTCGGTGTCATGGCCGCACCATGTAAACGACGAACCGCGCGGAATAAAGGGGCTTGTGGCGGGGCGACATGGTCGCCCCCTGCCCGCCTACATCGAGAAATCGAAGCGATAGGTCGCCGAGACGCCGAGGAGGAACTGGTGCTCCGAGCCGCGTTCCCGGACGAGGCTCGAATCCGCCGCCGATCCCATCAGGCGCGAATACTCGCCAAACAGGCTGGTCTCGATCGTGTCTGTTGCCTTCCAGGTGATGGCGCCGCCGATGCCGACCGACTCCACGCCCCCACCGGGGTTGTACTGCGTCAGGCCGGAATCAAGCGCCTCGTCCGCCGAGACACCGTACCAGGCATCGAAATAGTCGGAGGAACCAAACGAGGCGCGCGGTCCGCCCGAGACACGGATCGCCGGGGTCACGTCCATGAAGGCGTCGGCGGCAAGGTCGCCGACGATGCCGTCATGCGAGCGGATGCCGTGCCGGACCTCGCCGCGCAGGCGCAGCCAATCGACCGGGTAGAACTCGGCGAAGACGCCGAGTTCGCCGCCAAAGCGCACAGGATCCAGGCCGGCCAGATCGTCCGAATCGTCGTCATCGCGGCCGAAGACGAACTTGCCGGTCGGGCCTGCGCGGAAATAGCCTTGGTCGACGATGCCGATCGAGATGTTGTCGTTGCGCGAGGAGAACGGCGTCGAGCTGCCCTGCCGGCCAAACGAGATCAAAGGCTGACCGCGGAAACGATAGTCGTCGTCGCCCTTGAAGTCCGGCAATACGAAACCGGCGGCGCCAACCTTCAGGTACCAGTCGCCGGAAAACCAGCTCTCGGCCTGCGCGGGCACGGCCGAGGCGGCGATCATCAGGGCAGGCAGGGCGGCGAGGATGGTTCTCGGCATGGACGCTCTCGTTTCGATAGAAGTTGGACGGCATGTCCTGACGGACGATATTGCTTGTACGCCGGGCATTGCGCAATGGACCAGCGTTGACGAATGGTGAACCCGGCGCGTGAATCTTTCATGAATCCCCGCCGCGATCAGTCTACCAGACCTCCCGGTCGAGGCGATCGAGGATCAGCCGCCGCATTTGCACCATCATGGTGTTCGGGAGCAGCCTGCCCGCCAGCCCCGCCAGCCGGTTCGCGCGGCCCGGCACCACCAGCCGCCGCCCCGCGAAGGTCGCGTCGAGGATGATCCGCGCGGCGATTTCGGGCGCCATGCGTCGCGTTGCGTCCGCGCCGGGCGGCGCATGGCGCTCGGCATGCTCGGTGCGCAGCGGTCCGGGACAGGCGAGCGTGACGGAAACCCCGCGCCGCGCGAAAGGCTTGCGCACGCTTTTCGCATAGACGGCGAGGGCATCCTTCGACGCGGCGTAGACGGCAGCCCCCGGATAGCCGGTGAAATGCGACAGGGACGAGACGAAGCAGAGCGATCCCGCGAGATGCCCGCCCCTCACCAGCCCGGCGGCGAGCACCATCGGCGTCTCGGCATTGACCGTCATCAGGCGGCGGTAGGCCTCGATCGGGATCGCCTCGAAACGACCGGTGGCGCTGACGCCTGCGTTGAAGACGGCGAGGTGGAAAGGGCCCCTGGCCCCGATCGCTTCAAGGAGCTCGTCCACCGCGGCCCGGTCCGACAGGTCGCAGGCCACGTGCTCCAGGTTCGGCTCCTCCGTTCCATTGTCGCGGTCGACCGATACGACGCGCCAGCCGTCACCAAGCAGTCGCTGGACCATGGCGCGGCCGAGGCCGGCACCGCCGCCGGTGACGAGCGCTGTCCTCACCTGCCACCGTCCCCGCGCCCGAGGAAGCGGGCAAACGAGATCGTCTCGACCGTTCGGCCGCGCGCGACCGCCCGATCGATCAGCCGCGCCATGGTCGCCGTTCCGGCGAAGAGACGGACCAAGCGCCCGGGATCATGCCCGGCGCGGGCATGCATGCCGGTGTCGGTCGGGCCGGGATGGATCACCTGAACGGCGACATGTCCCTTCCATTCCTCCGCCAGCGCCCGCGCGAAGCCATGCAGTCCGGCCTTGGCCGCCGCATAACTGGCGAAAGCGGGCGCGCCCTTGTGCGCGGCCGAGCCGATCAGCACCAGCCTGCCGCCGCCGGCCTCCAGTCGGGGCCGCAGCGCGTGCGCCAGCGCGATGGCAGCGAAGAGATTGGTATCGAGCACGTCGCGCAGCATCCGTGGCGTCTCCTCGGCCGGATCGACGGCATGGCCGATCCCGGCATTGAGGATCGCCAGATCGAGCCGATCCCAGCCGAGGTCGTCGAGCCCGCCAAGGATGGCCGCGACGGCTCGCGACGGCTCGCGCTGGTCGGCCTGGACGTAGGACACGCCATCAGGAAGGACGCCTTGCGCGGCGTCGTTGCCGCGCCCCCCGGCCGCGAGCACCCGCGCGGCGGGCGCGAGCCGGCGAACGAGCGCCAGGCCGATGCCCGACGTCGCGCCCGTGATCAGGATTCGCGGCGGGCGCGAAGAAGTCCGGTCTGCCCCCATGCGGAGGAGCTTTGCCCGAAGCGCGAAGCCAAGTCGATAAACAGGCGCGTGATGATCAGCCGGGAAAGCAGAGCCCGGCATCGACGGCCGACAGCGGCCGCACGCCCGCCAGCAGCGCCCTCGCCTCGGCCTCGTCCCGCTTCATCTGCGCAACGAGCGCGTCAAGACCGTCGAATTTCTCCTCTCCGCGCAGGAAGCCGAACAACGATACGCGGCAGGTTTCGCCGTAGAGGTCGCCGGCAAAGTCGAAGACGAAGGTTTCCAGAAGCGGCGCGCCGTCGGCATCGACCGTCGGCCGCCGGCCGAAGCTCGCCACGCCGTCGTGCAGGGCGCCGTCCGCGCGCCGCAGGCGCACGGCATAGATACCGTATTTCAGCTCTGTCTCGGCCGGCAGCGCCATGTTGGCGGTGGGATAGCCGAGCGTGCGGCCAAGCTGCTTGCCGCCGACGATCTCGGCCTCGACGGTGAAGCGATAGCCGAGCAGACCGGCGGCCTCGGCCACGTCGCCATCGGCCAGAAGCATGCGGATGCGGCTCGACGAGACGACGTCGGCGCCCTCGTCCCGGAACGCATCGACCAGCGTCACCCCGAAGCCGTGGCGCTGACCGGCCTCCATCAGATAGGCGGGGCCGCCCTGGCGGTTCTTGCCGAAATGAAAGTCGAAGCCGGTCACGGCATGCGAGATTCCAAGCCCCCCGGTCAGCACGCGACCGACGAACTCTTCCGCCGTCAGGCTGGCGAATTCACGCGTGAAGGCCTGCTCGACCACGGCATCGAAGCCCGCGCGGTGGATCAGGTCGGCTTTCAGCGATGCCGGCGTCAGCCGGAAGACCGGCGTCTCCGGCCGGAAGACCGAACGAGGATGCGGCTCGAAGGTCAGTGCCAGGGCGGGCGCATCCATATTGTCGGCAAGCGCGCGTGCCCGCTCCAGCACGGCCGTGTGTCCCCGGTGCACCCCGTCGAAATTGCCGATCGCGGCAACGCCGCCGCGAAGATCGCCGGGCAGCGCGGCGGGATCTCCTATCCTCTGGAAGGTTCTCAGGCTCATGGCTGGGTGCGTCCTGGCCTTCCCCCTCAGCGCAGCCGCGGAATGACCGCAACCGGCGCATGGCCATGCTTGTCGAGGAAGGCCGCAAGACGGGCGAGATCAGGGTTCAGCGTCTCGCCATAGTCGCGCGCATGGATGCCTCCGGATACATAGAGCGCGTCGATGTCGTTCTGCACCGCGCCCTTCAGGTCGGTCAGGGCGCCATCGCCGATCGCCAGAACCTCTGATGTCGCGACCGGGCGTCCGAGAACCTCGCCGGCCGCCCTCAGCGCCGCCTCGTAGATCGGCCGGTGCGGCTTGCCGGAGATCAGGGTGCGGCCGCCGAGCAGGGAAAAGTCGCGCGCCAGCGCACCGGCGCACCAGATCAGCTGGTCGCCGCGCTCCACCACGATGTCGGGGTTGGCGCAGATGAAGGGCAGGTTTCGGGCGCGCAGGCGCTGCAGCATCTCGCCATAATGGTCCGGCGTATCGGTCTCGTCGTCGAAGAGCCCGGTGCAGACGACGCTCGACGCCTCCGGTTCCTCGCAAAGCTCGACATCCAGGCCGTCATAGATCGACAGGTCGCGATCCGGACCGATGTGGAACACGCGCCGCGATCCCTCCGCAATGAGATCGCGCGTCACGTCGCCCGAGGTCACGATCAGGTCGTAGGCTTCGGCCGGCACGCCGAGCGCGGCGAGTTGCGACTGGACATCCGGAAACGGCCGAGGCGCGTTGGTGATCAAAACGACGGCGAGGCCCTTTTCGCGAGCGCGCAAGAGGGCGGCCGACGCTTCGTCGAAGGCCCTGATTCCATTGTGGATCACGCCCCAGACATCGCACAGGAGCGCGGCGTATCCGTCGGCGACGTCGTCGAGCGAAGCGATCATTCGCGGCAGGTCTGGCATTGTCGCTCCTCGGTTTCGCTGACGCCCGACCCGGTCGGCGGCGGCCCCGGAATTAACCGAAGCCGGCGACCCTGTCATTATGTTTCGCTTCACATTCGTGGTGCAAAATGTCTGCTAATCTTTTGTTTGAAGCATGTGACGGCGGTGGTCCGGGGACCGGACGCGCGCCGCACCGACCCGAGGGATGGGCATGCGACATATCGCAGGAAGCGCCATTGCGGCGGTCATTCTGGGCATTGCGGTGTATGGCGCCGGCGCCGAACCGTTGGCGGTCGTCGTCCACAGCGTGCCTCCGACCAGCGGCGCGCTCGCCTTGAGCCTGCTCGTCGCCGGGCTGGCGCTGGCGGCCGCCGGGATCGCCGTCTGGAAGGTGCGTCGGGCCAATGCCGAACTCCGTCGCCTGTCGCGCTGCCTCGATACGGCGCTGGCCTCGCTCGATGCGCGCGCCAAGTCCGCCGACGCCGAACGGCTGCTGCTCGAGGAGCGTCTGCGCACCGAGATCGATACGATCGCCTTGCGCGGCGCCTCGGCGAGCCTCGCCCCGTTGCAGGCCGACATCATCCCGCACCCCGCCATCGTCGCGAAACGAAAGGGCGACAAGTCCAATCCGGCGGACGCGATCGAGGTCGCGCTGGCTCGCGTCCTGGCGGACGACGAACTCGAATTGAGCCTGGAGCCGATCGTCTCCGTCTCGCGCAATGCAGGCGTCGCCTTCGAGGTCCACGCCTGCCTGGAGCTGAACGGCATGACGCATCACATCCACCGCCTTTCGGCGGCCGGCCGTCATGTCGAGCGACACGCCTTCGAGAAGGCCGTCGTCTTGCGCGCGGCCGAAATCGCGCGACGACGGCTCGGAGCCAAGGGCGACCAGGCGCCGCTCCACTGTCCCGTGTCCGAAGAACTGCTGTTGCACGCGAAGGCCTGCTCCGAGATCGCGGCGCTGGTGACGATCCAGCCGGCGCTGGCCGACCAGATCATCCTTTCCGTCCCGGCGCAGCTGCTGCTCGCCTCGACCGGCGCGGTGGCCGCCGGCATCGACACGCTCTCCGCCTGTGGACTGGGCTTTGCCGCCGAAGGCTGGGACAAGCCGGCCTCGGGAATTCGCCTGCTGCGCGACCGCGGCACGGTCGCGCTGAAGGCCGAGGCGAACCGGCTTCTGGATCGTCAGAAGGCGCGCCGCGGCTCGGCGACCGGTGCCGAAATGGTCGCCGCCGCGAAGGCCGACGGCCTGGCGGTCGTTGCGCGCGGCATCCGCGGCGACGAGGAAGCGATCGAGCTTCTCCATCTTGGCATCGACCTGATGGTCGGTCCCCACTTTGCGGAGCCCAAGCGGCTGCGCCCGGAGCCGGTCAAGGGCTCGCGTTCGCTGGCGGACGCACAGGTCGGTTAACGCCGTCTGAACGCGGGCGTCTGTATTTGAAGCGTCCCGAAAACTGGAATTTAGCACGCCTCTGCCATGGTGATGTTCATCGACGTCGCAGGGGTTCAGGATGTTTCGCAGATTTATCGAGGACCGGCGCGGCAACTTCGCGATCGCGACGGCGGTGTCCATCGTCCCGATCCTGGGCGCGCTGGCTATGGCGATCGACTATTCCGAGATGACCAGGCAGCGCGCCCTCGCGCTCAACGCGCTTGATGCCGCCGGCATCGCGGCGGCCCGTTTCTACGTCGCTGGCGGCTCGGAAAACGACACCGTCGCCTATGCAAAGGACTTCTTTCAGGCCAACATGAACGGCATCGACACCAGCGGTGCAAGCTTCAAGCTCACCCTGCCGAGCAGCGAAACCGGCGGCGGCCTCCTGACCATCGACGCGTCATACGCCTTCAAGCCCTATTTCTTCGATGCCTTCTCGTCCCTGGTGTCCGGCAACGAAACGGCCTTCAAGATCAGCGCCGAGACCAAGGTCAGACTGAAGAACACGCTGGAAGTCGCCCTCGTCCTCGACAATTCCGGCTCGATGAACTTCAACGGCTCCGGGTCCGGCAGCAAGCGCATCGACCTCCTGAAGACCGCGGCCAAGCAGCTCGTCGACACGCTTGCCGGCCAGGCCGCGCAGATCAAGCAGGTCGAAAAGCCGGTCCAGTTCTCGGTCGTGCCCTTCGCCGGATCGGTCAATGTCGGCCCGCAATATGCGACCGCGAGCTGGATGGACGTCGACGGGCGTTCCCCCGTTCACCATGAGAATTTCAACTGGTCGACCATGCCGTCGGACAGGCAGGTTACGCTGTCGGGCGGCATCTACACCAAGGTTGGCAGCGGCTGGGGCAGCGCGGCGGGGCAGAAGGTGACGCGCTTCAGCCTTTTCAATGAAATGCAGCGCGTGACGGGCCAGACCTGGAGCAGCAACTGGGAGTATGTCTGTACGAGATACAGGTGGAACGGCAACTGCCGGAACTGGGGTTGGGTCGACAACGGCTCCTTCAGCTTCACCTACGGAAGCTACGCCAGTTGGCAGGGCTGCGTGGAAATGCGCCCGCATCCCTACAGTCTCGACGCCAGCGCCCCATCGACGAGCAAGCCCGAGACGCTGATCGTCCCGATGTTCGCGCCCGACGAGACCGATTCCACGACGAACGGCTGGGCTTTTAACAGCTACTGGGCCGACGGAACGACCGGCACCGACATCGTTCGGCAGAAATCCATGCCCAAGTATTTCGAGCCGAACAATACGTCGGCGGCTGCCAGCGGCAGTGGACCGAATGCATCCTGCACCACCGCGCCCCTCACGCGGCTGACGGACGTGACGTCGGCGAGCGGAAAAAGCACGGTGAACGGCGCGATCGACGCCATGACCGCGAATGGTGCGACCACGGTTCCGCAAGGCATCGTCTGGGGCTGGAAAACCCTCACCAGCACCGAACCGTTCACCGACGGACGTCCCGAGACCGAAAAAGGCAACGACAAGGTGCTGATCGTGCTCACGGATGGCGCCAACACCTACTACACGCCGGGTTCGCTCGGCTACGGCGACGGCGCCGGTAACAAGTCGATCTACTCGGCCTACGGCTATGCCGGGGTCAACCAGTCGGGACAATCCAAGTCGCGGATCTTCATGGGCACGTCCGTCAGCAGCAGCACCTATTCCAACAGCAACTACACGACGGCGATGACCCAGCAGATGAATGCCATCTGCGAAAAGGCCAAGACCAGCGGTCTTGTCGTCATGACGGTGGCGCTCGACCTGAGTTCGAGCAAATCCGACGAACTCGGCCAGATCAACGCCCTGAAGAGCTGCGCCTCCGACTCGAAGTTCCGCAAGGATGCCGACGGCAGCACGGCCAAGCTGTTCTGGAACACGACCGGCGGCGCGCTGGAGCAGACGTTCAAGGAAATCGCCGACGAACTGTCCAACCTGCGTATCGTCAGCTGATCGGACGCATATGAACCCGACACGGCCGGCGGACCATCGCCGGCCGAAGACAATCGCCACGTTCGAACACAGGCGGTGATTTCGCCACGGGCGCCTTGATTTCCTGCCTGGTGAACGCCATCTCGCGTGAGGAGCGCCCGCGAAAGCCGATCTTGCGATCGCGTCCCGAAGATGCCTTCCCCGGCGCTCCGCGCGCCACCGGATGCGGGGTCCGGCGCCATCACTTTCTCTTGACAGCCATCCTCATCGCGCCTATCTGAGCGGCGCGTTAGCACTCCCTCACGGTGAGTGCTAACGCAGTCCGGTTCTGCCGGACGGAAGATAATTCCATCATCCGCATCGAGGGTACCAAAATGTCAGAAACGAATTTCCGCCCGCTGCACGATCGTGTGGTGGTCCGCCGGGTCCAGTCTGAAGAGAAGACCAAGGGCGGGATCATCATCCCCGACACCGCGAAGGAAAAGCCGCAGGAAGGCGAGATCATCGCCGTCGGCTCCGGCGCGCGCGACGAGAGCGGCAAGCTGGTTCCGCTGGACGTGAAGGCTGGCGACCGCGTGCTTTTCGGCAAGTGGTCGGGCACCGAGGTCAAGCTCAACGGCGAAGACCTGCTGATCATGAAGGAATCCGACATCATGGGCATCATCGGCTGAGCCGAGCCCTGATCGAAATCTGATCCACGGCCAGGTCCGACGACCGGCCGAAACTGTTGAGGAGCTAAAACATGGCTGCCAAGGAAGTACGTTTTTCCCGTGATGCGCGCGAGCGGATGCTGCGCGGCGTCAACATTCTCGCCGATGCCGTGAAGGTCACGCTCGGCCCCAAGGGCCGCAACGTCGTCATCGACAAGTCGTTCGGCGCCCCGCGCATCACCAAGGACGGCGTCACCGTCGCCAAGGAGATCGAGCTGGAAGACAAGTTCGAGAACATGGGCGCCCAGATGGTGCGCGAAGTGGCCTCGAAGACCAACGACATCGCCGGTGACGGCACCACGACGGCGACCGTTCTCGCCCAGTCGATCGTCCAGGAAGGCCACAAGGCGGTTGCCGCCGGCATGAACCCGATGGACCTGAAGCGCGGCATCGACCTCGCGGTCACCGAAGCCGTCGCCAGCCTCGTCAAGAGCGCCAAGAAGATCAACACCTCCGCCGAAGTCGCGCAGGTCGGCACCATCTCCGCCAATGGCGAGAAGGAAATCGGCGAGATGATCGCCGAGGCCATGCAGAAGGTCGGCAACGAGGGTGTCATCACCGTCGAGGAAGCCAAGACCGCCGAGACCGAGCTCGAGGTCGTCGAAGGCATGCAGTTCGACCGCGGCTACCTGTCGCCCTACTTCGTCACCAACCCCGACAAGATGGTCGCCGAGCTCGAGGACGCCTACATCCTCCTGCACGAGAAGAAGCTGTCGAACCTCCAGGCGATGCTGCCGGTGCTCGAGGCTGTCGTCCAGACCTCCAAGCCGCTGGTCATCATCTCCGAGGACGTCGAGGGCGAGGCGCTTGCCACGCTCGTGGTCAACAAGCTGCGCGGCGGCCTGAAGATCGCCGCCGTCAAGGCGCCCGGCTTCGGCGATCGCCGCAAGGCCATGCTCGAGGACATCGCCATCCTCACCGGCGGCCAGGTGATCTCCGAAGACCTCGGCATCAAGCTCGAGAACGTCGGCCTCGACATGCTCGGCCGCGCCAAGAAGGTGTCGATCTCCAAGGAGAACACCACCATCGTCGACGGCGCCGGCAAGAAGGAAGAGATCCAGGGCCGCGTCGCCCAGATCAAGCAGCAGATCGAGGAGACCACCTCGGACTACGACCGCGAGAAGCTCCAGGAGCGCCTGGCCAAGCTCGCGGGCGGCGTCGCTGTCATCCGCGTCGGCGGCTCGACCGAGGTCGAGGTCAAGGAGAAGAAGGACCGCGTCGACGACGCCCTCAACGCGACCCGCGCGGCCGTGGAAGAAGGCATCGTGCCCGGCGGCGGCACCGCGCTGCTGCGCGCTTCGCTGGCCATCAAGGGCGAAGGCGCCAATGCCGACCAGAAGGCCGGCATCGCCATCGTCCGCCGCGCCCTGCAGGCTCCTTGCCGCCAGATCGCCGCGAACGCTGGCGCCGAGGCGTCGATCGTCGCCGGCCGTATCCTCGAAAACGCCAGCGAGACCTTCGGCTACAACGCCCAGACCGGCGAATATGGCGACATGATCGCCATGGGCATCGTCGACCCGGTCAAGGTCGTCCGCACCGCCCTCCAGGACGCGGCTTCGGTCGCCGGCCTGCTGGTCACCACTGAGGCCATGATCGCCGAAGCTCCGAAGAAGGAAGCTGCCGGCGGCGGCATGCCCGGCGGAATGGGCGGCGGCATGGGCGGCATGGGCGGCATGGACTTCTAAGTCCCGTCCTCGGGCTCGACCCGAGGATCGGCCCCTCCCCGGCTCCGGCCGGGGAACCGGCTCTGCGCATACGGAAAGGGCGGCTCGCGAGGGCCGCCCTTTTTCGTTCCAGGTCGGCGTTCCTCGCCTGAACGACACCGATGCCACAACTTGGCTAGGAATTGACGTCCACTCCGCGCGTGGGTTACATCACATCCCAGTGACATACACCGGAGATCCCATGGCGACCGAAGACAAGACGCAGGTGTCCATCCGCATTCCGACGGCCATGCTCGGGGATTTCGAGCGCATCGCACACGTGCTCGATCGTGACAGGACCTGGGTCATGCTGCACGCCTTCCGCACTTACCTGGATGGCGAGGGGGCGCAGTTGCTGGAGGAATCCGTGGGACTGGAGCAGCTTGAAGCCGGCGAAGGCGTCAGCCTGGACGCGGTTCTGACCGACGCCGAAGCGATCATCGCGGCCGCGCAGTCAGCCCGCCGCATCAAGGCAAGCTAGTGTCACGTCGCCGGGCCCGCATGGCGCCGGCTGCCAGGGTCCGGTTCCTCGAGGCCATCGCCTATGTCGCAGAGCGCAATCCGGTCGCGGCCGAAAACATCGTCAGGCAGATGCGAGGATTACAAGACCGGCTCGCCGAGTTTCCGTACCTTGGCGTACGCGGCGATATCCCGGGCACGCGGCGGGTGGTGATGGCGCCCTACGTGCTCACGACCCGCATGGGACCCGAGGGGATCGAGATCGTCGCCTTCAGGCACGGCCGGCAGGAGGACGCGCGGATGCCCGCCGAACTCCTCCCCGCCCCACCACCAGATCCGGACGAAGGCGCGTAGCTCCCCCTCACCGGTACAGCAGCGTCGGCAGCCAGAGCGTGATCGCCGGGACGAAGGTGACGAGCATCAGAACGATGAAGAGCGGCACGAGGAACGGCGCCGTCGCGACCACGCAGCGCTCGAACGGCACCTTCGAGACACGCGCAAGCACATAGAGCACCAGCCCGACAGGCGGCGTCAGCAGGCCGATCATCAGGTTGAGCACCACGATCACACCGAAATGGACCGGATCGACGCCGACCTTGATGGCGATCGGCAGCAGCACCGGCACGAGGATCGTGATCGCCGCCACCGTCTCCAGGAAGCAGCCGACGATGAGCAGGATCAGGTTGATCAGCAGGAGCACGATGATCGGGTTTTCCGACACGGTGAGCAGCAGCGCGGCGAAATGCTCCGGCACCCTGTTGGAGGCGAGGATCCAGGCGAAGATCGAGGCCGAGGCGACGATGAAGAGCACCACCGCCGTGGTTTCGATCGTGTCGAACGAGACGCGCAGGAAGCGACGGAGCGACAGCGTGCGGTACACGATGAGCCCGAGAAACAGCGCCCAGACGCAGGCCGCGATCGCGGCTTCCGTCGGCGTGAAGGCACCGGACAGGATGCCGCCGACGATGATGACGGGCGTCATCAACGACAGGAAGGCGCGCACGAAGGTGATGCCCAGAACCGGTATCGAAAACGCCTGGTCTCTCTGATAGCCGTGCCGGCGCGCATAGATCGCCACCATGATCATCAGCGATACGGCCATGATCAGCCCCGGCACGAAGCCGGCCGCGAAAAGCTGGCCGATCGAGGCCCCGGCCACCACGCCATAGATGACCATCGGCAGCGAGGGCGGTATGATCGGGCCGATGGTCGAGGACGCCGCCGTGATGCCGACCGCGAAGCCGGGATCGTAGTTCGCATCGCGCATGGCCTTGATCTCGATGGCGCCAAGCCCGCCTGCATCGGCAACCGCGGCGCCCGACATGCCCGCGAAGATGACCGAAGCGCCGATGTTGACGTGGCCGAGCCCGCCGCGCATCCAGCCGACCAGCGCCTTGGCGAAATCGAAGATGCGCTCGGTGATGCCGGCCGAGTTCATCAGGTTGCCGGCGAGGATGAAGAAGGGCACGGCGAGCAGCGGGAAGGAATCCACCCCGTTTATCATGCGGTGTACGACCACGACGTCGGGGATGCGACCGTCGAGGAAGATGAAGACGGCCGAGGCGCCGGCGAGCGCGATCGCCACCGGAACCCCAAGCAGGAGCATCACGAGAAGCAGCACGAAGAGCAGGGTCAGGAGCATGATCGGTCGCCGCTCTAGAGGGTTGGGCCGGTCGCGGAGAACCGCTCCGGATCGACGAGGCGGCTGGTGCCGGTGCGGATGTGGCGCACGAGCACGACGACGCCGTAAATGGTCATGCCGACGAAACAGGCCGCGACCGCCCAGTAGACGATCGATTTCGGCAGGTCGATCGCGCCCATCATCTGCTGCGTGCGCTGCGCCAGCGTCACGCACAGCCATGCCGTGATGGCATAGAAGGCCAGGGCGACGACATCGACGGCGATCTGCAGGACAAGGCGCATGCGGCGCGGCAGCCAGCGGTAGACGAGTTCGACCGCGATGTGGCTTTCCTTGCGCACCGCCATCACCGCGCCCACGAAGGTGACCCCGATCAGAAGGTAGCGGGCGATCTCCTCGGTCCACCCGAGCGAATTGTTGAGCACATAGCGCGTGAAGAACTGCAGGAACACCACAACGGCCAGCGTCCAGAAGACGACGAGCACGATGCCGTCCTGAAGCTGGATGTCGTCCAGCCGCTCGCTCTCGTCCCGCTCTGCGCCGGAATCGTCCTGCCGCATATTGATCTCCGCAGAGGAAAGCCGGCGGCGCGGAACTGCGCCGCCGGAAACCACGCCATGGGGCGCCGCCGCCCCTGCCACGCTTGCCAGCGCGTGCGGGTCGGCGGCAGCGCCCTGTCCTCGCTACTCGATGGCCTGCAGCTTGTCGTAGGTCGCCTGGTCCCAGGTCGCGTCCGCACTGTTGTGCAGCGTCATGGTCGCCGCCCTGAACGGGCCGCGATCGACCTCGCGCACGTCGACGCCCTCATCCCTGAACCACTGGACGAGGTTCTTCTCCGACTCGATGATCTGCTCGGTGGCGCAGACGGATGTCTCGTCGAGCACGGTCTCCAGCGCCGCCTGGTCGGCCGCGTCCATGGCGTTCCAGGCCGGGCCGCCGACGATCGTCAGCAGGGCGTCGGTGATGTGCCCGGTCAGGTTGATGTGCTTCTGCACCTCGTAGAACTTCTTGGCCTGGATGGTGGGCAGCGGGTTCTCCTGCGCGTCTACCGTTCCCTGCTGCAGGGCGAGATAGACCTCCGCGAAGGCGATCGGCGTCGGGTTGGCGCCGGCCGCCTTGGGGAACATCATGTAGAGCGGCGCATCCGGGACGCGGATCTTCAGCCCCTTCAGGTCTTCCGGCTTGTCGATGGGCACGTTGGACGTGACGTGGCGCTCGCCGTAGTAGGTCATCGAGGTGATGTGGTTGCCGGTGGCGTTCTTGTAGCCATCGGCGAGCTGCATGAAGAGGTCGGAGTTGCGGTACTTGTCCCAGTGGTCGTAGTCGCGGAACATGAACGGCGCGCCGCCGATGGCGATCGGCCCGTAGGAGCGGCCGGCGAAGAGCTGGCCTGTATAGATGATGTCGACCGTACCCAGCCCGAGCCCCTCGTTGATGTCGGATTCCTTGCCGAGCGAGGAGGCCGGGAAGACCTCGACCGAGTAACGACCGTCCGTCGCCGCCTTCAGCTTGTCGGAGGCTGCCACCGCGCAGGTGTGGTATGGCTCGCTCACTTCGTAGACATGCGCCCACTTGAGCGCGGTCTCGGCGGATGCGGGCGCCGCGGTTGCAAGGCAGACGGCGGCGGTGCTGGCCAGGGCGACCATGATTCTGTTGGTTTTCAAGACTGTCTCCTCCCGAGAGAACTGTTTCCGGCGCGGCTCCTCCCGCCCGTGGTTCCTGTTTTTTGTTGCGATGTCCCGACCCTCGCCGGGTTCGTTTCTCCCTTACTTCGATCCTCGAAAAAAGAGTATCGGCAGGATGAAAGAGGAAATCAAGCTTGGCCGCGAATTGTTCTCGGAAAGACCTCCGTCCTCATCCAGTGCGGGTCGCCAGCACCTTGTCGATGCGCCGTCCGTCGAGATCGACCACTTCGAAGCGCCAGGTGCCGACGTCGATTGCCTCTCCGGTCTCGGGCAGGCGCTTGAAGGCGTCGAGCAGGAAGCCCGCCACGGTCTCGTAGCCGCGCCTTTCGGGCAATTCGAACCGCAGGATCTCCGCCATCTCGTCGGCGGGCATCGAACCGGCGAACAGCCATGAGCCGTCGGCGCGCTGGTGGGCTTCCGGCTCCGCTCCCTCGTCCTCGTCGGAGCGGAACGCGCCGGCAATCGCGTCGAGGATGTCGGCCGGCGTGATCACGCCCTCGAAATGCCCGAACTCGTCGTGGACCAGCACCATCGGCACCTCGGCCTTGCGCAGGATTTCGAGGACGACAAGCGCCGACATCGTGTCGGGCACCACCGGTGCGGGCTTCACATGCTCGGCAAGCGCTGTCGGCGGCGTCGCGAGTCTGCCCGCCACCACGTCGCGCACCCGCACCACGCCGATCACCGCGTCCACCTCGCCCTCGTAGACGGGCAGCCGCGTATGAACGGTCGACAGCAACGCCTCGCGCAGCCCCTCCGGCGTCAGCGTCGCATCCAGCGCTTCGACCTCCGTTCGCGGGGTCATCAGGGCGCGCGCCGTGCGATCGCCGAGCCGCATGACGCCCGAAATCATGGCCTGTTCGGCGGGTGCGATCACACCGGCGCTCTCGGCTTCGGCGATGACGGTGCGGATCTCCTCATCCGTCATCGTCGAGGCGCTCTCGGCCCCCATGCCCGTCGCCCGAAGGATCGCGCGCGTCGAGGCATCGAGCAGCCAGATGACCGGCGCGGCGAAACGCGAAAACACCTCCATCGCCGGTGCCACCATGCACGAGAAGCCCTCGGCATTCTTCAGCGCCAGGTGCTTCGGCACCAGTTCGCCGATGATGACGGACAGGAAGGTGATCGCGGAGATGACAATGCCATAGCCGGCGATACCGGCCACATATTCCGTAAGTCCGTAATCCATCAGGATGGCGCTCATGCGCGCGCCGAGCGCCGCCCCCGAGAAGGCGCCGGCCAGGATGCCGATCAGCGTGATGCCGATCTGCACGGCGGACAGGAAGCGACCGGGCTTTTCGGCCAGCCTCAGCGCCGCTTTCGCGCCGGCCTTGCCCTGCTCTGCCAGCAGTTGCAGCCGCGGCTTGCGTGCCGACACGATGGACAACTCCGACAAGGCGAAAACGCCATTGAGGAGAATGAGGCAGGCGGCGACGATCAGCTCGAACATGGATTGAGCGGTAGGGCTTCCTCCCGCCCCGGTCAATGGCCGCCACTCTCGATGCATGGGCCACGCCAGGCGAAACGATCTCAATCACTTGGCTTTGAGAATTGAATCGATTTGACAAGCGCCGACCGGCAAACGGCGCTTGAAGCGTCCTCCTTGGCGCGCTACCCCCTCGCTCACATCGTCCCGAGGAGCCTGCCATGACCGACGCCCGCACCACCCGAACCGAGACCGACACATTCGGCCCGATCGAGGTCGCAGCCGATCGCTACTGGGGCGCGCAGGCGCAGCGATCACTGGGCAATTTCAGGATCGGCTGGGAAAAGCAGCCGCTCTCGGTGGTGCGCGCGCTGGGCATCGTCAAGCAGGCAGCCGCCGAGGCCAACATGGCGCTGGGCCGGCTCGATCCGGCGATCGGCGAGACGATCGTGAAGGCCGCGCAGGAGGTGATCGACGGCAAGCTCGACGCGCATTTCCCGCTGGTGGTCTGGCAGACCGGCTCGGGCACCCAGTCCAACATGAACGCCAACGAGGTGATCTCCAACCGCGCCATCGAGATGCTGGGCGGGACGATGGGCTCCAAGAAACCGGTCCACCCCAACGACCACGTCAACATGAGCCAGTCGTCGAACGACACCTACCCGACGGCCATGCATGTCGCCTGCGCCGAGCGCATCGTCCACGACCTCCTGCCGGCGCTGAAGCATCTCCATGCGGCGCTCGACGAGAAGGCCAAGGCCTTCGACCACATCGTCAAGATCGGCCGCACCCACACGCAGGACGCAACCCCTTTGACGCTCGGCCAGGAGTTTTCCGGCTATGCCGCCCAGGTCGCCTCCTCTATCGCCCGCATCGAGTTGACCTTGCCGGGTCTGATGGAACTCGCGCAGGGCGGAACCGCGGTCGGCACCGGCCTCAATGCCCCCATTGGTTTCGCGGAGAAGGTCGCCGAGCGCATCGCCGCCATCACCGGCCTGCCCTTCGTCACCGCACCCAACAAGTTCGAGGCGCTGGCCGCGCATGATTCGATGGTGTTCAGCCACGGCGCCATCAATGCCGCAGCGGCCGCCCTGTTCAAGATCGCCAACGACATCCGCTTCCTCGGCTCCGGCCCGCGTTCGGGGCTGGGCGAACTGTCCCTGCCGGAAAACGAGCCGGGCTCGTCGATCATGCCGGGCAAGGTCAACCCCACCCAGTCGGAAGCGCTGACGCAGGTCTGCGTCCAGGTCTTCGGCAACAACGCCGCGCTCACCTTCGCCGGCAGCCAGGGCCATTTCGAGCTCAACGTCTACAATCCGCTGATGGCCTACAACTTCCTCCAGTCGGTGCAGCTTCTGTCGGACGCCGCCCGCTCCTTCACCGACAATTGCGTGACCGGCATCGAGGCACGCGAGGACAACATCAAGGCGGCGCTCGACCGATCGTTGATGCTGGTCACGGCGCTGGCCCCAACGATCGGCTACGACGCGGCTGCCAAGATCGCCAAGACGGCGCACAAGAACGGCACCACCCTGCGCGAGGAAGCGCTGGCAACGGGCCTCGTCACCGCGGAGGATTACGACCGCATCGTGCGACCGGAACTGATGACGCAGCCGGGTTGAGATCGAGGCTGCCGACGCCCCCTCGTGCTCACTGTCCTCGCACCCACTGTTCAACAATAGTGAACGTATCGTCGGCAACGGGAGCGCTATCGGTTTTCGACTTTAGGCGTATGGTCTCCACGAACCTCAATTCTGGAGACTGCAACTCATGTCTAACGACGTCACGCTTCTCATCGGCCGCACCCTGCTTGCCGTCCTGTTCCTCGTCTCGGGTCTCGGCATGCTTGCCGGCCCCGGCGGCTTCGCCGGCTACATGGGCGCGATCGGCATGCCCGCGCCGCTGCTCGTCACCTGGCTCGTCATCGCGTTGAAGGTCCTGGGCGGGATCGCCATCGTCGCGGGCTTCCAGACCCGCTATGTTGCCTACGCCCTGGGCGCGTTCTGCGTGGCGACCGCGTTCATCGGTCACTTCGACTTCGCCGACCAGAACCAGATGACCGCCTTCCTGAAGAACCTCGGCCTGACCGGCGGCTTCCTGCTGCTTTCGGTCACCGGCGCCGGCGCGCTCTCGGTCGACGCCCGCGGCGGCAAGCTCGCGACGGCCTGACCTCCAGGGCGTGTCGTCCGCCACGCTTGAAACGGCCTGCGAAACGCGAAGGCCCGGCTCCCCCAAGCCGGGCCTTCGTTGCGTTGCCGGCCTGCGACGGACGCGGCGTTTCAGGCCGTCTTCAGCTCCGCGATGCCCAGTTCGTCCACCATCTCGTCGCGCATGATGAACTTCTGCGGCTTGCCGGTCACCGTCATCGGCAGCGAAGGCCGGATGCGCACATAGCGCGGGATCTTGTAGTGCGCGATCTGGCCCGTGCAGAACGCGCGGATTTCCTCCTCGGTCGGCGCCTCGCCGGCCGGCACGATCCAGGCGCAGACCTCCTCGCCGTAGCGCTTGTCCGGCACACCGAACACCTGCACCTCGCGCACCTTGGGATGACGGTAGAGGAACTCCTCCACCTCGCGCGGATAGACGTTCTCGCCGCCGCGGATGATCATGTCCTTTACCCGGCCGACGATGTTGCAGTAGCCCTCGGAATCGATCGTGGCGAGGTCGCCGGTGTGCATCCAGCCTTCCCCGTCGATCGCCTCGGCGGTCTTTTCCGGTTCGTCCCAGTAGCCCTTCATCACCGAATAGCCGCGCGTACACAGTTCGCCGCGCTCGCCCGGCGGCACCGTGCGGCCCTCTGCGTCCACCACCTTCACCTCGACATGCGGATGAATGCGCCCCACGGTCGAGACGCGCTTTTCCAGGGGATCGTCGACATGGCTCTGGAAGGACACCGGGCTCGTCTCGGTCATGCCGTAGGCGATGGTCACCTCGCGCATGTTCATCTGGCTCTGCACCTTCTTCATAACCTCGATCGGGCACGGCGCGCCGGCCATGATGCCGGTGCGCAGCGAGGAGAGGTCGAAGCCCGAAAAGCCGGGATGGTCGAGCATGGCCACGAACATCGTGGGCACGCCGTAGAGCGCCGTGCAGCGCTCGGCCGCTACCGCAGACAGCGTCGCTTCCGGGTCGAAACCCTCGCCCGGAAACACCATCGCCGCGCCCTTGGTCACGCAGCCGAGCGTGCCCATCACCATGCCGAAGCAATGGTAGAGCGGCACGGGAATGCAGAGCCGGTCCTCCTCCGTCAGGTTCATCGCCGCGGTGACGAAATGCGCGTTGTTGAGGATGTTGGAATGGGAGAGCGTCGCGCCCTTCGGCGCGCCGGTGGTGCCGCTCGTGAACTGGATGTTGATGGCCTCGTCGCGATCGAGGCTATCCGTGATCGCGTCGAGCCGCGCCCGCTCCCTTGCCGTGCCAAGCCCCACCACGTCGTCGAAACTGTACATCCCCGGCGACGCCGCCTCGCCCATGCGGATGACGAACTGGAGATGCGGCAGCCGCGCCGCGTTCAGTCCGCCGGGCTTCGACGTGGCGAGTTCCGGCGCGAGCTCGGCCAGCATGCCGAGATAATCCGAGGTCTTGAAGGCGGCCGCCGTCACCAAAGCCCGGCATCCCACCTTGTTCAGCGCATACTCCAGTTCGTAGAGCCGGTAGGCCGGGTTGATGTTGACCATCACCAGCCCGATCCGCGCCGTGGCGAACTGCGTCAGCAGCCATTCCCAGCGGTTGGGCGACCAGATGCCGATGCGGTCGCCCTTCTCCAGCCCCAGCGCAAGCAGCCCGGCGGCGAGGTCGTCGACCGCGTCGGCGAACTCGGCCCATGTCACCCGCACGCCTTGTGCTGGAAACACCGCCGCCGGACGTTCGGGAAAACAAGCGACGGTCCTGGCGAGCGCCTGCGGGATCGTGTCTTCCAGCAGCGGCACGGAGCGGTCGCCGGACACGTGCGACAGCCCCTCGATGGGCGCGAGCGAATGCGGCGCGCCTGCCTCGATGGTCATGGATGCTCCTCCCGATCGTCCGTCCCAGGTTGGCGCCTCCGCGCCGCCGGTCTGATGGCCGCGAGTGTATCAGGCGGCCGGGCCAGCGCAATCGCAAGCGGCGGCGCTAAGCCACCGCCTCACGCACGCGACGGCAGACCTCCGCCAGCGCCGCGGCGTCGGCCGCTGTCCGCTCGCACCTCGCCGAGACCAGGCAGGCCTGCGACCTCAGGATCACGCCGTCGTCGAGGATGCGCAGATGGTTGGCCCTGAGCGTCGACCCGGTGGTGGTGATGTCGACGATGACGTCGGCCGAGCCGGCCGCCGGCGCGCCCTCGGTGGCGCCGAGGCTTTCCACGATGCGATAGACCTGGATGCCGTGCATCTGCGAGAAGAACTGCTGCGTCAGCCGCCAGTACTTGGTGGCGATCCGCAGCCTGCGCCCGTGCCGCTGGCGGAACTCCGCCGCCACGTCGTCGAGGTCGGCCATGGTCGCCACGTCGAGCCAGATGTCGGGCACCGCCACCACCACGTCGGCCTGGCCGAAGCCGAGCCGCGCGGCGATCTCCACCTTGGCGTCCCAGTCGGCCAGCGTCTCGCGCACGAGATCCTCGCCGGTGACGCCGCAGTCGACGCTGCCCTGGCCGAGTTCGCTGGCGATCTCGGAGGCCGACAGGAACGCCACCTCGATGTCGTCGCGCCCGCCGATCCTGGCGCGATAGCGGCGCTGGTCGGCCGGCTCCTCCACCGGCAGCCCGGCCCTGGCGAACACCTCCAGCGCCTGCTCGCGCAGCCGGCCCTTGGAGGGAAGAGCGATGGTGATGCTCATGCTGCCCCTCCCCTGAGCGCTTCGACCCGGTCGAGCCAGACCGAGAAGCCGACGCCGGGGATCGGCGTTTTCGCGCCGAGCAGCGTCAGGAGCCTGTCGTAGCGGCCGCCGCCGACCAGCGTCCGTGAAGCCCCCTCGGCGGCGATCTCGAAGACGAGGCCGGTGTAGTAGTCGAGCGGACGGCCGAAGGCCGCGTCATAGGTGATCGCACCCACCGGCAGGCCGTGCCCGGCCACCGCCTGCGCGCGCGCCGAAAACCGCTCCAGCGCAGTGCCCAGGGAGACGCCGGCGCCGGCGGCGAAGCCCTCCAGCACGTCGGCCGCGGTGTCGAGCGGCGCGCGGATGGCGAGGAACGCCTTCAGCGCGGAAAAAGCTTCGGCGGACAGTCGCACGCTCCTGAGTTCCGCCTTCTCGATCAGCCGCCGCGCGATCTCGTCGGGCGTGCGGCCGAGCGCGGGCGACAGGCCGGTCTGCGCCATGCCCTCGGCGATCTGCGCGGCGAGCGCGGCGCGGTCGCCGTCTGCGACGAGTTCGGCGACCCGGCCGGGCAGCACGCTCGCCTTCGGCGGGTTGGCGAGGTCGGCGAGCGCCGCTTCCAGCTGTTCGGCCGAGCCGAAGGCGCGCGCCAGCCGCATGCGCCAGCCGCGCGGCAGGCCGAGCGCCGCCAGCACGGCCTCGAACACCGACTGGTCGCCGAGCGCCACCGTCAGCGCGCGGCCGGGCAGCGCCAGCGACAGCAGCGCATGCGCATCGGCCACCGAGCGGGCGTCGGCCATGGCCGCGTCCGTCTCGCCCAGATCCTCGATGCCGGCCTGGAAGAACTCGTTGCCGCCCTCGCGCCGCTGCCGGAACACTTCGCCGAGATAGGCATAGCGGCGCGGCGTGCCGGCCTGGCTGGCGATGTGGTCGAGGCAGACCGGAATGGTGAACTCCGGCCGCAGGCAAAGTGCTGCCCCCGTCTCGCTCTCGGTCAGGAAGATGCGGCGGCGCAGATCCTCGCCCGCCATGTCGAGAAACGGGTCCGCCGGCTGGATCACCGGCACGTCGACCATATGCGCGCCCCGCTCGGAAAACAGCGCGGTGATGGCGGGCGCGATGGCGGGGACGCGGGTCATGGGCGGACCAAAGGCAGGAGACGCCGCGTTGCGGCGCACGCCCTCTGGAGCGGTGATAAGAAACGCCGCGTTCCTTCGCGCCCCCCTCTGCCTGCCGGCATCTCCCCCACGAGGGGGGAGATCACTCTCTCCGCCGACCTCGCCAATCGCCAGCGTTGCAAGATGAGCGCAGACGCTGGAACTGCCGATCTCCCCCCCTGCGGGGGAGATGCCCGGCAGGGCAGAGGGGGGCGCCGTAGAGCGCCGCCCTTGCCTGCAAAGGCCGGATCCAAAGCAACGCCAATCGCCCTCACCGACCGCCCCGCTCCGCCGCCTGCGCCGCGATGATGCCTTGCACCGTCGCGACCAGCTCGCTTTCCAGAACCTCGACCTGCGCCGGCCGGCCCTCGCGCCACTCGGCATTGTCGGTGATCTTTTCGGCCAGCCGCGCGCCCTCGACGAGGTCCTTGATCTGCACGACGCCCTTGGCGCGCTCGTCGCCGCCCTGGATGACGACGCACGGTGCTCCGCGCCGGTCGGCGTATTTCATCTGCGGCTTCATGCCCGAGCCGCCGAGATACATCTCGGCTCGAATCCCGGCGGTGCGCAGCGCGCCCACCATCTTCTGGTAGCGTCCGAGGCTCTCCGTATCCCGGTCCATCACCAGCACCACCACCGGGCCAGGCACCTCGGCGGTTTGAAGCTTCCCGAGGTTCTTCAGCGCCGTCATCAGCCGCGAGACGCCGATCGAAAACCCCGTCGCCGGCACCGGCTCGCCGCGGAACCGCGACACCAGCCCGTCATAGCGCCCTCCGCCGCCGACCGAGCCGAACTGAACAATCTGCCCGTCCTCGTTGGGGATCTCGGCCAGGAGTTCGGCCTCGTAGACCGGGCCGGTGTAGTATTCGAGGCCGCGAACAATGGATGTATCGATCAGAACACGATCACCATCATACCCACTAGCGAGCAGTAGCTTAGCCACTTGATCAAGCTCTGAAAGACCCTCATCCATAGCGGCGGCGGTCGCAAAACGATCTCGAAGCGCGTCAATAATCTGCAAGTTAGACGGGAATCTAGTGATGTAGTCACGGCCCTCGCTATCGGACTCCACTCGCCCGACAAAGCCCCTCACCGTGTTACCGCTTAGCGGGTTGTAGACCCGGTGGCGACCGGCTGATTTCCAAGTAACCAAATCCAAGACAGTCTCAATCTGCCCTTCATCCAGCCCCGCGCCCTTCGAAAAATCCCCCTCGCCTTCCTTGCCGCCGTCCCAACGCCCAGCGCCGAGCAGCAGCTTCACGCCCTCCGGCCCGAACTTGTCCAGCTTGTCGATGGCCCGCAGCACGGTCAGCCGGCGGCCGGCGTTCTCCTCGCCGCCGAGGCCGATCGCCTCCAGCACCCCGTCGAGCACCTTGCGGTTGTTCACCCGGATCACATAGTCCCCGCGCGCGATCCCCAGCGCCTCCATCACGTCGGCCATCATCATCGCCATTTCGGCATCCGCCGCCACGCCCGGCGTGCCGACCGTGTCGGCGTCGAACTGCATGAACTGGCGGAAGCGGCCCGGCCCCGGCTTCTCGTTGCGGAACACCCAGCCCTGGCGGTAGCTGCGGAACGGCTTCGGCAGCTTCTCGAAATTCTCCGCCACGTAGCGGGCGAGCGGCGCGGTGAGGTCGTAGCGCAGCGACAGCCACTGTTCGTCGTCGTCCTGGAAGGAGAACACGCCCTCGTTCGGCCGGTCCTGGTCGGGCAGGAATTTTCCGAGCGCGTCGGTGTATTCGATCATCGGCTGCTCGACGGGCTCGAAGCCGTAGAGTTCGTAGACGGCGCGGATCTTCGCGCACATCTCCTCCACGGCGCGGATGTCGGCCGCCTGCCGGTCGACGAAGCCGCGCGGCATGCGCGCTTTCATCTTTTCGCTCTTTCCGGTCATTTCCGTCGCATTTCCGGCCGGTTCGCGCCTGCCCCCGGCCCTCGAGAACAATCCTGCGCGCGTGTAGCCGATGGGACCGGCAGCGGCAAGGGTGAGGCTTCCCGGCAACACCGCGCGCGGCGCGCGCCGATGCCCCGAAGCCGCCAAGATGGCGCCCAAATTGCGCCGTGGCGGCGAAACATCTTCCCAACATGTGAAATCCTTCGCCGTCCATGACGCGGCCGAAGGTTAGGCAGGTCACCGGAAGGAACGGGACGCGGATCCCGGCACGACGCAGATGGACATGACGCAGCAAGACGGATCAACGCCCATTCGGGCGCATCACGGCGGCCTGAAGCCGGCCGGCACGAACCAGGCAAGCCGCACCCGTCACGCCGACGGCGAGATGCGCGGCGCGGCGCTCACCTTCGTCATCGCGCTCTATCCTCTGGTCGGCTCGGTAACGGTGGTGATCGCCGCGCTGCTTCTGGCGGGCGGAGCGCTGGCGGGATGACCGGCATGGGCGACCACCAGGCACACCCAGATGACGTTCCCGCGCTGGACGGTTTCGGCCTGCGGATGGCGATGATCGTCGCCATCGTCACGATCGGCACCGCCGCCCTGCTGCTCGGCTTCGGCGGCGGGCGTGCCGACCTCTGTTCGGCCCTGCGCGCCGGCTACCCGCTCTGCGCCTTGTAGCGCGCCGCAACGGCATGAGAGGGAATTTTTAACGGAAGTCATCCAATGATTTGACGGGAAACCTTCAACCGGTCGCGTGCTCCGCGGTACCGCTTTCGTCATTCGGGGGACGACATGACTTCTCGCGCGATTTCGATTCGCAGCACCTTGTTCGGGCTGGCGATCCTGCCGCTCGCCATCATCGCGCTGCTGGGCGGGTACCTGGCCTGGACAACCTACAAGGAGTATGCCGATCTGCGCCAGGCGATGCCGGTCAAGGCGCTGGCGGAGGCCGGTTCGCAGCTTGCCCTCGCCCTGCCAGCCGAAGCCCTCTCGAACGCCCAGACCCGGGCGGCGGCGCGCACCCGCACCGACGCCGTCTTGAAACAGGTGCTCGACGCCCACGAGGCGCTGCTGCGGAGCAGCCAGAACGATCCCGTGATCGAGGAAGCGATGGCTGTCATCCGCGACGGCATCGCCAAGGTCGGTCCGTATCGCGGCCGCGTCGACACCGGCGAGGCCACGTTCAACGAAGCGCTCTTCGTGCTTCAGCCCGTCTCGGCCGCCGGCCTCAAGCTGATGGACCGGGCGAGCGCCATCGTCTCCGACCTCGAGATCGCCCGCTTCGTCTCCGGCTTCCACGCCCTGATGCAGACGAACGACGCGGCGCTGATCGAGAACAACCTCGGCCTCATGTTCCTGCGCGGCGAAACCCTTCCGCCGCCCGCCTTTTCCTACATGATCCACTCGCGCAGCCTGACCGACATCCACCGCCCCGCCATGATGGACTTCCTGCCGGCCGACATCACCACCGGCATCCGCGCCTTCGAGGCAGGCCCCCATGGCGACGTCATGAGGGCCGCGCGCCAGGACATCTTCCGGAACGATCAGGCGGCCCGCGCCAGCAGCATCACGGTCGATCAGTGGACCCAGGCCAAGCAGTCCCAGTACCCTATGCTGCGCGCCGCTATCGACCAGTCCGCCCAGGCCCTCGCCGCCCTCGCGCAGGCCCGCCTCGAACATTCGCGCTCGGCCTTTTTCTTCTACCTTGCGCTCACCCTCCTTGTCGTGCTCGTGGTCTCGGTGCTGTGCGTCCTGGCCGTCCGCAACATCAGCGGCTCGATCAAGGGCATTGCCGGACGCATGCATTCGCTGGCCGAAGGCGACGTCCGGAACCCGATCCCGTTGCAGGATCGCGGCGACGAGATCGGCGAAATGGCGCGTTCGGTGGAGATCTTCCGCCAGGCCGCCCTGCGCAACCTGCACCTCGAGGAAGAGAACGCACGCCAGCGGGAAGCAGCCGACCGCGAGCGCGAGGCCATGCAGCGTCAGGCCGAGGCCGATGCAGAGCAGCGCCTCAACCAGGCGACGGGGTCGCTGGCCGCAAGCCTGCGGCGCCTCGCGGCGGGCGACCTGCTGTGCGACATCGAGGAACGGTTCGCCGAACGCTTCGAGCCGCTTCGCAACGACTTCAACACCTCCATGCGCCAGCTGCGCTCCGCGATGGCCGAAGCCGCGCGGTCGGCCTCGGTGGTCGGCGGCGGCTCGAACGAAATCTCCCAGGCCTCCGGCAACCTCGCCCGGCGCACCGAACAACAGGCAGCGGCGCTGGAAGAGACGGCCGCTGCGCTCGACCAGGTCACCGCCAATGTCACCGCCACCTCGCGGCGCACGGCCGAGGCGCGCGATCTGGTTCGTTCCACCCGTGAAAAGGCCGAGCAGTCCAGCAACGTCGTCCGCAACGCGGTCGAGGCGATGGAGCGCATCGACCAGTCGGCGCGGCAGATCACGCAGATCATCGGCGTCATCGACGAGATCGCCTTCCAGACCAGCCTGCTGGCGCTCAATGCCGGCGTCGAGGCGGCGCGGGCCGGTGATGCCGGCCGCGGCTTCGCGGTCGTCGCGCAGGAGGTTCGCGCGCTCGCCCAGCGGTCCGCCGAATCCGCCAAGGAGATCAAGGGCCTGATCTCGAATTCGGAACGCACCGTCGGCGAAGGCGTCCAGCTCGTCACCGACGCGGGCGGCAGCATTTCGGCGATCGAGGAACTCATGCGGTCGATCGACGCCCACATGGACGCCATCGCGGGCGCGGCGTCGGACCAGTCGAGCAGCCTGGCCGAAGTAAACCTCGCGATGAACGACATGGACAAGAACACCCAGCAGAACGCCGCGATGGTGCAGGAGGTCAGCGCCTCCGGCGACGAACTGCGCCTGGAGAGCGCGCGCCTCGCCGAAATGCTTGGCCGCTTCCGCACCGACGGCGGTACGGGCAACCTGCGTCAGGCCGCGGAGGCCATGCGCGCGCCAGCCGCGCAGCCGGCGCGAAAAACCGCGCCCGCGCGCGCCGTCCAGCCTGCGACGGTGGGCAATCTGGCGATCGCGCGGCAGGAGGAGTCCTGGGACGAATTCTGACCCGAGGGCCGTCAAGCCACGACGAACAAGAGGCGGGCGCGCGGGCGTCCGTCTTGTGCTTTCGCGCCGCCGTCAGCCCGGACGCCTGAACCCCAGGCGCTCCCGTTCCACCCCCTCACGGCACGTGCAGCCCTCGATGTGGTCGTTGACCAGGCCCATCGCCTGCATGAAGGCATAGATCGTCGTCGGACCGACGAAACTCCAGCCGCGCTTCTTCAGCTCCTTCGAGATGCGCGTGGACACCTCCGTCTTCGGATTGGCCACCAGCGTCTGGTAGTCGACGCGCTCCGGGCGTTCGTGCGGCCGTGGCTCGAAGCGCCAGAACCAGGCCGCCAGCGATCCGGACTCGTCGGCCATCTCGCGCGCCCGCCTGGCATTGTTGATGGTCGAGACGATCTTGCCGCGATGGCGCACGATGCCGGCATTGCCGAGCAGCCGTTCCACGTCGCGCTCCCCGAACGAGGCCACGCGATCGAACTCGAAATTCGCGAAGGCCTCGCGAAAATTCTCGCGCTTCCTGAGGATGGTCAGCCACGACAGGCCGGACTGGAAACCCTCCAGGCAGATCTTCTCGAACAGGCGGCGATCGTCGGCCACCGGCCGGCCCCATTCATGGTCGTGGTAGTGTCGGTAGAGCCGCTCGTCGCCGGCCCAGAAGCAGCGCGCCACGCCGTCGTCGCCCGTCGACAGACCCGTCTTTTCCTCGCCCATGCTCTCCGGACCCGATCGTTGAAGCGTTTCATCCTGCCTTAAGCCGCGCTTTACCAGATTCCTGAACCGCCCGGTAACCACACCGGAATCTTTCCTGACAATCGCGCCTTGCGGACAATTCGATTCACCTTTCAGACTCCCGGTTTAACCACAATCGCTCTCGAACCGGCCGCATCCTTCCTTGCGCCGGCATCAGGCGATGTGTGGAGTGTACGTCCGATGAACAAGTTTCTCGCCCTGGCGGGAGCGGCGCTGGCCGCTGCCCTCGCCGCCCAGCCGGCCCAAGCGCAGGATCGTTATGCCCAGCGCCCACCGCTGGTCGTCAGTCCCGACCTGACCGCGCCCTGGGTGCTGCAGCTCGGCCATGTGCCGGGCCGCCAGCTTGCCCGCCAGCCGCGCCCCCAGCAGCGCCAGGCCTATCAGCCCGGGCGCGACAACACCGTGGTCGACCACAACGCGCTTCGCGTGATGAGCCAGCCGCGCGGACGCCAGGCGACCCAGCCGGCGCCAGACCGCCAGATCCGCACCGCCGCGCTCCAGCGGCCGGTCCAACCGCAGATCAACCCGATCTACCTGCCGCAGACGGTGGCCTACGACGGACCGGAGAAGCCCGGCACCATCGTCATCGACACGACCAGGAACTTTCTCTTCCTCGTCGAGGCCGGCGGCCAGGCACGACGCTACGGCGTCGGCACCGGCAAGCCCGGCTTCGAATGGTCGGGCACGCACAAGGTGACAATGAAGCGCGAATGGCCGGACTGGCGTCCACCGGCCGAGATGATCGCCCGCGAGAAGGCCAAGGGCCGTCACCTGCCGGTCCACATGGCCGGCGGTCCGGAAAACCCGCTCGGGGCCCGCGCGCTCTACCTCGGTTCGACGCTCTACCGCATCCACGGCACCAACCAGCCCTGGACCATCGGCCAGGCGGTCTCGTCCGGCTGCATCCGCATGCGCAACGAGGACGTGATGGACCTCTACGAACGTGTCGGCGTCGGCACGCGCGTGATCGTCATCTGACCGCCTCACCGGTCGCCGCCGCTGGCGCGTCCCTGCGCCGGCGGATCGGGAGGACCGGCACGAAGAACACCGACGACCCGTCTCGGGCGCCGGAAACCGGAAGGTCGAACGCGCCATGAACCTGATCGTCACGGTCCTGATGCCGGCAGCGCTGTCGGTGATGATGTTCTCCCTCGGCCTGGGCCTGACGACGCGGGATTTCGGCCACGTGGCCCGTCATCCCAAGGCCTTTGCCATCGGTGTTCTGGCGCAATTCGCGCTCTTGCCGGCGATCGCCTTCCTGATCGGGCGGCTGTTCTCGCTCTCGCCCGAGATGGCGCTTGGATTGATGATCCTGTCCTTTTGCCCCGGCGGACCGACGTCGAACCTGATGACGCGTTTTGCCCACGGCGACGTGGCGCTCTCGATCTCCATCAATGGCGTGTCGAGCATCGCCGCTCTCTTCACCATGCCGCTGCTGGTCACGTATTTCGTCGGACATTTCCTGGGGGCCGAAGCCCCGCCGATCAGTCTGGGATCGCTCGGCTTGTCGATGCTCATGCTCACCACCTTGCCGGTCGCGGCCGGCATGGCGGTGCGACGCTACGCACCGCGACTCGCCGGCGTGCTCGACGGCCCGATGCGCAAGCTGTCCTCGATCCTTCTCGTGATCCTCGTCGCGGGAGCGCTGACCACGAACTGGTCACTGTTCATGGAATCGCTGCCCACGCTCGGTCCGAGCGTCGTCCTGCTCGGCTGCACGCTCGTGGCGGTGGGGCTCGGGCTTGCCCGCCTTGCCGCTCTCAGCCCCCCGCAAGCCACCGCGATCTCGATCGACACCGGCATCCAGAATGCCGCGCTCGGCATCGCCATCGGCACCCTGATCGCGGGCCCAGACGCGGGCGTGCCGGCCTACGCGGTTCCGTCGGGCGTCTACGGGGTGACCATGTATCTGCTCGTCATCCCCTTCACCTTCTGGCGCCGACGCACCGCCGAGCGCCACTATTCGGCGGCGACGAGCCCGGCGGCCTGATCGGGAACACCGACGGGTTTCGGTCCGCCATAGGCCCAGTCGAGAAGCTCCACCGTGTGCACCACCGGCATCTTCGCCGCCGAGGCGATCTGCGTGATGCAGCCGATGTTGCCGGTCGCCACCAGCGTCGCGCCGGTCGCCTCGAGGTTCCGCACCTTGCGGTCGCGAAGCGTGGCGGCGATCTCGGGCTGCAGGATGTTGTAGGTTCCGGCCGACCCGCAGCACAGATGCCCCTCGCGCGGATCCTTGACGACGAAACCGGCCTTGGCAAGAAGTTGCTTGGGCTGGCGGGTGATCTTCTGGCCATGCTGCATGGAACAGGCCGAGTGGTAGGCGAGCGTCAAGCCCGATGGGCTTGCCGGCGCCGGCAGCTCAAGCGTCGACAGGTACTCGGTGACGTCTTTCGACAGCGCCGACACCCTTGCCGCCTTTTCCGCATAGGCCGGGTCGAGCCGGAGCATGAAACCGTAATCCTTGATGGTGGTGCCGCAGCCGGATGCGGTGATGACGATGGCGTCGAGGCCGCCCCTGTCGATCTCCGCCGTCCAGGCGTCGACGTTCCTCCGCGCGGAGGCAAGCGCGTCTTCCTCGCGGCCCATGTGATGGACGAGCGCTCCGCAGCAGCCCTCCCCCGGCGGCAGGACCACCTCGACGCCGAGCCGCGTCAGAAGGCGGATCGTCGCCTCGTTGATGCCTGGCTTCAGAACCGGCTGCGCGCAGCCCGAGAGCAGCGCCACGCGTCCGCGCCGCGCACCGGATGCCGCATGCGTGCCGGGTTCGGCCGAGGGCGACTTCGAGGGGATCGTATCGGGCGCCAGCGCCAGCATCGCCGCGAAGGGCTTGAGCCCGAGCGCGCGGACGAGCCCGGCGAAGGGCTTGCCCAGCCGCGCCATCGATAGGGCGGCGCGAAACCGCGCCGGGTATGGCAGCACGGCGGCGAGCATCCCGCGCGTCACCCGGTCCATCAGCGGGCGGCGGTAGGTCTTCTGGATGTGCGCCCGGGCGTGGTCGACGAGGTGCATGTAGTTCACGCCCGACGGGCATGTCGTCATGCAGGCGAGGCACGACAGGCAGCGATCGATGTGGGTGACGATCTCCTTGTCCGCCGGCCGGCCGTTCTCCAGCATGTCCTTGATCAGGTAGATGCGCCCGCGCGGGCTGTCGAGCTCGTTGCCCAGCGTCACATAGGTCGGGCAGGTCGCGGTGCAGAAGCCGCAATGCACGCATTTGCGCAGGATCGACTCCGCCTCCGCGACATGCGGATCGGCGAGTTGTTCGGGGGAGAAGGAGGTTTGCATTGCAAAGGGTCGCTCATTTCGAGGATGGCGGCACGATTGAGGCTGTACCGACGCTAGCGCGGCTGATCGCCTGCGCGATCCTATCAACGATCGTTTTCAAGCTGCTCTCGATGTCTTCTGCTCGATGTCCTGGGACGCCAGCGCAAGGACTGCGTCGACCTGCGCGCGTTCCACGGTCGGGTAGTTTTCGAAGAACTCTTCAAGTGACATTCCGCCGCGCACATTCTCGAACAGCGAGTCTACGGGCACTCGCGTTCCCTTGAAGACGACCGCTCCGGAAACCACGTCCGGATCCGAACTCAGCACATCGGAAAACTGCATCGTATTCTCCTCGAGTTCACCGTGCTAGATCAGCCAGTTGTCCGGATTCCTGATCGGCTCCTCGCGCGACGCGGCCATCAGCCCGATCACGCAACGCACCACGAACCACACCGCCGTCGCGATCATCAGCAGGAAGCCGACGAGCAGGAGCGCCAGCACCAGCGAGATGACCGAATAGAGCAGCCCGATCCAGAAGGTGCGGATAGCCCAGGTATAGTGTGTCGCGACCCAGCCGGTCGACTTGCCCTGGTTGATGTGGGCCATGACGATGCCGATCAGCGGCGTGAAGGCGAAGGCGAAGCCGGCCAGGTAGAGCACGTAGATCACCTGGATGTTGGTCTTGCCGGCTTCCAGCCATTTGTCGGTCTGGCGTCCGCCACCCATGTTCGAGTCGCTCATGTCACCCTCCTGTCGCTTGGCTTTCGGCGCCGCCCGCCGCATGCGCTGCGGCCATCCGGCCAGGGTTGAGTATACCCTTCGGATCGAATTCGGTCTTCAGCCTTGCCGACAGCGCCGCGAGCGCCGACGGCTGCGGCTCGAACACCGGCACCGCCGCCCGTTCGGCAAGGCTTGCGCGCACCAGCGTCGCATGTCCGCCGCCATGGCGCCGGATGAGGGCGCGCAGCGTGGCCGCCTCGCAGTCGCCCTCCACCCGGAGCCAGATCAGCCCGCCCTGCCAGTCGTAGAAGGCGTCGACCGCGGCCTGCATCCGCAGCGCCATCACCAAGCGATGTCCCTCCGACGGCGCCATCGAAACCCGCCACACCGGGCTGCCCGTGCCATCGGCAAAGGGTGCGACGTCGCGCACCTGCCGCCAGAGCGGTCGCGACGCGGCCTCGTCGATCGTGTCGATCTCCAGCATCGAGAAGAGGGTCTTCAGCATCTCCGTCCGGTAGGTCACGGACGGCCCGAATCCCTCCAGCCTGAGCAGCGTCGATGCCCGACCCGACAGGGCGCCGTCGAGCACCTTTCCTGTCACGGTCTCCGGCAAGTGCGCCGCGGCCGAAACCTCCGCGCTCGACCCCATGGCCGCCGCCATCGCCGCGATGGCCTGCTCCTCCGTCAGCCCGCGAAGCGCCAGCGTCGTCTCGGTCTCCGATCGCGGCAGAACCTTGAAGGTGGCGTCGGTAAGCACGGCGAGTGTTCCCCAGGCGCCCGCCATGACCTTCGACAGGTCGTAGCCGGTCACGTTCTTCACCACGCGCCCGCCCGACTTGAAGGCCTCGCCACGCCCAGAGACGGCGTGGATGCCGAGGATGTGGTCGCGCGCGGCCCCCGCCTTGAGGCGGCGCGGGCCCGCGAGATTGGCCGACAGAAGGCCGCCGATGGTGCCGCGCCCGGGCTCGCCGCCGAGCAAGGGCCCGTAGTCCATCGGCTCGAAGGCGAACTCCTGGTTTTTCTCTGCGAGCAACCTCTCGATCTCCGCGATTGGCGTGCCGGCGCGGGCCGACAGCACCAGTTCCTCGGGCTCGTAGAGCGTGACGCCGGCAAGTCCCGAGCAATCGATCACGTGTTCGGTCTGCACCGGGCGCCCGATGCCGCGCTTGGAACCGTGACCGACGATCTCGATCGGCTCGCCCTCGCCTGCCGCCCAGCGGACGGCTTCGAGCACTTCGGCGGATGTGGTGGGGGTGAAGGTTGTCAAGAATGGCTCACTTCACCGGTGTCCCGCGGTACAGGTCCGCGACGCGGCACGAGAACCCGAACTCCGCCAGTTCGATCAAATCGTCCGGCGAGCGAAACACGCGACCTTGCCAGTCGTTCGAGCGCGACCAGACTTCGACGGCGAAATCATCCTGCGAAATGATCAGAACATGAACGCAATCCGGCGATGCCGCGTAGATCGTTCGCTTGCGGCTGATGAATTCACGCGTGTTTGACTCCGACAGGACTTCGGCGGCCATATGGAACCCGGTTCCGTAAACTTCATCCTCGACCTCCGAATTGATCACTGCGACGTCCGCGATTGCACGAAAGTCCGGGAATGCCTCAACTCGAACGGCCACTTCGTGCATGGCGACAACTTCCGGGAGATGCTTCTGAAGTGCAGCGTTCATGAGCAGGATCAGATTGAGGCCGATCCGCTGGTGCGGCAGCCTGGCCGGCGACATCATCATGAACGCTTCCCCGTCGATCAGTTGCCAGCGTTCCTCGCGCGGACGGTCCCCGATGAAATCGAGGAACTCTTCGGCGGTCAGCTTGCCCGGCGGCGGCGCGACATGCGTGTTCATGGAGACGCCCTCCTTCCTGTCGCCATTATAGCGGAAATCCGGCGATCGGCCAAAGTCAGAACCTCGGAATGTCGGGGAACGGCATCTGCCCCTTGTGCACGTGCATCCGTCCCATCTCCGCGCAGCGCCGCAGTTGCGGGAACACCTTACCGGGATTGAGCAGGTGGTTGGGATCGAAGGCGCACTTCACCCGCATCTGGTGATCGAGGTCGTCTTCGGTGAACATCGTGCCCATCAGGTCGCGTTTTTCCACGCCGACGCCATGCTCGCCGGTCAGCACGCCGCCGACCGCCACGCAGAGCCGCAGGATGTCGGAACCGAAGGCTTCCGCCTTTTCCAGTTCGCCCGGCTTGTTGGCGTCGTAGAGGATCAGCGGGTGCAGATTGCCGTCGCCGGCATGGAAGACGTTGGCGACGCCGAGCCCGTAGCGCGCCGACATCTCGCGCATGCCCGCCAGCACCTTGGGCAGTTCCTTGCGCGGAATCGTGCCGTCCATGCAGTAGTAATCCGGCGAGATACGGCCCACGGCGGGAAACGCCGCCTTGCGCCCCGCCCAGAAGACCAGCCGCTCTTCCTCCGAGGTCGATATCCGGCAGGCCGTCGAACCGTTCCGCGCCGCGATCGTCTCGACCTGCCCGATCAGGTGGTCGATTTCCGGCCCCGGCCCGTCGAGTTCGACGATCAGCAGCGCCTCGACGTCGAGCGGATAGCCGGCATGGACGAAATCCTCCGCCGCCCGGATCGCCGGGCCGTCCATCATCTCCATGCCGCCGGGAATGATGCCCGCACCGATGATGTCGGCCACGCACTGTCCGGCTTCCTCGCTGGACGGGAAGCCGATGAGCAGTGCCCGTGCCGCCTCCGGCCTCTTCAGGATGCGCACGGTGACCTCGGTCACCACGCCGAGCAACCCCTCGGAACCGGTCATGACGCCGAGCAGGTCGTAGCCTTCCGCATCGAGATGCTTGCCGCCGAGCCGCAGCACCTGGCCGTCCATCAGCACCATCTCGATGCCGAGCACGTTGTTGGCGGTGAGCCCGTACTTCAGGCAGTGTACGCCGCCGGAATTCTCCGCCACGTTGCCGCCGATCGAACAGGCGATCTGGGACGACGGGTCGGGCGCGTAATAGAAGCCCTCCTGCTCCACCGCATGGGTAATGCCGAGATTGGTCACGCCCGGTTGCGCCGTCACGGTGCGGTTTGCGTAGTCGATGTCGAGGATGCGGTTGAAGCGGCTCATGACCAGCAGCACCGCGTCCTCCAGCGGCAGCGCGCCGCCCGAAAGCGAGGTGCCCGAGCCGCGCGGCACGACGCGGATGTTGCGGTCGTTGCAATATCTGAGGATGCGCGCCACCTGCGCCGTCGTTTCCGGCAGCACCACCACGAGCGGCAATTGCCGATAGGCGGTCAGCCCGTCGCTCTCGAAGGCCCGCATGCCGTTGACGGCGTCCACCACGCCCTCGCCCGGTACGATGATCTTCATGTCCGCGACGATCTCGGCGCGCCGCGACAGCGTCGCCGCGTCCGGCTTGGGCATCGCCAGTCCAGTCATGATGAGCCTCCCGCGCCAAAGTGGTCAAAACTCTTTACCAGTCTTGCGGCTGTTCGCAAAGGGCGATGCGGGGCCGGTTCTCCCATCTCCCGGGGCTGTCCCCTATGGCTGCCGCGTGGCCCTGGCGCCGCGCCGATCCTGCGACATAGTGCCCAAAACCGCCCCCGCGGCCGCCTTTTGCGCGCGCAAACCCTTGCCGCGACCACCTGTTCGGAGCATTTCAGCCTCAAGCCATTGCGTATCCACCTCTACAGGGAGAGAAACATGACGAAGCTTTCGGTCCTCGCCGCCACGGCGTTGCTTGCGTTGACGGCCTCCGCACTTGCCGAGGGCGATCCGGCGGCAGGCGAGAAGGCGTTCAAGAAATGCTCGGCCTGCCATGTGGTCGGTGTGAACGCGAAGAACAGGGTCGGACCGGAGCTGAACGGCATCGTCGGCCGCAAGGTGGCAAGCGTCGAGGGCTTCAAGTACTCGCCCGCCATCATCGAGTTCGGCGCCGGCGACAAGGTCTGGGACGTCGAGAGCATCGACGCCTATCTCGCCGATCCGAAGGGCTTCATCCCGAAGAACAGGATGGCCTTTGCCGGCCTCAAGAAGGCGGACGAGCGTGCCGATGTCATCGCCTACCTCAACCAGTTCAACGAGGACGGCTCGCCGAAGTAGCTCCACTCAGGCGCAACTTTCCGCGGGCGCTCGACGCCCGCGGGATCACTCCGTGTCGCCGCCATGCTTGCTGCGGATGCGGCGAACCATCCACCAGACACCCGCCACGACCGGCACCACCAGCATGGCGGTCAGCACCTCCGGCTTGATCAGGTCGCCGAACAGCGCCGAGCCCTTGGCGAGATAGCCGACCAGCCCGACGACGTAGTAGGACACCGCCGCGACCGACAGGCCCTCGACGGTTTGCTGCAACCGAAGTTGCAGCTTGGCGCGGCGGTTCATCGAGGCCAGCAGTTCGCGATTGCCCTGTTCGACCTCCACGTCCACCCAGGTCCTCAGCAGGGTCGCGGCGCGGGCGAGCTTTCGTGACAGGTTCGCCTGCCGCTCCTCGATCGACCGGCAGGTGCGCATGGCGGGCGCGACGCGGCGCTGCAGGAAGGCCGACCAGCTCTCGCCGCCCGGCGCCGGTTCCTCGCCCAGCGCCGCCAGCCGCTCTTCAACGATCCCGTGATAGGCCCGGCTGGCGCCGAAACGATAGAGACTGGAAGCCGCGTCGGCTTCGAGTTCGGCCGCCAGTTCGGTCAGCTCGGCCAGCATGTCCTGGTTGTGCCGGCCGGCGGCATTGCGCATCTGGCCGGTGATGGACGCCAGCCGATCCTCGATCCGGCGCATGCGCGGCGACAGCGACTGCGCCAGCGGAAGGCCGAGCATGGCGAGTGTCCGGTAGGTCTCGATCTCGATCAGCCGTTGCGCCAGCGCGCCGATCCGGGCCGGCGCCAAACCCTTGTCGAGCAGGAGGATGCGTGTCACCCCCTCGCCATCCTGGCGGAAGTCGGTGATGGCGGCGGCCATGCCGTTCTCGACGATCGAATGGCAAAGGCTCGCCGGATCGAAAGACGAGATCCGCGCCTCGTTCGCCTCCGTCCAGGGCCGGATCTCCAGCCGCACGCCCGAGATGACCAGCCCCGGCGCCGAGAAACCGGCGCCGAACGGGGTCTCGTCCTCCTCGTTCGCGGTCGATGGCGGACCTTCCCACAGATAGGTCGAGAATTCCGTGTGCCGCTCCCAACGCAGCGTGCCCCGACCCCATTTCATGGCGTGGTGACGCGCCTGACGGTCGGGCGGTGCGACTCCCAATCGGCGTGACAACTCCCCCAGCACCGCATGATCGACCGTCGAGCCGCCCTCGGTCATGAAGGCGAGCTGGACCAGGTTGCGCGGCGTCTCGATCAGCGGATGCGGACGGGCATGCACCTCCCCCACGGCATTGGCCCGCGCCTCGTGCGCGCGAAACCCCATCACCGATCCGGTGAGCGGGAAGTCCTGCGGTATCGACCCGCTATCGTCTGCCATCGCAACCTCCAGCCCTGCTTCCGGCTAACGAGGCAGAATAGCGCAACGCGCAGCCGCGTCCATGTGGCAAGCCGACCATGCGCCATCCGAACTGGACAAGAATCTTGACCAGTACTAGGTTCGGCGTCGGTGCGCGCCCACGCGGCCGGAGGAGCCATTGGACGAGATCTTCACCCGCATCGAACACGCCCGCACGTCCGACGAAGTGGTCCACCAGATCGAGGGACTGATCCTCGAAGGCGTCTTCCGGGCCGGCGACCGGTTGCCCGGCGAGCGCGACCTGTCGCGCCGGTTCGACGTCTCGCGCCCGATCCTGCGCGACGCGCTGAAGGCGCTCGAGGCGAAGGGCCTGCTGGTGTCGCGCCACGGCGGCGGCACCCACGTCGCCGACATCATCGGCGAGGTCTTCACCAAGCCGGTGCGCGACCTCGTCGCCACCCACAAGAAGGCCGCGCGCGATTTCCTCGAGTACCGCCGCGAACTCGAGAGCGTCGCCGCCGACTATGCGGCGCGCCGCGCCACCGGCGACGACCGCACCATGATCGCCGGCATCGTCGTGCGCATGAAGGAGGCTCATGCCGGGTGCGACTTCGAGGAAGAGGTCGCGCTCGACGTCGAGCTGCACTCCGCCATCGGCGAATGCGCCCACAACGTCATCCTGCTGCACACGTTGCGCTCCTGCTACCGGCTGCTCGCCGACGACGTCTTCGTCAACCGCACCCTGATCTACGGTCTGCCGGGTGCACGCGGCGATCTGCTGGCCCAGCACCAGGCGATCGCCGAGGCTGTCCTGACCGGCAACCCGGCGGCTGCGCGCACCGCCGTACGGGCGCATATCGACTATGTCGAACGGGCCAAGGAAGAGGCCGAACGCGGCGAGGCCTGGCAGAAGGTCTCGCGGCTGCGCCTCATGCAGCGCAAGGGTACCGAAACCAGGAAGACCGTAGGGAGCACGCATTGACCGTGGCGAGTGACAAACCGAAGGTGGGGCTGTTCGTGACCTGCCTCGTCGACCTGTTCCGGCCCGTGGTGGGCTTCGCCGCGGTGAAGCTGATCGAGGAGGCCGGCTGCGAGGTCGATGTGCCGATGGCGCAGACCTGCTGCGGCCAGCCGGCCTATAATTCCGGCGACCGCCACGACGCGCGCATGATCGCGCAAAACACCATCCGCGCCTTCGAGGGTTTCGACTATGTGGTCGCGCCCTCCGGCTCCTGCGCCGGCATGCTGAAAAAGCACTATCCGGCGCTGTTCCAGGGCGATGCCCGCTGGGAGGAGCGCGCGAAGGCTTTTTCGGCCAAGGTGCACGAGCTGGTCTCGTTTCTCGCCGACGTGCGCGGCATGGACCGGGTGGCGGCGGCCGGCGGCGGTTCCGTCACCTACCACGATTCCTGCTCCGGCCTGCGCGAACTCGGCGTGAAGGCGCAGCCCCGCGCCCTGCTCGCGTCCATGCCCGGCATCGAGCTGCGCGAGATGCGCGATCCCGACGTCTGCTGCGGCTTCGGCGGCACCTTCTGCGTCAAGTATCCCGACGTCTCCAACTCCATCGTCGAGACCAAGACCAGGGCGATTTCCGAAAGCGGCGCGGATCTGCTGCTCGCCGGCGACCTCGGCTGCCTGATGAACATGGCCGGCAAGCTGAAGCGCCAGGGCTCGCCCGTCGAGGCGCGGCACGTCGCCGAGGTGCTGGCCGGCCTGACCGACGCCGCGCCGATCGGCGGGAGGGACTGACCATGCAGATCACCTCGCCCGAGTTCAAGCAGAACGCCCGCCACGCGCTCGACGACGTCCAGCTGCAGAAGGCGCTGGGAAACGTGCGCGCCGGCTTCATCGACAAGCGGCTGAAGGCGGTCGATGCCCTGCCGGAGTTCGAGGCGCTGCGCGACAGCGCCCGCGACATCAAGAACCACGCGCTGGAAAACCTCGACCTCTATCTCGAGGCCTATGAGCGCAAGGTCACCGCGTCGGGCGGCCAGGTGCACTGGGCCGAGACGGCGGCCGACGCCCGCAGCATCGTGCTCGACATCTGCCGCGCCAGGGGCGCCCGCACGGTCACCAAGGGCAAGTCGATGATCACCGAGGAGATCGAACTCAACGATTTTCTCGATTCGGCCGGCATCGTTCCGGTCGAGACCGACCTTGGCGAATACATCATCCAGCTGCGCGGCGAACATCCGAGCCACATCATCGCGCCCGCCGTCCACGTCAACAAGGACCAGGTCGAGGCAGACTTCCGCCGCGTTCACACCCACCTCGCGCATGACCGCGACCTGACCGAGCCGGAAACCCTGCTCGACGAGGCGCGCAAGGTGCTGCGCGCCAAGTATTTCGAGGCCGACATCGGCATCACCGGCGCCAATTTCCTCGTCGCCGAGACCGGCTCCTCGATCATCGTCACCAACGAGGGCAATGGCGATCTGACCCAGATCCTGCCGCGCATCCATATCGTCATCGCCTCGATCGAGAAGATCGTGCCGACGCTGGACGACGCGGCCCAGATCCTGCGCGTGCTGGCCCGCTCCGCCACCGGCCAGGACATGAGCGTCTACACCACGCTGTCGACGGGGCCGCGCCGGCCGGACGATCCCGACGGGCCGGACGAGTATCACGTCATCCTGCTCGACAATGGCCGCTCCGCCATGCTCGGCACCGAGTTCCAGGAGATGCTGCGCTGCATCCGCTGCGGCGCCTGCATGAACCACTGCCCCGTCTATCATTCGATCGGCGGCCACGCCTATGGCTGGGTCTATCCGGGTCCCATGGGCGCGGTGCTGACGCCGGCCCTGATCGGCGTCGAGAAGGGCGGCCACCTGCCCAACGCCTCCACCTTCTGCGGCCGCTGCGAAAGCGTCTGCCCGATGAAGATCCCGCTGCCCAAGATGATGCGGCACTGGCGCGAGAAGGAGTTCGAGCGCGGCCTGAACCCGGCAACGCAGCGCTATGGCCTGAAGGCATGGGCGTTCTTCGCCCGCCGTCCCTGGCTCTACCGCCTTGCCACTTCGATCGCCATTCCCGTGCTCGGCACCCTCGGCAAGGCGAAGGGCCGCTTCTCCTGGCTGCCCTTCGCGGGCGGCTGGACCAGGCACCGCGAATTGCCCGCCCCCGAGACCCGCACCTTCCGCCAGCAGTGGAGCCAGCGCGAGGCGCTGAAGCAGGGAGGCGCGGCATGACCTCGCGCGACGCCATCCTGGGCAAGATCCGCGGCGCCTTGTCGGGCGGCGGAGATGACGCCGCGCGCCGCGCCGCCGTCGAGGCTCGTCTTTCCACCGTTCCGAAGGGCGTGATCCCGGCGCGCGGGCAGCTCGACGACGTCTCGCGCATCGACCTGTTCTGCGCCATGGCGGAGAAGGTCACCTGCTCGGTCGCCCGCGTCCGCTCGCACGACCACGTGCCGCAGGCCGTCAGCGATTATCTGCGCGCCCGCAACCTGCCGCATGCCATCCGCGTCGGCGAGGACAAGCGCCTCAGGACACTGCCCTGGGAGACGATCAAGACGCTCGAAATCCGCCGCGGCGCCTCGGACGGCCAGGACGAGGCGGGCCTCTCCCACGCCATGGCCGGCGTCGCCGAGACGGGCACGCTCGTGCTGTCGTCTGGCAAGGACAATCCCACAACCATCAACTTCCTGCCCGAGCATCATATCGTCGTGGTCGACGCCAAGGACATCGCCGGCGACCTGGAGACGGTCATGGCCAAGGTCCGCGGCGAGTTCGGCAAGGGCGAGATGCCGCGCACGCTGAACCTGATCACCGGTCCCTCGCGGTCGGGCGACATCGAGCAGAAGATCATCCTCGGCGCGCATGGCCCGCGCGCCGTGCATCTTATCGTCGTGGGATGAGCGTCCACTATCTCGAAGCGGCGGCGCCCGAGGGCATGCGCCTTTACGCCATCGGCGACGTGCATGGCCGGCTCGACCTGCTCGCACGCATGCACGACCTGATCGCCGCCGAGATCGATCGCGACCGGCCGGCCGACTGGCGGGTCATCCATCTCGGCGACTATGTCGATCGCGGCCCTGATTCGGCCGGCGTGCTTGAGAGGCTGGCGCGCGGCACGGCCGACGATACGCGCCTCCTCTCCGTCGTCGGCAACCACGATCTCGGCTTTCTGGACTTCCTCGCCGTTCCGCGCCACGATGGGCTCTTCGCCACGCATGGCGGCATCGAGACGGCGCGGTCCTACGGCGTCGCGCTCAACGTCCTTGATCCGGTCGCGCTCACCGCCGGCTGGAGCGAACTGGACGCCGCCGTGCCGGCCAGCCACCGCGACTTTCTTGCCGGCCTGCCCTTTTCGATGACGTTCGGGGATTTCTACTTCTGCCATGCCGGCATCAGGCCAGGCGTGCCGCTTGCGAAACAGTCGCCCGACGATCTCGTCTGGATCCGCCAGGAATTCCATCGCTGGCCGCATCTCCATCCGAAGGTGGTCGTCCACGGCCACACGCCGACGGGCGAACCCGGCGTCTTCGCCAACCGCGTCAACGTCGACACGGCCGCCTGGCAGAGCGGCAGGCTGACCGCCCTGGTGATCGAGGGCACGGAGAAGCGCTTCCTGCAGGCCTTGGCGGCAAGCTGACGGCTCGTTTCACCCGCTGCATGTTCGACGCGAAATGACCTTTCTCCAGACGAGGAGAAAGGTCGCGCAACAGTTTGACAGGATTCGATGATCGGCGGACGATGGAGCCCGGCCGTGAGATCAGCGCTTGGCGGCGCTCACGCCGTAGCCGTCGACGACCTGATGGCCGGACGCCGCGTCGGCGGTGTAGATGCCGGCGGCCCACATGCCGATGCCGGACAACATGAAGAACGACAGGAGGGCAGCTTTCACGGGAGTCATCTCGGTTATCTCGTTGCGTCGCATTCGAATCGACCGCGGTTACTTTTCTGTTTCGTCTTTCACGCATTCATGACGAAGGTAAGAAAAACGACGATTGGTCTCGAATTCTTGTTTCGGTCCGGCACCGGGTGAACCCCCATGCCGGGCGGCGTCGTCTTAGGGCTGTAGCCTCCCTTGCGCCAGCGGTCCGTGAAGTCTTCCACACGGTTTCGTTGGCGCGTGTCCAAAATGCCACGTGAGGCCATTCGGTTCCGGCAAGAAAGAACCTTTCGGACAGCCGTTCCGGAACCTCGGCGGGAAGGCGTCAGACCAGCGCAACCCAGGCGCGCGCAAGCGCCAGCCCCGTGGCGTCCGCGACGGGGCCGTGGCGAGCCGATTCCCCCTCCAGACGCTCCTGCCAGCCTGGCTGCCGTTCTGCCAGATAGGCCGCGAACTGCCGGCTCCAGTGGCGCACCAGCGGCGTGTCCGCCTCGAAGTGGAACTGGATGCCGTAGGCGGCGCGGCCGACGCGGAAGGCCTGGTTCATCGCTGCGTCGTTGCCGGCGAGCCGGATCGCCCCTTTCGGCAGGGTGAAGGTGTCGTCGTGCCACTGGAAGATCGGGAACCGTTCCGCCGCCACCCGCAGCACCGGATCCGCCATGCCCTCCTGCGTCAGCGCGACCTCGTTCCAGCCGAACTCGGGCGCGGCGCCGATCAGGTTGCGCGCCCCGAAGGCGCGCGCCAGAAGCTGCGATCCGAGACAGACGCCGAGCACCGCGCGGTCGGCCAGCGCGAAGTCGCGCATCAGCGCCACCAGTTGCGGCAGGTAGGGATGGTCGTCGTCGGCCAGCGCGTTCTGCGCCCCGCCGAGCACGATCAGCCCGTCATGCCCGTCGGCCAGCGACGGCAGCGCCGCGCCCTCGTGCATCTTGACGATCTCGACCCTCGCCTCCGCCTCGTCGAGCGCCCGCGCGATCTGGCCGAGGCCGGTGTCGGCATAGTTCTGGACGGCGAGGATGCGCATGTCGCTGGTTCCGTATGGCGGAGGGGCTGGCCGAAGCGATAGCATGGCGCACACGGCGCGCAAGAGCGCGCGGGAGATCGTCATGCCGCTGCAGAACCGCGTCGACCCTTTCGGCGCCATCCACGCCGTCCCCGCGCGCGGCCTCTTCACCGGCAACCGCGGCATCATCCACGATCCGGCGACGAAGACGCTGCTGTCGCGCCGCTGGACGTCGAAGGCCTGGATCGTCTGCGCATGCGTCTTCAAGGGATTGACGCGGGAACCGATGGGTCGCAACGCGCCGGGCGGTGGCGCCGGCTGGACCGAACTCTTCTTCCTCGACGAGGTCACCGCGCTTTCCGCCGGCCACCGCCCCTGCTTCTTCTGTCGCCGCCAGGCCGCAACGGCCTTCGCCAGCGCCTTCGCGTCCGGCCGGGGTCATGACCGCGTCTCGGCCCCCGCGATGGACGCCATCCTGCATGCCCAGCGCCTCGCCTCCGCCCCGAACGCGCCGCGCCCGTCCGTCGCCGACCCCGCGGTCCTGCCCGACGGCGCGATGCTGGCCGACGACGACCGCGCCTTCGCCGTCAAGGGCGGCCGTCTCCTGCCCTGGAGCTTCGAAGGCTACGGCCCGCCGGACCGATCCGGAGCCGCGCGGGACGCCGAACCCCTTCTCCTCCTCACGCCGCCGGCAACCATCGCGGCGCTCGCCGCCGGCTACGCACCCGTCTGGCATGAAACGGCCTCGGTCGGTGAGACTTCAACCACATGGCCTTGACCGCGCCACGGGACTGACGCAGGAACACGTCATGCGCGCAAACTATCGTATGCAAAGGCTTTTCGTTCCCGCCGACCTGGCACAGGGAGCGCCGTTCGAGGTCGACCCCGCCCAGGCGCATTACCTGCTCAACGTGCTCAGGATGAGCGAGGGCTCGGAACTCCTCGTCTTCAACGGCCGCGACGGCGAGTGGCTGGCAAGCATCGCGACGACGGCCAAGAAGAAGGCGACGCTGGTGCCCCTCGGCCAGACGCGCGCCCAGCCGCGCCTGCCCGACCTCCTCTACGCCTTTGCCCCGCTGAAGCAGGGCCGGCTCGACTACATGGTGCAGAAGGCGGTCGAGATGGGCGCCGGCACACTCCAGCCCGTCATCACCCAGCACACGCAGATGTCCAATGTCGGCGTCGAGCGCCTCCAGGCCAATGCGCTGGAGGCGGCCGAGCAGTGCGGCATCCTCGCCGTGCCCGTCGTCAACGAGGTGATCAAGCTCGAGCGGCTCCTGTGGGAATGGGAGGAAGGCCGCCGGCTGATCTTCTGCGACGAGGGCGTGGCCACCAACAACCCGCTGGACATCCTCGCCACCGTGCGCGAACGCCGGCTCGGCGTGCTCGTCGGCCCCGAGGGCGGCTTCTCCGAGGAGGAACGCCGCCAGCTGCGCGGCCTGCCCTTCGTCACGCCGATCCCGCTCGGCCCCCGCATCCTGCGCGCCGACACCGCGGCGGTGGCCGCACTCGCCGTTGTCCAGGCAGCGATCGGCGACTGGCGGTAGGACACCGTCACGCCAGGACGAACCCCACCTTCCCCCTTGCCATCCACACCCTCCCCGTGCGACCAGCGCGCCCTCATGCAAAGGGTGTTCGCGCCCTCCCCGCTTCGGAACGCCGCGCGTCCCGGCCAGCAACACAGACCAGACGACGGAAGGACGCAGCCATGGCACGCGCGCTCGGGCTCGATTTCGGCACGACCAATTCGGTCCTGGCTCTCGCCGACAGCGCGGGCGCCACGCATTCGCTCACGTTCACGTCCTCGGCCGGCACCACCGACACCATGCGCACGGCGCTCGCCTACATGAAGCAGGGCCGCTCGACTCAGGACCTCGTGGTGGAGGCCGGCCAGGCCGCGATCCGCCTGTTCATCGACCATCCTGGCGACTGCCGCTTCCTGCAGTCGATCAAGACCTTCGCCGCCAGCGCCGCCTTCCAGGCGACGACGGTCTTTGCCCGGCGCCAGCAGTTCGAGGACCTGATGGAGACCTTCCTGCGCCGGCTCGAGGCCTATGCAGGCGACGCCTGGCCGAACGAAATCTCTCGGCTGGTCGTCGGTCGCCCCGTGCGCTTCGCCGGGGCCAATCCGGACGAGGCGCTGGCGATCGAGCGCTACCAGGCCGCGCTTTCGCGTTTCGGCCTTCCCGAGATCCACTATGTCTACGAACCCGTCGCCGCGGCCTACTGGTTCGCCCAGTCGCTGACCCGCGACGCCACCGTGCTGGTGGCCGATTTCGGCGGCGGCACCACCGACTATTCCCTGATCCGCTTCGAACGCCACGCCGGCGAACTGCGCGCCATCCCGATCGGTCATTCCGGCGTCGGCATCGCCGGCGACCATTTCGACTACCGGCTGATCGACAATCTGGTCGCGCCCGAGATCGGCAAGGGCAGCCAGTTCAAGAGCTTCGGCAAGCTGCTCGACCTGCCCGCAAGCTATTTCGCCAGCTTCGGCCGCTGGAACCAGCTGTCGATCTTCAAGACCACGCGCGAGTTCCAGGACCTGAAGTCGCTGGTCCGCCATGCCACCGAGCCCGACAGGCTCCAGCTCTTCGTCGACCTGATCGAGTATGACGAAGGCTATCCGCTCTACCAGGCGATCTCGGCCACCAAGCTGGCGCTGTCGCGGGACGAGGAGGCCGAGTTCCATTTCGCCCCACTGGGCCAGGCCGGCCGCAAGTCCGTCAGGCGCGCGGATTTCGAGGCCTGGATCGCCGACGACCTTGCGCGCATCGAGGCCGCGCTGGACGAGGTGCTGGAGGCGACGAACACCACAGCCGACGGCGTCGACAAGGTTTTCCTGACCGGCGGCACCTCCTTTGTGCCGGCCGTTCGCGACATCTTCGCCCGCCGCTTCGACGCCGGCCGCATCGAGAGCGGCGGCGAACTGCTGTCGATCGCGCATGGTCTCGCGCTGATCGGCGAGAGCGGCGACGTCGGCCGATGGGCGGCCTGACGCGGCCGCACCCGATTGCGATCACGCGGTCGATCAACCGGCCTTGATCCACTGGTCAGCATTTTTGGCTTGATCGGCCAGCCTTGTTTCGGCCATCACTCGCGCGCCGACGCCGGATCGGCCGCAAGAAGCCTCGAGAGGACACGCCGATGGCGCGCGACACGACCGATTCCAGCCCGATCGAGGAGCTCGACGAGCTGGTCGCCTACATGGCCGCCGGCAACAAGCCGGAGGACCAGTGGCGAATCGGCACCGAGCACGAGAAGTTCCCCTTCTACGTCGACGGTAACGCGCCCGTGCCCTACGAGGGCGAGCGCGGCATCAAGGCGCTGCTCGACGGCATGCAGAAGACGCTCGGCTGGGAGCCGATCCTCGATGCCGGCCGGATCATCGGCCTCGTCGAGCCGACCGGCCAGGGCGCGATCTCGCTCGAACCGGGCGGCCAGTTCGAGCTGTCCGGCGCGCCGGTGGAGACGATCCACCAGACCTGCCGCGAGGGCAACGCCCATCTCGCCCAGTTGCGCGAGATCGCCGAGCCGCTCGGCATCCGCTTCCTCGGCCTCGGCGGCAGCCCCAAATGGACGCTCGCGCAGACCCCGCGCATGCCCAAGTCGCGCTACGACATCATGACCAACTACATGCCCAAGGTCGGCAGCCAGGGCCTCGACATGATGTACCGCACCTGCACCATCCAGGTGAACCTCGACTTCGCGTCGGAAGCCGACATGCGCCGCAAGATGCAGGTGTCGCTGCGCCTCCAGCCGCTGTCGACCGCGCTCTTCGCCAATTCGCCCTTCACCGAGGGACGGCCGAACGGCCTGAAGTCCTGGCGCGGCGAGATCTGGCGCGACACCGACAACCAGCGTTCGGGCCTGCTGCCGTTCTGCTTTTCGGACAACTTCGGCTTCATCGACTACATCGAGTGGGCGCTCGACGTGCCGATGTACTTCGTCATCCGCGACGGCCGCTATCACGACTGCACCCGCGTCACCTTCCGCCAGTTCATGGGTGGGGCGCTGCGGAACTCGGTGCCGGACGGCATGCCGACCATGGGCGACTGGGCCAACCACCTGTCGACGCTGTTCCCGGATGTGCGCCTGAAGCGCTTCCTTGAGATGCGCGGCGCCGATGGCGGACCCTGGCGGCGCATCTGCGCGCTGCCGGCCTTCTGGGTCGGCCTGCTCTACGACGAGGAAGCGCTCGACGCCGCCGACGCGCTGACGCGCTCCTGGACCTACGAGGACGTGCTGGCCATGCGCGACGCCGTTCCGGCCCAGGGCATCGGCATGGCTTTCGGTTCGGGCACGCTGCGCGACGTCGCCCGCGAGGTGCTCTCCATCTCGCGCCTCGGCCTGAAGAACCGCAGACGCCGCAACGCCGACGGCTACGACGAGACCACCTTCCTGTCCACACTCGACGAGGTCGTGGCGCGCGGCACCACGTCGGCCGACGAGATGCTGACCGCCTACCACACCCGCTGGGGCGGCTCGATCGAGCCGGCGTTCCTGGAGTATGCGTATTGAGGGCTTGAAGGCCCGTTCCGTCTGGTCGGCCGGGCACGCCCCATCTCGCCACCTTTGCCCGTCAATGCTACGGTTCGCCTCGAATCCGTCCAAGGAGACCCGTCATGCTGCCCCTCTCCGACATGCTGGCCGCGCAGAACGGCATCGCCATGGAGGCGCTGCAGCGCCAGTTCAGCCTGACGCGGCAGCAGACGCAGCAGGTCGTGGAAACGCTGCTCCCGGCGTTTTCGACCGGTCTCAAGAACAACGTCGCCGATCCCTACGGCGTCAGCGCCTTCCTGCAGACGCTGGCTGCCGGCAATCACGCACATTACTTCGACAATCCGATGAGCGCCTTCACGCCGGGCGGCCAGGCGGCCGGCAATGACGTGCTGGGCCAGATCTTCGGTTCGAAGGAATTGTCGCGCGCGGTCGCCGCGCAGGCCGCCACCGCCACCGGCATCGGCCAGGAAATCATCAAGCAGATGCTGCCGGCCATCGCCGCCATGATCATGGGTGGGCTGTTCAAGCAGGCGTCCGGCCAGCTGGGGCCAGGCGTGCAGCCCAATTTCGGCAATGCGGGGCTCGGCGGGGCCACCAATCCCATGGGCGCGATCCTCGCCGAGATGATGCGCCAGGCCGGCGCGCTGACCGGCGGCCAGCCGCGGCCGCGCCAGCCCGACCCGATGGCAAATCCCTTCGGCAAGATGATGCAGGACATGTTCGGCGGCGCAGGATCGGCACACCGCGAAAAGGCCCCGGAGCCGGCCGCCAGGAACCCGTTCGATCCCTTCGCGCAAAACCCGTTCGGCAAGGCGGTCCAGGACATGATGAGCGCCTGGCAGCCGAAGACGGAGCCCGAGCCGGAGCCGGCCAACCCGTCAGGCCGGCCGCGCACGCCCTGGGACGATCTCTTCGGCGAGATGTTCGAGACCGGGGCCAAGCAGCGCGACGAGGTCCAGAAGAACATGGAGACCATCGTCGGCGAATTCCTGAAGGGCATGGGCCGGCAGGGCTGAGGCTGAAGCATCACATGACGTCCGGCGGCGGGTATCGGGGCCGCGCCATCATCGCAAGGGCTGAATGATGGAAGAGGCAAGCAACAACGAACGCGCGATCGTCGACACGGTCCGCACCTATATCGAGGCGATGTGCGAGGGTGACGGGACCCGGTTGGCCCTGGCCTGGCACGACCGCACCTGCTCGATCGGCCATTTCGACGGCAAGCTCGAATGGGACGACCGGGCGGCCTTCGCCGCGGCCGTCCACGCGGCGGTGACCGAGCCCGTCGCCGACCCACACTGGCGCATCCACGAGATGAAAATCGTAGGCGACATGGCCTTCGTTCATGTCGAGGACGACTGGCTCGGTCTGCGCTACGACGACTTCCTGACGCTGCTCCATCACGACGGTCGGTGGCTGATCGTTTCCAAGGTTTTTCACCTGCGCGGCCCGGCCTGAGTCTCGAAGCACCTTCCACCGCGCGAGCACAGGCTCGGGCAAGCCTCGCCGCCTAGTCTGGCCGCGTCGTCGGCTTGCGCGGCTGGGCCTCTCGTCCGCGCGCGCAAGGCGTCGCCGTCCCTCGGTCCGGCGGGCCGGGGACGAAAGGCTGCGGGGGCTTCCTTCATGACCATTTCATCGCTGTCGGTCATCCAGATCAGGGCGCTGCCCACCTCCACCATCGCATCATGGACGGACGAGGACGTCGCACAGCTCTCCCCCGCGCAGATCCAGGCGCTGTCATCGGGTCAGGTGGGCGCGCTCCAGCCGGACAGCGTGGCGGCGCTCTCGACCACCCAGGTCGGCGCCATCGCGCCGCGCGCCATCGTCGGGTTCAGCCTGGACCAGCTCGCGGTGCTGGGCGCCGACAAGATCGCTGGTCTCGGCGGGTCGCAGGTCGCCGCCCTCACCTCCACGCAGATCGCCGGCCTCAACACCGTCCAGGCCGAGGCACTGACCTCCTCGCAGGTCGCCAGCATGAGCGCGCGCCAGTTTGCCGCGCTCGACCCGGCCGCGTTGCAGACCTTCTCCACCGGCGATATCGCCGCTATCCGCACGTCCGCGATGTCGGGCCTGACGGCGGCCGGCATCGCCGCCCTGTCCCCCGACCAGCTCGCCGCGCTGACGCCCTCGCAGGTTGCGGCGATGCGGCCGGCGCAGGTGGCGGCCTTCACCACCGACCAGATCGCGCTCCTGTCGACCGCGCAGATCGGCGCGCTGAACTCCTCGCATGTGAAGGCCTTGAGCACCGACGCCGTCGCTGCGCTCTCCACCGGGCAGGTGGCGGCCCTGTCCGCGCGCGCCGTCGCCGGGCTGACCGCCACGCAGATCGGCGCCTTCTCCACCGGGCAGGCGCAATCGCTGACGCCCGCGCAGATCGGGGCGCTGAACTCGACGCAGATCGCCGCCTTCCCGGCCGAAGCGCTGGCCACCTTCTCCACCGCCCACATCGCGGCGATCCGCACCACCGCCATCGGCGGCCTGTCATCCGATGCCATCGCCGCCTTGACCACCGAACAGATCGCCGGGCTCCTGCCGGCCCAGGTCGCGGCGCTGAAACCGACCCAGGTCGCGGCGCTGAGCACCACCCAGGTCGGTGCGCTGACGACCGCTCAGGTCGCCGCGCTGACCTCCCGCCAGGTGGCAACCCTCTCCACCGACATCATCTCCGCGCTCTCGACCAGCCAGGTCGCCGCGCTTTCGGCGCGCGCCATTCCCGGTCTCACGACGGCGCAGATCGGCGCGCTGGGCATCGAGCAGGCCGACGCGCTGACGGCCACGCAGATCGCGGCGCTCAACTCGCGCCAGATCGGCGCGCTCGACGTGGCGGCGATCCAGACCTTCTCGACCAACGAAATCGCGGCGATCAACGTCACCGCGCTCGCGGGGTTGACCAGCGCCGCGATGGCAGCGCTCGATGTCGGCCAGGTCGCCGCCTTCACGACGCGGCAGTTCGCGGCCTTGCGCGCGGGCCAGATCGGCGCGCTCGACGCCATTCAGATCGCGGCCCTCACGACGACCCAGGTCAGGGCCATGACCGCGACCCACGTCGCCGCGTTGACGCCCGACGCCGTCGCCGGTCTCTCCATCGAACAGTTCGGCGCGCTCGGCGCGAGAGCCATCCCGGGATTGACCGGCGCCCAGATCGGGGCGCTCGGCGCCGCCCAGATCGAGGCGCTGTCGACCGCGCAGGTCGGCGCGCTGACCGCGTCCCAGGTGGGGGCTCTTGGCGGATCCATCGCCGAAAGCTTCAGCGCGCTGAAGATCGCCGCCATCAAGCCGACCGCGATATCCGGCCTCTCGTCCGAAACGATGGCGGCGCTGACAGACGCCCAGGTCGCCGCGCTCACGGCATCGCAGATCGCCGCGCTGAAGCCCGCGCAGGTGGCGGCGATGGCGCCCTCGCAGCTCGAGGCGCTGACCGTCACGCAGGTCCGCGCGCTGACCGCCCCCCAGGTCGCGGCGATGGCAACGGACGCCGTCGCGGCGCTCTCGACCAGCCAGATCGCCGCGCTGTCGGCCAAGGCGGTGGCCGGCCTGACGACGAGCCAGATCGCCGCCTTGTCGACCGACCAGGCCGAGGCCCTGACCTCGGCGCAGGTCGCGGGTCTCGCGGGGGCCCAGGTCGCGGCCTTCGGTGCCGCCGAGCTCGCCACCTTCTCGGCCGCCGAGATCGCCGCGATCCGCGCCACCGCGATCACCGGCCTGACATCGGAGGCGATCGCCGGCCTGTCCGCCGATCAGGTCGCCGCCTTGACCAGGCCCCAGATCGCCGCGCTGAAGCCCGACCAGATCGCGGCGCTGACCCCGGCGCAGTTCGCGTTGCTTTCCACCACGCAGATTGCCTCGCTGACGACCGCCCAGGTCGCCGCGCTCGACGCCGAGACGCTGGCCGGGCTCTCCAACGAGCAGATCGGCGCGCTGGCGCCAAAGACGATCGCCGGCCTGACCGCGGACCAGATCTCGGCGCTGACGGCCGGCCAGGTCGACACCTTCTCCGCCACCCAGATCGCCGCCCTGACGGCAACGCAGGTCGGCGCGCTCGGCGCGGCGGCGCTCCAGACCTTCTCGTCCGCCGACATCGCCGCGATCTCCACCGCCGCGATCACCGGCCTGTCCACGGAGAGCGTCGCCGCCCTGGCCACCGAGCAGGTCGCGGCGCTGACCACGGCCCAGATCGCCGCCTTGCGGCCGGCGCAGGTGGCCGCCTTCACGACCGCCCAGTTCGACGCGCTCTCCACCGCCCAGATCGGCGCGCTCGGTTCCGTCCAGGTCGCCGCCCTGCGAACCGAGACCATCGCCGCGCTCGCCCCTGACCGGCTGGCCGCGCTGTCGACGAAGGGCATCGCCGGCCTGTCGGCCGACGCCGTCGCGGCCCTCTCGGCAACCCAGGTCGGCGCGCTGACCACGGCCCAGCTTGGCGCGTTCACCGCCACCCAGGTCGCGGCCCTGTCCGGCGCCGTTCTCGACGGCCTCAACCCCGAGACCATCGCCGCGCTCAGCCCGTCGGGCCTGTCTGGCCTGCCCGCCACAACCTTCGCCGGGCTCGCCCCGACGACCATTTCCGCCCTGACGACGGCGCAGGTCGCGGCCCTGAAGCCCGCACAGGTCGCGGCCATGACGGCCGAGCAGATCGGCGCGATGACCACCGCGCAGGTCGGCGCGCTGACCGGCACGCAGTTCCTCGCGCTCGGCGCCGACAAGATGGCCGCCTTCCTGCCCGCGCAGGTGTCGGCGCTGACCACGAGCGTCGTCTCGAGCCTGAGCGCCACGCAGATCGGCGCGCTGTCGGCCGAACAGATCGACACGCTGACGACGACGCAGATCGCGTCGCTGAAGTCCACCCAGCTGGCCGCATTGGGCGCCGACAAGATCGCCGCCTTCTCGGCCGATGACATTGCCGCCATCGACGCCAACGCGCTCCAGGGACTCGCGTCCGACACGATCGGCGCCCTGTCGCTCGAACAGACGGCCGCCCTGCGGCCCGCGCAGATCGAGAAGCTCACCTATTATCAGTTGCGCGCCATGAGCGCCGACCAGCTCGGCTCGCTCGGTGCCACGCAGGTCGGCGCGCTCAGCGCGCTGCAGGTCGCCTCGCTCGGCACCGACCGGATCGGCGCGCTGACGCCGGCCCAGGTCGCCGCCATCGACGTCGACGCGATCTCGGGCTTCACAACCGCCCAGCTCGTGGCGCTGTCGGCCGAGCAGGTCGAGGCCTTCACGCCCGCCCAGGTCGCGGCCATGACCGCCGAGCAGATCGGGGCACTGGAGGCCGGCGACCTCGCCCAGTTCTCCACCGAAGACATCGCCGCCATCGGCGCCTCGGCCATTCCCGGCCTGTCGTCGGCGCAGATCCTTGGCCTGAGCCCGACCCAGCTCCAGGCGCTGACCTCCAGCCAGACCGCCGTCATGAGCTCGCAGCAGCTCGCCACCATCATCCAGGCCTACGAATCCTACGCCTGAGGACGGCCCGGTTTCCCGCCGCCGAACACGAAAAAGCCCGGCCACCCCTTGGGAGGGAAGCGGCCGGGCAGGTTGGCAGGCGGGGCCGGGGGGACCGGCGGGAGTCAGAAGCCTGCGGTCGGGATGCCGGCGCCGGTTCGGCGCGCGGCGAATTCGGGATCGGCGCCTCAGCCGTTGCGCATCGCCAGCGCCTCGTAGGCGCGGATGCGGGCCTGCGAGATCCGGCCGAGCTGTTCGGTCGGGTCGACGCTGATCGGCGACTGCCAAACCACGTGGAGATCGCCGCGCGTCAGGCCGATGTCGGACAGCTGCGCGTCGCTCATCTCGCCCAGCCGATAGACCTCGCGGCGGTTTCGCCAGGCGCGGAAGATCCTGGCCGCCAGGTTGGCCACGGCCACGGCGGCATTCGCCACGCGCAGCCCGAGCGCCGGACGCACGGTGGCGGGCGAGAGGGTGGTGCGGGTGTCGAGGGCGGTCATGGTCGTTCTCCTTTGCTGGCCGCGGAACGCACGAGGCCTCCGCGCGGGAGCGGATTCTCCGGCGCTGCTGGGTGTCTCGTGCCCGTTGGCGGAACGATGCCCTTTTCGCAGCGACGGATTGATAAGTCGAACGAATGTTTTTAATCTTTGACATCAATCATGCTGATGGATCATCCGAATGGCCGCGCCCTTAGACCTCGACCAGCTCCAGACCTTCATCGCCATCGCCGACACCGGTTCCTTCACCCGCGCCGCCGACGAGGTGTTCCGCACCCAGTCGGCGGTTTCCATGCAGATGCGCCGTCTGGAGGAGCGCGTCGGCAAGCCGCTGTTCGAGAAGGAGGGCCGCACCAACCGGCTGACCGAGGACGGCGAGCGCCTCCTCGCCTATGCCAGGCGGATGATGCGGCTGAACCGCGAGGCGCTGGCCGCCCTCGACGACAACCGCCTCGAGGGCTCGATCCGCATCGGCACGCCCGACGACTATGCCGACCGCTTCCTGCCCGAGATCATGGCGCGCTTTTCCCGCTCCAACCCGCGCGTCGAGCTCTCCGTCATCTGCGAACCGACGGTCAACCTCGTCGAACTGATCCGCCGCGGCCAGCTCGACATCGCCATCGTTTCCCATGACGACGAGAAGTCGCCCTCCGAGGTCGTGCGCCGCGAGCCGCTGCTGTGGGTCGCCTCGGCCAACCACATGGTCCACGAGGAGCCGGTCCTGCCGCTCGCCGTCGGCCGCCCAACCTGCCTTTGGCGCCAGGCGACGCTCGACGCGCTCGACCGCGTCGAGCGCGAGCATCGCATCCTGTTCACCTCCTGGTCGGCCACCGTCATCATCGCCTCGGTGCTGGCGGGCCTCGCAGTGGCCGTGCTGCCCGAATGCGCGTTGCGCCCGGGCATGCGGGTGCTGACCGAAAGCGAAGGCTTCCCGCCCCTGCCCGACGGGCGCATCGGCATCCTGCGCGGCCATTCCAGCCAGCCCGAGATCGTCGAGGCGCTGGCCCGCCACATCGCCGAAAGCCTCGACAACATCTCCCTGCCCGTCCCCGAGGACACCGCCAGCTTCGACTTCGCCGCCATGAACCTCGCCGTCCGCGGCCGCCGCCACAAGCCGGGGCAGATGGCGGGCTGGTGAGGGGGTCGACGCCCGGATAAGGCCGCGCCTCAGCCATCCCTGATCGTCGCCTTCGGATGCGACCTCGCATATCGCTCGGTCACGAAGCGCCCCGTCCGGGCGCTGCGGTGCGCGCCATCGGTGCCGCCTCCGTCACACCCGCCTTCGTCACACCCGCCTTCGTCAATCCCGGAACGAGGTTCGAGCGAAGCGAAGAACGTCGTATCCGGGATCCATGCCTCGCCAGTGCGGCCGCGCCGGACGGCGCAGGAAGCGCGCCCGCATCGTCCCGCACCGTCCCACCTCTCGACATCGGCCGAGGCATGGATCCCCGGCTCTCCCTTCGCTGCGCTCCGGTCGGCCGAGGATGACGACGACGAGCGGTTCGCGCCCATCCGGCCCTCACCGCGAAAAAAATTTATCCACGCCCCCGCGCACCGCTCCCATACTGCGTCCGAACGAAACGGAGGCAAGGGCATGAACTG